>NZ_BCYT01000004.1 GCF_001598335.1 Sphingobium abikonense NBRC 16140
AGGCGGGCCGCCGATCCGATCGGCAGCAGGATGAGGGCGCTGCCCCGCGCCGACATGCCCCCGGCAATCGCCCGCGCCCGCGCGCCCGCACCCCAGAAACTGTCGAAGCGATTCGCCCCCTTGATCGCACCACCTGTGTCCTGGGCGATCCAGATGCCGTTCGGTTCAGCGCGATCGAGCGACAACAGCACCGGCGCGCCCATGGGGATATATTTGGGATCGGCGGCGACGGTAGCTTCCGGCGTCACCGGCACGCCCATCGCGCCCAGCGGCCCTGGGCCGGTGATCTCACGAAAAAAGACGAAACTCTTATTCTCATTCATGATTGCGGCGCCCTTTTCCGGGTTGGCGCGCAAATATCCCATAATGTCCTGCATCGACCCGGCCTGGATCAGTCCGCGATCCTTCATCAGCTTGCCGATGCCGGTATAGTCGCGGCCATTCTGCCCATCATAGCCGATGCGCATGACGCCGCCGTCAGGCAGCCGCAGGCGGCCGCTTCCCTGAATTTGAAGAAAGAAAAATTCCACCGGATCCGCCGCCCAGGCAAGTTCCAGTCCCCGTCCGGCAAGCGAGCCCGCGACGATCTGGCTGCGCTCGTCATAGGGGATGAATTTGGTGCCCTGCACCTTGCCGCGAATCGAGCGACCTTTCAGGCTGTCGCTGAACAGGCCCAGATCCACGTCGACAAGGTCGGGTGGACGACGATAGATCGGCACGGCATAGCCCGGCTGAGGGCTGCGCGACCCGGCGATTTCAGGCTCATAATAGCCTGTGACGAAGGCTGCGCCGTCCCCGATCTGAACAGCTTCGAAATAGCGGGAGAAAAATTCGCTCGCTGATGAATCGGGCCAGCTCGAAGCGGCCGAGCAGGCGGTGTTCCAGTCCGATCCGCGCGTCAGGCCGCTCTGGTCGGTGCGCCGCGTCAAGCTGGGGCAGGACAGGCGAAACGCAATGAGCGCCTGCCGCGAGCGCGCGCCAGACGGCAGTAAGTCGGCGATGGCCGGACCGCGCGTCACGCCCAGGCCCGCCGCCGTGGTCGTGTCGATCCCCGGCGGCGTCGGCGCGTCGACGGACAAAGTGGGGCGGGGCGTAGCCGGGGTGGGGCGCGCGGCGACTTCAGCCGCGGGCGAAGGATTTGTTGTCGTGGGCGCGGGACGGCCAGGCGCCGGGCCACCTGCGGATGGCGGAATGACGCTGCCGGCACAGGCAGACAGCAGCAATGCCGCCGCCACGACGCCCCCCTTGCGATGCCCGCTCATGCGCCGGTCAGGCCCGCAATCACGCTTCGTCGGTTTCGCTGAGTTTCCAGTTGGGATCGGCGCTGCGAATATCGCGCGTGAAGGTCCAGATATCCTTCGTATCGATCGCATCCGTCATCGATCCGGCAATCACATTGCCGTCACGGTCGCGAGTGACAGCCGCAATATCCGCTTCGAAACGCATCGCGATCTCAGCGACGCGATCGCGGACGGTCGCCTCGACAATCTGTGCCTTCTCGATGCGGACCAGGCGGTTGTCGAGCACATGCCCTTCGGCCTCGCGCGCCGCGATCGCTTCTTCGAACGACGCCAGCACATCAGCGTCGCACAGCCAAGCCAGTTCTTCACGATCGCCGCGCCAGAACGCTTCCAGCACCATCTTGTAGGCGCTCTTGGCGCCCTCGACGAACTGGGGAAAGTCGAAATTGCGATCAGCGGAAATCAACGTCCGAACGCCGGTTTCCGCACCGGGTGCAATCAGCCCTTCGGCAAGGCGGACCGTATCGCTACCCCCCTGGCTCATGGGGCCGGGCTGCAACACCGTGACCTTCGCGCGATCCTCGGCAGGACGCAGCGCGGGCTCCTGCTCGTGACCCGTGCGCTTGCCGAGCACGGAATAGAGCCGAAGCGCCAGGAAGCCGGCGATCATGGCGAGGATGACGATCACATACACGGAAGCAAATACCCTTTGTTCGGGATGATGTTCCCGACAACATAGGCATGTTTCCCCCCAACTTCAAATAGACTGTGGCCGGCGCGGCATTGCCCTTGTTCCGCGCCCCTGCTAAGCGCGCGGGCACTGATATTCCGGGGGCCCGCGGCCGCCGGCCAACTGGGAAAGTCAAGGTAGGGATATGGCCGACGAAGCCGACATCAACAGCACCATCAACGTCCAGCCCAATGGCGCGGACACCGGGCCGCAGATCGCGCTCATCAGCCAATATGTGAAGGACCTGTCCTTCGAAAACCCTAATGCGCCGGCGGTCTATCAATGGCCCGACCAGCCGCAGATCGACGTCCAGTTCAACATCGGCGCCGACAAGGTGGGCGAGGAAGTGCTGGAAGTGTCGCTCAAGATCGAGGTGAAGGCAATCGCCCCGCAGGGCACGGCTTTCGCCGTCGAACTGCTCTATGCCGCCATTTTCGGCATGCGCAACGTGCCAGAAGACCAGATCCAGCCCTTCATGCTGGCCGAAGCGCCGCGCCTCATCTTCCCCTTCGCGCGCCGCGTACTGGCCGACGCGATCCGCGACGGTGGTTTCCCGCCTTTGCTGCTGGACCCGATCGATTTCGGCTCGCTCTATATGCAGCAGGCGCAGCAGATGCAGACGACCGCGGGCGAACCGGCCGGTCACGCCTGACCATCGGGCGATGAGCCTCGCTCCCGTTCGGGCTGAACTCTTTGCAGTCCTGCCCCTGTCTGTCGCGGACAGGGATGGGCCGGCGACAGGGGCGCGTCCGGCGGGGCGGGGTTATATGATATGAAACTTGTCCGCGCTCTGGGATCGGTCGGTGGGCTGACGCTCGCCAGCCGGGTGCTGGCGCTGGTACGCGATACGCTGGCGGCGCGCTATGTCGGCGCGGGTTTCGCGTCCGACGCCTTCAACGGCGTCGCCTTCCGCCTGCCCAACATGTTTCGCGCGCTCTTTGCCGAAGGGGCGTTTTCCGCAGCCTTCATTCCCCTCTTCAACAAGAAGGCGGCGGGGGAGGGCGGGCTTCCCGCCGGCTATGATTTTGCCGAGCGCGCGCTGGCCGTGCTGCTGCCGGTGCTCATTCTCTTCACCCTGATCCTGCTGGCGGCGGCCTGGCCGATCACATGGGCGCTGTCAGGCGGTTTTGCGCGGCAGAACCCGACGGCGGGTCAGTTCGCCTATGCCGTCACCCTGTCGCGGATCACCATTCCCTATCTGGCGCTGATCTCGCTCGCGTCACTGTTGGGCGGCATCCTCAATTCGCTCGACAAATTCTGGGTCAATGCAGCCGCGCCGATCCTGCTCAATGTCGCGATGATCGTCGGCCTGTGGTTTTTCCATGGCGCCGACGAATATGAAACTGCCCGCGTCCAGGCCATCTCCGTGACGATCGGCGGCGCGTTGCAACTGCTGTGGCTGATCCTGGCCTGCCGCCGGGCCGGCGTCACGATCCGGCTCAGGCGGCCGCGCTTCGACAGCGACGTGCGCGAATTATTGCGCCGGGTCATCCCCGCTGCTGCGGGCGCGGGCGCGTCGCAGATCAATCTGCTCATTTCCACCGCTCTGTCGGGCTGGCTGCTCGCCTCCGGGTCGATCACCTATATCTATTATGCCGACCGGCTGAACCAGCTGCCTTTGGGCCTGATCGGCATCGGCCTGGGCACCATTCTGCTGCCCACCATTTCGCGCATGCTTTCGAAAGGGCAGGACGCGCAGGCGATGGAAACACAGAATCGCGGTATCGAACTGGCGCTGTTCCTGACGCTCCCGGCCACTGTCGCCTTCCTGGTCGTGGCGGAGCCGATCGTGCGCGGCCTGTTCCAATATGGCCGCTTCACCGCCGAGGATGCGATGCGGTGCGGATGGGCGCTGTCGGCCTTCTCGATCGGCCTGCCCAGCTATGTGCTGGTGAAGGTGCTGACGCCCGGCTATTATGCGCGCGGCGACACGAAGACGCCAGTCCGCTACGCGATGCTGTCGATCCTCATTAATATTATCGGCAATCTGGCGATGATTCCGACGCTCGGCCACGTCGGCCCGCCGCTGGCCACAGCGCTGTCCTCGACCGTCAATGTCGCGATGCTTTACACCACGCTGGTCAAGCGCGGGCATTTCGCGGCGGACGCGGGCTTGCGGCGTCGTATCCCCCGGCTTGCGCTGGCCGCGCTCATCATGGGGGGCGCTCTGTGGTCGGGGGAGGATTTGCTCGACCCATGGCTGACCGGCGCTATGTTCCAGCGTTACGTCGCGCTGGCGTTGCTGGTTGGCGCAGGCGTGGCGCTTTACGGGCTGGCGTCCTTCGTCACGGGGGCTTATCGGCTGTCCGACATCCAGGCGCTGATGCGCCGCAAACATGCACACTGAAGACAAGAACGGATCAACCATGCGCGTCCTTTCCGGCATCCAGCCCACCGGCAATCTGCACCTTGGCAATTATCTGGGCGCGATCCGCAACTGGGTGTGGATGCAGGATGATATGGACAGTGATAGCCAGTGCTTCTTCTTCCTGGCCGATATGCATTCCATCACCGTCCATGAAGGGCGGGAGGCGCGCATCCGTAATGTTCGCGACATGGCTGCAGCCCTGGTCGCGGCTGGCATCGATCCGGATCGCTCCGTCCTGTTCAACCAGGCGCGCGTGCCGGCACATGCGGAACTGTGCTGGTTGCTGAACGGCACCGCACGGATCGGCTGGCTGAACCGCATGACCCAGTTCAAGGACAAGGTCGGCAAGGATCGCGAGGGTGCCTCGATCGGGCTGTTCGTCTATCCCGTGCTCCAGGCGGCCGATATCCTGCTCTATAACGCGACCCATGTCCCCGTGGGCGAGGACCAGAAGCAGCATCTGGAGCTGGCGCGCGACATCGCGACCAAGTTCAATACCGATTTCGACGTCGACCTGTTCACCATGCCCGCGCCGATCATCCCCAAGGAATCGGCGCGCATCATGTCATTGCGCGATGGCAGCGCGAAAATGTCGAAGTCCGACCCGTCCGACTTGAGCCGGATCAACCTGACCGACGACGACGATGCCATCATGCAGAAGGTGAAGAAGGCAAAGACCGATCCCGAACCGCTTCCTGAAACCGCCGAGGGTCTGGCGGGCCGGCCGGAGGCAAATAATCTGGTCGGCATATTCGCGACGCTGACCGGCAGGACGCCAGATGCTGTCTGCGCCGACTTTGCCGGCAAGGGGTTTGGCGCTTTTAAGCCCGCGCTGGGCGACGTGCTGGTCGAAACGCTGCGCCCCATCCGCGAGCGGTTTCTAGCTCTGCGCACCGACGACGCCGCGCTCGACGCGATTTTGAACAAGGGCGCGGCGCGGGCAGCCGCGGCGGCCGAGCCCACGTTGCGGGCCGCTTATGACGCCATGGGCCTTATGCGCTGAAACGGGACGGAACGCCGGCGGTTCGTCTCTAGTCGTCAGCGTCGATCTTTTCGTATCGCAAGCTCGTGCGCATTTTCTGGCGGATGGGCTTGCCGGCTGCATCCTTCTGGATGGGATAGCGGCGGCCCAAAATCTGCTGCGCGCAATGCCCCTCGACCGGCGCAGGCTTTCCGTTCATCAGTGTCTCGCAGTCCGACACCGATCCGTCCGTTTCGATGTAGAAGGTCGTCACGACATGCATCGGAAGGGGCGGCAGGCTGACGACGCCGTCGGTATCGGGCAGTCGCCAGTTGACGCGTGTCGAATAAACATCGCCGACTAGGCGTCCGCCGGCGTCCTTGGCGGGGTTGAACCGCGCCCGTTCCATGACTTTCGCACAGGCTGTATCGTCCAGAAGGGCCGATCCACTGCTGGATGTTGTTGTGCAATTTGTAGGTATGCCATCGCGATTGATGTCCAGCCGAAAGCTCGTGGACCCCTCGATTTCCTGCCGCATCGCTTCCATTGGATAATCGTCACTGGTCACCCAGGTTCCGGGATTGCCAACGGGCGTTGCCCGCTGTGCTGGTTCGGAGGCGCTGGCTGCCACCGGAATGGCGAGCGGAGCGAAGATGCAGAAGAAACGTACCATCGGTCATCCTTGCCGCAAGCTCCGGATATTTGCCAGTGCGATGACGGGTTTACGCCTCCTTTGTCGTCCAAGGCTATGAGAACATGGTTTGCGCCCATTCGGTCTCTTCAAGCGTTCAAACGATGTTCAGTTGCCTTTTGCTAATGCAGGGCGCAAGAATGAACCCAGGCTTCATGCCTGTCACAGGACGCAGAAAAATGACCCGTATCAAGAAGTTCGGTCTGTTCGCGGCGCCTGCTCTGGCGCTGGTGGCGCTGTCGGGCTGCGCCACGTCGTTCAAGGCCGATGTCGCCCGTTTCCAGCAACTTCCCGCGCCGGCGGGGCAGAGCTTCACGATTGTTGCAGATGATCCTAAACTCGCTGGGGGGCTGGAGTTCGCGCATTATGCGGATCTCGTCGGCCAGCGGCTGGCGCAGACCGGCTATGTGCCAGCCAGTGACCCGGCCAGCGCCGATCTGATCGTTCGGGTTGCCTATGATGTCGACAATGGCCGTGAAAAGGTCCGCTCGACCGGCTTTGGCGACCCCTTTTACGGTGGGTGGGGCTGGCGCGGCCGCTGGGGCCGGCCATGGGGCTATGGCTTTTACGATCCGTGGCTGTTCGGGCCTAGCGGCTATACCGATGTGTCGAGCTATACGGTCTACACCAGCGATCTGAGGATGAAGATCGACCGTGCGGCTGACAATCGCCGTTTGTTCGAGGGAACTGCCAGCGCGCAATCCCTGTCGAACAAAATGACCTATCTGGTGCCCAATCTGATCGACGCGATGTTCACGAACTTCCCGGGCCAGAATGGCGAGAATGTGAAGATCACATTGCCGCCCGAAGGTCGCGGCTGATACACGGCCCCTAGAGCCTAAAAAGCCCGGCGTTCCCTTGCGAGCGCCGGGCTTTTTGCTGTCTACGGGACATGGCATGAAAAAAAGGGCTCGCCGTCTGCCCGGCGAGCCCATGCTAGGGAGGGGTCGTCAAATAGCGGAGGATTTAGTCCGCGGCATCTTCTACGGCCTTGCCCGCGCTCTGCACGTCGCGGCCAGCGCCTTCGACGGTGTTGCACGCGGCAACCATCAACGAACCGGTGAGCAGCAAGGCGGTAATGATTTTCTTCGCCATCGAAAAATCTCCTCAAGAAACGGTTGCCGCCTGATCGTTCAGGGCAGCGACGATGGGAAAAACCCGCATTCCGAAAATCCGTTCCGGGGGCCAAACAATAAAGATTTCAAGCGACAAACCGGCCAAAAAAGTAGAGCCCGGAACGCGTCGGGGGGAGAAACGTTCCGGGCTCATATTTTGTGGATAGCAAGAGCGGGGGGGCAAAAGATTTGCTATCCGAGGTAGAGAACCACTCAAAATGCCATTCGGTTCCAGCGATCCATCACGCCTTGAAAATTTTATTTTTCCGTCATTTCAATTGGGTGGATGGTGGCCCAGTTATTAACCGCAAGAAAATCAGATAAGCGGTCGGCCGCTGTTGCGATATTCGGGCTTGATCGTCGATTGTGGCAGCCGACTGTCCGCTGACGCGTCGCCCGGACTGCCCGGTGCCGGCCATGACGGCGCAGTGGCTTGGGGCAGCGCGCCATTTGGCAAAGGTATCGGCATTGCCTGCGCCTCGACCGGGGCGACCGGCTTCGTCGGCCAACTGGTGCGCGCCGGACCGGAAATCAGTTCGCGGCCGGCATAAGGGGCATTGAACGCCGCCACCGTGCCGTTGAAGCCGGGATTGCGGTAGAAGATATGCGCGCCCACGACGGCGACAGCCTGCAAGGATGCTGACCAGTCCGGGCGAACGGCGAGCGTATGATAATGGGTGGCGAGGCCGACGGGAGCATAGACCGACCCGGCCAGTGCCTCCTGCGCGATTCGCCGCGCGCGCGCCCAGGCGCCTGGCGCGGGTGCCCGCATCATGGAGCCGTCACAGCTGAAGGTGAACTGGCATTTGGCGTCGATGCGCTCGGACCCCTGGTAGACGACGCCACATACGCTGTCGGGCCACAGGGGGCTGCGCACGCGGTTCAAGACGACCTGCGCGACGGCCCGCTGCCCTTCCTCGGGTTCGTTGCCGGCCTCATAATATATGGCGTTGGTGAGGCAATTGGCAGCCCGATAGCCGTCCAGCGCTGTGAGGCCGCGAAAGACGGCGGCCGGCGCCGCCTTGACTGCATCAAGCCCAAGCACATGGCGGCTCTGAACGATTTCCACTCCGGGCACCGGGTCGAACGCGCCTTCCGCGTAGAAAAAGGCGGAGCCGGGGAAATTATCGCCAGGCTGCTCGGCGGGATCGACCTGTGCAGCACTGCCTTCCAGCAAATCAAGCGGCGCGGCCGTAATCAGGCGGGGGGCGACCAGCGCGCATAGCGCCAGCAGGGCCATGCCGCCCTTTGCTCGTCTGCCCATTGCCTGCACGTCATTCGTTCCCAAGCTGCGCGCGTCATGCCGCGAAGACGCGCCCATACGCGAAATCCCGGCGCTTGGCTTCCTTCATTTTGGCGCGTGCCGGAATGAGACGAAGGGCGATCGAGACGTTAACGGCGCGGCGAAAACACTACCTTTGGCCTGCGCATCATTCGCTTGCTTGGCAAAGCCGCGCCGGCTCCGCTATGCGTTGCGCCATGCTGCTTTCTCCCAATAGTCTCGCGCTGATCGGCAACACGCCGCTCGTGCGCCTTGCCGGCCCTTCTGATGAGACGGGCTGCGACATTTTCGCCAAATGCGAATTTGCCAATCCCGGCGCTTCGGTCAAGGACCGGGCGGCGCTTTTCATCGTCAACGATGCTGAGGAAAAGGGGCTGCTGAAACCGGGCGGCACGATCGTCGAAGGGACGGCGGGCAACACCGGCATCGGCCTTGCCCTCGTCGCCAATGCCAAGGGCTATAACACGATCATCGTGATGCCTGAGACGCAAAGCCGCGAGAAGATGGACACGCTGCGCGCCCTGGGCGCGGATCTGGTGACGGTGCCGGCCGCGCCCTATTCGAACCCCGGCCATTTCGTTCACACCTCCCGCCGGATCGCGGAAGAAACCGACAATGCGATATGGGCCAACCAGTTCGACAATATCGCCAATCGCAAGGCGCATATCGTCGGGACAGCTGAGGAAATCTGGGCGCAGATGGAGGGGCGGGTCGACGGCTTCACCTGCGCGGCGGGTACAGGCGGCACGATCGCGGGCGTGGGCCTCGGCCTTAAGGCGCGGGACGAGAATGTCACGATCGCGCTCAGTGACCCGCATGGCGCGGCGCTGTACAATTATTACGCCCATGGCGAATTGAAGGCGGAAGGGTCTTCGGTCGCCGAAGGCATCGGGCAGGGGCGCATCACCGCTAATCTGGACGGCGCGCCGATCGACACCCAATTTCGCATCTCGGACGAAGAAGGGCTGTATTGGGTCCGGCGCTTGCTGAGTGAGGAAGGTCTGTGCCTGGGCCTGTCGTCCGGCATCAACGTGGCCGGCGCCGTCGCGCTGGCCAAGCAACTGGGGCCGGGCAAGCGCGTCGCCACCATATTGTGCGACACCGGATTCCGCTATCTGTCGACCCTCTATAATCGCCAGTGGCTCGAATCGAAGGGCTTGACGGTCTTCCCCTGGCTCGCGCACACTGCATGATCGCCGACACGGGTCGCGGCGATGATGGGACCAAGAGCACGAACATGGCCGATACGCCCCGCCGTCAGGAAGGGTTGCAGCGCGTCCAGATCGGATTGACCGGCTTGGCCGGCGTCGTCCTGCTCGTAGGCCTGGCCAATATCGTCATAGAAAAGGCGCGGGTGGACGACGCGGCGTTAGCGCCGCCGACGGTGCCGACGCTGGAAACCAACGCCGTCGCGCCCAAAGAGCCGCTGGCCGAACTCGGCGTTCAGCCCGCCGCAGAGCAGGCCCCCGTAGTGCCGGATCTTCAGCCCGATCCCAATCTCAAAAAACCGATGGATCAGGACCCGGCGCAGCCGCTTAATTCGGATTCCGACGGTCAGCCCAACTGATCCCATGTCCGGGGGCAGGACGGGTCACGCCATGGCAGCGGCCGCGAAGGCATTTCTTGAGTTATGGCTTCCGGCCATGGCCGTGCTGGTCGCGGGATTATGGCGAGCCTGGCAGACCGGACAGGCCGATCCATGGGATTGGAGCATCGCTGTTGCCGCATTGATGGCGGCAGCCGGCTTTCTGTTGGCGCATCGCGGCATCATCGTACTGCTATGGGCGGCTATCGGAGCCTCTGCGCCGATCCTCATCTTTTGTGCGCTGGCCGCAGGGCGGCTAGAGCTTTGGTCGGCGTTGGGCGTGACGGTCATTGCGCTGCTACTCGTGTTAGCGGCCGCTTGGGTGCGCCATGCGCCTATCAGGCGGGGGCGGGTCGCCGCCCTGGGCATGATCGCCGTCGCGGGACTGATTTTCAGCTTCGGCTCTGCGCAGCCCCTGACGCCGGTCGATGCCAGGCCCAGGCTTGCCGTACTGACGGGGCTGCCCTTGTTCTGGGAAGAGCGGGGAGCGGTCGGGAAAGGGCCGCGCGATGCACCCATCATCACGGTCCTGCGCACCCGCTTCACGATCCTGCCGCTTGACGATCCCCGCGATCTGCCTGGCACGGGCGCGCGCCAGATTTTGATCGCGCAGCCGCGCGCACTTTCGCCCGAACAGCTTGTGGCGCTTGATGGCTGGGTGCGGGACGGGGGCAGGGCGTTGGTCCTTGCCGACCCGCTGTTGCGTTGGTCCTCCGCTCTGCCACTCGGCGATCGCCGCCGGGCACCGACGACGACCCTGCTTGCGCCATTGCTGACCCGCTGGGGCTTTGTTCCTGGCCGGTTGCATCCGCTGGAGGTGCGTAATTTCCTGGCCGACAGTCGGCTGATGACGGTTTCGAGCGCCTGGTTACCGCATGGTCAAGCAGTACCGCCACAGCCAGTGGGCCGCGGGTGGGTGCGGATCATGGGCGATGCTGATATGATCGACGACCGGCTCTGGCTGGCCGACCCGGCGCAGCCCCTCAATCCCCGCTTCTGGTCGGCCGATACACCGGCCGTCATGCTCCACTGGCTCGGCGCCTCCGCTCCTGAGGCCCGTCCCTGGATGCGTGGGCCAGCCGACGTGATGGTTGCGTTGCGATGGGCGATTCTGGTTGGGACAGGCTGGGCAATGCTGGGTGGGGCATTGCTGCGCCAGCATTTTCGGCGTAGAGGTCAGGAACAAAAAGTGAAAATTTGGTCAGGAAAGCGAGCAAAATCAGTCTAACCCATTTTTGACCAGCTTTTCCCATCTCTTCCCGACTTTTCCCTTTTCAGTCGGCCCCATGCTTGGTAGGAAAACCGGCATTGGGGTTCGTCAGGCTTTGTGCAGTCCTGTGGTGTCGGATTGTCTGTTCGCGATTCCGGCAAAGGGCGGCCTGCGTCCCAGTGAAAAGGGGCCAATTTCAGGGTGTCTGACGTCATTCTCTATTCGGGCAACGCGTTCAGCGTCGCGGACGGCAAAGGCCGTTTCGTGCTGCCCCTGGAGATGCGCAAGCTGGTGGCCCAGGCCAGCGGCGGGCAGAACCGCCTGTGCCTGTCCATCCACCTCGACAATGGCTGCGCCACTGGCTTTGGCCTGTCGCACAAGCAATTCCTGTTCGACGAGGTCGAGAAGCTGGAGCGTCAGGCCTATGAGGCCGGTCGCGATTTCAATGCCGACCTGGAGCGCGAAAACCGACTCGGCACGATCGAGGACGTGAATTTCGACGATGGCGGCCGTTTCTTCCTGCACCCCGATATCAAGGAAGAGGCCGGCATCACAGACGCAGTGTTTTTCTACGGCGTGGGTCGCTATTTCCAGATCTGGAAGCCCGAGGCTCTGGTCGAAAGCCCCGATCGTCCTGCGCTGATCCGCAACAAGGTCTGCCGCTGGCTGGACCAGCGCGCGGCCGGAGGCGGCAAGTGAGCGTCGCGCCCCATATCCCCGTACTGCTCGACGAGGTGCTGGACGCGCTGGCGATTGCGCCGGGGGAAATTCATGTCGACGGCACCTTCGGCGCGGGCGGCTATAGCAGCGCCATGGCCAAGGCCGGGGCGCGGGTCTTTGCCTTCGACCGCGATCCCGACGCGATCCGCGAGGGGCAGGCGCTGGCCGACGCACATGGTATCACGCTCATTCCCGGCGAATTTTCACGCATGGCGCAATTGCTGGCGGAGCGCGATGTCGATCGCGTGGCGGGCGTTACACTCGACATCGGCGTATCCTCCATGCAGCTCGACCGGCCCGAACGCGGCTTTTCCTTCCAGGCCGACGGTCCGCTCGACATGACGATGAGCCAAGGCGGCATGAGCGCGGCCGATTTCCTCAACACCGCCCCGGAAGAGGATATTGCCGACGTCATCTATCGCTATGGCGAAGAGCCGCGTTCGCGCCGGGTCGCGCGCGCCATCGTGGAGGCCCGTCCCCTGGAGCGCACGGCGCAGCTGGCCGCGGTGGTGCGCAAGGCGCTGGGGCACAAGCCGCATGACAAGAAGGACCCGGCGACCCGCACCTTTCAGGCGATCCGTATTCACGTGAATCGCGAGCTGGAGGAGCTGGAGCGCGGACTTGAGGCGGCTGAAGAGCTGTTGGAGGAGGGTGGGCGCCTTGCGATCGTGACCTTCCACAGCCTAGAAGACCGCATCGTCAAGCAGTTCCTGCGCAATCGCAGCGGTGGCGAGGGTGCGGGATCGCGACATCTGCCTGAACGCACCGCCGGGCCGCAGCCGACCTTCGCCAAGCCGGCCAAGCCCGTGCGCGCTGGCGACGCGGAACTGGCGCGCAACCCCCGCGCCCGTTCCGCTACGTTGCGCAGCGCCGTCCGCACCGCCGCACCATCCCGGCTTTCACCCGCCCCCTCGTCGCCCCGGAGTAGCCGCGCATGATCGCCGTTAAGAGATTGCAGAGCCTCATCTGGGTGATCCTGGTCGCGCTCGGCGCGCTGGGCGCATATATGGTGTCGCTCAAGGTCGCGACTGAACGCAACGAATTGATGCGCGTGCGGTCGCAGATCGCAGCTACGAAAGCCGACATTCGCTATCTGGAAACGGAATTCAGCGCGCGCGCTTCCATGCGTCAGCTCGAGAGCTGGAACCAGCATGACTTCCTTTATGCCACGCCGACTGCGCAGCAATATCTGGAGGGGGAAAGGGCACTGGCGCAGCTGGACGGCGTGCAGCCCAATGGGCCGGACTATGTCGCGCCTCCGGTGATGGTGGCGATGGTCGAAACCCCGGCCGATCTTCCTTCCGCTCCGCAAAAGGCGCCCGAGAGCCCGGCGGCGACCCAGATTCGCAGCGACATCGCGATCATTCGCGAAGCCCATGCGGCCGATAATGTCGACAAGTTGCCCAAGCCTGCGCCAAAGCCCGCCGTGGTTCAGGCGAAGGCGGACGCCGATGTGTCGAAGCCCAATCCGATCGCGCGCAAGGCGGAGCGGATGGCGATGCTGGACGCCAAGCTGCTGGACGACAGCACTTTGGGGGATCTGACGGCGCGGGCCGACCGCGAAAAACGCAAAGGCGCGCGCTGATGGCGACGATCATCGTTCAGCCCGGCGGCCCGCGCGCAGGGCGGCAGAGGGTCAACCTCACCGCCATGGCGCATAACCGGTTGATGCTGTTGCTCATCCTGTTCCTCGCCATCACCACCATCCTGATCGGCCGGCTCTTCTGGGTCGGCATTTTTGCGCATGGGACGGGCGGGGACGGGTCGCTCGGGCCTTTCGTGCCTGCGCGCGCCGACATCGTGGATCGTAATGGCGTGCCGCTGGCGCGAACCATGGACGCCTATTCCGTTTCGGTGCGGCCCTCGAAGCTGATCGGCGAACCCGCCGAACTTGCCCGCAAATTGCACGAAATCTTCCCCGATGAAGCCGAAGCGACCTTTTACAAGAAGCTGACGGGCAAGGGCTGGGCCTATCTGCGTCGCCGGGCTCTACCTGAACAGGTGGCGGCTGTGAACGCGCTGGGGGAGATCGGCATCGAATTTCCGCGTGAGAAGGAACGGCTCTACCCGCAGCGCACCTTGGCTGCTCACATCCTCGGCTTCGCCCCCAACAGCAAGGGCGTAGGCGGCATGGGCGCGGAGGCCGCCTTCAACGATCGGCTGATCGACCCGGCGCTGCGTGGCAAGCCCTTTGCCCTTTCCATCGACAGTCGGGTTCAAGGCGCGCTCGAAAGCGAGCTCTACACCCAGCTGGTCCAGACCCGCGCCAAGGGCGCGGGGGGCATCATCCTGGACGTCAACACCGGCGAAGTCATCGCCATGGCGTCGATCCCCGTGTTCGATCCCAACAAGCTGCAAAATTACGCGGGCAAGCGCTGTTCCGAATCGCCGCTCTGCAACCATATGGTTCAGGCGCGCTACGAGCTTGGTTCCGCCTTCAAGCCGCTTTCCATCGCGGCGGCCATGGATGCCGGCGTCGTCACCTCTATGAGCGAGCGGTATGACGCCACCGCGCCGCTTGCCGTCGCCGGCTTCCGAATCAAGGACGACCATCCGCTCGGCCGCTGGATCAACGTGCCGGAAATTTTGGTGCACAGCTCCAACATCGGCACCGCGCGCATCGCCGACAAAATGGGCGCCGCGCCGCTGCAGAAGCTGTTCCGCAGCCTCGACTTTGATCAGCGCGCACCGATCGAATTCAATGAACGCGCGGCCGGGCTTTGGCCGTCCAACTGGGGGCGCATCACCAGCATGACTGTGTCCTATGGCCATGGCATCGCTGTGACGCCGCTGCACCTTGCCACCGCCTATGCGGCGCTGGTCAATGGCGGCATGTGGCGCCCCGCCACCGTGCGCAAACTGCGACCGCAGGACGTGCCGCAGGGTCGCCGCGTCTTTTCCGCCGCCACCAGCGCGCGGATGCGGCAACTGTTGCGGATGATCGTGTCAGCCGGTACGGGGCGAAGCGCGGACGCCAAGGGATTCCGGGTGGGCGGCAAGACGGGTTCGGCCGAAAAGCCCCAGGAAGGCCGCTATAACAAGACTTCGCTGGTGACGACTTTTGCTTCTGCCTTCCCGATGGACAATCCCCGCTATGTCGTCGTCGCCATCATGGATGAGGCGACGGGCCAGTTCGGCCTGCGCACGGCTGCCTGGACCGCCGCCCCGGTGGTAAAGCGCGTGATCGAGCGGACGGGGCCGATGCTGGGTATCATGCCGGACGAGCGGCGCGACGTCGATATTTCCGATCTGATGCCGCTGCTTCACGGTCAGAAGGAGAAGGAATAATGCGCCTCGGGTCGCTTATCGAGGAGCTGGATGCCGAGGTCGCCAATGCGGTAAGCGCCGTTGGCGGCCTCGACACGTCCGTGACGGGTTTTGCCATCGACAATCGGAAGGTCGCACCGGGGACCATCTTTGGCGCTTTCCAGGGCCAGCGTGTCAACGGTGAAGACTATATTCCCGACGCCGTGCGGGCCGGCGCCATCGCCATCGTCGCGCGGCCTGAAGCCTATGTCGACGGAGCGATCCATATCGCCGCCGCCAATCCCCGTCAGCTCTTCGCGCAGCTTGCCGCGCGTTTCTTTGCGCCGTTCCCTGATGTGACGGTCGCCGTCACCGGCACCAACGGCAAGACCAGCACGGTCGAACTCGCCCGCCAGATCTGGCGCATGATGGGCCATAATGCGGCCTCGATCGGGACATTGGGCGTCACCACCTCGGTCGATCAGGTGTCGACCGGCCTTACCACGCCCGACATCGTCACCTTCCTCGCCAATATGGCCGGCTTGCGCCGCGAAGGCATCACGCATGCCGCGTTCGAGGCATCGAGCCACGGCCTCGACCAGTATCGTACCGAAGGGCTGCCGGTGCTCGCCGGCGCTTTCACCAACCTGTCGCGCGATCATCTCGACTATCATGGCGACATGGACAGCTATTTTGACGCCAAGATGCGGCTGTTTGACGAGGTCGTCGCACAGCAGGGCAGCGCCGTCATCTGGGCGGACGACGACTGGTCGGACAAGGCGATCGCGCGGGCTACGAAGCGGGGGCTTCGTGTGCTGAGTGTCGGGGTGCAGGGGCGTGCTTTGCAGCTTGCCAACCGCACCCCGACCCAGTTGGGCCAGACGCTGGAGGTGCATGCAGACGGCACGCTTTACAAGGTGAACCTTCCGCTGATCGGCGCCTATCAGGCCGCAAATGCCCTGACCGCGGCTGGCCTCGTCGTTGCGACCGGCGGCGATACCGCCAGGGTCATGGAACTGCTCGGCCGGGTGCAGCCCGTGCGCGGCCGGCTGGAGCGTGCGGTGATCAGCCGGACAGGCGCGCCCGTCTATGTCGACTATGCGCATACGCCCGATGGGCTGCGCGCCGCGATCGAGGCGCTCCGCCCGCATACAAGGGGGCGGCTTATCACCCTGTTCGGCGCGGGCGGTGATCGCGACGCCGGCAAGCGCCCGCAAATGGGCAAGGTCGCGGCCGACCTGTCCGATCATGTGATCGTCACCGACGACAATCCCCGGTCCGAAGAGCCGAGCGCCATTCGCGCCGCCGTGCTGGCCGGTGCGCCGCATGCGCAAGAAATTGGCGGCCGCCGCGACGCCATTGCCGCCGCCATCGCGCAGGCGGGCGCGGACGACATCGTGCTATTGGCCGGCAAGGGCCATGAGCAGGGCCAGATTATCGGCGACCGCGTCCTGCCGTTCGACGACGTCACCGTCGCGCGGGAGTGCGCGGGGTGAGCGACCTCTGGACCTCTGCTGAGATTGCCGAGGCCACAGGCGGCGCCGCGTCGGCGCCGTTCGTCGTTTCGGGAGTCGCGTTCGACAGCCGCGAAGTGAAGCCGGGCGACCTGTTCGTCGCGATGAAGGGGGAGGCGACCGACGGTCATCGCTTCGTCGACCAGGCGTTCTTGCAAGGGGCGGCGGGCGCGATCGTCAGCGACGCGATCGGCCATCCCCATATTCGCGTGACCGACAGCACAGCCGCGCTTCAGGCACTCGGAATCGCGTCGCGCAGGCGCATGGACGGCAAGGTCATTGGAGTCACCGGATCGGTCGGCAAGACCGGCACGAAGGAGGCGCTGTATCTCGCGCTGGATCGTGCCGCGCCGGGGCAGGCGCATCGGTCGGTAAAAAGCTATAACAACCATGTCGGCGTGCCGCTCAGCCTGGCGCGCATGCCACGCGAAAGCGCCTATGGCATATTCGAGATGGGCATGAACCATGCCGGCGAATTGTCCGCGCTGACCCGGCAGGTGCGGCCCAATGCCGCGATCGTCACGGCGATCGCGCCTGCCCATATCGAGTTTTTCGGGACCGAGGCGAAAATTGCGGAGGCCAAGTCCGAGATTTTCGAGGGACTGGAGCCGGGCGGCACCGCCATCATCCCCTATGACAGCCCGCATGTCGCGACGCTCTATAACAAGGCGGAGCGCCACGCGGCGCGCATCCTGACCTTCGGCATGAGCCCGCAGGCCGATGTGCATGCGCTTGAAACGGTGCCTGCGCCCAATGGCGGCACGCTGGTGACGGCGCGCCTGCCAGACGCGGAGTTGTGCTTTACCGTCGCTGCGCCCGGCGATCATTGGGTGTCCAATGCGCTTGCCGTGCTGGCGGCGGTCGAGGCGGTGGGCGGCGATCTGGCGGCGGCCGGGCTTGCGCTCGCCGAAATGCCGGGGCTGCCGGGCCGGGGGGAGCGCCGCATCCTGCCGGTCGCGGGCGGCGAAGCCTTGCTGATCGACGAAAGCTATAACGCCAATCCGCTGTCCATGGCCGCGACGTTGAAGCAACTGGGCCGCGAAGCCGCCGATCGGCGCATCGCGGTGCTGGGCGGCATGCGCGAACTGGGCAGCGCCAGCGCCGATCTTCATGCCGGGCTGGCCAAGCCTCTGGCCGATGGCGCGGTTGATTTTGCGGTGCTGGTAGGCGCGGAGATGGCGCCGCTGGCCGACGCGCTCGAAGGCACTATGGCCTATGCCCATGTGCCTGACGCTGCGAGCGCCATCCCTCTCATTGAAAAAGAAATGCGTGCGGGCGACGCGATATTGGTCAAGGGGTCTAATGGCATCGGGCTGTCGCGCCTGGTCGCCGCCCTGGGTCAGGCCGTCCGCGACGGAGAAACGAACTGATGCTCTACTGGCTCGCCCAGACCCTAGATTTTGCGGGTATATTCAATCTGATCCGCTACCTGTCCTTTCGCGCGGGCGCGGCGATCGCGACCGCGCTTGTCATCGGCCTGCTGATCGGTCCCAAATTCATCGGCTGGCTGCGCGTGCGCCAGGGCAAGGGGCAGCCGATCCGCGACGACGGGCCGCAGACGCACCTCGCCAAGCGGGGCACGCCGACCATGGGCGGGCTCATGATTCTGACGTCGATGGTGGCATCCGTGCTGCTGTGGATGGACCTGTCGTCCATCTATGTCTGGGCGTGCCTGTTCGTGACATTGGGGTTCGGCGCGATCGGCTTTCTGGACGATTATGACAAGGTGACGAAGGCCAGTCACAAGGGGCTGTCGGGCAAGATGCGCCTGATCTTCGAATTTCTGATCGCGGGCGTCGCGGCCTGGATGATCGTCAACCAGCATGGCAACACCGCGCTCTATGTGCCTTTCTACAATGGCCCCGCGATCGAGCTTGGTCCCTTCTATTTCTGTTTTGCCGCTTTCGTCATCGTCGCATTCGGCAATGCGGTGAACCTGACCGATGGCCTGGATGGCCTGGCGACCATGCCTGTCATCATCGCCTGCCTCGCTTTCCTGTTGATCGTCTATCTGGTCGGCCGGGCGGACTTTGCCGAATATCTGGGCATCCCCCATGTTCCGGGCGCGGGCAACCTCACCATATTGTGCGGTGCGATCATCGGCGCGGGCCTTGCTTTCCTCTGGTTCAATGCGCCGCCCGCCGCCGTGTTCATGGGCGACACCGGCAGCCTGGCATTGGGCGGCACGATCGGCGTGATCGCCGTCACCGCGCATCATGAAATCGTGCTGGGCATCATCGGCGGGCTTTTCGTGGTGGAAGCGATGAGCGTCATCATCCAGGTCTTCTTCTACAAGCGGACCGGCAAGCGCATCTTCCGCATGGCCCCGATCCACCATCATTTCGAGCAGCTGGGCTGGGCCGAGCCGACCGTTGTGATCCGATTCTGGATCATCGCCTTTGTGTTGGCGCTCGCCGGTCTTGCGACATTGAAGCTGAGGTAAGCGGATGATCGTTTCCAGCGCCTTTGCAGGGAAGACCTACGCCGTCCTCGGCCTTGCCCGCTCAGGCCTCGCCACAGTGGACACGCTGGTCGCAAGCGGCGCGCGCGTCGTCGCCTGGGACAGCCGCGAAGAGGCGCGCGCGCTGGTCGAAGGGAAGGCGGAACTCGGCGACCCGATGGAGATCGACCTCGCCGGTTTCGATGGCATCGTCGTGTCGCCGGGCGTGCCGCTCAACCGTCATCCCATCGCCATGCGGGCCAGACTGGCCGGCGTGCCGATCATCGGCGACATCGAACTGTTCGCGCTCGCCCGCCCGACGCTGCCGCCGCACAAGGTGGTCGGTATCACCGGCACCAACGGCAAGTCGACCACCACGGCGCTGATCCATCACATCATCGAACAGGCGGGCTATCCCACGGTCATGGGCGGCAATATCGGGCTGCCGATCCTCAGCCAGCCGCCGCTGGAACCCAACCTCCATGGCGTGGGTGTCTATGTGCTGGAATTGTCCAGTTACCAGATCGACCTGACCCACAGCCTGGACTGCAACGTCGCCGTGCTGCTCAACATCACGCCCGATCATCTGGATCGCTACGATGGGTTTGAGGGCTATGTCGCGTCGAAGATGCGCCTTTTTGAAATGCAGTCGTTTGATCATGTCGCCGTAGCTTCCAGCGATGATCCGCTTGTAGCGCGGCTGTTCGATCCGGCCAATGACGAGTTCCGGATAAATGCGGGTAGCAGAACCCGTGTCGGATCGACTGAATTTGCCGAACACTATCAGCATCTATGGCCCTCTTTGCAGGGGCCGCACAACGCGCAGAATGCTGCGGTTGCTGACGCTGTTGCACTGGAGCTTGGCATCCACTGGGATCAGCGTCAGAACGCCCTCGCCAGCTACGCCTCGCTCCCCCATCGAATGCAGGCGGTCCGTACCCTCAACGGCGTCCTCTACGTCAATGACAGCAAGGCGACCAACGCCGCCTCCACCGCCCCGGCGCTAGCGGCATGGCCGGCCAAAGACGGAAAGCCTCGCATCCACTGGATCTTGGGCGGGGTCGCCAAGTCCGACAATCTGGACGAATGCGCCCCCCATTTCGGCAACGTCGCCCATGCCTATACCATCGGCGAAGCGGGGCATATGTTCGCCGATCTGCTGCGCCCACATATGGCGGTCGACGATAGCGAAATGCTAAGCGCCGCCGTCCGCCGCGCAGCCCGCATCGCGCAGCCGGGCGACGTCGTGCTGTTGTCGCCGGCCTGCGCCAGTTTCGACCAGTTTCGCGATTTCGAAGCGCGCGGCGATGCCTTCGCCGCAGCGGTCGCGGCGCTGGAATAAGGAAAGACCTAAGGGGCGATGAGCAAGAGGGGAACAGGGATGTCGAAGGCCGGTGAACTGGTGAAGGGTTTTCGCACCCGCACGGTTCCGCGCGAACGCACCGCGCTTGCCATCTGGTTCTGGGAGATCGACCGCGTTCTCCTGTCGTTGATCGTGACGCTGATGGCGATCGGGCTGGTGGCGGTCGCCGCCGCGTCCCCCGTCGCCGCGATCGACCGGTCGACGGCCGACATCGCGGTCAATCCGCTTCTCTATTTCTATCGCCAGCTGATGTGGGTGATGATCGGCCTGCCGATCATGCTGGTCATCTCCATGCTGCCGCGGCCGCAGGCGCGGCGGCTCGCGATCTTCCTGTGCGCCTTCTTCTTCCTGATGCTGTTGTTCGTGCCGATCCTGGGGTCGACCGTGAACGGCGCGCGGCGCTGGATCGACCTGCCAGGTTTTCGCTTCCAGCCGTCAGAATTCCTGAAGCCAGCCTATGTCGTTACGCTTGCCTGGCTGCTGTCGCTGCGGGCGAAGGACCCGAAGCTTCCCGTCATTCAACTGACCGGCGCCCTGACCCTTCTGATTTCCGCCGTCCTGATGCGCCAGCCCGACTTCGGGCAGACGGTGATCTTCATGGCCTGCTGGGGCGCGCTCCTGCTGCTGTCGGGCCTGGAAATGCGTTGGATCGCGATGCTGGGCGGCGCGGGCCTCGCAGGCCTGGTCGCTGTCTATATGTTCTATGAAAATGGCCGCCAGCGCATCAACGACTTTCTGGGCATCGGGGTGCAGATGGACACCGGCCCGGATCAGACCGATCTGGCCTTCCGCACCATTACCCATGGCGGTTTCACCGGTGTTGGGCCGGGCGGTGGCCTCAACAAGTTCCGCCTGCCCGAAGCGCATACCGACTATATCTTTTCCGTCATCGGCGAAGAATTCGGTCTGCTCGCCTGCATCGCCATCGCCTGCGTGTACCTCGCCATCATCGTGCGCGTGCTGCTGCGCCTTCTGGATGAGGAGGACGTCTTCACCATCCTGGCCGCGGCCGGCCTCACCACCCAGTTCGGTTTGCAGGCGATCATCAACATGGGCGTCAATGCGCAGATATTTCCGTCAAAGGGCATGACGCTGCCCTTTATCAGCTATGGCGGCTCCTCTATGCTGGCGCTTTGCACCGGGGTCGGCCTGCTGCTCGCCTTCACGCGGCGCAATCCCTTCATGGGCCGGCATACGGTGGTCAAATGGAGTGGTCGATGAGCATTTCCCGTCACTTCGTCCTCGCCGCCGGCGGGACGGGGGGTCACATGATACCCGCCCATGCGGTGGCGCAGGAACTGATGGCGCGCGGCCATCATGTCGCCCTCGTCACCGATGAGCGCGGGGCGAAGATACCCGGCATTTTCGAAAGCGCGCAGGTCCATGTCATGCCGGCGGGCCGGATGACGAAGAACCCGGCAAGCTGGCCGGGCGCGGTGAAGGCGATCCTCGCCGGACGCGCCATGGCGCGCCGCCTCAACGAAACATTCCGCCCGACCGCCGTGGTCGGCTTTGGCGGCTATCCCGCCATGCCCGCGCTGCTGGGAGCCTTGGCCGACGGCATTCCGACCGCCATCCATGAACAAAATGCCGTGCTGGGCCGGGTCAATCGTCTGCTTGCCTGCCGAGTGGATGCCATCGCCACTGCCTATCCTGATGTTGCGCGCTTGAAATTCCGGTACGCCGGCAAGGTGCATCTGATCGGCAATCCCGTGCGCGAGGAAGTCAAGCAGTTGCGCGAGGAGGAGTTTCCCGCGCTGACCGACGAAAGCGTGTTTCGCGTGCTCGTCATCGGCGGCAGCCAGGGCGCATCCATCCTGTCCAGCGTGGTGCCCGAAGGCCTGTCGATGCTGCCAGTCGCGCTGCGCCGCCGCTTGCAGGTGACGCAGCAATGCCGCGCCGAGGATATTGAGCGCGTGCGCAAGACCTATGCGGAGATGGAAATCCCCGCCGACCTCGCCACCTATTTCAACGATGTGCCCGAAAAGCTGGGCTGGTCGCATCTGGTGATCGCGCGCGCTGGCGCGTCCACGCTGGCGGAACTGACCTGCGCGGGCAGGCCTGCCATCCTTGTCCCGCTGCCCAGCGCCATGGACGATCATCAGACCGCCAACGCCCGTGAAATGACTCAGGCCGGCGGTGCGCGGACGATCCCGCAAAGCCGCTTCACCGCCATCGAGCTGGCCAAGCAGATGCAGAAAATGGCGATGGAGCCGGGCGCGCTCCAGAACGCGGCCAAGCGCGCCTGGAATTGCGGCCGCCCCGACGCTGCGCGCGATATGGCGGACCTGCTGGAAAGCATCGGCCGCGCGCCGATCATGAATGATCCGGTCAAGGTCGGTCCCACCCCTACTTCGCTCAATCTTCAGGGAGTTCCCGCATGAAGGGTGTCGGCACCGACATCGGCACGATCCATTTCATCGGCATCGGCGGCATCGGCATGTCCGGCATTGCCGAAGTCATGCATAATCTGGGCTACAGCGTGCAGGGGTCTGACGTTGCCGAAGGCTATGTCGTGGAAGGGCTGCGGGCCAAGGGCATCAAGGTGATGATCGGCCACAAGGCCGAAAATCTGGGCGATGCCGCCGTGGTCGTGACCTCGACCGCGATCAAGCGCGGCAATCCCGAAGTGGAACTGGCGCTCGAAACCCGCGTGCCCGTCATCCGCCGCGCGGAAATGCTGGCCGAATTGATGCGCCTCAAATCCACCGTCGCGGTTGCCGGCACGCACGGTAAGACCACGACCACGTCGATGATCGCGGCGTTGCTGGATGCCGGCGGCGTCGATCCGACCGTCATCAACGGCGGCATTATCAACAGCTATGGCTCCAACGCGCGTCTGGGCAATAGTGACTGGATGGTTGTGGAAGCCGACGAAAGCGACGGCAGCTTCCTGCGGCTGGACGGCACCATCGCGGTCGTCACCAATATCGATCCTGAACATCTCGACCATTATGGCAGCTTCGATCGCGTAAAGGACGCCTTCGTCGAATTTGTCGGCAATGTGCCCTTCTATGGTGCGGCGCTGCTATGCCTCGATCATCCCGAAGTGCAGGCGATCCTGCCGCGCGTGCAGGACCGGCGCATCGTCACCTATGGATTTTCGGCCCAGGCCGATATTCGCGGGGAGAATGTGCGGCCGGTGCCCGGCGGCAACCTGTTCGACGTGCTGATCCGCGACCGCGACGGCCATGTCGAAAAGATCAGCGACATATTGTTGCCAATGCCGGGCAAGCATAATGTGTCGAACAGTCTGGCCGCGATCGGGGTCGCCCTGCAATTGGGCATCACCCATGACGTCATCTGCACCGGATTTGAAAAATTTGGCGGCGTGAAACGGCGCTTTACCAAGGTGGGGGAGGCCCCGGTCGGCGATGGCGTCGCGACCGTGATCGACGATTATGGCCACCATCCGGTCGAGATCAAGGCCGTGCTCGCCGCCGCGCGCGAAGGGGCGCTGGGCCGCGTCGTCGCGGTCGTCCAGCCGCATCGCTTCACCCGATTGCGCGACCTGATGGATGAGTTTCAGCAGGCGTTCAATGACGCCGACATCGTCTATGCCGCGCCCGTCTATGCCGCGGGTGAGCCGCCGATAGAGGGCGTCGACAGCGCCGCGCTGGTCGCGGGGCTGAAGCGGCGCGGGCATCGCCATGCCGCGACCGTTGCCGATGCGGATGACCTTGCCATGCAGCTGGCCGCCGATCTTCAGCCCGATGATATGATCGTCTGCCTGGGGGCGGGCGATATCACCAAATGGGCGGCGGGCCTCGCCTCCGCCATTGCGGCCAAGAGCAAGGAAACCGCCTGATGTTCGAGCTTTTTGCCGTGGGCCTGGAAATGCAGAAGCGCATGATCGACGCGCAGATGCGGGGCGTGGAAGCCGCGCGCGACATGGTGGAGGCCGCGCAGCGCCAGGTCGAAGGAAATATCGCCGCAGCCCAGACGAATGAAGCCGGCCTCAGCGCCATGAAAAAATGGATGAGCCTGTGGGGCATGCGGTCTTGATGACGGCGCTTGCCCTTCCTGCTGTCCGCGGCGTGCTCAAGCCCGATGCGCCGCTTGCGCCGCTCGTCTGGTTCAAGACGGGTGGCACGGCGCAGTGGCTGTTCGAGCCGCAGGATGCCGACGACCTGTCCGATTTTCTGGCTCAGCTTGACCCCGACATGCCGGTCATGGCGCTGGGCCTTGGCTCCAACCTGATCGTGCGGGACGGCGGCGTGCCGGGCGTCGTCGTGCGCCTCGGCAAAGCTTTCGCGAAGGTCGATCGGCAGGACGAAACGAGCCTGGTCTGCGGTGCGGGCGCGTCGGGCATCCTCGTGTCGTCGACCGCGCGCGATGCGGGCATTGCGGGCCTTGAATTTCTGCGCTCCATTCCCGGCACGGTGGGAGGCTTCGTCCGCATGAATGGCGGCGCCTATGGGCGCGAGACGGCCGATATCCTGCTGGAATGTGAGGTCGTGCTCCGCTCGGGAGAGCAGGTGACGCTGCTGAACCGCGACCTTGCCTATAGCTACCGCCACTCCAACCTCACCGACGGCGCGATCGTGGTCAGCGCGACCTTCCGCGGCCATCCCGGCGAACCGGCCGCGATCCAAACAGAAATGGACCGCATCGCCGCCGCGCGCGAGGAAAGCCAGCCGCTGCGCAGCAAAACAGGCGGCTCGACCTTCAAGAATCCCGATGGTCACAAGGCCTGGCAACTGGTGGACGAGGCCGGCTGTCGCGGGCTCCAGATCGGCGGCGCGCAGGTGAGCGAGAAGCACACCAATTTCCTGCTCAACAGCGGCGACGCCACCAGCAGCGATATCGAGGCGCTGGGTGAGGAGGTCCGCCGCCGCGTCAGGGACAAGAGCGGGATCGAGCTGGAATGGGAAATCCAGCGCGTGGGGAGGGCACAATGACGCGCGGCCCATGGCATGTCGCCGTCCTGATGGGTGGCTGGTCGGCGGAGCGGCCGGTGTCGCTGTCGAGCGGGGAAGGCGTCGCCAAGGCGCTGGAATCGCGCGGCCATCGGGTCACGCGGATCGACATGGACCGCAATGTGGCGCAGCGGCTCGCGGAAACGCAGGCGGACGTGATTTTCAACGCGCTGCACGGCGTTCCCGGTGAAGATGGCACGGTGCAGGGCATGATGGACCTTATGGGCCTCATCTACACCCATAGCGGCCTTGCTACCTCCGTCATCGCGATCGACAAGCAATTGACCAAGCAGGCGCTGGTGCCGCACGGTATTCCCATGCCCGGCGGCCATATCGTGGAGAGCGAAAGCCTTTTCACCGCCGATCCGCTGCCGCGTCCCTATGTGCTCAAACCCGTCAACGAAGGTAGCTCCGTCGGTGTCGCCATCGTCACGAACGAAGGCAATTATGGCAATCCGATCGCCCGCGATGCTGTGGGACCGTGGCAGGATTTTCCCGAACTCTTGGCCGAACCCTATATTCGCGGTCGCGAGCTGACCACTGCCGTGCTGGGCGATGAAGCGTTGCTCGTCACCGAATTGCGTCCCAAAAGCGGCTTTTACGACTTTGACGCCAAATATACCGATGGCATGACGGAGCATGTCTGCCCGGCCGATATTCCCGCCGAGATCAGCGAAGTCTGCAAGGCGATTGCGCTGCGCGCCCACCAGTTGCTTGGCTGCAAGGGCGCGTCGCGCGCGGATTTCCGCTGGGATGATGAACGCGGGCTGGACGGCCTCTATCTGCTGGAAGTGAATACGCAGCCGGGGATGACGCCGCTCAGCCTGGTGCCTGAACAGGCGGCCAAGCTGGGCATCGACTATGCGACACTGGTCGAAACGATTGTGGAGGAGGCGCTGAACCGCGCCGGGGCGGCAAGCAGGACGGGGCAGGGGCATGGCTGAAGCACGGATAAGGCGCGGCGGCACTGCCCGCATGAGCAGCAAGGGCAGTACCGCCGGCCGTGGTGGCCGCGGGCGGTCGCTCAAGCGGCAGAGCTGGGTCGACAAGCTGATCGAGCATCTTCCGGTCAGCGAAGCGACGCTCCAGCGCATGGCGAGCTGGACCATCGTGGGCATTTTCGGCGCGATCCTGGTCGCCATCGCCGTCTATCTAGGCCTACCGGAGGTCGCGCGTCAGCAGGCGGCCGATATGGCCGCGCGCGCCGGGTTCGAGGTGGAGAAGGTCGAGGTGCGCGGGGTCGAGCGCATGGACGAACTGCCGGTCTATAATATTGCGCTGGGCCAGGTGGACCGATCCATGCTGTCGCTCGACCTGCCCCATGTGCGCCAGCAGATGCTGAAACTCGGCTGGGTCAAGGATGCGCGCATTTCGCGTCGCCTGCCCGACACATTGGTAGTCGATATCGTCGAGCGTGATCCGGTCGCCGTGTGGCAGCATGACGGGCAGTTGCACCTGATCGACGTGTCGGGCGTGGTGCTGCAATCGGTTTCCGCCAGCGCGATGCCGGACCTGCCGCTGGTCGTTGGGCCAAACGCGAACCGGCAGACCGCCGGCCTCAACAAGCTGATGGAAAATGCGCCCGCGCTCAAACCCATGCTGGCTGGCGCGACCTGGGTCGGCAATCGCCGCTGGGACCTGCGCTTCCAGTCGGGCGAGACGCTGTCCCTGCCGGAAGGTGACACGCAATCGGCGTCCGCGCTGGTCAACTTCGCCCGGATGGACGGGGTCAATCGGCTGCTCGGCCGCGGCATTGTCCGCTTCGACATGCGCGATCCCGATCGGTTCGTCCTGCGCCTGCCGCAGGGCCGCGTGGAGGAAAAGCCGATGGAGGGTGCCACCAGCGCCGCCGCACCGTCGAGCGGCGAGGAGGGCTGAGCGCCATGCCGCAGCCCAAGGTCGAAAAGCTTATCACCGCCGTCGACATCGGTTCCTGGAAAGTGTCCGCGCTGATCGCAGGGCGCACCGATACGGGTGAACTGGCGATATTGGGCACGGGCCAGCGGGAAAGTCGCGGCGTTCGGCGGGGTTTCATCGCGGATATGGAGCGCACCGAACTGGCCGTGCGCGAAACCGTCGAGCAGGCCGAGCGCGTGGCGGGCACCAATATCGAGGATGTGTGGGTCAGCTTTTCGGGTGGCAGCCTGGTCAGCGATGTCGTCACGGTCGAACGCGACATGGGCGGCTATCGTATCGAGCAGCCCGATATCGACGATCTGCTGACAACCGGGCAACAGGGCATCGACCCCGATGGCCGTATCGTCCTCCATGCGCAGCCGACCTGCTTCACCATCAATGGCAAGGTGCCGGTCAAGAAGCCGCTGGGCATGCATGCCGACCTGCTGGGCGTCGATATCCACGTCGTGCTGGCCGATGGCGCGCCTCTCGCCAATCTCGACCTGTGCGTGCGCGGGGCGTATCTCAACGTCAATTCCATCGTCGCCTCGCCCATTGCGACGGGCCTTGCCTGCCTGTCCGAGGAAGAACGCGACCTGGGCGTCGCGCTGGTGGAAATGGGCGCGGGCGTGACCAATGTCTCGCTTTACGCAGGGGGCATGCTGGTCGGGCTTCATTCGATCCCCATGGGTGCATCGGACATTACCGACGATATTGCGTCCTCTTTCGGCATTCGCCGTAGCCAGGCGGAACGGATCAAATGTTTCTACGGCTCGGCGATGCAGAATCCGCGCGATTTTCGCGAGATGATCGAGATCGCGCCGCCCCATGGCGACGTCGCCGTTCCGGGTCAGGCGGCCGGTCCCAATGCGGAAGGCGGCAAGATTACCCGCGCGGCGCTGGTCGGCGTTATTTGCGAACGACTGAACCAGATCATGACCGAAGTGAATGCGGCATTGGCCGGCATGGGCTTCAATTCGACCGGCCGGCAGGTGGTGCTGACCGGCGGCGGCGCGGAAATGAAGGGCATTGCCGATTATGCGCAGGGCGCGCTGGGGCGCGCGGTGCGGATTGGTCGCCCCCGCGGTCTGTCCGCCATGCCCGAAGCGCATAGTGGTCCGGCCTTTGCAACCTTGGCGGGGCTGGCGCTTTACGGTCATTCCAACCCGGTTGATCTCCGCACGATGGCGCCCGCGCCGCAGACCGTGCATCGGCTGGGAACGCCGCTCTGGTGGCAACGCATGATGCGCGCGATCAAGGCGAACTACTGAACGATTTTTGGCGAAGACGAAATTAGGTGGTGAATCCCCTATTTTCTGGTGTTAACGAATGATGACGATGTCGCTTCCTGACGAGGAAGCTGAGGGAGCAGAATATATGAGCATTGAAATCAGCCCGCCCCATGTGGACGAACTGAAGCCGCGCATCGCGGTAATCGGTGTCGGCGGCGCGGGTGGCAATGCCATCGCCAACATGATTGCCGCTTCGGTCGAAGGTGTCGATTTCATCGTCGCCAATACCGACGCGCAGGCGCTTAACAGCTCGCCCGCCGAACGCCGCATTCAGCTTGGCCCGCAGATCACCGAAGGCCTGGGCGCGGGGTCGCGTCCGGAAATCGGCAAGGCGGCCGCGGAAGAAACCATCGCCTCGGTCGAAGAGGCGCTCAATGGCGCGCATATGTGCTTCATCACGGCCGGCATGGGCGGCGGCACCGGCACCGGCGCTGCCCCGGTTATCGCGAAGGCGGCGCGCGATCGCGGTATCCTGACCGTTGGCGTCGTGACCAAGCCCTTCACCTTCGAGGGTAATCGCCGGATGAAGTCGGCGGAAAGCGGTATCGAGGAATTGCAGAAGCATGTCGACACGCTGATCGTCATTCCGAACCAGAATCTGTTCCTAATCGCCAATCCGAACACGACCTTCAAGGAAGCGTTCCAGATGGCGGACGAGGTGCTGCAACAGGGCGTGCGGTCGATCACCGACCTCATGATCATGCCGGGCCTCATCAACCTCGACTTCGCCGACGTGCGGTCGGTGATGGGCGAAATGGGCAAGGCGATGATGGGTACGGGTGAAGCCGAAGGCGACGGCCGTGCGCTTCAGGCGGCGGAAAAGGCGATCGCCAATCCGCTGCTCGACGGCGTGTCGATGCGCGGCGCAAAGGGCGTCATCGTCTCCATCGTCGGTGGCGACGACATGCGCCTGATGGAAGTGGACGAAGCCGCGAACCATATCCGCGAACTGGTCGATCCCGATGCGAACATCATTTGGGGCAGCGCCTTCAACGACAATCTCAACGGCAAGATTCGCGTGTCGGTGGTCGCCACCGGCATCGACAATGAGGTGGGGAGCCAGGCCGCGCCGCTGACCCAGCCGTTCAGCTTCGCGAGCCGTCCGTCGGTCTCCGTCCCGCAACAGACGGCGCGCCCGGCAACTGCCGCTCCGGCCCCGACGTCCGCGCCGCAGCAGGCTGCGCCTACGCCACCGGCCGAGCCGGAGACGCTGGAGCTGGACGTGCCGGCAGCACCGACCCCTGCGCCTGTCGCGCCTCAGCCTGCGCCCACACCCGCTGCTACGCCTTTTTCGCCGCCCAAGCCGGCCGCTATATTCTCCGACGACAATTCGGAGGAGGACGAGCTGGTGCTGGGCGCCGATAATGCCGAACCGCCTGCACCGGCACCCGCGCCTGCCCCGACGCAACCTGCGCCGCGTGTGGCCACCGGCGGCACGCTGTTCGAGCGGATGGCGGGCCTGACGCGCGGGTCGGAAAAGTCGGCTGGCGCCGGTTCGGACGATGCTGCACCCGGTGTCGATATTCCCCGGTTCCTCAACCGCCAGAACAACCAGTAACGCCAGGGGCGGCGACGTCCGCCTACTGTGCAGGAAAGCGCGTCGTCGGCCAACCAGTGCGGCCCGGCGCGCTTTTTGTTCGCGTTGATTTCCCATTCAGCATGGCATCGGTTAAGGGGGGGATGTGACTAAGTCTCTTCCCTGGATTCTCTGCGCGCTTCTGTTTGCGCCCTCCGCCATTGCTCAGACCGATCAGGCCGACCTCGTCCGGCCGTTGGGCGCTGCCGACCTCAACAGCAATCTTGCGCGGCTGGCCTCCAACCCGCGCGATGTCGATGCGCTGATCGGCGCGGGCGAGGCCGCGCTCGCGCTGGATGATCCGCACGGGGCCGCCGGTTTCTTTGCCCGCGCCGATGCGATTGCGAGCGGAAACGGCCGCATCAAGGCAGGGCTGGCGCGGGTCATGCTTAAGCTCCAAAATCCGACAGAAGCCGTCCGCTTGTTCGATCAGGCGCAGCGGCTCGGCTTTCCTGAGGCGAGTATTTTGACGGAACGCGGCCTTGCGCGCGATCTGACTGGCGATCAGGCGGGCGCGCAGCGGGATTATCAGGCCGCCCTGGCGCGGTCGCCCGACAATGCCGAATTGCGCCGCCGTTATGCCGCCTCCCTCGGCATTTCCGGGCAGGTGGATGCGGCGGAAAAGATGCTGGAGCCGCTGCTCTACAAGAGCGACCGCGCCGCATGGCGATACCGCGCGTTCATCTATGCCATGAACAATCGTCAGGCCGATGCCCAGAAAGTGGCTGAGCAGGCCATGCCCGCGCAACTTGCCGCAGCGATCACCCCCTATATGCAGAAAATGCCCTATCTGACCGCGCAGCAGAAGGCGGCGGCGGTGCATTTCGGGCAGTTCCCCTCGCAGGTCGGCACCGCTGTCGCAGCCGTCACGCCGACTGCGCCGCCACCCGCGACGGCATCGGTAGTACCCGCGACCAAGCCCGCCACCCAAGTCGCGCAAGCGCCCGCGCAGACCGCGCCGACGCGCTCTCGTCCGCTCAGCCGGGCCGAGCAGCGGCGGCAGCGCCGGGAGGCGGCGCGTCTGGCGCGCGCCGGAGGACAGAGAACGCTGACGCCTGCGCCGACGCCCGGCTTCTCAACCGCCACCCAACCAGCCTCTACCGCTGTCGCCAGCGCGACGAACAACGCCCCTGCACCTGACGCGCCGACGCAAGTTGCGCAGGCGCAGACTGTCCAGCCCTTGCCGACCCGCGCCGCGCAGCCCCTGGTGCAGCCCTTGCCTCAGGCGCAAAAATCCGCATCCGCATCCGCATCCACGCCGCCGCCGCCGCAGCCGACGGCGCGCGTTGCTGCTTCGGCGGTGCAGGGGCCGCCTGCGCCGGGCTTGGACACGATCGACGGCAGAACGCCCGCTGCCGCAACGCTGCCCCCCGCAACCGGCGCGCAAGGCGATTCCGCCGCACTCGCCCAGGCGTCGCCGCCGCCTGCTGCGGCATCCACGCCGTCCGCGCCTCCCGCGCCCGACCCGCAAGCCACGCGCACGCTTGCTGACATCATTCGCGCGATCGATGTGCCCGATGCGGAACGGCAGCCGACCGTGGCGGCGGTGGATCTGAACGAGATCGCGGCCATGCAGGCGGCCCAGCGCGCCGAACGACAGGCTGCAGCCGCGGCTGCCGCGGCCAAGGCGAAGAAGGAAGCGGCCGCCAAGGCAAAAGCCGAAGCCGACGCCAAGGCCAAGAAAGAGGCCGAGGAGAAAAAGCGCCTTGCCGCCAATCCGTCGCGCAACTGGTTGCAGGTGGGGGTAGGGCAGAGCAAGTCCGCGCTCGCCTTCACGATGAAGCGGCTGCGCGGCAAATATGATAGCATCGCACCGCAGGATGCGTGGACGGCCGGCTGGGGCCAGACTAACCGGCTGCTCGTCGGGCCATTCCCCAGTTTTGCTCGCGCCAAGGAACTGGAAACCAAGCTCAAGGCCGCAGGTGCCGACGTGTTCGCGTGGAAAAGCGATGCGGGAGAGGTAGTCGAGAAGCTGGCGGGCGAGTAAGGCGCAGGGCATGACGATGCTCGCCCCCTATGCCTGCCACCCCGCCGCCAGTCGCGGCCGCCTTCACGCCGAGCCGGGCGGGGAGATGCGCGGGCCGCGCGACATTTTCCAGCGCGACCGCGACCGCATCATTCATTCGATCGCTTTTCGCCGCCTGCGCCATAAGACCCAAGTGTTCGTGTCGCCCGATGGTGACCATTATCGGGTCCGCCTGACTCACAGTCTGGAGGTCGCGCAGATCGGGCGCACCACCGCGCGGACATTGGGCCTTAACGAGGATCTGACGGAGGCGTTGTGCCTGGCGCATGACATCGGCCATCCGCCCTTCGGCCACGCCGGCGAGGATGCGCTGGAGGCTGCGCTGGAGCAGCATGGCGGGTTCGACCATAATGCCCATACACTGCGCACGCTGGTGCTGCTGGAAAGTCCCTATCCGCGCTTTCGCGGGCTGAACCTCAGCTGGGAAATGCTGGAGGGCCTGGCCAAGCATAATGGGCCGGTTATGCATCCAGGCTGGGCGATGCGGGAATTGACTGCGCTTTTTCCACTTGACCTCACAAGCCACGCCTCCTTGGAGGCGCAGCTTGCGGCGATTTCCGACGACATCGCCTATGACAATCACGATATCGACGACGGCCTGCGCGCCGGGCTTTTGACGCTGGAGCAGTTGCTGGAGGTGCCGTTCGTCCAGCTTTGCTGGGACCGTGTCCGCGCCCGCTATCCCGACGTGCCGCAGGACCGGTTGCTGCGCGAACTGGTGCGCGAACAGATTGGCGTGATGGCCAATGATCTGCTGGAAACGACCCGGCGGAACATCGCGGAGTCGCGGGTTGAAACCGTCGACGATGTGCGCGCGCTCGACCGCACGCTCGTTGGTTTTTCGCCTGACCTCGCCGCGCAGGAACGCGCGCTCAAGCGGTTCATGTATGCAACGCTCTATCATCATCCCGACCAATTGGCCGCCGCTGATCGGGCGCGGGTGATCGTCACCGACCTGTTCCGGGCCTATCAGGATGATCCTGCGCTGATGCCGGCCGAATGGCGCGACGAGTGCGCGCTGGAAGAACCGACCCGCAGCCGCCATATCGCCGATTTCATCGCGGGCATGACGGATCGCTATGCGGAAAAGCGGCATCGGGAAATCTTCGGGGCGCTCGCGCTCGCCGATTGACGCGCCCCCTCCTTTGTCGCAATGCGCTGTTTGTCTCCGGCGGATTCGTCCGCCGGGCATGATGCGGGAGAGCATGGGCGGCCTTTGAGGCATAGCCCGTCGCCGAAGGAGCAACCGCCCCGGAATCTCTCAGGCCAAAGGACCGCATCGCGCGCAAGGCACTCTGGAAAGCGGACGCGCTTCTCGCCCGTCCCACCGAAGGGGTAAGCTGGTCGGCCACAAGGCCGCTGGTCAAAGCTCTCAGGTTCCGTGACAGAGGGGGTGGCAGCAATCCGGCCTATCGGGCAGGATGACGCTGTCGCCATATCCTCATGCACGGAGGCCGCATCCATGTCCGGCACTGACGACGTCACCCATATCGAAGAGCTGCCGTTGCAGACATTGCCGCTCGATGCCTGGCATCGCGACAAGGGCGCGCGCATGGTCGGCTTTGCCGGCTATCACATGCCGATCCAGTATGAAGGCATCATGGCCGAACATGGCTGGACCCGTGAACATGCCGGCCTGTTCGATGTCAGCCACATGGGCCAGCTAACCTTTACCGGCGAGGGCGTCGATGCCGCGCTGGAGCATCTGCTGCCCAGCGACATCAAGGGATTGAAGCCCTTTCGCCAGCGTTACTCGATGCTGCTGGACGACGAAGGCGGCATATTGGACGACCTGATGGTGTCGCGCCTGGGTGACGGCGCGTTCGACGGGGCGGACATCTACATGGTCGTCAATGGTGCGACCAAATATGACGATATCGGCTGGATGATCGAGCATCTGCCTGACGAAGTCACCATGAACCATATGGACGAGCAGGCCTTGCTGGCGCTTCAGGGGCCGCAAGCCGGCGAAGCGCTGGCCAGCCTGATCCCGGAAACGGCCGACCTGCTGTTCATGCAATCGGGCCTGTTCACCTGGCGCGGCGTGTCGCTGTGGATCAGCCGGTCCGGCTATACCGGCGAGGACGGCTTTGAAATCAGCATACCGGGCGAGGATGCCAGGTTGCTGGCCGACGCGCTCTGCGCGCTGCCCCAGGTCAAGCCGATCGGTCTTGGCGCGCGCGATTCGCTGAGGCTGGAGGCGGGTCTGCCGCTATACGGCCATGATCTGACGCCCGCCGTCAGCACGATCGCGGCGGATCTGGGCTTTGCCATCCAGAAGCGCAGGCGTGAGGAAGGCGGCTTTATCGGCCATGCCCGCGTGATGAAGGAACTGGCCGATGGACCGGGCGCGCGCCGGGTGGGGCTGCGGATCGATGGTCGTCTACCCGCGCGCGAAGGCGCCAGGATATTTGCCGGGTCGGTCGAGGTCGGCGAAGTCACGTCGGGCGGTTTTGCCCCTACGATCGGCGCGCCGATTGCCATGGGCTGGGTCAGTACGCCTTATTCGGCAATCGACACGGCGTTGGAAATAGATGTGCGCGGCAAGCGTATTGCCGCTGTGGTCGCACCGATGCCGTTCGTTCCGCACCGGTATCGCCGCAAGCCCTGATTTCATCACCTTTGCGAAGGGGAACATGCATATGAGCCGTTATTTTACCGACGAACATGAATGGATCGACGTAGAGGGCGAAATCGCCACGGTCGGCATCACCGACTATGCGCAGGAACAGCTGGGCGACATCGTCTTCGTCGAACTGCCCGCCGAAGGCACGACGTTCGAGAAGGGCGATGATGCCGCCGTCGTCGAATCGGTGAAGGCCGCGTCGGACGTCTATGCGCCGATCTCGGGCGAAGTCGTGGAAACCAACAGCGCGCTGGAGGACGAACCCGCGCTGGTCAACAGCGACGCCGAAGAAGATGGCTGGTTCTTCAAGCTGCGGCTGACCGACGCCAGCGAGCTGGAAGGCCTGATGAACGAAGCCGCCTACAAGAAGTTCGTGGCCAGCCTTTGATGCCTGGATAAGCCCCTCCCTGTCAGGGAGGGGGAAGGGGTGGGTGGCAAGCGAGGCAAGCCTTGCGACTTGACCTTACAGGCAATGCCAGCGATTGCCGGGCAATCGCACCCACCCCCGGCCCCTCCCCGAAAAAGGGAGGGGAGTGGAGAATGACATGCGCTACCTACCCCTTACCGACAGCGACCGGCAGGCGATGCTGGCGACGATCGGCGCCGCGTCCATTGACGATCTCTTCGTCGATGTACCCGCCGAAGCGCGCTTGTCCGGCACGATTCCCGACCTTCCCGACCATGCCAGCGAAATGGCGGTCGAGCGGCACATGGCCGCCCTGGCCCGGAAAAATCTGTCGGCCGGGGAAGCGCCCTTCTTTCTGGGCGCGGGCGCGTATAAGCATCATGTGCCCGCCAGCGTCGATCATCTGATCCAGCGCGGCGAGTTCCTGACCGCCTACACCCCCTATCAGCCGGAAATTGCGCAGGGCACGCTCCAGGTGCTGTTCGAATTCCAGACGCAGGTCGCGCGACTGCTGGGCTGCGACGTTGCCAATGCGTCCATGTATGATGGATCGACCGCCTGCTGGGAGGCGATCGTCATGGCGCGGCGCATCACGAGGCGGGGCAAGGCTCTGCTCTCGTCCGGGCTCCACCCCCATTATGTCTCGGTCGCACAGACGATGGCCAAGTTCACGGGCGACCATCTGGCCTATGAAACGCCCGAACTCGACAGCAAAACCGACAGCCAGAAGTTGATCGCGGCGATCGACAAGGACACAAGCTGCGTTGTTGTCCAATATCCCGATATTCTCGGCCGAATTGAGGATCTTACCGCATTGGCGGACGCGGCGCACGCCACCGGCGCGCTGTTGGTTGCCGTCGTCACCGAACCGGTCGCTCTTGGCGCGATCAAGGCGCCCGGTGCCATGGGCGCGGACATCGTCGTTGGCGAAGGCCAGTCGATCGGCGTCGGGCTGCAATTTGGCGGGCCCTATCTTGGCCTGTTCGCGTGCAAGCAGAAATATGTGCGCCAGATGCCCGGCCGCCTGTGCGGCGAGACGGTCGATGCGGCCGGCAAGCGCGGCTTCGTGCTGACGCTCTCCACCCGCGAACAGCATATTCGCCGCGAAAAGGCGACATCGAACATCTGCACTAATTCAGGCCTCTGTGCCTTGGCGTTCAGCATCCATATGACGCTGCTCGGCGAAAAGGGGCTGCGTGCCTTGGCCGGCCTTAATCACGCGATGGCGGTTCAGGCTGCCGGCCGCCTTGCCGCGCTGCCCGGTGTGACGCTGATGAACGACAGTTTTTTCAACGAATTCACACTTGTCCTGCCCAAGGATGCCCGGGATGTTGTCCGCCGTCTGGCCGACCGGGGCGTGCTGGGCGGCGTATCGCTCGGCCGTCTTTTCCCGACCGCGCCACAGATCGGGAACGGTCTGGTCGTCGCCGTGACCGAAACCGTCACGGCGGAGGATATCGACATCTTTGCCAAGGCGCTTGAGGAGGAACTGGCATGACCATGCTCAAGGAAGGCCGCCCCACCGCCCCCACGCCCGTTGAGGAAGCCCATATGGCCCCCGCCACCGCCACCGGAAACCGCGCGCTGATGCTGGAGGAAAAGCTGATCTTCGAGATCGGCTCGACTGACACCACAGGCGTCGACTTCGCTGTCGCTCCCACGGGCGAAAATCGCCTGGGCGACCTTGCCCGCGCAGATGCGATCGGCCTGCCGGGCCTTTCCGAACAGGAAACGGTGCGCCATTATACGCGCCTCAGCCGCCAGAATTACGCCATCGACCTCGGCCTGTTCCCGCTCGGCTCCTGCACGATGAAGCACAACCCGCGCCTCAATGAAAAGGTCGCGCGGATGCCCGGTTTTGCCGACATTCATCCGCTCCAGCCGCAATCGACGGTGCAGGGCGCGCTCGGTGTCATCAATGAACTCGCCGTCTGGCTCATCAAGCTCACCGGCATGCACGGCGTCGCCATGACGCCCAAGGCCGGTGCGCATGGCGAATTGTGCGGGCTGCTATGCATCCGCGCCGCGCTCGAAGCGCGCGGCGATGCGCGCCAAGTCGTACTCGTGCCCGAAAGCGCGCATGGCACCAATCCCGCCACGGCTGCTTTCTGCGGCTACAAGGTTGAGGATATTCCCGCGACCCCCGATGGCCGCGTCGACCTTGAAGCGTTGAAAGCCCGGCTCGGCCCCGATGTTGCGGCGGTGATGATCACCAACCCCAACACCTGCGGCCTGTTCGAGCGCGACATGAAGGTGATTTCCGATGCGGTCCATGCCGCCGGTGCGTTCGTCTATTGCGACGGCGCGAACTTCAACGCCATCGTCGGCCGCGTCCGCCCCGGCGACCTTGGCGTCGACGCGATGCACATAAACCTGCACAAGACCTTTTCCACCCCGCATGGCGGTGGCGGTCCGGGGTCCGGCCCGGTCGTGCTCTCCGAAGCGCTCGCGCCCTTCGGCCCGCTCCCATACACTGCGCGCATGGAAGACGGCTCGATCCACCTTATCGAGGAGGAGAATGTCGGCGAGGAAATGCCGCAGAGCTTCGGTCGCATGTCCGCCTTCCACGGCCAGATGGGCATGTTCACCCGCGCGCTGGCCTATATCCTGTCCCACGGTGCCGACGGTCTGCGCCAAGTGGCGGAGGACGCGGTGCTCAACGCCAACTATGTGCTCCGCAGCCTCGACGATGTGCTCGACGCGCCCTTCGGTGGCAGCGGCCCGTGCATGCATGAGGCGTTGTTCAGCGACAAGGGGCTGGCAGAGGGTTTCACCACGCTCGACATTGCCAAGGGGCTGATCGACGAAGGCTTCCATCCGATGACCATGTATTTCCCGCTGGTCGTCCATGGCGCGATGCTGGTCGAACCGACCGAGACGGAGAGCAAGGCGGCGCTCGACCAGTTCATCCTGGCGCTGCGCAGCCTGGCAGAGCGGGCGAAGGCGGGGGACGAGGCGCTGAAGGGCGCGCCCTATCATGCGCCGCGCCGTCGCCTGGACGAGACGCTGGCCGCGCGCAAACCGGTGCTGAGCTGGAGCGAGCCGGATTTGGCGGCTGCCGCCGAGTGACGATCTGGGTTCCCGGTGAGGCGGGGGCGGGGGGCGCTGAACCACCCGATCCTCGCCGTCATGCCCCCGCCACGCTGCGGAACCGTAACGATATCGTAACGAAATTGCGCGATATGCTGCCGCCCTCCGGCCTTGTGCTGGAAGTCGCCAGCGGTAGTGGCGAGCATGCTGTCCACTTCGCTGCCACCTTTCCCGATCTTGACTGGCAACCGACAGACCCTGATCCCACCGCGCTGGCGTCCATCGCGGCCTGGCGAGCGGACGCGGCGCTTCCCAATCTACGCCTGCCTCTGCAACTGGATGCAAGCGGGGCCAACTGGCCAATCGACAGGGCGGACGCGGTCCTGTGCATCAACATGGCGCATATCAGCCCGTGGGACGCGACGGTCGGGCTGTTCACGCACGCCGCGCGTCTGTTGCCGCCCGGCGCGGCGTTAATCCTGTACGGCCCCTGGGTCCGCACCGACGCGCCGACCGCGCCCAGCAATCTGGCGTTCGATGCCGACTTGCGCGCGCGTGATTCCCGCTGGGGGCTGCGCAGGGTCGAGGATGCCGACCTTCTCGCGCAGCGCCACGGCTTTGGCGCATGTCAGCTGTCTGCCATGCCCGCCAATAATGTCATGCTGCTCTATCGCCGGACGACTGCCAGCGCCAACGACCTGCCATAAGTCGCAGCTTCCGCGTGGCTGGGCGGGCGATAGGCTCTGCCTTCGTCGCGAGGGAGAGGAGCATGGACGCTGCGATACCGGCGCATGTGCCAGCGGATCGAGTGGTCGATTTCGACATTTTCAATCCGCCGGGCGCGGAGGAGGATTATTTCGCCGCCTGGCAGGCGCTGGCGCGCCCGGGTTGGCCGGGCATCGTCTGGACGATCGCCAATGGCGGCCACTGGATCGCGACGGCTGGACCCATCGTTCGTGACCTCTGGGCCGATAATCGACGCTTGTCGAGCGCGGTGCTGGCCGTGACGCCGGGCTTGGGGGATGTCATGCGCTTCATCCCGTTGCAGCAGGACCCGCCCGAGCATCAGCCATTCCGCATGGCCGTGATGAAGGGGTTTGCATCCCGCCATATTGTCGCGCTGGAACCCCAGGTGCGCGCGGTCGCGCGCGAATTGGTGCGCGATCTCGCGCCGCTGGGACAATGCGAATTTACCGAGCAATTTGCCGAAATCCTCCCGCTCCATATCTTTCTGACATTGATCGACGTGCCGCTGGAGGATCGCCCCCGCCTGCGCGCGCTGGGTGCGCAGCTGACTCGCCCGGACGGGTCGATGAGCGTCGAGCAACTGCGCGACGCGGCCGACGCCTATCTGGCCCCCTATATCGCCGAGCGCATGGCTGCGCCGGGCGAAGACCTGTTCAGCCGCATCCTGTCAGAGCCGGTCGCGGGTCGTCCCTGGACGCTGGACGAGGCGCAGCGGATGTGCCGCAACCTGCTCTTCGGCGGGCTGGACACGGTGGTCGCCGCCGTCGGCATGGCGGCACTACATCTGGCACGCCATCCTGACGATCAGGCGGCGTTGCGTGCCGATCCCGCGCTGATTCCCGACGCCGCTGACGAATTGCTGCGCCGCTATCCCACGGTGTCGGTCAGCCGCAATCTGGTCGAAGATGTCGACGTGGACGGCGTGACGCTCAAACAAGGCGACATCATCTATCTGCCCAGCCTGTTCCATAATCTGGATGCGACGGCGTTCGATGCGCCCGATGAGGTGCGGTTCGACCGGCGCTTGAACGCCACCCGCCACAGCACGATGGGCGCGGGTGCGCATCGCTGCGTCGGCGCGGGGCTGGCGCGCATGGAAATGATCGTCTTTCTGGAGGAATGGCTGGCGGGCATTCCGTCCTTCCGCTTGGACCCGGCGCATCCTGTGCGGATGAAGGGCGGCAATGTCGGGGCCTGTACCCATCTGCCGCTCCAGTGGGACTGAACGCGCTTCATTTTCCGCATCGGCCGCGATAGGGCCGGCATCATGACCCGCCGCCTTATCGACCTTGTGCGTGACGAATTGCTCCAGCCCGCCGATCCGCGCGCCGCTGCGATGGCGGGTGCACTGGCTGCGCGCTATCCCGACGCGTCTCGCGCCGTGCTCTTTTACGGCTCCTGTTTGCGGGAGGCCAATCTCGATGGGCTGATGCTCGATTTCTATCTGATCGTATCCGACTATCGGGCGGCCTATGGGAAAGGTTGGCTCGCGCATGCAAATTCCCTGGTGCCGCCTAATGTCTTTCCCTTCGAACATCATGGTCTGGTCGCCAAATATGCCGTGCTGTCGGAAGCGGATTTCGCGCGCCTGAATAGTCCGGCCGCCGACAATGTGTCGGTATGGGCGCGCTTTGCCCAGCCCGCGCGGCTGCTCTGGGCATCGGACGATCTGGCGCGGCAGCGCACCGTCGCGGCGGTTGCGCAGGCGGCGCCGACCTTGCTGTCGCTGGCGCAGCCGATCGCGTCAGCCGGGGAAGGCATATTGGGCCTGTGGCGTACCGGTTTTGCCCTGACCTATGGTGCGGAACTGAGAGCCGAGAGGAAAGGGCGGTCCCTGTCCATCGTGGACGCCGACCCCGAACGCTATCGGCGCTTTGGCGAAGCCGCGCTTGCCGATGGACTCCCGCCAGCGCCGGCCGATGCGCCTGACCGCTGGAAGCACCTGCAACGCCGAGGAAAGCGCCTGTCCGTCATCCGCCTGGTCAAGGCGAGTTTCACCTATGCCGGCGGGATCGATTATCTCGCCTGGAAGATCAACCGCCATGCCGGCACGAAGATCATGATCAAGCCCTGGCAACGGCGCTGGCCGCTTTTGGGCGCGATCACTCTGCTGCCGCGGCTGTTACGGGGCGGTGCGATCCGTTGAGCGCGGTGCCAACGGCCTGTGCGAGGGCAGCGAGGGTATAGGGCTTGCGGAGCACGGCATGGCCGCCGAAGTCGGCCTGGTCATTGCCATCGCCGGTGAAGCCGGTGACGAACAGAACCGGCAGATGATGGAATGCCGCCGGCAGCGCGCGGACCATTTCCGGCCCGGTCATCTCCGGCATCAGGACATCGCTCAGGATCAGGCCAATGTCACTATTGTTGCCGAGCAGCCGGGCCGCCTTGGTCGGGTGGTCGCAGGCGATGGGCAGATGGCCCAATTCGCTGAGCGCCGCCATCGTCTGCCGCAGAACGCGTGGATCATCCTCCACCACCAGGATGCGCGTGGGCGGATGCTCGACGGGCGCGCGCGCCAGTGACAGGCTATCGTCCGCCAGAGGCTCTGCCTGCGTGATGCAACGCGGCAGATAGAGGGTCACGGTACTGCCGCGTCCCGGTTCGGATTCGATGCGAATGTCGCCATCGCTTTGTCGAACCAGGCCGAAAATCTGGCTGAGGCCAAGTCCAGTGCCTTTGCCTACGGGCTTGGTCGTGAAAAAGGGTTCGAACACACGCGCCATGATTTCGGGCGTCATCCCACAGCCGTCGTCCGTCACGCTCAGGCAGACATAGTCGCCCGCCGCGCATTCGCCGACGTCGCCTTGCGCCAGAGAGCTGCGCCTGGTGGCGAGCATCAGGCGGCCGCGCCCTTCCATGGCGTCACGGGCATTGACGCACAGGTTGAGGATCGCATTTTCCATCTGATGCTGATCGACGAAAATCTGCCAGCCCTGTGCTTCATGTTGAAAGGTAACGGTGATCTGATCGCCGATCGTGCGGTCGATGAGGTCCGCCATGCCCGCGATCAGGGCGTCAGGGTCCACGGCGCTGGGCAGCAGCGGTTCTGACCGGGCGAAAGCCAGCAACCGGCGGGTCAGCGCAGCGGCGCGGTTGGCGCCTTCGGTCGCATTGTCGAGATGGCGTAGCGCTTCCTCGGGCTGCGCCTGCATCTTGCGCCGCGCCAGTTCCAGACCGCCCACGACAACCGCCAGCATATTGTTGAAATCATGGGCGATGCCGCCTGTAAGCTGGCCGATGGCGTCCATTTTCTGCATCTGGCGCAGGCTGTCCTCAGCGGCTGCGCGCTCGCTCGCCTCGCGTTTCAGCTGCTCATAGGCGGCGGACAGTTCGGCGGTGCGCGCGCGCACCGCCGCGTCGAGTGAATCGGCGCGTTCGGATTCCAGTTCGGCCTGTCGCCTGGCCTTGCGCCTGTCGGTGATGGCGATATGCGCGAACCAGGCGGCGAACAGCACGCAGACCAGCAGCACAAGGCCGAACAGCCGCCACGTCTTGCCGATCCATTCGGTGCGATCGCCGGCCAGCGACACGGCTAGGCTGCGTTCGCGCAATCGTGCATTCTCCGCCGCAATCACCCGGTCGAGCAGGCTGGTGATGCGCTGCAAATCCTCGCTCTTGCCCGCTTCGTGAAATTTGGCGAGCGCCGTCATCTTCTGGTCGTAGGTGGTGCGAAGGCCGATCTCGCTCAGCCTTTTGCCCCGGTCCGCAAAGGCGCGCCGCAGCGCTTCGACATTGCCCCTTTGCCAGTCGGCGCCCCGGGTCGCGTAAAACAGCGCGCGAAGCTGGCTGTTGGCGTTGCGCCATTGTTCCTGGAACAGGCGGCCGGTGTCGGGTTCAAGGCTGATGACATAGCGGGCCAGCGTCACTTCCGCCCGTGCGATGCGCGCTTCGAACCCACGCGCCAGCGCGATGACCTCGAAACTACGCTGTTGCTCCGCCAGCGCCAGCGCGTGATCGCGCGAGGCCGTCCGGGCGGTATAGAGCAGCGCGCCCAGCGAGCCGACAAGCAGGATGACGAGCAGCCACGGCACGATGCGACGCAGCGCGGCAGGCCAGTCCATGCCGCGCTGATCGGGTTGCTGGTTGTCGAAAATGCCGTCCGCCATGGCTGCCGACCTTAGCCCAACAGAATCGAAGGCGAAATATCCTGCGCTGCATTTCCGGCCGTTAGCGTCTCACCTATTGGCCGGAGGCGCAGTGTCAGGTGCCGGGCCGGGTCAGCCGATCGCGCCCGTCGCCTTGCCCGCGGCATCGAACATGGCGATGATCTGTTCAACCTGATCGTCGCTATGGTCGGCGCACAGCGAGCAGCGCAGCAGGAAGGTGCCGGCGGGCGTGGCCGGCGGACGGGCCATGTTGACGTAGAGGCCCAGCTCCAGCAGCGCTTGCCACATGGAGACGGCCTGGGCCTGATCGGTCAGGATGACCGCGATGATCGCCGATTGGGGCGTCTTGGTCCCCAGCGTAAAGCCAAGGTCGGTCAGCCCCTTGTGCAGGCGCTGGCTGTTCTTCCACAGATGCGCGCGCTTTTCGCCCGCATGCATCAGCTTGCGGATGCTGGTCGCGGCGGTGGCGACGACGCTGGGCGGCAGCGACGCGGTGAAGACATAGGGTCGGCAAACGAGGCGCAGCACTTCGAACTTGGGGTGATTGGACACGCAGAAGCCGCCCACTGTGCCGACCGACTTGGAAAAGGTGCCGACGACGAAATCGACGTCCTGCTCGACACCCTGTTCCTCATAGACCCCGCGGCCATTGGCGCCAAAAAAGCCCATGCCATGGGCTTCGTCGACCAGGATCATGCAGTTGGGATGCTTGCGGATCGCAGCGACCATGTCGGGCAGGGGTGCGACGTCGCCCAGCATGGAATAGACGCCCTCCAGCACCACGAGCTTCAGCGCATCGGCGGGCAGGCGGCCCAGCCGCTTGTCCAGATCCTCGACGCTGTTGTGCCGGAACCGGACGATGTCTGCGTCACCCAGGAAACAACCGTCATAGATGGACGCATGGCTGTCGGCATCGAGCACGACATAGTCGCCCTTGCCCGCGAGCGTAGAAATGATGCCAAGATTCGCCTGATAGCCGGTCGAAAAAACCATGGCGCCGCTGGTGCCGTAAAAGTCCTTGAGCGCGTCCTCGACCTGCTTGTGCCCCTGATAGGTGCCGTTCAGTACACGGCTGCCGGTCGTGCCTGCGCCGAATTCATCGAGCGCCTTCTTGCCCGCTGCAACCACATCGGGATCGAAGGTCATGCCCATATAGTTATAGGTGCCAAGCAGGATCGTGTCCTTGCCCTTGATGACCGCTTGCGTCGGGGATTTCACCTCGTCCATTACGATGGCGAAGGGATCGCGCACGCCGGTTGCCAGCAGCGCCTCGCGCTCCGCAATTAGGGGATCGAATTTGGAAAACAGGTCGCGCGCGGCGGGTGTTTCCACCGGAGTGCGCGCGTCGTTCGCGGTTGCGGCTGCGTCGGTCATATGTCTATCCCTCAATCCGTTCGTGCTGAGTAGGGACTGAGCGCAGTCGAAGGCCCATATCGAAGCATCCCGCTGTGCCCGATCCTTCGATACGCCGTTTCGTCCTTCGGCAAGCTCAGGACTTTCAACGACTACTCAGGACGAACGGAGGTTCAAAGTTTCAGGCGGCCTTGAGTTTCTGCACCGCGTCGACCAACTGGCCCACGGTTTCGATCTCGGCCTGCATGTTCATGGTGATGATGATGTCGAATTCATCTTCGATCGCCGCGACGAAATCCATTACGGTCAGGCTGTCCCATTCCAGATCGCCGGCAAAGCTGGTTGTCTCGGTCAGCGCGATACCCTTTTTGTTGAAGGGTTCGATCTGCGCAGCGACGCTGTCGAAAATTGCGGTGCGATCCGTCATTATCGTGAAAATCTTTCCGTCAAAACGCGGCTTGTGCCGCCTATGTCCGCCCCTTGGCAAGCGAATAAGGCGTCAATCGGGCAGCATCGCGCCCGATTGTGCAAGCAAAATGCGATGGCTCAGCGGAAATTGTCGGCGTAGGCCTGAATTTTCAGCGTCTTGGGCGGGGTGGGGATGAGCGTGTAGGCAATGCCATATTTGTCGGCATAGGCGATGGCGGCGTCCTGCGTGGCGAAGGTCAGCTTGACCTGGCTTTGCGTATCGCCAGACCCTGCCCAGCCGGTCAGCGGATCGGGCGTCTTGGCTTCGGCCTGCGCGAATTCCAGCACCCATTTATGGGTCAGCGCCTTGCCCGACTGCATGGCGTTTTTCTGGATCTGATAAATGCGCGCGCTCATCGCGTGGAAACTCCGTTCAAGACCGTGCTGCGTTGCACCAGCCGCGCGGTTCAAGTCAAGACTTGGCGCGGGCATCGGCCCTTTTGGTGCGCAAAGTCGCACTGGCGGCGGCGGGATCGTCGGGCCAGGGGTGGCGGGGGTAGCGGCCGCGCATTTCCTTGGCCACGTCGCGCCAGTTGCCCGCCCAGAAACCGGGCAGGTCGCGGGTCGTCTGGATCGGTCGTCCGGCAGGCGAGGTGAGCGAGAGGACAAGCGGAATATGCTGGCTGCCGATCGTCGGATGCGTCGCCAGGCCGAATAGCGCCTGCACGCGCAATTCGACGCGCGGGCCGCCGTCGGCCGCATAGTCGATGGCATGGGTCGAACCGGCAGGAGAGCGAAAGTCGGCGGGGGCAAGCCGGTCCAGCTGTTGCTTGCCGTCCCAGCCGATCAGCCCGTCGAGCACGCCGGACAATGAAGACCGGTCTATGTCCGACAGGCGGCGCTTGCCCTGGAGCAGTGGCGGCAACCAGTCATCCAGCGTCGCCATCAGCGCCGCGTCCGACAGCGCCTCGATGCCGGCAAAGGCGGCGCGCGTCCGCAGGGATATTGCCGCATCGGACCAGGGGAGCAGCGACAGGCCGCCTTGCCGGACGCCATCAGTCAAGGCGGCGGCAACAGCGTCAGGATCGGGCCGATCATCCGACCCCGAAGACAGGCGCACGGAGCCCAGCCGCCGTTCCCGGAGCGCCTCGATACCGCCATTGGCGCTGCGGAAGCGCACGGTGCGATGTTCTTGCACGCGTTGGCCGAACAGCGTCAGGATATCGGCTTCCGCGATCGGCGCTGCCGACAGGATGCGTGCGCCCGCGGCGCTGCCCTGCACTTCGCCCACCGCCAGCCATTCCTCACGTGCAAGCGGGGAGAGCGGATCGAGCCGAAAGCCGCGCCCGCCTACACTGGCCCAGTCCGCGCCGTCGGCGGAGCGGCGTCGTGCCACGCGATCGGGGAAGGCGAGGGCGAGACACAGACCGACCTGATGGTCGGATGCGGCGGGAAAGGATGGGCGGTGACCGTCCGAAACACGCGTGTTGGAACCTCTTTCGTCCTCGTCGGCCGGGACGAGCCTGGCCCAGCGGCGCGCCATCGCGCGGGCGGCGTCCGCCCGTTTGCCGCTTTCCCGTCGCCAGCGTTGCCGCCGAAGCGTCAGGTCGATGTCCTGCCCGCCAATGCCGCGCTCGCCCAGAAGCACGGCCACATCGGCGGCGATGTCGGCCAGCCCCATGTCGCCCGCGCGCACGAGCATATGCGCGATGCGGGGCGACAGCGGCAATTTCGCCAGCGTCTTGCCATGTGCGGTGATGCGGCCATCGCCATCCAGCGCATCGAGCGTGAAGAGCCGCCGGCGGGCTTCGCCAACCGCTGCAGTCGGCGGCGGATCGAGCCAGCGGAGCGAGGCGGGATCGGTCACGCCCCAGAGCGCGCAATCGAGTATCAGACTGGAGAGGTCGCTTTCCAGGATTTCGGGCGGATCGAATGGCGGCATGCCGGCAGTCGCGGCCGCTTCCCACAGGCGATAGGCGACCCCCGGCCGCTGCCGCGCCGCGCGGCCAGCGCGCTGGGTCGCTGACGCCTGGCTGGCCCGTTCGGTGACAAGGCGTGTCACGCCCGCTGCCCGATCGTAACGCGGGCGGCGGGCCAGGCCGCTGTCCACGACAATGCGGACTCCGTCGATGGTCAGGCTGGTTTCAGCGATGGACGTCGACAGGATCACCTTGCGCCGTCCCTCGCGCGATGGACGGATGGCGGCGCGCTGGGCTGCCGGATCAAGCGAACCATGCAGCTTGTGCACCTCCGCCGGCACGCCCTCCACCCGCTCGGCCGTGCGTTCGATTTCCGCAACGCCCGGCAGAAAGGCGAGCAGATCGCCTTCTTCCTCCTCCGCCAAAGCGCGGCGAATGGCGGCGGCCATATCGTCCTCGATCCGTTTCTCAGACGAGCGGCCGATATGGCGCAGATCAAGCGGCTGGATGCGGCCTTCGCTCTCGATCACCGGCGCGCCGCCCAACATGTCGGCGAAGCGCGCGCCGTCCAACGTCGCCGACATCGGCACGATGCGCAGGTCGGGTCGCAACGCAGCCTGCGCGTCGAGCGCGAGGGCAAGGCCGAAATCACTATCGAGACTACGCTCGTGCACCTCGTCGAACAAGACCGCGGATATGCCCGTCAGTTCCGGGTCATCCTGAATGCGGCGGACGAATATGCCTTCGGTCAGTACCAGCAGGCGGGTGCGGGCCGACTGCCGGCTGTCCATGCGCGTGGCATAGCCGACCGTGCCGCCAGGCTGCTCGCCCATCATCTCGGCAATGCGCTCTGCCGCTGCCCGCGCCGCCAGCCGGCGCGGCGACAATAGCAGAACCTGGCCCGAGCACCATGTTTCGGTCAACAGGGCCGGTGCAACGGCCGTCGTCTTGCCCGCGCCAGGCGGCGCCACCAGCACCGCGCTGCTGCCGGCCCGCAGGGCGGCGAGCAGGTCGGGCAGCACGGCGTGGATGGGCAGCATCGTCATCGCTTCAGCCTCTCGCGCCGAAATGGCGTCAGCGCAAGCGGCGCAAAAAATCCGGAGGCCAAGGAAAGAGTTGCGTGCGGGAACGTTGCAGCGGCACGGGTTCAATTGAACGCGCGATCAGTCGGCATATGATAGTGAACAGGTGGTGGAGACGATGCCCAATTTGACGGGGAATGCGGAACGCTATCGCACCCTGTTCGAATCGATGGATGAAGGTTTTTGCATCATCGAATTTCTGGACGGGCCACATGGTCCCTTGAGCGACTATATTCATGTCGAAGCCAACGCCGCCTATGAACGGCATGCCGGCATCGCCAATGTCGTGGGCCAGAAAGTCCGCGACATGGTGCCGGACGAGGCGGATGGCTGGGTGGAGCTTTATGGCGGCGTTCTCCACAGCGGAAAGCCGATCCGGTTTCAGCGTGAGCTGGTCGCGACCGGTCATCATCTGGAGGTGCACAGCTATCGCATTGGCCCTTTCGAAAGCCGGCAGGTGGCCGTGCTGTTCAAGGACATAACCGATCGCATCCAAGTGGAGCGCGCGCAGCGCGAATTGCAGGAGACGTTGGAAGCGCGCATCGCCGAGGCGCTGGCCGAGCGCGAAGAAGTGGAACTCGCCTTGCGGCAGGCGCAGAAAATGGAGGCGGTGGGTCAATTGACCGGCGGGCTGGCCCATGATTTCAACAATTTGTTAGCCGGCATCACCGGCGCGTTCGAAATGATCAGCGTGCGCCTGGCGCAGGGGCGGGTGGGCGACGTCGAAAAATATCTGGCGGCGGGACAGGGGGCGGCCCGGCGCGCGGCCGCACTGACCCATCGGCTACTCGCCTTTTCGCGGCGGCAGACATTGTCACCCAAGCCGATTGTCGTGAACCGGATGCTGGGCGACCTGTCCGAACTGGTGCGGCGCACGGTCGGCCCGCAGATCGAGGTGCAGACGATTGCCGCCGGCGGCCTGTGGCCGGCGATGGTGGACGTCAATCAGCTCGAAAATGCGCTGCTTAACCTGTGCATCAACGCGCGCGACGCGATGCCCGATGGCGGCAAGATCACGATCGAAACCGCTAACCGCTGGCTGGATGACCGCACCGCGCGGGAGCATAATCTGACCGCCGGCCAATATGTGACGGTCTGCGTCAGCGATACGGGCACCGGCATCGACAAAGCTCTGCTGGACCGGGTGTTCGACCCCTTCTTCACCACCAAGCCGATCGGACAGGGGACGGGCCTTGGCCTGTCCATGGTGTATGGCTTCGCGCGCCAGAGCAATGGCCATGTCCGCATCTATTCCGAAGTCGGGCAGGGCACGATGGTGTGCATCTACTTGCCCCGCCATCTGGGTGATGAAGAGGCAGAGGTCATCCTGCCGGCGGATATGCCGGCGACCGTCGATGCCGGGGAAACGGTACTCATTATCGATGACGAGCCATCGGTGCGGATGCTGGTCAGCGATGCGCTGACGGAGTTGGGCTTTTGCTGCCTGGAGGCGGGCGATGGCCCGGCGGGCCTGCGCTTGCTGGAATCGGAGACGCGGATCGACCTGTTGGTGACGGACGTCGGGCTTCCTGGCGGCCTCAATGGGCGTCAGGTGGCGGACGCCGCGCGGCGATTGCGCGGCGACCTGCGCATCCTGTTCATCACGGGCTATGCCGAAAATGCCGTGCTGAACCACGGCCATATCGAGCCGGGCATGGAAGTGCTGACCAAGCCCTTCGCGGTGGACGACCTTCGCCGGCGCGTCGCTACGCTATTGCAGGTGCAGTGAGGCGCAGGCTTAGCTGAACAGATAGAGATGGATCGGGTTTTTGGGGTCGAGCAGCATCTTGGCCGTCAGGGCGAGCGACATCAGGACAAGCAGCGGCTTGATGAGGCGCGATCCGAAGCGCATCGCCAGATGCGATCCGATCTGCCCGCCGACGATGCTGCCGCATGCCATGGCAAGGCCGGCGATCCAGATGACATGGCCGCCCGCCAGCATCGTCAGCAGGCCAGCAATATTGCTGGCGAAATTCGCCGCCTTCGTCTGCGCGGTGGCGCGCAATATCGACAGGCCGCCCAGCGCCAGGAAAATGGTTGTGTAGAACGCCCCAGCGCCGGGACCGAAAAAGCCGTCGTAAAAGCCGATTACGCCGATCAGGCCGGACAATCCCGCTATGCCGATCCGGGCGTGGCGGTCGGCGTCGCCCAGTTTGGGCGAAAAGGTGAAATAGGCCGCCATCGCGACCAGCAGTGCAGGCATCAGCCCGGCCAATATGGACGGATCGACCCGTTGCAACAGCCACGCGCCGCCTACCGACCCGATGAATGCGGCGATCACCGGCCCCTTGAAGCTTTTGAGGTCCATATGCCCGCGCCGGGCATAGGCGACGCAGGCGCCGAACGTGCCAAAGCAGCTTTGCAGCTTGTTGGTCGCCACGGCCTGCACCGGTGGGATGCCGGCCGCCATCAGCGCGGGCAGGGTGATGAGCCCTCCGCCGCCCGCCATGGCGTCAATACACCCTGCCATCGACGCGGCCGCGACCAGGAAGGCTATCGTTTCGGGGGAGAGGATCATGGCATGTCCGGTTCAGCAAATTGCTCGGAGGGGCCAAGCATGTCGCACGGGATTGTCGGGGACGGACAGGCCAAATGGATGGACGAATCCGCGTGAAGGGTGGAAGAAACGAACGGCAATGCGCCCGTTCAATAGGCCCTTGCTATCGCAAATTCCACGGCTTCGGTAAGGGCCGCTTTGGCCCGGCCGGCATCGAACATCCCCAGCGCGTCGATCGCCCGCTGGCCATAGTGACGGGCGCGCGCCAGCGTGTCGGCAATAGCGCCGGTCTGGCGCAGCAAGCCGGTGGCGTGAGCGAGATCGGCGTCGCTGACGCGATGCCCGGCGATCGCCGCTTTCCAGAAAGTGCGATCCTCCTCGCTGCCCCGCGCATAGGCGAGGATGACGGGCAACGTCACCTTGCCGTCGCGGAAATCGTCGCCGGCATCCTTGCCCATCGTCGCTTCGTCCGATTCATAGTCGATCGCATCGTCGATCAGCTGGAAGGCGATGCCAAGGTTACGGCCATAGACGTCCAGCGCCTGCTCCTCGGCTTCGCTGCGGTCGGCAACGACAGCGGAAATGCGACAGGCGGCAGCGAACAAGGCCGCGGTCTTGGCGCCGATAATGTCGAGATATTGCTCTTCGCTCGTGTCGATCTTGCGCTGTGCCGTCAGCTGATTGACTTCTCCCTCGGCGATCACGGCCGATGCGCCGGACAGGATCTTGAGCACCTTGAGCGATTCCGCTTCGACCATCAGCTCGAAGGAACGGGAAAAGAGAAAGTCGCCGACCAGCACGCTGGCGCTGTTGCCCCAGATGATATTGGCGGTCTTGCGGCCCCGGCGCATACCAGACCCATCGACGACATCGTCGTGGAGAAGCGTGGCGGTGTGAATGAACTCGACGGCGGCGGCCAGCTTGTAATGACGCGCACCGGCATAGCCGACAAGGTCGGCGCAGGCGAGCGTCAGCATCGGCCGCAGCCGCTTGCCGCCACCGGCGATCAGATGCCCCGCCAGTTCCGGGATCAACGGGATGCGGGACTGCATCCGATCCAGGATCACGGCATTGACCTGGTTCATGCCATCGGCGACCAGATTCATGATGGGGTCGAGCGACGGCGCGCTGGACGCGCGGCCGATCGGATGGACGTTACCGGGGGCAGGTGCTGTCATGACCGCGATCATGTGGCGGTGCAAAAGCGCAAAGGCAAGCGGGAATAGCTTGCACGCCGGCCCGCAAGCGGCAAAAAGCGCCGCGACCGACAGGAGGAGCCGCCAGATGGACGAGACGTTGAAACGCTATCGCGAAAGCATCGATAATATCGACGCGGCGCTGGTGTTCATGCTCGCCGAACGGTTCAAGGTGACGCAGGCGGTAGGCGAGTATAAGGCGACCCATGACCTGCCGCCGGCCGATCCGGGCCGGGAGGAGCGGCAGATTGCGCGGTTGCGGCAATTGGCGGCGGACGCCAATCTGGATCCTGATTTCACCGAGAAATTCCTGCGTTTCATCATCGACGAAGTGATCCGCCATCACGAACGCCTGCGCGAAGGCTGATGAGCCGCTCCCAGCCCGACCGCAAAGTTGACGGTCAGGCCGGTTCAACCAAGGCGGCAGGCGTTTTCGGCTTGGACCGAGCGCGTGATCGACCGAGTAGCACGCCGCCCAGCGCCAGCACGAACCCGACTAGCTGCACGGGACCGAGTCTTTCGCCGAATAAGGCCCATGCCTCGATCGCGGCGAGCGGCGGAACGAGGAGGAGGAGCATGGACATGGCGGTCGGTCCCTGATGCCGGACCAGCCAGACCAGCAGGCTCAGGCCCGCGGCGGACAGACCGAATATGGACCACCCCAGGCCGATCCACAGAACCGGGTCATTATCCCATCGCCATTCGCCAACGATCAGCGTTGCCGCGGCCGCGACGATAGCCCCGCCCAGATTTTGCGCAGCACCCGACATCAGGATCGGGTCCCCCGCAATCTGGCCGCGCTGGATGAGCGTGCCCCCGGTCATGGCGATGATGGCGAACAGCCCGGCCAGCACGGGAATCACTGGAACGGCGGTCGCGCCGCTGCGCTCGATCGCGGGCATCAGGACGCAGGCTACACCGACGATGGCAATGAAAAGGCCAAGCCAGCTGCGCATCGGCAGGCGATCGCCCAGCAACGCGACGCTCGCTACCGCGACCATCAGCGGCTGGGTCGCGCCAAGAAGCGACATGATCCCGGCCGGCATACCCCGGCTGACCGCCCACCAGCTGACGGTCAGATAGAGGCCGTGCAGCATCGCGCCAGCGGCCAGATGCAGGCCCAGCCGCCGGCCGCGCGGCCAGCTTTGCCCGGCAAGGGCGGCCGCTCCGGCGAGCAGCAGTGTCGTCGCGGCAAGCCGGATCGCCAGCACCAGTTCGGGCGCGCCATGGGGCACGACCGCCCGCGCGACGATGAATCCGGTGGACCAGATGAGGACGAACAGAAGCGAAGCGACAAGGCCGATCATCCGTCGCCCTTGACGCAACAGACCGTTCCTGTCGAGGCGGACCGGCTCAGCTGATCGCGCCTAACGTCTTTTCCTGATCGCTGCTGTCAGCGCACGGGCGTCCAGGTCTGCGTCTTGCAGAAGAAGGCGATGCAACCCTGCACCTTGAGCGTGCCGTCCTTGTTGCGGCTGACCTTGCTGCTGTAGCTCTTGCCGCTTTCCGGGTCGTAGATCGTACCCTTCCAAAGGTCGCCCTCATCCGTAAAGCCGGACAACAGCGCCAGACCCACCAATGGCTTCGACCGGAGCGCCGGGTCGGGATTCTTGATATCGGTTTGCGGGCGGCCGGGCGTTGGCTTTACGATCTTTTCGATCCGGCCGCACATCTGCTTGCCGCAGGGTGCGATGGCCACGATCGCCTTGCCATCCACGGTGGACCAGCGGCCCGTGATCGGCTGCGCCGCCTGGGCGGGCAGCGCGGCGAAGGCGCCCAGCGTCAGTGCGGCGAGGGGGGCAATGGTGCGAATGATGGACATGCGATCCTCTCTTCTTTCCTTTTACGTTAGCGGAAAATAGGGGAGGAAATCGCGTCGCGCCAGCGCTTTATCCGTGAGCCGGCGACGGCGCGGCCTGACGCTACGGCAATCCGGCCACGACCGGCGCGCCTTAGAAGGCGGCGCTGATCGAGCAGGCGGCCGGGCCCAGGATGACGACGAACAGGGTCGGCAGAATGAAGAGAATCAGCGGGACGGTCATGATGGCCGGCAGGCGCGCGGCCTTTTCCTCCGCCCGCATCATGCGTTCATGGCGGAATTCGGCCGACAGCACGCGCAGCGCAGATGCAAGCGGCGTCCCGTATTTTTCCGTCTGGATCATCGTCGTGACGACGCCCTTCACGGCGTCAAGCTTCACGCGCGACGCCAGATTTTCGAACGCCATGCGCCGTTCGGTCAGGAAACTGAGCTCAATCGCCGTCAGGTGAAATTCGTCGCCCAGTTCCGGGTATGCCTTGCCCAGTTCGCGGGCGACGCGGGCGAAGGCGGCGTCCACGGTCAGGCCCGCTTCGGCGCAGATGACCAGCAGGTCGAGCGCGTCGGGCAGCCCCTTGCGGATGGCGGCCGACCGTTTCTGCACCTTGTTGTCGATGAACAGGTCCGGCGCCTTGTAAGACAGGAGAAGCGCGACCGCGAAGGCGAAGAAGCGCTTCATCGGGCCCCATTCAGGCAGGATGCCCACGCCATAGAGCAGGATCGCCGCCATGCCGCCAATCACGATCGGCAGGATCATCCGGCCGAAAATCACCGCGACCGCCAGATCCTTCGACCGGATGCCGGCCTGCGCCAGGCGCACCTGCACATCCTTGAGCTGGTCGTCCTGCAGCACCTTGAGGCTGGAGAGGAAGGACCGCATATGGTCCGTCGTCTGGTTGGTCTTGACCAGCTTGGCGCGGCGCTTGGCGGTTGAGGCTGTGATGCCGGCCTTCAGCTGTTCGCGCCGTTCGTTCAGCGCCTTGACGCGCTTGGCCATGGGATCGCGCACCGTCATCACGGCATAGAGCGCGAACAATACCGCGAGCGTCGCCAGGCCAGCCAGCAGCGTTCCGAAATCGGTGGCGGTCATGCCGAACAATGTGCCGGCGGGGGTCGGGGCTTCCATATCCTAATGCCTCGCCATCAAATTTCGAAATTGATCATCTGGGCCATGATGAATGCGCCGATGCCCATCCAGCACATGCCGCCGATGCCAATGACCTGCATCGTGCTCAGCCCGAAAATCCCTGCCGGATCAGGCGTGAAAAAGGGCTTCATATATTCAAAGTTGATGTAGCAGATCATGCCGAACACCAGGAATGGCAGCACGCCGATAATATAGGCCGACGCCTTGGACTCCGATGACATGGCGCGGATCTTCAGCTTCATCTGCGACCGCTGGCGCAGCACGGTGGCCAAGTTCGACAGGGTTTCGGCCAGGTTGCCGCCCGTTTCGCGCTGGATCGACAAGGTGATGACGAAAAACTGGAATTCCGCCGTGCCCAGCCGATCGGCGGTTTCCTGAAGCGCCTGCTCCATTGTCCGGCCGATCTTGATGCGTTCGGTGATAAGCTTGAATTCCTCGCCCACCGGGCCGGGAATTTCATTCGACACCACGCCCAGCGTCTCGGCGATCGGCAGGCCCGAGCGCAGACCGCGCGTGAGCAATTCCAGCGCATCGGGAAATTTCGCATTGAACTGGCTGACTCGCTTGGTGATCAGCCGTCCGACCCACCAGTGCGGCAAGCCCAGGCCAGCCGCCGCGCCCACCAGCAGGGCGAAGAAAAACGGAAATCCGCGCAGTGCCAGCAGGGCGGTAATCAGCAGGAAGATGATCGCGCACGCCGTCATATACTGACTGAGCGTCCACTTCTTGCCGGTCATCTTGATGCGCTTGGCCAGATTGTCCGGGTTCGGAACCAGGGACACCAGCATCTTGGCCTCGCCGCCGGTAGGGCGATTGGAAATCGCCCGGCGCATGCGCGCCTCCAGCAAGGCTTCCGCTGATTCGCCATAGCGGCCGCGGATCGTCGCGACGCGGCGCTTGCGCGCCTTTTCGGGCGACGGACCGGCAAAGGCCATCGCCACCATCCCCAGCATCGCTGCCAGCAGCACCGCGATCAAGATGACATTGCCGTCCATGCATTCGCCCCGTCCGCTATCGGCCGCCCTTGGCTAAGGGCGGCGCGCATTCCTCAGTTTTCGCTCGCGACCTTGTCCTTGCGGCGCGCAGCCAACATGCCCTTGAGGTCGATCTTGTTCAGCAGGGATTCGCCCTTGCCCGACGGACGCGCATCGCCGTCCTTGTCTTCGGAACCCAGCGCTTCGTTGAGCAATGCGGTGCAGGCCGCGCCCACCTTGCTACCCTTGGCGACTTCGGCCAGCGTCTTGCCCAGCTTTGCCGCCTGCGATGCGACGCGCAGGTCGAACGGGATCAGGATATCGACCTTGCGCTCGATCGACTGCTCGAAATCCTTGCGGCTGATTTCCGGCGATCCGGTCTGCACTTTGTTGGCGACGACGACCGCGCGCGCCTGGGGCGCATTGGTCTTGAGCCAGGACAGGATGCGAATAGTATCGCGCGCGGCCGCCAGCGTCAGTTCGGTCACGACCAGCGCGGTGTTCACATCACCCATCAGGTGCGGATGCTGAATGAGCATGCCGCGTGGCAGGTCGATGACGCTGCATTCAAAAGCGGTGTGGAATTCTTCCAGCAATTGATAGAAAGCGCCGCCATCGGTCAGCATCGGCTGGCTGATCGGCGCCTCGGCGGACAGGATCGCCAGCGTGTCGCTGGCACGGACCATCGCGCGTTCAATGAACAGGCCGTCGATGCGGCTGGGATTTTCGATCGCGTCGGTCAGCCCGCGACCCGGTTCCAGGTCCAGCGCCAGCGCGTTGGTGCCGAAATGCACGTCCAGGTCCAAGAGGGCGGTCGCCCGCTTCTTCTTGTCCGACAGCATCCAGGCGAGCGAGGTGGCGATGCTGGACGCGCCGACGCCGCCGCGCGTGCCGATGACCGCCATGGTGCAGTGCGGCCGTTCCGGGCCAGTGTCACGCGGCGCCATGAAGACGGCCTGTGCTTGTGCCAGCGCATCGCGCAGCTGGTCAGCGCCAAAGGGTTTCAGCAGATAATCCTGAATGCCGCTGGCGACGAGATCGCGATAGAGGCGGACGTCGTTCACCTGACCGGCCGCGATCACTACGGTGCCGGGTTCACATACTTCCGCCAGGCTGTTGATGTCATTGAGCGGATCGCCGCTCTCTGACATGTCGACGAACAGGATTTGCGGCGAGGCGGTGATGGACAATGTCTGGACGGCATTGCGCATGCCGCCCTTGTTCACCTTTTCAGGCGCCCAGCCCATTTCGGCGGCGACAGCGCGCAGCACGTCGAAGCTGTGATCGTCGCAGACAAAGGCATGAAACGGATCGCGCAGGGCGCCGCCCGGTTTCCAGGGTGCGTTCATGTTATTGCTGGCCTCCCGCCTGAAGCTGCTTGAGATCACCCGCGCCCGTGGGCGCCTTTTCGCGATAGGTGGAAATGGCGCGGTTGGACGTCGCGGTCCGCAGATCGCTGTCGCTCGACTGGCCGCGCACCAGATCTTCCGGATTGGCGACCATGGCGGCCAGATTGCTGTTCACGCCGCAGCCGAAGTTCGACGAGGTGCCCAGCGTCATTTCGCTTTCCTGCTTGGCGCTCCAGTCGGGGCAGCCAGGCACGCTGGCGGTGGCGCGGCGCACGATCAGGCGGATGCTCCCCTGTGGCGCTGCACCAGCAACGGCCGAGCTGTCCTCACCGACCAGCAGGCCGTGGCGCGCCACGACATTGGCGATGCCTTCGCGCAGCGCCGGGCCATAATAGCCGTCATTCACAATGGCGACCTGATCGCCATAGCCAAGGCCGATCGACACGAACCAGTCGTTGAGGCGTGCAGCTTCGGCCGGGGGTAGCGTATCGCCGGACCCCGCCATCACGTCGAAGGTATAGGCGGCGTGGCTCACCACCGGCTGATGCACCGATTCGACGCCGCGATTGGAGCTGTCGGACGTGCAGGCCGCCAACGGCAGCGCCAGCACGGCGAGGGCGCCCAGGGTCTTGAGGGACAGAGAGGTCATTTCCTTGGTCCTTCCGTCAGAAACTGAAGCCGGGAGCGGCATCGCCATCCTTGCGGGCGACGACCGGCGGCGATGCGGCCGATGCTTCCGGGCCGGGTGTCGGCATCGGAGCGCCGGGCGCGCGGCTGGGCATCGGGCGGCGCGCGCCGCTGGTGCCGCTATGGCTGCGTTGCAGGAACAGGCCTTCGCCAAGGTCGGCGTTGCGATAGCCGTCGGTCGGCAGGCGCACGTCCGACGCGTTCATCGGCTTCACCAGATAGGGGGTGACGACGATGACCAGCTCGGTTTCATTGCGCTGGAACTGGCGCGACTTGAACAGGCTGCCCAGGATCGGCAGGTTGCCAAGACCAGGGATCTTGTTGACGTTGTTCGACGCTTCGTTGTTCAGCAGGCCCGCGATCATGAAGGCCTGCCCCGAACCCAGCTCAACCGTCGTTTCAGCTGTGCGGCTCTTGAGCGCAGGCACATTGGCGTTGATCGAGAAGTCGAGGCTGGACACAGTCGGGCGGACGCGCAGCGAAATGCGGCCATCGGCCAGCACCGTTGGCGTGAAGGCCAGCTGCACGCCATATTGCTTGAATTCGATGCTGTTGCCCTGAAGCCCGTTGGAAACAGTGTAGGGATATTCGCCGCCTGCCAGGAAGCTGGCGGTTTCGCCCGACAATGCGGTCAGGTTGGGCTGTGCCAGCGTGGAAGCAAGCCCGCTCGATTCGGCAAGGTCCAGCGCCCCGGCAATGTCCATGCCCAGGATACGGGCGACGCCGCCCAGGCTGTAGCCGCCATCGGTCGGGTTTGTGAATTCCCAAGTGTTGTTGTCGGCGTTGAATTGCGCGAAGTCGCGCAGGCCGCCGCCGACATTGCCAGCCACCTTGCCGCCGCTTCGATCAATGCTCGCGAAATTGGTGCCGATCTTGTGGCCGACATCCTTGGCGACTTCGGCGATCTTGACCTGGAGCATGACCTGCAGGGGCGTCGCCATGCGCAGCCGGCTGACGACCGTCACATCCTTGCCGACAAAGGCCTGGGTCAGCCTTTCGACCTCGGCGGCATCCTCGGGCGCCTGGATCGTGCCGGTGAGCAGCACCATGCCGTTCATCGTGTTCACGGCGATATTTGCGCCAGGCATGGCGATGCGCAGCATGTCGTCGATGCTGGTGATGTTGTTGCCGACCCGGACGGTGCCTGAAAACAGCACCTTGCCGTTGGGAGCGGTAGCGAAGACCGTGGTTTCACCCGCCTTCTTGGCGATCAGATACAGCTGGTTCTGCGAGCGGACATGGACGTCGACCACTTCGGGGTCGGCGATCACCACGTCCGACATCTTGGCCGGCAGGTTGATGACGCGGCTGCCGCCCACGGACAGGAGGATCGCATTGTCCTGCATGCTGGAGGTCGCGGCATTGAGCGCGCTGGTGGGTGCGGCGGCGCAGGCGACCGCCAGGCCGATCGCGATCGCGGGACCGGCAAGCTTGTGCATAGGCTTCATCTTACTTCCCCCCGACCGGAACTTCGGTCACTGTGGTGCCACGCGCCACGCGGATCGTCGGCCCCTTGAAGGCGACGGTGCCGACCGGTGCGCCATTGGCGGCCATGGCGGGCGGCACGGGTGCCTCGGCCTTGGCGGGCACGGAGCTGCGCTGATAGCGTGATACGTCGGCGCCCGTGGAATAGGTGCTGCCCCGATCGACCGGCCGCGCCGCGAGCTTGGCGAGGATGGCCTTTTCAGCGGCCGGACTCGCGCCCTCGGGCAGGTCGACGTCAGCGCCGGCGATGGCGGCGTCCAGATCCGATGGCGTGTCCGCCATGGACCGCAGCGACATCGACAGTGAACCTACCGTCTGTGCCACCGCGATTTTCTCGGCGATCTTGGGTGTGACTTCCAGCGTGACGTTGGAATAGGTCTGGACAACGGGTTTTCCGTCAGGGCCAAGCGCATCCATCCGCTGATCGGTCGCCAGCACGCGCAGGTTGCGAAGGATGGTTTCCGACACCTTGAGCGGTTCGCCATCGCCGCCGCCTGCCACGCTTTGCGTCAGGACCAGGTCGATGCGGTCGCCTGGAAAGACGAAGCCGGCAACCGAGGTTTGGGCCGACACCGGCACCGTGACCGCGCGCATGCCCGGCGCCAGTGCAGCCGCCAGGAAACCACGATCGCCGGGCTTCACCAGTGCGCCTTGCGTCAAGGGCTGACCGGCCGTGATGGCGGTGCGCACGACGCTGCCCGCCAGCTTGGTCGGATCCGCCTGGCCGCGCAGATAATAGGCCTGCTCGACCAGATCCTTGGGCCAGGGCTGGAAGCGGAAGCTTTCCGCATCGAGGATGGTCCCCACCGGCAACGCCTTGACGGCCACCAGCACATGCGGCTGATCGGGCTCGACCGGCATATTCGCAGCATTGACAGATGGCGTGCTCGACGAACTCAGCATGTTGCGCGCGAGCAGCGCTGTTGTAACGGCTATGATCAGCGCGCCAACAAGCAGCACGATCTTCTTAGCATCCATGACGAAAAACGCCTCCCTCGAGCGGGTGCCATGCCCCCATTGCCCCACTCATCACGCAAATTGGTTAAGATATCGTTCGCCAATTACCCACAATCCTGCGAGTGATATGGCGACACCGTAAGGAATCTCCGGTTGTCCCGGCTTTTTGGCGATCCGATGGTGGATCAGGACCACAAGCGTTACCGCGCCGCCCAGCACCGCCATCAGCATCACCAGCGCCAGCAGCGCCTGCCAAGGAAACCACAGCGCCAGGGCGCCGAGCAGCTTGACGTCGCCCCCGCCCATCATGCCGAGCGCAAACAAGGCAGCAAACAGCGCGAAGACGATCAGGCCAAGCAACAGCTGGGTTGCCATGCCCGGCCAGATGTCCAGCCCGCATGCCAGCCACCACAGAGGCGCGAGCAAGGCGACAGCCAGGTTCAGGCGATTGGAAATGATGCGCGCGCGCATGTCGGTGATCGCCGCAGCGATCAGCAGCGCGCAAAGAGCGATCATCAGCGCCCACTGGAAATATTGCCCCGACATGCGCACTATTCCCTAGACCGCATGGCTTACCAAACCGTAACCATGCGCGCGATGGATTCGCCGCTATTCCCCGCTTCCCAGCCGTTCGACCGGCGGGCCTGGCCGATGAACGGGCGGCTGGACTTCTGGCATGCGCGGGACGGCTGGCCGATCCGTCGCTATCGTCTGGGCGATGGTGCGCGCGGTCGACTGCTGGTCATCAATGGCCGTGGCGACATGATCGAGAAATATCTTGAACTGATCGACCATATGGCGCGGCGTGGCTGGGCCGTCACCGCGTTCGACTGGCGCGGGCAGGGCGGGTCGGGCCGGCTGACGGACGATCCGCTATGCGGGCATATTCCCGACTTCGCCGACTATATCACGGACCTGCGCGACCTTGCACGGGACTGGCGTGCGGATGGCGAAGGGCCGACCGCGATGCTGGGGCATTCGATGGGCGGGCATATGCTGCTGCGCGCGCTCAACGAAGGCATGACGCAGCCCGACGCCGCCATTTTGACCGCGCCGATGCTCGGGTTGCAGACAGGGCCGATGCCGCGCTGGCTGGCGGTCGCCCTGACGCGCCTGATGCTGTGGCGCGGCCTGGGAGACAGGCGCGCCTGGACGCAAAAGGAGGAATCCGAACGCCAGCGCCGCATGCGCCAGAAGCGGCTGACTCACGATCCCGAACGCTATGCCGACGAAATCTGGTGGCGCGACCATAGCCGGGAGATCGCCTTGGGACCGCCCAGTTGGTCCTGGGTCAACCAGGCGCTCGAATCGACGCGCGCCTTGGAGCAGGGCGATGGACTGTCGCGCATTCAATGCCCCATGCTGATCTTGGCGGCGCAAACCGACCAGCTGGTGTCGACGGCTGCGATCCGCCGCTTTGCCGCCCGATTGCCCACCGCGCGCCTGCATGTCTATGGCCGCGAGGCGGCGCATGAAATTCTGCGGGAGCTGGACCCGGTGCGGCTTGATGCGTTCGCCCGGATCGAGGCGTTTCTGGACGAGACGGCACGTTGAAGACCTATGATATCGTCATTATCGGTGGCGGCATGGCGGGCGCGAGCCTGGGCGCGTATCTTGCGGCCGATGCCAGCGTCCTGATTGTGGAGATGGAGCCGCAGCCGGGCTATCATGCCACCGGTCGGTCCGTGGCGTTCTGGGAAGAAACCTATGGCGGCGCGGCAGTGCAGCCGCTGACCACCGCGTCCGGGCCGTTGCTGGCGTCTCCTGATCCCGGTTTTCACGATCGCAGCTTCCTCTCGCCGCGGCGGACGCTGCATGTGGGGCGCGCTGGCGACGAAGCACTGCGCAACGCCCTGCTGACCCGATTCGCTGGCAAGGTCGAGCTGGACTCCGTCGATCCAGCGCCGCTGGTGCCGGGCCTGCGGCCGGATTGGACCATCGGCGTGATGGAGGAGAGTTGCCGCGACATCGACGTGGCCGCGCTGCATCAGGCCTATCTGCGCCGCTTCGCCGCAAACGGTGGCGACATATGGCTGAATGCGAGGCTTGAATCGGCGCGACCCGATGAAGGCGGCTGGTGTATCCGGACGTCTCAGGGCGTCGTGCAATGTGGGCTGCTGGTCAATGCTGCCGGCGCTTGGGCGGATGATGTCGCCATCCGCAGCGGCGTCGCACCCATCGGCATCACGCCCCTGCGCCGCACTGTGGTGCAATTGAGCGTGCCCGCCATGCCATCGGCCGACCTGCCGCTCATCATGGATTTGCGGGCAGGATTCTATTTCAAGCCGGAAGGACCGGGTCGCGTCTGGCTGACCCCGCATGATGAAGCTCCGTCGCCGCCATGCGACGCCGCGCCCGAGGAATTGGCAGTGGCGCAGGCGGTCGCCCGGTTCGAGGAGGTGGTGGACTGGCCGGTCGAACGGATTGAGCATCGCTGGGCGGGTCTGCGCAGCTTTGCGCCCGATCGCGCGCCGGTTTATGGGGCCGACCCCGCGCAGCCTAACTTTTTCTGGTTCGCCGGGCAGGGGGGGTTTGGCATCCAGACTGCACCGGCCGCCGCGCTTCTGGGGCAGGCGCTAATCACGCAGTCGCCATTGCCGCCCGCAATTTCCAGCCTGCCTGTCGACCTGTACCGGCCCCAGCGTTTCCGCTGATCAGCCCTTGTGCCGCGCGGTTAGCAGATAATTGATCGCCTTGTTCGCGGACAGGGCAAAGCCGCGCGCGGGATCGAAACTCAATCCGCTGCTGTCGATGACCTCCAGCCCCGCGTCGTCCAGCAATGCGGTCAGTTCGTCGGGGGTCAGAAATTTGTCCCAGTCATGTGTCCCTTTCGGAATCCCGCCAATGCTTTCGCCCACGGTAATCATGGCGATGCGCGACAATGGCGTCCGGTTGGGCGTGGACAGGATGAGCAGCCCGTCAGGCGAAACCTTGCTCGCCAGCGCGCGCACGAACGCGGCCGGATCGGCGACATGCTCGATAACCTCCATCGACGTCACCAGGTCAAAACCGCTTTCCGCCAGCTCTTCCACCGGCGTGGCGCGATAGTCGATGGTCAGCCCATGCCCTTTGGCATGACCCAGCGCCGCCGCGATATTTTCCGGCGCCGCATCCAGCCCCGTGACCGACGCGCCCAGCCGGGCAAGCGGTTCCGTCAGCAGCCCGGCACCGCACCCGACATCCAGGGCAGATTTGCCTTCCAATGGTCGGAAGGCCTTTTCCTGCCCTGGCCAATGCTGGTCGATGGCAGCGCGAATATAGCGCAGCCGCACGGGATTGAGCTTATGAAGCATCGCGCTCGATCCCCGCGGGTCCCACCAATCGGCGGCCATCGCCCCGAAATGCGCCGCTTCCTTTGGATCGATCGTCGCTTGAATACCGTCAGCCATATCTACCTTCATCTGCGGACAACGCGCTTCTAGCAGCCGGCGCGCCAGCGGCAAAGCGACGGTTGGCCGTAGCGAGGCTGGCGTTTGATCGGGCGAATGTCATGGGCGGCTCGACGATCTTGGGGATTACTTGCCATATCCGCCGCGACTGCTAATAGAGGCGCCGTTTTGCCCCTTTGGGACATATTCTTTCACATTTACGGCAAGGTTCGGCACACAAATGGCGCGCATCGTGATGAAATTCGGCGGCACCTCCATGGCGGGGATGGAGCGAATTCGCAATGTTGCCGCGCGCGTCAAATATGTCGCGAGCCAGGGGCATGAGGTCGCGGTCGTCGTCTCCGCCATGGCTGGTGAAACGGATCGCCTTGTCGGCTTTTGCAAGGAAGCCTCAGCCCTTTACGACCCGGCCGAATATGACGTCGTCGTGGCCTCGGGCGAGCAGGTGACGAGCGGCCTCCTTGCGATGACGTTGAAGGCGATGGGCGTGGACGCGCGCAGTTGGCTGGGCTGGCAATTGCCAATCCGCACGATCGAGGCGCATGCCAAGGCGCGCATTTCGACTATCGAAACCGACGCGCTGGTGGCTGCGATGCAGGCTGGGCAGGTCGCGGTCATCCCCGGATTTCAGGGTATGATGGGCGATGGCCGGGTATCGACGCTGGGGCGTGGCGGGTCCGACACGTCGGCGGTCGCGGTGGCGGCGGCGATCAAGGCCGATCGCTGCGACATTTATACCGACGTGGACGGCGTCTACACCACCGACCCGCGCATCGTCGCTCGCGCCCGCAAGCTCGACCTTGTCACCTATGAGGAGATGCTGGAACTGGCTTCGGTCGGCGCAAAGGTGCTCCAGACCCGCTCGGTCGGCCTCGCCATGAAGGAAGGCGTGGTCGTGCAGGTGCTTTCTTCCTTCGATGAACCCACCCAGGATGACCTTCCCGGCACGCTGATCGTGAGCGACGAGGACCTGGAAGCCAAGCTCAAGGAAACGAAGATGGAACGTCAGCTCATCACCGGCATCGCTCATGACAAGAATGAGGCGAAGATCATCGTCACGCGCGTTCCCGACAAGCCGGGTGCGGTGGCGAGCATCTTCACGCCGCTGGCGGATGCGGCGATCAATGTCGACATGATCATCCAGAATGACAGCAAGGACACGGAAGAAACCGACGTGACCTTCACCGTGCCGCGCGCCGACCTGGCGCGCAGCGTCGACATTCTGGAGGCGCGCCAGGAAGAGATCGGCTTTCGCCGCATCATCACCGACACCGAAGTCGCCAAGATCAGCGTCGTGGGCGTCGGCATGCGCAGCCATGCGGGCGTCGCGGCCACGATGTTCAAGACGCTGGCCGATCGTGGCATCAATATCGAGGCGATCTCCACCAGCGAGATCAAGGTCAGCGTGCTGATCGACGAGGATGAAACTGAACTGGCGGTGCGTGTCCTGCACACCGCCTACGGGCTCGATGCCGCTGCGGCCTGATCTTCCCCCTTTACTAAACGCGTCATTCCCGCGAAGGCGGGTTTCCATCTCACATCCCATCCCCGGTCGCAGCGCCGGGAGGTGGATCCCTGCGTGCGTGGGGATGACGACAAGAAGTATAGAGACATGACCACCGCCAAACTCGCCTCCCTCATGGCTCGCGGCACGGATTTTCTGGGCTGCGAAACCGCTATCCTTTGCGGCGCGATGAGCTGGGTCAGCGAACGCAATCTGGTCGCGGCGATATCCAATGCCGGCGGCTTTGGCGTGATCGCCTGCGGGGCGATGACCCCGGAGCTTCTGGATGCGGAGATCGCGGCGACCAAGGCGCTGACCGACCGTCCATTCGGCGTCAACCTCATCACCATGCATCCCCAGCTGTTCGACCTGATCGACGTTTGCGCGCGCCATGATGTCGGCCATGTCGTGCTGGCCGGCGGCTTGCCGCCCAAGGGCAGCGTCGAGGCGATCAAGCAAAAGGGCGCGAAACTGATCTGCTTCGCGCCCGCGCTCAGCCTGGCCAAGAAGCTGGTGCGATCGGGCGTCGACGCGCTCGTGGTCGAAGGCATGGAGGCCGGCGGTCATATCGGCCCTGTTTCCACCAGTGTGCTGGCGCAGGAAATCCTGCCAGACATGGCAGGGCAGGTGCCCGTCTTTGTCGCGGGCGGCATCGGTCGGGGCGAGGCGATTGCCGCCTATCTGGAAATGGGGGCGGCGGGCGTGCAGCTTGGCACCCGTTTCGCCTGCGCGACCGAAAGCATCGCGCACCCCAATTTCAAGAAAGCCTTTTTCCGCGCTTCCGCGCGCGACGCAGTGGCCAGCGTCCAGATTGACGCCCGGCTGCCCGTCATCCCGGTCCGCGCGCTCAAAAATGCCGGCACGGAAAGCTTCACCGCCAAGCAGCGGGAAGTGGCGAACCTGCTCGACAGCGGCACCATCGAAATGATGGAGGCGCAATTGCAGATCGAACATTATTGGGCGGGCGCCTTGCGCCGCGCGGTGATCGATGGCGATGTCGAAGGGGGGTCGCTGATGGCGGGTCAATCGGTCGGGATGGTGACGAAGGAGGAACCCGTAGCCAGCATCATCGCGCAACTGATGGAAGAGGCCGCGCGGGCACTGGCGCGGCGAACTGCCTGAAACCTTGCGGTAAACCGAGTGTTGGGCATATTCCCCTCAAGTCCACTGCCCGGCATGACCGGCCTGTCTTCCTCTCGGAGAATGTGATGTTCGTCTCGCGCCGACTATTAGGCCGGATTTCGCTGGTGTCGCTGGCGGTTCTTGCCGCCTGTTCGACACCGCCGCCACCGCCGCCACCCACACCGCCTCCCGTCGTGGTGCCGACCGTGCGTCCTGTGCCACCGGACAATGCCGCGGAAGGCATGTCTATCCCGACCAAGGATGAAGACGGAAAATATCTGACCGCCAACCGGGGCGTCACGTCCAACACCGCGCTTTGGCATGTCCGCATGGCGCTTAACGTCGCGGCGCTCAACTGCGACAAATATGGGGCGACCGCGCGCAACCAGTATAACCAGATATTGTCGGTCCATGGTCAGGTGCTCAAGACCGCCAACGCGGCCGTGGATCGCAACTACAAGGTCGCCTATGGCAATGCGGCGATCGGATCGCGCGAGCGGCTCAACACCGTCGTGTATAATTTCTTCGCCCTGCCGCCGGTCATCAAGCATTTTTGTCCGGTCGCCGTGACCGTAGGCGCGAAGGTGCTTTCGACGCCCTCTTCGCAATTGCTGCTAATGGCGCCGAAATGGCTGGAGGAACTGGAAAAGCCGTTTCAGGAATTTTACGCCGCCTATGAGGATTATCTGCGGCGGCTGGCTGAATGGCAGTCGCGCTTTGGCGCGACGGTGACGGTCATCGTGTCGCCGACGCCTTTGCCCCCACCGCCCAAGCCGCCGGGGGAAGCGCCGCCGCCGGGATGGCAGCCGAGCTATACAAGCGCGCTCGAAGCGACAGCGCCGCCACCTGATGACGCGGCGGGGACTGTCCCGTCGTCCTCAACCGTGCAGCCTTTGCCGGGCGCCACTGGTGCGGAGGTTCCGTCCTCAGCGACCGTGCAGCCTCTGCCGCCGTCCTCATCTAGCGCGATCAGCGGGCCGCCCGCGCCCGCGCGGACCTTGCCGGAGAATAGCGCTCCGCCACGTCTGGAAGTCCAGCCCTTGCCGACGACCGGCGAGTAGGGGTATCAGCCGCGCGCGTCGAACCGGACGCGCGCGGCTTCCACCATGTCGAGATTGCGCTCGGCCCAGACCCAGACGCCGCAAAAGGCTGCGCTCAGGCTATTGCCAAGCGGCGTCAGCGCATAATCAACGCGCGGGGGCACCACGGGGTGAACGGTTCGGGTGAGCAGTCCGTCCCGTTCCATCTGACGCAACGTCTGGGTCAGCATCTTCTGGCTGATGCCGTCGACCGCCCGCCCGATCTGCGTGAAGCGCAGCGTGCCTTTTTCCTCGAGCAGTTCTAGGATCAACATGGTCCATTTGTCGGCGACTCGGCCGATCAATTGGTTGACGAGTCGCTCCACCCGCGGATCGATATCGCTGGGCGGAACGGCATCCAGATAGCGCTTCGCCTCAGAAATTTCCGCTGCATCGAACCGACTTTCCAAAGATTTTGCCATTTCTAACCTTCCGGTGACTACCGCACCATACGGTGCCTTCTTCCCAAAAGAGAGCGTAGCGCGCAATTTGGCTCCAGACCAATTGGAAGGAGCCAGCCATGCAATCGACAGGCAACACTATTCTCATCACCGGCGGTGGATCGGGCATCGGCGCAGCCTTGGCGCATGAATTTCATGAAGCAGGCAATCAGGTCATCATTGCCGGACGCCGTCAAGCCGCGCTCGATGCCGTCGTTGCCGATCATCCGGGCATGGCGGCGGTGACGCTCGATATGGAAGATGCAGCGTCGATTCCCGCCTTCGCGCAAAAGCTGATTGCTGATTTCCCGGAACTGAACGCGGTGGTGCTGAATGCGGGCATCATGGTGGCGGAGCAGCGGATCGACCTCGACATAGCGGAAGCAACGATCGCCACCAATCTGCTTGGCCCGATCAGGCTTGCCCACGCGCTGCTGCCGCATCTGCAAGCGCAGGCGGCCTCCGCTATCTTGACGGTATCGTCGGGCCTTGCCTTCGTCCCGTTGGCCGCGACGCCGACCTACAGTGCTACGAAGGCGGCCATTCACAGCTGGTCCATGTCTTTGCGGGCGCAGTTGCATGACAGCAGCGTAGAGGTGATCGAAATCGTGCCGCCGGCAGTTCAGACAGACCTGATGCCCGGCCATGCGGAAAATCCCGACGCCCTGCCGCTGGCGGACTATATCGCTGAAACCATGGCGCTGCTCCGGCAGCAGCCCACGCCGCCCGAAATCCATGTCGAGCGCGTCAAATATCTGAGCGAAGCGGCCCAACGCGGGGAATTGGAAGACGTCTTCCGCACGCTCAATTCGCACTGACGGTCTAAGCCGGGCGCGCGGTGCATGCCGCTGCAATCAATGCCCCTTTTGGAACCGGTCGCCCAGGCTCAGGCCTGGGCGGCGCCGTCTTCGGCCTGGCCTTGCAACGGGACGGGAGCCTTGAAGGTGTGCGTGACATAGGGGAAGGGGATTTCGATCCCCGCCTTGTCCAGCGCGGCCTTGATTGCGCGCACCACGCGGTCGCGGCTGTCATGCATGTCATAGGGCTTTGACCCTGCCCACCAGCGGACCAGAAAATCGATCGAACTGGAATTGAATTCGCGCGCGAAGATATCGATGCGACGATCCTGGTCGATGATATCGATGCCTTCCATAGCAGAGCGAATGACGTCGCGCGCCTGCTCCAGATCCGTGTCGTAGGATACGCCTACGACGATTTCATGCCGGCGCTGGGCGCCGTCGGTCAATATCTCCACCGGGTTCTTGAACAGGGTGGAATTGGGAACGATCGTCAGTTCGTTCGAGAGTTTGCGGACATGGGTTTCGCGCAGCGACACATGCTCGACACGGCCGATGATCCCTTCGCACTCGATAATGTCGCCGATGCGCATCTTCTTGCGGACCATGATCAGGATGCCGGCCAGGAAATTCTGGAAAAAATCCTGGAAGGCAAAGCCGATCGCGATGGTGCCGATGCCCAGACCCGCGACCAGGCTGGCCGGCGTCAGGCCGGGCAGCACGACGGTTGCCGCGATGACAAGGCCGATCACCCATACGCCGATCGACACGACTGTATGGATCAATTGTTTCAGGCTTTCGCGGATCGATGCCTTGCCGGTGACACGATCAACGATCCGGCGGGCGATGCGCGACACCACCCAGGTGATGAGCAGGATGACAAGCGCGATCACCATATTGGGCACCAGCGCGACAAAGCCCGCCCACATGCCCCATAATTGCTTGGCGAGAATATCGATCGCGGTCATTTCGCTTCCCCAATGGCTTGCATCAAGGGCGAACGGGCCAGCGGCGGATTTGATCCCTTATTGCGCCTTAGCGACCTCCACCGCATAGATGGCCGGGCTGCCTTCCATATTGCTGCGGAACACCAGCCACTTGCCATCGGGCGTGAAATGCTGGTTGGGCTCCAGCGTGTAATCATGACGCGACAGGTCTGCGAGCCTGTCGGTTTCCAGTGCGCCTGTTGCGATCAGTGCTCCGCCGTCCAACGTCTCGCGCGCCCGCGCGCCGTCATCCATCCGAGGGTGGAAGAGGCTGATATATTTTCCCTGATCATTGCCATCGCCTGAAAAGCTGGCATCGTTCGGGGACGAACTATAATGATAGCTTCCCTGTCCCGGCGCGATCCGCAGCCAGCGACGCGTGCCGTTCACCACGTCATGACCTGCCAGCCATCGCACGCCCTGCGGCTGGATGAGGTCGTACCAGATGGTGCGGCCGTCCGGCGCCCAATATTCATGCCCGGCGATTTCCCCTCGGAAGCGGCGTTGATGCACCTTGGTCTTTGCGCTGCCATCAGTGCGAATGGTCCAGATGCGATCCACCTTTTCCCATGGCCCTTCGTGACAATACATCAGCAGGTCGGGGTCCTTGGGAGAAAATTGCACATGGTTCAGCCAGTCCTTCGACCGGGTGACGCTGCGGCGCTCCCCCGTGCGAATGTCGATGGTAAAGATTTCCATGGGCACGCCGGCGGCAAGCCGCGCCGCCATCCACTGTGACTTGGCCTGGGCAAAGCTAAGGGGGCGACCATCAGGGCCTGTGCCGCTATAGCTCGGCGACCCGGTCTTCGGGTCCCGGCGTCCCTGCGCAGCGATGGCAGGTGGCGGGGGTTCCAGTTCGACATGGCCGGCAAGACGCGTGTCGTCCGCGTTGATTGATTCGATCCGCCCGCCCGGCAGGTCGGCAATGCGCTTCCGCTTTCCGGTGTCGAGGTTGACGGACCAGACGATGGAAGAGCCTTCATTCTCCGCCGCGCCCGTTGGGTTGGTGGTATAATAAGCCACCGGCTCGCGATTGCCGACGAACAACAGCCGGTCGATCTTTTCCTTCAGCACCAACTTCGTGCTCCAGTCGCTGACGCTGGCGACGCGGATCCCTTCCGGCGTCAGATAAACCATCCGCCGGCCATCGGGCGTGAAGGGGTTGTAATTGAAATATAGGGCATAATTGCCAGGCCTGTCATCCACACGCACGATGCGATGCCCGGTCGTGGCGTCGGTCCATTGCGCCGGCTGGGCGGAGGTTGCGATCGGCGCACTTGCCAGCGCCCAGCCGAGCCCCATCATCCATAGTCCTCGCATCCCACTCTCCCTGTTAATCATCAGGCGGGACGATGAACCATATATAGGGAACATGGCAAGGCTAAATGGCGGACGGACGACGCCCCGTCACAGCCATTTCAATTTCTTGAAGCGGGCATAGAGCAGGGTGCAAAGCGAGGCGATCACGACCAGCACGACCGGATAGCCATAGCGGGTGCGCAATTCGGGCATATGTTCGAAATTCATGCCGTAAATGCCTGCGATGGCGGTCGGCACCGCCAGAATGGCGGCCCAGGCGGCAAGCTGGCGCGTGATGTCGCCGGTGCGCTGCTGTTCCAGCAGGTTCGACGATTCGAACACGCTGCTCAATATCTCCCGCAGATCCTCCACCATCACCTGCACCCGGCGAACATGGTCGCGCACGTCACTGAAATAGGGACGGGCTTCTGCGTCGATACAGGGCAGGTCGATCTTCACGAACTTGGTCGCGACCTCATGCATTGGCACGAGGATGCGCTGGAACCAGATCAGCTGACGGCGCAGGCTGAAGATACGCGTGACGTCATCCCGGCCCAGGAAATGGTCGATCATCTGCTGCTCCATGGTCAGCACTTCGTCCTCTATCCCCTCGACAATCGGCAGATAGCCATCGACGATGAAGTCCAGAATCGCATGCAACACATAGTCGGTGCCCTGCGCCAGCCGCTGCGGCACGGCCTCCAGTTCCTGGCGCAGCATGCCATGGCCGCGCGCTGACCCGTGCCGTACGCTGATGATATGGTCCTGGCCGACGAACAGCGCCGTTTCGCCGTAGCAAATTGTCTCCTCCTCCAGATGCGCGGTGCGCGCGACCACAAACAGCTGGTCGCCATACAGGTCGACCTTGGGCAATTGATTGGCCTTCAGGGCGTCCTCCACGGCAAGCGGATGGAGATTATAGGTGCGCGCCAGCGTGTGCATTTCCTTGGCGGTGGGGTCGGCCACGCCGATCCAGACAAATTCCGACTTATCGGCGGGGCAGTCGATCCGCTCGTCGATCGCCACGCGGCGCACGCGCTGCCCGTTGCGGTAGAGAAAGGCGGCTATCACGGTCATGGGCGTCTGTTGTCCTTATGTGTCGCGGCCTGAACGGAAAAGCGCGAGCCGCCGTTTCCGGTCCATTTTTTTGCACCGGCCGACGACTTGCGCCAGTCGCTGACTTTTTCCTGACACAGAAAGATGGAAAGGCGCGACGGGCAATGATGGATGCGACGTCCGGCTTGGGGTGGGGCGGGTCGCGCGATGTTCGTGGAGCCGTACCGTGACCATCCTGACACTTGATTTCGAGGCGTCGTGCCTGCCGCGCCACGGGCGCTCCTTTCCGATCGAGGTCGGCGTGGCCGGAGGCGGTCTGTCGCGAAGCTGGTTGATCCGCCCCGACGATCGCTGGGCCGGCTGGGACTGGACGCGCGAAGCGGAGGCCGTCCATGGCCTGACCTTCGATCGCATCATGCGCGATGGGCTGCCCGCCGCCCGGGTGCTGGCCGAACTTGTCGATCATGTGCAGGGGCGACGGGTCATCGCGGACAGCCTTCTCGATTCCTATTGGCTGGGTGAACTCGCCGCAGCGGCTGCTGTGTCGACGCCCTTTGCCATAGACCATATCACCATGTTGTTTGATGAGCAGCGCGCGGATGACACCCGGATTGCAAATGCGGTGGCTTATGCGGACTCGCTGGGGCTGGTGCGGCATCGGGCGGAAGGGGATGCCCAATGGCTGTTTGCACTGATCGATGACCTTATACAGACGTCAAATGCAGCGCCCTCATTTCCGCTGTTGGTTGCTGCCGCTTCATAGTTTTTGCAACGCAGCAATATTTTGTCACATTCGACCCATGCGCCAGACATTCGCGGAATTTAGAGCCGGCCCTCATCGCCATTGATGCCCGCAGGGCAGGACGAACTGACCGTGCAGACCGAATGCATTCACCACTCATCCTGATCGCTGAAACCCGGCAGGACTTGCGCAGCGCGACGCGTGACCATCTGGAACATAGCGGCTTCCGGGTGTTGCCCGCGCTTACCGCAAACGATATTTTCAGTGCGCTGTCGACCACGCCGGTGCGCGCCGTCGTACTCGATTCGGCCTTGCGTGGCGCCGACGGCCTGGATCTGTGCCGCGATGTGCGTGAACGCAGTCACGTTCCGATCATATTGGTAGGCGACAATAGTTCGGAAGTGGATCGTGTCGTCGGCCTGGAACTGGGCGCGGACGATTATATGGCCAAACCCTATTCCGCGCGCGAACTGGCGGCGCGCCTGCGCGCGGTTCTGCGCCGCGGCGGCGATCGCAACACCGGGCTGCGCCGACATAGCCAGGCGATGTTCGACGGCTGGACCGTCGACTTCGCCCGCCGGGAAGTGACGGAGCCGGGCGGGCAGCCGGTCGTGCTGACCGCCGCGGAATTCGCGCTCCTGGCAATCTTTCTCGATCATCCGCGCGCCGTCATCGCCCGCAGCCGCCTGATGGAACTGGCCGGAGTGCGCGACGGCGCGTCTTCCGATCGCAGCGTGGATGTGCTGGTCAGCCGGTTGCGGCGCAAACTAGGGGCTGGCGGGCGTCCTGCGCCGATCGTCACCGTCCGGGGCGTCGGCTATATGTTCGCGGCCAATGTCGAGCGGCACTAACCGCAACAGTCAGACACAGTTTTTAACAAAGCCGCTGCGACGCAGCAAAAACCTGTCTCTATTGTGCACGCTATCCCGGTCCGTCCCCCGCCGGCCCCCGCGAGATATAAGAGGATAGCGCCATGAATGAGCTTATCGGCCGCGTTTTCAATTTCGAAACTCAAGTGTTTCCCAATGAAAACGCGCTTTACAATCAATTGGCGAGCCAGGGGCAAAGCCCCAAGGCGCTGATGATATCCTGCGCCGATTCGCGCATCGTTCCCGAACATATCATGCAGGCGCAGCCGGGCGATCTGTTCGTCTGCCGCAATGCCGGCAACATCGTGCCGCCCCATGCCAGCCAGTTGGGCGGCGTCACCGCCACGGTCGAATATGCCGTGATGGTGCTGGGCGTGCGTGACATCATCGTGTGCGGTCATAGCGACTGCGGCGCGATGAAGGCGCTGGCGACCGAGGCTGACCTGACGTCCATGCCCAATGTGGCCGCCTGGCTGCGTCATAGCCATGCCGCGCAGAAGGTCTGCCGCGACAGCTATCCCAGCGACATCAGCGATGCGGAAAAGCTGCGCAACATGGCGCTGGAAAATGTCATCGTCCAGCTGACCCATCTGCGCACGCATCCGTCGGTGGCGTCCGGCATCGCGCGTGGCGATATCGCGCTGCACGGCTGGTATGTCGACATTCATGCAGGCCAGGTGCTGGGCCTCGATGGCGAAACCAATCGCTTCATGCCGCTGCGCGAAGGGCAGAAGCTGCCCGTCGCGCTGCCCCACGGTCGTCGCCTCGCCGGCGTCGAACCCCTCGCGCAAGCCGCGGAGTAATCCATGCTTAAAGCCCTTTCCGGCGGCTCGTTCAGCCGCGACTTCACCGCCTCCATCGTCGTATTCCTGGTGGCGATGCCGCTCTGCATGGGCATTGCCGTCGCGTCCGGCGTGCCTCCGGAAAAGGGCCTCATTACCGGTATCATCGGCGGCATCATCGTCGGCCTGTTCGCAGGCTCGCCGCTCCAGGTCAGCGGGCCTGCCGCGGGCCTTGCCGTCATCGTCTTCGAAATCGTGCGGGAACAAGGCCTGTCCGCGCTCGGCCCGATCCTGATCCTGGCCGGCGCCATTCAGGTCGTTGCCGGTGTCGCGCGCGTCGGCGGCTGGTTTCGCGCCATTTCACCGGCGGTCGTTCACGGCATGCTGGCGGGGATCGGCGTGCTCATCGTCGTGGGGCAGTTCCACGTCCTGTTCGATGACAAGCCCTTGTCGAGTGGTCTGTCGAACCTCATTGCAATGCCGGGACAGCTTTTGGGCCTCACAAATCAGGACGCCGCGACCGCCTTTGCCGTGGGCCTGGTGACCATCCTTGGCATGCTGGGCTGGGAGAAGTTTCGCCCGGCATCGATGAAGCTGGTGCCCGGCGCGCTGGTCGGCGTCGTGCTGGCGACGCTCGTCGCCTTTGCGCTCAGCCTCCCGGTCGCGCGCGTCGTCGTGCCCGAATCGATCCTGTCCGCGATCACCCCGCCCGAAGCCGGGCTGATGGCGCAGTTGCTCAACCCAACCGTCATCACCACCGCCATCGCCATCGCCTTCATCGCCAGTGCCGAAACATTGCTGTCGGCCGCGGCGGTCGATCGCATGCATGATGGCGTGCGCACCAACTATAACAAGGAATTGAGCGCGCAGGGCGTGGGCAATCTGCTCTGCGGCTTTGCCGGTGCGTTGCCGATGACCGGCGTCATCGTCCGGTCTTCCGCCAACGTTCAGGCCGGGGCGAAGACCCGACTGTCGACCATCCTGCACGGCATCTGGATTCTGGCCTTCGTTGCGCTGCTGCCCTGGCTGCTGCGGGAAATTCCGATGGCCGCGCTGGCCGGCATCCTCGTCATCACGGGCGTCCGGCTGGTCAGCGTCGCGCATGTGAAGCATCTTTTCCACCTCTATGGCCCGCTGCCTGCCATCGTGTGGGCCGCGACGCTGATTTGCGTCGTGGCGACCGACCTGCTCACCGGCGTTCTGGTCGGTATCGGCCTGTCGCTGCTCGAATTGCTGCCGCAAGCGCGCAAGCTGGGCCTAAAGGTCGAAGAGGAAAGCCGGGGCGAGGCGCATGAAATCGCCCTGCGCGGCACGGCGACCTTCCTCAATCTGCCCAAGCTGTCGGCGAAGCTGGAATCGCTCCCGGCCGCCGGTCTTGTGATTCTCAATGTCGAGCGTCTGGGCCATATCGACCACACCTGCGCGGAAATGGTCCGCGAATGGGTGGAGCGCCGTCGGAAGGCCGGCAATCCGGTCGAGCTGTTCGGCGCCACCGGCAAGATGCGCCAGTTCGCCGCCTGAGCTGAACCCCCTCAGGCGACGCTCCCGGGTCGCCGCGTTCTTCCCCGAACGCGGCGACTTTTTTGGTTGAGGGCTCAATCAAGGATGTTGCAGCGGCGCAACAGCAATGCCATTCCTTTCGCAGATGCGGCAAAAATAGGTTTAATATTCTAGCAGCATTGCGTATGGGAAGCGTCATCCGCTGATATCGGGGGCGCCGAACAGACTCCCGGACCGGCGGATGCAGGACGGAACATTCCAACGTAAAAGGGGAATGTTCATGAATTACAAGATCGCCTGTGCCGCCCTCGCGCTCCTTTCCAGCGCCCCGGCTTTCGCGCAGGAAGAGCCCACCAGCCCCGTCACCGTATCCGGCAGCGTCGGCCTGGTTTCCGATTATCGCTTCCGCGGCGTGTCTCAGACAGACAAGAGTATGGCGGTGCAGGGCGGGATCACGGTCTCGCACGAAAGCGGCGTCTATGCCGGCACATGGGCATCCAATCTTTCGGGATGGGGCACCTTTGGTGGCGCGAACATGGAGCTTGACCTGTTCGCAGGCTACGCCGTGCCACTGGGTGAAGGGACGACGCTTGACGTCGGGCTGACCTGGTACATGTATCCCTCGGGCGCCGACAACACCGATTTCGCTGAACCCTATGTGAAGTTGTCGCATGAGATCGGCCCGGTGAAGGGCCTGGTCGGCGTCGCCTATGCACCCAAGCAGGAGGCTTTGGGTAAAGTATGCAGCGACGCGGCCTGCACGGTCTTTCGTCCCGGCAAGAAGAATGACAATTTCTACGTCTGGGGCGACGTGAGCGGCGCGCTTCCCAATACGCCGGTCACGCTCAAGGCGCATCTGGGCTGGTCGAAGGGTAATAGCGGCCTTGGCCCCAATGGCACGTCGATTGCGCCGACCGGCAAATATCTCGACTGGCTGGTTGGCGCGGACGTCGCCATTCCCGGCACGCCGCTGACCGCCGGTGTCGCCTATGTCGATACCGATATCGCGCGGGTTGAGGAAAATTATCTGCGTCCCAATTTCCAGGACGCCGATGGGTCGTCCATCGCCCGTGGCAAGATCGTCTTTTCTTTGACTGCGGCTTTCTGACCCAAAAAAGCCGGACCCGCCCAGTCGGGTCCGGTCTTTGCTGTATGCGGGACGTGACAAATTGTTGCTGCGGCCATGATCGTCCATGGCTTGCCCTTTGGGCCAGTTGACCGTCGATCCGCCGCCGCTTATTTCCCGGTCATGTTCTTGCCCAAGCAGCCGCTTTCATGACCGCTCCGTCGATCATCCTGGTCGAGGACGACCCGCCGCTGCGGACCCTTACCGCCCGCGCGCTTCAGGAACATGGCTATCAGGTGCGCCCCGCCTCGTCCGGCCCCGAAATGTGGGTGGCCTTCGATGCTGGCCCGGTAGACCTTGTCGTACTGGACGTCATGCTGCCCGGCACCAACGGCATCGACCTGTGCCGCCAGATCCGGCGCAAGAGCGACGTGCCGATCATTTTCATCAGCGCCCGGGGCAGCGAAACCGACCGCATTGTCGGCCTTGAACTTGGCGCCGACGATTATCTGCCCAAGCCCTTTGGTACGCGCGAACTCATCGCTCGCATCCGCGCCATCCTGCGCCGCGTGGGCGTGGAGCGTGGGCCGGACGAACATCGCGAAAGCGAAGCGCATTTCGACGGCTGGTCCGTCAACTTTCCCCGCCGCGAACTGCGGTCCCCCACAGGGGCGATCGTAGACCTGACCGGTGCGGAATTTGACCTTCTGGGCAGTTTTCTCAGCCATCCGCAGCGGGTCATCGCGCGCGAACGGCTGATCGAACTGTCCCGCACGCGCATGGGCGATAGCAGTGACCGCAGCATTGACGTGCTGGTCAGCCGCCTGCGCCGCAAGCTCAGCACGCAGGACAAGGGCGCGCCGATCACCACGGTTCGCGGCGTCGGCTATATGTTCAACGCCGAAGTCAGCCGCGCTTGAAACGGCATATGCGCGGATCGCTGGGGCTGCTGGGGCGGCTCTTTGCGATCCTGCTGCTGACCGTGCTGCTGGAATTTGCCGTTGGCACGCTGATTTATGAGCGGACCAGCCAGCTTTATCTGCAGGATGATGAAGCGCGGCGCCTTGCCGAACATCTGGTGATCGCGCGCAAGCTGCTGACCGAACAACCGCCAGAGGACCGTCGCCTGCTGGGCATCCAGCTGACGACAGATCGCTATGACGTCCACTGGTCGCCCGCCGCGCCGCCGCCGCCGCCATTGTCGCCGGAACTGGAACGGATGCGGCGGCAGATCATCGCCTGGGAACCCAGCTTGGAGCGCTCGCAGCTGTGGTTGCGGCTGAGCCCCGGCCGCCACTCGGAAATCAACGGCGGGCTGCGGCTTGCCGATGGCAGCTGGCTCTATTTCGGGATGCAGCATAGCGGCGGCAAATGGGCCTTCACAATCGGGCGTATGGGTCTGGCGCTGATCCCGGTGCTGGCGCTGTTGCTTGCCGGATGGGTGCTGATCCGCCGGACGCTGGCGCCGCTGCGCGACCTGACCCATGCCACCCATCGCATTGGTTTTGGGTCCGAAGTCATCGTGCCGGAAGCGGGCACCGCCGATGTGCGCAACCTCATCAGCGCGTTCAACGCGATGCAATCACGCTTGCATCGGCTCATCAACGAACGAACCGAAACGCTGGCCGCCGTGGGCCACGACCTGCGCACGCCCCTGTCGCGCCTGCAATTGCGGCTCGAAGCCATCCGGGATGACGAAACGCGGGATGCCATGGCGGATGACCTGGAGGAAATGGGCGCGATGCTGGAATCGCTCCTCGCCTTCCTGGGGGGAGAAAAAGACCCGGAACCCGTCGTGCGAACCGATATCGCCGTCAGCATCGCCACGGTTGTAGACGCCTTTCAGGATCATGATCAGGATGTCAGCTATGACGGACCCGATCATCTGGAAATGGAAGTGCGCGGCCTGTCCCTGCGCCGGGCGGTGCGCAACCTCATTGAAAATGCGCTCCATTATGGGGATCGCGCGCGCGTCACGCTGCTGCGCAAGGGGCAGGAGGTGCTGATCCGCGTCGACGATGACGGGCCGGGTATTCCGCGCGAGCGGCTGGAGGAAGTGTTGCGGCCCTTTTCCCGCCTGGACGATGCGCGCCAGCGCAATACGCGCGGATTGGGCCTGGGCCTTGCCATCGTGCAAAAGGCGGTGGCGGCCGAAGGCGGTCAATTGATATTGGCAAACCGCCCGGACGGCGGCCTGCGCGCGGAAATCTGCCTGCATTTGCCCCGGTCCGCCGCGCGCGGCGGTTGACCGGGGCAGGGCGCACGATCAGCGCCTGGCGCAGCTGTCGCCGTCGCCAGCGATCAGGTCGAGGCAGCGGCCGTCAATCTCCCCCTGGGGCACGGGCAGAGCGATCAGCGCGGCGAGGCTGGGCAGGATGTCCACCGTTTCCACGCCCAATGGCTGTTCGAAATGTCGCATCCCCTTGCGCCAGAACAGGATCGGCACGCGGCGATCCATGTCCCATGGCGATCCATGGGTCGCCACCGCGCCCATCACCGCCCGTTCGGGGATCGACATGATATTGGGCTTGAGCAGCACCAGCAGGTCGCCCGACCGTTCGGGATAGAAGCTGGCGCGCGCCTCCTGGATCAGGCCCCAATTTTCAGGGCGTCCGGTGGGGGAGGGCGTCGCGGCGATCTCGGCCTTGGTAAAGACCGCCTGCACCTGCGGATGGGCGCGCAGGAGCTTCAGCGTTTCGGCTTCCACCTTTGTCCGTTCGGCAGCGGACAGTCCCCGATCGAAATAGAGGTCGCCGGCCGCGCCATCGGCCCAGATCAGCGTGCGGCCCGGCATGCCGACTTTCTGCGCGATCGTGGCGTTCAACGCCTTGGGCGTCAGCGCCGCGTCGACCCGGCTTTCCATCGGCATGGCGTTCATCCGGTGCCGCTCGGGCAGGTCATGGCCGCCATGATCGGCGGTTAGCACGACGGCATAGTCGATTCCGTCCTTGTCCAGCCGGTCGAAGAAGGCGCCCAGTTCCTGGTCCAGCCGCGCCACCTGGATGCAGCTTTCGGTGCCTTCGGTGCCATAGCTGTGACCGATATAGTCCGTCGCCGACAGGCCGATCGAAATGATGTCGGTCTGCGCCTGCTTGCCCAGGTCCATGCTTTCGATCGCGGCGGCGGCAAAGGCCAGCGTCATCGCGTCCTGTTCCGGCGAAACGCGGAATGCCTTGAAATCGCCGGCCTCGCGCGCAAAGCGGCCTGTACCGACGCTGCGGTCGCCCGCCCGGACCGCGAAATCCTTGGACACGCATTGCTGTGGCAATTCAAAGCCCGGATTGGCCTGCGCCAGGCGCTGCGCCATGGCCTCGTTGACCTTGGCCACTAACGGGGGCGTGGCGATGCCCTTGTAGCTGACATAGCCCTGCGGACCGCCCAGCCACCAGACCTGATCGGCGGTCGGGCCACCCATCATGATCGCGGCCCGATCCTTGCCGGCGATTGACACGACACGGGTCGCGGGATTGGCCAGCTTCATGCGACCGCCGAGCGTCGGGACCTTGAGGTGCATGGGCGAGGCGACATAATTGTCGCTGCTGCTGCCCGGCTGGCTTTCATCCTCCGCGCAATAGACCGTCTTGTCGGCGCGCGCGGTGCCCAGGTCGATCCAGTTGTTGGCGACGATGCCGGTGCGCGACGGGCGACTGCCAGTCAGAATGGTCGAATGGCCGGGGCATGTCTCGGTCGCGGCATGGCTTTGATAGCCGCGTGGGAAAACCGCGCCTTCCGTCAGCCGCTTGAGACCGCCGGCATAATATTGGCGATATTCGCTGAAGAGGTCAGCCGAAAACTGGTCGACGGATATGGCGACGATCAGCTTGGGCGGGGCCGCAGGCACGGTGCTTGCGGGCGCCGGGGCAGGGCCTTGCGCCATTACGGGGATGGCGGTGGCGAGCAACAAAGCGGCGGCGACTCTTTTCAACATCAGCTGTAACCTTCTCTTGCCTTGACGGCGGATAGGGAGCGACCTAGCCCCCAAGCACCCACCCGACCAGAGGCCCGATGCGGATTTTTCAAGTCATCGTCATGACGCTTGCGCTGCTGGCGCTCCATCCCGCCGCATGGGCGCAGGGCGCGTTCGGGGGCGGTCCCGCTCATATCGCGGCGCAGCTGGACAGTGAAAGCGACAGTCCCGCGCCTGGCGGCGCGACTGCGATTGCCTTTGCCATGACGCCCGAACCGGGCTGGCATGGCTATTGGGAAAATCCCGGGGACGCAGGCCTTGGCATGACCGTGCAATGGACCTTGCCCAAGGGGGTGACGGTCGGCCCGCTGCGCTATCCGGTGCCCGAGACGCTGCTGATTTCGGGCCTGATGAACCATGTCTATGAAGGGCCCTATGCGATCCTGGCCGATCTGAAGGTCGCCCGTGACGTGCAGCCCGGCACCCGCCTGCCGGTCGTGGCCAGGGCACAGTGGCTGGCCTGCACCGACAAGGTGTGCGTGCCCGAAAGCGGGATGCTACGGCTCGATCTGGTCGCAGGCGATGGCGCAGTCGCGCCTGCACAGCGGGCGCGATTCGATACTTGGCGGACGCACCTGCCCCGGCCGTTGGGGCCACAGGCGCACTACGAGGTCAAGGACGGCCAGCTGCGCATCGCAGTTCCCTTCCCGGCAGAGGCGGCGGCGCAGGACGTGCATCTGTTCGCCCTGACCGAAGGGCTGGCCCCTTATGCCGCCGAGCAGACCGTAACCCGAACGAATAACCAGATGGTTATCGAAATGCCGGCGGGCGAAGGCATCAGGGGCGAACAGGTGCAGGCGGTGCTGCGGACCGGCGACCATGTCGGCTTCCTGCTCACGGCGGTTCCGGGGGCGGTCGAAGACCCGCAAGCCGCAGGGCAGGCCGGCGCCATATTGGCGGCGCTGGGCGGCGCTTTGCTTGGCGGCCTGCTGCTCAACATCATGCCCTGTGTCTTTCCGATTCTGGGGCTGAAGGCGATGAGCTTGGCCAAAGCGGGCGGTGACGAACGCAGCGTCCGGCGGGAGGCACTGGCCTATGCGGCTGGCGTCGTCCTCACCTGCCTTGCGCTGGGGGGCCTGCTGCTTGCCCTGCGCGCGGCGGGAACTGCCGTTGGGTGGGCGTTCCAGTTGCAGGACCCCCGCGTCATTCTGGCGCTGCTGCTGCTCGTCAGCGCCATCGCGTTCAACCTCGCTGGCCTGTTTGAGTTGCGGCCCTTTGGCGGCGGCGACGGCCTGGCGGGCAAGGGCGGAGCAATGGGCGCCTTCTGGACCGGCGTCTTGGTCGCCTTCGTGGCGACGCCCTGCACCGGGCCATTCATGGCGGCTGCGATGGGCGCCGCGCTGCTGCTGCCGCTGGCCGCAGCTCTCGCCATTTTCGCAGGTTTTGGCCTTGGCCTGGCGCTGCCCTTCCTGCTGCTGGCCTATATCCCGGCGCTGCGCAGCCGCCTGCCGCGCCCCGGCGCCTGGATGGGCCGGTTCCAGAAGCTGCTGTCGGTGCCGATGTTCCTGACGGCGCTCGGCCTTGCATGGCTATTGGGCCAGCAACGCGGCGTTTCGGGCATGACCATTGGCCTTGGCGCGGCGCTGCTGCTGGCGCTGCTCCTCTGGTGGCTGGGCGCGCGGCAGCATGGGGGGAAAGGCGGCGGTCTGATCGCCGGAATCGGCGCGCTGGCATTGCTGGCCGGGGCCGCGATCGCCTTGCCCGCCACCGCCCCGCCAAGGGCTGAAAACAGCGCCACTTCTGTCGCCTTCGCCGTCGAGAAACTGGATGGGCTGCGCGCCGCGAACAAGCCGGTCTTCCTCTATTTCACCGCCGACTGGTGCCTGACATGCAAGGCCAATGAGGCCGCCGCCATCGACCGGGCGGAGGTGCGCGCGGCGTTCGACAAGGCTGGCGTCACTGTCATGGTCGGCGACTGGACCAATGCCGATCCCGCCATCACCCGTTTCCTCGAAAGCCAGGGGCGTTCGGGTGTGCCGCTCTATCTCTGGTATGCGCCGGGGAAAGAGGCCGTCGTGCTGCCGCAGCTGCTGACGCCTGCGACGCTCACCGGGCTGGTGCGCTGATGGCCAAGGTTCGCGCCGATCAGCTGCTTGTCGATAACGGCCTTGCGGAAAGCCGGGCGCGGGCGCAGGCGCTGATCCTGGCTGGGCTGGTTTTTCTGGGCGGTCGCAAGGTGGAAAAGGCAGGGCAGCAGGTGCCGGCGGATGCGGCGCTGGACGTGCGCGGGCGCGATCATCCCTGGGTATCGCGCGGCGGTGTCAAGCTCGCCCACGCGCTGAAGGCGTTCGCGATCGACGTGACGGCTTTTGTCGCGATCGATGTCGGGTCGTCCACCGGCGGCTTTACCGACGTGCTGCTGACGCAGGGCGCGGCCAAGGTCTATGCCGTCGACAGCGGGACCAACCAGCTCGCCTGGAAATTGCGCAGCGATGACCGCGTCATCGTGCATGAACAGACCAGCGCCCGCATCCTGACCGATGCCCATATTCCAGAGCCCGTCGATATCATCGTATGCGACGCCAGCTTCATCAGCCTGGCCAAGGTGCTGGAAAAGCCCATCGGTTTTGCCCGCCCCGGCGCGCACCTCGTCGCGCTCATCAAACCGCAGTTCGAAGCGCGCCGGGAGGAGGTTGGCAAGAATGGCGTCGTGCGCGATCCCACCGTTCATGATCGCGTCTGCACGGAGGTGCAGGAGTGGGTGACGACGCAGGGATGGACCGTCGCAGGACTGACGCAAAGTCCCATTACCGGTCCGCAGGGCAATATCGAATTTCTTCTGCATGCCAGGCTTGGCGGATAATCGCGCCAGCTTCGTTCCCGCCGTCGATACATAATGATACAGACCGCGACCAAGGGTCAGCTTGTGTCGCGAGGAAAGGCCCGATAGCCCCTCATCATGCGCCTTATTTTGCCCCTATTTCTCAGCGCCCTTTGTCTTGCCGGTTGCAGCGGCGAAGAACAAAAGCCCCAACGCGCCGCGCCGCTCGTCACGGTCAAGCCGATCGCCAAGGCTACTTTCACCGATCGGGTCGAAGCGGTCGGAACGGCGCTCGCCAATGAACAGGTCGTGCTGTCCGCGCCCGTGACGGAACGCATTGAGTCCGTGAACTTTGCCGATGGCGGCTTCGTCAGCCGTGGCCAGGTGATCGCCACCATGGCGGTCGCGCAGGAAAAAGCGGAACTGGCCGCTGCGCAGGCGCAGGCGCGCCAGGCCAGCCAGCAGCTGGAGCGCATCGAGGCGCTGAAGGCGCGCGGCTTTGCCACGGCCGCATCGCTCGACCAGCAGCTGGCGCTCGCCAATGCGGCGAAGGCCGCGGCCGACCAGTCGCGCGCCGCGATCAGCGACCGGGTGATCCGTGCGCCCTTCGGCGGCTGGGTCAGCCTGCGCACCATATCGCCGGGCGCGATCATCCCGGCCGGCACGGCGATAGCGACCGTCAGTGACATCAGTCGCATCAAGCTGGACTTCACCATTCCCGAAACCCAGCTGTCGATGATCCGCGAAGGCATGCCGATCGACGCCGTGTCCGCCGCCTGGCCCGACCAGCCGTTCAGGGGCACGATCGCCACCATCGATCCTGTGATCGATCCGGCCACGCGCGCGGTCAGGGTCCGGGCTATCCTGCCCAATGGGGAAAAGAAACTGAAGCCCGGCATGTTGCTAACCGTCAGCGTCCAGGCGAGCCAGCGAGAGTCGCTGGCGGTGCCGGAGTTGGCCGTGGTGGGCGATGGCGAGGATCGTTACGTCTTTGCGCTTGACGGCCGCACCGCCAAGCGGGTCAAGGTCAAGACCGGGATGCGCCAGAACGGCATGGTCGAGATTTTGGGCGGCGTGAAAGCCGGTCAGCCCATCGTGACCGAAGGTGTCGTCAAATTGAGCGACGGAGCAAAAGTGCGGCTGGCCGGCGACAAGCCGCAATCCGGCACCGCCAAGGCCAAGGGCTGAGGACGCGACGCCATGCAGTTGTCCGACCTGTCCGTCCGCCGCCCGGTATTCGCCGCGGTCGTCGCCGTCCTTCTCTGCATCGTCGGGGTGGTCGGCTATCTCAGCCTCTCGGTGCGTGAATATCCCGACACCGACCCGCCCATTGTTTCGGTCGAAACCATCTATACCGGCGCCGCCGCGTCGGTCGTGGAAACCCGCATCACGCAGCTGATCGAGGATGCGGTGGCGGGCGTGCAGGGCATCCAGACGATCACGTCCACGTCGGAAGATGGCCAGTCCGACATCAATATCGAATTTGATCCGTCTCGCGATATCGACAGCGCCGCCAATGACGTGCGCGACCGGGTTGGGTCCGTGGTCGAGGATCTGCCCGAAGACGCGCTAGCGCCCGAAATCCGCAAAGTGGATTCCGACGCGCGCTCCATCCTCTTCCTCTCCATCTCCCGCCCCGGCTGGAGCTCCATCCAGATCAGCGATTATATCGACCGTAATATCGTCGATCGCTTTTCCGCCATCGACGGCGTCGCCCGCGTCTTCATCGGCGGCGAGGCGCGTCCGTCCACCCGCATCTGGTTCAACGCGGAAAAGCTGGCTGCGTTCGGGCTGACGCCTGCGGATGTCGAAAATGCGCTGCGCACGCAGAATGTCGAATTGCCCGCCGGTCGTTTCGAATCAAAACAGCAGAATCAGACCCTGCGTGTCGAACGACCCTTCGCCACGCCACAGCAATTTGCCGACCTGGTGATCGGGCGCGGGGCGGATGGCTACCAGGTGAAGCTGGGCGATGTCGCGCGGATCGAAGAGGGGCCGGAAAATCCCTATAGCAGTTTCCGTTCCAATGGCGGCACCGCGATCGGCCTGGGTATCATTCGCCAGTCGGGCGCCAACACGCTGGAAGTGGCGCAAAAGGCCAAGGCGCTGATCAAGGATCTGGAACCCACGCTGCCGGCGGGCATGTCGATCGCCATCGGCACTGACGAAAGCCTGTTCATCGAGCGCGCGATCGAGAATGTCTACGACACGCTGCTGGAAGCAGCGCTGCTCGTCATCTTGGTCATCTTCCTGTTCCTGGGGTCGGTGCGTGCGACTCTGGTCCCGGCCGTCACTGTGCCGATCTGCCTGTTGGCGACCTGCGCGGTGATGTGGCTGTTGGGCCTGTCGATCAATTTGTTGACACTGCTGGCATTCGTGCTGGCGATCGGCCTGGTGGTCGACGACGCGATCGTCGTCCTCGAAAATGTCTATCACCGCGTCGAGCAGGGCGACGATCCGCTGGTCGCGGCCTATTTGGGATCACGCCAGGTGGGCTTCGCGATCATCTCCACGACATTGGTGGTATGCGCGGTGTTCGTGCCGATCATGTTCCTGGCGGGGCAAACCGGGCTGCTGTTCCGCGAACTCGCCATTGCGATGATCGCGGCGATCGGCTTTTCCGGCTTCATTTCCTTGAGCCTTGCGCCGATGCTCTGTTCCAAGCTGCTCAAGACCGCCGAACGCGGGCGGCTCGCGCGCTGGGTCGATGACCGCTTCCAGCGAATTGAGGGCGGCTATGCCCGCTGGCTCGACCATGTGCTGCGCAAACCCGTGCTGCCGGTTCTGGGCGTGCTGCTGTTCCTGGGGGTCGCGGGCTTCTTCTTCACGCGCCTGCCCACCGAACTGGCGCCAGCTGAAGACACCGGCGTCGTCGAATCCAGCATCAGTGCGCCCGAAGGCACGGGCTATGACCAGATGCTGGCCTATATGCTCAAGATCGAGAAGGATCTCAATTTCCTGCGCAAGGATGGCACGCTGCAAAATCTGGTTGTACGTGCGCCCGGCGGTTTTGGCACGACGGACGATTTCAACAGCGGCAATGTCATCGCCTTCCTGCGCCCGTGGGAAGATCGCAGCATCACCACCGCAGAAGTCGCGACCATCATCAACAAGGTGATCGCCGACCAGCCCGGCGTGCGCGGTAATGCGGCGCCGCGATCGGGGCTGGGCCGAGGACGCGGTCTGCCGGTCAATCTGGTGCTGGCCGGCGCGACCTATGAAGGGCTGGCGGCGGCGCGTGACCGGATCATGGCGGCGGCGGCCAATTATCCCGGCCTCATCAACCTCGACAGCGATTACAAGGAATCCAAGCCGCAGATGCGGATCGAAACCGATCTGCAACGGGCAGGCGACCTCGGCGTATCGGTCAATGACGTCAGCCAGGCGCTGCAAAGTCTGCTCGGGTCCCGCCGCGTCACCACCTATGTCGACCGGGGCGAGGAATATCGCGTGCTGGTGCAGGCGGAGGATGAAGGGCGGGAAACCGTTGCCGATTTGGAGCGCATCAATGTGCGCAGCCGGACCGGCGCTTTGGTGCCCTTGTCCTCGCTGGTGACGGTGAAGGAAGTGGCCGGGCCACGTCAGCTCAACCGCTACAATAAATTGCGCGCGATCACGCTGACCGCCGCGCTGGCGCCGGGAACGTCGCTGGGCGATGCGCTCACCTGGCTGGAAGGGCAGGCGCGTCAGTCGCCCGAGGTCATCGCGCTCGGCTATCGCGGGGAAAGCCAGTCACTGCGTGAAACCGGCGGCGCGATCTGGCTGGTGTTCGGCCTCACCATCGTCGTGGTGTTCCTGTTGCTGGCGGCGCAATTTGAAAGTTTCGTCCATCCCGGCGTCATCATCGCGACCGTGCCGCTCGCGGTGGCGGGCGGTGTGCTGGGGCTGGCGCTGACTGGCGGCTCGGTCAATCTCTACAGCCAGATCGGCATCGTCATGCTGGTCGGGCTGGCGGCGAAGAACGGCATTCTGATCGTCGAATTCGCCAACCAGTTGCGCGATGAGGGGCTGGAAATCGGACGCGCGATCCGGGAAGCCGCGCAGCGCCGTCTGCGCCCGATCCTCATGACGTCGATCGCCACCGTCATCGGTGCGCTGCCGTTGGTGATCCGGGGCGGCGCGGGGGCGGCGGCGCGCCAGTCGATCGGCGTGGTCGTGGTATTCGGCGTCAGCCTGGCCACGCTGATCACGCTGTTCCTGATCCCCATCTTCTATTCGCGCGTTGCCAAGCGCACGGTTTCTCCGCAAACCGTCAGCCGCAAGCTGGAATCGGCGCTCAAGGATTCGCCCGAACCAGCCGAATGAGTGACAAGCGCGGGGGTGTTGTTGCCGATGAACGGAATTGCGTCACAGGGTCAGTTGCGCCTGTCCTATCTGCGGTGGGCGCTCGTGACCGTGCCCGCCATCGTGTTTCTGGGGTTTCTGTCGGGCCAGCTCGCCAATAGCGGCTATGGCAATCGCTGGTTCGATGCGCTCGACAAGCCGGGGCTGATGCCGCCGGGCTGGGCGTTCGGTGTCGCCTGGACGATCCTTTATGTGCTGATGGCGCTGGCGTTCGCGATCGTCCTGCATGCGCGGGGGGCGCAGGGGCGGGGCGTGGCCATCGGCCTGTTTCTGCTGCAACTGGTGATGAACCTTGCCTGGTCGCCGCTTTTCTTTCGCCTGCATCAGGTAAGCGCCGCGCTGGTCCTGATCATCGCGCTGATCGTGGTCGTCAGCCTGACCATCCGCTACTTCTGGCGCATTCGGCGGCTGGCGGGCCTGTTGCTGCTGCCCTATCTGGCCTGGCTGTGTTTCGCCTCATATCTCAATTATGAAATTGGCCGCCTCAATCCTGATGCGGAAACCCTTGTCGCTCCGGCGCTCAGGACCCAAGTAAGATAGACGATGGCGCCGGTCGCGCCGCAGGAAGGACAAGAGCAATGCAGAGCGAGAACCGCTTTTTCGACGATCTGGCCAAGCTGGTCAACGGCGCGGCCGGCACCATGGCCGGCATGACCCGCGAATTTGAATCCAACGCGCGGGAACGGGCCAAGGAATGGATTGGCGGCATGGACTTCGTGTCGCGCGAAGAATTCGATACGGTCAAGGCCATGGCTCAGGCGGCGCGCGAAGAAGTTGAAGCGCTCAAGGCCCGGATCGACGCGCTGGAGGGGAAGGCGGGCGAACCCGTCACCAAGAGCGTGAAGACGGTCAAGCCCAAGGCGAGCGAAACGCTGGACCGCAGCATCGAGGGTGTCGCCCCGTTGCCGGACGACGCCAACTGAGCGACTGTCCTTTGCCGTCCTGCGGTGTTAAGGCGCGCCGATGATGGATAGCGACGAATTTGAACAGGGCGGCCAGGAAGCCGCGCCGATTGACATGCTTGCCGCCTATTTCGAGGCGCACGGATGGAGTTTCGATCAGGTCGGCGAGGATGAGATCGTCGGCAACACGCAGGGGTCCTGGGCGCAATATGAATTGCGCGGCATCTGGCGTGATGAGGATCAGGTGCTGCAACTGCTGGTGTTGCCCGACGTCCGCGTGGCGGAGGACAAGCGCGGGGCGATCTACGAAACGCTGGGGCTTATCAACGAACAGCTCTGGATCGGTCATTTCGAGCTATGGTCGTCCAGCGGCATCGTGCTGTTTCGTCATGGCGCGTTGCTGGGCGCGGGCGGCACGCTGACGCTCGATCAGGCGCAATTGCTGGTCGAAACCGCGATCGACGAATGCGAACGCTTCTATCCTGTCTTTCAATTCGTGCTGTGGGGGGGCAAGTCGCCGTCGGAGGCGATTTCCGCGAGCCTGATCGAAACCCGGGGCGAGGCCTGATTCATGGCGACAGGCTGGCCCGCGCATCTGTTCCTCGTTGGCTGCGGCAATATGGCCGGACAGATGCTGCATCGCTGGCTGGCCTGCGGACTGGACTCCGATCGCGTCACGATTTTGCGGCCTAGCGGTCGGCCCGTCGCGGATGGCGTGCGGGTCGTGACGTCTTATCCCGACGCCCTGCCGCAAGGTACGACCGTGATGCTGGGCATGAAGCCCCATCAGGTCGCTGACGCGGCGGCGCAGCTGGCGCCGCTTTGCACCACCGATACCATGATCCTGTCGATCCTGGCCGGCACGACGCTGGCCGACCTGCGCGCGCACTTCCCGTCCGCGCGCGACATCGTGCGCGCCATGCCCAATCTGCCCGTGGGGATCGGGCAGGGCGTGGTCGCCCTCTATACCGATGACCAGGCGCCGTCGGCTGGTAGGGCTGACGCCGGCGCCCTGATGGCGCCGCTGGGTCTTTGCGAATGGATAGCCGATGAGGCGCTGTTCAATCGGGTGACGGCGCTGTCGGGCTGCGGCCCGGCCTTTCTCTTCCGCTTTATCGACGCGCTGGCGCGGGCCGGCGAAGCGATCGGCATTCCCGCTGAGCAGGCGGCCCGCATGGCGATGGCGACGGTGCAAGGGGCAGCCACCATGGCGGCGGCAGCGCAGGTGAAGCCCGCTACGCTGGCCGATCAGGTGGCAAGTCCTGGCGGCATGACGCGCGAAGGTCTGAACGTCCTTGATGCCGATGACCGGCTGCTGACGCTTTTGACCGACACGCTGGAAGCGGCCCGGGATCGCGGGGAGGCGATGGCGCGCGGACATTGAAGGTCGGTTTCCCTTCGCAGGGCGTTACGCTAAAGGCTCCGCGATTAAATTGTGGAGTGCGCCATGCTGTCCCCCGATGCCCCGATCCTGCTGCTGACGACTGGCGGCACTATCGACAAAATCTATTTCGACGCCCTGTCTGATTATCAGGTGGGTGAAACCGTCATGGCGAAGCTGCTCGATGTGGCCCGCGTCAAACGACCCTTCCGGATCGAGGAAGTGACGCGCAAGGATAGCCTGGAACTGGACGATAACGACCGCGCGCTGATTGCCGCCCGCGTCGCCGCCGCGCGAGAGCGGCACATCGTCATCACCCATGGCACCGACACCATGACCGAAACGGCCAAGATGCTGAAAGGCATAGAGGGCAAGACGATCGTGCTCGTCGGCGCGCTGGCCCCTGCGCGCTTTGGCGAAAGCGACGCCAGCTTCAATCTGGGCATGGCCTTTGCGACGGCGCAGGTCGCTGATCCCGGCGTCTATATCACCATGAGTGGATCAGTCTTCCGCGCGGACAAGGTGGTCAAGGATCGCGCCAAGGGCGCTTTCGTCCCGGTCGAGGACGGGGCGGCCTGACCATGCGTTTTACATGTTGTTCAACGTCGCGGAGTGCCGACATGAAGGTCGTTTACGCATTTTCTAGCTTGATGCTTGGCGCTCTTGCCGCCCTGCCGATGCCCGCCGCAGCATCGGAGATTTCGACCCATGTGCTCGACCTAGCGACAGGCACCGGCGGCGCGGGCATCCCTGCCACGCTGGAGCGCAAAAATGACGCTGGGGACTGGGTTGCTGTCGGCAGCGCGACGACCGATGCCAATGGTCGCGTGCGCGACTTCGGGCCAGGCGTGGTGACGCCGCCTGGCGTCTACCGCATCCGCTTCGATGTCAGCCGCTACAAGGACGCGGGGCCCAAGCCCTTTTTCCCTGAAATCGACATTGTTTTCCGCGCTGATGACGACAGCGCCCATTATCATGTGCCTGTCGTCATGAGCCCCTATGGCTATAGCAGCTATCGCGGCAATTAGGGGCCGACCGGGAACCTCCTTGTCCCATTTGGCATTGATCCTGCCGGGTGGCACGACGATGAGGAGGAGGACGAGATTATGGCTGATTATCAGGTCGAACAGGAACGCCCGGCAACGACGACCACGGTGATTGAGCGTCGCAGTGGTGGCGGCGGCATGACGCTGGCGATCCTTTTGCTGGTCGTCGTGGTGGCTGTCGCTGCCTTTTTCCTGATCAGCAGCGAAACCAACAAGGACAATGCCGTGTCCAGCGCAGCCTCACAGGTCGGTGAAGCAGCCAGCAGCGTGGGTGATGCGGCCCAGGATGCTGCGGGCGCCGTGAAGGATCAGTAAGCTTCAGTCGCCGCGACAAGGGCGAAAAAAAGGAGCGCATCGACAGGGTCGAAGCGCTCCTTTTTATGTCTCAGAATGACGAGGAATCAGCCATCGACCTTTGCATATTTGGGCGCGGCTTCATTCAGGATGCGCAGGATCTTCTGCAGCGCGCTCGGCTCGTCCGTTTCTTCCATAGCGGCCAGTTCGCGCGCAAGCCGGCTCGAGGCAGCTTCGAAAATCTGGCGCTCGGAATAGCTCTGTTCCGGCTGATCGTCGGCCCGCAACAGATCGCGGGTCACTTCGGCGATCGACACGAGATCGCCCGAATTGATCTTCGCCTCATATTCCTGCGCGCGGCGCGACCACATGGTGCGCTTGACCTTGGGCTTGCCCTTGAGCGTCTCCATGGCCTCTTCCAGCGTCTTGTTGGACGACAGCTTGCGCATCCCCACGCCTTCGGCCTTGTTGGTCGGCACGCGAAGCGTCATGCGCTCCTTTTCGAACCGAAGCACATACAGCTCCAATTCCATGCCCGCGATCTGCTCCTTCTGAAGCTCGATCACACGGCCGACGCCATGCTTGGGGTAAACGACATAATCACCAACGTCAAAGGACAGCGCCTTGGCAGCCATTTGATACCTTTCCAATTCTAACGGGAGGCGGGCCGTCGCGAAGCAGCGAGACAAAGCGGAATGCCACAATGTGCCCGGCGCGACCCGTCAAGACATGAAGTTCATTCTCCAGGGCCGCATTCAGGGAAATCCGACCGTTGCGGCCGCTTTTAGCAGATTCGTAACAAAATTACCACCCCCAGACATAATCGCCGGGGGTGTGGCATGTTTCGGGACTTGGCAGCGCAGAGAAGGGCTTAGTCGCCCTTGCCCGGTTCGGGCGAGAAAAACTGCTCCAGCTTGTTTTCAACGCCATTCATGGCTTCGGCATCCGCCGGGGCATCGCCCTTCACCGTGATGTTGGGCCATTCGGCGGAATATTTGGTGTTGAGCTCCAGCCACTTCTCAAGGCCGTTCTCAGTGTCCGGCAGGATCGCCTCTGCAGGGCATTCCGGCTCGCACACGCCGCAGTCGATGCATTCATTGGGGTTGATGACCAGCATATTTTCCCCCTCGTAGAAGCAGTCCACGGGGCAGACCTCGACGCAATCCATGAATTTGCAGCGGATGCAATTGTCGGTCACGACATAGGTCATTGTTCGGGCACTCTTGTCCTTGGGAAAAGCGCCGCCCTGCTATGCCCGCCACGCGCGAACGTCAATGAGGATATTATTGGCGTGCATCAAGAGACGGTTTGGCGTGGCCCGATGGCTAATCCCGCCCTGCTCGCAGCGCCGCGCCGCCGGCAAAAGGGGTGATCGCGACCAGCAGCAGCGACGCTGCCGCCAGGAATTTGAACGCCGCCCCGCTGCCATCGCTCATCGTGCCGGCGCCAAAAATGAGCAGCGGCACGGCAAGTGGCAGCGCAAGCAATCCAGCCAACGCGCCACTGGAGCGCAAGCCTGCCGTTAGCGTGGCGACAAGCAGCCCAAGCGCCGCCAGCGCCGGCGTGCCGATCAGCAGCCCAAGCTCAAGGCGAGCCATAGCTGCCGCGTCGAGTTTCAGCAGCGTGGCGGCAGGCACGGTCGCCAGCATCAACGGCGGACCAAAGCCGATCCAATGCGCCAGCAAGCGGGCCAGCACGATCCACTCCTCGCCAATGCCACGCGCGGCCAACTGATCCAGCACGCCGGCTTGCACATCCGGGGCGACCAGCCGATCGACCGGCAGCAGGCTGGCCAGCAGCGCGGCGATCCAGAGCATGCCGCCTCCTGTCCGTGCGAGCAGCGCGGCATCGGGGCCAACGGCAAAAGGGAACAGGCTGGCAACGAGCAGCAGGAAGGCGACGGGAAGCCACATCCCCCCCGACGCCCAGGCCAAGCGCAGGTCGCGGCGAATGAGCAGCCACAAGAGCCTCATGCGGCATCTGCCTGATGATCGGGAAGGTGAATCGTGACGGGCGCCACGATAGGCAGCGGCTGGTGGGACGCGGCAACGACGATACCTCCGGCACTCAAATGGCGACCGACGGCCTGGCCGAGCAGGTCGAGCGAGACGGTGTCGAGGCCATTGCCCGGTTCGTCCAGCAGCCAGATGGCAGCGCCGCTGGCAATGATCCTTGCCAGCATGGCGCGCTTGCGCTGACCGGTGGAAAGCATCCGCACCGGGACCTCCGCGAGGGGGGTAAGCGCCATCGCATCCATCGCCGCGTCCACCTGCGCTGCGTCTGCCCTGTCGATTGCCGCCCAGAAGGACAGTGCCCTATGCAGCGGCGCTTCATTGTCCAGCGCCAGCTTTTCATCGCACAGCGCAACGCCGCCGCTGCGCACCACTGATCCGCTGAATGCCGGGAGCAGACCGGCGCACAGACGCAGCAGGCTGGACTTGCCCGCGCCATTGGCGCCGGTGAGCATCGCGCCGCCCCCCGATGTGAGGGAGAGGCTGACCCCGCGAAACAGCATCCGCCCGCCGCGCACGCAGGCGACGTCGTCCAGCCGCAGCGCCGCGCCGGTCATGATGCGACCATATCCTCCAGCACATGCATGTCGATGTCCGACAGACCGAAATGATGGCCGATCTCATGCACGACGACATGGGTTATGAGCGCGTCGAGCGGCACGCCGGTTTCGACCCATTCGTCGAGCAGGGGCCGGCGGAACAAATGAACAGTGGGTGGCGTGTCGCCCGTCTGCGCCTCCTGCCCGACCGGACGCCCGGTGTAGAGCCCGGTCAGGCCGAAAGGATCGTCAATGTCCATCTCTCGTAGCGTGTCCGCGTCGGCGAAGTCCTCGACGAACAGCACGACATTGGCCAGGTGCGCCCGAAAGGGATCGGGCAGGCGGCTCAGCGCCTCCAGCGCAAGCGTTTCAATCTCCTGCGCGCTAGGCGCAAAGCGCGGCGGTTGACGGGTCTGCGACATGACTGCCACATAAGCGCAAAGCGTCGCCAAGGGATAGAGACATGATTGCCAGATTGACCGAGGAAGAGCGCGCCGCAGCGCTCGCCCGATTGCCGCTATGGACCGCTATTGCCGATCCGGATGGCCTGTCCCGCCGCTTCACCTTTGCCGACTTCAATGCCGCTTTCGGCTTCATGACGCGGGTGGCCATATTGGCGGAAAAGGCGGACCATCATCCCGAATGGTCGAACGTCTATAATCGCGTCGACATTGTGCTGACCACGCATGACGCAGGGGGCTTGTCACAGCGTGATGTGGACCTGGCGCAGGCGATTGACGCGTTGATCGAGTGATCAGCGATAGCTGAGCTGCGTTTCGATCCGGTCGTCATAGCCCTTCAGGGCGGCGATGACCGACGGATCATTGGCATAGCGCCGGCGCAACATGGCGAGGCGCGCGTCCGTGCCCCGGCAAAGCTCGTCGATATTTTCCTGAATGAAGGCACGGCGTTCCGCGTCATAGGGGTCTTCGCCGCGAAAATGGTCGCAGCCATCGCGCGCCACCATGAATTCCGTCACCTCCCGCGGGAAGGGCGCGGCGCTGGCGGCGACGTCCGAAGGGGGCAGGTCGAGCGGGAAATAGGGAGCGGGCTGCGTCCGCACGGTGACGACAGGGCTGGCCGGCATGGGAGCTGCGGCCACCTTGGTCGGTGCGGGCTTCGGCGGTTCGACGGGCTGGGGCGCTGGCGGCTCGGGAGGAGCAGCCTGCGCGGCAGGCGGCTGGGGCGGCTGGGCGTCATTGCCCGCCTGCGCGCTGTCATCAGACGCGCCGCAGCCGGCGGTCAGCGCCAGCATCATAGCCATCGGAACCAGCACAATAGGCCTGCTCACCCGATTTCCTCCCGCAAGCTGGCGATCAAATCCGCGACATGCGGCAAGCGCGACTCTTCCTCGTCGAGGATCGCCAGAAACGCCGCCCGCCTATAGTCGGCCAGCATCTCGTGCGGAAGCCGACTTGCCGCAGGCACACTCGAATTCACGATGTCCAGAAGCCGTTCGATACCGTGCAGCCGCCCCCACAGATAATCATTTTCCCGATAGACGCGGCTGAAAAAGGCGCCGAAGTTGTTGAATTCTATTCCTTTCAACGTGGCTTCCGCCCCGCCTGGGCGAATGGCGGCGCAATCTTCGGGCGAAATGCGGTCGACCTTGACGGGATCATATTCATCCAGAGTGTCACCCTGAAGCAACGGTAGCGAGGCAATGTCGGTGAAGGGGAAGCCGAGATAGGCCAGCAGCATGGTGCGGCGACCCGCCTTTGGCAGTCCGGCGAGAGCCTCTGCCAGCATCTCGTCGGCCGATTCGTCACGGGCCTTGAGGTCGCGCGCCGCCGCCACCGCCTCCAGCGCGGCGGCTGCATCCGTGGGGACGGCTTTCGCCGCCGCTATGACGCTGTCGCCGTAAAAATCATGGTCCTCGCATTCGGCATAGAGCGACAGCGCACCGTAAATGGCGTCATGCATGGCGAGCACCGCGGCATCTTCGGCCTCAGCTTCGATCTCCAGCGTTTCGGCCAAGCGGCGGGCCAGGAAGCGCAAGCGGCGAATGCGAAACGCCAGGTCATGGGCGCGGAAGAAGGCAACGGGCGCCGCCGCCGATCCGCCATTGTCGCTCAGTTGGTCAGCGCCTTGGCCGCGCACTGCGGCCCAGATCGCCTGGCGATAGGCTTCACGCATCATGGCGCTGTCTTCCCCGCTCAGCTGGAAGAGGAGCGCGCAAAGCGATTCGACGATGCCCGACAATTTGAGATGGCCATAAGCGGGGTAGGCGAAGCCGGCGGCCCCCGCCGCGCGCTGCTGCGCCTTGGCGCGCCAGGCTGACAGGCGCGCGGGCGTCGGCCGGTCCAGAAACAGCATGCGCCCGACCGCGCTCTCCACATCCGCCTCGATCCCGGGACGCAGTGCGTCGAAAATCCGTCGCATCCGACGGATGCGCGCGGAATGACGGTCAATGACATCCAGATTGTCGCGAATGGGTTGTTCACGCGGAATGTCGGACAGCGCGCCAAAGATGGTCCGGAAAAAACCGGGGAGGGGCGGGGTTGATCCGCTGGGCAACTCTTCCTGCAGCCCTTCCTTGTTCAGGCGAATGGAGCGATGCCCGGGCTTTGGATCGATATAGACGAAACGCCGGTCCACCTCGCGCCGGGACGGTCGGTTGCGCAGCGCGCCGATCGCCTGCGCAAAAGGGGCATTGGCCAGCACCGATCCGTCGATCAGCACCGCATCCTCGGCCGTGCCACGCGCGGCATGGCGGGGCAGGGCACGCGACAGGAACGTGTCGCGGGTCGGCCAGTTGCGATGTTTGCGCATGAGCACCCGGTCCAGTTCCCGCACGGTAAAGGGGGGGAAGGCGCCGGGGAAGCTGGCCGTCGCCCGCGCCGCGAACACCAGTTCGGACGCATCGACGAACAGCCTTTCGCCCCGCCCGCGCGCGCGAAAGCCGATCGAAAGCCGATGCTCTGTCTCGATCACCTGGGGCGGGCTGTTGAGGTTGAGACTTTGGGGATGGCCTTCAAAATCGGTGACGGTAACGAACAGGTCGAGCGGGTGCCCGTCTGGCAGCAGCGGCGGCCCACGGTCGGCCGCCGCCATCGCGTCGAAGGCATCGAGCAGCATGGTTGTGAAGATTTCGCCGCCGAACGGGGGTTCGAACCAGCGTGACCGGATGAAGCGCGACAATTTCATCCGCACCTCTTCGCGGGTGCCGGGGGCCACGGTGCGTTCTACCGCATCGCCCGGATGCCGCGCCGCCATCCAGACGAGCGGGGTCGCCCAGAATTTAGTGAAGGCGCGGGCCGGGCGGGCGTCAGGGTCGAGCAACTGGTCGACATCGGCATTTTGAAGCCACAGGTCCGTCAAAGGCTCCAGCGACTGGCCTGTCTCGATCGCCTGCGCCAGGAATATGCCGTTGATGCCGCCCGCGCTGGCGCCTGCGATGATGTCGGGCATGATCCGCAGACGAATGCCGCTCTGCGCCTCGATCGCCCCGATCAAGGCGCGATAGACGGCCTCGCTGCCGCTGCTGGGGGCGGCGTCATCGTGATAGGCGCGGCTGGCGCGGGCGAGCCGCCACACTTCCTTGGTGATGCCGTGCATGTAGATGGCCAGGCTGATGCCGCCGTAGCAGACCAGCGCAAGCCGCAATTCCCGCTCCTTCATGGCGTCAGGGTCGCAGAGGCAAAGGCTATTGTCGAGGGCGATGATCGGCCGCCATCCCGTCCAGTGACGTCAGTCAATTGTGAGTTCCGCCCAGATCGGCAGATGATCGGACGCCTTGCGCGCGGCGGCGCTTTCGTGGACGCCGCAACTTTTCAAAGTTAGCCGGTCGCAATGCATGATGCGATCCAGCCGCGCCACGGGGCGGCGGGCGTGGAAGCTTCGGCCGCACGGAGCGAAATTATAATGCCGGCTGAAATCGGCTAGGCACCCGCCATTCGCGCTCCATTCGTTAAGGTCGCCCATCAGGATGGTGGGCAAGCGGTCGCCCTGTGCAGCGGCGTGGATGACCGCCGCCGCCTGCCGCCGCCGCCACAGTCCCGACAGGTCGAGATGCATCCCGAACACGCGTACTGTCATGCCCTTTGCCGTGACTTCGGCCATGGTCGCGCCACGCGGCTCCAGATAGGGGAGATGCAACACGTCATGCGCGCCGATCTCCGCCTCCTTGCGCACCAGTATGGCATTGCCATGCCAGCCCATGGAGTCGGTCTGGATGTTGAGCGGCACGGGTTTATAGCCGCTCAACGTGTCGAGCAGCAGCGGCGGAATGGCGGCCGATCGCACGCCGAAACGCCGGTCCGCTTCCTGCAATGCGACGATGTCGGCGTCCACCTCGCCCAAAACTTCGAGCACCCGTTCCGGGACGCGTCGCCGATCGGTGCCAATGGCCTTGCGGATATTGTAACTAGCGACGCGGATCGTTTTCATGCCGTTTCAAATGCCCGAGCGTGCGCGATGTTTCCATGGGACAGGCAATCGTTCTTGAATTGTTCCGTGTGTTTCGCCATGACAGGCCATGGCCAAGGCAAAGCGCAAATTCGTCTGTCAGCAATGCGGTACTGTCACCAGCCGATGGCAGGGGCAGTGCGAAGATTGCGGCGAATGGAACAGCATTGTCGAGGAGGCGGCGGAGACGGTCTTTTCCGCGCGCCATGACCTGCAAAATGGCGGCCGGGCGATCACGCTGGTGGGCCTCGACAGTGCGGTCGAACTGCCTCCGCGCACCAGCACCGGCATTGCCGAGTTCGACCGGGCGTTGGGGGGCGGCATCGTCCATGGCTCCGCAACGCTGATCGGCGGCGATCCGGGCATCGGCAAATCGACCCTGCTGCTCCAGGCGGCGGCGCGCATCGCCATGCGCGGTCTGTCGGTCGCCTATATCAGCGGCGAGGAAGCGGCCGATCAGGTGCGGCTGCGGGCGCAGCGGCTGGGCCTTGGCACCGCGCCGGTCCAACTGGCGAGCGCGACATCCGTGCGCGACATATTGACCACGCTGGGGGAAGGGCCGCCACCCGCGCTGCTCATCATCGATTCCATTCAGACGATGCACAGCGACCTGATCGAGGGCGCGCCCGGCACCGTCAGCCAGGTGCGCGCCTCGTCCCAGGAACTGATCAAATTCGCCAAGCAACGCGGCACCGCGCTCATTCTGGTCGGGCATGTCACCAAGGATGGCAGCATCGCCGGGCCGCGCGTGCTGGAACATATGGTCGATACCGTGCTGGCGTTCGAAGGCGAGCGCAGCCACCAATATCGCATCCTGCGCGCGGTCAAGAACCGCTTTGGCGGCACGGATGAAATCGGGGTCTTTGCGATGGTGGCCGAGGGGCTGGAGGAGGTCGCCAACCCGTCCGCCTTGTTCCTCACCAACCGGGACGAGACCGTAACGGGCGCCACCGTCTTTCCCGCGCTGGAAGGAACGCGGCCGGTGCTGGTGGAGATACAGGCGCTGGTGGTGCGCCTTTCCAGTGGCGCAACGCCGCGCCGCGCGGTCGTTGGCTGGGATAACGGCCGGCTGGCGATGATCCTGGCCGTACTGGAGGCGCGCTGTGGCCTCAGCTTTTCGACGGCCGAAGTCTATCTCAATGTCGCGGGTGGCTATCGCCTGTCCGATCCGGCGGCTGACCTCGCCGTCGCGGCCGCGCTGATTTCTGCGCTGTCGGAGCGGCCGGTGCCCGCCGATATCGTGTTGTTCGGCGAGGTGGCCCTGTCCAGCGAGATCCGGCCCGTCGCACATGCGCCGCTGCGCCTGCGCGAAGCCGCCAAACTGGGGTTCAACCGCGCCTTCGTGCCGGCGTCCGCCAGCGATGGCGTCAAGGGTATAGCGGTGAGCGGTTTTCGGACGCTCGCGCAGCTGGTTGACCAGATGCTGGGACGCGGATAGCCACGCAGGCGATGAACGCCGTCGATATTCTTGTTCTGCTGGCCATCGGCGGCTGTGCCGTGCTGGGCCTGTTGCGCGGTTTCGTGCTGGAAACGCTGTCGCTGATCGCCTGGGTGCTGGCGATCTTCGCGATCCGTCTCTTTCATGCGTCGGCCGCCGAGCTGCTCAGCGCCTTCGTCGGTTCGCCCAGCGGCGCGGCCGTTCTGGCGCTCATATTGGTGTTCGGCGTGACCTTCGGTGCGGGCAAGCTGCTCGCCCACGCGATCGGTCGACGGACGCGCCAATCGATACTAGGGCCGGTCGACCGGGTGTTGGGCGCAGGCTTCGGCGCGGTAAAGGGCCTGATCGGCGCGACGCTGATCTTCCTCGCCTTCAGCCTCGTCTACGACACATTCTATGGCAGCGGCGCGCGCCGGCCCGACTGGCTGAGCGACGCGCGCACCTATCCGCTGCTCAATGCCAGCGGGCAGGCGATCAGCGCCTTTCTTGCCGAACAGCGCGCCAAGCAGCCCGCGCCCGAGGATCGCTGAGGCTTCAGTCGTAGCTTTTGCCGGTATGCTGGGTGACGTTGGCGTCGCCAGTGACCTGATCCTGATGCAATTCCTCGCCATGCCAGATGTTGCGGGCCAGGAAGATGACGATGACGATCGCCAGGATCAGGCCGACGACCCAGCATCCCGCGCGTTGCAGGCGGCGGGCACTGGGCTGTTCGGAAGGGGGCATGCGTTCGGTCATGGGAACCCAAGCGTCCGCTGACCGTAACGGTTCCGCTATCTGTTAACCCAAGATCAGAGCCAGCCCTTTTCCCGATAGGCCGTGGCCGTTGCCTTCAGGCCATCCTCGGTCGGGACTTGAGGCATCCACAAGCGGCGAGGCGGCTGCATCTTCGGCGCGACCACCCAGTCGGGATGGCAGAAATATGCCACGCGATCGGGGGTCAGCTTTGCCTTGCCCCCGCGGATCATCCGGTCCACCTGTGCCGCCATGCCCAATGCCCAGCGCGGCGTCGCCACAGTTCGCACCTGCCGTCCGACCGCTCGGCCAATCGCTGCGCCAAAGTCGTGATGATCCCATCCGCCCGGCGTGCCGTCATCAACTTCGTAGGTGCGGGCGAGGCTGTTTTCGGTTTCCTTCGCCGCGGCCAGCAACAGCCGCGCAAGATCACCGACATGGATGACCGACAACCGCCCGCCGGGGGGCAGCATCATGATCCCGCGCTTGGCCATGCGGAACAGTTCCAGCATTTCGCGATCATTGGGGCCATAAATGGCGGGAGGACGCACGATCGTCCAATCGAGCGCGCTCGCCTTCACATGGCGTTCGGCCAGCGCCTTCGACCAGCCATAATCCGATAATTCGGGTTCGCGCGCGGCAAGGGAGGATATATGCACCAGGCGGCGGATGCCGCGCCGACGCATGGCGTCGATGACCGCCACTGTGCCGCGTGCATTGCCGGCTTCGAAACCGGCTCGGCCGGGCGCGTTGACGACGCCAGCGATGTGAATGACGGCGTCGGCATCGCGCACCAGCGTGTCGAGAGCGGCCGCATCATCCAGCGATCCCGGCACCCATTTCAGCCTGGCGCGGGGCGGTTGCGCGCGTCGCGTCAAGGCGTTGACGCGCAGGCCCTCGCCCAAGGCCTGTTCCAGCACGTCCTTGCCGACAAATCCGGTCGCGCCGGTCATGGCGATGCGAAACGGTGCCATGGCTCAGATCATCGCCAGATGATCGCGATGGACCAGCACCGACCGGGGCATTTCGCCCAGCAGTGCGGGAATATCCTCACTGCGGCGACCGGCAATCCTCGCGGCTGCTGCGCTGTCATATTCGATCAGCCCGCGAGCGATCACGCGACCGTCCTGCGCCACGATGTCGATGACATCCCCACGGTCGAAGAAGCCCTCGACGCGCGCGACCCCGGCCGGCAGCAGGCTGTTGCCCTTGGCCAGCGCCTGTTCGGCACCCGCGTCCACGATGACCCGTCCCTGCGTCGTCAACCGGCCTGCCAGCCAGCCCTTGCGCGCGCCCTTGCCCTGTGCGGCCAGAAAGATGGAGCCACGGCCGCCATTCGCCCAATGCGATAGCGGTGCGTCGACCTTGCCGGAGATGATCGCCAGATGCGCGCCCGCCCCGGTTGCGATGCGGGCGGCCTGGATCTTGGACACCATGCCCCCTGATCCCATACCCGACGCAGAGCCACCGTCCGCCATCGCCGCGATCCGCGCGTCGATCGTCTCGATCGTTTCAATCAACATGGCGGTCGCATCGACCTGCGGGTTGGCGGTGTAAAGCCCGTCGACATCGGAAAGCAGGACAACCGCGTCAGCCCGTGCCGCCTGTCCGATACGCGCCGCCAGCCGATCATTGTCGCCGAACCGGATTTCGGCCGTCGCCACGCTGTCATTTTCATTGACCACGGGCACGACATCAAGCGTCATCAGCCGCTCCAGCGTTGCTGACGCATTAAGGTAGCGCCGCCGGTTTTCCAGGTCGTCCAGTGTCACCAGCATCTGCGCGGCCGTGATGCCTTGCTGATCGAGCAGGCTTGCCCAGCATTGTGACAGTGCGATCTGTCCGGTGGCGGCGGCGGCCTGCGCGTCTTCCAGCGACCCGCGTCCACCTTTGGGCAGATTGAGCCGCCTGGCGCCCAGCGCAATGGCGCCGGAGGATACGATGATGACCTGCTGCCCCGCCGCCTTTCGTGCCGCGATGTCCGCGACCAGCGTGCGCAACCAATCCACGCGCACCTGCCCTGCCGGATCGACGAGCAGCGCTGAGCCAATCTTTATGACGAGGCGGCGGACCAGGGCAGGGGGGAAGCCGGAGAGGGATGACATGGCGATCTGGAATACAATCCGTTCGGTTCGGGTTTGTCGAGAACCCCCGCGCACCGTTCTCGACAAGCTTGAACCGAACGGAGGCGGGCTATGGGGCCATCAAATCGGCGACCAGGGTTTCTCGGCCTCGGGCGCGTCTTCTTCCTCGCCTTGGGCCGGCGCATCCAACATCGGCAGCACTGCATCCAGCAGCGCGCCGACGCCGTCGCCGGTCGCGCCCGAAATGATGAACACATCCTCGACGCCGGCTTCCTCGCGCAACTGGCTGGCAATGTCTTCCATCAGTTCCTGGCCGAGCAGATCGCCCTTGTTGAGCGCCACCAGTTGCGGCTTTTCATCCAGGCCGCCGCCATAGGCCGCCAGTTCATCGGTCACGATGCGGAAGGCGTCGACAGGATCGTCTCCGGTCGCGTCGATAAGATGCAACAGCACCCGGCAGCGCTCGATATGGCCAAGGAACCGATCGCCAATTCCCGTGCCTTCGGCGGCGCCTTCGATCAGGCCGGGGATATCCGCCAGCACGAATTCGCGATCACGATGCAACACGACGCCCAGTTGCGGCTTTGTGGTGGTGAAGGCATAGGCGCCGACCTTCGCCTTGGTATTCGTCACCTGATTGATGAGCGTCGACTTGCCGGCATTGGGCATGCCGACGAGGCCCACATCGGCCAGCAGCTTCAACCGCAGCCATACCCACATTTCCTGGCCCGGCCAGCCGGTGCCATGCTGACGCGGGGCGCGATTGGTGCTGGTCTTGTACGACAGGTTGCCGCGGCCGCCATCGCCGCCGCGCAGCAGGGTGATGCGCTGGCCCACTTCGGTGAAGTCGGCGAGCAATTCCTGCTCATATTCCATCGACCCGTCTTCTTCATCCTCCGTCCCCTCGATCGGGGTGGGATCGGACAGGATTTGCGTGCCGACAGGGACCTTGATGACCAGGTCGTCTCCGCCCGCGCCATAGCGATTCTTGCCCATGCCGGGCTGGCCGCGCTGCGCCTTGAAATGCTGCGTGTAGCGAAAGTCGATCAGCGTGTTGAGGCCGGCCACCGCTTCAAAGATGATGTCGCCGCCCTTGCCGCCATTGCCGCCGTCCGGGCCGCCATATTCGACATATTTTTCGCGCCGAAAGCTGACCGCGCCGGGACCGCCCCAGCCGGACTTGATATAGATTTTCGCTTGATCGAGGAAATGCATGGCGCGCCCATAGCCCCATTGGCGCGAAAGTTAAACCTTGGCTTGCTCTGCGATCGTCGCGGCCTCCTGCATCAGGGCAGAGGTAAGGCTGCGGGTCGCTATCTCGCGCGCCTTGGACCGCGGCAATCCGATCGCAGCGGCCATCGGCCCCCCCAATTGCGAATCGCCCAGTGCGAGCAGGACCAGCATCAGCGTATGTTCACGTATCAGATGCGCCAGATCCGTGCTCAGCGCGCTGCCGGCGAGCCGATCGACCAGCCGATGAATCGCCTCCACCACCGGGTCGAGCGCATCTTCGTTCCCCGATGCGAGCATCCAACTCGCCAGCGCGCCGGCGCCCTGCGCGTCAAAGGCATCGAAGGTCATATCGACGATAGCGCGCGGCCCCACTTCGCCGCGTCGGGCGGCGTCCACGGTTTCGCCTATACTGGCGGTGATGGTTTCGGCCAGATGTGCCGCCAGCGCCTTTTGCAGCCCGGACGCCGACCCGAAATGGTGGAGAAGGTTGGCATGAGTGCGATCGATCCGGCTGGCCACTGCCTTCAAAGTCACTGCCTGCGGCCCCGCCTCGATCAGCAGCGCGCGTGCTGCCTCCATGGCGGCGAGGCGGCTTTCGTCCGGGCTGAGGCGGGTGCGTTTTATTGACATGGGTGTCAGTTACTCTTAATTACATAAATGTCAGTAAGTAAGTAACGGAGGCGTCCCGTGACACCCGCCGATCTCATCATCACCCCGCGCGACCGTCGTTTTCGCCGGGACCGCGGGACGAAGCGACATTGGCTGAACGGCGATCCGATCGCCACGGCTTTCTTCAATGCCCTGTCGATCACCTTCCCACGCGGCGAAGCCTTTTTCATCGAATCCGTGCGCGCATTTCGCGATGGCGCGCCTGAACAGCTTGCGCGGGAAGTTGCGGCATTTACACGGCAGGAGGTCGCGCACAGCCGGGAGCATATTGCGTTCAATGCCCAGGTGACGGATCATGGCTATGACGTTTCACGGCTGGACGCTGACGTGACGATGGTTTTGAACCTTGCAAAGCAGCGGCCGCCGATCATCCGGCTCGCCGCCACCATGGCATTGGAGCATTTCACCGCAATATTGGCGCATGAGCTGCTGCGCGACCCGCGCTATCTAAACGGTGCCGATCCCGATGTCGCCGCCCTCTGGCGCTGGCACACCGTCGAGGAGATCGAGCATAAAGGGGTGGCGCATGATATCTGGGGCCACGCGACCCGCGACTGGCCGCGCTTCCGGCGCTGGTGGGTCAGGGCGGTGATGATGCTGATCGTGACGCGCCATTTCTTGCACCATCGTGCTCGCGGCATGATGGATTTATTGCGGCAGGACGGGGTGACAGGGCTTGCCGCATGGGGCGGGTTGCTTCACTACGCGTTGCTGCGTCCGGGCATCATGCGGCGGGTCGCCTTGCCATGGCTCCGCTATTTCCAACCCGGTTTCCATCCCTGGGCCGTGGATGATCGGCATCTGATTGCCCGCGCAGAAACGCCTTATGCAGCGGCCCAAATGGACGACCTGTCGGCAACGGCTACTTGACCCTGCGCCTGGTTCCGATCTTAATCCTGCAATGACGATCGCGCCCACGCTGAAAACCGCCCGCCTCTGCCTTCGCCCGCATATGGTGGCGGACTATGCCGACTGCCGTGCGCTCTGGGCCGATGCAGGGGTGGTACGGCATATCGGTGGCGTGCCCCAGGATGCGCAGGCCGTGTGGTTCCGACTGCTGCGCTATGCCGGCATGTGGTCGATGCTGGGCTATGGCATGTGGGCGATCGAGGATGGCGAAACCGGCGCCTTTCTGGGGGAGGCGGGATTACTGAGCGCCGCGCGGGCACTGCCGGAACTCGACGGCGTGCCGGAGGCTGGTTGGGTGCTGACGCCCGAGGCCTGGGGCCGGGGGATCGCACTGGAGGCAATGACGGCGGTGCTGACATGGGCCGATGCGCATGTCGACGCGCCATCGGTCCGCTGCATCATCCATCCCGACAATGCCGCTTCTATCAAGGTAGCGGAAAAGCTGGGTTTCGCCCCCCTGGTCGACACCCATCTTGCTGGAACGCCCACCCGCGTTTTTGATCGCCCCATGCGCTCGGTCGCTTGATGCAGGTGGCAATCGGTCACATCGCCACCCGGCTTAATCATTGTCGGTCGGGTCAGGCGGCGACCGGCAGGTCGTCTCCATAATCGGCCATTACCGGATCATCATTCATGCCTCCGCCTTCATCTTGTTCGAAGATCAGGCAATCGACCATGGTGCCTCGGCCCAGGCTGTGCCGCCTCTGGGTCTCGCCGGTAAAACGGAAGCCGAGCTTGCGCAGCACATTGCCGGACGCGGGATTGTCGGCGCAATGGACCGCGCGCAGGGTGCCAACGCCGCTGGCCCGCGCCATGCCGACGACGGCGCGCGCTGCTTCGGTGGCAAAGCCTAGGCCCCAATAGGGGCGGGCAATCCAATAGCCCAGTTCAGGCACGCCATCTTCACCCCTGTGCAGGCCGCAGCCGCCGATCAGGCGAGGCGCGCCGCGCGTGCGCGAAAAGGCCAGCAGCCGCGGCATCAGGGGGTGGTGGGGCAGGGCCAGGAAGCGCTGTGCATCCTCCACGCCATACGGGTTGGGCACATGCGATAAATTGCGCAGGACCGCAGGGTCGTTGATCGCTCCAGCCAAGGCCGGCGCATCTTCCATCCAGCCGGGCCGCAGCAACAGCCGGGGGGTGCGGGCGAACATTCTCGTCTCTCCTCTCGTGCGCGTCGCTAGCCGCCTATGATGACGGCTTGACGACGGTCTCCTCCGGTTGATTTCCCCGCCCGCATGACGCGTGAGAAGGCGTTGAGTTCCAGAGGTTTAAGGGAATTTTGAAGAAGGTTTCGCCCCATGGAAAAGGGGCGCATCCTGCCAATCAGGAGCGCCCCTTATTCCCTTGGACACCGGGTCAGGCCAAATGGCCTTTGCACCGGAAGGATCGCCCCTTTTTCAAGGACGACCCGTCATCAGTCGTCCGTTATTCCGCCGCTTCGGCCATTGCGTCGACCGACACATATTTGCGGCCGAGCTTGCCGGTGTGGAACACCACCTTGCCTTCGCCGAGCGCGAAAAGGGTATGGTCCTTGCCCATGCCCACATTGCGGCCGGGATAGACGCGGGTGCCGCGCTGGCGAATGATGATGTTGCCGCCGATCACGTCCTGACCGCCGAACTTCTTCACGCCAAGGCGCTTCGACTCCGAATCGCGACCATTGCGCGACGAACCGCCAGCTTTCTTATGTGCCATGACCTAAACTCCTCGAAATTCTACGCTGTGGCTCAGGCGCCGATCGACACGATCTTTAGGATCGTGTGATTCTGGCGGTGGCCGTTCTTGCGACGATAATTGTGGCGGCGGCGCTTCTTGAAGACGATGACCTTCTCGCCCTTCGCCTGCGCGATGATTTCGGCCGCGACCGTCATCTTGGCGGCGTCCTTCAGGTCGCCGCCGTCACCAGCCAGCAGGACGTCGTCCAGCGTGACCTTGTCGCCGGCTTCGCCAGCCAGCTTTTCAACGACGATCTTGTCTCCGGCGGCGACGCGATACTGCTTGCCGCCCGTGCGCACGATAGCGAACATGGCTTGTCTCTTCTCGTTCAAATCTGCTTTACGCAGATCATCGAGGAGGAAATCCTGTCGACCCGCGCGGGAATGTGGCCCGTTAGTGGAATGACTCGCCGCTGTCAACCAAGGCGACCGGGAATCACGCCAGATGGTCGAGGAATTTTGCCGCCTGCGCCCGGGTCGCTTCGCGATCCTCGGGCTTCATTCTTTGCCAGTTGCGATAGGGCATGGCCATGCGCGGATTGCGGGAAAACGTGCGCTCGTTCCGCGCGATGAAGTCCCAATAGAGCGCATTAAAGGGGCAGGCATCGTCGCCCACCCGCTTCTTCACGTCATAGCGGCATGTCCCGCAGTAATTGGACATGCGATTGATATAGGCGCCCCCGGCGGCATAGGGCTTGCTGCCCAGCAAGCCGCCATCGGCGGACAGCGCCATCCCGATGGTATTGGGCATCTCCACCCATTCATAGGCATCGGCGTAGACCTCCAGATACCAGACATGCACTTGATGCGGGTCCAGTCCCGCGATCAGGGCGAAATTGCCGGTGATCATCAATCGCTGGATATGATGGGCATAGCCATGGTCGATGGTCTGGCCGATCGCCTGGGCCAGGCAATGCATGTCGGTCCCACCGGTCCAGTAGAAGTCGGGCAAGTCCCGCTGTGCCTTCAGCGCGTTGCGCTTCCCGTAATCCGGCCCCTCATGCCAGTACACACCGCGCACATATTCGCGCCATCCAATGATCTGGCGGATGAAACCCTCCGCACAATTGAGCGGCACCTTGCCCGCCCGATAGCGCGCTTCGACCTCTTGGCATAGTTCCCGCGGGTCGAGCAGGCCCGCGTTGATATAGGGTGACAGGATCGAGTGCCACAGAAACGGCTCGTCAGTCAGCATCGCGTCCTGATAATCGCCGAAGCGCGGCAGGGCCTCGTCCAGAAACCGCTTGCGCTGGCGCAGCGCTTCCTCATGCGTCACCGCGAAATGAAAATGGTCGAGGCTGCCAATATGGTCGGCGAAGCGATCGGCAACCATCTCCAGCACCGCCTGCGTCACGCCATCGGGACGAAACCGGATCGGATGCGGCATCAGCAGGTCGCGATCGGGGGCCGGCTTGCGATTGTCCGCATCATAATTCCATTGCCCGCCCTCCGGTTCGCCCGCCTCGGTCAGCAGCAGGCCGGTCTTGCGCCGCATGTCGCGATAGAAAAACTCCATACGCATTTGCTTTCGCGCCGCCGCCCAACTGTCGAATTCGGCGTGCGAACAGAGGAACCGGTCATCCTCATGAATGGTGACAGGAATGGCGAAGCGGGTTTCCCAGCTTTCCAGCATGGACCGCACCCGCCATTCGCCCGCTTCGGTCACGTGGATAGCCCGCGGCGCGTGGCGTTCGATCGCGCGCGCAACCTCGCCTGTAAAAGAGCCACTATTGTCCGGCGCATCGAGCGTCACATAATCGACCGTCCAGCCAAGCGCGCGCAGCCGTTCGGCATGATGACGCATGGCGGACAGGATGAAGGCGATCTTGGCCTTGTGATGCTTCACATAGACCGTCTCGTCCGCCACCTCCATCATCAGGACGATGCTGTCGTCCTTGTCGGCCACGCGCAGGGCGGCGATGTCAGGTGTCAACTGGTCGCCCAGTATCGGGATAAGCAAAGGGCCGTCGGTCATCCCGATGGAATGACCGACGGCCCTTCAATATCCCATCCTGCCCTAAGGAACAGGGTATGGCGTCGATCAGCGGCTGCGCGACGGCCCTTTGCGGCCGCCCTTGAATGGACGCGGCGCATAGCCGCCCGGACGCGGGCCACGATCATTGCTGCGCGGTCCGCGATCATTGGAACGACCGGCGCGCTTATGCTGGCGCGCTTCCTCGCGCGGGCTGCCCTCGATCATCTCGAAGGCGACATCGGCGCCCTCGTCATTCGCCTCGCCGGTGCGCTTCAGAGCGGAGGTAAAGCGGCTGACGATCGCTTTGGGAATCTCGAACATCGTTTCGTTCGTCGTGATGCGGATCGCGCCGATGTCCTGCCGCGACACATGGCCGCGGCGACAGATCAGCGGCAGGATCCAGCGCGGATCGGCATTCTGGCGACGGCCAATGTCCATGCGGAACCACTGGGTGTCTTCAAAGCCCGGACGCGGCCCGTCGTTGCGCGCAGGCGCCTCGCTGCGGTCGAGCAATTCCTCGGGCGCTGGCAGGGATGCGCGCGCGCTCTTCACCAGCATTGCGGCGATTTCCTTGGCGCTCTTTTCGGCCAATAGTTCCGCCCCCAGCGCCCAGTCGGCCTCGTCCAGTTCGGCGCGTTCCATCAGGCTGGCGCGCAGGCGCGCATTGTCCTGCTCCAGAATTGCTTCCTTGCTCGGCGGCGTGCCCCATTCGACGGGGATCTTCGCGCCCCGCAGCATAGATTCGACGCGGCGGCGGCGTGGGTAGGGGACGATCAGAACGGCCGTGCCCTTCTTGCCGGCGCGGCCCGTGCGACCCGAGCGATGCTGCATCGTCTCCGCGTCGCGCGGCAGTTCGACATGGACGACAAGGCTGAGCGAGGGCAGGTCGATCCCGCGCGCCGCCACGTCGGTCGCCACGCACACGCGCGCCCGCTTGTCGCGCAGCGCCTGAAGCGCGTGGTTACGCTCATTCTGGCTATGCTCGCCCGACAAAGCCACGACGGCAAAGCCGCGCTCGGTGAGGCTCGCGTGCAGGTGGCGCACATTGTCGCGGGTGGCGCAGAAGAGGATCGCCGTCTCCGCCTCATGAAAGCGCAACAGGTTCACCACCGCATTCTCGATGTCGGACGGCGCGACGGTCAGCGCTTGGTAGCTGATGTCGCCATGGCCGCGTTCCTCGCTCATCGTCGAGATGCGCAGCGCGTCCTTCTGATAGCGCTTGGCCATCGCCACGATGGGCTTGGGCATGGTGGCCGAAAAGAGCAGCGTGCGCCGTTCCTGCGGCGCGCTGTCGAGAATGCCTTCCAGATCCTCGCGAAAACCCATGTCGAGCATTTCGTCGGCTTCGTCCAAGACCGCGGTGCGCATCGCGCTGAGGTCCAGCGCCCCGCGCTCCAGATGGTCGCGCAGGCGGCCCGGCGTGCCGACAACGATATGCGCGCCATGGCTAAGGTTCCGGCGCTCCTTCGCGGCGTCCATGCCACCCACGCAGGTCGCGATGCGCGCACGCGCCGCGCCATAAAGCCATTCCAGTTCGCGGCTGACCTGCAAGGCCAATTCGCGGGTGGGCGCGATCACCAGCGCCAGCGGCAGGCCCGCGACAGGCAGACGCTCTTCGGCGCCCAGCAATTCGCTGGCCATGGCAAGGCCGAAGGCGACCGTCTTGCCCGACCCGGTTTGCGCCGACACGAGCAGGTCGCGACCATGCGCTTCCTCCTGCGTCACTTCGGACTGAACGGGGGTCAGCGCCTCATAGCCCTTGGCGACGAGCGCCTGGGACAGGATCGCGGGGAGAGTTTCAAAAGCCATATGTTTGTTATTCCATCGGTAAAAATAGCGACCCGCCATTCCCGACGGATACATCAAGACCTTTCATGCGCTCCGTCCCATTCGAAACGCTCAGGGATTGGTCGCAGCCCTGATTCCAAAATCCTCGCCCGTCATGCCGGGGGAGGGGGACCGGCCTTTTTGTTGGCCGGTGGAGGGGTGTCCCCCTTTTTGCAGGCGGCGTGCGATGTTTCGCTGCCTCTCCGCCCATAAAATAAGAAGGCCGCCTTCCCCCGCAAGGAGGGAAGGCGGCCCCTTCATGCATTATCGGCGTCCGATCAGACCGAAGCGACTTCCGCCACGTCGACCTTCACGCCCGGGCCCATCGAGGACGACAGGGCGATCTTGCGGACATATTTGCCCTTCGAACCCGACGGCTTCGCCTTGACGATCGCGTCAACGAAGGCGTCGAAATTCTTGCGCAGGTCTTCGGCGGCGAAGCTCGCCTTGCCAAGACCGGCGTGGATGATGCCCGCCTTTTCGACGCGGAATTCGATCTGACCACCCTTGGCGGCCTTCACGGCTTCGGCGACGTTCGGGGTCACGGTGCCCAGCTTGGGGTTCGGCATCAGGCCCTTGGGACCCAGAACCTTACCCAAGCGGCCGACCAGGCCCATCATGTCCGGGGTCGCGATGACGCGTTCGAAATCGATATTGCCGCCCTGGATCGATTCCAGCAGGTCTTCGGCACCCACGACTTCGGCGCCGGCTGCCTTGGCGGCTTCGGCCTTGTCGCCACGGGCGAACACGGCGACGCGAACGTCCTTGCCGGTGCCGGCGGGCAGGGTGACGACGCCCCGCACCATCTGGTCGGCGTGACGCGGGTCGACGCCCAGGTTGATCGCGATTTCGACGCTTTCGTCGAACTTGGCGGTCGCATGAGTTTTGATGAGGCCCAGTGCCTCGTCAACGCCGTGCAGCTTTTCGCGGTCAACGGCAGCGGCGAGAGCCTTCGCCTTCTTCGTCAGCTTTGCCATGATTTCAGCCCTCCACCACGTCGAGGCCCATCGCGCGAGCGGAGCCTTCGATGATCTTCGTTGCAGCGTCGATGTCGTTCGCGTTGAGATCGGGCATCTTGACCTGCGCGATTTCAGCAAGCTGCGCGCGAGTGATCTTGCCAGCGACGGCCTTGCCCGGCTCCTTGGAACCCGACTTCAGGTTGATCGCCTTCTTGATCAGGTAGGTCGCCGGCGGCATCTTCGTGACGAAGCTGAACGAACGGTCCGCATAGACGGTGATGATGGTCGGCAGCGGCGTGCCCTTGTCCATCTTGTCGGTCGAGGCGTTGAACGCCTTGCAGAATTCCATGATGTTCACGCCGCGCTGACCCAAAGCAGGGCCGATCGGCGGTGAAGGGTTGGCGGCTCCAGCGGGCACCTGGAGTTTGATATAGCCCGTAATCTTCTTGGCCATTGTCACTCTCTTTCAAGTTTAGCGGTCAAGCAGGCTGCAACAGGCAACCCTCCCGCAGATATTTCCGGTTGCCCGGAAATTACGTCGCTCGTCCCCATGCGATTACGCCAGGGACGGGCATGGTCCTTATTTCGACAGTTCGACCTGTTCGAAATCCAGTTCGACCGGGGTAGCGCGGCCGAAGATCGACACCGACACCTTGACCCGGTTCTTTTCGAAATCCAGTTCCTCGACCACGCCGTTGAAGCTGGCGAAGGGACCGTCCAGCACCTTGACGCTGTCGCCGATTTCGTAATCGACATTGACCTTGTGCTTGGGCGCGGCCTCGGCTTCCTTCTGGGCGCCAAAATAGCGGGCGGCCTCGTTCTCGCTGATCGCCTGGGGCTTACCCGACGAACCCAGGAAGCCCGTCACCTTGGGCGTGTTCTTCACCAGGTGATAGATGTCGTCGTTCATGCTGAGCTTGGCGAGGACATAGCCGGGCATGAACTTGCGCTCGACCTGAACCTTCTTGCCACGCTTGACTTCGGTCACGGTTTCGGTGGGCACCTCGACCTGCTCGACCAATTGGGAGAGGCCCATGCGCTCAGCTTCGGCCAGGATCGATTCCTTTACCTTGCTTTCGAAGCCCGAATAGGCGTGGATGATGTACCAGCGCGCCATGTTACTCTTTCATACTCCCAATCAGGCCCGGCCGGCCGCGAGGCTCAGCAGCCACTGGACGATCGCGCCGAAGAAGGTGTCGATGCCAAAGAAGAAAATGCCCAGCAGCGACGTCATGATGACGACCATCACGCCGGTCATCACCGTTTCGCGACCGGTCGGCCACACGATTTTCGACGCTTCGGTCTTCACCTGATTGACGAATTCGCCGGGGGAAACCTTCGCCATCGCTTGCCTTTTCACCTTCGTATCAACGCCAATTCGCGAAGCAACAGCCCGCCCCTCCCGACCCCGCCTGTTTCAGCGTCCGGGGGTGCGGCCGCCTGCTCCGCGACCTTGTTTCGCCTGCGCACTTAGCCGCGAGCCCATGGATTATCAAGGGATCGCGGCCAGTTCGCTTGGCAGGAGTGGAGGGACTCGAACCCCCGGCATTCGGTTTTGGAGACCGACGCTCTACCAGCTGAGCTACACTCCTGTGCCGGCGAAGGAGGGCGCTTTAGCGTGGCGAAGCGGGCAGGGCAAGCGCGATTATCGCGCCATCGTCATTGCGGCGGCGGCTCGTCAATCTGCGTGTCGGCAGTCGTTTGACGCTCGGCTTCCTGGTTGAGCTGCGCACCCAGCAGGACGACGAAGGCGGATACGTACAGCCACAGCTGCAGAACGACGACCGCACCGAGCGAGCCGTAGGTTTCATTATAATTGCCGAATTTCGACACGTAGAAGGAGACGGCCAGCGTCGCGAGCAGCCAAAGGATGGTCGCCGTGACCGACCCCGCCGTCAGCCAGCGCCAGCGCGCCTTGCGCCGGTGCGGACCGAACCGGTAGATGAGCGCAAAAATCAGGCTGGCGAACATGCCCGCTACCACCCAGGTGATCGCCTTGGTCAGAAAAATGGCGATCTGGCCCCAGCCATTGGTCAGTGTTTCCAGAAAGCCGATGACCGAAGCGGTCAATACGCCGACGACGACGACCAGAACGGCGGAAAATGTGATGCCGAGGGACACACGGTAGAAGGCGAAAATGGATCGTGCTTCGGTCTGCTCATAGATGATGTTGAGCGCTTCGATCGTGGCGGAGGACGCGCGCGTCGCGCCATAGACCGCAAAGGCGAGGGCAACGAGCAGCCCTAGGCCAACCGCAGGCTTGGTGGTGGTCACGATCGCCATGAGCTGTTCGTAGATGAGCTTCGCGGCTTCCTGCGGCACGACGGTGATGAGGGAGCGGACATTGTCTGCCACCAGTTGCGGGTCGCCGATCAGGCCATAGGTCAGCACGACAGCAAGCAGCAGCGGAGCAATGGACAGAAAGGCGTAATAGGCGACGCCTGCGGACAACAGGCTGATATGATTGGCCGACAATTTGCCGTAAACGCGTTTGAGGATTTCCCACCAGCCGCGCGGCGGTATCCGCCATGGCGCGTCGGCGTGGACCTGCTGCGCTACAATATCCGTCATCCCGATCCCCTGCTTGCCGATATTGGAAGGCAAGCGCGCGAACCGGAGAAGGGGTTCCCTGGCCAACGGCGCGACGGCAAGGTCCGTTCACTCCGACAGCGCGATATCCATGTCTGCCAGCGCGAGGCGGAGCAGTTCCGCCATGGCGTCGCGCGCTGCCGCCGTATCGCGCGCGGCTATGGCTTTACGGACCGCTTGGTGATCCGGCAGGGGATCGCGCGGCAATAGCTTCTTGCGATGCTTGAAGGTGGTGGTCCAGCTGACCGCCGCGCCGACCGAACTGGCCAGCGCGGCCAGAGCGTCATTATGGGCCGCAGACAATATCGCATGGTGAAAGCGCTGGTCGGCGGCGCGACCTTCGGGCGTGGAGAGGCCATAGCGCCGCATTTCACCTAATGCCGTATCCATGACCGCCAATTGGTCGTCCGTGCGCCGCCGGGCGGCAAATTCCGCAGCGGCCGGCTCGATGACGCCACGCAGTTCGAACAGGTCGCGAATGAAGGCGCGGTCGGGTTCGCCGGCAAACATCCAGGCGAGCATTTCGGGATCGAGCACGTTCCAGCGCGCACGCGGAAGCACGCGCGTTCCCGCTTTTGGCCGGCTTTCCAGCATGCCCTTGGCGATGAGGATGCGGACCGCTTCGCGATAGGCGGTGCGCGATACGCCAAGCCGTTCGGCGGCCTCGATTTCGCCTTCGAACAAATCGCCAGGCTTGTGCTTGCCGGTCAAAATGGCGGTGCCCAAGTCCCGGGCGATGGCCTGGTGGATGCGGAGCGCGCCCTCGTCGGTTCCGAACTGGCCCTCCTTGCGCACGCTCCCCATGGCTCTTTCCTTCTAGGTTAATCCTTGAATTCCGCCGTAGGACAATGCCGCCCGCAAAGGAAGGCGTCCGCCACCAATCGCAGCGGCGCGGTGTCGGCATCGATCGCGCGGCTTGCCACCAGGTCGACGAAGCGCCGATACATGGTGGGATATTCTTCGTCCGGGGCCTTCACCTGCACATCGCCATCGAGCCGCAGCATATTGCCGCCTTCCGACAGCAACAGGGTGCCTTTATCCGTCTCGACCGCGATATCCCAGGTCTGCGGGCCGGTCTGTCGCCAGTCGAACACAGCATCGATTGTCGCGCCCGACGCCGTCGCCATGCCCAGCGTCGCGCCGATCGGCGCCTGCTTGTTTGACGGCACTTCCAGCGAGGCCGACAGCATGGTGATCGGCTCTGCGACGATTTCGGTCAGGATCGACAGCGCATTGATGCCGGGATCGAAAACTCCGAAGCCGCCCGCCTCCCAGATCCAGGGTTGTCCCGGATGCCAGTGACGGACATCCTCGCGCCACTGAATGTCGATCCGTTTGACCGTGCGCTCCGCGATCCAGGCCTTGGCCCGCGCTACCGCCGCAGCGTAGCGGCTGTGCCAACTGGCATAGAGCGTGACGCCCTGCTGGCGCGCCAGTGCAATGAGCGCGTCCACTTCCGACACGGTTGCGCCAGGGGGCTTTTCCAGGAACACATGCTTGCCCGCCAGCAGCGCCTGCCGCGCTGCGGCGTAGCGGACCTGCGGCGGCTGGCACAGGATGACGGCATCCAGGTCCGGCTCCCCGGCCAGCATCGCGCCGAGGTCGGGATAATTATGCACCCCTTCGCCCTTTGCATTGCGGCTGGCGACCGCGACCAGCGCGATACCGTCGATCATGTCGATCGCCGGCAAATGCTGGTCGCGCGCGATCTTGCCCAGGCCGACGAGACCTGCCCGGATCATCAGGCAGCCACTTCCAGCTTGCCTTCGACGCGGCGCGTCAGGCCCCAGGGATTGGCGTCCTGCAACGCGGCAGGCAGCAACACATCGGGCACATCTTGATAACAGACGGGACGCAGGAAGCGCATCATCGCCAGTGTGCCGACCGAGGTCGATCGGCCATCGGCGGTCGAAGGGAAGGGGCCGCCATGCACCATGGCATGGGTCACTTCGACGCCGGTCGGCCATCCATTGGTGAGGATACGGCCAACCTTGCGTGACAGCGTCGGCAGCAGCGTTGCGGCATGCCCCTCATCGCCCTCGCCGATTTGCAGCGTGGCGGTCAGTTGGCCTTCCAGACCGGCGATCGTGGCGACGACTTCCTCGATGCTGGAACAGCGAATGAGGACGGAGGAGGAGCCGAACACTTCCTCTGACAGAACCGGGTTCGATTGGAACGTCGCGCTGTCGGTCGCGAAAAAGGCGGCTTGCCCACGATTGACGCCTTCAGCCTCGGTGCCGCGCGCCACGGTGGTGACGCCATCGGCGCTGGCCAGCGCGGCAACGCCCTTTTCATAGGCTTCATGGATGCCCGGCGTCAGCATGACCTGCGGCGCTGCGCCCGACATGGCGGCGGCGGCCGACGCCACGAACGTATCGAGATCCGGGCCGTCGAGCGCGATGACCAGGCCGGGATTGGTGCAGAACTGGCCCGAACCCATGGTCAGCGAACCGACAAAGGCGGCGCCCATGGCTTCGGCGCGATCGGCCAGCGCGCCGGGCAGCAGCACGACGGGGTTGATCGACGACATTTCGGCATAGACCGGGATCGGCTCGGGCCGTTCGGCGGCAATCTTCATCAGCGCCGTGCCGCCGCCACGCGATCCGGTAAAGCCGACCGCCTTGATGCGCGGATCAGCGACCAGAGCGCCGCCAAGCGCGCGATCTGCGCCCGGCAGGTAGGAAAAGACGCCTTCATGCAGGCCACAGCTTTTCACTGCCGCCTGAATGGCGCGCGCGACCAGTTCGCCGGTGCCGGGATGGGCGCTATGCCCCTTGACCACGACGGGGGAACCGGCCGCGAAGGCCGCTGCGGTGTCGCCCCCTGCGACCGAGAAAGCGAGGGGGAAGTTAGACGCGCCGAACACGGCGACCGGGCCGACCGAATGATTGACGCGGCGCAGGTCGGCGCGGGGCAGGGGCGCGCGGTCCGGCATGGCGCGGTCGATCGTGGCGTCGAGCCAGTCGCCCAGGCGGACATAGGAGGCAAACAGGCGCAACTGGCCAACGGTCCGGCCGCGCTCACCCTCCAGGCGCGCGCGCGGCAGGCCGGATTCTGCCATCGCGGTTTCGATCAGCAGGTCGCCGATGCCCATGATATTGTCCGCCACGCTTTCCAGGAAGGTGGCGCGGGCATCGGGGGACAGGGTGGAAAAGCTTTCAAAGGCTTCGTCGGCCAGCTTCGTGGCTTGCTCGACCTCAGCAGGCATGGCGCTGGAAAAGGCGACGTCGCCCTTTTCGCCTGTCGCCGGGTTGATCGCATGGAAAGGCTGGCCGCCGGTGCGCTCGCTCGCACCGATGAGGATGGCTCCGTTGAACATGGCTGTCTCCTTGAAGAGGGGGGCTGCTGGTCAATTGCGTCGCCAGTATGGTTTGGCGATCGCGACGCGAATGGGGTTGCGGGGATGGCGGCGGAGATGGAAAGCCGCCAGACCGCTTTCAATGCTTAATGGTTGTCGCGGGGCAGCCCCTTGGTCTGGGCAATCCGCTGATATTTTTCCGCGCCTTCCAGGATGGCGCCGGTGTTCATCTGGCCAACGACCGAGCGCTGGATTTCCTGCCACGGGGTTTGCGAGGCGGGGTAGGGATAGCCGCCCTCGGCCGCCAGCTTGGCGCGGCGCGCTTCCAGTTCCTCGTCGGAAATCAGGACATTCACCGTCCCGCTTTTCAGGTCCATCCGCACCCGGTCCCCATCCTTGAGCAGCGCCAGGCCGCCCATCGCCGCCGCTTCAGGCGAGGCGTTGAGGATGGAGGGGCTTCCCGATGTGCCCGACTGGCGACCATCGCCAATGCAGGGCAGCGCCGACACGCCTTCGGTGATGAGATAGGCGGGCGGGCGCATGTTCACCACCTCGGCCGCGCCCGGATAGCCGATCGGCCCCGCCCCGCGCATGAAGAGCAGCGTATCGGGCGTGATGCCGGTCGCCGGATCGTCGATGCGATGGTGGTAATCCTCCGGACCATCGAACACGATCGCGGGCCCCTCAAAGGCTTCGGGATCGTCGGGGTTGGACAAATAACGCTGGCGAAACTCCTCGCTGATGACGCTGGTCTTCATGACCGCCGCGTCGAACAGATTGCCCGACAGGACCAGGAAGCCCGCTTCTTCCTTGAGCGGCTGATGGAAGGGCCGAATGACCTTTTCATCCTCAATCTGAACGCCGCGGCAATTTTCGCCCATGGTCTTGCCATTGACGGTCATGGCATTTTCGCGGATCAGCCCTTGCTCGATCAACTGGCCGATCACGGCAGGCAAGCCGCCGGCGCGATAATAATCCTCGCCCAGATATTCGCCGGCCGGTTGCATGTTCACCAGCAACGGCACCTTGTGGCCGACCGTCTCCCAATCCTTGAGCGGCAGGTCCACGCCCATATGCCGCGCGATCGCGGTCAGGTGGATGGGCGCATTGGTCGATCCGCCGATCGCCGAATTGGCGACGATGGCATTGTGGAAAGCGTCCAGCGTCATGATGTCGGAAGGCTTCAAATCCTCATGCACCATCGCCACGATGCGCTTGCCGGTATGATAGGCGGCCTCCTGACGATCGCGATAGGGCGCAGGGATCGCCGCGCTGCCGGGCAGCATCATGCCCAGCGCTTCGGCCAGTGCGTTCATGGTGCTGGCGGTGCCCATGGTGTTGCAGAAGCCTGTGGACGGAGCGGAGGAGGCGACCAGCTTGATAAAGCCTTCGTCGTCGATCTTGCCCGCTGCAAGCAACTGGCGGCCATGCCAGACGATCGTACCCGAACCCGTTCGCTCGCCCTTGTGCCAGCCATTGAGCATCGGCCCCACGGACAGGGCGATCGCCGGGATGTTGACGGTCGCGGCCGCCATCAGCAGCGCGGGCGTCGTTTTGTCGCACCCTGTCGTCAGAATGACGCCATCGAGGGGGTAGCCATACAGGGCCTCGACCAGGCCCAAATAGGTCAGGTTGCGATCAAGCCCGGCGGTCGGACGCTTGCCGGTTTCCTGAATCGGGTGGACGGGAAATTCGATGGCGATGCCGCCCATTTCGCGGATGCCCTCCCGCATGCGTTCGGCCAGCACGATATGGTGGCGGTTGCAGGGCGACAGGTCGCTGCCGGTCTGGGCGATGCCGATGATGGGCTTGCCGCTGCGCAATTCCTCCAGCGACAGGCCATAATTCAGGTACCGCTCAAGATAGAGCGACGTCATGTCGATATTGTCGGGGTTGTCGAACCAGGCACGGCTGCGCAGCTTTGGGGCGGACTTGGACGAATCGCTCATGAAGGCATCCTGAAAAGAGAAGAGGCGCTTTTTTCGCGCTTGGCCGACTTATATACTCAGACAAATACGATATCAAGGGCAACCGAAAATAGAACAGTAATTCTTGCTCAAACGATGGCGTTTGGCCCTGGCAATTGGTTGAACAGACCAGCCTTGAATTGCGCCAGGGTTGGGCGCAAGGATCGCGCCATGACAATCATGGATCACCATTCGGCGCCGCGCGCCATTGCCAGATGGTTGGTAGTGGTCGCGGTACTCGTTTTTTGCATGGTGGTGGTGGGCGGTATCACGCGCCTGACCGAATCAGGCCTGTCCATCACGCAATGGAAGCCAATCACCGGCGCCATTCCGCCCCTGACGCATGCCCAGTGGATGGAGGCGTTTCGCCTGTATCAGCAGATTCCCGAATATCAGGAAATCAATCGCGGCATGTCCCTGTCGCAGTTCCAGTTCATCTTTTTCTGGGAATGGGTGCACCGCCTGCTTGGCCGCGTGATCGGCATTGCCTTCGCGGTGCCAATGCTCTGGTTTGCGTGGAAACGCATGATACCGGCCGGCTATGGCTGGCGTCTGGTGGCGCTGCTGGCGCTTGGCGGATTGCAGGGCGCGATCGGCTGGTGGATGGTGACGTCGGGCCTGTCCGTGCGCACCGACGTCAGCCATTATCGGCTGGCGGTGCATTTGCTGACCGCGCTGTTCATCATGGGCGGGTTGATCTGGACCGCGCTCGACCTGCGCGCCCTGGCGCGGCACCCTGCCGCCCGGCCGGCGCGCCTGCGGCCCTTTGCCCTTGCGGCGCTGGTGGCGCTTGGCGTGCAACTCATGTTCGGTGCTTTCACGGCCGGGCTGGACGCGGGCTATGTCTCGAGCACCTGGCCGCTCATGAACGATCATCTGGTGCCGCAGGGCATCGATTGGTCGGGATCTGTCTGGGCGACGCTGTCTTCTGACCCCTATCTCGTCCATTTCTTCCATCGCTGGTGGGCCTGGATCGCTGCGGGCATGCTGGTGCTGCTGGCGCGCCGCGCGAAGTCGGCGAGATGCCGCGGCGCCTCGATCGCGCTGAACGCTGCCGTCGGAACGCAGATATTGCTCGGCATCGCGACCGTTGTCACAGGGATCGCCCTGCCGCTCGCGGTGCTGCATCAGGCCGTAGGCGCGATCGTCGTCGCGGCGGCGACCTGGGCAGCGCACGCATCGGGGCAGACGCGCGCGTGAAGTCGCTTGGCGGGCTTGCGGCCTTCCTTCTGGCCGCCATCGCGCACCCGGCGGCGGCGGAACGGATCGCCATCCCCTTCACGCCGCCTGTCGGTCAGGACCTGGCCTACGACATTGACCAACATCGGCCCATTGCAGGACAGGACAGCCGGTTCAGCGCGCATCGCACGGTGCGATTTGAACGCGCGGGCGACGGCTATCAGCTAAACGCGGTTCTGCGTTCGCTCGACAGCGATGCGACCGATGCCGCCGCAGCCTCCTTTCGCGCCGCCCTGACACCGCTCATCGGGGTGGAGATGCGCTTTCACCTGGACCCCCAGGGAAAGATTGTCAGCCTCGACGATGACGAAGCCGTGTGGTCCGCCGTAGAGCATGGGCTGGACATGATGATGGCGCAGTTTGGACCTGACACGCCACGCCATCGCGCCGCGCAAGGCGTCAAGACCTTGTTCGACGGATTGTCGCGCGAAGGACGGCTTGCCCTGCTGGCCGGGGAATATCAGCCTTTGCTCCTCTTTGCCGGCAGCGAGGTGGAAGATGGCGCGGATGGAAGGGGCGTCAAGACGATGGCAGGATCACCCCTGGGTCGCCCCGTGCCGGTCGAGGGGATCCTGACCTTGAAAGGCCGAGCAACAGACGGGCTTTCCCTGAGCGAAACCTTGACCGGGCCGGGCGTGGACGTTCGGATGGACTATAAAGTCTCGCCAGTGACCGGGCTTGTCACGCGACAGGTTCGGACGCTGACCGTCGGCACGCGGACACTGACGGAAGAGCGGGTGTTGCGCCCGGCGCCTTGAACCGGGTCAGGAGGGCTGGGCGGCGTTGGCTGCGGTAGCCGGCATTTGGGTTTCATCGCTCGCGCCGCGCGGCGCAAAGACGCGCAGGCTGTCCAGCAGCTTTTCGGCAATGCCCTGATATTGTTCGCTCAGCATTTCGGGATAGACGAAGGTCGCCGTAACGATCGCGCCGCCCGGTTGCCGCAACAGGCGGACGGCGACATTATTGCCTTCGCCATCATTGGCTGTGCCGCGATATTCATTGTCGCCGACAAAATCGCCATCGACGCCTTCGGCGCTGCTGTTGAGCGCTTCGACCGTCTGCTGCAGCGTCTCGTCACCCTCGTTTTTCTGCCAGAAGACGCGCACGTCGGCGCCCGCACCCGGATCTTCATAAACGATGCCATCGTCATTGCTCGCGCCCTTGTCCATCACCCAGCCTTCTGGAAGGGTGACGGAAAAGCCGCGATCCAGGTTCACATAATTGCGGCTGTCCGCGCTGTCGTCGGCCTGCTGGCTTTCGAGCGCGTTGGCGGCCGCGGCATTGGCGGCCGCGGCCAGTTCCTCCTGGCTCGGCATGTCGGCGACCGGCTCGGTCCGGCCGCAGGCGGCGAGCAGGAGGATGGGCAGGCAGGCGATGAGCGGAGCATGTTTCATCCTGCGTCCAAAGCATAGCCACGCGCGGATTTCAACGCCGCAGGGAAGGAGCGGACGACGGCCGGTTCAGGCGGCGCTATCAATGCCCAGTTCGGCAAGCTTGCGATAGAGGGTGGATCTACCGATGCCCAGCCTTCGCGCCACCTCCGTCATGCGTCCGCGATAATGGCCGATGGCCAGCCGGATCACGTCGGCTTCGATCTCCGCCAGCTGGCGGACATGCCCGTCCAGTTCGAACAGGGTGATGCCCGCGCCTTCACGATGCGGCTGGCTGATCGAACGTACCTGTGGCGTCAACCGCCCGATTCCATCGCCAGCACGAATCTGCGCTGCGATCTGCGGAAAATCCTGGGGCGTCAGCGCGTCGCCATCGCACAGGACCGCCGCGCGGAAGAGGGCATTTTGCAACTGGCGCACATTGCCGGGCCAGGGATGCTGCATCAGCAGCGACAGGGCATCGTCCGTCAGGCCCAGGCTGCGAAGCCCCGGTTGCCCTGCGATGCGGGCGAGCAAATGCCGGCATAGCGCGGGAATGTCGCCCATCCGTTCGCGCAGGGGCGGCACGGTCAATTGAACGACATTCAGCCGATAATAAAGATCCTCCCGGAATCGGCCCGCTTCGATTTCCTCGCTCAGCCGCTTGTTGGTCGCGGCGATGACGCGCACGTCGACGTGGATCGGCCGGCGTGCGCCGATCGGCTGCACCTCGCCATCCTGCAGCACCCGCAGCAGCTTGACCTGAGCGTCGAGCGGCATTTCGCTCACTTCATCCAGAAAGATTGTGCCCATGTCGGCGGAGACGAACTTGCCGACATGGCGGTCGAACGCTCCGGTAAAAGCGCCGCGTTCATGTCCAAACAGTTCTGATTCGACCAGGTTGGCGGGAATGGCCCCGCAATTGACCGTCACCATCGCCTGTTTGTGGCGCGGCGACGCGGCGTGCACCGCACGGGCGATAACGTCCTTGCCGACCCCGCTTTCGCCTTCGATCAGCACGGGGACGCGCGCTCGTGCTGCCTTGGCGGCAATCGCGAGAGCGGCGCGGAATTGCGGTGCGGAGCCGACCACATCCTCAAAGGAAAGCGGCGCGGTGATCTTTTCCGTCAACGGCCGCAATTCTCCCGCCGCCGCCCCGTCTGCCAGCGTGGCATTGAGCGCGGCAAGCAGGCGTTCGGGCGCGATCGGTTTCGACAGATAGTCGCTTGCGCCCGCGCGCATCGCCTCTACCGCCACCGCCACATTATTATGCGCCGTCAGAACGAGGATCGGCAGGGCGGGCCGCTGCGCGCGCAAATCGCGGATCAGGCCGGACGGCTCATAGTCCGGGCTCCATTGGTCCAGAATGACCGCGTCCAGCAACATGCCGTCCTGCGTCCCCAGCATTGCTAGCGCCGCTTCCGCATCGGCCGCGAAAATGGTGCGCCATCCCGCGCGCGAGGCGAGGGCCGAAACGAGCCGGCGCTGGGCCGGTTCGTCGTCGATCAGCATCATTATGGGTACGCCGTCGCGTGCCATTCCAACCCCTTGTCATGATCCGCTTGTCTTGATCAGGCGTTGGACCCTAGCTGCCTGCGGTAAAGGCACACTTAACCGCGTGGATTTTCTGTCTGGAGGATTGAGGGGCGCGCGGGGACGGGATAAGGACGGGTCAACTGCATCAGGAAGGGGACATGGCATGGCGTCGAACGGCAATATGAAAAGCGCGAACCAGACCTATCACAGCTTCGTCGGGCTGATGAAATGGGGTACGATCGCCAGCGTGGGCGTCGCGGCCTTGGTGGTGCTGCTGATCGCGACGTGACGCCCTTCGACGGTCCTTCCGTCAGAAACGACGTGTCTTCATGACCCATGCAACGGCGCTCGCCGTCCTGTTGCCGACGGTGGCCCTGCTTACCGTTCTGGGGACGCGGGCTGCGGCCCGGCGCCATAGCCGTCCGGTCCTAGACCTATTGTGCGCCTTGGCGGCTTTCCCGGTCATGGGCGCGCTGATCGTCGCTGCGGAGGTTGGGGGCGCCGGCGCGCGCCTGCTTGGCCTGCTGGCGATTTTGCTGGGCAGCATCGCGCTGGTCGCTGGTTTCGGATTGCTGGAGCGATTGTCCCGATCCGGGGAGGATGCCGGTTGACGGCGTTATCAGGGGTTGCGGCAATCGCCTGGGTCGGCTCCGCGCTGCTGATGCTCCTGGGTCTGGTCAGATCAAGATCGGAGCTCGCGCTGCGGCTGGGGATTGGGGGAATGGCGCTGGCGATCGGCGCCAGCCTCTACACCCATGATGTGGTAAACCTGCCGGAAATGGTCAGCCTCGCCGCGCTGGGGGCGGGGATCGGCTATCTGGTCGTCCGCTGGCCGACCATCCGGTCCGTCCTGCCAATATTGGCTCTGCTCCTGCTTCCCATTGGCCTGTGCCTGCTGCTGACAGCGCTCGCCATTGATCGCAATCCTATCGCCTTCGACATTCTCCGGCCTGATGACGCCACGCTGGCGTCCTTGAGTTGGTGGCTGCTGACAGGTGCCGAACTGATCGGAGCCGCCATGGCGATTGCGGCAGCGCCACTGTGCAGGGCAGTGTCTGGGGGAAGGCGAGGGGTTGAGCGATGGCTCGCTGCACTGGCGGGCCTTGCCGGCTGGGGCGGTCTGGCGATCGCCCTGCTGCTCAATGAACCCGGCATGGCGGTCATCGCCACCATCGTCGGCGCCGGCGGCTTCACCCTTTGCGCCATGCCCGTTCGTGCCAGGGGCGATTAAGCCTTTGACCGGCTGCGGTGGCTTCCCCTAACCCTGTGCTGTCACATGCCAAATCGGGGGAGACAGCGAACATCATGCGCAAGCTCGGCCTTGTCGGCGGCCTTAGCTGGACGTCGACCGCTCGCTATTATGAGATCATCAACAAGCTGGTTCAGCGCAAATTGGGCGGACAGCACAGCGCGCAGCTGCTAATCGAAAGCCTCGATTTCGCAGCGGTGGCCAGTTGCGTCAGCGACGACGACTGGGACTGCGCGGCCACGCAATTGATCGACGCGGCCCGCCGCCTGGAAGGGGCGGGGGCAGGCGCGTTGCTCATCTGCGCCAATTCCATGCACCGGGTCTATGACCAGGTACAGGCGGCCGTCTCTATCCCGATCCTTCACATCGCCGAAGAGGTCGGAAAAGCGATGCAGGCCGACGGGGTCGAGAAGGCCGCGCTCATCGGCACACGCCGGGTCATGACCGAGAAATTCTATCGTCAGCGCTTGGTGGCGCATGGCGTGTCGCTTCTGCCGCCGGACATGGCGCTGGCGGAGCAGGTGGATCGCATCTTCTACGAGGAACTGACGCTAGGCAAGATCAACCGGGAATCTCAGCGTTTCATGAAGTCGGAACTGACGGACATTGCCAAACAGGATGTGCAGGCCGTCGTGCTGGCCTGCACCGAATTGGAGATGATCGTCGATGTCAGGGCGAATGTCCTGCCCATCTACGACTGCACCAGCATCCACGCGCAGGCCGGCGTCGACTTCATCCTGGGATAGTGCGCCGGGCTGATCCCTTAGCCCCCGATGGTCAGTTCCTCATAACAGGATTGTGCTTCGGGGGCAGGTCCGCGCCGGACGGGCAGGGCGAGTACGCGCACGACGCGCACGCCGCCGATATGCGGAAAGGTGATGAGGTCGCCCGCCCTTACCGGGGCATGAGCGCGGTCGATCCGCCGGCCATTCAGGCGCATATGCCCGTCTTCGGCTAGCTTTTGCGCGATCGACCGGCTTTTCGACAGGCGCACGAACCAGAGATATTTGTCGATACGCAAGCTCGGGCCATGACCGGCGCCTGCGCTCGCGTCAGCCATTGCGGCCCAGCAGGTCGGCAAGGCCCGCAAAGGCGTTATTGACCGGCGCGGGACTGGCGCCTCCGCCATTGTTGGACGGGCGCTGTCCGTCGCCTCGCTGCGGCTTGCCGCCACCCGGCTTTCCTCCCCGCCCGCGCTGGGTCTGCGGCCTGTCGCTCCGCGCTTTCTGCCGGCCCTTGAATGCCCAATTCGCGGCCGGGACGGGCGCGACCGCCTCCGCCCCGTCCTCGACCGGCGGAGCAGGCGGCGCATCGACCGGGCGGAAGCCTGCCGCCCGCATCAATTGCAGGAAGGAGTCTTCGCTCAGGCCCAGCGACACGATCTGCGGGCTGAGCGCCGTGAAGGCCTCATTCCTGGCGATGGTCTCATGCGCGGTGCGCGCCATGCGTTCGGCCATGTCGATGCGCAGCATCTGGTCGCCAAACCCACGAAAGCCCGCGATGCGCGCGCCCATCTGCGCGGGACGTTCGCCAGCGGGGATCAGCGTCAGCCCTGGCCCCGGCAGCGGCAGGCAGGGTTTGGCGATTCGCGCCGCCAGCAGCGCCGAACGCCAACGCGCCGCGCCCGGCTTCAGCAGGCCGGGATGATAGATGTCGAGAACACCGATATCGATGCCGGCCTTGCGCAGCAGATGCCGCTGTTCCTTGTCTAGATGCCCCAGCGCCGAATCGAGATCAGTTCGCGCCACGACGCCGCCGGCATCGCCCAGTTGCGCAAATACCGCTCGCACCACGGCGGGCACCTGCGGATCGGCGGCGCTTTCGTTCATCTTGACGAGCGGCAGCAGATGCTTCTGCTTTTGCCCGTCGAACCATGTGGACAGTCGCGCGGTGATCTGCTTCTGCACATCCTGGCCCAACGCCAAAAGAGCGCGATCAAGCCGAATTTCCGGCGTTAGCAATGTCGTGCCGGCCATCAGGATCGCTACCGGCGTTTCACCCCAGGCAATGCCGGGGGCCTGCCCCGCCTCGTCCAGCAGGGCAAAATCCGCATCCGTCGCAGCGATCAGTTCGTCAGCCTTCACTCGCAATACCTTTCCAAGGCGCCGTTCCGCGGCCGCCAACAGCATCTTTCGGTCCTGATGCCGCGTAGCGGGATCGACCGAGAATCGGAAGCCGTCAAGTCGTCCGATCATTTCCCCATCGACGCAGACGCTGCCGTCACTCTCCACCGTAACGGGCAGATTGCTCGCATTCTGCCCGATGTCGCGCAACAGTACGGACGTTCTTCGATCAACGAAACGCTGCGTCAGCGCCGCGTGGAGCGCATCGGACAGTTTCTCCTCCAGCGCGCGGGTGCGCTCGGCCATTTCAGAGGGGTGGGCCAGCCAGTCGGCGCGGTGCGCGATGTAGGACCAGGTGCGGGCCGCCGCGATCCGGCCGGACAATATGTCGATGTCGCCCTGCACCGAATCGAGCCGCGCGACCTGTTGCGCGAACCAGTCGCGCGGAATGTGGCCGCTGCCTTCTGACAGGAAACGCCAGATACGCGATACCAACCGGGCATGATGATCCGCCCCCAGCTTCTGGAAATCGGGCAGGCCGCAGGCCGCCCACAGCCGTTCGACCTGGCGCTTGCCCCGCGCGCGCTCGATGACGGTCGGATCATCCGCCAGCCGTCGCAAAACGGCAAGGTCGACCGCTTCGGGCGCGGCGCGCAGTTCGGGGCGCTCGGGCTTCTGCTCCAGATCGGACAGCAGATGGTCTAGCCGGTCCGTGCGCGGCGTTCCGTTGCGCCAGAAGAGGTGATCGACCGCTGGAAAATGATGCGCCTCGATCGCGTCTATTTCCTCCGGGGTGAAGGCCGCGTCGCCATCTTCGTGCCCCAGGCTGCCGAATGTGCCATCCTTGTGATGGCGGCCGGCGCGTCCGGCAATCTGCGCCATTTCGCTGACCGTCAGACGTCGGCTTCGCCGTCCATCGAACTTGCGCAGCGAGGCAAAGGCCACATGCGCCACATCCAGGTTCAATCCCATGCCGATCGCATCGGTCGCCACCAGATAATCGACGTCGCCATTCAGAAACATCTGTACCTGCGCGTTTCGCGTGCGGGGCGACAATGCGCCCATGACAACGGCCGCACCACCGCGAAAGCGGCGCAGCATTTCGGCGACGGCGTAGACCTCTTCGGCAGAAAAGGCGACGATGGCGGACCGGCGGGGCAGGCGGGATAATTTTTTCGCGCCCGCATAGCTCAAAGTCGAAAAACGCGGGCGGCTGATGATGTCCACGTCCGGGATCAGGGCCTTGACGACCCGGCTGATGCTGGCCGACCCCAGGATCATCGTTTCTTCCCGACCGCGCGCGCGCAGCAATCGGTCGGTGAAAATATGCCCGCGTTCAGGGTCCGCGCCCAGTTGCGCCTCATCCAGCGCCACGAAAGCGAAATCCTCCTTAGCGCCGGCTCCACGGCTGCCGGAAATGGGCATGGATTCGGCCGTGCAGAGGAAATAGCGTGCGCCAGGCGGAATGATTTTCTCTTCGCCCGTGACAAGCGCCACCAGCTTTTCGCCCTTGATCGCGACGACCCGGTCATAGACTTCGCGCGCCAGCAACCGCAGGGGAAAGCCCATCATTCCGCTGGAATGGCCGCACATCCGCTCCACCGCGAGATGCGTCTTGCCGGTGTTGGTTGGCCCGAGGACGGCAGTGACGGGCGATCGGGCAAAGGAAACCATGACAGGTCCTATGTCGGGCATCGCAGCTTTGGGGGCAAGGGCAAAGCCGCTTCGGCCCCATTGCCGCCGGTGATCGGACCACAGAAAAAGGCCCGGCAATCGCGCCGGGCCTTTCCTCACATTCAATCTGGCTTAGCGATAGCGGTTGCCATAGCCGCTGTTGCTGCTGGCAAAGCCTTCGCTGCTCCAGCCGCCGTCAAGACCTTCGGCGCGATCGCCGAACATTGCGCTTTGCTCGCGCTCCGTCCGCCATGCGTCCTGTGTCTGCTCGGCGGTTTTTTCGAGGGTGACTCGCGTGGCGTCCACCGACTTGATCCAGCTCGACGGGATCGAATGGTGTACGCCACCGGCATCCTCGTCATTCTTGGTCAGGATGATGCGGTCGCCCCGGCATTTGTCGACGGTGCCGACATGCTCGCCATCGCTGCCGACGACCTCCATATGCTCCTTGACCTGCGTGACCGCTTGCCGCTGCTCGCCTCGGCGTGCCCGCCAAGTGCCGAACTCGTTATCGAAGCGATCGCGATTCTCCCGCTGATATTCGGCATAGTCACGGTCTAGTTCGTCGATCCGCTGCTGCCGCCAGGCGTGATAGTTGCTGTCATGATGGGCATTCTGATCGCGCTGCGGGCCGAAGGCGCGGGTGCGATAGCCATGATCCTCGCTGCCAAAGCCGCTGCGCTCATTGGTATAGGGGGCATAACCCCGACCCGGCAGATAATCACTGCGCCCGGCCGACGCGAAGCCTATCCGGCTCGACTGGTCGCGCGGGTCGCCATAGGGGCGATTATAATATTCGTCATATTCGCGGCGACGTTCCGCTTCCTCGTCACCGAACCAGCTGCGGACTTCATCACCCGCGCGATCGAAAAAGCCCCGCTCTTCGGGATCATAGTCGTCGGGACGGCGGCGCATGTCCGGTCCGCCGAACTGGCCGCGCGTGCCATAGCGATAGTTGTCGTCGCGTCGATAATCCCGCTGCCCGCGATAGCGTTCGCCGCGGTCCCAGTTGGAGGAATAGCGATCATCACCGTAGCGGCCTCCGCCTTGGTAACCCATGGTCTATCTCCTTATGCGTATCAGGCGACGCAGGGGGCGCCGTCGCTGCTATCAATGAGCAGCCCACGCCAACGTTCCGGGCGTTACGGACGAGTAATGTCCTGCCACCAGTGCATTTCGGCGCACGGTCCACCATGAAAGCCGGTTCGTCATTTTGCGCAAAATACCATTGCGCGGCTCAAATCGGTCGCTTATAGGCAGCGCTCCTTCAAGGGGCCTTAGCTCAGCTGGGAGAGCGCGTCGTTCGCAATGACGAGGTCAGGGGTTCGATCCCCCTAGGCTCCACCAACCCCTTAATCGGGCTGGTTGGGAAGGACTTTACCGGCTTGGGGCTATGGGCCTAGAGCATATCCATGACAGACCATGATATTTTGACCCGGCCGGCGGCTACGGTCGTGATCGTGCGCGATCGCCCCGGCAAGGCGGCGGAACTGCTGATGATGGAGCGCGCCTCCACCATGTCCTTCGCGGCCGGCGCGCTGGTCTTTCCGGGCGGAGCGGTCGACGAAGCGGACCAGCTGCTTGCCGCGCGATATGAGACAGGGCTGCCATTGGACGAAGCGGCCGCGCGAATTGCCGCCGTTCGCGAAACGATAGAAGAGGCCGGCCTTGCCATCGCCATCACCGGCGATGTGGACCAGGCGATGATCCTGCGCCTGCGCGATGGATTGCAGGATGGCGCGCTCCTGGGGGATCTGCTGGATCGCCATAATCTGGGCCTTGATCTGGGGGCGCTTACGCCCTTTGCGCGCTGGCATCCGTCGCCATTCGATTACGCGACGCGGGTGTTCGACGCTCGCTTTTATCTGGCCGGCGCGCCCGAAGGACAATTTGCGACGGTGGACAGCAGCGAAAATGTCCGCCTGTTCTGGAGCAGTGCGGCCGATACGCTGGCGCTCTGCGATGCGGGGAAGGGCCGCGTCATCTACCCGACCCGCCGCAATCTCGAGCGGCTGGCCGCGCATCGGAACTTCGTCGATTTGCTCTCCCACGCGGCCGCATTTCCCGTCGAGAAGATCCAACCCTGGCACGAAGATCGCGACGGCGTGCCGCATCTGTGTATCCCCGATCATCTGGGCTATCCCGTGACCGCGGAACCAACGGACAGGGTTCAGCGTGCTTAGGATATGCGAAAACTGCACCTGACGCTGCGCGCTTTCCTTGTGATGGGCTGTCTGCTTGCCCTGGCGCTGCTGGCCTATGCCTGGCTACGGCAGCGACCGCAGGACTTGCCCTGGACAGAGCTTGACCTGGCGCAGCCGATCGGCCTGTTCACCGGGCGCAAGCTGGCCGCGCTGACCGGGGATGCCGCTGCCTGCAAGGCGCTGCTGGACCGGGCGGGCGTCGATTATGTCGCTTTGGAGCCGGGCGGCGCGGACCAGTGCGCCTATGCCGATGCCGTGCGTCTGCGCGCCGACGATGACGCCATCCTGCTGGCCCCGGCCGCTGTGGCCCCATCCTGCCCGGTGGTTGCGGCCTTGAAGCTGTGGGAATGGCAAGTGGTGCAGCCGGCCGCTCAGCGTATCTATGGCCAGCCCGTCCGGTCGATCCGGCATTTTGGCAGCTATAGCTGCCGCCGGCTTTATGGGCGCAGCCAAGGGGATTTCAGCGAACACGCAACCGCCGACGCGATCGATATTGCGGCCTTTCAGTTGAAGGATGGCCGGCAGGTCAGCGTGCTGGGTGACTGGAAAGGGGAGGGGGACGACGCCGCGTTTCTGCATGAGGTGCGGGACGGCGCCTGCAATCTTTTCTCGACCGTCCTGTCACCGGACTATAACGCCGCGCATCGCGATCATTTTCACCTCGATCAGGCCGAACGCGGCGCGATGGGCGGGCGCGCCTGCCGATAACGACAGGTCATTGCCCGAAGTTGCACTGGCGCGCCAGAGCGACCGCCTCGCGTGCTGCAGCCAATAGCGCCCCGCTTTTCGCTTCGCATTCGCGCTGCTCATATTCGGCGTTGGAATCCGCGACGATCCCCGCGCCCGCCTGTACATGCATGACGCCGTCCTTCAGCACGGCCGTGCGCAGCACGATGCAACTGTCCATATTGCCGTCCGGCCCGAAATAGCCGACGCCGCCGGCGTAGGCGCCACGCGTCTCATGTTCCAGTTCCGCGATGATCTCGCAAGCCCGCACCTTGGGCGCGCCCGATACCGTGCCCGCGGGGAATCCGGCGAACAGCGCATCAATGGCGTCCTTGCCATCGGCCAGTTGCCCGACGACGTTGGATACGATGTGCATGACATGGCTGTAAAATTCGACGCTGTAGCTTTCCGTCACCGTGACCGACCCGGCGGCCGCCACGCGCCCGACGTCGTTTCGGCCCAGGTCCAGCAGCATCAGATGCTCGGCCCGCTCCTTGGGGTCCGCAAGCAGGCTTTCTCGGTTGGCCGCGTCCTCGACCGCATTTTTGCCGCGGGGGCGCGTCCCGGCGATCGGACGGATCGTCACTTCGCCATCGCGCGCGCGCACCAATATTTCGGGGCTGGACCCGATCAGTGCAAATCCGGGCAGGTCGAGATAATAGAGGAAGGGAGACGGATTGATACGCCGCAACGCGCGATACAGGGCGATCGGCGGCAAGGTGAAGGGGCTGGTGAAGCGTTGCGCCAGCACGACCTGAAATATGTCCCCGGCGACGATATAGTCCTTCGCCGCTTCCACCATCTGCGCGTAACGTTCGGGGGGCAAGATGGGCGTAACGGCAATATCGGCGATCTCGTTTGCGGACGAGTCGGCAGGGATGGGGGCCGCGAGCCGCGCGGCGGTCGCGTCGATCCGCTCGAGCGCGTCGGAGATGGCGCGATCGACGTCAGTGAAGCTGCCCCTCCAAACGGGCGCGACGATGTAGAGGGCGTCGGCCAGCCGGTCGAACACTAGGATTACCGTTGGCCGCACGAACAACATGTCGGGCACACCGATCGGGTTCGGAGTCGGACGGGGCAGTTTTTCGACCAGCCCCACCGTCTCATAACCAAAATATCCGACCAGGCAGGCCAGCGCTGGCGGCAGCGCGGGGTCCATCTCCGCCCGGCATTCGGCGACAAGGGCGCGTAGCGCGTCGAGCGCGCTGTCCGTTTGCGGTACGAACGCATCACGATCCGTCGCCCATTGCCGATTGATTTCGGCCTGCTGGCCATTGGCCCTGAAAACCAGGTCAGGGGCAAGGCCGATCAGGCTATGTCGTCCGCGCACGGAACCGCCTTCGACCGATTCCAGCAGATAATCGCCGCGATCGGGTTCGAACAATTTGAGCGCGGCGGAAATAGGCGTGTCGGTATCCGCAATCTGCCGCCGCCAGATCAGCGCCGACTCACCGCGCGATAAGGCCGCGCGTGCAGCGGCAATGCCGTCATTCCCCCCATCCGCCATATTTACTGGCCGCCGCTATTGTTTGCAGCCAGTGCAGCGCGCACCTGCTCGACGGCCTTGGGGTTCCGCGTCACGCCCAGTTCCTTTTCGACCGCGCGTTCGAACTGCTCGCCATATTCCTGGCCAATCACCTCACCCATCTGGTCGCGCACCTGCGCCAGCAACTGGGGATTGTCCTTCGCGTCGCCGCGCTCGATCTTGGTCAACTGGACCACGAAATAGCCGCGGCCTTCGCTGATCGGCAGCGTCTTGACGCTGTTTTCCGCCATGGCGAACAGGATCGACACTTCCGCCGGCGGGCGCTGTTCGGCGCGCATGATGTCGGCGCGGCGGCCGCCCAGCGTCTGCGGCGCGGGCAGCTTGACGCCCGCCTGGCTGATCGCGTCCGCCAGCTTCGTGCCCTTCGCCACCTTGGCGCGGATCTGTTCCGCCAGCGCCTTGGCCTTCTGGTTGCCGGCATTCAGCTTATATTGCGCCTGCACCAGCGGCTTGACCTCGGCCAGCGGCGGCGGGGCCGCGGCGATGATCTGCCCGGGCGCGATCAGCGCATAGCGCTTGTCGGGCGTGATCGGCACCAGTTGCGCGTCATCATCCGCGCTCATGGCGAAAGCCGGGGCAAGCAGCGGCTGAACATCCGCAGGGGCGACATAGGCCATGTCCTTCACCTGCTTGCCGGTCGCCAGCAGCGGCGGGGTGGTCTCAAGCGTCAGGCCGTTATCCTTGGCCACTTCATCGAAGGTCCCGCCATCTGCGATCTGATCCTCCAGCTTGGCGGTGAAATCGTCAAGCAGCTGCTTTTCCTTCTGCACGCGCAGCACCTTGACGATTTCGTCACGCACGGTGGTCAGCGGCCGGGCAGGCTTGTCCTGCACGGCGGTCACGCGCAGCAGCAGCCAGCCAAGCGGACCACGCACTGGCCCGACCAGTTCGCCCTGCTTGGCGGCGAAAACCGCGTCGGCCACGGCCTTGCTCGTCGCGCTGGTCAACTGGGCGCGGCTTTGCGCGTCCAGCGAGGATACCGACAGGCCGGCGCCCTGGGCCGCCTGCGGCAGGGACTTGCCCGCCTTCACCTGCGCGGCGATCGCCTTCGCGCCCGCCTCCGTCGGCAGCACAAGCTGTTCGACACTGCGGTTCTCGCTCGCCGCATAATTCGCCTTGTTCTGATTATAGTAGGCGCTGATCTCCGCGTCGCTCGGCGCCGAGGCCTGCGCGAAACGGTCTGCGTCAATCACGGCATAGCGGATGCGGCGCTGTTCGGGGATGGTGAAGCGGTCGCTGTTCTTCTTGTAAAAGTCAGCCAGCTGCGCGTCGGTCGGGTCCTTGTCGTCCAGGAACGCGACGGCCGGAATGGCGGCAACCTGGCCCTGCCGCGCTTCGAGCAGCAGCGAGGCATAGGGCAGCACCAGATTTTCCGACGGACGCGCGCCGATGCCGATGGGCGCCAGCAACTGGCGCTGCAGGATTTCGCGGCTGATATCGTCGCGCAACGCCTGTTCGCTCAGCCGCTCGCGCGCCAGGAGGGCGCGGAAATTATCATTGCTGAAATTGCCAGCCGCATCCTGAAACGCAGGGATCTGCGCAATCTGGGCGTCGACCAGGCGCTTGGAAATATGAATGCCCTGATCATCGGCATAGGCGCGCAGCGCCAGTGATTGCACCAGCTGGTCGAACACCTGCGCGCCGCCGCCTTGCGCGAAAAATTCGCCGATCTGCAGCTCGGGGTTCGAGCGGCGCGCATTTTCAAACACGCGCTGCACCCGGTCCTGCAATTCGGCGGTGGTCAGCTTGTATCCCTTGGCCTTGGCCGCTGTTCCGCCGCCCGACAGGCTCGCGCCGCCAAACTGGCCACTGGTCACATCGCCCAGGATGAAGGCGGCGGCGATGACGCCCAGGAACAGGATCGCGAAGATCGCGCCGAACTTGGAATGGATGATGCGGCGAAAGACAGAAAGCATGAAAATGTCCGAACTACAGGCGGTATGGCGGCCCGCTTTAAGGGCGGAACGGCGCGGCGGCAAGGCTTGGGCTGGACAAATGCGCGATGCCCGTCCATCGCATTTGCCTGGCGCCCGCGCATGTCTTGGAGGCGCCGCATCCCGATGCGGCGATGACGTGCGGGGGCGCTGCGTGCAGCAATAAACATAGGGGACTTGGCGGATGAACAGGCGCAAGCTGGTTGTCGGCAACTGGAAGATGAACGGGATGCGCGCGCATCTGGATGAAGTGGAAGCGATCGGCCGTGTCGCGGCGGCGCATCCTGACGTCGAAGTGGGGCTTTGCCTGCCGGCGACTCTCATCATGGCGGGGTCCGAACGGCGCGGCGCGGCCTTCATCGGTGCGCAAAATTGCCATATGGATATCAGCGGCGCCTATACCGGCTCGCTGTCTGCCGACATGCTGGCCGAAGCCGGCGCGACATGGGTCATCACAGGTCATAGCGAGCGGCGTGAGGCGCGGGGCGAAACCAATGCCGACATCGCGGCCAAATCGGTGGCTGCGCACAAGGCGGGCATCAATGTCATCCTGTGCGTCGGCGAAACGCTGGCCGTTCGCGATGCCGGTCGCGCCGAACAGGTGGTCGCGGATCAGTTGCTCGCCTCCCTGCCCGAAGGCGCGGCGGCGGACTGGCTCGCGGTCGCCTATGAGCCGATCTGGGCGATCGGCACCGGCCGCATCCCGACCATGGAGGCTGTTGCGACCATGCATGCCGCCTTGCGCAAGGCGCTGGCGAGCCGGATCGGTGCGGAGGCTGACAAGATGCGCATTCTTTATGGCGGGTCGATGAATGGCGACAATGCGGCCGACCTGATGGGGCTGGCGGATGTGGATGGCGGACTGGTCGGCGGCGCAAGCCTATCGGCCGCCAAATTCGCGCCGATCATCGAAGCGGCCGACCAGCGGATGAAGGCGGCCGCCTGACCTTATAAGGTCCGTCTACTTGGAGCAAAATCGAGAAGCGGGAAGCGCCTTACCAGCGTTTCCCGCCTGCGCTTGAAACAAGAGGATGGTAAGCAGATTCCCTCACAGGTTGCCCCCGCGCGCCTTCGTCGCTATGTGCCCGCCAACGCAATTTTCTTGTCCCGGACACCTGTCGCATGTTCACCTTCCTCCTCGTCGTGCAGGCGATCATCGCCGCCTTGCTGGTTACCGTCATCCTGATGCAGAAATCGGAAGGCGGTGGCCTGGGCGTCGGCGGCAGTCCCGCGGGTTTTATGTCGGCACGCGGCGCGGCGGATTTCCTGACGCGCTCGACCACGATCCTCGCCAGCATCTTCGTGCTGTTGTCGATCGTCATGGCGGTGATCGCATCGGTGCGTCACGCCCCCAGCGACATTGATACCTCGCTGGTGAAGCAGGCGCCCGCAACGCAGAGCGCGCCGACGACCACCGATCCGCTGGCTGGCGCTGCCGCCAATGCGGCGTCCGCGCCCGCGTCCAACGACGCGGTTCCGCTCGCCAACTAAACCTTCCGCCGATCTTCCGATCTTTTTTTGAGCGCGCGTGGATTCGCGCGCTTGCCCTTTGTTGTTTCGAAAGGCTAAGCCTCTCCTCCCATGACGCGGTATATTTTCATCACCGGCGGCGTGGTTTCCTCGCTTGGCAAGGGCCTGATGGCCGCTTCGCTCGCAGCCCTTCTGCAAGCGCGAGGTTTCCGTGTGCGAATCCGGAAATTCGACCCCTATCTCAACGTCGATCCGGGCACGATGAGCCCCTACCAGCATGGCGAAGTCTATGTCACCGACGACGGGGCGGAGACGGATCTCGACCTTGGCCATTATGAGCGGTTCACCGGCGTGTCCGCGCGCCAGTCGGACAATGTGACGCAGGGGCGCGTCTATCAGACGATCATCCAGCGCGAACGGCGCGGCGATTATCTGGGCGCGACGGTGCAGGTGATCCCGCACGTCACGGACGAGATCAAGGCGTTCGCGACGGCCGATACCGACGACCTGGACTTTGTACTGTGCGAAATTGGCGGCACCGTTGGCGACATCGAATCGCTGCCCTTCATGGAAGCGATTCGCCAGCTGCATAACGACCTGGATCGTGGCCAGTCGATTTTCGTCCATGTGACGCTGGTGCCTTATATCGCCGCGGCCGGCGAACTGAAGACGAAGCCGACGCAGCGCAGCGTGCGCGACCTCACCTCGCTTGGCATCCAGCCCGATATTTTGCTGTGCCGCTGTGAGCATCCTTTGCCCGACAGCGAGCGCAAGAAGATCGCGCTCTTCTGCAATGTCCGCCCCGAAGCGGTCATCCCCGCGCGTGATGCCAAAAGCATCTATGCGGTGCCCGAACAATATCATGCCGAAGGGCTGGACCGCGAAGTCCTGCGCGCCTTTGGTATTCAGGACGCGCCGCCGCCCAAGCTCGATCGTTGGGTCGATATCATGGACCGCCAGCTCAATCCCGAAGGGGAAGTGACGATTGGCGTTGTCGGCAAATATGTCGGCCTGCTCGACGCCTACAAATCGCTCTATGAGGCGCTCAACCATGGCGGCCTTGCCAACCGGGTGAAGGTCAACGTCAAGTGGATCGACGCGGAACTGTTCGAGAAGGGCGACGACCTTGCGGCCAGTCTGGAACCCATGCACGGCATTCTCGTGCCCGGCGGCTTTGGCGTGCGCGGCTCGGAAGGCAAGATCGCATCGGTCAAGTTCGCGCGTGAACGCAATGTGCCCTTCTTCGGCATTTGCCTTGGCATGCAGATGGCCTGCATCGAAGGGGCGCGGAACACGGCCGGCATTCCCGACGCGTCCACCACCGAATTTGGCGAGACGTCAGAACCGGTCGTCGGCCTCATCACCGAATGGATGAGCGCGGAAGGTTTGCAGAAGCGCACCGCCGAGACCGATCTGGGCGGCACGATGCGGCTGGGGGCCTATCCCGCCAAGCTGACCGGCAACAGCGTGGTCGCAGGCATTTACGGCGTCGATGACATCAGCGAACGGCATCGCCACCGCTATGAAGTCAATGCGGGCTATCGCGAGCGGCTGGAAAAGGGCGGCCTGATTTTCTCGGGTATGTCGCCGGACGGCACGCTGCCCGAAATCGTCGAGCGACCCGATCATCCCTGGTTCGTCGGTGTGCAGTTCCATCCGGAACTCAAGTCCAAGCCCTTCGACCCGCACCCGCTCTTCGCCAGCTTCATCGAAGCGGCGGTCAAGCAGAGCCGGTTGGTCTGATACGAAACGTCACCCCAGCCGCGGCTGGGGTAACTGTTTAGCCTGTCGGCGTCAGTTTCAGCATGCGCCCTTGCGATCCCTGGCCGCCATCTTCCAACAGCCACAATGCGCCGTCCGGCCCCTGTTCGACTTCGCGGATGCGGGCACCCATGTCCCACTGGTCCGCCTTCGACGCCTTTTCGCCGTCCAGCTTGACCCTCACCAGGCTTTGGCTGGACAGGCCGCCTATGAACAGGCTGTTCTTCCATTGCGGGAACATATCAGCCGAATAGTAAAGCAATCCGGCCGGCGAAATGACCGGGTTCCAGCTGACCTTCGGCGCTTCGAAGCCATCGCCGGGCGCATGATCGGGGATCGGTCTGCCATCATAATGGTCGCCGTTCGACACTTTGGGATAGCCATAATTGAGGCCCGGCTTGATCAGGTTCACCTCGTCGCCGCCCTTCGGCCCCATTTCCTGTTCCCAGAGCCGCCCGCCCTTGTCGAACGCGATCCCCAGCAGATTGCGGTGGCCATAGGACCAGATGGCAGGATCAAATCCCTGCGCGGCGAGCGGGTTGCCGGCTGCCGGCGTACCGTCGGGATTGAGGCGCAGCACCTTGCCGAGCGTCGCCTTGGGGTCCTGCGCTGGATCAAACTTCTGTCGTTCGCCATTGGTGAAGAACAGATATTGGCCATCGGGTGAAAAGGCGATCCGCCCCGAATAATGGCCATTGCCCTCGACATAGGGGCTGGCGCGGAAAATCACCGTTACGTCATCCAGCGCCGTCGTCCCGTCGCTCGCCTGATTGAACTGTCCTCTGGCCAGCGCGACGCCCTTGGCGCCGTTGCGGGCTTCGGAAAAGCTGAAATAGACCGTCTTGTCCTGCCCGAATTCGGGCGACAGGACCACGTCCATCAGCCCGCCTTGACCGGCGCTGTCGACGGCGGGAATTCCGGACACGGGGATTTTCGTCCCGTTCTTTGGATCGAACAGGATCATGTCTCCCGCCTTTTCCGTGACCAGCGCGCGGCCGTCCGGCAGGAAGGTCATGGCCCAGGGCGAATCGAAATCGGCGATGATCGATGTCTTGAACGGCTTGTCGGCCGAATTGGTGGAATTCTGGCCCGTTGCATTGTCCGCCGAGCAGGCGATCAGGACGAAGGGCAGGGCAGCAAGCGGAAGGCGGCGCATCATTGTCTCCAATGTCGACAGGGCGATCGATATGGCTGCTAGAATGAGCCATCACGAATAATGTTGCAGATATTCGACGCTCCGCCTATATCAGCAATGCTTCCTTACATCGTCAAACATGTCGGGGTCGCGGGCGGATGCTCGCGGCGACGCGGAAGCGCGCATGATAGTTTCTGGAGATCGCATGGCGGACATCGCCGCATTGACCGCTTTGATCGAACCCGAGGTAAGGGCCCTGGGCTTTGACCTTGTGCGCATCAAGCTGTTCGGGTCGGGCGACGATTATACGCTGCAGATCATGGCGGAAAATCCCAGGACCAAACAGCTGGTTATCGAGGATTGCGCCACCATCTCCCGCCGCCTCTCGGATGTGCTGGATGAAGCCGACCCGATCGAGGAGGCCTACCGTCTGGAAGTCAGTTCGCCCGGCATCGACCGGCCGTTGACGCGCCTCCACGATTTCCAGGAATGGGCCGGGCATGAGGCGAAGATCGCCGCGCGCGAAATCGTGTCGGGCCACAAGAGCTTCCGCGGTGTGGTCAACGGCGTGGACGGGGAGGAGATACTCTTCACCGACGCCAAGTCCGGCGCCGTCCGAATCCCTTTCGCACTGGTCGACGAAGCCAAGCTGCTGCTGACCGACGCATTGATTGCTGCTAGTATGCCGCTCTCCTCCGATGGGGCGGACGAATTTGAAACCGAAGAATAAGGGTTCATAAAGTCATGGCCAACGCCATTTCCGCCAACAAGGCCGAACTGATCGCCATCGCCAATTCGGTGGCCAGCGAAAAGATGATCGACAAGGCCATCGTCATCGAGGCGATGGAGGATGCGATCCAGCGCGCCGCGCGTGCCCGTTATGGCGCGGAAAACGACATTCGCGCCAAGCTGGACCCCGACAGCGGCGACCTGCGCCTGTGGCGCGTCGTCGAAGTGGTCGAAACGGTCGAGGACTATTTCAAGCAGGTCGACTTGAAGCAGGCGCAAAAGCTGAAGAAGGACGCGGTGATTGGCGACTTCATCGTCGACCCGCTGCCCGCGATCGACCTGGGCCGCATCGACGCGCAGTCGGCCAAGCAGGTGATCTTCCAGAAGGTCCGCGACGCCGAGCGTGAGCGCCAATATGAGGAATATAAGGACCGCGTGGGTGAGATCATCACCGGCGTCGTCAAGTCCGTCGAATTCGGCCATGTCGTCGTCAACCTAGGCCGCGCCGAAGGTGTCATCCGCCGCGACCAGCAGATCCCGCGCGAAGTCGTCCGCGTTGGCGACCGCATCCGTTCGGTCGTGCTGAACGTGCGTCGCGAAAATCGCGGGCCGCAGATTTTCCTCAGCCGCGCGCATCCCGAATTCATGAAGAAGCTGTTCGCGCAGGAAGTTCCCGAAATCTACGATGGCGTCATCACCATCATGGCCGCGGCGCGTGATCCGGGCAGCCGCGCCAAGATCGGCGTCATCAGCCGCGACAGCAGCATCGACCCCGTCGGCGCCTGCGTCGGCATGAAGGGTAGCCGCGTGCAGGCCGTCGTGCAGGAAATGCAGGGCGAAAAGATCGACATCATTCCCTGGTCGGAAGACACCGCGACCTTCGTCGTCAACGCGCTTCAGCCCGCGCAGGTCGCCCGCGTCGTCATCGATGAGGAAGAAGAGCGTATCGAGGTCGTTGTTCCCGACGATCAGCTGTCGCTCGCCATCGGTCGTCGCGGCCAGAATGTCCGTCTCGCCAGCCAGCTGACCGGCAAGGCGATCGACATCATGACGGAGGCCGACGCCAGCGAAAAGCGTCAGAAGGAATTCGTCGCCCGTTCCGAAATGTTCCAGAACGAGCTGGACGTCGACGAAACCCTCTCGCAGCTTCTGGTGGCCGAAGGCTTTGGCGAGCTGGAAGAAGTCGCCTATGTCAGCGTCGAGGAGCTGGCCTCGATCGAAGGCTTTGACGAGGATCTGGCCGCCGAACTGCAAAGCCGCGCGCAGGAAGCGCTGGACCGTCGCGAAGCGGCTGCGCGCGAAGAGCGTCAGGCGCTGGGCGTCGAGGACGCACTGGCGGACATGCCCCACCTTACCGAAGCGATGCTCGTCACGCTGGGGAAGGCTGGCATCAAGACACTGGACGACCTTGCCGATCTTGCCACCGACGAACTGATCGCGAAAAAGCGTGTCGATCAGCGTCGCCGTAAGTCGGAAACGAGTGAGGACAAGGGCGGCATCCTGTCGGCCTATGGTCTCAATGAAGAGCAGGGCAATGAGATCATCATGGCCGCCCGTGCGCATTGGTTCGAAGAGGAAGCCTGAAACCCCCATGCCCTTTGTCGACATCCGCCTGGCCGGTAGCGCCACTCGCGAGCAGAAAGCCGCGATTGCTGCCGACGTCACTCAGTCGCTCGTCGAGCGGCTGGGGAAGCCGGCGGCTGCCGTTCAGATCGTCATTTCGGAAGTGTCTCCTGAAAATTACGCGGCCGGCGGTCAGTTGATCGCCGACCGCGCGGTTCCTCTATCCAGGGAGGACGCCCATGTTGCGGACACTCCCCGATGAGAGAATAAGCGCATTTCATAGCGTTGGACTTGCCCTGCTTTCCGTTCTGGCGGAGGAGCGCCCATGACCGAACGCAAATGCATATTGACCGGCGATCGCGCCGATCCTGCCATGCTCATCCGTCTGGCCGTCGGGCCGGAGGGACAGATTTTGCCCGATCTGCGCGCCAAGGCGCCGGGGCGCGGCGCGTGGATCGGCGTCAGCCGACCCGAACTGGAATCCGCCTTGGCCAAGGGTAAGCTGAAGGCAGCGCTCGCGCGCGCTTTCAAGACCGGGGAATTGCAGATACCCGATACGCTGCCCGACCTCATCGAGCAGGGATTGCGCAAGGCGCTGCTGGATCGGCTGGGGCTGGAGGCGCGCGCGTCCATGCTGCTGACGGGGTCGGAAAAGATCGACGTCGCCTGCCGCAAGGGCGATGTGAGATTGCTGTTGCACGCGTCCGATGCGGCGGCCGATGGCAATCGCAAACTGGACCAGGCGCTGCGCGTCGGCCAGGATGCGGAAGGCACGGATCTTGCGGGCATCACCTTGCCTGTGGACCGCGACGCACTATCTATGGCAATGGGGCGCGACAATGTCGTCCACATCGCGATTACCGACTCGCGTGCGGCGGCGCGTCTTCGCGGCGCTATCGGCCGCTTGGAAAGCTATCTGGGTTGCGCTACCGAAGCGCCCGCGCATGGGGAGCCTGCCTCCACCGACGCGCCGGGCGTCGGCTAGGCATCGGGATTGGGCATCAGGATTGAAGGCGCCGGCGGGCCTATCCGGCCGGAGCGGAAGTGAAGGGTTAAGTTCGAACATATGAGTGACAGCAAGGAAGACAAGCCGGTTCTGGGCCGCAAGCCGCTGGGCATCAAGCGGACCGTCGAATCCGGTCAGGTGCAGCAGCAGTTCAGCCATGGCCGCAAGAATACGGTCGTGGTTGAAGTGAAGCGGCGCCGCGTCCCCATGGGCAAGCCCGGTGAGACGACCGGTGCGGCGCCTGCGGCTGCGCCCGAAGCGAATCCCAAGCCCGCCGCGCCCGCGCCGCAACGGCCCGCGCCGCCGCCGCCGCCCCGCCCGGTTGCGCAAAATTCCATGCTGTCGCGCAAGGAATTGCAGGAAAAGCTGCTGCGCGAGGCGGAGGAGGCCCGCATGGCCGCGCTGGAGGATGCGCGCCGCCGTGAGGATGCCGCGCGCCAGGCCGCCAGTGAGGAAGAAAAGCGTCGGGCCGAGGAAAATCGCCTCGCCGCCGAAGCGGAATCGCAGCGCGAGGCCGAGGAAGCGTCACAGCCTGCGCCTCAGCCCGCTGCCGAAGAGCCCCAGGCAGAGGCTTCCGCGCCTGCGGCCGAGGCCGCGCCCGAAGCAGCGCCGGTCGCACCCGCTGCTCCGGCGTCGACCATGCCTCCGCCGCGCCGCTTCACGCCGGTTACGCCGGCCAAGCGACCCGAGCCGGCTAAGCCCGAGCGCGCCAAGCGGGGCGACGATAATCGTCGCCAGTCGGGTAAGCTGACCGTCACCCGTGCACTGGCCGATGACGACAGCGCGCGCGCCCGCAGCCTTGCCGCGCTGAAGCGCGCCCGTGAGAAAGAACGCCGCGCCCATTATTCGGGCGGCAGCCAGCCGCGCGAGAAGCAGTCGCGCGATGTCGTCGTGCCCGAAAGCATCACGGTGCAGGAACTCGCCAACCGCATGGCCGAAAAGGGCGCGGATCTGGTCAAGGCCCTGTTCAAGATGGGCACTGCCGTCACGCTCAATCAGCCGATCGATCAGGATACGGCGGAGCTGCTCGTCGAGGAATTCGGCCACCGCATCCAGCGCGTGTCTGACGCCGACGTCGAAATCGGCATGCAGGGCGAAGAAGATGCGCCTGAAACGCTGAAAAGCCGTCCCCCGGTCGTCACGATCATGGGCCATGTCGATCATGGCAAGACCTCGCTGCTCGACGCGCTGCGCGGCACGAGCGTCGTGCAGGGCGAAAGCGGCGGGATCACGCAGCATATCGGCGCCTATCAGATCAAGACGAAGGGCGGCGATCTCATCACCTTCCTCGATACGCCGGGTCACGAGGCTTTCTCGGAGATGCGTGCGCGCGGCGCCAACGTCACCGACATCGTCATCCTTGTGGTGGCGGCCGACGACGGGCTGATGCCGCAGACGATCGAAGCGATCAACCACACCAAGGCGGCCGGCGTGCCGATGATTGTGGCGATCAACAAGACCGACAAGCCCGATGCCAACCCGCAGAAGGTGCGCGAGCGCCTTCTGGAGCATGAGGTGATCGTCGAGGATATGGGCGGCGAGACGCAGGACGTCGAAGTCTCCGCGCTCAAGAAGACCGGTCTGGACACCCTGATCGACAAGATTCTGCTTCAGGCCGAATTGCTCGAACTGTCCGCCAATCCTGACCGCGATGCCGAAGGTACGGTGGTCGAGGCGCAACTGGACAAGGGACGCGGCGCCGTCGCCACCATCCTTGTCCGTCGCGGCACGCTCAAGGTCGGCGACACCTTCGTCGTCGGCGCCGAAAGCGGCAAGGTGCGCGCCATGATCAACGACCAGGGCCAGCAGGTGAAATCCGCCGGTCCTTCGACCCCTGTCGAGGTGCTGGGCCTGTCGGGCGTTCCGATGGCGGGCGATCAGATGACGGTCGTCGAAAATGAAGCCCGCGCCCGTGAAGTGGCCGCCTATCGTCAGGAACAGGCGACCAAGAAGCGCACGACCGCCGCGCCGACCAGCTTTGAACATATGTTCTCTGCGCTCAACACCCAGGTTATCGAATATCCGGTGGTGGTGAAGGGCGACGTGCAGGGCTCGGTCGAAGCGATCGTTTCCTCGCTCAACAAGATTTCGACCGACGAGATCAAGGTCCGCATCCTGCATTCGGGCGTCGGCGCGATCACCGAAAGCGACGTTACGCTGGCCGCCGCCAGCCGCGCGCCGCTGATCGGCTTCAACGTCCGTCCCAACGCCAAGGCGCGTCAACTGGCCGAGCGCGAGAAAATCTCGCTCCGCTATTATGACGTGATCTACGACCTCCTTGAGGAAGTCCGCGGCGAAATGGCAGGCCAGCTGGCGCCCGAGCGCATCGAAACGGTCGTCGGCCGTGCCGAGGTGCTTCAGGTGTTCCCGGCGGGCAAGAAGGACAAGGCCGCTGGCCTGCTCGTCCTCGACGGCATCATCCGCAAGGGTCTGGCCGCGCGCCTTACCCGCGACGATGTCATCGTGTCGCGCACCAACATCGCCTCGCTGCGTCGCTTCAAGGACGATGTCTCCGAAGTGCGCGCCGGCATGGAATGCGGCGCGGTGCTGCAGGACACCAACGACATCAAGGCGGGCGACATGCTCGAGTTGTTTGAAGTCGAGGAACGCCAGCGCACGCTGTAACTGTAGGAAAAGCCCCTCCCTCCGCCGGGAGGGAGGAGGTTTTTTAGATCATGGTTCAACAGCAGAACGAAGGACCGTCGGTTCGCTTGCTTCGCGTCGGCGAGCAAGTGCGCCATGTCCTGTCCGAAATCCTGCAACGCGGCGACGTGCATGATGACGTGCTCGCCAGCCATGTCGTCAGCGTAACCGAAGTGCGCATGTCGCCGGACCTGCGTCATGCAACCGTATTCATCAAGTCGCTGCTGGGTCAGGATGAAGACGCGGTGCTCAAGGCATTGCGCACCAACACCGCCTATCTCCAGCGCGAAGTCGCGCATCGCATCCGCCTGAAATATGCCGCCAGGCTCAAATTCCTGGCGGACGAAAGTTTCGACGAGGGCAGCCATATCGACAAGCTGCTGCGCGATCCCAAGGTCGCGCGCGATCTGGATGCGCCGCAGGAGGACTCGGAATAGCTTCGACGTGACGGCTTCCTGTCGCTACTGTCGTTTTGTCAGGCAGGAACAGGGGATGGCGTATGAAGATGATGGCCTTGGCAACGGCAGCTGCCATCTTGGTGGCTGGCATGGGTCATGCGCAGGCGCGCGATGCCGCCATTCACCCCGCTGTCACGACCGATCCCAAGCCTGACGCCACGCATCCCGCCGGCATGAGCGTCTTTGTCATTCCCGCACGGGATGGGGCGATGAATGCAGTGATGTATACCGCGCAGGGCGGCGGGCTGCACCCAACCTTATTGCTGCTGCACGGATTTCCGGGCAACGAGCAGAATCTCGATCTGGCGCAGGCAGCGCGCCGTGCGGGCTGGAACGTGCTGACGCTCCATTATCGCGGCAGCTGGGGCAGTCCCGGCGTATTTTCCTTCAACCATGCGTCGGAAGATGCCTTTACCGCGCTTCAATTCCTGCAACAGCCAGCCAACGTCGCCCGCTATCGCATTGATACCAGCGCGATCGTGGTGGCCGGACACAGCATGGGCGGTTTCATGGCGGCGGATGCGGCGGCAGCAGAGCCGCATGTCGCGGGCCTGTTCCTGATCGACCCATGGGACCCGGCGCAGACAGTCGCGACGCTCGCGACTCCCGATGGCGAAGCAGCCTGGAAGGCAGAAGTGGAAAGCGACCTGCCGCCTCTTGCGGGTGCAAGCTATGAAAGCCTGACCGGCGAGATCAAGGCGGATGCAAGCAAGTTCGACCTGGGCCGCCGCCTGGCCGGCTATGGCCGCCGGCCGCTCAGCATCATCGGCGCAGAACGCGGTATCGGCGACATGGCGCGCAAGGCTGCCGCCGACGCCCAAGGCGCCAATCCGTCGGCGCGGCTGATGGTCTGGCCCACCGACCATAGTTTTTCCGACAAGCGAATCGCGCTGGCCGACGCCCTCGTCCGCTTCCTGGCTGGCGTAGCGCCCACGATCCGCTAAACCCGCGGCCATGGCGAAGCTTTATTTCTACTATAGTTCGATGAATGCGGGGAAATCGACCACCCTTTTGCAATCCGACTTCAACTATCGCGAGCGCGGCATGGCGACGATGCTGTGGACCGCCGCTGTCGACACCCGTTATGGCAGCGGTCGTATCGCATCGCGCATCGGATTGGAGGCGCAGGCGCGCCTGTTTGAACCGGGGGTCGATCTTTACGCGGCGGTTGCGCGCCAGCATGAAGCGACGCCGCTGTCCTGCGTTCTGGTGGACGAAGCGCAGTTCCTGACCCGTGATCAGGTGTGGCAGCTGGCGGCGGTCGCCGATGCCTTGGGCATTCCGGTGCTCTGTTATGGCCTACGCACCGATTTTCGCGGTGACCTGTTCGAAGGGAGCGCGCATCTTCTTGGCCTTGCCGACACGCTCACAGAGATCAAGACCGTGTGCGACTGCGGGCGCAAGGCGACGATGAACCTGCGCGTCGATACGCAGGGCAGGGCGATCCAGCACGGGGATCAGACTGACATTGGCGGCAATGACCGTTATGTCGCGCTGTGTCGCCGGCATTTCCTGGCCGCGCTCAACGGCTGATCGTCAGCGCAACGTTGCGATCCAATCGGGTAGCTGGCCAAGCCGCTCCAATTGCACGAAACGCGGGTGCGTGTCGGGCGCGGCCGCTATTTCATGCGACCAGGCGCCGTCTTGCGGAATGAAGGCCGCCCATGCTCCCGCCTCCAGCGCAGGAAGAATATCGGACCGCATCGAATCGCCAGCCATGATGGCCCGATCCGCGGTGATGCCATGCCGGTCGAACAACGCCCGGAATGTGTCCGCTTTCTTGTCGCTGACAATCTCTATGCCGGAAAACAGGTCGCCCAGGCCCGACGCCGCGAGCTTGCTTTCCTGATGCAAAAGGTCGCCCTTTGTAACCAGCACCAGAGGCGCCTTAGTCGCCAGCGCGCGCAGCGTATCCTCGACCCCGTCGAACAGCTCGACCGGATGCGCCAGCAGCGCGCGACCAGCGGCCAATATCCTTTCGATCATCGCGCCAGTCACCGCGTCACCGGCAAGTTCGACGGCGGTTTCGATCATCGAAAGCGTAAAGCCCTTCGCGCCATAGCCGTAGAGCGGGAGGTTGCGAGTTTCGCACGCAATCAGCCGCTCACGCGTGACCTGCGCCTGCGCGAAGGGGCGCAGCATGTCGAGCAGCGCGTCCTCGGTCGCGTTGAAGTGGCGCATATTGTGCCAGAGCGTATCGTCGGCATCGAGGCAGATCAGGTCTATCGTCATGCCTCAGGCGTTAGCGGATTAAAGGCTGACAGGACAATATCAGGCAGATAAGGGCGGCCGCCATGCACGGCTGGATCATTCTCGACAAACCCCATGGCCTTGGCTCGACCCAGGCGGTCAGCGCGGTCAAGCGCGTCCTGCGCCAAAGTGGGGCGGGCAAGTGGAAGGTCGGCCATGGCGGTACGCTCGATCCGCTGGCGACAGGCGTTCTGCCGATCGCGATTGGCGAAGCGACCAAGCTTGCCGGGCGCATGCTCGACAGCGACAAGATCTACGATTTCACTGTCGCTTTCGGCGTCCAGACCGATACGCTCGACCTGGAAGGGAAGGTGATTGCGAAGAGCGACCATCGCCCGACATGGTCGGAGGTGGAGGCGATCCTGCCCCGTTTCACCGGCCCGATCGAACAGATCCCGCCCGCCTACAGCGCCATCCTGATCGACGGCCAGCGCGCTTATGATCTCGCCCGCAAAGGGGAGGCGGTGGAGATGAAGACGCGAAGTGTCACTATATATTCTCTCCGCGCCTCCGCGCCTCCGCGCGGAAAAAACGGGTTCGCGCCGAGATGCGGAGGCGCGGAGTATCTGGACAAATTCACGTTTCGCGCCCATGTTTCCAAAGGTACTTATATCCGTTCTCTCGCCCGCGATATCGCGCTGGCGCTCGGCACGGTCGGCCATGTCACCATGCTGCGCCGGGTAAAGGCCGGGCCGTTCACGCTGGATTCGGCAATTTCGCTGGACATTTTGAATGACGCTGCTACGGGGCACGGCATCGGCCAGTATATGCTGCCGTTGACGGCGGGGCTGGACGACATCCCGGCCCTTTCCGTCAGTCCCGATGAAGCATTGGCTCTCCGTCAGGGGAAGATGCTGATCGGGAAACCGCACACCGGTCTCCTGCTGGCCATGCTGGGCGAAACGCCCATCGCGCTGGTGGAGTCCAGTGGCCCGGACATCCGGGTGGTGCGCGGCTTCAATCTCTAGATACGAAAGGAAGCCCGATGTCGATCACTGCAGAGCGCAAGGAAGCGCTGATCAAGGAACATGCCCGCGCCGAAGGCGACACCGGTTCGCCCGAAGTCCAGGTTGCGATCCTGTCGGAACGCATTTCGAACCTGACCGAGCATTTCAAGGGTCATCACAAGGATAACCACAGCCGTCGCGGCCTGCTGATGCTGGTCAACAAGCGTCGTTCGCTGCTGGATTATCTCAAGAAGAAGGATGAAGGCCGCTACAGCGACCTCATCGCAAAGCTGGGCCTGCGCAAGTAAGTCTGCTATACAAAGGAACGGCCCCCCGCGGGGCCGTTTCCGATTCCGGGATTTCGCCCCTTCCTGTGGCAGGGGCATGCAAGAGGGAGATCGCGCAATCCGGTGCGATCCCCGAACACGGAGCCACACGATGCTCCGACACCGCAGCGGGCCGGTTAGCCCGCAGATGAGGCCCCGCCGGGCAATAGGGCCATGGCGGGCGAAGGAAAAAGCATGTTTGATGTAAAGAAAGTTTCGATCGAGCTGGCAGGCAAGACCCTGACTCTCGAAACCGGTCGCATTGCGCGTCAGGCCGATGCCGCCGTGCTGGCGACCTATGGTGAGACGGTGGTGCTGTGCGCCGTGACCGCCGCCAAGTCGGTGAAGGACGGGCAGGACTTCTTCCCGCTCACCGTCCATTATCAGGAAAAATATTCCGCTGCCGGCCGCATCCCCGGCGGCTTTTTCAAGCGCGAACGCGGCGCGACGGAAAAGGAAACGCTGGTTTCCCGCCTGATCGACCGCCCGATCCGCCCGCTCTTCCCCGAAGGTTTCTACAACGAAATCAACGTCATTGCCCAGGTGCTGAGCTTTGACGGCGAAAGCGAGCCCGACATCGTCGCGATGATCGCCGCCTCGGCTGCGCTGACGCTGTCGGGCGTGCCCTTCATGGGGCCGATCGGTGCCGCGCGCGTCGGCTACAAGGATGGCGAATATCAGCTGAACCCGTCGCTGGAAGAGGTGAAGGAAGGCGAACTCGACCTGGTCGTCGCCGCCACCGGCAACGCAGTGATGATGGTCGAATCCGAAGCCAAGGAATTGTCGGAAGACGTCATGCTGGGCGCTGTCATGTTTGCGCATGACGCGTCCAAGAAGGTCGTCAACGCGATCATCGACCTTGCCGAGCAGGCAGCCAAGGACCCGTGGGAAATGGCCGCGCAGGATGATCTTGGCGGTCTCAAGAAGAAGCTGACCAAGCTCATTGGCAAGGATATTGCCGCTGCTTACAAGCTGACCGACAAGTCGGCGCGCTCCAATGCGCTCAACGAAGCGCGCGCCAAGGCGAAGGCCTTCTTCGCTGAGGAAGAACTGGACGCCCAGACTGTCATGGCCGGCATCAAGCTGACCAAGAAACTGGAAGCCGAAATCGTGCGTACCGCCATCCTCAAGGACGGGCAGCGCATCGACGGCCGCACCACGACGCAGATCCGTCCGATCGAGGCGATGGTCGGCTTCCTGCCGCGCACCCATGGTTCGGCGCTGTTTACCCGCGGCGAAACGCAGGCGATCTGCACCACCACGCTCGGCACCAAGGACGCCGAGCAGATGATCGACGGCCTCACCGGGCTGCACTATGAAAACTTCATGCTGCACTATAACTTCCCGCCCTATTCGGTCGGTGAAGTCGGCCGCTTCGGCGCGCCGGGTCGTCGCGAAGTGGGGCATGGCAAGCTCGCTTGGCGCGCGCTGCACCCCGTGCTGCCCAGCAAGGACGAGTTCCCCTACACGATCCGCGTTCTCTCCGACATCACCGAGTCCAACGGCTCATCCTCGATGGCGACCGTCTGCGGCGGTTCGCTCTCAATGATGGACGCGGGCGTTCCCTTGAAGCGTCCGGTGTCGGGTATTGCCATGGGCCTGATCTTGGAAGGCAAGGACTACGCGGTCATCAGCGACATCCTGGGCGACGAGGATCATCTGGGCGACATGGACTTCAAGGTCGCCGGCACGGAAAACGGCATCACCACCATGCAGATGGACATCAAGGTCGCCGGCATCACGCAGGAGATCTTTGAAGTCGCGCTGCGTCAGGCGAAGGAAGGCCGCGCCCATATCCTGGGTGAAATGAGCAAGGCGCTGTCCTCGACCCGCACCGAATTGTCGGCGCACGCGCCCCGCATCGAGACGATCCAGATCGACAAGTCGAAGATCCGCGACGTCATCGGCACGGGCGGCAAGGTCATCCGTGAGATCGTTGCGGAAACCGGTGCGAAGGTCGACATCGACGACGAAGGCATCATCAAGATCAGCTCGTCCGACACGGCCCAGATCGAAGCCGCCAAGAAGTGGATTCTCGGCATCGTCGAGGAAGCCGAAGTCGGCAAAATCTACACAGGCAAGGTCGTCAACATCGTCGATTTTGGCGCGTTCGTGAACTTCATGGGTGGCAAGGACGGTCTCGTCCACGTGTCCGAAATGAAGAATGAGCGCGTGGAAAAGCCCACCGACGTCGTGTCGGAAGGCCAGGAAGTGAAGGTCAAGGTTCTCGAAATCGACCCGCGTGGCAAGGTTCGCCTGTCGATGCGCGTCGTCGATCAGGAAACCGGCGAGGAACTGGAAGACACCCGTCCCGCCCGTGAGCCGCGCGAGCCGCGTGGTGACCGGGGCGAGGGCCGTGGTGATCGCAACCGTCGCGATCGCGGTGGTGACCGTGGTGGTCGCGGCGACCGTGGCCCGCGCCGGGATCGTGGACCCCGCGGCGAAGGCGGCGGCAAGGGCGATGATGACGGCTCCAGCGCCGGCCTGCCCGACTTCCTGACCCAGGACTGATAGGCTGTCCCTGAAAAGGGACGCTTTGCAACTGAAGAAGGCGTCCGGTTTCGGACGCCTTTTTTGGTGAAGGAAGCGATTGACTGATCTCAATCAATGCGCTTCCGTAAGGATTCGATATTGTGCCGACAAGCCAAACGGGGATCATCATGCAGCGGAGCAACGAGCGCTTTGTCGAACGCCTGCCGCTTGTCCTCGATCGACCGGTATATGCCTATCTGCTGACCTTCCTCTTCTGCGCGGCGGGGCTAATGCTGCGTTTTGCGGCGGAACCCTTGCTGCCGCAGGGCTATCCGTTCGTAACCTTCTTCCCGGCTGTCATCCTGTCCTCCTTCCTGTTCGGTGTTCGGCCGGGAATTTTCGGGGCCACGATCGGGGGTTTTGCCTCCTGGTATTTCTTCATCAATCCGATCCACAGTTTTACCCTGAATCCGGCGGTGGCGACGGCCATGCTATTCTATATCGGCGTCGTCACGGTGGACATCATCCTCATCCATTTCATGCAACGCGCCAATTTCAACCTTGCGGTGGAGCGCGAACGCAGCCGCGCGCTGGCGGAAAATCGCGAGTTGCTGTTTCGCGAGTTGCAACATCGCGTGTCCAATAATCTTCAGGTGGTCGCGGCGATGCTGTCGCTCCAGCGGCGGCATGTCGATCATGACGTGGCGCGGCGTGCGTTGGACGATGCCTCGGCCCGGCTGGCCTTGATCGGTAGGATCAGTCGCGCCCTCTATGATCCGTCGGGGCGCGGGCAGGACATGAACGCCTTTCTTCATACCCTGACCGCTGACATTCTGGACGCATCGGGCCGCAGCGATGTCAATGTTCAGGTGTCTGCGCCGGAAGCCTTGGTCCTGGCATCGGATGTCACGGTGCCCCTGGCTTTGGTCGTGGCGGAATCGGTCAGCAATGCGATCGAACATGGTCTGCCTGACCGGCCCGGCATTATCCATGTGACGTTGGAGAGCGCAGATGGCGAACTCACGCTACGCATCATGGACAATGGCAAGGGCGTTCCGCAAGATTTCGACGCGATTGCGGGGCAGTCATTGGGTCTGCGCATCGCCAATGCCTTGGCGACGCAGCTTGGCGGCCGCTTCGCGCTACAGCCCGCCGCAACGGGCGGCACCATCGCGCGCTTGGACCTGCCACTGGCTGCGACCTGTTGAAGAGGGCGCACCATTCTGGCGCTTGGCGGCGGCGCGTCGCTCGGCTATGACCCGCCGCATGCTGACGAAAACCCTGACGCGCATCGGCGCGGCCACCGCTCTGGTCCTGATCGCCTCGCCCGTCCTGACCGGCTGTTCGACATCGAAGAACAAGGCGGACACGCTCTATGTCGCCCGCGACGTGTCGACATTATATAATAGCGGCAAGGATCGTCTTGATCGCGGCCAGTATAAGCTGGCGGCTGCGCTGTTCGATGAGGTGGAGCGTCAGCATCCCTATTCACCCTGGGCGCGCCGCGCGCAGCTTATGTCGGCGTTCAGCTACTATATGAACCGCGATTATGCCGAATCCATTTCGGCGGCGCAGCGCTTCCTGTCGATTCACACCGGCAACAAGGATGCGCCTTACGCTTATTATCTGATCGCCATCTGCTATTATGAGCAGATCGCCGACGTCACCCGCGATCAGAAGATCACGCAGCAGGCGCTTGATTCGCTCGGCGAACTGATCCGTCGCTATCCCCAGACCCGTTATGCCGCCGATGCGCGATTGAAGGTCGATCTGGTCAACGACCATCTGGCCGGCAAGGAAATGGAGGTTGGTCGTTTCTATCAGCGGCGCGGCCAGTGGCTTGCCGCCACGCTGCGGTTCCGCACGGTCATCGACAAATATCAGACCACGACCCATACGCCCGAAGCACTGGAGCGCCTGGTCGAATCCTATCTGTCGCTGGGCATCCCGACCGAAGCGCAAAAGGCCGCCGCCGTGCTCGGCCGCAATTATCCGGGCACCAAATGGTATGAGCGCAGCTACAAGCTGATGCAGGAACATGGCGGCGCGGCCTGAGCTGCCGCTTTCCCTGTTCCCCTTTTGTGCATTGACGGGTAGGACCACGTCATGCTGACAAGCCTAGCGATCCGCAACGTCGTGCTGATCGAGGCGCTGGACTTGGAGTTTGGCGCTGGCCTTTCCGTGCTGACCGGCGAAACCGGCGCGGGCAAGTCGATCCTGCTCGACTCGCTCGGCCTGGCCCTTGGCGCGCGCGCCGATAGCGGGCTTGTCCGTGCGGGCGAGCATCAGGCAAGCGTCATCGCGGCCTTCAACCCGCCCGCGCCCGATCATCCGGCCGCCGCTCTATTAGCGGAAAACGGCATCGATATGGAGCCGGGCGAACCGCTGCTCATTCGCCGCATGGTGAAGGCCGACGGCGGCAGCCGGGCGTTCATCAATGACCAGCCCTGCTCGGCCGCTCTGTTGCGTGACCTGGGTGCGTCGCTGGTGGAAATTCATGGCCAGCATGATGACCGGGGCCTGCTCAATCCGCGCGGTCATCGCGCCATGCTCGACACCTATGGCCGATGCGACGCCGCCGCCGTGGCGAAAGCGCATGCTGACTGGCGCGCCGCTGCCAATGCATTGAGCCAGGCGTGCGAAACGGTGGACTCCGCCGCGCGGGATCGGGATTATCTGACCCACGCGGTGGAGGAGCTGCGCGCCTTCGCGCCGCAACCCGGTGAAGAAGCGACCCTGGCCGAAGAACGCGCCGCCATGCAGAGGGGCGCGCGCCTGACCGACGATCTGGCGACGATTAATGAATGCCTGACGGGGTCGGACGGCGGCCTTGCCTTATTGCGGCAGGCTGCGCGTCGGCTGGATCGGATCGCGGGGGAAGAGCCGCTGCTCGCCGCCGTGCTGGAATCCCTCGATCGTGCGGTTGTCGAGGCGGGGGAGGCGGAGGATCGGCTTGCGGAAGCCGCCGAGGCATTGAGTTTTGATCCGGCCCGTCTCGATGCCATCGAAACCCGCCTGTTCGATCTGCGCGGCCTTGCCCGCAAGCATCAGGTGCAACCTGACGATCTCGCCGCGCTGCGCGATGACATGGCGGAAAAGCTTGCGGCGATTGAGGTCGGCGAGGAGCATATCGCGGCACTGGAAAAGGCTGTTGTCGCCAAAGCGGACGCCTATCGGTCCGCCGCGCAGGCGCTGTCTGCGGAGCGTCAGTTGGCGGCAGGGCGCCTCGACGCAGCAGTCGTAGGGGAATTGGCGCCGCTCAAGCTCGATGCCGCGCGTTTCCGCACCGTCGTCGCTCCGTTGGACGAAGGGCAATGGAGCGCCCAGGGCATGGACCGCGTCGAGTTTGAAATCTCCACGAACCCCGGCGCGCCCTTTGCTCCATTGGCCAAGATCGCATCGGGCGGCGAACTCTCCCGCTTCATCCTGGCACTCAAGGTCGCGCTAGCCGAGCGGGGCGGGGCGGATACGCTGATCTTCGACGAAATCGACCGGGGCGTGGGCGGCGCGGTGGCCGATGCAATTGGCGAGCGGCTTTCCCGGCTTGCGCAAAGCAACCAGATTCTCGTCGTCACCCACAGCCCGCAGGTCGCGGCGCGCGGCGCGGGTCATATGCTCATCGCCAAGTCGAGCAACGGCACCGTCACCCGCACCGGCGTCCACGCGCTGGACGACACCGAACGCCGCGAGGAAATCGCCCGGATGCTCTCCGGCGCCGAAATCACCGCGGAAGCGCGGGCGCAGGCCGAGCGGTTGCTGGAGCGGGCCTAGATCATTTCCATGGAAACAGTTGGGTTCGTCGCCGTTGACACATCATGGCGCCAGCGCACTTTCCAGATTGGCTGCATGGGCTTTCCATTGCTTCGTTAACCCTTGCAATTATGTGCGCGGTGGCCATCCTGGCTGATATCATGCGGCGGCCGCAGAAAATGGCCATCATGAATTGGGTGTGGCCGCTGACAGCGCTGTTCGGCAGCGTGATCTGGCTTTGCTTCTACCTGAAGGCGGCTCGGCGGGCGGGTGATGCGGAACGCGATACGCCTATGGCGGTGGCTGTGGCCAAGGGAGCAAGCCATTGCGGGGCAGGGTGTACGCTGGGCGACATCATCGCTGAATGGGTTGCCTTCGTTTTTCCCGGTGTTGCTCTATGGTTTGGCTGGCGGACGCTTTTCGCTGAAAAGCTCTTTGCCGTCTGGATATTCGATTATCTCCTGGCCTTTCTGATCGGCGTGCTATTTCAATATTGCACGATCAAGCCGATGCGGGACCTGTCCGTTGGCACAGCCATAGTACAAGCGGTGAAGGCGGACGCAGCCTCGATCACCAGTTGGCAGGTCGGCATGTATGGTGTCATGGCCGCGGGACAATTCCTGTGGTTCCGGCACGCTTATGGTGGGTTAGCCCCAGTCGCGAGCCCGGAATTCTGGTTTCTCATGCAACTCTCCATGCTCGCTGGATTTTGCACAGCCTATCCCGTCAATTGGTGGCTTGTCCGAACGGGCATCAAGGAGAAGATGTAGGGCCGCGCCGCCGCGTGCTTCCGTGTGCGCCCGACTAACGCTAAGGCAGCCCGATGAACGACCCCGCGACCCTTGCCGAAGCTGAAGCCGCCAACCGCCTGATGCGCCTCGCCAAGGAGGTCGCGCGGCATAACCGGCTCTATCATGATCTGGACGCGCCGGAGATTAGCGATGCGGACTATGATGCGCTGATCCGCGAGAACAACGCGCTCGAAGCTGCCTTCCCGCACCTGATCCGCGCGGATTCGCCTAACGCGCAGATCGGTGCGGCCGCGACGTCGACATTGAAGAAGGTGCCACACGCCGTCCGCATGATGAGCCTCGACAACGGGTTTTCGGACGAGGATATTGCTGACTTCGTCGCGCGTGTTCGCCGCTTTCTGGCGCTGTCAGACGATGCGCCGGTGGCGGTCACTGCCGAGCCGAAGATCGACGGCCTGTCCTGCTCGCTGCGCTATGAGAAGGGCGAACTAGTGCTGGCCGCCACGCGCGGGGACGGGACAACTGGCGAGGACGTCACCGCCAATGTCCGCACCATCGGCGATATTCCCGAGCGACTGGCCGGTACCGACATTCCCGACCTGTTCGAGATTCGCGGGGAGGTCTATATGGCCAAGGGTGATTTCGTGGCCTTGAACGAGCGCCTCATCGCCGACGCCGAAGACCCCGAAAAGGCGCGCCAGTTCGCCAACCCCCGCAACGCCGCCGCAGGTTCGCTGCGCCAGAAGGACGCGGCCGTGACCGCCGCCCGCCCGCTGCGCTTCCTCGCCCATGGATGGGGGGCGCACAGCGCGCTGCCCGCCGACACGCAACTTGGCGTCATGCAGGCGATCGCGGGCTGGGGCGTGCCGGTGTCGGATATGCTGGTTTGCGTCGACACGCTCGACGCCATACTCGCCCATTATCGAGACATCGAACGCCGCCGCGCCGACCTGCCGTTCGACATTGACGGCGTGGTCTACAAGGTCGACCGCCTCGACTGGCAGCAACGGCTGGGTTTCGTCGCGAAAGCGCCACGCTGGGCGATCGCGCATAAATTCCCGGCCGAACGTGCGCAGACCACGCTTGAGGCGATAGACATCCAGGTCGGCCGCACCGGCAAGCTTACGCCGGTAGGGCGTCTCACACCCGTCACCGTTGGCGGAGTCGTCGTCTCCAACGTCACGCTGCACAATGCCGACGAGATTGCCCGTCTTGGTGTCCGCCCCGGCGACCGCATCATCGTCCAGCGCGCCGGCGACGTCATTCCACAGGTGGTGGAGAATCTGACGCGGGACGAGGATCGCCCGCCCTTCGTCTATCCCGATCATTGCCCCGTCTGCGGATCGGAAGCGGTGCGCGAGGAGGGGGAGGTCGACATCCGCTGCACCGGCGGCCTTATCTGCCCGGCGCAGCGTTTCGAGCGCCTCCGCCACTTCGTCAGCCGCGGGGCGCTCGACATTGAGGGGCTGGGCGAAAAGACGATCCAGGAATTTCTCGATCTCGGCTGGATTGCCGAACCGGCGGATATTTTCCGCCTCAAGGACCATCGCGCGGAGTTGCTCGGTCGTGAAGGCTGGAAAGAGAAATCGGTCGACAATCTCCTCGCCGCGATCGAGGCCAAGCGCCAGCCCGATAGTGCCCGCCTGCTCTTTGGCCTGGGCATTCGTCATGTCGGCGCGGTGACGGCGCGCGACCTGATGAAGCGTTATACGACCCTCCCGGCGATCCGCGCGCTGGCGCAGGACATCATCACCTTGCGCGATCAGGACCATGAGACGCAGGCGAAAAGGGACAAGGCGATTGCCGAACATATCGGCGTCGAAAATGTCGGCGCGGCCGTCGGTCATGCGCTCGCGGATTTCTTCCACGAACCGCATAATGTCGCGGCATGGGACGACCTGCTCTCGGAAGTATCGCCCACCGACTATATCGTCGAAACCACCGCCAGCGCCGTCACCGGCAAGACGGTGGTGTTCACCGGCAAGCTGGAGACGATGAGCCGAGACGAGGCCAAGGCGCAGGCCGAGCGGTTGGGCGCAAAGGCGGCCGGATCGGTCAGCGCCAAGACCGACTTGGTAGTGGCCGGGCCGGGAGCAGGGGCCAAGCTTAAACAGGCGACGGCGCTTGGTATCGAAGTCATTACCGAAGAGGCATGGGCGGACATCGTCAAGGCGGCGGGATAGGGCGCCTTCGTCGCAGCGAGACGCATCGACGCAAATCTGGATTTAAGCCGGCAGACGCGCGGAAGAAAAAGGCCGCCAATGGCGACCTTTTCCTGCGGTGCATCGAACTGCCGCCTTAGAAGACCGGCATGTTTGCCGGATCGTCCGGATCGGCCACGGGCGCCGGGATCGGCGATACCGGCGAATGGATGCCGCATTCCACCTTGTCCCAGCCGCGCCAGCGCCCCGCGCGCGGGTCTTCGCCCGGCAGCACCTTGGACGTGCAGGGTTCGCAACCGATCGATAGATAGCCCTGCGCCTCCAGCGGGTGTCGGGGCAGGTTGCGCTCGGCAAAATAGGCTTCCAGGTCGGTCTTGCTCCAGTCGCCCAGCGGATTGATCTTCAATCGGCCATCCTCGACCTCGAACCGGGGCAGGTTCTGGCGAGTGACGGACTGAAAGGCCTTGCGGCCGGAAATCCACGCGTCGAGACCATCCTTGGCGCGCTTCATCGGCTCGACCTTGCGAATGTCGCAGCAGCCGTCGGGATCATAGGACCAGCGCAGGCCGGTCTCATCCTTGGCGGCGATGACCTCGGGCAGCGGCGCGACGGTTCGGCTGTCGGTAAAGCCCAGCCGCTTGATGAGGGTGTCGCGATAGTTCAGCGTTTCCGCGAACATCTTGAGCGTATCGACGAAGATCACCGGCACGGTCCGGTCCGCCCTGGCTACCAGATCGAGCAGAACAGCGCTTTCCGTCCCGAAGGAGGAGACGACCGCGACATGGCCGGCAAGACCTTCGGCAAACACCATTTTCAGCATCGACAGCGTATCGACACCTTCAAACCGTGTATTGAGCGCGTCGGCATCGGCCTGCGTGAAGGCAGGGCGCGCGTCGATAATGTCGATATGACGAGCAGGTTCAGCCATCTAGATTCTCCGGATGCCGCTTTGCCCAGATGGGCGCACGGCCATCGACCGATTTCTGGTACGCGTTGGCGTAACGGGTGAGCGCGCGTTCGACCGCTGCGTCATCCAGCGCTTTGGCGGGGTGAAAACTGTCAAAGCCGCAGCGGCGCATGGCGACGATCTGATCGACCAGCACATCGCCTACCGCACGCAGTTCCCCCCCATAGCCTGCTTCGCGCAGGATGCGCGCGGCGGAATAGCCGCGCCCATCGCCAAAAGCGGGGAAGTTCACTTCCACCAGCGAAAGCCTGCCGAGATGCGGCAGCAATTCGCGCGCATCCTCGCTTGCCTCGATCCGCACCGCGGTGGAGTTGGACTGGCCGGTGAAGGCTTCGACCGTCACGGTCGGTTCCTGCGTGGCGTCATCCTCACGGAAGGACAGGAATTCAACCATAGATCGCCTCCTTGAAGGGCTTCATGCCGATGCGGCGATAGGTATCGAGGAAGCGTTCGCCTTGCGTCCGCTCTGCCAGATAAATGTCCGTCACCTTCTCGATCGCATCGACGACGCCATCTTCGGAAAAACCCGGCCCGGTAATCTGCCCCAGTGATGCATCGCCGGCACCCGAACCGCCCAGAAGCAGCTGGAAATTCTCCACGCCCTTCCGGTCGACGCCCAATATACCGATATGCCCCGCATGATGATGGCCACAGGCGTTGATGCAGCCCGAAATCTTGAGCTTCAATTCGCCCAGTTCCGCCTGCCGCTCGGCATTGGCGAACCGCTGCGCGATTTTCTGTGCTAGCGGGATCGACCGGGCATTGGCGAGCGCGCAATAATCCAGGCCGGGGCAGGCGATGATATCAGTGATGAGGTCGAGATTGGCCTCGGCAAGGCCCGCCTCGTCCAGCTTCTGCCAGATGGCGTACAGGTCCGCTTTCTTCACATGCGGCAAGACTAGGTTCTGCGCATGGGTGACGCGGATTTCATCCAGGCTATACTGGTCAGCCAGCGACGCGACCAATTCGATTTGCTCGGCCGACGCGTCGCCCGGAATACCGGTCAACGGCTTCAGACTGATATTGACGATGGCATAGCTAGGCGCCTTGTGCGCCGCCACTTGCCGGTCGACCCACAGGGCGAAGGCCGGATCGCTGCGATCGATGTCTTCGCTCAGGTCGCTTTCATAGGCTGGCGGAGCGAAGAAGGCGCGGATGCGATCCAGTTCTTCGACCGGGGGATTGAGGCCGAGCGTGCGCATATGCGCAAACTCTTCCTCCACCTGCCGCTTATATTCCTCGACGCCCAGTTCATGGACCAGGATCTTGATCCGCGCCTTATATTTGTTGTCGCGGCGGCCATAGCGATTGTAGACGCGCAGGCAGGCCTCCAGATAGGAGACGATCTCGTCTTCCGAAACAAAATCGCGGATCAGCGGCGCGACCATGGGCGTGCGGCCCATGCCGCCGCCGGCATAGACTTCCGCGCCGATGCGCCCGTCGCGCTCGACCAGCTTCAGCCCGATGTCATGCAGTCGCATGGCCGCTCGGTCCTCGTCCGACGCGATCACCGCGATCTTGAACTTGCGCGGCAGATAGGTGAATTCAGGATGGAAGCTCGACCATTGGCGCAGCAATTCGGCCCAGGGGCGGGGGTCCGTCACTTCGTCCGGCGACACGCCGGCATATTGGTCCGAAGAAATATTGCGGATGCAATTGCCGCTGGTCTGGATGGCGTGCATTTCGACGCTCGCCAATTCGGCGAGGATGTCGGGCGCATCCGCCAGCTTGATCCAGTTATATTGCAGATTCTGGCGCGTGGTGAAATGGCCATAGCCTCGGTCATACTTCGCCGCGATCTCGCCCAGCTTGCGCATCTGCCTGGCCGACAGCGTGCCATAGGGGATGGCAACCCGCAGCATATAGGCGTGGAGTTGCAGATAGAGGCCGTTCATCAGGCGCAGCGGCTTGAACTGGTCCTCGGTCAGGGCGCCAGACAGCCGGCGCTGCACCTGATCGCGAAATTCCTCCACCCGCGCGTCCACCATGGACTGGTCATAGCTGTCATAACGATACATGGTTCAAATCACCCAATTGCCGGTATCGGCGTCGTTAGGTTTCAGGGTCAGGTCAGGCCGCACCGTCGGGCCAAGCGCGCGAATGCGATCCTTGATATGCGCGGGGCGCACCCCGTCTTCGGTCACGGTCGCGTCGATCACATAAGCGCCCACGACGCGCAGGGCCGCCTCCTCCGTCCGGGCAAGGTCGTCACCGGACTGGCCGACATCGACGCTGTCGCCAACCTGCCGCGACCAGCCATCGCCCGCCCACCAGATGACGTCGCCGCTGACCAGATCATTACCCGTCAATATCTTCATTCTACCCTTTTCCCGCCGGTGGTCCGACCCTGTTCTATAACCGTCAGTGCTTGGGCGCGGTTCAGCATGTCCTGCGCCAGCGCATGCGCCGCCACGTCGCCGACCACGATCAGCGCCGGGCTGACAACCTTTTCCCGCTCCACCATGTCGCCCAGGTCGGCCAATAAAGTCCGCAATGTCCGCATTTCGGGGCGGGTGCCATTTTCCAGCACGGCCACGGGCAGGGCAGGCGAAACGCCGTCCGCCATCAACTTTTCGGCAATGTCTGCAGCCGTCGCTACGCCCATATAGATGACAAGCGTGCGCCCGGTTCCCGCCAGTCCCGACCAGTCCTGGTCCGACAGGCCCTTGCACTGCCCGGCGACAAAGGTGACGGCGCTCGACGCGGCGCGATGGGTAAGGGGAAGCTGCGCCTGCGCCGCGCTGCCAATGGCTGCGCTGATGCCTGGGACGACTTCGACCGGAACGCCCGCTGTACGGCAGGCATCGACTTCCTCGCCGCCTCGACCGAAGATGAAGGGATCGCCTCCCTTCAACCGCACTACCCTGCGTCCTTCACGCGCCAGTTCGACGAGCAAGGCGTTGATCGCATCTTGTGGCATGGAATGGCGGCTGCGTTGCTTGGCGACCGAAATATAGTCGGCATCCGGCGACGCCAGCGCCAATATGGCGTCCGACACCAACCCGTCATGCACGATGACATCGGCCTCGCCGATCAGGCGCGCGGCCTTGATCGTCAGCAGGTCCGGATCGCCCGGACCCGCGCCGACCAGAAAGACGGTAGCGGGAATATTGTCATCCATGTCATTGCAGATGGCCAATGCCCCGCCGCACTTCAATTCAGAATGGATATGCAGGGGATTAGGAAATGTTTTTGCGCCAGCGACCGCGTCAGTCGCCCATCGCGCTGACGTCTATGTCCTTAAGGCCCACGCCGATCGAGGCGCGGGGCTTTTCCAGTTCCGCCGACACGACGGGGTAGGCGCAATAATCCGCGGCATAATAGGCGCCTGGCCGATGGTTGCCGGAAATGCCGACACCCCCGAACGGCGCGTTGGACGCAGCGCCATTTGTCGGGCGATTCCAGTGGATCAACCCCGCGCGAACATTGGACCAGAATTGATTATATTGGTCCGGCGATCCGCCGACCAGTGACGCGGCCAGTCCATAGCGGCTGTTGTTCGCCTCGGCGATCGCCTCGCCGAAATCCGCCACGCGAATGACCTGCAACAAGGGGCCGAACAGTTCGACGTCAGGCCGTTCCTTCATGTTCGTCACATCGATGATCGCGGGGCTGAGGAAGGGGAGGCCGGGCCGGGTGCGCACCATATGCTTGATCGGGCGACCGCCATTGCTCATCAGCCACAAGAAGCTTTCGGTCAGCCCGTCCGCGACCTGATTGTCGATGACCGGTCCCATATAGGGCGTGGGGGTCGCATGGGGATGATCAACGATCAGCCGATCGGCCAGTTTCTTGACTTCGGCGATCAGCGTGTCGGCAATGCCGTCGCGCACGATCAGGCGACTGGCGGCCGTACATCGTTGCCCGCTCGTCAGGAAGGCGGACTGCACGACAATGGCGGCAGCAGCCGGGATTTCTGGCGTGTCCCACACCAATATGGGGTTGTTGCCGCCCATTTCGAGAGCCAGGATCTTGGCAGGTTGCGCGGCAAATTGCCGGTTGATGGCGATCCCGGTCTGTGCCGATCCGGTGAATAATATTCCGCCGACATCGCCATGGGCTGTCAGCGCCTTCCCAATGTCGGCGCCGCCTTGCAGCAACCGCATCGCGCCGGCGGGAATTCCCGCTTCGTGCAGCAATCGCACCAGCATCTCGCCCACGGCCGGGGTCCGCTCGGAAGGTTTGAATACAACGGCATTGCCCGCGAGCAGCGCGGGGATGATATGCGCGGCTGGCAGATGTGCGGGGGCGTTGTAAGGCCCCAATACCGCCATCACGCCATGAGGCTTGTGCCGCACCGACTGGCGGGCGCCCATATTGGCTTCCAGCCGGCGTTGCCCCGTGCGGTCCGAATAGGCCGCAACGCTGATGTCGACCTTGCCCATCAGGGCTGCGACTTCGTCCCGGGCATCCCAGAGCGGCTTGCCGGTTTCGCGCGCGATCAGGTCCGCCAGCGCATCTTCTTCCCGCCGCACGACATTGACGAAGCGACGCAGCGTTTCGATGCGATAGGCGATGGGTTGCGCCGCCCATCGGGGCCAGGCCGCGCGCGCCGCAGCGACTTCCGCTTCGACATCGCCCGTCTGTCCTTGCCAGAGCAGGACGCCTGTGGCGGGTTCATGGGAGGTAAGCGACGCGACCATTTGGTGAAGGCTATGCCGGAAATTGGTTAATGAAATGAGAGGGTGACATGGTCACGCCACCGCCACTTAACCATGCGCCGCGCCCATGCGACGGATGGCGGCCACCTTATGATGCAGCGGTTCCCAGTCATCATGCTGGTCGATCGCGCTCCAGATTGCCTCAACTTCATCGATGTGCATGGAGCATGGCTGTGCATCCCGCCAATAATCATGAGTCCGCGCGTCTGGTTCCGGCTCGCACAGGGCGATGCTGTCCCGGAACGGCCCCCATGCCGCGTCGTCATAGTGGGCGGGGCGCGCCGATATGCCGCCGCGCCAATCATGGAAGAATTGGTCGATCGACGTGCCGGTTTGCGTCATCCCGCGGACGGCTGCCTCGATCATCGATCCGGACTGGGCGCTTTCCTTCACGCCAAGCCGCCAGCAGAAACGCCGCTGGACCGCAGCGCCATAGAGGTCGGGGAAACGTTCCAGTTGCGCGACAAGCGGCTCTGTCTCTGTGATCGCCCGGAGCGACACGGCCAATTGCGCCACATCCCAATGGATGGCTTCGGCCTGCCGGCCAAAGGCATATAGTCCGCCATGGTCGAAATAGGCGGCGGTAAAGGCCGGGTCCCAATATGGGGCGAAGCGCCAGGGGCCATAGTCGAAACTTTCCCCCGTGACGTTGATATTGTCGCTATTGAGCACGCCGTGGACAAAGCCCGCCACCATATAGCTCGCCGCCAGATCGGCTGTCCGTTCGACAACCCGGCCGAGCAACTGGGCGGCAGGATCGGTGCCCGGCGCTTCGTCGTAAAGATGCCGCAGCGCATAGTCGGTCAATCTTTCCAGCAGCGCCTTGTCATCCAGATATGCCGCCCGCTGGAACGTGCCGATGCGGATATGCGAATGGCTGAGGCGCACCATGACGGCGCCACGTGTCGGCGATGGCTCATCATTGCGCTCCAATGCCTCGCCCGTCTCGATGATGGACAGCGTGCGGGACGTATCCACGCCCAGCGCCTCCAACATTTCCGTGGCCAAAATCTCGCGCACGCCACCCTTCAGCGTCAGCCGTCCGTCGCCAAAGCGGCTATAGGGCGTTTGCCCCGATCCTTTGGTGCCAAGGTCAAGCAATCTGCCATATCCGTCGCGCAACTGGGCGAACAGGAAACCGCGGCCATCGCCGATGTCGGGATTATAATGGCGGAACTGATGCCCATGATAGCGCATCGCCAACGGCCTTGGCAGGCTGTCTTCCAGCGGCGCGAAGCGACCGAAATGCGCTATCCAGGCATCATCTGACAGATAATCCAATCCGACGTCCGCCGCCGCCCGGTCATTGCGGTAGCGCAGGATCGTCTGCGGAAAGTCGGCGGCGGCCACCGGATCGGCGATATCGGGCATCAACGCGTCGATTTGGGTCGCGGGACGATATTTGGCGGCTTGCGGCGTCTGGCTCATGCGGCGATATGGGGGTGTCAGGGCGGAAGGATCAAGTTTGACCGGCTATACGGATGGATATTGGTGGTCACCCGACGGGCTGCGGCTCCATTATCGGGATTATATCAGGGCCGGGGACGATGATGGTCGCCCGCCTTTGCTCTGCCTGCCCGGCCTGACGCGCAATGCGCGGGATTTTGAGCCGCTGGCCGAGCGTCTGGCCGGCCAGTGGCGGCTCATCTGCCCCGACATGCGTGGCCGTGCGGAAAGCGCCTATGCCAAGGACGCGATGAGCTATGTGCCGCTGACCTATCTTCAGGATATCAGCCGCCTGCTCGCGGACCTGGCGATTACGCGATTTGTCGCGATCGGAACGTCACTGGGCGGCCTCCTGACCATGCTGATCGCCGCCACCCATCGCGAATGGCTTGCGGGCGCGCTGCTCAATGATGTCGGCCCGGCGCTCGACCCGGCGGGGCTGGACCGCATCCGTTCCTATGTCGGCGTCGGCCAGTCCCATCCCACCTGGGTCCATGCCGCTCGCGCGCTCGCGGATTCCAACGGCGACGTTTACCCCGGCTATGGCCTGGAACAATGGATCGCCATGGCCAAGCGCCTCTATCGCCTCAACAGCGGCGGGCGCATCGTGCTGGACTATGACATGAAGATCGCCGAACCCATTCGCGCGATGGGCAGTGAGGCCGGCGTGGATATGTGGCCGGTCATGCCCGCCTTCGCCGGCATCCCCACTCTGTTGCTGCGCGGTGAGCGGTCCGATTTGCTGAGTGCGGACAATGCGCTTCGCATGGCGCGCGACATCGGCTCAAGCGCTGAACTCGTCACCGTGCCCGATGTGGGTCATGCGCCGGCGCTGGACGAACCGGACAGTGTCGCGGCGATCGACCGGCTGCTCGACCGGGTGCTGCGTGGCTGAACGACCGCACATCCTCCATGTCCATGGCAGTTTTTCCCTGGGCGGCAAGGAAGCGCGCGCCACGCGATTGATGAACATCTGGGGCGCCAAGGCGCGCCACAGCATCATGAGCGCCGATCCATCCGCCATGGGGGCGCGCGACGCGATCGATCCAGGAATCGATGTCACCTATCCCGATGGCCCATCCTTCGCAGGCAAGCCGGGCCTTGCCCGCTATCGCGAGATTCGCGCCTTCCTCAAAGGCTTTGATCTTGTCCTCACCTATAATTGGGGGGCGATGGATGCGGGGATGGCGCATCGGCTTGGCGGCGGCACGGCCAAGGGGCTGCCGCCGCTCATCCACCACGAAGATGGCTTCAACGCGGACGAGGCAGAAGGGCTGAAGACCAAGCGCAACCTGTTCCGCCGCATCGCGCTACAGCGTGCTTATGGCCTGGTGGTGCCGTCCGTGGTGCTGGAGGGCATTGCCCGCACGGTGTGGCGCCAGCCTGCCGACAGGCTGCACCTCATCCGCAACGGCATAGACGTGGCGCGCTACACGGCCCCGCCCATGACGGATGCGATCCCCGGTCTGGTGCGAACGCCCGGAAAACTGCTGGTCGGCACGCTTGCCGGATTGCGGGCGGTAAAGAATATCCCCCGCCTTGTCCGCGCGGTCGCCGCGCATAAGGACCGGCTGCAACTGGTGGTCGTGGGCGAAGGGCCGGAACGAGCGGCGATCCTTGCCGAAGCAGAGGCACATGGGCTGCAAGACATGCACATGGCCGGCTTTCTGGACCGCCCGTGGCGCTTTGTCGGCTTGTTCGACATGTTCGCCTTGTCGTCGGACAGCGAGCAATTTCCGATTTCGCTGGTGGAGGCAATGGCCGCTGGCCTGCCTGCCGCTTCGATGGATGTGGGCGACGTCGCCAACATGGTCGCGCCGGAAAATCGCCCCTTCGTCGTAGGCGACGAGCAAGCTCTTTCCCACGCCCTGGGGCAACTGGCTGCGGATGCCGGCTTGCGTGGCCGTCTGGGCGCCGCCAATCAGGCGCGCGCCGCCCGCGATTTCGCCGAGGAAACCATGGTAAATGCTTATGCGTCTCTCTACGGCGAAGCTCTGGCCAGCCCCATGATTTTGCGCTAGGGCGCGCGAAATTCGTCATGGGCAGCCGATGCTGCTATAAGGTCGCTTTTACCCGGTCATGAACCGGGCGCATGTGCAGGAGATGTCGTTGTTCAAGGGGTTGAAGCCCATCGTCTATGGCGGCCGCGAAGTCTGGCCGCTGGTCGAAGGCGGCAAGGGTGTTGCCGTGTCCAACCACGCCAGTTCGGGCGCATGGGCGGCCGCCGGCGGCATCGGAACAGTGTCAGCGGTCAACGCCGACAGCTATGACAGTTTCGGCAACATCATCCCCCAAATCTACCATGGCCGCACCCGGCGCGACCGGCATGAGGAATTGATCGCCTATGCGATCGACGGCGCGGTCGAGCAGGTGAAGCGCGCGTTCGAGATTGCAGGCGGTAAGGGCGCAATCAATATCAACGTCCTGTGGGAAATGGGCGGAGCGCAGCGCGTGCTGCATGGCGTGCTGGAAAAGACGCGCGGCATGGTCGCGGGTGTCACCTGCGGCGCGGGCATGCCCTATAAGCTGTCCGAAATCGCGGCCTCCTATGGCGTATCCTACCTCCCCATCGTGTCGTCGGGTCGCGCCTTCCGCGCGCTGTGGAAGCGCGCTTATTCCAAGGCGTCGGAATGGCTGGCGGCGGTGGTTTATGAAGACCCGTGGCTGGCGGGTGGCCATAATGGCCTGTCGAACGCTGAAGATCCCCGCGCGCCGCAGGATCCCTATCCTCGCGTCAAGGCGCTGCGCGACACCATGCGCGAAGGCGGCATTTCGGACGACGTGCCCATCGTCATGGCCGGGGGCGTCTGGGCGCTCAAGGACTGGAACGACTGGATCGACAATCCTGAACTCGGCTCCATCATGTTCCAGTTCGGCACGCGGCCGTTGCTGACGCAGGAAAGTCCCATTCCCCAAGAATGGAAGGACCGGTTGTTGCAACTGGAGCCGGGCGACGTTCTGCTCCACAAATTTTCGCCGACCGGCTTCTACAGCTCGGCCATCCGCAACCCTTTCCTCCGCTCGCTCGAAGCACGGTCCGAACGGCAGATACCGTTCAGCACCGAACAGGCTGGCGATCACACGCATCAGCTTGATGTCGGCGTGAAGGGCAAGAATTTCTGGGTGACACTGGGCGATCTCCAGCGGGCGCGCCAATGGTTCGGCGCCGGCTTCACGTCCGCGCTCAAGACGCCCGACAATACGCTGGTGTTCGTGACGGAAGAAGAAAAGGCGGAAATTCGCAAGGATCAGACCGACTGTATGGGTTGCCTCAGCCAGTGCGCCTTTTCCAGCTGGATGGACAGCGAAACCAACTCGACCGGTCGCTTGGCTGATCCACGCAGTTTCTGCATTCAAAAGTCGCTCCAGGAATCGGTTCATGGCGGTGATCTGGACAAGAACCTGCTGTTTGCCGGTCATGCCGCTTACAAATTTAAGCAGGACCCCTTTTATTCCAACGGCTTCGTTCCGACCGTCAAGCAGTTGGTTGACCGCATCCTGACGGGCGATTGAGTCCGATGATCGGCGACGTGCCCGGCCTGGCTGTGCTGGAATATGATGCGGCGGATTTCGCGATCGTTCGGCCGGGGCAGTTTGTGCTCTGCGCCGTTTCGGGCGAGCGAATCGATTTGCATGACCTGAAATATTGGAGCGCGCGCTGGCAGGAGGCCTATCGGGGTGCGGAAGAGGCGACCAAGGCCTATCTGAGTCACCAGGGCACCGCAGGCGAAGAAGGTGCCGTTACGGGTAGATAGCGGCCTTATGCATCACATATTTTGTGCCATTCTAGCCTGCATAGTTCGCAATTTTACGGTTTCGTTAACGGCTGCTTTGTTGTAATCTTTCCTTACAAGCGACGAAGATCGCTCTTGGGGAAAGGATGTCCGTTCATGTCTCGTGTCGACGTTTTTGGTGACCGTATCTGCATCATTTCCAGCCTGCTGATTGTCGGCTGGTTTTTGTACAGCGTAGTCAGCTGATACGCATAAGCAGATTCAGGTGACATTCTGTGGGCCTCAGACCGGCTCGTCCGAATAATCCGTTTGCGTAAATGTTCCAGCGTTAGTCGGTCAGTTACGGGCGACGACGAACCCCTGTCAGCGTCTAGCGAAAAACCACCGTCTTGCCGCCGTTGAGCAGCACGCGCCGGTCGGCGATCCAAGATACCGCCCGGGCTAGGACCTGTGCCTCGATATCGCGGCCTATGCGGATGAGGTCTTCCGGCGTCGCGCGATGATCGACCCGTTCGACCGCCTGTTCGATGATCGGCCCTTCGTCGAGATCGGCGGTAACGAAATGCGCGGTCGCGCCGATCAGCTTGACCCCCCGCTCATGCGCCCGGTGATAGGGGCGGGCGCCCTTGAAACCGGGCAGGAAGCTGTGATGGATATTGACGCAGCGCCCCGCCAGACGGTCGACCAGTTGCTCTGACAGAACCTGCATATAGCGCGCCAGGATCAGATAGTCCGATCGGCTGCGATCGAAAATGTCCAGCAACGCCGCCTCCTGCGCGGCCTTGTCGCCATTGGGCGGCAGCTCATGATAGGGGATGCCGTGCCATTCGGTGATGCGCCGCATGTCGGGATGGTTGGACACGACGCCCATGATGTCCACCGCCAGCATGCCGGCCTGCCATCGGTGCAGCAGGTCGGCGAGGCAATGGGATCCCTTCGACACGGCGATCAGCATGCGGGGGCGATGCCGGGCTTCTTCCAAAGACCAGTCCATGGCGAAGCGCGTGCCGATCATGGCAAAGTCCGCGCGCAATGCCTGGGTGTCGCGCATGCGGTCGTCCGTCGCCTCGAACGCGACGCGCATGAAAAACAGGTCGGCGTCGCGGTCGGCATATTGCTGGCTGTCGGTGATGAAACCGCCTCGTTCGGCCAGGAACTGGCTGACAGCGGCAACGATGCCGACGCGATCGGCGCAGACGAGCGTCAGCACCCAGGATGACTCGACAGCGTGTGGCAACGGCCCCTCCAACGATATGCGGATTACGCCGTTGCCCTAAGCCGTTTAGCTGTTCAACCCGTTAACCGGAACCGCGCTGACGCCATCCGCCTCGAAACTGGCGATCGGATAGGCGCAATAGTCGGCGGCATAATAGGCGCTGGGGCGGTGGTTGCCCGATGCGCCCAGGCCGCCAAAGGGCATATTGCCCGCAGCGCCAGTCGTCGGGCGGTTGCGATTGACGACGCCGGCGCGGCTTTCTTCCACCACGCGCTGCCATAGACTTTCGTCCTGAGAGATAAGGCCGGCGGAAAGCCCGAAACTGGTTGCGTTGGCGGTGGCCATCGCCGTGTCAAAATCGGGCACGCGCATGATGGAGAGGACCGGCGCGAAAATCTCCGCGTCTGGCGCGTCGACGCTGGTCATATCCAGCATGGCGGGCGTCACGAAGGCCGCGCTGCGATCGTCCACGCCCTCGAATGGCGCAATGACCCGGGCGCCACGGGCGATCAGGTCGCTGACCGCGCGATGTGCGCTGGCCGCGGCCTGATCCGACACCAGCGGACCCATGAAGGCCTCGCCCGCTTCATTCCACGCCGCAATCGGCAGTTGCGAGGCCAGGGCGGCCGTGGCCTCCACGATGGCGTCGCCGACCGCGCCTTCGGGCACGATCAGGCGGCGTGCGCAGGAGCAGCGCTGACCGGTGGTGATGAAGGCGGAATTGACGATGATCGACGCGGCCTTTTCCGGGCTGTCCCAGGCGATCAGCGGATTGTTGCCGCCCAGTTCCAGCGCCATGATGACGTGCGGTCGATCGACCAAGGCCCGCCGCAGCGCCGCGCCCGCGCCGGCCGACCCGGTAAACAGCAGGCCGTCAATATCGCCCGCCACCAGCGCTTCGCCGGTAGCGCGGCCGCCTTGCACCACGTTCAACAACCCATCTGGCAGGCCCGCCGCTGCCCAGGCGTCGGCCATGGCCGCGCCCGTCGCAGGGGTGATTTCCGATGGCTTGAACACCACGGCATTGCCCGCGATCAGCGCGGGAACGATATGCCCATTGGGCAGGTGGCCGGGGAAATTATAGGGGCCAAGCACGGCCATCACGCCATGGCCGCGATGCCGCAGGACCGCGCGGCCAAAGGGCATGTCGGCGGCGCGCTCGCCCGTCCGCTCGGCATGCGCCTTGACCGACACTTCGACCTTGGCGATCATCGACCCGACTTCGGCGTCGCTTTCCCAGAGCAGCTTGCCGGTTTCCCGCGAGATGAGCTGCGCCAGGTCCGATCGCCGATCGCCCAATATGCCGGCATAGCGCCGCACGACCGCGATCCGCTCCTCCACGGGCAGTGCCCGCCAAGCTGGCAGGGCGCTGCGGGCTGCGGCAATGGCGCGTTCGCAATCGGCAGGACGCGCCACTGGTCCTTCCCAGACAAGTTCACGCGAAGCAGGGTCGAAGGATTGCAGCATATCGGTCAACGGGTCGTCCCTTCCTGTGCGCTGTCCCGCGCGCTTGTCATGGCGAAGATGCCGGTCGCATTACCGGTGTCGAAGGCCAGATCGATCAGCCCCATTTCAGGGTCGATGTCCCGGCTGATGAACTCGAAGAAGGACCCCGAAACCTGCCGCATATCTCCGTCGGCGAAGGGGCGCATGACGCTGTCGGCACGGAAGGCCGTCTGGCGCACCCGGCCGCTTGCCGAGATTTCCAGTCGCTCCTTCATCGGCCGGTCTTCGTCCTTCAGTCGCTGGGCGAGGGCTGCGACATCGGGCACCCGGTCGGTCGCGTGGTTGAAGGCGTTACCCTCGGTCGCGATCCAGGCGGCTTCGTTGGAATGCGATAGCAGCAACCGATAATCGGCGAAGCTTGGGGGCGCATGCTGACGGTCGAAGGCGGCGACGATGGTGGGCAGCGCGGCCAGCGCGACATCAAAGGCGACAGCTTCACCAGCTGCGAAACGATCGAGGACGGCCTTGGCCGCATTGTCCAGCGGGTCGCGTGACGTGCCGAACACGCGCTGGGCGGCTTGCTCAAATTCCGGGTCGAAACGGTCGACATGAAGTTCGGAGAGGAAGAATTGCGGGATCGCATCGGGATGGTCGATGTGGCGATAGGCGCGCCCCGTCATCTTCAGCCGATCGAGCGGATAGATGGCCGCCATTTCATAGCCCAAGGGCAGGAAGATGCGGGTGAAGGCATCTTCACCGCCGGGCAGTTCACCGGTAGGCCCATTAGGAAAGCGTATGGTCCGCAATGCGCCATGGTCGAAGACGATCCGGCGACCGCCGGCCAGCGCGTCGCGGACATAGGCCTCCCCACTGGGCACGCGGGCCATCAGGTCGTGGAACAGTGCAACATTCATCGCCATCGCAAAAGCGCCGCGCGACACGTCCTTACCGCTTTCCGCCAGCAGAGCAGGGGCAATGTCCAGCATGTCGAGCGTGTGACGCCCGTCGGTTTCGCCCAGGGCGCCGATCACCAGCCGCTCTATGCTGCTCATATTCTCATTAAACATATAAATGCTCCAGCATGACAGACGGATTGTCGCAGGATATGATGCCAGGGACAAATGGTGTCCTGTCATGTGCTGATGAGTTTAGGTAATGAATGAGCCGCGCAAATGGTTGCCGCCGATGAGTGCTTTGACGGCGTTCGAGGCGGCCGTGCGCCATGGTGGCTTTTCGCGGGCGGGAGAGGATATCGGGCTGACGCAAAGCGCGGTCAGCCGTCAGATCGCGCAGCTGGAAGCGATGCTGCAAACGCCGCTGTTCGACCGGATCGGTCGCCGCGTGCGGCTGAACGAGGCCGGGCGCGCCTATGCCGACGCGCTGCTTCCTGCACTCGATCGAATCCGCCAGGCCACAGCGCGCGCAGCGGCCCGCGCGCCGCAGACCGGGCTGCGGATCGCGACATTGCCCAGCTTCGGCATGCGCTGGCTCGCGCCGCGTCTGCCCCAGCTAACAGCCCGTCATCCGGGGCTGGTGATCGACTTTGCCGCGCGCTCGCAACCCTTCGATTTTACGCATGAGGATTTCGATGCAGCTGTCCATTTCGGCGTCGCGGCGGACTGGCCGGGGGTGAAGATGGACCTGCTGTTTCGCGAAGAGGCGGTTCCCGTGTGCGCGCCGGCCTGGCTTGCCGATCATCCGCTACGAACGCCCGCGGACCTGCTCAAAGTGCCGTTGCTCAGTCAGACGTCCCGAAGAGACGCCTGGCTCCGCTGGCTGGCGGCGGCCGGCGTCGATGCCGCTACCATGTCGCCCGGTCCGACCTTCGAGCATTTTCTGATGCTGGCGCAGGCATCGGCGGCCGGGGCCGGGGTTGCGCTGATCCCGAGCTTCCTGATCCGCCCGGAACTGGAAGCGGGAACGTTGGTCATCCCTTTCGCCCGCCCGCTGTCGAGCGAGCAGGCCTATTATCTGGTCTATCCACCCGAGGCCTTGTCCCGGCCACCCGTCGCGCAGTTTCGGGACTGGATGCTGGAGCAAGCGGCGGGACGCGAGGTTACTTCTTTGTCGCGAAACAATCCGAACCCGCAGCCTTGATCCGGCCGCACAGTTTTTCCGCGTCGCCGCTGCTGGCGATCGGCCCGGCCTGGAGCCGCGTCACATTGCCGACGCGGACCAGATAGGGCTGATAGGCGGACAGGCCGCCAACCTTGGCCGTCAGCCGACCCCATAGCGCCCGCGCGCTGCCCTCTTGGCCGAACGCGCCAAGTTGGACGCGCCAGTCGCCCGCCGCGGCCGGCGCAGGGGCGGGGCGGGGCTGCGGTTTCGGCTCAGCCTTGGGCTGCGGCGTGGCAGCCGCCTGTTGAACGGGTTTTGCCTTGGCGACAGGGGCAGGCGTCGACGCTGGAATCTCTGTCGCGCGCACGGCTGACGGCGCGGGGCGGGTAGGCGCAGCAGGCGCGCTTGCCATCACGTCGCCTTTGCCCTTTTCGATGCTGACCGCCATGGCCAGGCCCTGCCTGCGCTGATCCTCTGGAATATATTTGTCCATCTGCGTCAGGCTGGTCGTCGCCTGCGTCAGGCCAGACGCCGACGCACGGCTCATCAACGCATAGGCGCGCACCCAATCCTTGGCGATCAGGTCGCCGTTGAACAGCGCCGTGCCTACAATATATTGCGCGCGCGGCTCGCCCCGCATCGCGGCGCGTTGCAGATAGGGCAGGGCATTGGTGCGGTCCCCCTGCTGGAACATCAGCAGGCCCATATTGTCTTCGGCGCGCAAATGGCCCTGCGCCGCCGCCTTGCGATACCAGTCGAGCGCTACCTTCAGGTCAGCCTGCACGCCCCGCCCAAGCTTATAGGCCTGACCCAGGTTGAACTGCGCATCGGGATCGCCAGCGTCCGCCAGCGGCCGCCATTCGTTGATTGCGCGCGCATAGTCGCCCTGCTGCCAGGCATCGACGCCCGCCTTCACATCGGCCAGCGCCGGCGCGCTGATGCCCAGCATTGCCGCCAGCGCGATGGTCCCGATCCCGTGCCTCATGATGTGCATCCGTGTCATAATCCCTGCCCATTCACTGTCGGGCGCTTGTAGCCCGAACGAGGTTAAGAGGCTGTTAGCACAAGCGAGCGTCCATTCAGACTGTCTTCGCGCGGTTAACCAAATCTTAGATGCGATCGTGGCATTTCCATCCGGAACGGGAATTTCTTCGGGGGAAGTGCGTGCGGATTCTGGCATTGGCATCGCAGAAAGGCGGTTCTGGCAAGACGACGCTGTCCGGGCATCTGGCGGTGCAGGCCCAGCGCGCGGGCGCTGGCCCAGTCGTCCTGATCGACATTGATCCACAGGGATCGCTTGCCGATTGGTGGAACGAGCGCGAGGCCGAATTTCCCGCCTTTGCCCAGACCACGGTCGCACGCCTGGCCGCGGACCTCGAAATCTTGCGCCAGCAGGGCTTCAAGCTGGCCGTCATCGACACGCCGCCTGCCATCACCATGGCGATCCAGAGCGTCATTTCCGTCGCCGAGCTGATTGTCGTGCCGACCCGACCCAGCCCGCATGACCTGCGCGCCGTGGGCGCGACGGTTGACCTGTGCGAGCGGGCGGGCAAACCGCTGATCTTTGTCGTCAATGCCGCCACGCCCAAAGCGCGGATCACGTCGGAAGCGGCCGTCGCCCTGTCACAACATGGTACGGTTGCGCCGGTGACGCTGCATCATCGCACCGATTTCGCCGCGTCGATGATCGACGGGCGCACGGTCATGGAGGTGGACCCGCGCGGGCGTTCCGCCGGAGAGGTGGAAACGCTGTGGGCCTATGTGTCCGACCGGCTGGAAAAGAATTTTCGGCGCACGGTCTTTTCCGTGCCCCATGGCAGCGTGGGCACCGTTGCCGCGCGCCCGGCCGGCGGCGGTTTTGGCCGTCGCGTGAGCCAGTAAGGGAGGCACAGGCATATGGGCGAACCCAAACCCCTCGCGTCGCTGACGTCCGGCCTGCTTGCCCGCAAGGGCGCGGCGCAGCCGGCGATGCGCCGTCCGATGCTCGGCTTTGGCCATGGTCAGGCGAATGCGTTGCAGCAGGATGATCTGGGGTGGAACGACATGGGGTTCGATGTCGAACCCGCGCCCCAGCCCATGGAGCAGCCAGTCGCGATCGGCCTCACTCCGATGGGGGCGACGCTGGATGCGCCCGTGCCGCCGGTCGTCACCGAACGCGAGGAACTGGCCGAGCGGATCAATGCCGCGCCTGAGGCGGTAAGGCCGGTGGGCAAGAAAACGGCCAAGCGCGCGGACCCGCTCCGCGCCGTGGCGCAGGGACGAAAGGCCGCCTTCACGCTGCGGCTTGACGCGGACCGGCATCTCAAACTCCGCCTCGCCAGCGCGGTGACCGGACGGTCCGCGCAGCAGATGCTGACGCAGGCGCTCGACGAATTCCTGATGACTCTGCCGGAAATCGACCGGCTGGCCGAACAGTTGCCGCACGCGCGGCGCATGATGACGAAGGGTGGATAAGATGATGAAGCGCACGACGTTCGGAAAGGCGGCGATATCCTCGCTGATCGTCGCCACCACCATGGTCGGTTGCACGGGGGCGGCGTTCCACCCTCGCGCGTCGATCTCCCAACCCAAGGGCGATGCGGCCAAGCTGGCCGCGAAAGCGACCAGGGCGCTGGATGATCGCGACGCCGGCGATGCGGTGAAAGCGGCCGAGGCTGCTGTGCAGCTGGCGCCGCAAAATGGCGATTATCGTCAATTGCTGGGCCGCGCCTATGTTCTGGCCGGGCGTTTCGCGTCGGCGGAAACGGCTTTGTCCGACGCCCTGGCTTTGGGCAGCAGCGACGCCCGCACGATCGTCAGTCTCGCGCTGGTGCAGGTGGCGCAGGGTCGCGCGGACGCCTCGCGCAGCCTGCTGGCTGGGCATGCGGACACGATCCCGGCGTCTGATTATGGCCTTGCCATGGCGATGGCGGGTGACGCGGATGGTGGCGTGCGCATCCTGTCGCAGGCAATCCACGATCCTTCGGCAACTGCGCGCACGCGGCAGAACCTGGCCTATGCCTATGCCTTGGCCGGCCGCTGGAAAGATGCGCGACTGGTCGTGGGCATGGACCTGGACCCCGCCGACGCCAACAAGCGCGTGACGGAATGGGCGCAGCTGGCCGCACCCGCGCTGGCCCCGCAGCGCGTAGCCGCGCTGATGGGCGTGACGATGGATCAGGCGGATGCCGGGCAGCCCGCAATGTTGGCGCTCGCCCCTGTCGCTCCCGCTGGGCCTGCCGCCGATCCCGTCGCCCTGGCCGCCGCCGCGCCGGAAGCTGTCGTTCAGCCGGCACCGGAGGTTGCGCCGGTCGCCTTTGCCGATGCTGCGCCTGAAACCCAGCCTGTTCCCAAGCCAATGGTGGCCGCTGCCCCGATCAGGCGCGTGGCCGCGCGTGACTTCATCGTGGAGGATCGCAATTCCGCGCCGGCGAAATCCAAGGCCGTCGTTGCGGCACAGCAAGCGGTCGCCCGGCAGCCAGCCCCGCGCGTGCAGAAGGCCGCTTTCATCAAGCCGGTATCGAACGCCAGCAATTGGGTCGTGCAACTCGGCGCCTATGACAGCGCCGCGATCGCACGGGAAAAATGGACGGCGATGGCCGGACGCAACAGCGCGCTCAGCGCCTTTCCCGTTCTCACCAGCCAGGCGAAAGTGGGCGGACGCCTCTATCATCGGTTGGCGGTGAGCGGCTTTGCCAATCGCGACGACGCGATGACCGCGTGTCGCATGATCCGTTCGCAGCGTGGTCAGTGTTTCGTGCGCGAAACCGCGCCCGGCGCCACGCCGCAGCGCTGGGCCGTATCCAGCCGGGGGCGGCAGTTCGCCGCGCGCTGATCCGAGTTCTTCCCGGCATGACGTGAAGCGCGCGGAGCCATCCCGGTTCTGCGCGTTTCTTTTTGTCGATCGATACGGGTGAAAACTGGCTCCCCGAGTAGGATTCGAACCTACGGCCATTCGATTAACAGTCGAATGCTCTACCGCTGAGCTATCGGGGAGCGGCCCGGCTTTCGCTGGGCAGGCCGCGCCTATGCAGCGGGGCGTCTCGCTTGGCAAGGGGTGGCGTGGCGAAAGTTTGCGCCCGGTTCAATCGGTTCCGCTGATGACGGCGGCAAACAGGTCCGGATCGACATTGGCGCCGGAAATGACCACGACCCGGTCGCCCGGGCAAGACGGGGCCTTGCCTGCCAGCAATGCCGCCAGTGCCACTGCGCCGCCCGGTTCCGCCACGAACTTGAGCGTCGAGAAGGCAAAGCGCATTGCGGCCCGTACCTCCGCATCGCTGACCGCCAGGCCACCCGCCAGCCATGCATGGTTGATGGGAAAGGTGAGGACGCCCGGACTGGGGGCCAAAAGGGCGTCGCAGATGGATGTTGTGTCCAGCATCGCCCGCTCCCGCACGCCGCTGGCCAGGGATCGGGCGGTGTCGTCATAGCCGTCGGGTTCGACGCTGTAGATCGCGACGTCGGGTCGCAAGGTCTTGACCGCCGTGGCGATGCCGGAGATCAGCCCGCCACCGCCGCAACATACCAGGATCTGCTCGACATTGGCGCGTGCTTGCTTTGCCTGTTCGAGTATTTCCAGCCCGACCGTGCCTTGGCCCGCCATGACGTGCGGGTCGTCAAAAGAGGGGAGGAGGGTGGCGCCGCTGTCGCGGGCGAGGCGGGTGGCGATCTCCTCCCGGCTTTCGGTCAGCCGGTCATAGGGAATAATCCGAGCGCCAAGTGCGCGGGTATTGGCGGCCTTGATCGCGGGCGCGTCGGCGGGCATGACGATCGTGGCCGGCATGCCGAGCATGCGCGCGGCGCATGCGACGCCCTGCGCATGATTGCCCGAGGACCAGGCCACGACGCCCGCGGCTCTTTCGGATGGCAACAGGCGCGCGAGGCGATTATAGGCGCCGCGGAATTTGAACGATCCGGTATGCTGCGCGCCCTCAAACTTGATGAGGACCCGACCGCCGATGCGCTCGTTGAGTATCTGATTTTCGATCAGCGGCGTGCGCACCGCGATGCCATCCAATAGCCGGGCGGCGTCCAGGACATCTGCAATCTGGATAGCGGGGGAATCGGGCATCTGACACTCCTTGTGAGGAGCGCCATAGTCCTGCCACATCATGGCTGCTAGCGGCGTATCATCGCAAATGTGGAGTGGAAAGTGGCTCCCCGAGTAGGATTCGAACCTACGGCCATTCGATTAACAGTCGAATGCTCTACCGCTGAGCTATCGGGGAGCAACCCGGCTTTCGCTGGGCAGGCCGCGCCTATAGCAGCGCCTTTCCGGCAATGGCAAGCGTCAAATTGTCGAAATATCCTGGTCGGGCGCGTCAGGCGATGAACTGTTCCGCGGCGATCCGGTCATCAAGCGTGTGTTCGGGATCGAACAGCAGGGTGAGCGGCGTCGTCCGGTCGATACGGACTTCCACCTGCGCCACATCGCGCACTTCCCGCTGGTCGGCGACGGCGCTCACCGGGCGCTTGACGGGATTGAGGACGGCAAAGCGGATTCGCGTCGCTTCCGGCAGAATCGCGCCACGCCAGCGTCGCGGGCGAAAAGGGCTGATCGGTGTCAGCGCTACCAGCGCCGATCCCAGCGGCAAAATGGGGCCATGCGCCGACAGATTATAGGCGGTCGAACCGGCCGGGGTCGCGACCAGCACCCCGTCGCACACCAGTTCGGGCAGGACGATCCGGCCATTGACTTCCACTTCCAGTTTCGCGGTCTGGCGGGTTTCGCGCAGCAGCGACACTTCATTGATGGCGGGAATAGAGAACTGCTCGCCATCGACCGTGTCCACCGTCATGCGCAGCGGATTGACCTTGAAACTCTTGGCCTTGGCAAGCCGCTGGTCGAGGCCGTCGAGCCGCCATTCGTTCATCAGGAAGCCGACAGTGCCAAGGTTCATGCCGAATATCGGCAGGATCCGCCGCGCCTCCAGCATCGCATGCAGGGTCTGTAGCATGAAGCCATCGCCGCCCAGCGCCACCACCATGTCCGCCGCCTCGATCGGGGCAAAGTCGTAAACGGCGCGCAGCCTCTCTTCTGCCGCTCGGGCCGCCGGGGTTGGAGACGCGACGAGGGCGCGCCGGATGTCGCCGCTCATCCGCCAGTCACGCTCATATGGCGACGCGTGGCGGCGGGCGTATTTGCGCCGATGCGAAAATCATGGGCGGCGGGCTTCAGGCGCAGCGCACGGTCGACAAGCGGTTGGACCGCGTCCAGACCGCCTTCGCGAAGGGCTGCCTTGAAATCGACATGATCCTCATGCCCCAGGCACATGAAAATCTTGCCTTCGCAGGTCATGCGGATGCGATTGCAATCGGCGCAGAAATTGCGGGTGAGGGGGGTGATAAGGCCCAGCCGCACGCGCATCCCCTCCACCGCATGATAACGCGATGGGCCGCCGGTGCGATGCGCAATGGGCGTGAGGGGATGAATAGCCGCGATATCGTCCACAACTTGCGTCAGCGGAAGATACTGATCGGTCCGGTCTTCCCCCGTGTCGCCAAGCGGCATGGTTTCGATGAGGCTGAGGTCGAGACCCTGACTGTCGCACCAGCGCAGCATCGGCAGGATTTCGTCGTCATTGATGCCTTTGAGCGCCACCATGTTGATCTTGACGGCAAGGCCGGCCGCGCGCGCGGCGTCCAGCCCGGCAAACACCCGGCCAACGTCGCCGCCGCGCGTCACGTCCGCAAAGCGGGCAGGATCACGACTGTCCAGGCTGACATTGACGCGGCGGACGCCGGCGTCGAAAAGGTCCTGCGCGTGAATATCCAGCCGGGTCGCGTTGGTGGTGAGCGTCAGTTCATCCAGACCTTTGCCCAGATGGCGGCCGATCCGCCGCACCAGTTCGCCAATGTCGCGCCGGACCAGTGGCTCGCCGCCCGTCAGCCGGATTTTCGTGATGCCGCGCGCGATGAAGAGATCGGCCAGGAGGGCAATCTCCTCCAGGCTCAGGACCTGATCCTTTGGCAGGAATTGCATCCGTTCGGACATGCAATAGCGGCAGCGCAAATCGCAGCGATCCGTCACCGAAATCCGCAAATAGCTGATCCGGCGACCCAAGGCGTCAACCAGTGGCGCGGATGAGGACGTGGCGATGGCCATGGGGTATAGCTAGGCGATGGCCATGGCCCGTGCAAGCGCCCCGGTTGCAGCAACGCAAACGGGTCGGTAACGCCTTGCTGATAGGACGGCGCGATGCGCGGCGTCGGGGAGATACAGATAGTGGGCGGGAACGCCGCATCGGCGACACAGCATAGTCTTTTCATCCTTTCGCTGGGCGACCGTGACGGTTTGTCGCAGGCAGCGCAGGCGATTGGGTGGCGCAGCATCGGCGCGCGCCGCGCCCGCGATGCGCCGCAGCGTTTCCTGCGAAGCGAGGCGCAGGTTGCGCTCATCGATTTGCGCCGGGCCGGGGACGTCGACGCATTGCTGGCGCCCCTAGTGCCCGCGATGGAAGCGGGCGGCGGGGCGCTGGTCGTGTTGCTCGACCGGGGCGAGGAAGCACAGGTGCCTGGCCTGCTGGCGGCAGGCGCCACGCATTTCCTGCTGGCCCCGTTCAGCCCCGATGAGCTGCGCGCGGTCCTGTTGTCGGCGCAGCGCCTGGTCGAACGGCTGGGTGGAGAGCAGGGCGCGCGCCATCGGGCGCAGCGGATTCGCCGGGGGGACGCCCTCTACTGGCAATTGGGCAGCGATGGCCTGTTGCGCCTGAGCGACGCGCTGGCGCGGCATCTGGCGCTGGATGCGCCGATGCTGGCCCCGGCCGCATTGGTGCGGCATTTGCCGCGCGCCGAGCGGGCGGGCGTGCTGACGGCGCTGCGGGCGATGGCGCGCACCGGCCGTCCGGCATCGCTGGCGCACGGATTGCCCGAGCGGCCAGGCGATCGGCTGGTTCACCATCTGCGTATGGAGGAGGGGCATCTTGCCGCCGATGTCGAATGGCTTTCCGACCAGCATGAGCGGGACAGCAGCAGCCGGGACTATCTGACCGGCTTGCGATCACGACAGGCGGCGCTTGAGTGGCTGGACCGTCGGACAGGGCTGCCGACCACGATCCTGCTGCTGTCGATCAGCAAGTTCGAGCGGATGAATGCGGCCTATGGACAGGTGGTGGGCGACGCGCTGCTAGGCCGGATCGCGCGGCGGATCGAGCGCATGGTCGATGATGTCGCGCCCGGTGCCATGGTGGCGCGGATCGCCGGAACGGAATTTCTCGTTGGCCTTGCCGGCGAACAGGGTAGCGGCGACCGGGCGACATTTCTGGCGCGCCAGCTAATCGGTGCGATCGGGCGACCGTTCAGCGCGGGCGATCACCTCATTCGCCTGATCGCGCGATGCGGTATCGCGCAAGCGCGCGGCGAGGATGATGCGACGCATCTGCTGCGGCGGGCCGGTATGGCGCTGGCCGATGCACGGCAGGCGGGCGGCGAGGGCATTCGCATCCTGGCGGCGGAAAAACAGAGTCGGCAGGTTGATCCCGACCGGCTGGAAACTGACTTGCGCCTGGCGCTGGATCGGGGCGAAATCGGCATCGTGTTCCAGCCGCAATATCCGGTAGGGTCGGAGATCATCAGCGGCGTGGAGGCGCTGGCGCGCTGGAACCACCCCCATTATGGCCCGCTGGGCGCCGGCATATTGTTCGCGACGGCCGAACGATCCGATTATATGCTGCCGCTGTCCGCCCATATCCTGGGTGAGGCGTTGCGGCAGGCGTCGGCCTGGCCGCGCGCCTTGTCCGACCTGCGGCTGTCCATCAATGTCACAGCCGCCGATATCGCTCAGCCGCAATTCATGCCCGACCTGCTCGAAACGGTCGATCGCAGCGGCTTTCCGCGGTCGCGGCTGACCGTCGAAATTACCGAAAGCGGGCTGATCCACGACGTCGATGCGGCGGCCTCGCTCTTGCGCGCGCTGCGCAAGGAAGGGCTTGCGGTCGCGATCGATGATTTTGGCACGGGCTATTCCAGTCTGGCCTATCTGAAATCCCTGCCGCTCGATTATCTGAAGATCGACAGCGGCCTGGCGCAGGACATCGCCGGCACCGCGCGGGACAGGATCATCGTGCGAGGCATCATCCACATGGCCAAGTCGCTGGGGCTCAAGGTCATTGCCGAGGGCGTGGAGACCGAGGAGCAACTGGACCTGCTGGCGCGCGAGGGGTGCGATTATTATCAGGGGTTTCTGCGATCGGCGGGCATTTCTTCAGCCGAACTGGTGGCGCTGGTGCTCGCATAAGGAAAAGGCGCAGGATTGCTCCCACGCCTTGTTCCTATCTGCCCTTCAGGCGAGCGCCCAGTTACAGAGCGGCCTTGAGCTTGTCGACCAGATCGGTCTTCTCCCAGGGAAAGAAGTCGCCTTCGGGCTTGCGGCCGAAATGACCATAAGCAGCGGTCGGCTGGTAGATGGGCTTGTTGAGGCCCAGATGGGTGCGGATGCCGCGCGGGGTCAGACCGCCCAGTTCCTTGAGCGACTTGATCGCATCCTCGATCCGGTCGTCGCCAACCGTGCCGGTGCCGTGCGTGTCAACATAGAGCGACAGCGGTTCGGCGACGCCGATCGCATAGGCAATCTGGATGGTGCAACGCTGGGCAAGGCCTGCGGCGACGACATTCTTGGCGAGATAGCGCGTGATATAGGCGGCCGAGCGGTCGACCTTGGTCGGGTCCTTGCCGCTGAAAGCGCCGCCGCCATGGGGAGACGCGCCGCCATAGGTGTCGACGATGATCTTGCGACCGGTAAGACCCGCATCGCCATCCGGCCCGCCAATTTCGAAGCTGCCGGTCGGGTTGATGTGGTAGACGGTTTCGTCCGAAAGCAGATCGGCGGGAATGACCTTTGCCACCACGCCTTTCACATAGGCCTTGAGTTCGGCTTCCTTGTCGCCTTGGTCATAGCCCTTGGCATGCTGGGTCGACACCACGACGGCGGTACAGGCGACCGGCTTGCTGCCCTCATACCGCAATGTAACCTGGCTCTTGGCGTCGGGCTCCAGAAAGGGCGCGGCCTTCGAATGGCGGTCGGCCGCCATCGTTTCCAGAATCTTGTGGCTGTAATACAGGGTGGCGGGCATCAGGTCGGGCGTATCATTGGCGGCGTAGCCGAACATGATGCCCTGATCGCCTGCGCCTTCATCCTTGTTGCCGCTGGCGTCAACGCCCTGCGCGATATGGGCGCTCTGGGCATGCAGATTATTTTCAAAGCGCAGGGTTTTCCAGTGGAAACCGTCCTGCTCATAGCCGATGCGCTTCACCGTTTCGCGCACGGTGCGTTCAATTTCTTCCTGCGCGCCGGGCGCCCATGCGCCATTTTCATAGACGCCCTTGCACCGGATTTCGCCGGCCAGAACCACAAGCTGCGTCGTCGTGAGCGTTTCGCAGGCGATGCGCGCTTCGGGGTCCTTGGACAGGAACAGGTCGACGATGGCGTCCGAAATCTGGTCGGCGACCTTGTCGGGATGGCCTTCCGATACGGATTCGGACGTGAAGAGGTAGTTTGAACGCATGGTTGCTCCAGTCTGATGCTGTGTCTGCGTATAAAGAAATCTTTATGTGCAGCGGGTGCCTTAGCGGCTGCGGCGTCCGGTTGCAACGGCGGCGGCTGCCAGCCCCAGGGCGAGCAGCGCCGGAAGGACATTGCCGAAGCGGGCAAAAGGCGTGGGCGAAAGCGCCGGCGGCAGGCCGCTATCGAGATAACCCGCGCGATTTGGGGCGATAGACCGGACGATCTGCCCGCGCGCGTCGATGATGGCCGACACGCCCGTGGGTGTCGACCGGATGATCGGCATGCCTTCTTCCAGCGCGCGCAATCGGGCCTGGGCTAGATGCTGGACCGGCCCCCAACTGCCGAACCAGGCATCATTGGATGGGTTAAATAGGAAGGCAGGTCGGTTGGCCCGGTCGATCACCTGTCCCGAAAAGATGATTTCGTAGCAAATCTGGACCCCCATCTTCAGCGATGGCCGGCCCAGGGCGGCGGGCAGGGTAAGGCTCTGCGGGCCGGGGCCGGGCCAGAAATCCGCGTCGCCGGGCACGAGGCGCGACAGGCCGATGGGTTCCAATATGTTCCGCATCGGCAGATATTCGCCATAGGGGACGAGATGCGCCTTGGAATAGCGGCCGGCAATCGTCGCCTGCGGCGTCACGATCCACACGCTGTTGTTGGCGCCGGCCAGTTTGCTCACCGGAACGCCATTCTCCTCAACCGTCTTGAAATAGACCTTGTCCCCGCCGGTCAACAGCAGGTCGCCCGGTCCCAGCAGGCCCGCGAGCCGCGCGCGCCAATCCGGTTCCATGTCGAGATAGGCGGGAATGGCGGCTTCGGGCCAGAAGATCAGGCGGGGCGCGGGGCGCGGTTCGCCCGACAAGGCGCGAAGTTTGGCGAAGTTGCGATATTCGGCCTCGACCGAATATTTTTCCTCCTGCCCGATATTGGGCTGGACCACCCGAATGCGCGGCGCGCCTGCTGGGATTGGCGGAGCAGGGGCGATCCAGCCGACAAGGGCGATGAGCGCGATCGGCGCGGCGATCACGCCCGCCAGCCGCGCCTGCCCATGAACGGCGAACATCAGCGCGCCTGCGGCCAATATCACAGGCGCGCCAAGGCCGTAGGTGCCGATTACGGTTGCCGCGATGGCCGCGCCGGTTGGCAGCAGGATGACGCCAAGCGGGTTCCAGGCAAAGCCGGTGAACAGCGTCGCGCGCAAATATTCCGTGACGATCCAGCAGGCCGCGAGGACGAAAAGTGAAGCAAGCGGGGGCAGGGCAAACCGGCGCGCAATCCACCAATTGGCCAGGACCGCCAATCCGGGGTAAACCGCGAGATAAAGCGAGAGAAGAACCACCGCGCCATAGCCGAACCAGTGCGGCATCGAGTCCTGGAACGTGAAGGCGTGCGCGATCCAGTTGAGGCCAAGGGTGAAATGCCCCACGCCAAACAGCCAGCCATGGAGGAAGGCAGCGCGGCGATCGGACGCTTTGCCGATCAGGACGATGAGCGCCGCCAGGCAGACCAGCGCTACAGGCCAGAGGTTGAGCGGTGCAAATCCAGTCGCGGACAAAAGACCCGCCAGCAGCGCTGCAACCTTTGGGTGACGGTCAAAGGCGGCCTGGACTTGGATCATGGCGATCAGCGAACCTTGTCCATGGTCGCGCCGGAACATAGGTCGCTTTTGCCTTGCGAACCCGACAGGGCCGATACCGCCAGAAAGCCGCCGACGATCAGCAGCAGGAAGGCGGCGGACAGCAGCGCCAGATATTTTTCGATGAATGCCTTGATCGGGCGGCCGAATTTCCAGAACAGGATGCCGACCAGCATGAACTGGAATCCGCGGCTCAGGATGCTGGCCCAGAGGAAGGTGAAGAGCGGCAGGCCGATGAAACCGGCGGTGATGGTGATCAGTTTGAAGGGGATGGGCGTCGCGCCCTTGATCAGGATGATCTCCGCCCCATAGTCCCGCAAATAGCAGGCCGCGACCGGGAATTTCTCCGTCAGGCCTAGAGCGCCGAGAATCTGGGTGCCGATCGTTTCGTAAAGAAAGTAACCGATCGCGTAGCCAAACAGCCCGCCCAGTACCGACGCGATGGTGCAGATAAGGCCGAACCGGATCGCCCGTTCGGGCCGGGCCAGGCACATCAGCCCAAGCAGCGGATGCGGCGGGATCGGGAAAAAGCTGGATTCCATGAAGCTGACGGCAAACAGCCAGCGTTCGGCGTGGCGGTGCGCGGCCTTGGCCAGCGTCCATTGATAGAGCCTGTTGAGCATCGCGCGCGACCTAGCGGAGAAGCCGCCGCGCTGCCAGCGCTTTCGCCGCAGGTCGCTTCGGGCACCCTTGCTCGCCACGTGCAACTTTACCTGCCGACGATTAGCCGTAAAGGTGGCAAAGGGGATCTGGCCGCGTCATTCTGTCGCTGCCCGTCATGGGGATGAGAAGACTTGATTTTCAAGGGGGTGGTGGCACTCGCGGCATTGAGCGCGGTGCCGGTCATGGCAGCAGATAAGGTGCAATATGGCAAAGTGCCGGCGTGGGTCATGCCGCCGCCATCACCTACGGATACGCCGGCGCCGGCGGGTGCCGCGGCCCGGATCATCTATTCGGACGTGCAGACACGGCTGACGGATCGCGGCGACGAAGTCTATACCGCGTACCGCATCAAGCTTCTGACCGCAGACGCCCTTGCGGCAGGCAATATTGCAACGAGTTGGAACCCGGATGCAGGATCGGTCACCGTCCATCATCTACGGATCATACGCGACGGGAAGGTTATCAACGTCTTATCAAAATCGCGCTTCATGGTGATACGTCAGGAAGCGCAGTTGGAAGCTGCAATGCTGCACGGGATGCTGACCGCCACGCTCCAGACGCCGGGCCTTCGGATAGGGGATGAATTGGAGTTTGCGGCCACCATTCTTGGGCGCGACCCGACGCTGGGCGACCATCATTTCGGCTTTTCCGCGCTGCCTCCACAGGGCAACCCGGGACCGTTTCGTGTGCGGCTAAGCTGGCCTCAAGAAAAGACCGTCCGATGGCGGGCCACCCCCGACCTGGGCCAGATGGTGCCTCATCCCGAAGGCGGACAAATGGTGCTGCAACAGGAATTACGCGATCCCAAAGCCGTCGTGCCGACCGAGGGCGCGCCACCGCGATTCAATCTCCGCCGGCTGATTGAGTATTCTGACTATACCGACTGGCAGGATATTTCCGCGACGATGGCAAGCTTTTTCGATAGGGCAGCCGCCTTGAAGGACGGTTCGCCAGTCCGGCGCGAAGCGGCGACGATCGCGTCGCGGACAAGTGACCCCGTCGAACGTGCCAAGGCGGCGCTGATTCTGGTTCAGGATCAGTTGCGCTATGTCTATGTCGGTTTGAATGGAGGGAATTTCCGGCCGGCGAACGCCGATGAAAGCTGGGCGCGCCGCTTTGGTGATTGCAAGGCCAAAACTGCGATGTTGCTGGCGTTGTTGCGCGAACTGGGCGTTCAGGCAGAGGCGGTGCTGGTGCAAAGCGCGGGCGGCGACGGACTGGACCAGCGGCTGCCCAACCCTTTGCTGTTCGACCATGTGCTTGTGCGCGCGACGATCGCAGGAAAGATTTATTGGCTGGACGGGACGCGACTGGGCGATCGCAGCCTCGATCTGATCCCCCCGCCGCTTTTCCGTTGGGTGCTGCCGCTGCGTTCGCCCGGCGCGGGGTTGGAGGCAGTCGTTCCTCGCGCGCCGCGTGAACCCCAACTCATCGCCGTGCTAGACATCGATGCACGCGCTGGGATCGAGAAGCCGGGCAAGGTCAAGCTGGACCATATTTTGCGCGGCGACGGTGTCTATGCGCTACGCACAACCCTGTCGTCCTTGTCAAAGGATGAAGCGGACCGACAGTTGCAAAGCTATTGGCGCAACCAGGCAAATTGGGTCGATGCCACAAAGGTTCAGTGGCGCTACGAAGAAGACAAGGCCGCTCTGGTGCTGAGCCTGATCGGCGAGGGGCGACTGGACTGGGACGGCAACGCCTCCGATGGGTGGTCGCATTATCTTAACGGCGCAGGCTTTTATGCGCCCTCCGCGCTCAAGCGCCCGGCAGAGCAGGATCAGGATGCGCCCTATGCGATCGGCTTCCCGCGGTTTCGCTGCTATGCTACGATATTACGTCTGCCTCCGCTGCAAAAGGGGCACTGGAACATTGTCGGTCGCAGGATGAACCGGAGTCTGGGAGGAGTTGCCTATTGGCGCGGCCTGTCGATCAGGGACAATATCGTGCGTAGCGTCATGTCGAGCCGGAGCATAGAGCCTGAGATCAGCGCCCGGCAGGCGGCGGTGCTCAATGCCCAGATCAACAGGTTTGATGACAAGATGACGCGGATCGACCAGGACTTCACCCTGGCCGCCGATGTCGGAAAGGATGAGCCAATGCTGGCCAAGGGAGATGCGATCGACTGGCTGTCTAGCGCGACCCCATGCGACGGACCGGGAGATCCCAGCGGTGTACCCATGGGCTTGTGACGGTGGGACGGCGCGACGGCGTTGACGCCATCGCGCCGTCTGGGCAAGACCGGTGTCTCTTATCGTCTGTTTGGCTCGCACGCTTGAATATCTCCTCGATTCCCTGGGACAAGGTGCGGCAGCGGGCGGGTGGCGTGACATTCGCGCTGGTTCTCAACCTGCTGCTTCTGCTGGCGCTTTTCACCCTGTCGCCATCCTTCCAGCCGCCCAAGATGGACCCGCGCCTGCCGGTCACGTTCGAAACGGAGGCCGGCCCCAAAGCCGCCAAGGAAGAGGCGAAGGCGGACAAGGCGGAGCGGAAGGAGAAAAGCAGGGCCGAGCCGCAAAAGGCGGAGGAGCCGGTCGTCCGCCCGCCGGTCGAGGTCGAAAAGCCGGCCGAGCAGCCGCCATCTCCTTTCCCTTTCCTGACGCTCAATCGCGAGCAGATGGCGTCGGCCGACATCGGCACGATGCCCAAGCGCGCGCCCGGCGAAGGCGCGGCGGGACAGGGGGAGAGCGCGGCGGTGGCGGGGCCGGGCGAGGGGCCGGGGGGTGTCCAGCTGTTCGAGGCGGAATGGTATCGGCGGCCGACCCATGCGGAACTGTCGCCCTATCTGCCCAATGACGCGCCAGCCAATGGCTGGGGATTGGTCGCGTGCAAGACGATCGACCATTATCATGTCGAAAATTGTCAGGTGATGGGGGAGTCCCCCATGGGCTCAGGCTTTGGCCGCGCCGTACGGCTGGCGGCCTGGCAGTTCCTGGTCCTGCCGCCGCGCGTCAATGGCAAGGTGATGGTGGGCAGTTGGGTCCGCATCCGCATCGACTATAGCCGGCGCATCGTGCCCGCCGGCGGTTAGGGGCCACTGTCGGCGGTGCGGCCCGAGCGGACGTGCGCGATGACGCCTACCCCCTCCCGCGATGAACGGGAGGCACGGCCATGCAGATAGCGATCCTCAGCTTTGACGGTTTCAACGAACTGGACAGTTTCGTTGCGCTGTCGTTGCTGAACCGGGTGCCCGGCTGGCATGCGATGATCTGCGCGCCGGACGCCACAGTCACGTCGATGAATGGCGTCATGATATCGGCAGGAATGAGGCTGGATACACTGCCGGACATGGATGCCGTTATCGTGGGAAGCGGCGTGCGGACACGACAGATCGCAGCGGATGAAGCGGTGATGGCGCGGTTGCGGCTCGACCCTTTGCGGCAGTTGATCGGCGCGCAATGTTCAGGCGCGCTGTTGCTGGCGACGCTGGGTCTTCTGGAAACTGTGCCGGTCTGCACCGACGCAACCAGCCGCCCACGGGTCGAAGCAGCAGGCGTAAGGGTGATCGAAGCGCCCTTTCATGCCTCCGCTAATATCGCCACGGCGGGCGGATGCATGGCGGCCCATTATCTTGCCGCCTGGATGATCGCGCGTGGCGCGGGGGAGGCGCAGGCCCGAACGGTCATCGACTATGTCGCGCCAGTGGGCGAGAAGGAAGCGACGGTCGAGCGTATCATGAGCGTGGTGTCGCCATTTCTGACATGATGAGCGGGAGCGTATCCTATGGACATGTCCTGCCTCCCAACAAAAAAGGGCGTCTGGCAATCCAGACGCCCTTTCGCTTTGGGACGAGGCAATCAGATCAGGCCGTATAGACCTTTTCGACGGCGGAGCGGAATTTCGCCATGTCTTCGGCCGAACCCACCGTGATGCGCGAAACCGTCGGCCAGATGGGCCAGTTGCGGCCGATCTGCACCTTTTCGGGCGTGGCAAGCATCGCCGCCTGCATTTCCTTGGCGGGCTTTTTCCAGTCCATCATGAACATATTGGCCTGGCTGCCCGACTGGACGTCGATGCCCTTGCTCTTCAGCCATGCGATGGTTTCTTCGCGGTTGGCGATCATTTCCTCGCGCCGGGCCTTGATCAGCGCGGCTTCGGGATAGACCGCGTTGCCGCATGCCATGGCGGTGATGGACAGGCCGCCGGCGGTCGGATTGAACAGGTTGATCCGCTTTTGCAGTTCCGGATCGGCGAAGGTCAGGCCCAGGCGCACGCCCGCCATGCCGAACAGCTTGGAGAAGGTGCGCATGACCACCAAGTCCTTGCGCCCGGCCACCAGCTTCGCCGCGCTCGGCGCTTCGGAAAAGTGGATATAGGCTTCGTCGACCAGCAGGATCGAATCCTTGGGCTTGTTGGCGAGCAGCCATTCAATATCGGCCAGCGGCGTCACGGTGCCGGTCGGGTTGTTGGGCGTGCAGATATAATAGAGGCCCGCATTCGGATTGGCCGCCAGCATGGCCTTCACATCATGGCCCGCGCCCGGAGCCTGTGGCGCCTTGGCGATGGGGGCCTTGAGGTAATCGGCGGTGCGCCAGGCCGACTCAAACGTCGGATCGGCAGTCACCAGCCCCTTGGTGGGCGAGCAGAAGGCGGCGACCGTGCTGACCAGCGGACCGCCCGATCCGGGCCAGAGCATCACATGGCCTTCGGGAATGCCCTCTACCGACGCGACGGTCTTGACCAGTTCGCCGCGATAATTGTCTGGATCATACCAGTTGCCGAGCGCAGCGGCCTTGGCCGCGGCATCGACGCCCGAGGGGAAAGGACCGGTCCAGCATTCGTTGGAACCGATGCGCACCGCGCCCGCGACGCCGCGCGCAGCCTGCTGCTGCGCCTGCGCCGCGCCGCCCAGCAACGAACTGGCGGCGACGCCTGCGCCCACCAGCGCGGCGACTTCCGCGATCTGGCGGCGCGAATAGCCGCGTTCCATCAGGTCTTCCCTGGCATCCTTGTTCAGCATCATGGTCATATCGTCCGTCCCCGTTCTGCAAGAAGCACACACAGACGAAAGACGAAGCGGCGGCACATTTCCGCAATGTGCCGCCGCCCAATCATGATATTATTTTGCGCGAGCGCATCGCTGGCTTTCAGGCCTTCCAAACCTTGTCCACCGCCGCGTTGAAGGCGTTCATTTCCTCCATCGAACCGACGGAAACGCGCGAGACATTGGGCCAGATCGGCCAGTTGCGGCCAATCTGCACCTTTTCCGCCAGGATTGCGGCCTGCATCTCCTTGGCGGGCTTGCCCCAATCCACCATGAACATATTGGCCTGGCTGCCCGGGATCACCTTGATCCCCTTGGATTTGAGGTGATTGACCGCCTTGTCACGCGCGGCGATCATTTCCGCCCGGCGCGCCTTGATCAGGTCCGCCTGCGCGACCGACACGGTGCCAGCGGCGACCGCCGTCATCGGCAGCATCGCCGTCACCTGACCGCCATCATAGCGCATCATCTTCTTCATCAGCGCGGGGTTCGCAAAGGTCAGGCCCAGGCGCATGCCCGCCATGCCGAACAATTTGGAAAAGGTGCGCAGGACCAGCACGTCGTCGCGCGACGCGGCCAGCTTGGCGGCATTGGGTCCGTCGAACCAGTGGATATAGGCCTCGTCGACGACCAGGATCGAATCCTTGGGCTTGTTGTTGGCCAGCCATTCGATGTCGGCCAGCGGGGTGACTGTGCCCGTCGGGTTGTTGGGCGAACAGATATAATAGACCCCTGCATTCGGATCGGCCGCCAGCATCGCCTTGACGTCATGGCGATAGTCGCTGGTCAGCGGCACCTTGGTCACTTTCGCGCCCAGCCAGTCGCCCGTCCGCCAGATCGCTTCATAGGTCGGGTCGGCGGTGACGATGCCGCGCGTGGGTGAGGCATAGGCGACCGCAACGCGGCTCAGCGGATCGGACGATCCGGGCCAGGCAGTCACATATTCGGCCGGGATGCCTTCGACCGCCGACACGGCCGCAAATAATTTCTGATGCTCATTATCGGGCTCGTAGCGATTGCCTTCATTGACCAGCTTGTACGCGGCCTCCGCCGCGACCGGGAACGGGCCAGTCCAGCATTCGTTCGCTCCGATGCGCACCGCGCCTTCGACCGGCTTGGCCGCCTGCTGCGCGGCAGCGCCCGTCACGCGCAGCGTCGCGGTCGCGGCGCCCAGCAACGCAGCCGCCTTTGCCAGTTGACGGCGTGAATAGCCGCGGTCGGTAAGGTCTTGTTCGAAATGCGTCATATCTGCTTGGGTCGCCATGGTCCTGTCTCCCTGCGGGCCGTGCGTGGAAAGGCCGTCACTCCATTGGACGAAGCTACCGATTGTTTCCGCTATGTGAATGGCAGGCGGTCTTTTTAAGATGATATTTTTCAGCGCGACTTTGGCCGCACAAATCTTGGCACTTTTCGGGTCAATCTGGTAGCGCTGCCCCATGCCCACGACGCCCGCCGCCGCCGCCCGCCAGATCCTTGTCCTGTTGCAGGAGGTGATGGCGTCGCGCAACAGCGCCCAGGCGAAGCTCAACAAGGTGGTGGAGATCATCGGCCAGTCGCTCTCCAGCGAGGTCTGTTCCATCTATCTGGTGCGCGAAGGCGTATTGGAATTGTTCGCTACGCGCGGCCTCAAGCAGGAGGCGGTGCACGTCACGCGGATGGCCATGGGGGAGGGGCTGGTGGGCCTCATCGCCACCAATGTCGAGACGCTGAACCTGGACGAGGCGGCGGCGCATCCCGACTTTTCCTATCGTCCCGAAACCGGGGAAGATCGTTTTCACAGCTTTGCCGGTGTGCCGATCGTGCGGCGGGAGCGGTCGATCGGTGTCCTGTGCGTGCAGCATGTGGAGCCGCGCCGCTATGAAGAGGTGGAGATCGAGGCGTTGCAGACGGTCGCCATGGTGCTGTCCGAACTGATCGCAAACGCCGAATTGGCCGATGACGGCCCGGCCGATGCGCGCGTCGCGGAAACGGGCACGACCATCTTGCAGGGCCTGCAACTGGTGATGGGCATGGCGCGCGGCCACGCCGTCTTTCACCAGCCGCGCATCCATGTCGAACATACGGTGGCCGAAGATACCGAGGCCGAACGCGCGCGGGTCATTTCCGCCTTCACGAAAATGCGCGAGCAGATCGACCGGATGACCGGCGCGGCCGAATTCGGGACCGAGGGCGAACATCAGGAGGTGCTCGAAACCTACAAGATGTTCGCCTATGACGAGGGGTGGATTCGGCGGATCAATGAAGCGATCGACAGTGGCCTGACCGCCGAGGCGGCGATCGAGAGGGTGCAACAGCGCACCCGCATGCGCATGCGGCAGATTGACGACCCGCTGTTGCAGGATCGGATGCACGACCTGGAGGATATGGCGAACCGGCTGCTTCGGATCGTGTCAGGGCAGCTGGGGACCGCCGCGCAACTGGGCTTGCGCCAGGACGCCATATTGATCGCGCGCAATCTGGGGCCTGCGGAGCTGCTGGAATATGATCGTCGGCGGTTGAAGGGTGTGATCCTGGAGGAAGGGTCGCTGACGGCCCATGTCACCATCGTCGCGCGCGCCATGGGCGTGCCTGTTCTTGGCCGGGTGCGGGATGTCCGCCACAAGCTCAATGAAGGCGACCTCATCCTGCTGGACGTGGCCGAAAACACCGTCTTGATCCGGCCCGGCCCGGACATGGACGAGGCGTTCGAGAATAAGCTGCATGTGACGCAGAAGCGTCGCGCGGAATTCGCGGCCATGCGCGACCTGCCGTCCGTGACCACCGATGGGCAGCGCGTCGAATTGATGGTCAATGCAGGCCTGCGCGAAGACGCGCAGGCGCTGGACTTGGTCGGCGCGGATGGCATCGGCCTGTTCCGCACCGAATTCCAGTTCCTGGTGTCCGCGACCTTGCCGCAACGCGAAAAGCAGCAGCGGCTTTACAAGGATGTGCTGGACGCGGCGGGAGACCGACCAGTCATTTTCCGCACCGTCGATATCGGCGGCGACAAGGCGTTGCCCTATATGCAGCGGGATGGCGACGAGGAGTTGGAGGACAATCCCGCCATGGGCTGGCGCGCGTTGCGGCTCGCGCTCGACCGCGACGGGCTGATGAAGGCGCAGGCGCGCGCGCTGCTGGAGGCGAGTGCAGGCAAGATACTCAACATCATGTTCCCGATGGTGTCGGAGCCGTGGGAGTATGAAGCCGCCCGTGCTTTGGTCGAGCATCAGCGCGAATGGCTGCACGGCCATAAGAAGAAGCTGCCGATCGCGGTCAAATATGGCGCGATGCTGGAAGTGCCGGCCTTGGCCGAAGTGCTCGACCTGCTGCTGCCACGCCTCGACTTTCTGTCGATCGGCACCAACGACCTGACGCAATTTCTGTTCGCGGCGGACCGCGCCCACCCTAAGCTGGCGGAGCGGTATGACTGGCTCAGCATCGCGATCCTGCGCTTCCTGGACCGCGTCGTACGCGCCTGCGTGGCGCATCAGGTCTCGGTCGGTGTCTGCGGCGAAATGGGTGGGCGCACTTTGGAGGCGATGGCGCTGATCGGCCTTGGCATCCGACGCTTGTCGATCACGCCTGCGTCAGTCGGCCCGGTCAAGGCGATGATCCGCGCAGTCGACGCGGCGCAGCTGCAATCCCTGATGCGGGAATGGCTCGACAGCGGTGCGCCGGACATACGCGAACGGCTGACGCAATGGGCGTCCGATCGGGGGGTGGAACTCAGCTGAAACGGCTGGTCCGGCGTTGACAATGCCCGTCCCGCAATGAGACAAGGCCGACCATCACAGGTCGCGGAGCAATATGGCAGAAGAACCAGACATCGAACCCGGCGCAACGCCGGTGGAAGACACGCAGCCCAGGACGCCCGGCGCAAAGCTGCGCGCTGCGCGGGAAGCGCAGGGGCTTTCGCTTCAGGATGTCGCGACGCGCACGCGTATCGCCTCGCGGCAACTCGAAGCGGTCGAACGCGACGATTATGGTGCCTTGCCGGGTATTCCCTATGCCGTGGGCTTTGCCCGGGCCTATGCGCGCGCTGTGGACGTGGACGAAGTGGCGATTGCCGCCGAGGTGCGGGAAGCTGTCCATGGTTCGGACCTGGGCGCCAATCGCTATGAGGCGTTCGAGCCGGCCGATCCGGCGCGCGTGCCGTCCCGCGCGCTGGCCTGGACGCTGGCCGCGATCGTGCTGGTGCTTATCGGTGGCTACATCATCTGGCGTACCCAATTGTTCACGCCGCCGTCGAGCGAAGAGATTGCCGCCAGCGCGCCAGCCCGGCCCTCTGCGCCTGCGGCGGGCAGCGCCGTCGCGCCCATTCGCCAGGTGCCGCAAACTGTTGTCTTCACGGCGGTAGATGATGTCTGGTTGCGGATCGTCGATGAAGCGGGCGAGCGGCTGAAGGACGGAACGATGAAGAAGGGCGAAAGCTTCACCCTTCCCGCCGGCGCGCGCAATCCCACGATCTTGACCGGTCGCCCGCAGGCATTGAATGTCACTGTAGGTGGAAAGCCTATTCCGCCCCTCGGCGCTGCCGATCGCACCATCGCCGATGTTCCGGTCAATGCCGAGGCGCTGCTGGCGCGCACTGCTCCAGCCGGGCAACAATCCGGCACGCCGGCCGGCGGGCAAGCGGCACCTGCTGCTTCGGCAAACTGACAGCAGCGAAGGTCCCGCTTTACCGCAGGTAATTAGGCCTTATGGTTAAGGGTGCGGCCGTCACCTCAGCGGGGAGGTGACGGCCGCAGCTTGGAAGTCATGCGCTTGCCGGTCGGAAGGATATGGCCCGTGCCGGTATCGCAGCAGTCGGGGAACGTCATGCGTCACGCCTTATTCGCGTCCACAGCCGTCATCGCAAGCGCGATGATCGCCCTTGCCTCGCCAACTGCGGCACAGACCAGTGTCGAAGGGCGTGTCGATCGGCTGGAAAAGGAAATGCGCGCGGTGCAGCGCAAGGTGTTTCCCGCGGGCACGCCGATCGAAGCGGAGATTACGCGTCCTGCGACACCCCAGCCATCGCCGGGAACGCCTGCATCGACCCCTGTCGCTGACCTGACTGCGCGGGTGAGCGCGCTGGAATCGCAACTGGCCTCGATCACGGGGCAGGTTGAGGAAAACAGCTACAAGCTGCGTCAGCTCGAAGAATCCTTCACGAAATACAAGGCTGAAACCGACGCGCGGATGGCGCCTGCCGCGCCGCCGGTCGCCACCGTGCCGACGGCATCATCAGGCACCAGCGCAGCGCTCGCACCCGCCGAACCGGCGCCCGCCAGGCCTGCCGCCGCCAAACCCTCCGCCCCCGCAGGCGCGAGCGAAGCGCGCAAGACGGCGGTCGCGGCGATTGAGCGGCCCAACAGCGGCGATGAGGCCAATGACGCCTACACCTACGGCTTTCGCCTGTGGGACGCCAAATTCTACCCGGAGGCGCAGGCGCAACTCAAAGCCACGGTGGACAAATATGGCGACAGCTCAGTCGCCAGCCGGGCGCAGAATCTGCTTGGCCGCGCCTATCTGGATGATGGTAAGCCGGCTCTCGCCTCTGTGGCTTTTTACGAAAATTATCAGAAACGGCCGCGTGGCGACCGTGCGGCGGACAGCCTGGCTTATCTTGGCGAAGCGCTGATCCAGCTGAAAAAGCCCGCCGACGCCTGCAAGGTCTATCAGGAACTGGATCAGGTCTATGGCAGCAGCCTGTCCTCCAGCCTGCGTGCGATGATGGACAAGGGGCGCGCCCAGGCGAAGTGCAGCTGACAGGCGAAAGCGCCGCGCTTCAGACGCGGCTGATCGATGCGACACGCGCGCTGGTCGGCGATGATCCGGCAACCCGCTTTGCCGTAGCCGTGTCCGGGGGACCGGACAGCATGGCGCTGCTGTGGCTCGCGGCGGGCGCCTTTCCGGGTCGCGTGGCCGCAGTGACGGTGGATCATGGCTTGCGGCCGGAATCCGCCGACGAGGCGGCAATGGTGGCGCGATGGTGTAGCGCGCACGGTATCGACCATGCCACGCTCCATCCCGATGTGCCGGTGACGGGTAATGTCCAGGCTTGGGCGCGCGCCATGCGCTATCGCCTGATGGAGGCTTGGCGCGCGTCTTGCGCCATGGACTGGATCATGACCGCCCATCACGCCGACGATCAGCTCGAAACAGTGGTGATGCGTCTCAACCGGGGGTCGGGCATTGGTGGACTTGCCGGCGTGCGCGCCAGGTCCGGCCGGGTGATCCGGCCACTGCTGGGCGAGCGCAAGGCGCAGTTGCAGGCATTTGTCGATCGCGAAAAATTACCGCATGTGCAGGATCCCTCAAATCGCGACGCGCGCTTCGATCGGGCTGCCTTGCGCTTGGCGCTGTCCGACGCGCCCTGGTTGGACGCGCAGGCGGTGACGCGTAGCGCCGCGGCATTGGCGGAGGCGGAAACCGCGATTCTGTGGAGCGTCGCGCAACTGGCGGAGCGTCATGTGCGCCCCGACGGCATCGGATGGATGCTCGACCGTATCGACCTTCCGCGCGAATATCTGCGTCGGCTATTGGTGCATATGCTGATGCTGGCCGGCGCAAAAGCGCCGCGCGGGGACACGTTGGATCACGCCTTGCAGGAGGCGGCGGCAGGCCGCCAGGCGAGCCTTGGCGATTGGCTGCTAAAAGGCGGCAGCACGTGGAGCCTGCGACCAGCGCCGCCTCGCAGTTAATTTGGCAAAAGGTTCCACGGGTCGGCGCGTCGCAGTCACGTTTTGCCGCTTTTGGCGTGATGGTGGCATCTGGTTAACGGCCGATATGGTATCGGGTCGGCTTTCCAGCAGGACTCTCTATGCATGTTTGAATTTGCTGCTTTATCTTATGGACTCTTGGCGAGCATCATCCTTTCGGCGGCGCAGCGGAACCGGACTTTGGCTCGGCCGCATCCACCGCTGCTCCTTTACATGGGATATCTGCTGTGCGGTATGTCGGCAGGCCTCGCACTGGCGCTCGGCTATCTTGCATTGACGATCGCCGGGGTCGTCTGACCTTCGGTCATCTATGCTGAATCGCCGCCAGGGAACGGCGTCGGCTGCGCTTGCGCTTTTGCCGGCGTGCCCTATCTTGGCGGGTGAAAGAGAGTGATGATGAACGACGAGAAAGACCCGCAGGGCAACCCCTGGATCAAGAGCGCGATGATTTGGGCAGGCGTGATTGTCGCCCTGTTGCTGTTTGTATCGCTGTTCGACAGCCGCACCGCCACGACGGCGGGCACCGGGATCGCCTATTCCGAGTTTCGCTCGAAAGTGCAGGAAGGGCAGGTCAAGGATGTCGCGATCGCGCCTGATCGCATCACCGGTACCCTGTCGAGCGGCCAGAAATTCAGCACTGTTCCGGTCAACGATCCGGGCCTTCCCAAGATGCTCGATGACTTCAACGTCAAATATTCGGGTCAGGCGGAGGAGCAACCCAGCTTCTGGATGATTCTCATCTATCAGTCGCTGCCGTTCCTGCTGATATTGGGCATCGCCTTTTTCGTACTGCGTCAGATGCAGAAGGGTGGCGGCGCTGGTGGCGCCATGGGTTTCGGAAAGTCCAAGGCCAAGCTGCTGACCGAAAAACATGGCAAGGTGACGTTTGATGACGTGGCCGGCATCGACGAGGCGCGCGAGGAGTTGCAGGAAATTGTCGAGTTCCTGAAAGACCCCAGCAAATTTGCGCGGTTAGGCGGCAAGATTCCCAAGGGCGCGCTGCTGGTTGGTTCGCCCGGTACCGGCAAAACGCTGCTGGCGCGCGCGATCGCGGGCGAAGCCGGTGTGCCTTTCTTCACCATCTCCGGCTCTGACTTTGTCGAAATGTTTGTGGGCGTTGGTGCGAGCCGTGTGCGCGACATGTTCGAGCAGGCCAAGAAGAATGCGCCCTGCATCGTCTTCATCGACGAAATCGACGCGGTTGGCCGCCATCGCGGCGCGGGCTTGGGCAATGGCAATGACGAGCGCGAGCAGACGCTGAACCAGCTTCTCGTCGAAATGGATGGCTTCGAGGCGAATGAAGGTATCATCATCGTCGCGGCGACCAACCGTCCCGACGTACTCGATCCCGCGCTGCTGCGTCCCGGCCGTTTTGACCGGCAGGTCGTGGTGCCGCGCCCCGACATTGAAGGCCGCGAGAAGATTCTTGCTGTCCACATGAAGAAGGTGCCGCTCGCCCCCGACGTCAATCCGCGCACCATCGCGCGTGGCACGCCGGGCTTTTCGGGCGCGGACCTCGCCAATCTCGTCAATGAAGCCGCGTTGATGGCAGCCCGGCGCGGCAAGCGGCTGGTCGCCATGGACGAGTTCGAGGCGGCCAAGGACAAGGTCATGATGGGCAGCGAGCGTCGCTCCATGGTCATGACCGACGATGAGAAGAAGATGACCGCCTATCATGAGGCTGGCCATGCCATCGTCGCAATGCACGAACCGGCCTCCGACCCGATTCACAAGGCAACGATCATCCCGCGCGGTCGCGCCTTGGGCATGGTCATGCGGCTGCCCGAACGGGACAGCTACAGCTATCATCGCGACAAGATGCACGCCAACATGGCCGTCGCCATGGGCGGCCGCGTCGCCGAGGAAATCATCTTCGGTTATGACAAGGTGTCATCGGGCGCATCGGGCGACATCCAATATGCCACCAAGCTGGCCCGCGACATGGTGACGCAGTGGGGTATGTCCGACAAGCTGGGGCCGCTCCAATATGAGGAGCAGCAAGGCGAAACCTTCCTTGGCTATTCGCAGAGCCAGCGCGTCCATATGTCGGACGAGACGGCGAAGCTGATCGACAAGGAAATTCGCGGCTTGGTGGAGCAGGGCTATGCACGGGCGCAAGAGGTGCTCAAGGGCCATGAAGACCAGTTGCATCTTCTGGCCAACGCCATGCTGGAATATGAGACGCTGACGGGCGAGGAAATCAAGACACTGCTGGAGCAGGGTGAGATTACCCGCGACGACGGAACCACGATCAAGCCTTCGGTCATCCCGGCGGTCGGATCGTCAATCCCGAAAATTCGCAAGCGCAAGGGGCCGTTCGGCGATCCTACACCAGCCGGCGCGTAAGCCGCGACTACAGGCAGGTTAGAGATAGGCGCGGCCCTCCGGTCGCGCCTATTTTCATTTGCGGCTTGGTTGCCGGGCCAAAATGCAACCCCATCCGATAGTGCGTTCTCGTTGAGAGCAAATGCGTATTTGAGCGATTCAGGGGTAGTCGCGTTCCGCCTGACCTGTACGGCGGGAAGGAATTTGGTGTGTGGCGCGCCTGCTATTTGGTCAGCGTGTTGCGGGGCGCAGCGTCCAAGGGATACCGGCCGCCACTGAAATCGCGATGGCGACGCGAGTAGAACTAAGCCTTTGTGATCAGCACAGGCGATTTATCCTCAAGGCCGCAACAAAAAACGGCCCGCTGAGCGAGCCGTTTCTCAATCATCAATGCGCTGAAGCGTCTCAGTTGGCCGGGGCGACGCCTTGGTCGGTCATGAGTTGATGCAACTCGCCCGCGTCATACATTTCCATCATGATATCGCTGCCGCCAACAAACTCGCCCTTCACATACAGCTGTGGGATCGTCGGCCAGTCCGAATAGGCTTTGATACCCTGACGGATGGCCTGATCCTGCAATACGTCGACGGTTTCGTAACCGACTCCCAGATGCTCCAGAATGGCAATCGCCCGGCTGGAAAAGCCGCATTGGGGGAAAAGCGGCGTGCCTTTCATGAAAAGCACCACATCATGGCCAGTCACAATCTGCGCGATCCGCTGCTGCACGGCGTCGGTCATCATCGTCATCCAATTCTATCTGTCGCAGCCACAGGAGGCGCGAAACGGTCAACGTGCGTTAGTTGGGAACCGCAGTGGTGAGTTGCAAGGCGTGGAGCACGCCGCCCATGCGCCCGCCCAGGGCGGCATAGACCGCACGCTGCTGCGCAACCCGGCTCATACCCCGGAAACTTTCGGATACGACCCGCGCGGCATAATGATCGCCATCGCCGGCCAGGTCGGTTATTTCAACCTGCGCATCGGGGATGGCGGCGCGAATCATGTCGGCGATGTCGTCGGCGGCCATGGGCATGGTCGGCGCGCTCCTTATTGAGCTTCGATGAACATGCGGCGAGCGATCACCGCCTGTTCTTCCAATGCCGCGCGCACGCCCGCTTCGTCGATGTCGATCCCGGCCTGAGTCATGTCGCCGACCAGCTTGCGGATGACATCCTCGTCACCCGCTTCCTCGAAATCGGCCTGCACGACCGCCTTGGCATAGGCGTCGGTTTCCTCCGGCGTCAGGCCCATCTTCGCTGCGGCCCATTCCCCCAGCAGCCGATTGCGGCGCGCCTGGATGCGGAATTCCATCTCCTGATCATGCGCGAACATATTTTCGAACGCTTTTTCGCGATCGTCAAACGTAGTCATATGCTGGTGCCCCGCTTAGATGGCCTGTTGTCGGACAGTGATAGGAAGATGCAAGGGATTACGCAACGGCCGGCGCGGCGGAGGGGACGATCCACGGGCGTTCCTGCGCCTGTCGCGCTTCATAGCTGTCAATGACGTCGGCCTCGCCCAGCGTCAGGCCAATTTCATCCAGCCCGCCCAGCAGGCACTGTTTACGAAACGGGTCGATTTCGAAATGGAAGCGATCCTGAAACGGCGTGGTGACGCTCTGCGCCTCCAGATCGACATGGATGGGATCGGTCTTCGCGACCTCCATCAGCCGATCGACGGCATCCTGCGGCAGGACAACCGTCAATATGCCGTTCTTGAACGCATTGCCCGAGAAGATATCGGAAAAACTGGGGGCGATCACCACCTTGATGCCAAGGTCCGCCAGCGCCCAGGCGGCATGTTCGCGGCTGGACCCACAGCCGAAATTATCGCCAGCGATCAGGATCGGACTGCCGGCATAGGCGGGATCGTCAAAGACATTGCCCGGCTGCTTGCGCAGCACTTCGAACGCGCCCTGGCCAAGGCCGCTGCGTGAAATCGTCTTGAGCCAATGGGCGGGAATGACGATGTCGGTGTCGACATTCTTCATCCCGAACGGATAGGCCCGCCCTTCGACCGTCGTAAGTTTGTCCATCAGTTCGCCTTCTGCACCTCGGGCGCCGGCGTGTCTTCGGCACGGCCTAGCGTTGCCGCCATTGCTGCGCTGGCCAATGCCCCCATCGTCAGCAGCCAGAAAATCTTCTTCATGCGACCATCCCCTTTTGCGTCGTCATCAATTCACGAACATCGGTCAGCCGCCCTGTGATGGCGGCGGCAGCGGCCATGGCGGGCGAAACCAGATGGGTGCGTGCCCCCGGTCCCTGGCGGCCCATGAAATTGCGGTTGCTCGTGGACGCACAGCGCTCGCCGGCCGGCACCTTGTCCGGGTTCATGCCAAGGCAAGCGGAGCAGCCCGGCTCGCGCCATTCAAACCCTGCGTCAAGGAAGATGCGGTCCAGCCCCTCGGCTTCGGCCTGCGCCTTGACGAGGCCCGACCCGGGCACCACCATCGCATGCTTGATGCCGGACGCGACATGACGACCCTTCAGCAAGGCGGCTGCGGCGCGCAGATCCTCGATCCGGCTGTTGGTGCAACTGCCGATAAAGATATGTTCGATGGCGACGTCCTGCATCCGCTGCCCGGCGGTGAGGCCCATATAATCCAGTGACTTGCGCACCGCGTCCTGCTTGCTCGCATCCTCAAAGCTGCCTGGATCGGGCACGACGCCGGTGATCGGCACGACGTCTTCGGGGCTGGTGCCCCAGGTGACGGTCGGCACGATATCGGCGGCGTCAATCACCACGGTCTTGTCGAACGTCGCGCCGTCGTCCGTGACCAATGTTTTCCAATAGGCGACGGCCGCGTCCCAGTCCGCGCCCGCAGGCGCCATCGGCCGTCCTTTCAGGTAAGCCAAGGTCTTGTCATCAGGCGCGAACAGGCCGGACCGCGCGCCCGCTTCGATCGACATATTCGCGACCGTCAGTCGCCCCTCGATCGACATGTCGCGAAAGACGGACCCGCGATATTCCATGACATGCCCGGTCCCGCCCGCGGTGCCGATCGCGCCGCAGATGGCCAGCGCCACATCCTTGGGCGTCACGCCGGGGGCAAGCTCGCCGTCGACCACGACGGCCATCGTTTTCGACTGTTTGAGCAGCAGGGTCTGTGTGGCCAGCACATGCTCGACCTCGCTGGTGCCGATGCCGAAAGCCAATGCGCCCAGCGCACCATGCGAGCTGGTATGACTGTCGCCGCAGACCAAAGTGGTGCCGGGCAGGGTGAAACCCTGTTCAGGGCCGACGACATGGACGATGCCTTGTTCAGGGTCCGCATCGCCGATCAGCCGCACGCCGAATTCTGGCGCATTGCGTTCCAATGCGGCGAGCTGCTGCGCACTTTGGGGATCGCTAATCGGAATGCGATTGCCCGCCGCATCACGGCGCGGCGTCGTCGGCAGGTTATGATCGGGCACCGCCAGTGTGAGATCGGGCCGACGCACCTTCCGCCCGGCAAGGCGAAGCCCCTCAAACGCCTGCGGACTGGTCACCTCATGCACAAGGTGACGGTCGATATAGATGAGGCAGGTGCCGTCGGGACGCCGTTCGACGACGTGCGCGTCCCAAATCTTTTCGTAGAGGGTGCGGGGCTTAACCATGATGCTCCCCCCTAGACCCCTCCTGCCGAAGGGAAAAGGGGGAATGCGACCGAAATATCCTGTTTTTGCCAGGGTAGCGGCAAGAAAGTTACGTCCTCGTCATCCGGCCCGATAATCCGCGATAATCCTGCCGGCGGCGGCGATCTCTGCCTCATGGCTTTCCTCCCGCCAGCTTTCGGCCAGGGCTTCGCTCTCCCACTGCTTCATCGCCGGGTGATCCAGCATATGATCGACCCACGCCTGCGCCGCCTTCCCGACATCCAGTCCGTAGCTGCGCACCCGAAAGACGACGGGCGCGTAAAAGGCGTCGACCGCAGTGAAGGTCTTGCCCGCCAGGAATGGGCCGCCGAAACGGTCCAGCCCCTGTTCCCATAGCTCGCGCAGCCGGGCGATATCCCCCCCCAGCGCGGGGGAGTGCATGTTGGGTTCGACGCGCACGCCAATATTCATCGGGCAGTCCTGGCGCAGCGTCGCAAAACCGCTGTGCATTTCGGCAACGGCGCATTGCGCAAAGGCGCGGGCGGCCTCGTCCGCTGGCCAGACGCCCGGGTGGCGATCGGCGAGGTAGAGCGTGATGCCAAGCGAATCCCACACGGTTCGATCGCCGTCGATCAGCGCGGGCACTTGGCCCGTTGGCGAGAAGCTGCGGAAGGCGGCGTAGTTGCTGGCGGCGGCAAAAGGTTCGATATGATCGTCGAACGGCAGGCCCAGCGCCGTCATCAATATCCAAGGGCGCAGCGACCAGCTGCTGTAGTTGCGATTTGCGGTGATCAGCGTGTAGGCCATGACGCGATGCTCCCATGCGATTGATGGAGGGCGACATAGCCGATTGGTGGTCGCCGATATAGCGGCATCCGTCCAAGCCTTCCCATGACGGTCGATGTTTGCATGGACGACGCCCTAGCCAAATACCTGATCCAACGGCACAATGGGCCCATCCCGTGCGATGCCTTTGCATCGCCTCTTCCCATCATGGAGTTCCAGTCGTGAACCGACGCCAATTTCTTGCCACCAGCGGCGCCACCGCCATCGCTGCGGCCACACCCCATGTTCTTGCGCAGGCCGGAAGTGCCGACGCGCGGTTCCGCGCAATGCTGGACCGGTTTTTCTATGAGCGCTTGGAATCATCTCCCGAAAGCGCCACGCGTCTTGGCCTGGACACGGGGCCTCGCGCGGCCTTGCGCGGGCAACTGAGCGATACGAGCGCAGCGGGCGTCGCCAAGGACATAGCGCGCGTAAAGGCCCAGGCGCAGCAGCTCGCCAGCTTCGATCGGTCAAAGCTCAGCGAAGCGAGCCAGCTTGATTATGATGTCCTGTCCTACCAGTTCGATCGGTCGCTGGGCGGCGAACAATTTGGCTATGGCGAAACCATGGGCCGCTATGCGCCCTATATCCTCTCGCAACTGACCGGCAGCTATCGCGAAATTCCCGATTTCCTGGATTCGCAGCATCGGGTGAAGGATGCGGCGGACGCCGACGCCTATCTGTCGCGTCTGGAGGCCTTTCCCGCAGCGATGGACGGCGAACTGGAGCGGCAAAAGGCGGACGCCGCCCGCGGTGTTTTCGCGCCCGACTATATTCTGGACACGACGATGAAGATGCAGGCCGCGCTGCGCGATCAGCCAGCGGCTGATACGGTTCTCGTCACGTCGTTTGTCAAGAAGCTCAAGGACGCGGGTCTGCCGCCGGACCGCGCCGCCCAGGCTGAAAAGATCGTGGCGGAAAGCATCTTTCCCGCCGTCGATCGCCAGCGTGCGCTGGTGCGCGATTTGCGTGCCAGGGCGGTGCATGACGCGGGCTGCTGGCGCCTGCCCGATGGCGAGCAATTCTATGCCAATGCGGCCGAAGCGGCGACAACCACGAAGCTGACCGGTGACGAAATTCACCGTATCGGTCTGGAGCAGGTCGCGCAGATCAGCGCCCGGATCGACGCGATCCTAAAAGGCGAGGGGATGAGCCAGGGCAGCGTCGGCGAGCGGCTGGTGGCGCTCAACAAGCGACCCGACCAGCTTTATCCCAACACCGATCCGGGGCGTGAAGCCTTGCTGGCGCAGCTCAATCGCCAGATCATCGCCATGAGCAAGCGCCTGCCCGAGGCCTTTTCCGCCAGGACGCTGCCCAAGGCGCCGGTCGAGGTGCGCCGCGTGCCAGTGACGATCCAGGCGGGCGCGCCGGGCGGCTATTATCAAAACGCCTCGCTCGACGGCTCGCGCCCGGCCATCTATTATATCAACCTGCGCGACACGTTCGATCGGCCCAAATTTGGCCTTGCGACGCTGACCCATCATGAAGCCGTGCCGGGCCATCATCTCCAGGTGTCGGTCGCGCTGGAATCGGATGCCATTCCGCTGATCCGGCGGCGTGGCGGCTATAGCGGCTATTCGGAAGGCTGGGCGCTCTACTCAGAACAACTGGCGGACGAAATGGGCATGTATGAAGGCGATCCGCTGGGCCAGGTCGGCTATCTGCAATCGCTGTTGTTCCGTGCGACCCGCCTGGTGGTTGACTCAGGGATGCACGCCAAGCGTTGGAGCCGCGAAAAAGCGACGGATTTCCTGATCGCCACGACCGGCATCGCGCGAGGCCGCAGCCAGGGTGAAATTGATCGCTACACCGTCTGGCCAGGGCAGGCATGCAGTTACAAGATCGGCCACACCGTCTGGAACGACCTGCGTGAAGACGTGAAACAGCATCAGGGCGCCGCCTTCGACATCAAGCAGTTTCATGAAGTGCTTACGCTGGGCGCGATGCCGCTCGACATATTGAAGCAGACCGTGCGCCGCCGCGCGGGCATCGCCTGATACTGGTGTTACCGGATGGAGCCTTGTGCCTGGCGAGGCTTCATCCGGTCATCCTTCCATGCGCGCAGCCGTTCAGGCGAAGCCCTCCATCAACTCAGCGGCGAAACGTCTCGGCGGCGGCACTGGCAAGCTGATCGGCGCGCTCATTTTCAGGATGGCCGGCATGGCCTTTCACCCATTTCCAGGTCATCTGGTGGCGGGCGGCCGCCTTGACCAGCTCCTGCCAAATCTCGACATTTTTCACCGGTTTGTTGTCGGCGGTCCGCCAGCCCCTTTTCTGCCAGCCGAACACCCATTTGGTGATGCCATCCATGACATATTTGCTGTCGGTGTAGAGCGTTACCGCGCATGGTTTCTTGAGCAGGTTCAGCGCTTCAAGCGCCGCCGTCATTTCCATGCGGTTGTTGGTTGTCTGTGCTTCGCCACCGGAGATTTCCTTTTCCGTGTCGCCAAAGCGCAACACCGCGCCCCAACCGCCAGGGCCCGGATTGCCCTTGCACGCGCCATCGGTGAAAATCTCGACCCGGGGGAGATCGCTCATGCGCCCAGCAACTCCGCTGCGTCCGCACGGGCGTAGAAATCCAGCCGGCGCAGATAGGCGGTGGGGTCCTTGCGCGTCACCAGCGCATCGGCGGGCGTATTGATCCAGTCATAGGCGCGCGTGAGCAGGAAACGCAGCGCCGCGCCGCGACACAGGGTCGGGAAGGCAGCCCGCTCAGCCTGCGTCAGGCCATGGGCCTCGCTGTAGCCCGCGCCCAGTGCCGCTGCCCGATCCCCAAACCAGGTCGCGCCATCATTGCTGAAGCACCAGGCGCTGTGCGTCACGGCAAGGTCATAGGCGCGAATGTCGGTGCAGCTGAAATAAAAGTCGATGAGGCCGGTCACATGATCGTCCAGCATCAGCACATTGTCAGGAAACAGGTCCGCATGGATCACCGATTGCGGCAGGTCTGCGGGCCAATGCGCATCCAACCAGGCGAGTTCGTCGCGTACCCGGTCAGCCAGCCCCGGCTCGATCTGGTCGAGATCGGCGCCGCAGCGTGCGGCCAGAGCGTGCCAGCCCGCCTTGTCCAGCCGGTTGGGGCGCTGCTGCGGAAATCCCTGCGCGGCCTTGTGCAATTCGCCCAGCGCCATGCCAGCGGCATGGGCCTGCGCCGCCGTCGGTTCCGTCACGCTGATGCCGGTGAGAAACTCTATCAGGCAGGCGGGGCGTCCGGCCAGATGCTGAAGCCGACGTCCTTCCCGATCGGCTATGAAGCGCGGCACGCGGCACCCGCGCGCGCCCAGATGGTCGAGCAGATCCATGAAAAAGGGGAGGTCCGCTTCGTCCACCCGCTTTTCATACAGCGTCAGGATGAAGCGCTGGCCCTCGCCATTGTCGCTGCTGCCGGTTGTTTCGAGCAGGTAATTGCTGTTCTCGACCCCTTCGGCGATGCCCTTGGCCGACACCAGCCGTCCGGCATCATAGCGGGCCAGAAAGACGTCGATGTCTTCGGCGGGGACATGCGTATAGACGGCCATGGTCGGTCAGCCTTGATCTTGATAGCGGGCAGGGGCGGGCGCGCGTAGTCGCGCCTCATGCATGGTCCAAGCCACGCGGAAGTTTGAAGGAAATGGTTTCCCGCGCCGTTTCGACCTGTTCTTCGGTCACGGCGTAGCGGGTGGCGATGCGGTCGACCACTTCGCGCACCAAGATTTCCGGCGCGGAGGCCCCGGCCGTCAGGCCCAATGTGCCGATCGACTCCAGCCAGTCAAAATCCACTTCGTCCGCGCGCTGGATCAGGCGGGCCGGCGTTCCTTCGCGTTCGGCGACTTCGACCAGGCGCAGCGAATTGGAACTGTTGGGCGCGCCGATGACGTAGAGCGCGTCGCACCGCCCGGCGATCGCCTTTACCGCAGTCTGGCGGTTCGACGTTGCATAGCAGATATCCTCTCCGCGCGGCGCGGCGATGGTGGGGAAACGCCGCTGCAAGGTCGCGACGATGGCGGCCGTGTCATCCACCGACAAGGTCGTCTGCGTCAGGAAGGCCAGATTGTCGGGATCGACGGGCACGAAGCGTTCCGCATCCTCGACCGTTTCGATCAAGGTCATCGAACCGTCCGGCACCTGCCCGAATGTGCCGATCACCTCAGGATGCCCCTTGTGGCCGATAAACAGGATGTGGCGGCCATTGTCGACCTGCCGCTCGGCCTGGCGATGCACTTTGCTGACCAGCGGACAGGTGGCGTCCAGATAGTCGAGGCCGCGCTCCTGCGCCTTTTCCGGCACCGCCTTGGGCACGCCATGGGCGGAAAAGACCACAGGCACGCCGTCAGGCACCTGATCCAGTTCTTCGACGAAGATCGCGCCCTTGGCCTTCAGGCTGTCCACGACATATTTGTTGTGGACGATTTCGTGGCGAACATAGACGGGCGCGCCATATTTCTCGATCGCGCGCTCGACGATGACGATGGCGCGGTCCACCCCCGCGCAAAAGCCGCGTGGCGCGGCGATCAACAGGGTCATCGGGCGAAGGGTATCTGGCGCATGCGTCATGCGCGTCGGCTTAGGCGAATGGCGCGGCGGAAGGAAGAGGGGGCATGCGAAAGCGGCTTGCTTGCAGTTGCGTGGCAGGCGGCGGATGGATAAGGAAGCGCAACACTTCCGGCCCCGCCAAGGAATATCTGCCTGTGAAAACTTCTTCGATCGCCCTGACCGCCATGCTGGCGCTCGCTCTGGCAGGCTGCTCGCGGCGTGGCGAAATCGATGCGACCGGCGGCATCGTCGCCGTGCGTTCGGCCTGCCCAACGGCGGCGATCCCGGCGCAAACCGGCGACATCACATTGTTCAATCCGGCAAACAGCACGGACGCTTCGGCGATCGACGTGGTGGCGAACATCACCGACCTGCGCTCCACCTGTGCGGATGGCGACCAGTTTTACACCGAGGCGACATTCACCGTGAACGCGCGCCGCACGGACGCCAACGGCGCGCGGCAGGTCGTGCTGCCCTATTTCTCGGCGGTCGTCCAAGGCGGCAGCGCCGTGGTTGCCAAGCGCATCGGTCAGGTGACGCTGGAATTCGCGCCGGGCCAGTATCGCGCCAGCGCGCAGGCGAAGGCCGGATCTTATGTGAACAAGAGCGCGGCCACCCTGCCGGCCGAAATTCAGCAGAAGATAACGCAAAAGCGCAAGGCCGGTGACGCCGATGCCGCGATCGATCCGTTCGCGCAGCCGGATGTCAAGGCTGCCTTGCAGCGGACCAGCTTTGAACTGCTCGTGGGTTTCAACCTGACCCAGGATCAGCTCCGATATAACGCGACCCGTTAAGGCGCGCTCAACTTTGATTTTCCCGTTCGTGCTGAGTAGGGACTGAGCGAAGCCGAAGGCCCGTATCGAAGCATCTGCGTCACCCAAATCCTTCGATACGCCATTTCGACTTCGCTCAATGGCTACTCAGGGCGAACGGATTTTTTGACGCAGGATTGTTGAATGTCCCTCTACACTCGTTTTACCGCCCATCTCGACGCCGTGCTCGACGCGCTGGAGGCCGAAGGCGTTCTGCCCGCCGGTCTTAATCGCAAACCTGTCACGGTCGAGCCGCCGCGCGATGCCAGCCATGGCGACTTGGCCACCAACGCCGCGATGGTTCTGGCCAAGCCGGCCGGCACCAATCCGCGCGCGCTTGCTGAGGCGATCGTCATGAAGTTGCAGGCGCTGGACGACGTGCAAAGCGCCGCCATCGCTGGCCCCGGCTTCATCAACATGACGCTGACGGACGCAACCTGGCGTGCGGAACTGGCGACGATCCATGCCGACGCGGCCGACTATGGGCGGTCCGACCTGGGGCAGGGCATCACCGTCAATGTCGAATATGTGTCGGCCAACCCCACCGGACCCATGCATATGGGGCATTGCCGGGGCGCGGTGGTGGGCGATGCGCTTGCGACGCTGCTCGAATATGCCGGGCACAAGGTGATCCGCGAATATTATATCAATGACGCGGGCGGTCAGGTCGATGTGCTCGCCCGGTCTGCGCATCTGCGCTACCGCGAGGCTCTGGGCGAGGATGTCGGCGCGATCCCCGAAGGCCTTTACCCCGGCGACTATCTGGTGCCGGTAGGGCAGGCGCTTGCCGCCGAATATGGCGACAGGTTCGTCGGCGCGCCGGAATCCGACTGGCTGGTGCCGTTCCGCACTTTTGCCGTGGCGAAGATGATGGACATGATCCGCAGCGACTTGGGCCTGCTGGGCATCCATCATGATATTTTTGAGTCGGAGGCGGAGTTGCAGGCGGCGGGCAAGCCCGATGAGGCGGAAGCCTGGCTGCGCGCGCATGACCTGGTTTATGACGGCGTGCTGGAAGCGCCCAAGGGCGAATTGCCCGATGATTGGGAGCCGGTGGAACTGCCGCTGTTCCGCTCGACCAAATTCGGCGACGATCAGGATCGGCCGATCAAGAAGTCCAATGGCAGCTGGACCTATTTCGGCGCCGACATGGCCTATCATTTTCAAAAGGCGCAGGCGGCGGACCAGCTGATCGACATTTGGGGCGCCGACCATGCCGGCACGGTCAAGCGTATCCAGGCCGCCGTCGCCGCGCTGACGGAAGGACGGGCGCGGTTCGACGTGAAGCTCATTCAGATGGTGCGCCTCCTGCGCGACGGCGAGCCGGTGAAGATGTCGAAACGCGCCGGCAATTTCGTGACGCTGGCGGACGTGGTGCGCGAAGTGGGCAAGGATGTCGTCCGTTTCACCATGCTGACGCGCAAGGCCGATGCGCAGATGGATTTCGATTTTGCCAAGGTGGTGGAGGCGTCGAAGGACAATCCGGTCTTCTACGTCCAATATGCCCATGCCCGGATTTCCTCGCTCGGACGGCGCGCTCAAGAGGCTGGAATTGATCTGCCCGCGCCTGACCTGTCCCTACTTGGGACGGCGGAACTCGGCCTGGTCAAGCTCGCCGCGCAATTCCCCCGTGTCGTCGAAGGGGCGGCACAGGCGCGCGAACCGCATAGAATTGCTTTTTATCTCAATGATCTGGCCTCGGCATTTCATGGCTGGTGGAATATGGGTAATGACGATCCGGGCGCGCGCGTGATCCGCGCCGACGATCCGGCGCTGACCGCTACGCGCCTTTCCCTGGCGCAGGGAATAGGGCAGATTATCCGCAACGGGCTGGCGCTGATGGGCGTGGCCGCGCTGACCGAAATGCAGTGATGGACGGGATATTCTGACGATGGGCGATTATGCGCGGGGCCGACTGGATCTGGACGACGACGATCGGCTGCCCTGGCTGGAACCGGCGATCGACGAAGAGGAGGAGCGGATTTCGCCGCTCCGCATGCTCGGCCTGATCCTGCTGGGCCTGCTGCTGATCGGCGGGGTCGTCGCCGGCATCTGGTGGGCGCAGAATCGCAATGGCGCAGGCGGCGCTGGCGAACTGATCGCCGCGCCCGAAGGCAATTACAAGATTCCGGCGAACGAAGCCGACGCCCGCAAATTTGCCGGCGAAGGCGACGCCAGCTTTGCCGCGAGCGAGGGCGTCGCGCGCGACGGGCGCATCGACCCCAGCCGCGTGCCCGAAGCGCCCATCACCGGCACCGCGCCCGCGCCGGTCAATGCCAAACCCTCCGTCGCGCCTAAGGCGGGGCAGAGCGTATCGGCTCCGGTCACGGACGAAACGTCGCAACAGGCCGCGCCGGTCAAACAGGCCAAGGCAGCGGGCGGGACGATCCAGCTGGGCGCTTATGGCAGCGCATCGGGGGCCAAGGACGCCTGGGGCCGCTTGTCAAAGCGGTTCGCCTATCTGGCGCCACTGGCGATGACGGTCGAATCGGCCGAGGTGGGCGGCGGCACCGTCTATCGCCTTCGCGCCAGCGCGGGCGCGCAGGCGAGCACTATCTGCGGCCGGTTGAAGGTAGCCGGGGAAAGCTGCCTGGTCGTCAACTGACAGGCAGGGGCGCCGGGGACGCACCGCCGGTTATGGTCGGTGCGTCATTTGCGCTTCGACAGGGTCAAGGGGTGGCGTTAGATATCCGCGCATGAAACCCGTCATCTTCGGCCTGTCCGGCGAAACCCTCACCCCCGACGAACGCGCCTTCTTTGCCGAGGCGGACCCGGCGGGCTACATCCTGTTCAAACGCAATATCGCCGACCGGGCGCAGGTTCGCGCGCTCACCGACGATCTGCGATCGCTCCATGGCCGTGACGACCTGCTCATCATGATCGACCAGGAGGGCGGGCGCGTCGCGCGAATGCAGGCTCCGGTCTGGCCCAGCTTTCCGTCTGGAGCGATCTTCGACCGGCTTTATGATGGCGCCCCGTCCAGCGCGATTGCCGCGGCCTACGCCAATGCCCATGCCATCGCGCTGACATTGGCGGAAGTCGGGATCACGGTCGACGCTCTGCCGCTGCTCGACGTACGGCAGGATGGGGCGAGCGACATCATGGGCGACCGCACGCTGGGGGCGGAGCCGATGCGCGTCGCCGCGCTGGGGCGCGCTGTGCTGGAAGGGCTGGCGGCTGGCGGCGTGGTCGGCATCGTCAAGCATATGCCCGGCCACGGCCGCGCGCTGGTGGACAGTCATCTGGAACTCCCGGTCGTCACCGCCGACGCGCAGGCGTTGGAAAGCGACCTGTCGCCCTTCCACACATTGCGAAGCGCGCCGATGGGGATGACGGCGCATGTCGTCTATACCGCCTGGGATGCCGACCGGCCCGCCAGCCTGTCGCCTGCGGTGATCGGCGGGATCATCCGGGAACGCATCGGCTTTGATGGCCTGTTGATGTCCGATGATCTCGACATGAAGGCGCTCAAAGGCTCGATCCCCGACCTCGCCGCCGGCGTCGTTGCGGCCGGATGTGATCTGGCGCTCAATTGCTGGGGGCGGATGGAGGATATGGTCGGCATCGCCGAAAAGCTGCCGGAGATGAGCGATCTGTCGCGCGCGCGGCTGGACCGTGCCATGGCTAGCGTCACGCGGGCAGGTGAACAGCCGCCGCTGGAGCAATTGCTGGCAACGCGCGATCAGCTGCTGGAGCCGGTGGCGGGTTGATTGGGCGGGAAGGGTGGACAGCCTGGTTCATGCCTCCCTTCGGGTCGCGGGAACGACGAAAGGGTAGGAAGCGGACCATATGTTTCATATCGTCATCCCCCGCGAAGGCGGGGATCCATATTCCCAGCACGGCACATAGGCTATAGTCGAGAGATGGATTCCCGCGTTCGCGGGAATGACGGGGTTGGGTGGATCGCGGACCGTTAGCTTTTAGAGATTATTGGCGAACGCTGACGTCGCTCGGAAAAAAATCGTTCGGCAACAATCGCCCGCTTGCGGATATTCAATGAGCGTGAAAGCCTGCCTTATGCAAATCCAAGTATTTGAGGGTGAGATGCTGGTCGGCACTGCCACTCTAAAGCATCTGGACCCGCCAATGGGCGTCGCCTTCGGGCCGTTTTCGCCTACTTCTGATTATAAGTCCAGTGTGCACGCAAACGTGGTTGAGGGCGACTATGGAGGCGATAGGGGCCTCGTATTAACCGCTATCACTGATCAGCACGGCTCTCTGGACGCCTCGATTGCCATTGAGGATTGGACTGATCCTGAAATTGGCAAGCAGTTGACGATGTTCTTTAAGGACGGGGAGAACTTCGCTGCTCTTTTCGCCGAACACCCGGATTACAGGGCATATTATCCGAACTTCGCCAATGGCAACTAATTACCAGATTTGACCGTCCGCCTTCGACTTGCCATCTGGATCAAAGGCCGCTTTCTGATTGCAGTCGCGCCACTCTCACCCACCCCCCGGTGCGTTATGCCCGCCGGCCGGCACCGGGCCGCCGCTGGGCGCATGGCCATTGTCGGGGTTGTTGTCCCAGTCGATGTGATAAAGGTCGAACCGCCGGTCGCGCAGGTTGCGCACCGTGCCTTCCGCCCGCGCCCAGCTGAGGTCGGCCAGGTTCACATCGGCCATGGTCAGCGTTTCGACATTTTCGGTCGATTCCGCCGCGATGCCATCCCGCGCGAAGGGCAGGTCGCAGGGCGTCAGGATGGCGCTCTGGGCATATTGGATGTCCATATTGTCGACATTGGGCAGATTACCGACATTGCCGGACATGACCACATAGCATTGGTTCTCGATCGCGCGAGCCTGCGCGCAATAGCGCACCCGCATATAGCCCAGGCGCGAATCGGTGCAGAAGGGGACGAAGATGATGCGTGCACCCTGGTCCACCAGCCGCCGTGCCAGTTCGGGAAATTCGCTGTCGTAACAGATGAGCACGCCGATCGGGCCGCAGTCGGTCTGGATGACGTCCAGGGAATCCCCGCCCTTGATGTTCCACCAGAAGGCTTCGTTCGGGGTAGGATGGATTTTTTCCTGCGTGTGGATCGACCCGTCGCGAAGCGCGACATAGGCTATGTTCTGAATGTCGCCATCCTCGGCGCGCGTCGGATGCGAACCACCGATGATGTTGATATTATATTCCAGCGCCATGCGCCCCAATTCCCGCGTCAGGCGCGGGGTGTAATTGGTGAGCTTGTCGATCGCCTCCATGGGTGACAGCTTCTTGGTTTCGAACGACAGCAGGGGCAGGGTGAACAGTTCCGGGAAGATGATGAAGTCAGACCGGTAATCCGCCGCCACATCCACGAAATATTCGATGTTGCGAATGAATTCGTCGAAATCCTCGACCGCACGCGCCTGCAACTGGCAGGTGGCGAGCCGGACGCTTTCCACCCCGCGCGGCACCCGCATTTCGGGCGCTTCGTCGGGGTCGACATATGGGTTGCGCCACACCAGATGCGCGGCATGGCCGTCCGATTGCTTGTCTTCGGGCAGGTAATTTTCCAGCACGCCCAGCGGCTCGAACTGGTTTTTCAGCTGAAAACTGATGACCTGGTCGCGCATCTTTCCCGTGACGACCTTGTCCAGATAGTCCTGCGGGCTGCCGGCGCGCCGCTTGGCCCTGGCATAGCCGGGCATGCGGCCGGCGATGACGATGCCGTGCAGGTCCAGTTCCTCGGCCAGTTCCTTGCGTTCGTCATAGAGCCGCTGGCCGATGCGCAGGCCCCGCAGCTTGGGATCGACCGCCATTTCATAGCCGTAAAGCCATTCGCCGGCCGCGCTATGGCGTGTGCCAAAGCCGTTGGCGGTGATTTCCTCCCAATCATGCCGGGCAAAGGCCATCGCCTTGCTGACGCGCATCGTCGCACAATAGCCAACCACCTTGCTGTCATAGAGCGCGACGAAGCAGCCATTGGGGAAATTGTTGATCTGCCCCCGGATCGTCGCCAGCGAATAATTGGGCATGCCCGGATAGGCGCGGGCGATCAGCCGCTGGATGCCCCGCACATCCGAAGGAACGGCCGCACGGACCTCAAGGCGCTTCTTGGCGGTGGTGGTCATGGTTTTTATCTCCGTTCGCCCTGAATAGGGGCTGGGCTTGTCGATGACCCGTATCGAAGGACCGTTTGCGCGAAGGCCCTTCGATACGCCACTTCGACTTCGCTCAGTGGCTACTCAGGACGAACGGCCTTGAGACGTGAGTCACAAAGAAAAAGGCGGCACCGGATGCCCGGCGCCGCCTCGTTCCGTTAGCGTATTGAAACCGCGGCGAGCGGGATCAGTTCCACTTGCCCATTTCGGTTTCCAGATTGACGCGGATCGCCTCGAAAAACTGCTCGGTGGTCATCCACGCCTGTTCCGGGCCGATCAGCAGCGCCAGATCCTTGGTCATCTTGCCGCTCTCCACGGTCTGGATGCAGACCTTTTCCAGCGTTTCGGCGAACTTCACGACATCGGGCGTGTCGTCGAACTTGCCGCGGAACTTAAGGCCGCCGGTCCAGGCGAAGATGGACGCGATCGGGTTGGTCGACGTCGCCTTGCCCTGCTGATGCTGGCGATAGTGGCGCGTCACGGTGCCGTGCGCGGCTTCGGCCTCGACCGTCTTGCCATCGGGGGAGAGCAGGACGGAGGTCATGAGGCCAAGGCTGCCGAAGCCCTGCGCCACCTGGTCCGACTGGACGTCGCCGTCGTAATTTTTGCACGCCCAAACAAACTCGCCGCTCCACTTGAGCGCGGAGGCGACCATGTCGTCGATCAGGCGATGCTCATAGACGATGCCGGCGTCCTTGAACTTCTGGTCGAAGCCTTCGGTTTCGAACACCTCCTGGAACAGATCCTTGAAGCGACCGTCATAGGCCTTGAGGATGGTGTTCTTGGTCGACAGGTAGACCGGCCATTTGAGGTTCAAGCCATAGTTGAACGAGGCGCGGGCGAAGTCGCGGATCGAATCGTCAAGGTTGTACATGGCCATGGCGACGCCCGAACCGGGGAAGTCGAAAACTTCGCGGTCGATCGTCTCGCCATTCTCGCCTTCGAACACCAGGCGCAGCTTGCCGGCGCCCGGCACCTTGAAATCGGTCGCGCGATACTGATCGCCAAAGGCATGACGGCCGACCACGATCGGCTTGGTCCAGCCGGGAATCAGGCGCGGGACGTTGGAAATCACGATCGGCTCGCGGAAGACGACGCCGCCCAGGATGTTGCGGATCGTCCCGTTGGGCGACTTCCACATCTGCTTCAGGTTGAATTCCTCGACACGCGCTTCGTCGGGCGTGATGGTGGCGCATTTCACGCCCACGCCATATTGCTTGATCGCGTTGGCGGAATCGATGGTGATCTGGTCGTTGGTTTCGTCGCGCTTCTCGACCGACAGGTCATAATATTTAAGGTCGATGTCGAGATAGGGGAGGATCAGACGCTCGCGGATCCATTCCCAGATGATCCGGGTCATTTCATCGCCGTCAATCTCGACGACGGGGTTCTTCACCTTGATCTTCGCCATAGCGCGTCTTCGCTTTCTTCTCTCGGGTGGAATTTGCCATCGCCCTAGGCAAAGCGGCGGCAATGTTCAACTGCGGAAGCCGCGCAAGCGCATGCCGGGAGCCATAGGCGGCATCGGTCGTTGTCAGCGCATCAGTCTCTGCCTAAGACGAGTCCATGGAAAATAACGAAATCACGATCGCCGCTGGCGGCAATGTCAAATGGCGTTGGCCATCGGTCCACCCCGAAGGCATGAAGTTCGGCCTGATTGCCGCGGCGATCACCGCAGTGCTGTTTCTGGTCGGCTGGGACGTTGTCGGTTGGCTGATGCTGATGGTGACGATCTGGGTTTTCGCCTTTTTCCGCGATCCCGTGCGCGCCGTGCCGCAGGATGAAGGCGCGATCATCGCGCCGGCCGATGGCCTTGTCACACTGATCCAGCGGGTTCCGCCGCCGCGCGAGATGGCAGGGGTCGACGGCCTTGGCGATCAGCCGCTCATTCGCGTGTCGATTTTCATGAGCGTGTTCGACGTGCATATCAACCGCACGCCGATCGGCGGGACGATCAAGTCGGTGGTCTATATTTCGGGCAAGTTCCTGAACGCTGATCTCGACAAGGCGAGCGAGGATAATGAGCGGCAGCATATATTGGTGGAGCGGCATGACGGGCTGCGCATCGGATTCACGCAGATTGCGGGTCTGGTGGCGCGTCGCATCGTGCCCTTCGTCAAGCCGGGCGACATGGTGGCCGCAGGCCAGCGTATCGGCCTTATTCGCTTCGGCAGCAGGGTGGACGTCTATTTGCCCGCCGGCACCGCGCCGCGCGTGATCCTGGGGCAGCGAACCGTGGCTGGTGAAACCATCCTGGGACAAATTGGGGACGCGCGCGTCGTGCCGGGAATTCAGCAGTGATGGCGGGCCGATCATGAGCCGTCAGCGTCGCGCCATTCCGCGCGGATTGCGTCGCGGCATCACGCTGCGCATGGTGGCGCCCAATGCCGTCACCGCCATGGCGCTTTGCTTCGGGCTGACGGGGGTGCGCTACGGCATCTCCGGCGAATGGGAGCGGGCCGTATTGTCGATCCTGTTCGCCGGCGTATTGGATGGGCTGGACGGACGGATCGCCCGGCTGCTGCGCGGAGAGAGCCGGTTCGGCGCGGAACTCGATTCCCTGTCGGACTCGATCGCCTTCGGCGTTGCGCCAGCGCTGATCCTCTATCTCTGGTCGCTGCACGCCATGCCGAAATTTGGATGGATTTTCGCGCTGGCTCACGCCCTGTCCTGTGCGCTGCGGCTCGCCCGTTTCAACGCGAATATCGATGCGGATGAACAGCCGCACAAATCGGCGGGCTTTTTGACGGGTGTGCCCGCGCCGGCGGGGGCGGGGCTCGCCTTCGTGCCGCTTTATCTCTGGCTGGTGACAGGCGCCGACATTTTTCGGGCCTGGTATATTGTCGCACCGTGGACGGCGTTCACGGCATTCCTGATGATATCCAGCATCGCGACTTATAGCTGGTCCGCCTTGCGCCTTCGCAAACGCATCCGGCTGGAGGCCATCGCGGTAGCCGGCCTGCTGGCGGCGTTGCTCGTTACCGATCCCTGGCTGACATTATTGATCCTGTGTGCGGGATATGTCGCGCTCATCCCCTTTGGCGTCCTATCCTATGCCCGCGTCAGGAAACAGCGGGACGCCGCTGCGTCAGTGTGAAGATCACGCCGCCGACAGGGGAGCCTGCGTCGGCGAGGGTGCGCCTGCCGCGCGCAGACGATGCGTCATGCGCGGACGACTGACGCGAATATGATAGACTTGCGGCGTCTGAGGGATGGGCTGAAACAGAAGGGCCGCAACCATCTTGTCATGATAGGCTGCGAACATCCAGGCGATGGTTCCGGCAGCCAGCAGGAATGCGGCGGAAAACAAGGTTGCGGCAACAAGCGTGAACATGATCGTCACTTTCTGTCTTGCCATTTGCACGGCATGTCTCACTATGACGGGTTGAACGGCCTTTAACCGTATTTGTTCCGTCTGTTCTCCTTATGTTCCTGTGTTGGGCGGTTGTCAACCCTTGCCTTTCGGACGCCTGACGTATAAAGGCGCGCCCATTCCACATGGGAATCACCATATCCGGTGCCAGACCGGCCTTTCAGGCCGTGCGACGGTTCCCGATTCCCAGAGGTAGCAACCGGAAGGAGAAAGATTATGGCGACCCCTGTCGTCAGCATGCACCAATTGATCGAGGCTGGCGCCCATTTCGGCCACCAGACCCACCGCTGGAATCCGCGCATGAAGCCGTACATCTTCGGCGAGCGCAACGGCATCCACATCCTTGACCTCAGCCAGACCGTGCCGCTCTTCGGCCGTGCGCTCGACTTCGTGTCGGCGACCGTCGCAGCCGGCGGCAAGGTGCTGTTCGTGGGCACCAAGCGCCAGGCGCAGGATCCGATCGCGGACGCCGCGCGCAAGTCGGGCCAGCATTTCGTCAACCATCGCTGGCTGGGCGGTATGCTCACCAACTGGAAGACGATTTCGGGTTCGATCAAGCGCCTGAAGACCCTTGAGGAAAAGCTGTCGGGCGACACCCACGGCTTCACCAAGAAGGAAGTGCTCCAGATGACGCGCGAGCGCGAGAAGCTGGAACTTTCGCTGGGCGGCATCCGCGACATGAACGGCATCCCCGATGTCATGTTCGTGATCGACGCCAACAAGGAAGAGCTGGCGATCAAGGAAGCCAACACGCTGGGCATCCCGGTCGTCGCGATCCTCGATTCGAACGTCTCGCCTGACGGCATCGCTTTCCCGGTTCCGGCGAATGATGACGCCAGCCGCGCGATCCGCCTCTATTGCGAAGCCGTCGCCGCCGCCGCCACCAAGGGCAACCGTGGTGCGCAGCAGGCGTCGGGCGTCGATATCGGCGCTCTGGACGAGCCCGAAGTCGAGCAGGTTGCCGCCGAAGCCTAAGAGCGTCGCGCAACTGCAAACATGACAGGCTAGGGCGCGCTCCACCGGAACGCGCCCTAGTGTGCATCTAAATACCGCTTGTTTGAAACATCGAAACTTAGGAGCCGAAACATGGCCGAGATTACCGCTGCCGCCGTCAAGGAACTGCGCGACCGTTCGGGCGCGGGCATGATGGATTGCAAGAAGGCGCTCACCGAAGCCAATGGCGACTTGGAAGCCGCGACCGACTGGCTGCGCGCCAAGGGCCTGGCCGCCGCGCAGAAGAAGTCCAGCCGCACCGCGGCGGAAGGTCTGGTCGGCGTCGCCGTCGCCGGCACCAAGGGCGTTGCTGTTGAAGTGAACAGCGAAACCGACTTCGTCGCCAAGAATGACCAGTTCCAGGATTTCGTCCGCACCGTCGCCACGGTTGCGCTCGAAACCGGCGCTGCCGACGCCGAAGCGCTGTCCAGCGCCGCTTACCCCGGCGGCGGCACCGTCAATGAAAAGCTGGTGTCGAACATCGCCACCATCGGCGAAAACCAGAATGTCCGTCGCGTCGGCCATGTCGAAGTGAGTCAGGGCGTCGTCGTCCCTTACGTCCACAATGCCGCTGCGCCCGGCTTGGGCAAGATCGGCGTGCTGGTCGCGCTGGAAGGCGATGCGCCGGCCGACGTCATGGAGCCGCTCGGCAAGCAGCTGGCGATGCACATCGCCGCCGCTTTCCCGCTGGCGCTGTCGGCCGACGATATCGATCCGGCCCTGCTGGAGCGCGAGCGGGCCATCGCGGCTGAAAAGGCGGCGGAAAGCGGCAAGCCCGCCGAAATCGTCGCCAAGATGGTCGACGGCGCGGTCGCCAAGTTCGCCAAGGAACAGGCGCTGCTCAGCCAGCTGTTCGTGATGGACAACAAGACCCCGGTGGTTGACGTCGTTGCCAAGGCAGCCAAGGATGCCGGCGCGACCATCACACTGAAATCCTATGTCCGCTTCCAGCTCGGCGAAGGCATCGAGAAGGAAGTCAGCGACTTCGCCGCCGAAGTGGCTGCCGCCGCCGGCGTCTGAGCCGCCGTTTCGCAGTGATATGGTAAAGGGGGGAGCGGCCGCAGGGTCGCTCCTCTTTTCACATGTGATGGGCAGGCGTTATTGACGTCCCCTGGCCCGTCCGGCGGGGATAAGCTGCTTGCCAGCAACAATCGCCCTTCCCATTGCGGCCCGGCCCTTCTAATGTCTGGCCGCTTCCCTAAACCCGAACCAAGGATTCTCGCCTCGCATGACCCGGCCCGCCTACAAGCGCATCCTGCTGAAATTGTCCGGCGAAGTGCTGATGGGGCAGGGGCAGTTCGGCATTGAGCCGGAAACGGTCGCGCGCGTCGCGGGCGAAATCGCGGCGGCGAAGGATGCGGGTTTCGAAATCTGCGTGGTCGTCGGCGGCGGCAATATTTTCCGTGGCCTCGCTGGTGCGGCCAAGGGCTTCGACCGGGCAAGCGCCGACTATATGGGCATGCTCGCCACGGTCATGAACGCGCTTGCCGTTCAGAATGCGTTGGAAAAACTGGGCTATGACACGCGCGTCCAGTCCGCCATTCCGATGGCCAGCGTGTGCGAACCCTATATCCGGCGCAAGGCCGAGCGGCATATGGAAAAGGGCCGGATCGTGATCTTCGCCGCCGGCACCGGCAGCCCTTTCTTCACCACAGACACCACCGCAGCGTTGCGCGCGGCCGAGATGAATTGCGATGCGCTGTTCAAGGGGACCAGCGTCGACGGCATCTACAATGCCGATCCCAAGAAGGTTGCCGACGCCACCCGCTATGACAGCATCGGCTTCGACCAGGTGCTCAATGACAATCTCAAGGTGATGGACGCCAGCGCCATCGCCCTGTGCCGCGAAAATAATATCCCCATCGTCGTCTTCAACATCCGCGAGACCGGCAATCTGGCCAAGGTGCTGGCGGGCGAAGGCGTGGCGACGATCGTGCAAAATCAGGAGCGTTGAAGACCCATGCCGCAATATGACAAAGCCGATCTGGAACGCCGCATGGCGGGCGCCGTTGAATCGCTCAAGGGCGACCTGACTGGCCTGCGCACCGGCCGCGCCAACGTGCAACTGCTCGATCCCGTGACGGTCGAAGTCTATGGCGCGCATATGCCGCTCAACCAGGTCGCGACCGTGTCGGCGCCCGAACCGCGCATGTTGTCGGTGCAGGTGTGGGACAAGAGCAATGTCGGCCCGTGCGACAAGGCGATCCGCTCGGCGGGCCTGGGCCTCAACCCGATCGTCGACGGACAGACGCTGCGCCTGCCGATCCCGGATCTCACTGAAGAGCGCCGCAAGGAACTGGCCAAACTGGCCAGCAAATATGCCGAAGGCGCTCGCGTCGCCGTGCGCAACGTCCGCCGCGACGGCATGGACAGCTTGAAGACCGATGAAAAGAAGGGCGAAATCAGCGAGGATGAGCGTAAGCGGTTGGAAACCGAAGTGCAGAAACTGACGGATTCCACCATCGTTGATATCGATGCGATGACTAGCGCGAAGGAAAAGGAAATTCTCGGCCAGTAAGCCGGGGCTTTCCTTTCGCGGCCAACGCACGCATTGTCTTCCTGATGGCCACACACGCCCAGTCCAACCTGTCCAGCATCGCGTCAGCCGATGGCGCCCGCGCCGTCGATGGCGTGGCCGCGCCGTCATCGGGACCGCGCCACGTCGCCATCATCATGGACGGCAATGGGCGTTGGGCGAAAAAGCGTCTGCTGCCACGGATCGCCGGGCATCGCGCGGGGGTGGAGGCGGTGCGCCGGGTCGCGCGCGCCGCGCAGGACATGGGCCTGGAATGCCTGACGCTCTACGCCTTTTCGTCGGAAAACTGGAAACGACCGGCGAGCGAAGTGGCCGACCTGATGGGACTGTTGCAGCATTTCATCCAGAGCGATATTGACGAATTTCACGCAAATGGCGTGCGGTTGAAGGTCATCGGGGATTATCGTGCGCTCGATCCCTCGCTGGTGACGCTGATCGAAGGCGCGATGGCGCGCACCGCCGGCAATAGCGGCCCGGTCATCGCGATCGCGCTCAACTATGGCGCGCAGGACGAAATGGTGCGCGCGGCGCAGCGTATCGCGCAGAAGGTGGCGCGCGGCGAACTGGTCGCGAGCGATATCGGCATTGCCGACATCGACGGCGAACTGGACACATCAGGACTGCCTCCGCTCGACCTGCTCATCCGGACGTCTGGCGAATTGCGGCTCAGTAACTTCATGCTCTGGCAGGCAGCCTATGCCGAACTTTATTTCACGGACCTGCTCTGGCCCGATTTCGACGGTCAGGCGCTTGGTCAGGCGCTGGACGCCTTTCGCATGAGGGACCGCCGCTTTGGCGGGTTGTAACTGATGGTCAGCGACCTTCGGACCCGGACCATTGTTGGCGTCGCGCTGATTGCGATGGCGCTGGGCGCTTTGCTGGCCGGCGGAATTATTTTCTGGCTTCTGCTGGTGGTTGCGGGCGTACTGATGCAGGGCGAGTGGGGGGATCTGACCCGCGCCACCGCAGAGCAGCGCAAGGCCGCAATGTTCTCCATATCCATTCCCCTGGCGCTGCTGTGCCCGTTGGCGGCCGGTATTGATTGGCCCGTGCTGATCGCCGGGGCAGCGGCCTTCTTCTTCATCGCCTTCACCAGCCGCAATATCGTGCTGGCTCTAGGTGTCCCCTATATCTGCATTCCCGTCACCGCCCTTTTGTTCCTGCGGGGTCAGCCGCCCTATGCTTATGGCTTGCTGCTCGCCTTCTGGGCGCTCGGGCTGGTGTGGGCGACCGATATCGGCGCCTATTTTGCGGGACGGTCGATCGGTGGGCCAAAGCTGGCGCCGCGGATCAGCCCGTCCAAGACTTGGTCGGGCCTCGCGGGCGGCGTGCTGGCGGCGCTGATGCTGGGTTTTCTTTTGCACCGTTTTGCCGGCCTGCCGATCCAGCTGGCGGCGGCGAGCGGACTGCTGGCGGTCGCGGCGCAATTGGGTGATCTGCTGGAAAGCGCGATGAAGCGCCGCGCCGGGGTCAAGGACAGCGGCACGATGCTGCCCGGCCATGGCGGCGTGCTGGACCGGCTGGACGGGGTGGTTGCTGCGGCACCCCTGGCGGCGCTGTGCTACATCCTTCTGGCGCAGGCTGTTTGAGCGGCATGAAAAGCGTTTCCATCTTTGGCGCCACCGGATCGGTCGGCCTGTCCACGATTGACCTCGTCCAGCGCGAACCGGACGCCTATCGCGTGGTGGCGCTGACCGCGCATCGCGATGTCGACGGGCTGGCGGCGCAGGCGAAGGCGACCGGCGCAAAACTGGCGGTCATTGCGCAGAACGATCTCTATGGCACGCTCAAGGATGCGCTCGCCGGATCGGGTGTCGAAGCGGCTGCGGGAGAAGCGGCGCTGGTCGACGCAGCGCAAGCCGGCGCGGACTGGACCATGGCGGCCATCGTCGGCTGTGCGGGCCTCACGCCCACCATGGCTGCGTTGAAAGCCGGCGGCACGGTGGCGCTGGCGAACAAGGAATCGCTGGTGTCGGCCGGTGGCCTGATGATGGCGGCGGCGCGGGAATCGGGCGCGACGCTGCTGCCGGTCGACAGCGAGCATAATGCGATCTTCCAGTGCCTTGCCGGCGGTTCCATCGACGATGTCTCAAGGATCATCCTGACGGCGAGCGGCGGCCCGTTCCGATCGCGCAGCCGCGCCGAGATGGTCGGCATCACCCCGGCGCAGGCGGTGGCGCATCCCAACTGGTCGATGGGCGCGAAGATCAGCGTCGACAGCGCGACGATGATGAACAAGGGACTGGAATTGATCGAGGCCGATCACCTGTTCCCGGTGGGCCTTGATCGCATAGAGATACTCGTCCACCCCCAATCGGTGATCCATTCGATGGTCGAATATCGCGATTGTTCGACGCTGGCGCAATTGGGTTCGCCGGATATGCGTATTCCCATCGCCCATGCGCTGGCCTGGCCGGACCGTATCGTCACGCCGTGCCAGAAGCTGGATCTCGCGACCATTGGCAGGCTCGACTTTGAAGCGCCTGATGCTGAACGCTTTCCTGCGCTCCGCCTAGCCCGCGCGGCGGCTGCGGAAGGGGGGGCGACCCCCGCAATCCTCAATGCCGCCAACGAAGTCGCGGTGGCCGCTTTTCTGGCGGGGCGCATCGGCTTCCTTGATATTGCCATGATTGTGGAGGATGTGTTGGACCGCTATAGCGCGGGGCGGCCCAGCACGATCGGGGACGTGCTGGCGGCCGACGCGCAGGCCCGCCTCTTTGCGGGTCAGACGATGGAAAGATTGACGGTTTGATCCAGAATCCCGGCTTCCTGCTGACAGTGCTGGCCTTTGTGGCGGTCATCGGACCGCTGGTCTTCGTCCATGAGCTCGGCCATTATCTGGTCGGCCGCTGGTTCGGGGTGAAGGCGGAGGCCTTTTCGATCGGCTTTGGTACCGAACTCTTCGCCTGGGTGGACAGGCGCGGCACGCGCTGGCGTGTCGCGGCTTTGCCCTTGGGCGGCTATGTCCGCTTCAAGGGCGACATGAACGCCGCCAGCATGACCGATCCGGCCTGGCTGGAAATGTCGGCGAAGGATCGGGCGGAAAGCTTCCCCGCCAAACCCTTGTGGCAACGCGCCGCCATCGTGGCGGCAGGGCCGGCGATCAATTTCCTGTTTGCCATGCTGATTATCGCGACCTTCGCCGTGGTCCATGGCGAAAGCCGTACGCCGGCGGTTGCGGGAATCGTCGAACAGGGCAGCGCAGCGGACGCCGCCGGTATCAAGGTGGGCGATCGCATCCTGTCCTTCAACGGGCGGGCGATGGACACTTACACCGACATGGTGATGTATACGCGCATCCGTCCGGGCGAGCCGGTCGATGTGGCGATCGAGCGGAACGGTCGGCGGCTTGACGTGCGCACAACGATCGGCGCGGTGATGGAGGATGACGGTTTCGGCCAGAAATTCCGCGTCGGCCGGCTGGGCATCGGCGCTGGCGAACCCGTGGTCGAGCGCGTCAGCCTGCTGCGCGCGCCGGTCGTGGCGGTAGAGCGCACCGGGCAGATCGTGCGCACCATGGTCGAAACGCTGGGTCAGATCGTCAGCGGCGGCCGATCCGTCAAGGAACTGGGCGGGCCTCTCAAGATCGCGCAGGTGTCTGGGCAGGCCGCGACGCTGGGGTTGGAAAGCTTTATCTTCTTCGTCGCGCTCATCTCGATTAACTTGGGGTTCATCAACCTGTTGCCAATCCCCATGCTCGATGGCGGGCATCTGCTCTTTTACGGGATTGAGGCGGTGCAGCGGCGCCCGGTCAGTGCGCAGGCGCAGGAATGGGCCTACAGGTCCGGCCTTGCAGTGCTGATGGCGATGATGCTGCTGGTGACTTTCAACGATTTGTCGTCTTTCGGGCTTTGGAAAAGCCTGTCCGGCTTGATCGGCTGACGCGCTTCGGGCAGGGAAGCGCGGCTTGGCGTCGTCTGTTGCGACGGAAACATTTTTTTGCGTTTGAGGTGGAGCGGGTGACAGCGATGAACAGCAGCATGAGGCAGCGCCCGATCGTGGCCGCCCTGTTGGCGACGACCATGATCGCGGGCCTCACGGCGGTTCCGGCGGTGGCGCAGGATGCCGCCGCGCCGCTGGCCGCGCCTGCGACGACCGCAGCGCCAGCCGCGCAGGGGACGATCCGGTCGATCACCGTCACCGGCACGCAGCGGCTGGAGCCGGACACGGTGCTGTCCTACACCAAGCTCCGCATCGGCCAGCCCTACAGTCAGGAAAGCCTCGATCAGGGGCTGCGCGACCTGTACGAAACCGAGTTGTTCGCCGACGTCCAGATCCGCAACGACAATGGCGCGCTGACGGTTGAGGTGAAGGAAAATCCGGTCATCAACCGCATCGTGCTGGAAGGCAATAAGCGGTTGAAGGACGACAAGATCCGTCCGGAAATCAAGCTCGCCCCGCGCCAGATCTATACCCGGTCGAAGGTCCGCGCCGACGTCGCCCGCATCGTCGAATTGTATCGCCGCCAGGGTCGCTTCGCCGCGACCATCGAGCCCAAGATGGTGCAGCTCGACCAGAATCGCGTCGATATCGTCTTTGAAATTTCCGAAGGGCCTAAGTCCAAGGTCCGCCAGATCAACATCATCGGCAATGACAAGTTCAGCGATGGCGAACTGCGCAGCGAGATGGTGACGAAGCAGTCGCGCTGGTTCCGCATTTTCTCATCGGGCACCAGCTATGACCCCGATCGCCTGGCCTATGACCAGCAGAAGCTGCGCCAATTCTATCTGACCGAAGGCTATGCCGATTTCCGCGTCATTTCCGCCGTGGCGGAACTGACGCCGGACAAGCAGGACTTCATCATCACCTATGTGGTGGAGGAGGGCGATCGCTACAAGTTCGGCGATGTGAAGGTCGAATCGGACATTCGCGACCTGTCGGGCGAAAGCCTGACCAAGCGGTTGCCGATGAAGACGGGCGACTGGTACAACGCCAAGCTGGTCGAGGATACGGTCGATACGCTTAGCGAAACCGCCGGCCTGTTCGGCTATGCTTTTGCTGACGTGCAGCCCGACTTCAACCGCAACAAGGAAGACCTGACGATGGGGATTAATTTCCGCATCGCCAATGCGCCGCGCGTCTATGTCGAACGGGTCGACATTAACGGCAACACGCTGACGCAGGACAAGGTCATCCGCCGCGAATTCCGCCTGGCCGAAGGGGATGCGTTCAACAGCTTCCTGGTCAAGCGGTCGAAGGACCGGATCAATTCGCTCGGCTTCTTCCAGGAAAAGCTGGATATCGAGCAGAAGCCCGGCTCTGCGCCCGACCGCATCGTGCTGGAAACCAATGTGCAGGAAAAATCGACTGGCGAATTGTCGCTGTCGGCCGGTTTCTCCTCGCTGGAGCGCTTCATCGTCGCAGCATCGATCACCCAGCGCAATTTCCGAGGCAAGGGCCAGGAACTGCGCACGTCGGTCAATTATTCCGCCTATTCCAAGTCGATCGAGGTCGGGTTCACCGAACCCTATTTCATGGACAAGAATATCGCGCTGGGTGGCGACATCTATCGCCGCGACCTCAACAGCTTCCGTTATCTGACCAATAATGATCGCGACACCACCTACGAGCAGACCACCACGGGTTTCCAGATCCGTGCGGGCGTGCCGATCACCGAATATATGTCGCTGGCGCTGCGCTACAGCCTCAACTTCGACGATGTGACGCTGGACGAGGACACTTATTACACGGATGGCCAGTGCGACCCATTGCTGGCGGGCCGCTATCTCTGCGATGCGATCGGCAAGCGGACGACATCGTCGGTGGGCTATTCGCTGATCTACGACACGCGCGACAATCGCATTCGCCCGACGCGCGGCAACAATGTTGTGTTGAGCCAGGATTTTGCGGGCCTTGGCGGTGACGTCAAATATGTGAAGACGCGCCTGTCGGCGTCCAAGTTCTGGCCGCTGGGCGGTGGTTTCATCTTCTCCCTGTCGGGCGAGGGCGGCTATATCCACAGCCTGGAAGGCGAACGGCGCGATGCGTCGGGCGCGTTGGTCGAAAAGGTGCGGCTGGTCGATCGCTTCTTCCTGGGCGAACCGCAATTCCGTGGCTTCGATATTCGCGGCGTAGGCCCGCGCGTGAAGCGCTATTATCTGACCGCAGAAACGGATGAGGATGGTGCGTCCACGGGCAATTATATCCGCACCAACAGCAATAATAATATCTCCGACGACGCGCTGGGCGGCAAGATTTATTATCTGGCGCGGGCTGAGGTCCAAATTCCATTGGGTTCGGCAGCGCGCGAAATGGGACTGCGGCCATCCGTGTTCGTGGACGCGGGCGCGGTCGCAGGCATCAAGGATCCAGATACGATCAACTTTGCCGGCTATTGTGCGCCGGGCACGGGCGCGCCCACCGGCTCGACCACCGTGCGCGCAGACGGTACGGCCCGAGCGCCGATATGCCCTGCCAACTACACTTTCTCGGGCGGCAATTTCGAAGAAGAATATCTCGGCGACACGCTCAAGCCGCGTCTGTCGGTGGGCTTTGGCGTCAACTGGAACTCGCCCTTTGGTCCGTTCCGCATCGACATCGCCAAGGCCCTGCTCAAGGAACCAGGGGACGACAACAAGCTCATCACCTTCAATGTGGGGACTCAATTCTGATGAAGACACTCGTTAAAGCCGCGGCACTGGTGTTCGCGCCCATGACCGCCATAGCGCTGACTGCTGTCCCGGCCGCAGCCCAGACCAAGTCCGGCATCGCCGTCGTCGATCTGGAGGAAGCCGTCGCCAAGAGCACGGCCTTCACCACCGCGATGACCCAGATGCAGACCACCTACAAGCCGCAGCTGGACCAGATCGCTTCGCGTCGCAGCGCGATCGAAACCGATCTCAAGACCAAGAATGACGCGCTGCAGGCCGCTTACAAGGCCGCCGGCAACAAGTCGACACCGGCGCTGGAAACCCAGTTCCAGCAGTTGCAGCAGGCGCAGCAGACCGGCCAGGCCGAATTGCAGCGCCTGACCCAGCCGGTAGCGCTGGCCCGCGCTTATGTCGAACAGCAGATCGTCGCCAAGCTGGACGACGCGCTGAAGGCCGCAACCGCCAAGACCAAATCGGAAATCGTCTTCAAGAAGGCAGCGACCGAAAGCTTTGGCGCGAACGCGGACATCACGCCGGCCGTCATCACCGAACTCAATGCGCTGGTCCCCAGCGTCGGCATCACCCCGCCGGCCGGCTGGCAGCCGGGCCAGGCGCAGGGCGCGGCCGCCGCAGCGCCCGCAACCCCGGCGCAGGCGCCCAAGTCGCGCTGATACAAGAATGAACGGAGAGGTTGAAACGAACGCGCGTGGCCCGATGGATGTCCGTCGGGTCATGGCTGCGCTGCCGCATCGTTACCCGATGCTGCTGATCGACCGCGTGGTGTCGCTGGTGCCCAACCAGTCGATCCACGCGATCAAGGCGGTGTCGGTCAACGAACCCTTTTTCCAGGGGCATTTCCCCACCCGTCCGATCATGCCGGGCGTGCTGATCGTCGAGGCGATGGCCCAGGCGGCCGGCGTGCTGGCGGTGGAATCGATGAACCTCGCCGATTCCGGCAAGCTCGTCTATTTCATGAGCATCGACGGCGCGAAGTTCCGATCGCCGGTGGAACCGGGCTGCCTGCTCGACCTGCATGTCGAAGTGACGCAGAACCGGGGCGCGATCTGCAAGTTCAGCGGCAAGGCGACGATCGACGGCAAGCTGGCGTCGGAGGCGAATTTCGTCGCGATGATCACCGATCCGCCGCAGGACTGACCGCCCGCTTATTACCATGCTTGCTTTGGCGCGCCGAAACCGCTAACGGCGCGCCTTCGCTTATTTTCGCATCCGGCCGGTCGGAAACCGGCCACCAAAGGAGCATATTGCCATGAAGGCCGATACCCACCCCGATTATCACATGATCACCGTCCAGATGACCGACGGCACCACGTTCCAGACCCGCTCGACCTGGGGCAAGGAAGGCGACACGCTGGCGCTCGACATCGACCCCAAGTCGCACCCGGCCTGGACGGGCGGCAACCGCCAGCTCGACACCGGCGGCCAGGTGGCGCGCTTCAACAAGCGTTTTGGTGGTCTGACGCTGAAGAAGTAATCGGCCGACACGGCACGAATAGAGAAGGGCGCCGCGATCGGCGCCCTTTTTTGTTGCTTGCGATCCGGTGGCTACTCATCGCGCGCCACCGCGACATCGACAGCGCCGGGGGCGATCCTAACCGTGACGGGTGTACGCGCCAGCACCTCCCCATCGATGGAGATGCGCTGGCGCGGCCGGGTTTCGATACGGAACGACTTGCCGTGAAATTCGCGGGTGTGCGCGTCGCGATCCCGCAGCTTGAAGAATTTGGCATACCAGTCCCAGGCGAGGCGCGGCTTGCTGCGGCCGACCACGGCCTGGATGACGATCTCGCCGGTATCGACGTCGGCATGATCGGACAGTTCGACCCCGCCATGATAGGGGCCGTTCAGCACCCGCACCTCCGTCGACCACATGCGATGTTCCTGCGTCCCGTCATCGATCGTCAGGCGAAAGGCGCGAAAGCCGACCGAGCATTTTGCGGCCCACGCCAGATATCCGATCCGGCCGAGATAGCGTTTCAACTTATGCGGCACCGTGCGCCCAATCATGGGTGACAGGCCCAGGGAGGCGGCGTTGACGAAATAGTCGCCATCCACCATCCCCAGATCAACGCGCCGCCGCCGCCCGGTGGCAATGGCCTGCACCGCGCCGTCCAGATCCAGCGGCAGTCCAAGCGTGCGCGCAAAGCTGTTCGCGGTGCCCAGAGGCAGCACGCCGAACACGCAATCCTTCCCCACAAATTCGTCGACCGTGCCCGACATCGACCCATCGCCGCCGCCCACGATGACCATGGGCGCGCCGCTGGCTATCGCCTGACGCACGGTGGCGGCCATCTGCTCGGGGTCTTTCACCGCATGGGCGGCCAGCAGCCTGACGCCGGCAGATTCCAACTTCTCGCGCGCCTGATCGAAATTGTCCTGGCCGCGCCGGCTATGGGCGTTCACGACCAGTATCGCGTCCTTGGGCAAGTCCGTCGTTTCCATGCCGCAATAACTCCGCCCGATGGATTCGGCTCCGGCCGGAAACCCTTTGCGCGCGATTCGTTACCTTGGCATGGCCCGCATCGCTCACCTGTCCGACATTCATTTCGGCGCGAACGATCCCAGGATCGTTGACGCCGCCACCGCCTGGCTCGAGGCGCGTCGCCCCGACCTGGTCGTCATCAGCGGCGATTTCACGCAGCGCGCCCGGGTCGACCAGTTCCGACAGGCCGCTGCCTGGCTGGGCAAGTTGCGCGCCGCTGGCCTCAAAACGCTTGTCATACCGGGCAATCACGACGTGCCGCTCTATGACATTGTGCGCCGTTTCCTGGCTCCGCTGCGCCGCTACCGCCGCTATATCAGCCACGACCTCTGCCCATTCTACGAAGACGATGAAGTCGCGATCCTGGGCATCAACACGGCCCGATCGCTGACGATCAAGGATGGGCGGATCAATCATGACCAGATGGATATGATACGCGATCGCTTCGGCCGGGTCGCCCGCGACAAGACGCGCATCCTGGTGACGCATCACCCGCTTTTTTCCATGCCGATCGGCCGGGGCAATGAACTGAGCGAAGCGGTCGGGCGGCATGATGATGCCGTGCAGGCCGCGTGCGAGGCGGGCGTCCATGTGGCGCTGGCCGGCCATTTCCATCGCACCTATGCGGAAGCCGCCGACAAGATGGTCGCCCACAGCGGCGGCGCGCTGGTCATCCAGGCCGGGACAGCCACCTCCACCCGCCTGCGCAATGACGAACCGCAAAGCTTCAACTGGCTGCATGTCCGTCGCAATAATGAGATGGACCTGCAAGTGATCGTCTGGGACGGCGCCAGCTTCCGCCGCGCCAGCCATGTGGAATATGTCCGCGATAACGAGGAATGGACCGCGAAGGAGGTGATAGAGCCGGCGCGGGTAGGGGCCATGACGGTCCCTGCGGGCTTGACGTCGGCGGCAAACTGACGGTTTCTCTTGCCGCATCTGGGTAAATGGAGGCGATATGGCGCGGCTGGCGGGAAAAACATGCGTCGTGACAGGCGGTGCGCGTGGCATCGGGCGCGCAATCGTCGAGGCCTTTCATCGGGAAGGCGCCGATGTGCTTTTGACGGACATCGACGCACCGGCGGGCCGTGAAAGCGCGAGCGCGATTGGCTGTCGCTTCGAACGGCTGGATGTTGGCGAAGAAGCCGACTGGGAACGATTGCTCGAAATGCATCCCGAGATCGACGTGCTGGTCAATAATGCGGGCATCACTGGTCTGGAGGAGGCCGGCACTCGCCATGACCCCGAACATGCCGGTCTGTCCGAATGGCATGCGGTGCACCGCGTGAACCTCGACGGCACCTTCCTGGGCTGTCGCTACGCCATTCGCGCGATGAAGCGAAAGGGCGAGGGGGCGATCATCAACATGTCGTCCCGATCCGGGCTGGTCGGCATTCCGGGCGCAGCCGCTTATGCGTCATCAAAGGCGGCGATCCGCAACCATAGCAAGAGCGTAGCGCTCTATTGCGCGCAGCAGGGATGGAAAATCCGTTGCAACTCTATCCATCCCGCCGCGATCATGACGCCGATTTGGGATGCGATGATAGGGGGCGGTCCCGACCGGCAGGCCCGAATGGCGGCGCTGGTGGCCGACACGCCGCTCAAACGCTTTGGCCGGGTCGAAGAGGTCGCTGCGGTCGCAGTGCTGCTGGCCTCCGACGAAGCAACCTATATCACCGGCACGGAAATCGACATTGACGGCGGACTATTGGCTGGCTCAGCCGCATCGCCGGGCTGATGATCAATCCGGTTGCTTAAGCGCTTGCGCGAGCGATACCGTCGCGCTGCCGCGTCGGGCCGGCTTCGCCTGGCTGGGATCGGGTTTCCAGCCGGACAGATAGATGAGCGTCATTTGCTCGGCGACGCGCCCGTCGGGATCGGCTCCGTCGGCGAAATGCGCCGCCGCCCGCATCAGCACGTTGCGGGTGAGCGCAGGCGGACGGTGGGTCAGGACATTGCCCGCCCCCATGCCGCGCAGGTCGTGCATCAGTCGCACGATGTCGCCATAGCGGATCGTCAGCGTCTCGCCATCGGCCACCGGCATGGCGAATCCGGCGCGGCTGAGCAGATCGCCCGCGGCGCGCACGTCCACCTGCGGATGGATATGCTGGCCCGCTCGATCCCCTTCAGCGGCAAGCAGAGCCGCTTTCAGGCGCGGCAGGCTGCCCGCGCCGGCAAGGGCGGCCAGCATCAGCCCGTCGGGCCGCAGCACCCGTCGCATCAGGATCAGCGCGCCAGGCAGGTCATTGACGCTGTCCAGCGTGCCGCATGCCAGCACCAGGTCGAAACTATCGTCGGCAAAGGGCAGGGCGTCCTCATCCGCCTGCACGCCACTGGCGGCGCGGGCGGCCAGAAAGGACGGATCGACGCAGGCGACGCGTTTGCCCATCGCCTCCAGCGCAGCGCGCGCGCGGCCGTCGGGGCATCCGATCACCAGCGCTTCGGGCAGGTCGCGCTGCACATCTCTCAGTCGGTCGAGCAATTCGTCGAGCATCGCCTGATGCAGGAAATCATGGTCCGCATAAGCGGGCAGCATCCGGTCACGCCGCCGGGCGCGCAGGGCCGAATCGAATATGTCGGGGCGGGAATCCATGGCGGGCCTTGTGCAGAGGCGGTGAAGCGGGAACAAGGCAGATGATGCCTCTTGCCCCGCTTCTCAAGACCGCGCTGCGTCCGGCGCTCGATTATGCGCTGCCGCCGCGCTGCCCGGGTTGCGGCGGCATCGTCGGGGAAGATCATGCCTTCTGCCTCGATTGCTGGGGCGGCATGGAGTTTCTGGGCGACCCCTGTTGTGCCCGTTGCGGCCTGCCTTTCCCGCACGACATGGGCGATGGTGCCGCGTGCGGCGCGTGCCTGGCTGCTCCGCCGCCCTGGGACAGCGCGCGCGCCGTGCTGGCCTATGGCGATGTCGCGCGCACGGTGGCGCTGCGGCTCAAATATGGGCGGCGCATCGGGTTGGCGCGGCTGATCGCCCGGCAGATGCTGCGTCATGTGGGGGCGGCGGGGGAGGGCGATCCGCCCGTGATCGTGCCAGTGCCCTTGCATCGCTGGCGCCTGTGGCATCGCGGGTTCAACCAGTCCGCGCTGATCGCGGACCATCTGGGCACGTTAACGGGTTGGCCGGTCGACCGGCACGGGCTGATACGCGCGCGGCGGACACAGCCATTGCGCGGCATGAACCCGGCGCAGCGGGCCAGGGCGGTGCGCGGGGCTTTCACTCTGGCCGCGGACCATGGATTTGCCGGGCGGCGCGTGCTGCTTATCGATGATGTTCACACCAGCGGCGCGACCGCCGGGGCATGCGCGCGGACGCTGAAGCGTGGCGGCGCCACCACCGTCCGGCTGCTGTGTTGGGCGCGCGCGCTGCCCGACCGCGATGCCGCGCCAACCGACGCCGCTGATTGACATTGGCGGGCCTTGCCCCATCTTTGTGGCAAAGGAGCGATATTCTTCATGGCAAAAGTGGAAATCTATACCAAGGCCTGGTGCGGCTATTGCGCGCGGGCCAAGGCGCTGCTCGGCGACAAGGGCGTGGCGTTCGAGGAATATGACATCAGCATGGGCGGCCCCAAGCGCGACGAAATGCTGGAGCGCGCGCCCGGCCAGACGACCGTGCCGCAAATCTTCATCGACGGCCAGCATATCGGCGGCAGCGACGACCTTGCCGCCCTGAACCGCGCCGGCAAGCTGGATGCGATGCTTAGCCAGTGAGCCATTTTCGCGCTGCCCTTTTCCAGATGACGAGCGGGATTGATCCCGCTTCCAACGCCGCCGCGATCATCGACATGGCGGGCCGCGCCAAGCGGGAAGGGGCGGACATGCTCTTCACCCCCGAAATGGCTGGCTATCTGGATCGCGATCGGGCCCGCGCGGCAGGCACGCTGCGCAGTGAAGCGGATGACGATGTCCTGGCCGCCGCTCGTGAAGCAGCCGCGCGCGAAGGGCTTTGGGTTCATCTCGGGTCGTTGCCTTTCAAGGATGAACGATCGGATGGGCGCTGGGTCAATCGCAGCCTGATGATTGACGCCAATGGTGACATTCGCGCCCGCTACGACAAGATACACCTGTTCGACGTCGATCTGGCGAGCGGGGAAAGCTGGCGCGAATCCTCGGTCTACGGGCCGGGGGAGCAGGCGGTCGCGGTAAAGACGCCGTGGGGATTGATGGGCCTTTCCATCTGCTATGACATGCGGTTTCCCGATCTGTATCGGGCGCTGACCGATGCCGGCGCGACAATCCTGCTGGCGCCCGCCGCCTTCACCGTGCCGACGGGCCAAGCGCACTGGCATGTGCTGCTGCGCGCCCGCGCGATCGAGGCGGGATGCGTCGTCATCGCGGCGGCGCAGGTCGGCGCGCATGCGGACGGGCGCACCACCTATGGGCATAGCCTGGTGGTCGATCCCTGGGGCGATGTGCTGCTCGACATGGGCGAGGCGGCAGGTCTGGGGCTTGCGGATATCGACCTGTCGCGCATAGAGGATGTGCGCGCGCGGGTGCCCGCGCTCGCCAATCGGCAGCTTATCCCGAAGGACGTGACAATTTCGTGATCGTGTTCGACCTTAAATGCAGTGGTCAGGGCCATGTTTTCGAAGCCTGGTTCGGCTCAAGCAGCGATTATGACGCACAGCAGGCCCGCGGCCTCATCGCCTGTCCGATCTGCGGCGACGTGTCGGTGATGAAGGCCGTCATGGCGCCGGCTGTCGTGGCCAAGGGCAACCAGCGCCCAGTAACATCGGCGCCCGACAAGGCCGCTCCGGCTGCGAGCGGCGCGGATATGGCCAAGATGCAGGCAATGGTCGAAGCAGTGGCGCAGGCGCAGCAGAAGCTGCTGGCCGATTCCACCTGGGTCGGCCGCGACTTTGCCGATCAGGCCCGCGCCATGCATTATGGCGAACAGGACCGCGCCAGCATCCACGGCGAAGTCGCCCCCGCCGAAGCCAAGGCCCTGATCGCCGAAGGCGTAGAGGTCGCGCCCCTGCCACTTCCCATCGTCCCGCCGCACGCGAAGAATTGACCCCGGCGCTCCCGCGCAATAGAGCCGGCACCGGGCACCCATAGCTCAGCAGGATAGAGCATCAGATTCCTAATCTGGGGGCCACTGGTTCGAATCCAGTTGGGTGCACCAATTGCCTTTGACCGTGGAGTTCTGTCCCTGACCATTGGCATGTTAGGTCGCTCATTGCTCTAGGATCAGACTGGTCAACTTGGGCTATCCGGGAAGGCGGCAAACATTGAAGGCGGACCTCCAAACGTTCTGGGCTATCATCTTGGCATCCTTGGCAGTTCCTGCACCTCTTCCAGCTGCGCCTGCTGAAAAGGAAGATTTCGCTCTTTTCCTCCTAATGGGTCAGTCCAATATGTCGGGCCGTGGTGTAATCGAGGCCCAGGACCGGGAACCGATTCCAGGTGCCTTCAAGCTCAATTCGGGAAGCCGATGGATCGCAGCTGTGGACCCGCTCAATTCCGATGGTCCCAAAAAGGTCGGTGTCGGTCCCGGGAGAGCATTCGCTCGAACTATCCTGCAAGAAAGGCCCTTTGAAAAAATCGGGTTGATGTCTGCCGCTGTTGGAGGAACGACTCTGAATCAATGGGGTCCGAAAGGACGTTTTTACAAGCGCGCCGTGCGGATGCTCAGGCAAGGGGAAAAGTCCGGCCACTTGCGCGCCATTCTTTGGCATCAGGGTGAGTCGGATGCAGCAGGAACGACGGATCGTGCTAAGACCTATGCCATTCGCTGGGTGGCTTTGATGCGCAGTCTGCGTCGGGATGCTGGTTGCCCGCACGTCCCTATCATAGTGGGGAAGCTCGGTGACTTTGTCCGACGACCGCAGGCCAAGATCATCAACAGCCAGTTGGAACGCCTCCCAACCTTGCTCGATAATGTCGTCGTGGTATCGTCCAAAGGCTTGCGCGATACTGGAGATGGCCTCCACTTTGATGCACTCAGTCAGCGCGAGCTTGGTCGGCGCTATGCCAATGCTTATCTCTCGCTTTTAGACAAATGATTGCTGCGGCGCAAATTGAGCAGTCAATTTGCTGAAAATGCTTGCTGAAAGGATGCGTTGAAAGCTAAGCCCTCGTTAAAGGGTGCCAAATGAATTTTTCCGAACGCATTGATCAAGAACTTAATATTGCAGCGCAGTTGGGTTCCGAAAAAGATATAGATCTGCAACGAGAATATGATCCGGTTGGCGGCCATATTCCGTCTGAAATTGCAATATCGGAAGAACAAGGTGGTCAAATATTTGGATGCGTGGGAATACGTCCTTATCTTCCGCCTAATCGATTTGCAAAGATTCAATGCATTGGTAATGGGTCGAAGATATTCATTGGCGATGATTTGAAGATTCGATTTAGCATCATATCGATTGAAGGCGAAAATAACACCATCATAATTGGTCCGAACTGTAAGCTGCTTGATATCAAGATTCGAGTTGGCGGCCGTGACAAGCTGATTGTCATTGGCGCCGGAACGACTTGGGAAGGTGGCATGATGCTCAATAGCGCGGACGACGAATTGGCACGCGCAATTGTCATCGGTAACGACTGTATGATTTCCAACGACGTCAACTTGCGTACCGCGGATGGGCATTCGCTGTGGGACGCGGGGGGATCAGATCGTATCGACCGAGCCGGCAATATCATAGTCGGCCATCATGTGTGGCTTGGTAATGGGTCCAGGATCGCCAAGGGTAGCACAATCGGCAACGGCGCCGTTTTGGGCCAGCGATCCTTTTTGAGCGGCCACATGGAACCTTATGCGGCCTATGCAGGCGTACCGGCGCGCAAGATAAGAGATCGCGTGGAATGGTCCAGAACAACGGATTATCAGGATATTCCTGAACGGTATCGATATAATGAACCGGAAGAAGCGGTCATCCCTGCTCGCGGCTTTTTAGACAGATGGTTCGGCTCTCGTAACGCAAAATGAAGGCTTGGCGTAAGTCTATTTTTCACCTGAAATAATTTTGTATCTGACTGCGTAAATCTTGCATCTCGCCGTCCAGCTTGATCGCTGAACTGAGGTCAGGCTGGCCCGGCCATCCTGCGTCCGGGATCGTCAGGCCTGCCGCGGTGCGACTGCCTTCGTAGCGGGGGATGACGTGGAAATGGACGTGGGGATCGACCATCATCAGCATCAGATAGTTGATCTTGTCATAGCCCACTGCCTGGGTCAGCGCCGCCTCGATCGTGGCGGTGGCGGTCTTTAGTTCTGCATGCGCCTCTGCGGGCAGGTCGCCGAACGCCGTGGCGTCGCTTCGCGCGGCAAGCACCAGTGATCCGAGCGTCGGCTGGCTCGGCCTCAGCAACACCAGCCAATGATCGAACTGCGCCACCAGCGTGGCGGGATAGCCGAATTTCTCGATCGTCGCGTTCATGCCTGTCCCTCCGCCTCGTCCATCCAACTGATGATCGGCCGTCCCGACCGCGCGACCGCGTAGGCCTGGGCGAGGCGTATGGCATGGACGATCAACGAAATGACGGTCCACCACGCCAGCGCGACCAGGCCGATGTCCGGTCGCCCGAACAGCAGGGCGACGAAGAGGATCACCATATTGGGGTTCCGCCGCGCCGTGATGAGCCGAAACTGGCTGTCGAACCGGTGCCAGACATGGATGTCCATCTTGAAGTCCTTGAGGAACAAACCCTCGATCACCCGTTGCAGGACGTAGCCGGCAACGACCGCCGTCATGACGAAGGCGAAGGTCGCGCCGGGCAGTTGCAGGCCCCAATAGGCAAGGCCCGTTCCCCAAAAATACCACCAGAAGGGTGGGTGGACGAGGTCGACGCCATGGTCGATGACATTGCCCCATTTGGACGAAGTGATGGTGCAGCGGGCGAGCTTTCCATCCACCGTGTCCAGCACCATGAAGATGAATCCGGACAGGAACCCTGTCCAATAAAGTCCCTTGGCGAAGAGGAAGGTCGCAAGCAGGCACAGGCTGACGCCGATCACCGACACCATGTTAGGCGTCATGCGCAATTGCGCGGCGATCCGGGTCAGCACCAGCGCCAGTTCGGGCCAGAGATATTTGGTCAGCAGATCGGTCACGCCCTTATAAGCGCCGAAATAGCTGCGGCGCTCGATTTCGCGCCGACTGGCTGGCGTCAGTTCGCGCACCATCGGCTGCTCCAGCTTGCGCAGCTGGCGATTATAAAGGCGCCGCCCATCCGACAGATCGATGACATGCGCGGCGGTAAGGGGATCGGCGCCTTGCGCGACCTGACCCACAATCGGCGCGCCGCCCCAGGTGAACAATGTGCCGGGCGTTTCGAGCACGAGCGTCAGCAGCAACGGGTCGAACGCATAGGTCAGGTTGAACAGCAGTTCGTGCCCGCTCGCCAACTGGCGGCCGTTCTTCGCCGCGCTTTCCGCCATGCGCCGGTTCCGCTCGGCATTTGGCATGCCCCAGATTGGCGTCGCATTTTCGCCGATCAGCCGGACCGGCCCCAGAGAAGTGGAGAGAGACTGACTCATGCGGCGCCCTTCAGAAAATCGAGGATGATGTCGGCCTGGCGCTGCGAGGCGGGGATAGGAGACTGGTCGATGGAATCACGCATCGCTGCTTCCTGCACGTCACGGAACCCTTCTTGCAAGCCATTCGCACGCGCTAGCGCAGGCGCCAGCGCGTCCATGTTGTCGATCACCTGTCCCAGCCGCCAGTGCGAAAAGGCCGCGCCCGCCGCATCATGATGATCGAGGTTCAGGAAGACGCAGGGGCGCGGTGCGATCAGAAATTCATACACCTGGCTCGACACGTCGCCCAGATAGAGGTCCGCGCTCATCGTATAGCTCATGTCGATCGAATGGCGACTGCCCATGTCCACCCGGATATGCGGAGCGGCACTGACGATCGGGGGCACGCGCTGTGCCAATTTGACATGCGGCGCGATGATGACGTTCCAGTCCGTCAGCGACTCCAGCGCCGCCATGACCGACGGGCCATGGTTGATCCAGGAGGACAATTTGGCGTCGAAATGGGGGTTGTAGAGCAGCACCGGCTTGTCGTCCGAAAAGAAGCGCTGCCTGTTCGCCTTCAGTTCGAATTTGGGGTAGCCGCCCACGCGCACATTGTCTTGCGTCCCAAGGCCACGCGCGATCAGCCGGCGCCTGTCCTTTTCGCCGCCCACTATCGTCAGGTCGAACGCAGCATGGCCTTTCTTATAGCCGCCCTCGCGGTCGCCGGCGCCATGTTTGATGTGAATCATGCGGGATGAAAAGCCGGGCATGTGTCGCAGCCGGGCGCTGCTGATTTCAGTCGTGACGATCACGGGATATCGCGCGATCCTCCGGTGGTTGAGCAGCAGGGTGGCGAAGCGGGAGGGCTGGCGGAACAGCGAGTCGGGTTGTAGCGGCGGACGCGTCAGGCGCACCGGCTCCAGTCGCCCCTCCGGATCATAGCTGCCGATCAGGTCCAGCATGGTGTCGGATGGCGACAGCACGCTGACCCGCACGCCCGAACGCCGTGCCAGTTCCAGCGCGGCGGGCAGCCAATGATAGATTTGGTGCGCTTCTGCGATAGCGAGGAAGGCGATGTCGGTCGGCAAGCGGACGATCCATGGAGGGCAGGGGCCAATAGGCGCAGCATGCGCGCATGTCGTTCGCCCTAGCGCGACAGAGACAGGAAGCAAGTCGTCACGGCGGGTTTTGCAAGCCTGTTGCAACAAGGGCTTCGGGCAGAAACATCGCCCTCAACGCTGGACCTTTGCGGATTTTTTGCTATTCGGGCGGCGACACGACACACATTCCCGAAGAGGCTCGACGAGCGATGGCCGAATTTGCGTTGCCTAAGAACAGCAAGATCAACGGCAAGGGCGTAACCTATAAAGCGCCCGAAGGCGCCACCAATGTGCGCAGCTTCAAGGTCTATCGCTACGATCCCGACTCCGGCCAAAATCCGCGCTACGACACGTTCGAGGTGGATCTGGACCAGTGCGGCCCGATGGTCCTCGACGCGCTGCTCAAGATCAAGAATGAATATGATCCCACGCTGACCTTCCGCCGCTCGTGCCGCGAAGGCATTTGCGGTTCCTGCTCGATGAACATGAACGGCAAGAACGGCCTCGCCTGCACCACCGCGATCGACGAATGCGCGGGCAAGCAGGTGCAGATCACGCCGCTGCCGCACATGGACGTCATCAAGGATCTGGTGCCCGACTTCACGCACTTTTATGCGCAGTACAACAGCATCAAGCCGTGGCTGCAAACCGTCAGTCCGCCGCCCAGCGGCAAGGAACGGCTCCAGTCTCCGCAAGACCGCGAGAAGCTGGATGGCCTTTACGAATGCATCCTATGCGCCTGCTGCTCGACGAGCTGCCCCAGCTACTGGTGGAACAGCGACAAGTTCCTTGGTCCCGCGATCCTGCTTCAGGCCTATCGCTGGCTGGCCGACAGCCGGGACGAATATACCGGTGAGCGCCTGGACGAACTGGAGGATCCCTTCCGCCTCTATCGCTGCCACACCATCATGAACTGCGCGAATGTCTGCCCCAAGGGTCTGAGCCCGGCCAAGGCGATCGCGGAAACCAAGAAGATGATGGTCGAACGGCAGCTTTAAGTTGGCAAGTGACGGAGTAGCCGGCGGTCGACCGCTGAGCGAAGGCAAATGGGCGGGTTGGGCGGCCTGGTCGGATCCGCACCCCGACACCTTTTTGCAGGCGATCGGGCGGGGATATATGCAGGCGGACGGGCCAACGCTCGCTCGCGTCGCCCTGGAAACGCGCTCCAGCCACCGCAACCGGCTCGATGCACTGCACGGCGGCTTTCTTGCTGCCTTTGCCGATCACGCCTATTTCGGCGGTCTGTGGATCATGGGGCATCAGGCGCAGGTAAACGGCGTTACCATTGACCTTAGCATGCAATATCTGGGCGCAGGAAAGGTGGGGCCTGACTTGGTCGCTGAAGTCAAGATATTGCGGGAAACCGGGCGTCTTTTCTTCCTGCGGATGCTGATGACGCAGAATGGCGAGGCGGTGGCCGCCTCTACGGCCACCATTCGCAAGGCGCCAAAGCCGCAGTGACCGCCATTCTCGCCCGCTATGATGCGCTGGTGACGTCCGGCGAGCTCAGGCCCGACCCCGATCAGCGAGCCGCTGCCGAGCGGTTGGGCCAGATGCAGCAGGAACTGGAAGCAACGCCGGCGCGGGGGTCGACGCTGTGGAAATTGCTGCGCAAGGCGCCGGAGCCGCCGCGCGGCCTCTACATGTGGGGCGGCGTCGGACGGGGCAAATCCATGCTGATGGACCTGTTCTTCGATACGGTACAGGTCAAGCGCAAGAAGCGCGCGCATTTCCACGAATTCATGCTCGACGTTCATGCCCGTCTCGCCGAAGCACGCAAGTCGGAAACGGGTGACCCGATCCCGCCGGTGGTCGAGTCGCTGGCGGAAGAGGCGCGACTGCTCTGCTTCGACGAAATGGTGGTCAACAATATGGCCGACGCGGCGATCATGTCGCGCCTGTTCACTGGGTTGCTCGACAAGCGCGTGACCATTGTCACGACGTCGAACCGCGTCCCTGATGATCTTTACAAAGATGGCCTCAATCGCCAGCTTTTCCTGCCCTTCATCGACCTTATCAAGGCGAAGCTGGATGTCATGAGCCTCAACGGTCCCACCGATTATCGGCGCGACCGGTTGGGGGATGCGCAGCTTTGGCATTGTCCCAATGGACCGGAGGCGACCCGCGCCCTGTCCGAGGCCTTTTTCCGACTGACCGATTTTTCGGTGGAGGATCGCGCCAAGGTCCCGGCCGAGGATATTCCCGTCCAGGGCGGCCGCACCCTGCATGTGCCCAAAAGCCTCAAAGGCGTCGCTGTCTTTTCGTTCAAACGGCTTTGCGTGGAGGCGCGGGGGGCGCCGGATTATCTGGCGATTGCGCGCAAATATCATAGCGTGATCATCGTTGGCATCCCGGTGCTGGGACCGGAAAAGCGCAATGAGGCGGCGCGTTTCGTCACGCTGATCGACTCGCTCTACGAATATAAGGTGAAGCTGCTGGCATCGGCCGATGCTTCGCCTGAGCGTCTCTATCCTACGGGCGACGGAGCCTTTGAATTTGAGCGCACCGTGTCGCGTCTGCTGGAGATGCAGTCGGACGATTATCTGGCGCTGGGCCACGGCCCCAAATAGTCTGCACGGCCTATCGCGGCCGCTATCTCGGTCCGTCGCAGCGGGCTGGAACTCTTCATCGACGCGCAACGTCATTGCGGCAAACAGGCCGGGCGCCCTCCGAGGAGAAAGGGCGCCCGGCAGGGTAGCTCTGCAGGGAGCGCTCGCGGCCAGGGTAGGAGCCAGCGAGCAACAGGCTGTGACGCTTGCCTAATGCAATTGCGAACCAATTGCAAAGATAATTTGGCATGCACGGTTTTCGTAGGTTGAAACCCCTGCGGGAAGGGCGTAGGCGAACCGGCAATTCCAGTAATCATGACTTGGAGGATGACAGCTTATGGCCCGTAAGAAGATAGCGCTGATCGGCGCTGGCAATATCGGCGGTACGCTCGCCCATCTGGCGGCGCAGAAGGAACTGGGCGACATCGTCCTCTTCGACATCGCCGAGGGCATTCCCCAGGGCAAGGCGCTGGATCTGTCGCAATGCGGGCCGGTGCAGGGCTTCGACGCGGCTATCACGGGCACCAATGATTACAAGGACATCGAAGGCGCCGACGTCATCATCGTCACCGCCGGCGTGCCGCGCAAGCCCGGCATGAGCCGCGACGATCTCCTCGGCATCAACCTCAAGGTCATGAAGGCCGTGGGCGAGGGCATCAAGCAATATGCCCCCGACGCCTTTGTCATCTGCATCACCAACCCGCTCGACGCGATGGTGTGGGCGCTGCGCGAATTTTCCGGCCTGCCCCACAACAAGGTCGTCGGCATGGCCGGCGTCCTCGATTCCGCGCGCTTCTCGACCTTCCTCGCCTGGGAATTTGGCGTTTCGGTTCGCGACGTCACCAGCTTCGTGCTGGGCGGCCATGGCGACACGATGGTCCCCGTGGTCGAATATTCGACCGTCAAGGGCATCCCCGTTCCCGATCTCATCAAGATGGGCAAGTCGACGCAGGAGCGCATCGACGCCATCGTCAAGCGCACCGCCAATGGCGGCGGCGAAGTCGTCGGCCTGCTCAAGACCGGTTCCGCCTTCTATGCGCCCGCTGCATCGGCCATCGCCATGGCGGAATCCTATCTGGGTGACCAGAAGCGCGTCCTGCCCTGCGCTGCCTATCTCGAAGGTCAATATGGCGTCGATGGCCTTTATGTCGGCGTGCCGGTCAAGATCGGCAAGGATGGCGTCGAGGAAGTGATCGAAATCGAACTCAATGACCAGGCCAAGGCCGGCCTTCAGGTGTCGATCGATGCGGTCAAGGACCTGCTGACCGCGTGCAAGGGCATCGACAACACGCTTGCCTGATCGACCGAGATTTTTCCAGCCCGCCCCGGTAAGTGTGCAGCCGGCGGCGGGCTGCTTTTCATGAACTGCCACGTCACAGACGAAAAGGGACACGCATGTCCATTCTGGTGAACAAGAATACCAAGGTCATCACCCAGGGTATGACCGGTGCAACCGGGACCTTCCACACCGAACAGGCGCTGGCCTATGGCACGCAGATGGTCGCAGGCGTGACCCCGGGCAAGGGCGGCACGACCCATATCGGTCTGCCCATGTATGACACTGTCGCCGAAGCCAAGTCGAAGACCGGCGCCGACGCTTCGGTCATCTATGTTCCGCCGCCATTCGCCGCAGACTCGATCCTCGAAGCGATCGACGCGGAAATCCCGCTGATCGTCTGCATAACCGAAGGCATCCCCGTTCTCGACATGGTGCGCGTCAAGCGTGCGCTCTCGGGCAGCAAGTCGCGCCTCATCGGCCCCAACTGCCCCGGCGTACTGACGCCCGACGAGTGCAAGATCGGCATCATGCCCGGCAGCATCTTCAAGAAGGGCAGCGTCGGCGTCGTGTCGCGCTCTGGCACGCTGACCTACGAAGCCGTGTTCCAGACCTCGAACGCGGGCCTTGGTCAGACGACCGCCGTCGGCATCGGCGGCGATCCGGTCAATGGCACCAACTTCATCGACGTGCTGGAACTGTTCCTGGCTGACGACGCGACCGAATCGATCATCATGATCGGTGAGATCGGCGGCGACGCCGAAGAACAGGCCGCGCAGTTCCTGATCGACGAAGCGAAGAAGGGCCGCAAGAAGCCGATGGCCGGTTTCATTGCCGGCCGCACGGCGCCTCCGGGCCGTCGCATGGGCCATGCCGGCGCGATCGTGTCGGGCGGCAAGGGCGACGCGGAAAGCAAGATCGCGGCGATGGAAGCGGCCGGCATCAAGGTTGCTGCCAGCCCGTCGGAGCTCGGCTCGACGCTGGTCGAGGTCTTGAAGGGGTAAGATAACTCCTACATATAGATGCGGTCGGGCTGCACCCCGACCGCATGTTCTCCCGCTTCCGCGACTGCACGCGGCGCAGATGGGACAGACGATGGGTTACGAGAACCAGGATTTCGAAATCGAGCGCGGACCAAGCTGGGCGCGCGACAATTGGCCGCTGACGGATACCGATGATCTGACCGGCGCACTGGATCCCACGCAGATGCAGGTGGCCGTCAAGGCCGCCGCCAAGGCGCAGGGCAAGGCTGTATCCGACGCCGATATCACCGCCGCGGCCGAAGACAGCATCCGCGCGATGATGCTGATCCGGACCTATCGCGTGCGCGGCCATCTGGCCGCCAATCTGGACCCGCTGGGCCTGGCCAAGCGCGAGGCGCCCGCCGACCTGTCGCCGGAATATCACGGCCTCACCGACCTCTCCAAGAAAATCTATCTGGGTGGCGCGCTCGGCCTGCAATATGCGACCGTCAGCGAGCTGGTGGCGATCCTGCGGCAGAATTACTGCGGCAATGTCGGCCTTGAATATATGCATATCTCGGACGTGGAGGAGCGCCGCTTCCTTCAGGACCGGATGGAAGGCAAGGACAAGGAAATCCACTTCACGCCCGAAGGCAAGAAGGCGATCCTGGCCAAGGTCATTCAGGCCGAACAATATGAGAAGTTCCTGGGTCGCAAATATGTCGGCACCAAGCGCTTTGGCCTCGACGGCGGCGAATCCATGATCCCCGCGCTCGAAGCCGTCATCAAATATGGCGGGTCGAGCGGCGTGCGCGAAATCGTGTTCGGCATGGCGCATCGCGGCCGCCTCAACGTGCTCGCCAACGTGATGGCCAAGGGCTTCCGCGTCATCTTCCACGAATTTTCCGGCGGCACCGCCAATCCGGAAGATGTCGGTGGATCGGGCGACGTCAAATATCACCTCGGCACTTCGACCGACCGTGAATTTGACGGGATCAAGGTCCATATGTCGCTGGTCCCCAACCCCTCACACCTGGAAACGGTCGATCCGGTGGTGCTTGGCAAGGTCCGCGCGCAACAGACTTTCCGCGATGACCTCTCCAATCACGAACAGGTATTGCCGGTCCTGATCCACGGCGACGCTGCCTTTGCCGGGCAGGGCATTGTCTGGGAATGCTTCGGCTTTTCCGGCGTGCCGGGATATAATACCGGCGGTTGTGTCCACTTCGTCGTCAACAACCAGATCGGCTTCACCACCAGCCCGCAATTTTCGCGCGGTTCGCCCTATCCCAGCGACGTGGCCAAGGGCGTTCAGGCCCCGATCCTGCACGTCAATGGCGACGATCCGGAAGCTGTGACCTTCGCCTGCAAGCTGGCGATGGAATATCGCCAGAAATTCCATCGCGACATCGTGATCGACATGTGGTGCTACCGGCGCTTCGGTCATAATGAAGGCGATGAACCGTCCTTCACGCAGCCGCAGATGTACGCGAAGATCCGCCAGCATCCGCCGGTCAGCGACATTTATTCCGCCCGGTTGAAGGCCGAAGGTCTGGTCGACGATGAGTTCGTCGGCAAGGCGACGTCTGAATTTGTCAGCCATCTGGAGGACGAGTTCGAGGCGGCAAAGAGCTACAAGGCCAACAAGGCCGACTGGTTTGCGGGTCGCTGGTCTGGCCTCCACAAGCCCGCCGACGCCGAAACCGCGCGCCAGACGGTCGAAAGCGGCGTGTCGCAAAAGCTGTTCGACAGCCTTGGCCGCACGCTTACGACGGTGCCCGAGGGCCATAACGTCCACAAGACGTTGAAGCGGGTTCTCGACGCCAAGGCCGAAATGTTCAAGTCGGGCGAGAATTTCGACTGGGCGACCGGCGAGGCCTTGGCCTTCGGCTCGCTCTTGTCGGAAGGCTATGGCGTACGTCTGTCCGGTCAGGATTCGGGTCGCGGCACGTTCAGCCAGCGTCACGCTGTCTGGGTCGATCAGGAAAGTGAGAATAAATATATCCCGCTTTCGACGGTGCCGCATGGCCGCTTCGAAGTGCTCGACAGCCCGCTGTCCGAATATGGCGTGCTGGGCTTCGAATATGGCTTCGCGCTGGCGGACCCCAAGAGCTTGGTCATCTGGGAAGCGCAGTTCGGCGATTTCGCCAATGGCGCGCAGATCATCTTCGATCAGTATATCGCCTCGTCCGAAACCAAGTGGCTGCGGTCCAACGGCCTCGTCTGCCTGCTGCCGCACGGCTATGAAGGGCAGGGGCCGGAACATAGCTCGGCCCGTCTGGAGCGCTTCCTTCAGCTGTGCGCCGAAGGCAATATCCAGGTCGCCAACATCACCACCCCGGCCAATTATTTCCACGCCCTGCGCCGGCAGATGCTGCGTCCCTTCCGCAAGCCGCTTATCATCATGGCCCCCAAGTCGCTGCTGCGACACAAGGCTGCGGTGAGCAAGGCCGAGGATTTCCTGGGCGACACGCATTTCAAGCGCATCCTGTCAGATCCCAACGGGTCCGCCGACACGGACACGAAGCGGTTGGTGCTTTGTTCGGGCAAGGTCTTCTACGATCTGGCCGAAGCGCGCGACGCCGCTGGTGACCAGAATACCCAGATCGTGCGCATCGAACAGATTTATCCGTTCGCAACCGACGCATTGGCCAAGCGCATCGCGCGCATGACCAATTTGGAGGAAGTCGTCTGGTGCCAGGAAGAGCCGCGCAACAATGGCGCGTGGTTCTTCGTCGAACCCTATGTCGAGGAAGCGCTGGCGATGGCCGGTCAGGCGCCGATGCGGGCGCGTTATGCGGGCCGCAAGCCGTCCGCGTCTCCCGCCACGGGTCTGGCCAAGCGCCATGTCGCCGAACAGGCCGCTCTTGTCGCCGATGCGCTGGGTCACAGCGTGCGTGAAGAAATCCGTCGCCAGAAGAAAGGCTGAGAAAGCGCATGGCTACCGAAGTCAAAGTCCCAACCCTGGGCGAATCCGTTACCGAAGCAACCGTGGGCCAGTGGCTGAAGAAGCCGGGTGAGGCCGTCGCCGCTGACGAACCCATTGTCAGCCTGGAAACCGACAAGGTCGCGGTCGACGTGCCCGCGCCGGCCGCCGGCACCATGGGCGACATTGTCGCGAAGGAAGGCGATACGGTCGAAGTTGGCGCGCTGCTGGGCTATGTGAACGAAGGCGCCGCCGCGTCCGCTTCGCCATCTCCGGCGCCGGCGGCCGCCCCCGCGGCGAAGGCCGAGGCCGCAACGCCTGCGCCCGCCGCGTCGGCGCCCGCCGCGGATGATGACGGCGACGGCGAAGGCAGCAACCTCACTCTGTCGCCCGCTGTCCGCCGCCTGGTGCTGGAGCATGGTCTTGATCCCAGCAAGATCAAGGGCACAGGTAAGGACGGCCGCCTGACCAAGGACGATGTGGTGGCCGCCGCCGCCGCTGGCACTGCGAAGGCTGCGGCGTCCGCCCCGACAGCCGCGCCTGCCGCCGACGCGCCTTCGTCCGGTCCGTCGCGCAAGCAGGAACGGGTCAAGATGACCCGCCTGCGCCAGACGGTCGCCAAGCGCCTGAAGGAAGCGCAGAACAACGCCGCTCTGCTCACCACCTTCAACGATGTCGACATGACCAACGTCATCGAGGCGCGCGCGAAATATAAGGACCTGTTCGAAAAGAAGCACGGCGTGCGCCTGGGCTTCATGGGCTTCTTTACGAAGGCCGTGTGCATGGCGCTCAAGGACATTCCGGGCGTCAACGCGCAGATCGAGGGCGATGAGATCGTCTATAACGACTTCGCCGACATTTCGGTCGCGGTGTCCGCTCCGACCGGCCTCGTCGTGCCTGTCATTCGCAACGCGGAAAGCATGAGCGTGGCGAAGATCGAAAAGACGATTGGCGACTTTGGCAAGAAGGCCAAGGAAGGCAAGCTGACGATGGAAGATATGAAGGGCGGCACCTTCACCATCTCCAACGGCGGCGTGTTCGGATCGCTGATGTCGACCCCGATCATCAACCCGCCCCAGTCGGCGGTGCTGGGTCTTCACCGCATCGAGGATCGCCCGGTCGTCCGTGATGGCCAGGTCGTCGTGCGCCCGATGATGTATCTGGCGTTGAGCTACGACCATCGCCTGATCGATGGTCGCGAGGCGGTGACCTTCCTCGTCGCGGTCAAGAACGCGATCGAGGATCCCACCCGCCTGCTGATCGACCTGTAAGGTCATCCCTTTCCTACCGTTCGGGCTGAGCCTGTCGAAGCCCCGTTCTTTCTGTTTCAGAAGAACAAAAGAATAAGTAATGCCCTTCGACAGGTTGGAGCGAGACATGCGGCTCGCTCCGAGGGCGAACGGAGATTGGTATGGCAGAGTTCGATTATGACGTTCTGGTGATCGGCGCCGGGCCGGGCGGCTATGTCGCGGCGATCCGTGCGGCGCAGCTCGGGCTCAAGACGGCGTGCGCTGAAAGCCGGGAAACACTGGGCGGCACGTGCCTCAATGTCGGCTGCATTCCGTCCAAGGCGATGCTGCACGCATCCGAGCTCTATGACGAGGCAGCCAACGGCATGCTCGCCAAGCTGGGCGTCAAGATCGACGCGATGAGCCTGGACCTGCCCACCATGCAGGGGCAGCGTACCGACGCGGTCAAGGGGCTGACCGGCGGCATCGAATTCCTGTTCAAGAAGAACAAGGTCACCTGGCTCAAGGGGCTTGCCACCTTCACCGGCGCGAACAGCGTCGAAGTCGGCGGCGAAAAGGTGACGGCGAAGAATATCGTGATCGCCACCGGTTCGTCGGTCACGCCGCTGCCCGGCGTGACGATCGATAATGCTGGCGGCAAGATTGTTGATTCCACCGGCGCGCTGGAACTGGACAAGGTGCCCGGTCATCTGGTGGTCGTGGGCGGCGGTGTCATCGGCCTGGAAATGGGCAGCGTGTGGCGCCGCCTGGGCGCCAAGGTGACGGTGGTCGAATATCTCGACCAGATCCTGCCCGGCATGGACGGCGAAGTCCGCAAGGAAGCCAACAAGATTTTCAAGAAGCAGGGCTTCGACTATAAGCTCGGCACGAAGGTCACGGGGGCGGAAGTCGTCGGCGATGGCGTCAAGCTGACCGTTGAACCGGCTGCGGGCGGCGACGCGGAAACGGTCGAGGCCGATGTCGTCCTTGTGTCCATCGGTCGTCGGCCCAATACGGAGGGCCTTGGCCTCGACAAGATCGGGTTGGAGGTCAACCAGCGCGGCCAGATCGAAACCGATCATGACTTCGCGACCAAGGTGCCCGGCGTGTGGGCGATCGGCGACGTCATTCCCGGTCCCATGCTGGCGCACAAGGCCGAGGACGAAGGCATTGCCGTGGCCGAAAATATCGCGGGCCTGACCGGCATCGTGAACCATGACCTCATCCCGTCGGTTGTCTACACCAAGCCGGAAATCGCCGGCGTGGGTCTGACCGAGGAAGCAGCCAAGGAGAAGGGCGCGGTCAAGGTCGGCAAATTCCCGATGATGGCAAACAGCCGCGCAAAGACCAATCATGAGCCTGAAGGCTTTGTGAAGATCATCGCCGATGCCGAAACCGACAAGGTTCTGGGCGTATGGATCATCGCGGTGCCCGCCGGCACGATGATCGCGCAGGTCGCCCAGGCGATGGAGTTCGGCGCGTCGAGCGAAGACATTGCCTATACCTGCCATGCGCATCCCACGCACAGCGAGGCCATCAAGGAAGCGGCTATGGCCGTCACTGGCAAGCCGATCCACATGTAATCGGTCCTACATCCCGTCGACCAAGCGAAAAGGCCTCCATCCGGGGGCCTTTTCTTTTTGCCCATGGCGAGGCACCCGTGCCTTTTGCAGTGCAATAATCTGCCAAAGGGTCTGGCCGTTCAAAGGGGAAGTGGTTACATGGGCCGCCACGAATCCCAATGGGACGCGCCCGCCGTCCCCCAGCAGAAAGTGGCTTTCAAATGGACATCCGCCTTGGCCTCACCTTTGACGACGTGCTGTTGCAGCCCGCCGAGTCCGATGTGTTGCCCAGCCAGGCCGATACCAGCACGCAGGTCACGCGCGGCATCAAGCTCAATATCCCGATCCTCTCGTCGGCCATGGACACCGTGACGGAAGCCGACATGGCGATCGTCATGGCGCAACTGGGCGGCATCGGCGTGCTGCACCGCAATCTGACGGTCGAGGAGCAGGCGGATGCTGTCCGCGCGGTCAAGCGGTTCGAAAGCGGCATGGTCGTCAATCCCATCACCATCCTGCCGACCGCCACGCTGGCCGACGCGCAGATGCTGATGCAGCGGCACAAGATCAGCGGCATTCCGGTGGTCGAGAATTCGGGCAAGCTGGTCGGCATTCTGACCCATCGCGATGTGCGCTTCGCCGAAAATCCCGCGCAGCCGGTGAGCGAACTCATGACCAAGGACAATCTCGCCACGGTCAAGGCGGGCGTCAGCCAGGATGAGGCGCAACGGTTGCTGCACCAGCGCCGGATCGAAAAGCTGCTCGTCGTGGATGAGGCCTATCATTGCGTGGGCCTCATCACCGTCAAGGATATCGAAAAGGCCGTGACCTATCCGCAGGCGACGAAGGATGGTTCGGGCCGCCTGCGCGTCGCCGCCGCCTCGACCGTCGGGGACACGGGGCTGGAGCGCAGCAAGGCGCTGATCGACGCGGAGTGCGACCTCATCGTCATCGACACCGCGCATGGTCACAGCAAGCAGGTGTCGGCCGCCGTCGAAGCGGTAAAGAAACTGTCCAACCATGTTCAGGTGGTCGCCGGCAATGTCGCCACAGCCGAAGCGACCAAGGCGCTGATTGGCGCGGGTGCGGATTGCGTGAAGGTCGGCATTGGTCCCGGCTCCATCTGCACCACCCGCGTCGTCGCCGGGGTCGGCGTGCCCCAACTCACGGCCGTCATGGACTCGGCGGAGGAGGCCGCCAGGCACGGCGTTCCGGTGATCGCCGACGGCGGACTGCGCACGTCCGGTGACGTCGCCAAGGCGTTGGCGGCGGGGGCGGGCTGTGTCATGGTGGGATCGCTGCTCGCTGGCACGGCCGAAGCGCCGGGCGAAACCTTCCTCTATCAGGGGCGCGCCTATAAAAGCTATCGCGGCATGGGCAGCGTCGGCGCCATGGCGCGCGGCAGCGCCGACCGCTATTTCCAAGCGGACATCAAGGACCAGATGAAGCTGGTGCCCGAAGGAATTGAAGGCCAGGTGCCGTTCAAGGGGCCGGCGAAGGATGTGATCCACCAGCTGGTTGGCGGCGTCAAGGCGGCGATGGGCTATACCGGCAGCCGCACGATCAAGGATTTGCAGCAGCGTGCCCGCTTCGTGCAGATCACTAATGCAGGGCTGTCGGAAAGCCATGTCCATGACGTCACAATCACCCGCGAAGCCCCCAATTATCCGACGCGCTGATGGCTGAAAGGCCGACGGCCAACCTCAAGGGAAAGGCCAGGCACCTGTGACCCCGTCCGCCCGCGTACGGGCCGCAATGGACCTGCTGGACGCGATCATCGCCTCCGCGCGCGATGGCGGTCCGGCCGCCGATACGCTGATCGCCCGCTATTTCAAGGAACGGCGTTATGCCGGGTCGCGTGATCGCCGCGCCGTGCGCGACCATGTTTATGACGCGATCCGCCGCGCGGCCGAACGGCCGGAGTCGGGCCGTGCGGCGATGATCGGCCTGGCGCAGGACCAGCCGGCCCTTGCAGTCCTGTTCGATGGATCGACACATGCCCCGCTGCCGATCGAGCCTGGCGAACCGGGCGCGCCTGCGAGCGCCGTTCCCGGCTGGCTCCAGCCATTGCTCGCCGCGCCGGTCGAGCAGGACGCGCTGCTGGGCCGCGCCCCGGTCGACCTGCGCGTCAATCGCCTCAAGGCCGCGCCCGTTCAGGTCGCGCCTCTATTCCCCGACGCCACGGCCATTCCCGGACTGCCCGACGCGCTGCGCCTGCCCGAAGGCTCGCCGGTCGAGCAGCATCCAGCGTGGAAGGACGGCCGTGTCGAAGTGCAGGATGCCGGCAGCCAGTGGATTGCGGCGGCGTGCGACGCCCGGCCCGGCATGACCGTCCTTGATCTGTGCGCCGGGGCAGGCGGCAAGACGCTGGCGCTGGCCGCTGCGATGGCGGGGCAGGGCAGGCTGATCGCCGCCGACACCATCCGATCGCGCCTGGCGCGGCTGGAACCCAGGGCGCAGCGCGCTGGTGTGACATTCATCGACACAGTGCTGCTCGATCAAACGCATGAGGCACGCGGGCTTGCGCATTTGCAGGGGCAGGCGGATGTGGTGCTGGTGGATGCGCCCTGTTCGGGCACCGGAACTTGGCGGCGCAATCCCGAGGCGCGCTGGCGGCTGACCTCGGCGCGGCTGGAGCGGCTGGTGGCGGAACAGGCGCGTATCCTCGATTTTGCTGCGCCGCTGGTGCGGCCGGGCGGGCTGCTGATCTACGCCACCTGCGCGCTGGTCGATCGCGAGGGACGCGATCAGGTGGCGGCATTTCTGGCTCGTCATGAAGGCTGGATCGCCGAACCGATCGACGTGCCGGTCGGGCGGGCGCATGGCGGGGGCGTACTGCTGACGCCTGGGCATGATGGCAGTGACGGCTTCTTCTTCGCGCGGCTTCGCCGATCGGCATAAATCATCCCATGGACAAAGCCGTGCAAGTTCGCGACACTTGGCCCTTGGACCAGAGCCTGCAATCATCGCCTGAAACATGGCTGGAGAAGATAATGCGTTTCACCCCCGCCTCGATCGCGCTTGCCGCCCTGCTGACCACTGTGTCCAGCGTGGGCTTCAGCCAACGGCCGGACAACCAGATCAGTCCTCAGTCGATCGAGTGGCAGAAAGCGGGAGAGGCGGCGCGCAAGGCTGGCAATCTGGAAGGGGCGACCGACGCGCTGGAGAGCGCGCTGGCGGTCGATCCGCGCAACCGCGCTGCTTATGTCGCACTTGCTGAAGTCGCACGGGCGCAGGGGCTGCAGGGCAAGGCGATCCGGCTGTACAAGGAAGCCTTATTGCTCGACCCGACCGATGTCGTTGCCCTCGCGGGGCAAGGCGAGGCGATGATGGAAAAGGGTGCGGTCGCACGCGCCAAGGAAGTGCTGGCGCAGGCGCAAAAGCTCTGCAAGGCCGATTGCGCACCCGTCGGGGACTTGGCCGCCGCCATCCAGAAGGGGCCGCCTGCCGTCGCCATGACCAGCAAGGATGCAGTGCCCTCGCCCGAGGCAAATACGACCGAACAGCCCTGATCAGGCGGGTCAGACCGTCACGATCTCCGGCAGGATCGCATCCAGCAGCAACATGCCGGCGGGCGTGACCTGTATCCGGCTGTCCTGTCGGTCGATCAGCCCCAGGCCGATCAGTCGCGCCATCGCCCGGTCATCCATCAGCCGCGAGCGCGCAATTCCCGACAGTGCCACGATGCGGTCAAGGTCGACGCCTTCGCGCAGCCGCAGCCCCATCAGCAGCGCCTCGCGCGCCCGATCCTCGCCCGCCAGCGGGTCTTCGTTCTGTGCGCCATGGCCGTTACGCGCGACGGCGTTCATCCAGTTTTCCGGCTTCTTGTGGCGCACCGTCGCCTGGCCGGTCCGCCGGCCATGCGCACCCGGGCCGATGCCGGCATAGTCGCCATAGCGCCAATAGGTGAGGTTGTGCCGGCTTTCCTGCCCGGGTCGGGCATGATTGCTGATTTCATAGGCCGGAATGCCCGCCGCGCCCGTCATCGCCTGGGTCAGCTCATAGAGGGTCGCGCCATGGTCCGGGTCGGCCGGAGTGAGCTTGCCCTGCGCCACCAGCGTCGCAAAGCGCGTGCCCGGCTCGATCGTCAGCTGATAGAGCGACAAATGCCCGGTGCCATAGCCCAGCGCACGCGTCAGCTCTGCCTCCCAATCCGCCTCGCTCTGGCCCGGCCGCGCATAGATGAGGTCAAAGCTCACCCGATCGAACACGCGCTGCGCGGTTGCGAGCGCGGCCAGCCCTTCGTCGACATCATGCGCGCGGCCCAGAAAATGCAGAGCCTGATTATCGAGCGCCTGAAGCCCCAGGGAAGCGCGGTTCACGCCGGTGGCTGCCAGATCGGCAAAGCGCGCCGCTTCGACCGAGTTAGGATTGGCCTCCAACGTGATCTCAATGTCGGGCGCCAGGCCCCAGTGGCGGTCCGCGCCCGAGATCAGGTCGGCGACCAGAGCGGGCGGCATCAGCGATGGCGTCCCGCCGCCAAAGAAGATCGACGTCAGCGCACGCTCGCCGGTCAGCGCCGCCTCATGCGCCATATCCGCCAGCAGCGCCCCGCGCCAGGCATCGACATCAACGCCCTCGCGCACATGGCTGTTGAAGTCGCAATAAGGGCATTTTGACACGCAGAAGGGCCAGTGGATGTAGAGAGCCAAGGGCTCGGTCGTTGGGGAGACGACAGGGGAAGGAAATTGGGTGTCGGGCATTGCCGCCGCCCTTAACCGGGAAGACCCGTCAATGCCAGCGTGGGCCTGCTTCCGTTCGGCCTATCCTGCCTTTGCCACCATCGCACCTGCCAACCGAACCTTATTGGCGGCGCGCGCATTGATCGCGACAAAGGAGAGTCAGTCATGGTCCGATCCGCGATGCGTCCGTCCCAAACCCTTCTGGTCGTGATGGCAATCACCTTGGCGGGATGCAGCGCGCCCGGCGATCCGCAGGCGAGGGGACCAGATAACGCCGCATCCGACCCGGTGGACGCGGGGGTCGTGTCGGCGGGCGGCGGCGCGCCTGTGCCGGACGCCTCGCCCGATCCGGCATCGGCCAAAGCCGCATCGTCTCCCATCACTTCGGCTGCATCGGCAGATCGCACACTTTTATCCTGCGCGGCCGACATCGGCGGGGCTGCGGCGGATCGACTGGCGAAGATCTGCCGCAATGTGTCGCCCGCTACTCGGCCGCCGTGCAACGTCGCCAATAGCTGCGCCATCATGCAGGATGAAATCGCGCGCAGTTGCGCCCTGTTTGACGGGAAGGGCGAGCCGATGGACGGCTGCGGTCCTGATCCAAAATCCATGGAGGCGGCCGCGGACGTCGTCAAACGCTATTACGCCGCCCTGAACGCCCGAGATTATGATACCGCCTGGCGGCAATGGGGCAATGATGGCCCCCCCAACCAGACGCTGGATCGTTTTCGCGCAGGCTTTGCCGACACGCGATCGACACAGGTGACGGTTGGCCGCCTCACGCCCGGGGATGCAGGCGCGGGCTCGGTCTATCAAACCGTTCCCGTGCAGGTGGAGGCCGTCTCGGCTGATGGCTCTCATCAGCGTTTCGCTGGCAGTTATGTGGTGCGCCGCGTCAATGATATCGATGGCTCGAGCGCCGATCAGCGACGCTGGCATATCGATTCCGCGCGCCTTAAGGCCACGCAATGAGGCGTTAGAACACTGCCTTCACCAGTTGGGCGAAGGCATGGGCGCGGTGGCTCATGGCGTGCTTGGCGTCCGGGTCCATTTCGCCAAAGCTGATGTCATACCCGTGGGGCTGGAACATCGGGTCATAGCCAAAGCCCTTGTCTCCGCGCGGCGGCCAGATGATCGTGCCATCGACCCGGCCCTCGAACGCTTCGACATGACCGTCCGGCCAGGCGAGTGCCAGTGCGCAAACGAAATGCGCGTCATGCCCCGCCTCCGGCCCCTTGGCCTCGATCCCGTCCCAGACCTTTTTCATAGCAAGGCCAAAATCCTTGTCTGGTCCAGCCCAGCGCGCCGAAAACAGCCCCGGGTCGCCGCCCAGTGCCTCGACGCACAGGCCACTGTCGTCGGCGAGAGCGGGCAGGCCGGAGAGGTCCGCCGCCTGCATGGCCTTCAGCTCGGCATTGGCGATAAAGGTGGTGCCGGTCTCCTCCGGTTCGGGCAGGTCCAGGCTTCCAGCGGAAATCGGTTCAATGCCATAGAGGCCGAGCAGCGCCGCAATCTCCCGGACCTTGCCCGCATTATGGCTGGCGATCACCAGCTTGCCGGAGGCAAGTTTGCGGATCGCCTGTTCCTGTCCGAAATCGTCGCTCATGAATTTTACTATCTCCGTTCACTTCGAGCTTGTCGAGAAGCGGTATAAGACATTGGTTCTCGACAGGCTCGAACCGAACGTGGGAACGCGCTTACCGCCCCGTGGCCGCGTCCTGTGCCGCGAAGATCTTGGCGCAGCCGATGCGGGCAAGCCGGAGCAGGCGGAGCAGTTCTTCCTCGTCATAGGCCGCGCCTTCGGCCGTCGCCTGTACTTCGGCAAACTTGCCGTCACCGGTCAGGATCAGGTTCGCGTCGGTTTCGGCATTGCTGTCCTCGGCATAGTCGAGGTCCAGCACCGGCGTGCCATTGTAGATGCCACAGCTGATGGCCGCGACCTTCTGGATGATCGGGTCCTGGCTCAGCGCGCCGCTGGCCAGCAGCTTGTCCACCGCGATGCGCAGCGCGACCCAGCTGCCCGAAATCGCTGCAGTGCGCGTGCCGCCATCGGCCTGGATCACGTCGCAATCGACCACGATCTGCCGTTCGCCCAGTGCCTTGAGGTCAACCACGGTGCGCAGCGATCGGCCGATCAGGCGCTGGATTTCCTGCGTCCGCCCCGACTGCTTGCCCTTGGCCGCCTCACGGCTGCCGCGCGTATGGGTGGCGCGGGGCAGCATGCCATATTCGGCCGTGACCCAGCCCGAACCCTTGCCACGCAGGAAGGGCGGCACCTTTTCCTCGACCGACGCGGTGCACAGCACGCGCGTATCGCCGAAGCTGACGAGGCAGCTGCCTTCGGCATGGATGGTGAAGCCTGGCTCCATGGTGATGTCGCGCATCTGGTCGGGTGCGCGGCCGGAAGGACGCATAGATAATCTCCTTGCTAGGATCAGGTCGGCGCGCCCAGCCGGGGCGACGCCGCCGATGCGCCAGAAAGCGCACTTGCAGCGCCGCTTAGCGCCCGACAGCGCGACTTGCCAGTGTCCAGCGCGTCATTTGGACGATATGAGGGGGCATGACGACGAAAAACATGATGGCCGCCGGTCTGATTCTGTTGGCGGGCTGCACGATGGAGAGGGAAGGGCTGGAACCGCCAAAGACACCCGGCGATGTGATCCGCTTCACCGCCGGTCGCTGTTTCGGCGCGTGCCCGACCTATACCGTCCAAGTGTCGCCCGATGGGTCGGGCCTGCTGGAGCCGGAGCGGAATACCTCGGTCCCCGGCGCGACCCGCTTCACTTTGTCCAGCGCGCAATATCGCCGGCTGGTTTCCACGCTTGCGCCGCATCGCCCCGCGACCGGCACGACGCAGCGCATCGCCCATGGTGAAAATTGCGATACCTTCGCCACCGACCTGCCAGCCTATAAGGTCGAGTGGAGTCGGCCTGGCCAAGAATCGACGGAATTGGAATTCCAGTCGGGCTGCATGGACGCGCGCTATGGCAAGTTGCGCGTCGCCATCGCGTCCGTGCCCAAAATATTGGACGTGGAACGCATGCTCAATCCGCGCGCGGTAACGCCGTGACGATCTTGAGCGACGCTACCGCCTTGCTTAGATAAGGGTCATGTCGGTCATCCCGATCCCTGAATTGAATGATCGCGCGCGCGATGTTTTTCGCCTGGTGGTGGAAAGCTATCTCGGCACGGGCCTGCCCGTTGGATCGCGTACGATCAGCAAGATGGCGTCCTTGAGCCTGTCGCCGGCCTCCATCCGCAATGTCATGCAGGATCTGGAGGAATTGGGGCTGCTCGCCGCGCCGCACACTTCGGCCGGGCGGATGCCCACCGAGACAGGTCTTCGCCTGTTCGTCGATGGCATGATGCAGGCGGCCGAGCCCTCCATCGAGGAACGCCGCGCGATCGAGGCGGGCATCACGGAAAACGGCCCAATCGAAGAGGCCTTGTCCGCCGCCACTGCGACCTTGAGCGGCCTGTCCGCCTGCGCGGGCATCGTCATGGTGCCGAAACGCGAACCGGTGCTGCGCCAGTTCGGCTTTGTGCCGCTGAACGCCCGTCAGGCGCTCGCTGTGCTGGTCGGACAGGATGGGTCGGTGGAAAACCGGGTGCTCGACTTGCCCGAAGGCGTCAGCCCGGTCATGCTCAACGAAGCCGCCAATTTCATGTCCGCGCGTTTCGTCGGCCTCACCCTGCGCGAGGCAGGCGATGCGCTTAGTCGCGAGATGGAGGCGGAGCGCGGTGCGCTCGACCGCGCGGCGCGGGATCTGGTAGAGCGGGGTATCGCCACCTGGTCGCACGACGCCGACGATCGTCCGGTGCTGATCGTACGCGGCCAGTCCCGCTTGCTCGATGAAAGCACCGCCGCCGACCTGGAGCGTGCGCGCCAATTGCTGGAGCAGTTGGAAGGCAAGCAGGAAATCATGGACCTGCTGCGCGGCGCGCTGGCCGGCAGCGCGACCAAAATCTTCATCGGTTCGGAAAACAAGCTCTTTTCCCTGTCGGGGTCTTCCGTCATAGCCGCACCCTATCGCGGCGCGGATGGCCGGGTCGTCGGCGTGGTCGGCGTGATCGGCCCCACGCGCTTGAACTATGCGCGGGTGATCCCCATGGTGGACTTCACTGCACAGACGCTATCGAGATTGATGAGATGAGCGAAGATAATCAGAATTTGGAAAATACCGAAGTCGTCGATGCCCTGCCCGAAGACGGCGCGCCTGCCGGCGACGCCACGGCCGATCGCATCGCCGCGCTGGAAGCGGAGCTGGCGACCGCCAAGCAGGATATTCTCTACGCCCATGCCGACACGCAGAATGTGCGGCGCCGGCTCGAAAAGGAACTGGCGGACGCGCGCGCCTATGCCGCCACGGCCTTTGCCCGCGACATGCTGTCGGTGGCCGATAACCTGACCCGCGCCCTTGCGGCCATTCCCGCCGACCTGCGCGAAGATGAAAAGTTCAAGGGTCTGGTCGTCGGCCTGGAAGCGACTGGACGCGAGCTTGAAAGCGTGTTCGGCCGCAATGGCATCACCAAGCTGGAATCCGTGGGCCAGCCGCTCGATCCCAACAAGCATCAGGCGATGATGGAAGTACCCTCTGCTGATGCGGAGCCTGGCACCATCCTCGTCGAAATGCAGGCGGGCTATATGATCAAGGATCGCCTGCTGCGCCCGGCTATGGTCAGCGTCGCCAAAAAGCCTGACTGACGCGATGGGTCTTCCATTTCGCAGGTTAGGGGAGGCCCTTTTGTCGTCGGCGACTCAACCCGCCAGCTTGGGCCGAGGCGCTTCCGCCTCCATTATCCGATCGATCGCAGCGCGTTCGATACCCCAATGGGCCGGATCGACCTCCTCCAGGATTGCGTCGCGGGACAGGCTTTCGCCGATGACGACGATGTCCTTGTCGATCCATTCCTGGTCGCGAGTCGAATAGAAGGCGAGCACCTTGGGCCGCGATGCGCGCCGGCCATTGTCCAGCACCACCCCCAGCCGGTTCGATCGCAGCCGCACGACCATGCCTACGGGAAAGGTGTCGATGCTCTGCATGAAGCGGAACATCAGGGCAGGGTCGAAATGCCCCTCCCAGTTCCGCATCCGGGTGATCGCCTCGACTGGGGTCCAAGCCTCCTTGTAAATGCGATTGGATGTAAGCGCGTCATAGACGTCACAAATCGCGCCCATGCGCGCCGCCAGGCTGATCTGCGCGCCGGGCAGACGCGATGGATAGCCGGTCCCGTCCATCTTCTCATGATGATGACGGCATACGTCCTGCGCCAGGGCGGGCACGGCGCCGATCTCCTCCAGCAGCTGTGACCCGCGTTCGGCATGGGTCTGGATGATCGCGAACTCCTCAGCCGTCAGCCGGCCGGGCTTGTTCAGCACATCGGCTGGCACCAGCATCTTGCCGATGTCGTGCAACAGGCCGGCCGTGCCAAGGTCCGCGATGGCGGCCTCGTCCAGCTTCAGCTGCCTGCCGAGGTTAATCATCAACGCACATACGGCGACCGAATGGAGATAGGTGTATTCGTCCTTCGACTTGAGGCGCAGCACCTTTAGGAAAGCCTGGCGATTCTTCTCGATCATGTTGGTGACGTCCGCGACTACGGCCGTCACCGACGCGCATTGCACCGCCTTGCCGAGCCGCGCCGAATCGAAAATCTCGCGCATCACCTTTTTCGACCGATTCGTGACACGCGTCGCTTCGATCCGCGCCACTTCATGGCCGTCGTACTGCCGAAACGGCGTCGCGAGCACGCGCTGCGGCGCTTTTTCTGAACGCTCGGGCACAGGTGCTGAACCAGACCGGGGCGGGGCGGACGCTTGGCGCTCCTCCACATCGACGCCCCTGTCGGTGTCGATGATCAACTGCTCGATTTCGCTATCCAGTACGGTCGCCAGGTCCTCGTCATTCTCCAGCAGGAAACGCGCCCGCCAGAAGGGATGCTTGAACCAGGATCCTTTGAAACTGTGGATGAACATGCCGAGCCGCAGCTGGTCGCGCCGGATGGATTTGCGCATCAGCGACGGCTCCGATGCGAATTATGGCGCGCGGGGATAAATCTAATCAACGCGCGAACGGGTGGCGTATCCCACGCATCATCCGCCATCCATGGGGCTGCGCAAACAATAATCATCTCTCCCCCCTCCCTCTTATCTTGGCGCATGACCGATCAAAATTTCTTTAATGACCCAGCCAGAACGACCTTGCGCTGGCAAATTTGCAATGCAATCTTGACCATGACATGTATCGAGATATATCTTAGAATATCTGGAAACATGAAAGGTTCTTGATGCGTTTTCCAACATCCCACTCTCACCGCCGTCATGGCGGCGGTTTCCATCATCCTCGCGCAGCTGTCGCTTTCGCTGCTGGACTTAGCGCCGCGCGCGGAGGGTTCGGCGGCGACGCGTTTGGCCCTGATCCCTTCGGCGATGACAGCCCGCGCGGCGGCGGCCGTGGCGGCCGTGGCGGCCGTGGCGGCCGTGGCGGCCGTGGCCGCCGCCTGTTCGACAATGACGCGCTGCGGCTGATCCTGCTCAAGCTGATCGCCGACGAACCGCGCCACGGTTATGAACTAATCCGTGCGATCGAGGCGCTGTCGGGCGAGGTCTATGCGCCCAGTCCTGGGGTCGTCTACCCGACGCTGACCCTGCTGTCTGACATGGAGCTTATTTCGGAGCAACCGAGCGAGGGCAGCCGCAAGCGCTTTGCCATCACCGACGCTGGCCGCGCCAAGATTGCGGAAGATAGGGCTGCGCTGGATCGGGCGATGGAGCGGCTGGCCCATCTGGCTCGAAAGGCCGAGCGCGTCGACCCGGCGCCCGTTCGCCGCGCCATGCACAATCTGCGTTTTGCCATCCAGCAACGACTGGAAAAGGAAGGGGCCGACAATCAGACCATGTTCGATGTCGCCGCCCTGATCGACGAAGCCGCCAGCAAGATCGAAAGGCTCTGACCCATGACCATTACCGCAACTGTCCCCACCACCAGCGCCAGCCTCTATCTTCAGCAACTGTGCAAACATTGGAGCCACAAGTTCGAGGTTCAGTTTGACGCGGAAAAGGGCGATATCGCCTTTCCGATGGGATCGATCCACATGGAAGCGCAGCCTGAAGCACTGCTCGTGTCCTTGGCGCCCAATCCCGATGCCGATGTCGACCGCTTCAAGCAGGTCGTCGCCGATCATCTCGACCGTTTCGCCTTCCGCGAAGCGCCGCTGCCTTTCAAATGGCAATAAAAACTGGGGCGGGGCCGTTGCTCCGCCCATGCCTCATCCCTTGGGAATCCGCCGCCCGCTCGCCAGATGATGGGCGTGGGTGATGGCGACGGCCAGCGCATCGGCTGCATCGGGTCCTGCGATCTTGGCGCCGGGCAATAGCCGTTGCACCATCGCATGGACCTGATCCTTGGATGCATTGCCTACACCCACGACCGACTTCTTGACCAGCCGTGCGGCATATTCCCCCACCTCCATGCCCGATCGCGATGCGGCGAGCAGGACCACGCCGCGCGCCTGGCCAAGCTTTAACGTCGATTGCGGATTGACGTTGACGAACACTTCCTCGACCGCCGCGCCGTCGGGACGGTGCTCCAGAATCAGGTCGGTCAGCGCCAGGTCGATCGCCAGCAATCGGGTCGCCAGCGCCATATCGGCATCGGTCTTGATCTGACCATTGCCGATATGGGTGAGGCGATTGCCGTCAGCCGCGATCAGGCCCCATCCCGTGGTGCCCAGGCCGGGATCAAGGCCGAGCAGGATCATGATGTCAGAAGTGGTCGGATAAGGACGGTAGCCGGGCGTCTCAGCCCAGCTTCTCCATTACGTCATCCGACACTTCATAATTGCCCCAGACGGTCTGGACGTCGTCGTCATCTTCCAGCGTGTCGACAAGCTTCATCAGCGTGCCGGCATTGCTTTCATCGACTTCGACGGTGGTCGTGGGCCGCCAGGCGAGCTTGGCGCTGTCCGCTTCGCCCAGCTTCGCTTCCAGCGCCTTGGCGACTTCATGCAGCGCGTCCATCGCGGTCCAGATTTCATGCTCGTCCTCGTTGGAGGACACATCGTCCGCGCCCGCTTCCAGTGCGGCTTCGAACACCGCGTCGGCATCGCCCGCGCTGGCAGGATAGGTGATGAGGCCAAGCCGTTCAAAGCCGTGGCTTACCGCGCCCGATGCGCCGAGGTTGCCGCCATTTTTGGAGAAAGCGGTGCGGACGTTGGTCGCGGTGCGATTGCGGTTGTCGGTCAGCGCCTCGACGATGATGGCGACGCCGCCGGGGCCATAGCCCTCGTAGCGCACTTCCTCGTAATTCTCCATGTCGCCGCCCGACGCCTTGTCGATCGCGCGCTGAATATTGTCCTTGGGCATGGACTGGGCCTTGGCGGCGTTGACGGCCAGGCGCAGACGCGGGTTCATGTCCGGGTCGGGCATGCCCATCTTGGCCGCGACGGTGATCTCGCGGCTCAGCTTGGAGAACATCGAGGACCGTTTCTTGTCCTGCGCGCCCTTGCGATGCATGATGTTCTTGAATTTGGAATGGCCGGCCACGGCCTTTCTCCCGATATTATCTGTGATCCAAAGCGCGCTCTCTAACGATCGCGCCCCAATCCTGCAATGTCGCAGGCGCTCGCGCCGTCAAGCACCAACGCCAATCGACACGTCATTCCATGCCGAGCGCGGCCAGATAGGTCTGGAGAATGGCTTCCATTTCCTGCCGATCGTGCGGCTGCATCTTCCGCAGGCGGATGATCTGGCGCATGATCTTGCTGTCATATCCGTTGGCCTTCGCCTCCAGATAGACATCCTTGATGTCGTCGCCGATGCCTTTCTTTTCCTCTTCCAGCCGCTCGATGCGCTCGATGAAAAGGCGTAGCTGGTCGGCGGCGACGTTGCCCTCGCTCATGGGGTTCTCCGTATGTGAGTGTGAATCGGCCGATAGAATCGGATTGGCGCCCGCCTCTAATGGGTGTCGGCGTTCTTCGCCACACTCTCCTGCATCTTTGCGATCTGGTCGGGCGTCGCGTCGGTCTGATGCTGCGCCTTCCACTGGTCAAAGGGCATGCCGTGGATGATCTCGCGCGCCTGATCGCGGGTCAGGTCGCCATGCGCCTGCGCCACCCAGTCGGCCAGGCAGTTGCGGCAGAAGCCCGCCGTCCCCATCAGGTCGATATTCTGTACGTCGGTCCGATGCTGCAAATGCGCAACCAAGCGACGGAAGGCGGTTGCGGCAACCGCATCGGTGAGTATGGTGTCGGCCATCGGCGATCCTTTCGCTGAAACTACATCATCCTGTCGTGCAGCACGGATAACCCATAACGACGCGCTGGCAAGGCCAAGGGTCAGGCCCGGCGCGATCATGACGGTCAGGAGAAGACATGACTAAGTTACCGCCCCGCTCGCGAAAGGTGCGCATTCTGGCGACCCTTGGCCCCGCGAGCGATACGCCCGAAATGATCCGGGCACTGTTCGTCGCCGGGGCCGACGCCTTCCGCATCAATATGAGCCATGGCGCGCATGAGGATCATGCGGCCCGCATCGCCGCGATCCGCGCGCTGGAAAAGGAATTCAACCGGCCGACCACCATCCTGGGCGATCTTCAGGGGCCAAAGCTGCGCGTCGGCACCTTCGAAAAGGGGCTCGCGATCCTGGAAAAGGGCGCGACCTTCATCCTCGACCGGGACGAAACGCCCGGCGACGCGCGCCGCGTCAATCTGCCGCATCCCGAAATCTATGCGGCCTTGGTCCCGGAGACGCGGCTGCTGCTCGATGATGGCAAGCTGGTCCTGCGGGTGAAGGCGGTCAGCGACGATCGCATCGACACGATCGTCGAAGTCGGCGGCACCCTGTCCAATCGCAAGGGCGTCAATGTGCCCGACGTCGTCGTGCCGGTGCCCGCGCTGACGGACAAGGACCGCCGCGACCTCAGCTTTGCAGTGGAGCAAGGCTGCGACTGGATCGCGCTCAGCTTCGTGCAGCGGCCGGAGGATCTGGCCGAAGCGCGCAAGCTGATGGGCGGTCATGGCGCGCTGATGGCCAAGATCGAAAAGCCCTCCGCCGTGCAGCGGCTGGAGGAGATTATCGAACTGGCCGATGGCGTGATGGTGGCGCGCGGCGACTTGGGTGTCGAATTGCCGCCCCAGGCCGTGCCGCCGCTGCAGAAGCAGATCGTCGCCACCGCGCGCATGCTGGGGCGGCCGGTGGTCGTCGCGACCCAGATGCTCGAATCGATGATCAAGTCGCCATCGCCGACCCGCGCCGAAGTTTCCGACGTCGCCACCGCAGTCTATGACGGCGCGGACGCGATCATGTTGTCGGCCGAAACGGCAGCGGGCGACTGGCCGGTCGAAGCGGTGACGATGATGGACAGCATCGCCCATAGCGTCGAGCGCGATCCGGGCTATCTGGCGCGGCTGCATTTCACCGAGACGCGGCCCGATCCGACGACGGCCGATGCGCTGGCGGAAGCGGCGAGCAGCATCGTGTCGGTCATGGGCGCGAGCGCCATCACCTGCTTCACCTCATCGGGCAGCACCGTGCGCCGGGTCGCACGCGAACGACCATCGGCATCCATCCTGGCGCTGACGCCGCGATCGGACACGGCGCGCAAGCTGGGCCTGACCTGGGGCGTCCACGCCGTCCGCACCAAGGATATCGGCAATTTCGAGGAGATGATCGGCAAGGCCCGGCGCATGGCTCTGCGCCATGGCATGTCTGAAAAAGGCGGCAAGATCGTCGTTCTGGCGGGCGTTCCCTTTGGCACGCCGGGATCGACCAATGTTCTGCATGTCGCAGCCATTCGCGGCGACGAGCTTAAGGGGCGTGACGAATCGCCATCGTTCTGAGGCGCGGGGTTCGGCGAGAGGGAATCCCTCTTGCCGGGCCGACCTTGCCATACGCTTTGCCTACGCGAAAAGGCGCCCGGTCATCGACCGGGCGCCTTTCATATTTGGCTACGCTGCTTCCTTGACGAAGCGGCGGTCGTCGTTCAGCCTTGGCGAGCCTTGAAACGACGGTTGGTCTTGTTGATGACATAGGTGCGGCCGCGACGACGGATCACGCGGTTATCCCGGTGGCGGCCCTTGAGCGACTTGAGCGAGTTGCGGATCTTCATGGCAATCGGCCTTCGATGAATCTGGTTTCGGTCTGAATTTCGAAGCGCAGCCCCTATGGGCCGCAAGGCGCAAAGTCAAGCGCGATACGCCCATTTTTACCCCTGTTCATCGCCCATGCAGCAACTTCGTGCCTTCACGCGTTGGGAGGGGATTATACCCCTCGCGCCGTCTATCCGGCAAATGCCCGTTGGAGTGAAGTCATGTCGAAGCGTCCCCTGATCGCCGTCATCCTGGCGCTGCCACTTGCAGCCTGCGCGACCGTACCGCCAGTGGAGGTGACGCGTTTTCACATCGACAATCCGGCGCGATCCGGCACGATCGCGGTCGAGGAAATGCCGGGTAATCCCGACGTCAGCCTGGAATTTCGCGCCTATGCCGCGTCGGTGCAGCAGCAGTTCGCGCAGGTCGGATTCTCGCCCGTTCCGGCCGGTGCCAGCAGCGATTATGTCGCGCTCGTCAACTTTCGCCGCAGCTTCCGGCCGGGCGGCGTAGACCGCAGCGGCCGTCCTGTGTCGGTTGGCGTCGGCGGCGGAATCGGCAGCGGCGGCTATTCCGGCCTGGGGCTGGGCGTGGGCATCAACCTGTCCGGCAAGCCCAAGGATATCGTGACGACCGAACTGCAGGTGCAATTGCGTCGGCGTTCCGATTCGACAACCATCTGGGAAGGGCGCGCCTACACCGAAGGCAAACAGGGTTCGCCCGAAGCGCAACCTGCCGCCGCCGCGCAGAAGCTCGCCAGTGCATTGATCAGGGGCTATCCCGGTGAATCCGGCCGCACTATAACGGTCAAATGAGCATCAGCATTTCCAGCGCTTTCGATAGCGGCAACATTCGCGTCCTTTCCATCACCGACACAGCGTCAGGCCCGCGCGCCGAACTGGAGATCGTCACCGATCACCAGAGCGATTTCTACCAATGGTTTCATTTCCGCCTGGCCAACGCGGCTGGGCAGGATGTGGAACTGGCCATCGTCAATGGCGCGCGGTCGGCCTATCCCGATGGTTGGTCCGGCTATAGCGCCCGCGTCAGCGAGGATCGCGAAAACTGGTTTCTTGCCGACACCAGATATGCCGACGGCACGCTTACCATCCGCCTGACGCCCGATAGCAATGCCGTGTGGATAGCCTATTTCGCGCCCTATTCGATGGAGCGCCATCATGACCTGATCGCCTGGGCGGCGGGGCAGCCGGGCGTCGTTCACCGTGAATTGGGGCTGACGCTGGACGGGCAACCGATGGATATGCTGACGCTGGGCGATGGTCCCAAGCAGGTCTGGCTCTATGCCCGCCAGCATCCGGGTGAAACCATGGCGCAATGGTGGATGGAAGGCGCACTGGAACGATTGTGCGACGAAGAAGATGCCGTCGCGCGCCTGTTGCGGCAGAAGGCGACGATCCATCTTGTCCCGAACATGAATCCAGACGGCAGCCGCCGCGGGCATCTGCGCACCAATGCGGCGGGCGTCAACCTCAACCGCGAATGGCACGAACCCAGCGCGGAGCGAAGCCCGGAGGTGCTGCTGGTGCGCAACGCCATGGATGAAAGCGGCGTCCATTTCGCGATGGACGTTCATGGCGACGAGGCGATACCCGCCGTTTTCATCGCGGGCTTTGACGGCATTCCCTCCATCACCGAGCGCCAGTCGCAGCTTTATCATCGCTATCGTGACACGTTGGCGCAGCGCACGCCCGATTTTCAGACGCGGCTAGGCTATCCGGTGGCCGGTGCGGGCAAGGCCAATCTATCCATGTCCACCAATCAGGTGGCCGAGCGGTTCGGGGCGGTCGCCATGACGCTGGAAATGCCGTTCAAGGACAATGACGACCTGCCCGATGCCGATTATGGCTGGTCGCCGGCCCGGTCGATGCAATTGGCCAAGGATTGCCTGGCCGTGCTGGCGGAGATGATCGACGATCTGTGACGGATGCGCGTTGGCGCGTCAGTCGAACAGCTCCGACAGGAAATTCGTCATCGCCTGGAAGCTCCGCCGGTCTGCGGCGGGGCTATAGGCCAGGCCCTTGTCCGGCATGTTGGCCGATTCGTCTGTGAAGGCATGCCCGGTCTGGCCATAAGCATGGATCTGCCAGTCGCATCCGGCTTCCGTCAGTTCACGGGCAAGCCCCACAGTTGCATCGGGCGGGGCGATCGGATCGTCCCAGCCATGGCAGACGAGCAGTTTTGCGCTAATGGCGGCATTGGGGAAGGGCGGCGGGTCGTAGACGCCATGGAAGCTGACCCCGCCGGCAATGTCCGCGCCGCTGCGCGCCAGGTCGAGGACGCACAGGCCGCCGAAGCAGAAGCCGATCGCCGCCGTCCGGCCCGCGTCCACCACGTCCAGGCCCTTGAGCTCCATATGCGCCGCATTGAGCCGGTCGCGCAGCACGGCGCGGTCGGCCCGCAGCGCATTCATGTAGCGAGCCGCATCCGGCTCGGCCCGGCTGGTGCGCTTGCCCTGTCCATACAGGTCGACCACCAGCAGGCTGTAGCCAAGCTCCGCCAGTTTATGCGCATAGGCGACATCCGCTTCCTTGGTGCCCAGTACATTGGGAAAGAGCAGAATGCCCGGGCGCGGATCGGCCTTGGCATCGGCGACGACCATATGCTCGAACGGCTCTCCGTCAATCTGGTTAACCAGCGGTTCGCGCAGGATTGTCATGATCGTCTCCTTGAGGGCCTAAATGCTGCCAAAACCGGGGGCTTCGCCGCGCGCGTTCGCTCGCAGTCGTTGCGGCCTCTTCCAGCCGATACGGGGCCGCTTACGCAGCCGCAATGTCGGCCAGTCGCCACGGTCGCTGCGCTCGGCGAGGCGCATGCCCTGCGCGCGATAGGCCGCCAGGACAGCATCAGCCTGGCCGTTCAGCAGTCCTGCCAGAACGATCGTGCCGCCATCTTCGACCAAGGCGCATAAGGAAGGTGCAAGTTCGATCAGCGGGCCTGCCAGTATGTTGGCGATGAGCAGGTCATAGGGCGCGCGGCCGATGATCGCGGCATGATCCGCCCCGGCTGCCGTCACCAGCGCCAATTGCCCGGCGCCGCTGCCCAGTATGACGCCATTGGCGCGGGCATTGTCGGCGCTGATTTCCACCGCGACCGGGTCGATATCCGAAGCGATGGCATGGGCGCGCGGCCAGAGGTTCAGCGCGGCGAAGGCAAGCAGCCCCGTGCCGGTGCCGATGTCGGCGACATTGCGGTATCGCATGCCCACCCGCCGCATCCGGTCCAGCATGGCGAGGCATCCGGCGGTGGTTTCATGCTGGCCGGTGCCAAAGGCGCGGCTGGCCTCGATCAGCAGATTGACATGGCCCGGTGCTTCGGGATCGCTGGCCAGATTGCGGACGTGGAAGCGGCCGGCGGTGACGGCCTCCAGCCCCTGCTGGCTGATCGTCACCCAATCCTCATCGGGCAGCTGCTCTATCACCGGCTTGGTCCGGCTGGCGCTGGGCACCAGCGTCTGCAGCAGCTTGACGGCGGCGGCGCTGGGCTTGCCTTCGAAATAGGCGTCCAGCTGCCACTGATCCTCGTCGTCAGGGCTGGCCTCGCTGGTCATCAGCACCGGCGGGCGGTCCATCAGGGCGAAGGCGGCGATGTCGCCGTCCAGTGCCTCGGCTTCGGCGCGGGTGCAGGGCAGGGTGACTTTCCAGCTTTGCCCGGCTGGCGCGGCGGCGGCATCATTCATGCCGCCGGCCTTACTCCAGCAACCAAGGCAGGGGAAGCGTCAGGCGACCTGCCGCCCAAAGTCGGACGACGCATTGCGCAGCCCGGCCAATTTGCCCTCCACGCTCATGAAGCCGCGTTCCAGCTGGTCAATTTCCGAGGCGACGATTTCCGTATCCTGGCGGATCGCCGAAATGGTGCTGGACATGGAGTCGGCGGCGAGCGCGGTTTCATCGACCGCTGCGGTGATCATCGTCACCGTCTGCGCCTGCGCGTCCATGGCGTGACGGATGCGATCGGCGCTGGCCTGAACCTCGCCGACCGTGTCGCGGATACGCTCGTTGGTTTCGACCGACTGGCGCGTCGAATTCTGGATGTCGGCGATCTTGCTCGCGATCTCGTCGGTCGCGCGCGCGGTCTGGTTGGCGAGGCTCTTGACCTCCTGCGCCACGACCGCAAAACCGCGCCCGGCGTCCCCGGCGCGCGCCGCTTCGATGGTGGCGTTGAGCGCCAGGAGGTTGGTCTGGCCGGCGATGTCGCGGATGAGGCCCAGGATCGATTCGATCGACTTGGCATGTTCGGACAAAGTGGCCGACATGCTGACCGCGTCGCCCGATTGTCGTGCGGCGCGCTGCGCCACGTCGGCGGCGCCCTCGACCTCCGTGCGTGCGTCCTCGATCGCGCGGATGAGGCCAGCGGAAGTGCGCGCGGCTTCGCGCATCGCCAGCGCCGATTGTTCGGCGGCGGCGGCGACTTCCGACGCCTTGCCGAGCATGCCACGGGTCGCGGCCGACGCGTCCTTGGCCTGTTCGCGCAGCGATTCGCCCAGCTTCGTCGCGCCGTCGATTTCGCCCATGATCCGCTGTTCGAACAACAGGCCATAGCGTTGCCGTTCGGATTTCTGCGCTTCGGCCTGATCATTGGCCAGCACATTGCTCATGACGCCCGAATCGAGCATCGCAATCTGCAACATCGCCCGCTGCAACCGGCGCGCGCGAGCCGGATCGTCGGCGCACCGCTCCCACAGGAGATCCAGGATGGTTTCGTTGGCGCTGGCGACTGCGGTGATGACCGCCCGAACCGACACGTCATGCTTGCGCGCATGGCGCACGCAGTTGGCGGCCGATCGCGCCCAGTCGCCCTGCTGAAAATGCAGCAGCTTCTGTTCGACATAGTGCCGCGCTTCGGTCCGGATCCGCTCCACGATCGTGCTGCCCAGTCGCTGATCCAGCCCGGTGTCGCGCATGTAGGAGGTGAAAAAGGCCGCACCGACCTTGGGTATGTCCGCCTCGATCAGCTGGCCGATTTCCTGCGCGGCGCGCGCCACGTCACCGCTGGCGTCGATTTCCGCCATCAGTTCGGGGTTCAGGGTAGCAGCAGATACGGTCGACGGCATGGATGAGTGCCCTTGCTGGTCTGGTGAAGGATGAACTGGCATCACTCTTAGCCGCCTTTGGTTAATCACTTCTTATGACAGACCGCCCCCAAAGTGCAGGCTTTCGCGCGCTGGCGCGGCTTGCCCTTGTCGCGCTTCGCTCTTAAGGGGACGGGACTCGAGCACAAGATCAGGGACAAGGGTAGACATGGCGCGAACCACCAGCCGGCCGCTCTCGCCGCATTTGACGATCTGGAAATGGGGCCCGCACATGGCCGTTTCCATCATGCACCGCGTGACGGGCAATGGCCTCGCTACGGTCGGCGCGCTGGGCCTGGTCTGGTGGCTGATGGCCGCCGCGATCGGCCCGGAAGCCTATGCGACCTTCGTCAATTGCGCGACATCCCCCATCGGCTATCTGGTGATGATCGGGCTTAGCTGGTTCTTCTTTCAGCATCTTTGCTCCGGCTTGCGGCATTTCGTCCTCGACATGGGGGCGGGTTATGAACTGCGCACCAACAAGAGCTGGTCGATCGGCGTGTTCCTGGCTGGCGCGGTCCTGACCATCCTCTTCTGGTCCTATATCTTCTTTGGAAAGGCGTTCTGATGGGCACGGGCACTGGTATCGGCCGCGTTCGCGGTCTCGGCTCCGCCAAGGAAGGCGCGCATCACTGGCTGGCACAGCGCTATACCGCCGTCGGCAATCTGTTGCTGGTGCTGTGGCTGCTGTTCAGCCTCATCAGCCTGCCGGGCCTGGATTATGACAGTGTGGTCGGCTGGATCGCGAACCCGCTGGTCGCGGTGCCGATGATGCTGATGCTGGTCAGCATTTTCTGGCACCTGCGCTTGGGCATGCAGGTGATGCTGGAGGATTATGTCCATGACAAGGGCCTCAATTTCCTCTGCATCCTGCTCCTCAACTTCTATGCCATTGGCGGCGCGGCCGCCGGCATCTTCGCCATCGCCAAGATCGCCTTCACGGGGACTGCCGAATAATGACCGAAGCCTATAAGATCATCGATCACACCTATGACACTGTGGTGGTCGGCGCGGGCGGTTCGGGCCTGCGCGCCACCATGGGCAGCGCCGAAGCGGGCCTGAAGACCGCCTGCATCACCAAGTTGTTCCCGACCCGCAGCCACACGGTCGCGGCGCAAGGCGGCATCGCGGCGAGCCTTGGCAACAACAGCCCGGACCACTGGACCTGGCACATGTACGACACCGTCAAGGGGTCTGACTGGCTGGGTGACCAGGACGCGATCGAATATATGGTGCGCGAAGCGCCTGCCGCGGTCATCGAGCTGGAACATGCCGGCGTGCCGTTCAGCCGCAACGAGAATGGGACGATCTACCAGCGTCCCTTCGGCGGCCATATGCAGAATATGGGCGAAGGCCCGCCGGTGCAGCGCACCTGCGCCGCGGCCGACCGCACCGGCCACGCCATGCTGCACGCGCTGTATCAGCAGTCGCTGAAATATGACGCGGACTTCTACATCGAATATTTCGCCATCGACCTGATCATGGAAAATGGCGAATGCCGGGGTGTCATCGCCATTTGCATGGAGGATGGCTCCATCCACCGTTTCCGCGCGCATGCGGTCGTGCTGGCGACGGGCGGCTATGGCCGCGCCTATTTCTCGGCCACGTCGGCGCATAGCTGCACCGGCGATGGCGGCGGCATGGTGCTGCGCGCCGGCCTGCCGCTCCAGGATCTGGAGTTCGTGCAGTTCCACCCGACCGGCATCTACGGCGCGGGCGTGCTCATCACCGAAGGCGCGCGCGGCGAGGGCGGTTACCTGACCAACAGCGAAGGCGAGCGTTTCATGGAACGCTATGCCCCGTCGGCCAAGGACCTGGCGAGCCGCGACGTCGTGTCGCGCTCCATGGCGATGGAAATGCGTGAAGGGCGCGGCGTTGGTCCCAACAAGGACCATATCTTCCTGCACCTCGATCATATCGACCCCAAGGTGCTGGCCGAACGCCTGCCGGGCATCACCGAAAGCGGCAAGATTTTCGCGGGCGTCGACCTCACCCGCCAGCCGCTGCCGGTGACGCCGACCGTGCACTACAATATGGGCGGCATCCCCTGTAACTATCATGGCCAAGTCGTGACGAAGGTCGGCGACGATCCCGAAGTCGTGGTGCCCGGCCTCTATGCCGTCGGCGAGGCGGCCTGCGTGTCGGTGCATGGCGCGAACCGCCTCGGCTCCAACAGCCTCATTGACCTTGTCGTGTTCGGCCGCGCGACCGGCCTGCACCTCAAGGACACATTGAAGCCCAATGGCAGCCACAAGCCGTTGCCCAAGGATGCGGCCGACCTCGCGCTGTCGCGCCTCGACACATATCGCAATGCCAAGGGCGGATCGCCCACCGCCGCGATCCGTCTGGAAATGCAGCACACCATGCAGAAGCATGCCGCCGTGTTCCGCGACAGCGAATTGCTGGCCGAAGGCGTCCAGAAAATGGCGCAGGTCAACAAGCGGATGGAGGACGTGTCCGTCGCCGACCGCTCGCTGATCTGGAACACCGACCTCATCGAGACGCTGGAACTCGACAATCTGATGTCGTCGGCGGTCTGCACCATGGTCAGCGCGGAAAACCGCAAGGAAAGCCGTGGCGCGCATGCGCATGAGGATTTCCCCAACCGCGACGATGAAAACTGGATGAAGCACACGATCAGCTGGTTCGACGGCTGGGGTGGTCAGGGCGGCAAGGTTAGCCTCGATTATCGTCCGGTCCACGACTACACGCTCACCGACGAAGCGGATTATATCAAGCCCAAGGCGCGGGTTTACTAAAGACCGCGAAGACAGGTCGAAGCAAAAGGGCGGGCCGGCGGGTCCGCCCTTTTTGTTTGGGGGAAGCGCAGGCCGGTTGATCCGGGCGGCGTTCTTGCCTTGTCGCCGCAAGCGGGGAACGCGTGCCGGTCCCAAACGTCCATGCCGGGAATGCGCCACAGGGCGGAAGGGACCGGCATGGACGAAACCGACAGCAAATGGATGCAACGCGCGATCGACCTTGCGCGCAGCAAGGGCAGTTCGCCCGAGGACACACCGATCGCCGCGATCATCATATTGAATGGCGCGGTGCTGGCGCAGGGCGTCAACGAAACCGAGGAACGGTGCGATGCGACCGCGCATGCCGAAATGATGGCGTTCCGCGCGGCGGGGCAGGTCCATGGCGACATGGATTTGCGCGGGGCGACGCTTTATTCGACGCTCCAGCCGTGCGGCATGTGCACCATGGCGTCGATCTGGACCAAGATTGGCCGCATCGTCTATGGCGCGGGGCGCGACGACGTCCACGCCATGTATTTCGAGGACCGCCATCTTGATACGATGGACTTCATCGCCGACGCCTGGCGCGACGACCTGACGCTGGAGGGCGGATGCCTGAAAGACGCGTGCGCTTCGCTCTATTTTGGTCCCGACGATGACGTGCCCGAAGAGCTTCAGGGCAATATCTGATCGGCGCGCCGCGTGACGGGTGCGAAGTTCACAGTGTCGTCGGGCCTTTTCAGCTCGAAGCGACCATGAGGCGACCACCAAGCGCCTGTGAGGCGACCAGGAAGCGACACATCCAACAGGGCGTTGATGTAGGGGATTGACGGGTGGAATGGGCTGCGGGCGCATCGCCAAGGATGAAGCGGAAAAGACGGGAATAGGACAGATATTTGCCGGGAGACGGGTGGCTGTGGGTCCGTCCGGTATCGACCAAGAGCGGCGGTGAAATCCTCCCCTGCAAGGGGAGGGTGACCGCGAAGTGGTGGAGGGGTGTCACCCTGGCGAGAGCGGGACACCCCTCCGTCAATCCTTCGGATTGCCACCTCCCCTTGCAGGGGAGGATGGTCTGGAGTCCGACCCTTTTTGTCGTCCAGGAGGCCGATCGTTCAACCCAGAAGCGGACGATGCATCGCTAAATTACTTTTCTCCGTGGTCGACCTTTTTTACACCACTTCCGGCGATTGCTATGGCCCAAAATAGAAAGCCACCCAACGCGCCGCACAGAGCAATTTGTGCTAATGCTTGTGCATCCATCAGCCATCCAAAGGCTGTTTTCGACCCATCAATCACGGTAGGCCGATCGCCAATGCTTGCCTGATCTGGAGTTGTAAAGCGTCAGTAGTGCCCATGGGAGAGCAGCCACGAAAGCACCCGCAACCGCACAATTGATGAGGTGCGGTTTGAGATGCTTGCGAAGAGCAAAATAGGCCGGAATGCCGAATATAATTGTGGGAGGGTAAGCTCCAAAAACGCCATATGCTAGAGCAGACCTCCAAATCCGCTCTGTCATTGATTGAAGCCCGCTATACAGAAGCATGACGATTGCGATCGAGAGAGCAGCAAGCGCCGGAGCTACCAAAAATGCGACAGCAATCCGCCAATGCGAGGGGTCATCTCGTCTAGAGGTGCATGAATGCATCTAGCGGTGATACATGACGATTACCTGCTTTGCCATATGAACATCTTAGAAGCCGCCTTTCCGCAATCCACCCTTCTTCGTCATTCCCGCGAACGCGGGAACCCAGCTCTCGACTATAGCCCGCGTGCCGTGCTGAGAGGATGGATCCCCGCCTGCGCGGGGATGACGGTGGAAATGCGGGGATGACGGCGGCAGCGTGGGGGTGACGACAGGGGTGGGAGCGTACTCCCGATAAAAAGCCGTCACCCGGCCTCGAACGGCAGCAGCGCCTCATAGACGTCCAGCCCCGGCTTGTCCTTAACCGCCCGGCCCTGTCGCAGCAGGAAGGCGTGCTTCACGATTTCGGCCTGTTGCTCGATGCCGTAACGCGCGAAGGGCTTGCCCGGCACGATCGCATAATCATAGCGGCAAAAGGGGTGGCGCATCAGTGGCAGCCACCATCTGCCCGATCGTTGCGCTTGCCAGACATGGGTCATTTCGTGGATGAAATGCGCCTGGAGAAGGAGGGGCTGGTCGCGAAAATCGGCGCAGAACAGGCCGCCTTGCGGGTGGAACCACAGGTCGCCATCGGGCGCCATGGTGACGCGCCGGGGCTGGAGCGGCCACCAAGCGCGGTCATGGACGCGCACGCGCGCATAGTCGATCGCGGCGCCGAACAGTGGGCGGGCGAGCGCGACTTCGCCCGGCGTCAGCGGCCGGCTGGTCAATTGGCGCTATTGTCCGACGGGGCCGGCGTGGCGGTGGTCGCACCCTCCGGCTTGCGGATCACGGCATCGACCAGCAGCCGGTCGCCATTGTCGAGCAGGAAGGTCAGTTGCATCTTGCCCCGGCTGATCGCGGTGTCGTTGACGCCCCAGAGCATCAGATGCTTGCCGCCCGGCGCGAACGTCACCGTGCCCTTGGCCGGAATGTCGACGCTGTTGATCGGCTTCATCGTCATGACGCCATTTTCCTCGACGCTTTCGTGCATCTCGACCTTCAGCGCATAATCGGTGAGCACGCCGCGCAGCCGGGTCGCACTGTCGCCGCCATGGGCGACGAAATAGCCGGCCGACGGGCGATCCTTGTTCGGCGACAGGCGCACCCAGGCCTGATCGATGTAGGTGGGGGCGGGGTCTCCGCAGGCGGTCAGGGCCAGTGGCGCTGCCAGCGCGATAAGGGCAAGGGGACCACGCATCTCTCACTCCATGTCTGTCTTGTTTCAGGTCGGTTGCATAGCTAATCGCCCCTGCGCCTTGTGCCAAGCGAAAGCACGCCTATATCCCCCGTGCAAACCGGCCTTGCCTTGGCGCTTTCGTGGGGTATTTGGCCTTCAACCGCTGAACGCATGATTTGGGGTTAAAAGAGGAAAAAATGGCAAAAGTTATCGGGATCGACCTTGGCACGACCAACAGCTGCGTGGCTGTGATGGATGGCGGCAAGCCCAAGGTTATCGAAAATGCGGAAGGGGCGCGGACCACGCCCTCGATCGTCGCCTTCGCCAAGGATGGCGAGCGTCTGATCGGTCAGCCGGCCAAGCGCCAGGCGGTCACCAACCCGGACAACACGATTTTCGCGGTGAAGCGCCTCATCGGCCGCCGCTTCGATGATCCCATGACCAAGAAGGACATGGAACTCGTCCCCTATTCGATCGCCAAAGGCCCGAACGGCGACGCCTGGGTCAAGGCCGGCGGCCAGGATTATAGCCCGTCGCAGATCAGCGCCTTCACGCTCCAGAAGATGAAGGAAACCGCCGAGAGCTATCTGGGCGAGACGGTCACGCAGGCGGTCATCACCGTGCCGGCCTATTTCAACGACGCCCAGCGTCAGGCGACCAAGGACGCCGGCCAGATTGCGGGCCTTGAAGTGCTGCGCATCATCAACGAGCCGACGGCTGCTGCGCTCGCCTACGGTCTCGACAAGCAGGACGGCAAGACGATCGCGGTCTATGACCTTGGCGGCGGCACCTTCGACATCTCGATCCTGGAGATCGGCGATGGCGTGTTCGAGGTGAAGTCGACCAACGGCGACACCTTCCTGGGCGGCGAGGACTTCGACGCCAAGCTGGTCGAATATCTGGCGGCCGACTTCCAGAAGGCGGAAGGCATCGACCTCACCAAGGACAAGCTGGCGCTCCAGCGTCTGAAGGAAGCGGCCGAGAAGGCGAAGATCGAGCTGTCGAGCGCGCAGACGACCGAGGTCAACCTGCCCTTCATTACTGCCGACCAGAATGGTCCCAAGCACCTTGTCAAGACGGTGACGCGCGCCGATCTTGAACGCCTTGTCGCCGACCTCATCAAGCGGACGATGGAGCCGTGCAAGAAGGCGCTGGCGGATGCGGGCGTTTCGGCGAGCGAGATCAGCGAAGTGGTGCTGGTCGGCGGCATGACCCGCATGCCCAAGGTGCGCGAAGCCGTGAAGGACTTTTTCGGCAAGGAACCGCACACCGGCGTCAACCCGGACGAAGTCGTCGCCATGGGCGCGGCCATTCAGGCAGGCGTGTTGCAGGGCGACGTCAAGGACGTGCTGCTGCTCGACGTGACGCCGCTGTCGCTGGGCATCGAGACGCTGGGTGGCGTATTCACCCGCATGATCGACCGCAACACCACCATTCCCGCCAAGAAATCGCAGACCTATTCGACGGCCGACGACAATCAGCAGGCCGTGACGATCCGCGTGTTCCAAGGCGAGCGTGAAATGGCGGCGGACAACAAGCTGCTGGGCCAGTTCGACCTGGTCGGCATTCCGCCCGCGCCGCGCGGCGTGCCGCAGATCGAAGTCACCTTCGACATCGACGCCAACGGCCTGGTCAATGTGTCCGCCAAGGACAAGGGCACCGGCAAGGAACAGCAGATCCGCATCCAAGCGTCGGGTGGCCTGTCGGACGCGGACATCGACCAAATGGTCAAGGATGCCGAGCGTTTTGCCGAAGAGGACAAGAAGCGTCGCGAGGCAGCCGAGGCCAAGAATAACGCCGAAAGCCTGGTCCATACGACCGAGGCGCAGCTGGTCGAGCATGGCGACAAGGTGGACGCGAGCCTGAAAGGCGAGATCGAAACCGCGATTGCCGCTGCCAAGTCCGCGATCGAAAGCGGCGACGCTGAAGCCATGAAGACCAAGGCGCAGGAACTCGCCACGGTTGCCATGAAGCTGGGTCAGGCCATTTACGAGAAGGAACAGGCCGCCGCCGCTTCGCCCGAAGCCGACGCGCCCAAGGCAGATGACGATGTCGTCGACGCCGAATTCTCCGAAGTGGACGACAACAAGGCGTAAGCCGATAGACTGCGCCCGCCGCCCGCGTGACGCGCGGCGGCGGGTTCAGCCGGGAATGCTATGACTGAAACGGACTATTATTCGCTGCTCGAGGTCGAGCGCACCGCGGACGGCGCGACTATCAAGAGCGCGTATCGCAAGCTCGCAATGAAGTATCACCCGGATCGTACCGGGGGATGCACCGACAGCGAGGCCAAGTTCAAGGCCGTGTCGGAAGCCTATGAGTGCCTGAAAGACCCTCAGAAGCGGGCAGCCTATGACCGTTATGGCCATGCCGCCTATACCAATGCACAGAACGGCGGAGGCGGCGGCGGGTTCCGTGGTCAGGCCGGCGGCTTTTCCGATCTGGGCGATATTTTCGAGACGATCTTTGGCCAGTCGGGCTTTGGCGGCGCGGGCGGACGGCAGCAGCAGCGTCGCGGCGCCGACCTGCGCTATGATCTGGAGATCAGCCTCGACGAAGCCTATCATGGCAAGCAGACGCAGATCGAAATCGAAGTGTCGGCCGCCTGCGACAGCTGCGACGGATCGGGCGCACAGCCGGGCACCGGGGTCAAGACTTGCGCCACCTGCCATGGTCATGGCCAGGTGCGCGCGCAGCAGGGCTTTTTCGTGGTCGAACGCACCTGTCCGTCCTGCCATGGCGCGGGGCAGGTGATCGAAAGCCCGTGCCGGTCCTGCCGGGGCGAAGGCCGGGTGGACAAGCCCAAGTCGCTGTCGGTGACGATTCCCGCCGGGGTGGATGAAGGCACGCGCATTCGCCTGTCGGGTGAGGGCGAAGCGGGCGCGCGCGGTGCGCCGGCCGGCGACCTCTATATTTTCCTGCATGTGAAGCGCCATGCGATTTTCGAACGCGACGGCACGACGCTGTTCTGCCGCGCGCCGGTCAGCTTTACGACCGCCGCCCTGGGCGGCATCATCGAAGTGCCGGGGCTGGATGGCAGCCGGCATGAGATCAAGATTCCCGTTGGCATCCAGTCAGGCAAGCAAATCCGCCAGCGCGGCGCGGGCATGCCGGTGCTCAATGGTCGCGGCCATGGCGATCTGGTCATCCAGGTGGACGTCGAGACGCCGACCAAGCTGACCGCCAAGCAGCGCGAGTTGCTAGAGGCCTTCCGCGAAACGGAAACGGGCGAGGAATGCCCGCAATCGACGGGCTTTTTCTCCAAGCTCAAGGACATATGGGGGGATTGACGTCCTTCCCATTTCCTTCCCCGTTCGGTTCGAGCGAAGTCGAGAACCAGTAATCGCGGCGCCAGCCGCTTCTCGACAGGCTCGAAGCGAACGGATTATGGAGCTTGTGCCCGCTCCCGCCGCGCCCAGGCGTAGAAGGGCAGGCCCGCGAGCATCAGCACTATGCTCGATCCGCTGGCGACCAGCCCCGCGCCCCATAAGGTCCAGAGTGCATAGCCAAGGCCAATGACCGCGGCCGGCATCACTAGGCGAAACCGCAGGCTGGCGAGCGCGAAACCGACATAGAGCCACAGTGTCGCCGATGTCGCGAGCAGCGCCATCATGGTGAACAAAGCGACCAGTCCTTGCAGGCTGTTGGCAACCAGCATCAGGCTGGCGAGGATGGTGGACAGAATGAGGGCGCGGCGTGGCGTGCCGCGCGCGTCGGTGACGGCGAGCCAGCGGGGCAATTCGCCACCGCGCGCCATCGCCAGCGGCACTTCGCCTTGCAGCAGCGTCCAGCCATTGAGCGCGCCAAGGCAGCTGATGACGACGAAGATCGCCACCAGCCCGGCGGGGCCTGCCGCCCAATAATGGCTGACGAAGGCGCCGAAAGGGGAGCCGGTCTGCGTCTGCGCCGCCGGCAGCGTCAGCGCGATGCCGGAGCAGACGATCAGGTAGATGAGGCCGGTCGCCGCCGTGCCGATGAGCGTCGCGCGCGGGATGGTGCGGGCCGGATCGCGCACCTTGTCGGCTGCGACGCTGGCCGATTCAAAGCCGAGCAGCGCCCAGAGCGTCAGCGCGGCCGAGGCGGTGATCCCCGCGCCGGTCAGGCCCTGCGCCGGGAAGGGCGCGACGTCCGCCCGGCCGCTGCCCAGAATGAGCAACAGCAGGATCAGGACGACAGCGATCGGGATGAGCTTGATCGCCGTGGTCCAGATTTGCGCGACCCCGGCCGCCCGCGCGCCGGCCAGATTGATGGCCGCCATCAGCCACAGAAAGCCGATCGAGCAGAACGCGCCAAGACCCGGCCGCGCCAGCACCGGCAGCAGGCTGCTGAGGTTCGCGGTCGCCGCCACCGCGATGGTGACGTTGGTGATGATGAGCGAGATCCAGTAGGTCCAGCCGATTGCGAAACCGGCGAGCGGCCCGAAGGCGCGGGCGATCATCTGCGAAGGGCTGGCGTCGGGCATGGCGATGGTCAGCCGCGCGATGACGAAGGCCAGTATCAGCGATCCGGCGATGGTGAATATCCACCCCGCCACCGCGTCCCAGCCGAAGGGCGCCAGGCTGGCGGGCAGCAGGAACACGCCCGACCCGATCATATTCCCCATCACCAGCGCGATGCAGGCGGCAAGGCCGAGCGTGCGTGACGACGGGCGGGATGGGGGCGGGGCGTCGGATGGGGAAGGCGGGGCGGGGTCCATGGCGGCGGCCTGTACTGCGGCGGCGCGCTTATTGCCAGACAGGGTGCGCCCTGATGGAGGACGAAGCGCGCCGATCCGTTCCAGAAAAGCATGACATTCGCGCTTATCCTGCTGGGCCTTGCCGGTTCCGCCGCTGTTCCTTCCGCTGCCGGCCCCATTTCCAAGGCGGAGGCGGAGCATTATGTCTGGGGCGGCATCAACGACGGATGGCATCTGGTCCAGCGGCCGGACCTGTCGGTCATCGAGGAACGGCTGGCGCCCGGCGCGGCGGAGATACGCCATTATCACCGGGCCGCGCGGCAATATTTCCATGTTCTGGACGGCGTGCTGACGATGGAAAGGGACGGGCACGTCTATCGGCTGACACCGGGGCAGGGGATCGAAATCGCGCCGGGCGTGCCGCATCAGGCGCGCAATGACGGGGACGCGCCGGTGGAGATACTCGTCGTTTCCGCCCCCAAAAGCCATGGCGACCGGGTGGAGGCGCCGCTTGGCCTGCCCCCGGACGCGCAGCCGCAATAGCAAAAACGGCCGGCCCATTGCTGGACCGGCCGCCGTGCAACCCCGCTCGGGTTGTGCCGTTATGCCGCTTGCGCCTCGACCTCGTCGGCCGCGGGCAGGCGAATGAGATAATCGAAGGCGGACAAGCCCGCAGTCGAGCCCGCGCCCATCGCGATGACGATCTGCTTGTAGGGCACGGTGGTGCAATCGCCCGCGGCGAAGATGCCGGGCTGGCTGGTTTCGCCGCGCACGTCGATCTCGATTTCGCCGCGCGGGGACAAAGCGATCGCGTCCTTCAGCCATTCGGTGTTGGGAACAAGGCCGATCTGGACGAAAATTCCTTCCAGCTCGACATCATGTTCGGTGCCATGGTTGCGGTCCTTGTAGGACAGGCCCGTCACCTTTTCGCCATTGCCGTTGACCTGCGTGGTCATGGCCGATGTGATGATCTTCACATTGGGCAGGCTGGCGAGCTTGCGCTGGAGGACGGCGTCGGCGCGCAGCTGGCTGTCATATTCGATCAGCGTCACATGGGCGACGATGCCGGCGAGGTCGATCGCCGCTTCGACGCCGCTATTGCCGCCGCCGATCACCGCCACGCGCTTGCCCTTGAACAGCGGCCCGTCGCAGTGCGGGCAATAGGCAACGCCCTTATTCTTATATTCGTCCTCGCCGGGCACGCCCATCTGCCGCCAGCGCGCGCCGGTCGACAGGATGACGGTGCGGCCTTTGAGCGACGCGCCATTTTCCAGCACGACTTCATGATAGCCGCCTTCGGACTTGGCCGGGATCAGCTTCGCCGCCTTTTGCAGGTTCATGATCTCGACGTCATAATCCTTGACATGAGCTTCCAGTGCGGAGGCGAGCTTGGGGCCTTCGGTGCGGCTGACCGAGATGAAATTCTCGATATCCATGGTGTCGAGCACCTGGCCGCCGAAACGTTCGGCCGCGACACCCGTACGGATCCCCTTGCGCGCCGCATAGATGGCGGCCGCAGCCCCGGCGGGACCGCCGCCGACCACCAGCACCTCGAACGGGTCCTGGCGCTTGATCTTTTCGGCCGCGCGCGCCTCGGCGCCGCTGTCGATCTTGGCGACGATCTGTTCCAGTTCCATCCGCCCCTGGCCGAAGGGTTCACCGTTGAGGAATATGGTGGGCACGGCCATGATCTTGCGCGCGTCGACCTCATCCTTGAACAGGCCGCCGTCGATCGCGACATGGCTGATTCGGGGGTTGAGCACGCTCATCAGGTTCAGCGCCTGCACCACGTCCGGGCAATTCTGGCAGGAGAGCGAGAAATAGGTTTCGAAGGCATAGTCGCCGTCGAGGCCCTTCACCTGCTCGATCAGGTCCTGCGCAGCCTTTGACGGGTGGCCGCCGACCTGGAGCAAAGCGAGCACCAGCGACGTGAATTCATGCCCCATCGGGATGCCCGCAAAGGTCACGCCAATGTCGGTGCCGACGCGGCGGATCATGAAGCTGGGCTTGCGAGGGGCATTGCCGGTCGTGACGGACACATGGTCCGACAGTTCGGCAATTTCGTTCAGCAATTCCTTGAGTTCACGGGACTTTGCGCCTTCATCCAGCGACGCCACCAGCTCGATCGGCTGGGTGATGTTCGCCAGATAGCTTTTCAGCTGTCCCTTGAGATTTGCGTCCAACATATCTGTCTGGCTCCGTTGAAAGAAGGCGGGCCGCCGCTTGGGGAGAGGGGATGCGGCGGCCCGTTGCGGGGATGGTGCGACCCAAAGACCCCAGCGAAAAACTGATGGAATACCGGGCGAAGGGCCCGCCGGTCTCCCGCAAGCGCGGGAAACCGGCGGTGCTTACGCAGACGCCTGACGCGTCTTAGATCTTGCCGACTAGGTCGAGCGAGGGCGCGAGCGTTTCGGCGCCTTCTTCCCACTTGGCGGGGCAGACTTCACCCGGATGCGCGGCCCAATATTGCAGCGCCTTGACCTTCCGCAGCAGTTCAGCAGCGTTACGGCCGACGCCTTCGGGCGTGATTTCAACGAGCTGGATCACGCCTTCGGGATCAAGCACGAAAGTGCCGCGATCCGCGAGGCCTACGCCTTCGCGCAGTACGCCGAACTGGTTCGACAGCTGATGATTCTGGTCGCCGAGCATATAATAGTTGATCTTGCCGATCGCCGGCGACGTGTCGTGCCAGGCCTTGTGGCAGAAATGGGTATCGGTCGACACCGAATAGACTTCCACGTCCATGCCTTGGAGCGTCGGATAGATGTCGGCCAGGTCTTCCAGCTCGGTCGGGCAGACGAAGGTGAAGTCGGCGGGATAGAAGAAGAAGACAGCCCACTTGCCCTTGACGTCGGCGTCGGTCACGTCGACGAACTTGCCGTCCTTGTAAGCGGTGGCCTTGAAGGGCTGCAGGGGAGTGTTGATGAGAGCCATGGGCGCTGATTACCTCGCAAAATGTGTTGCAGTTGCGAAACTCATGTAGGGAGGGGGCAGGCCGAATGGAAATTGGTTTTCTCGGATGCCTTGAGTGAGAAAAGCGATCAGAGCGCTGCAAACTTATCGACCGGGCCGTCAATCTCGCCAAGCCATTGCAGCATCGCCGATTCCACCATCGCCTGCGCTTCTTCGGCCGTGAAGCTGGACCGGTCGAGGCACAATTCCAGCCACAGGCCGTCCACCAATGCGGTGAGGCTGATGGCAGCGATCCGCTTCTGCGCCTGCGAAAGTTGGGGCGCTGCTTCGCCCAATAATGTCTCCAACTGATGGCGCGTGCCGCGATAGACGTCGGCATGGACAGCGGCGATGGCGGGATCGGAGGTGACCAGGCTCCAGAAAGCGATCCAGGTGGCGAGCAGGTCAGGGTCCAGCACCGGCGGGCGCAGATTGGCTTGCAGACAGGCGCGCAGCCGATCGCGCGGATCATCACCCGCCGCCGCGATCGCGGCATCGAGCGCCGTCGATACCCTGGCGCCCACATCGCGATAGGTGGCCAGGATCAGCGCGTCGACGCCCGGAAAATAATGGGTAAGCAGGCCGGACGATACCCCCGCTTTCGCGCAGATCGCGCGGACGGAGGCGCCGCCGACGCCCTTTTCGGCAAGGCAGCGGGCCGTCGCGTCAATCAGCGCCTGCCGCCGCACGTCGGGCGCTTCGCGCACGAAGCGCGCTCTTGCTCTTGGTCCTGCCGGTTGCGCCATGCCCTGTCCTTCCCATATGCCTCTTTGGACCCGCCCGACGCCCTCTGGCAAGCGGCGGACGGAGGATCGAACGGCCGGGCCACGGGTTCGACAAGGCGGGTCAAGACAAGGAGATGATCATGCGCTTTTCCCCCATGCCGCAAAGCCTTGCCGGCGCGGCGCTGTTGTTGCTGGCGAGCGGATGCTCCGGCGTGGCTGATCCGGACAGCGCGAATGGCGGCAATCAGGCCACTGCATCGGCCCCAACCATCGAGAATGTGGCCGAGCCCGACGCGATGGGCGCCGCGCCCGCGCCGACGGACCGGATGGCGACGGACGATTGGGTCGGTCGCTGGACCGGGCCTGAGGGACTGTTTCTGGACATTCAGCCTTCGCCCGACGGCAAGCCGGGTCATTATGCCATCGCTAACAAGGATACGCTCGATCGGCAGGGCACTTATGACGGCGTGGCGGACGGAGCCATGATCCGCTTCACCCGCGATGGCAAGGAATTGACGATCCGGCCGGGTACGGGCTCAGAAACGGGCTTCAAATGGCTGGCGGAGAAGGAAAATTGCCTGATCGTGATTGCCGGCGAGGAGGGCTATTGCCGGTGACCGCGCGTAAGGGCACGGCATTGGCGGCTGCATGTGGGCGATGGCCTTTGCACGCCCCGTCGTGCCGGATCGCCATCGCATCGCAACGAAGGGGCTTGGCGGCCTTGCCTCTTGCCTCTATCGGGGCTTGGCTCTAGGGCATTGCCTTAACGGTTGTTCACAGACCACCAACGATATTTGTCAAGAAGGACCTCTCATGAGTGAGACCGCGGATCGCGTAAAGAAAATCGTCGTCGAGCATCTGGGCGTCGAAGCCGAAAAGGTGACCGAGGATGCCAGCTTCATCGACGATCTGGGCGCCGACAGCCTTGACATCGTCGAGCTGGTGATGGCGTTCGAGGAAGAATTCGGCGTCGAAATTCCCGACGACGCTGCCGAAAAGATCGCCACCGTCAAGGACGCGATCGATTATATCGACAGCAAGCAGTAATTTGTCCGCCCGGTCCGATCCTGCGAGGGAAGGACTGCGCTGGCGAACGAGAAACGGCTCCTCCTGTCCGGATTTCCGAGGCTTGGGGAGCCTTTTCATATCTGGCGCGCCGTTCACAAGCGCGCTTTCAGTGGCTACATGGGCGGCATAAGGTCCATGAATTTTCGGAGCTAGGATATGCGTCGTGTCGTCGTAACCGGCCTTGGCATGGTGAGCCCGCTGGGCGGGAATGTCGAAACCAGCTGGAAAAACATCATCGCGTCGAAATCGGGCGCGGCCACGATTACGCGCTTCGACGCGACCGATTACAAGTGCCGCATCGCCTGCGAAGTGAAGCCGGCCGATCACGAATATGGCTATGACGCGTCGCTGGACGTGGATCACAAGATCCAGCGCCAAGTTGATCCCTTCATCGTCTTTGGCATTTCGGCGGCCAGCGAAGCGCTGCGCGACGCGGGCCTCGACAATATGACGGAGGAAGAAAGGCTGCGCGCGGGCTGTTCGATCGGGTCGGGCATTGGCGGCCTGCCGGGCATCGAAAGCGAATCGCTGGTGCTGGCGAACAAGGGACCAGGCCGGGTTTCGCCGCACTTCGTCCATGGCCGCCTGATCAACCTCATCTCCGGCCAGGTGTCGATCAAATACGGCCTGATGGGGCCGAACCACGCCGTCGTCACCGCCTGTTCGACGGGCGCGCATTCGATCGGCGACGCCGCGCGCATGATCGCGATGGATGATGCCGACGTCATGCTGGCGGGCGGCGCGGAAAGCGCGATCTGCCCGATCGGCATTGCCGGCTTTGCCCAGGCGCGCGCGCTCAGCACCGGGTTCAACGACACGCCGGAAAAGGCGAGCCGCCCCTATGACGTCAACCGCGACGGCTTCGTCATGGGTGAGGGCGCGGGCGTCGTCGTGCTGGAGGAATATGAGCGGGCCAAGGCGCGCGGCGCGAAAATCTACGCCGAAGTCATCGGCTATGGCCTGTCGGGCGACGCCTATCATGTCACCGCCCCGCATCCCGAAGGCAGCGGCGGCTATCGCTCGATGGAAATGGCGCTCAAGAAGTCGGGCCTGTCGCTGGAAGATATCGACTATGTGAACGCCCATGGCACGTCGACGCCGCTGGGCGACGAGCTGGAGCTGGGCGCGGTCAAGCGGCTGTTCGGCGACCATCTGTCGTCCATGTCGATGTCGTCCACCAAGTCGGCGATCGGCCATCTGCTGGGCGGCGCGGGCGCGGTGGAGAGCATTTTCTGCATCCTCGCCATGCGCGACCAGATCGTCCCGCCGACGCTGAACCTCGATGAACCGAGCGAAAGCTGCAAGGGCGTCGACCTGGTCCCGCATGTCGCCAAGGAGCGCAAGGTGCGCGCGGTGCTGAACAACAGCTTCGGCTTTGGCGGCACCAACGCGTCGCTGATCATGAAGGCGGTTTGATAGTCCTCCCCCTGTAAGGGGAGGGGGACCACGAAGTGGTGAGGGGTGTCGCCCTATCGAGAGCAGGACACCCCTCCGACTGGCGCTCCGCGCCAGCCACCTCCCCTTAAAGGGGAGGATGAAGCAACAAAGCGGGACGGACTGGAATCCCCATGGCAAGACGATCCCGCTCAAGCCCCACGCGCCGCATCGGCTGCGGCATTCTGCTGATTGGCCTTGCTGTGGCGGCGTTCATCGCGTTTCGCTTCGTTGCCGGCTGGAGCGAGGACGGGCCAGCGGCCAAGGATGTCAGCATCACCGTGCCCGAAGGCGCGACCCTGTCCGATGCGGCCGTGCTGTTGAAGCAGGCGGGCGCGGTGCGATCGGCCGATGCCTTTCTGACCCGCGCCAAGGTCTTCGGCGGATCGACGCCGATCAAGGCAGGCGAGTTCGTCATTCCCGCGCGGGCCAGCAACAAGGACATATTGGCGATCCTGCAGGGCGGGAAAACGCTGACCCGGCTCATCACCATCCCCGAAGGCATGCCCTCGATCCTGGTGCATGAGCGGTTGATGGCCAATGACCAGCTGACCGGCGATATCAAGGTGCCTGAGGAAGGCAGCGTGCTGCCCGACAGCTATGCGTTCGACAAGGGCGAGCCGCGCGCCGCCGTTCTGAAACGCATGCAGGACGCGATGACGAAGCTGCTCGCCAAGCTATGGGCCGAGCGCGCGCCCGATCTGGTGGTCAAGACCCCGCGCGAGGCGATCATCCTGGCAAGCATCGTCGAGAAGGAAACCGCCGTCGCCAAGGAGCGGCCGACGGTCGCGGGCGTCTATGCCAACCGCCTGCGCGCGGGCATGATGTTACAGGCCGACCCCACGATCATCTACCCCATCACGCGCGGCAAGCCGCTGGGCCGGCGCATTCGCAAGTCGGAAATAGCGGCGGTCAACGACTATAATACCTATGCGATGACCGGCCTGCCCAAGGGACCGATCGCTAATCCTGGCCGGCTGTCGATCGTGGCGGTGCTGCACCCGGCGCAGACCAAGGCGCTCTATTTCGTGGCGGATGGGGAGGGCGGCCATATCTTTGCCGACACCTTGCAGCAGCATAATGAGAATGTCCGCAAATGGTTCGAAATCCGCCGCGCGCGCGGCGAGCTTTAAGGCCTTTGCGGACTGTAGCCGGTCAGCGCAGCAGGCCCTTTTTCGCCATCGAGCGCGCATAGACCAGTTGCACGATCGCAACCAGAATGACGAAGGCGGGGAAGCCGGCCGCGACCATCAGCCCCTTTTGCGCGACAAGGTCGGTCATGCCGAGCGTATACCCAAATTGGATCAGCACCGCGATCAGCGACACGAGAAACAGCAGGACCGCGATGGCCCGCCGCATCAGCAGCGTCACCGCGCCGGCCGTGCCGGCCGCAACCGCCACGCCATAGTCGATCCACAGCCATGCGGGCATGGCCCCGAACGCCCTGGCCGTCACCGGATCGGTGCGGGCGAGTTCATCGAGGTCCATGCCATATTGCAGGATGAAGGCCATCACCCCCATCAGGTTCCAGAGCAGCAGGATGATTCCGACGATCGTCAGGGAACGGGATGTGGACATGATGCGTGTTACCCCCTCTTGATTGGCATCGCTTGTGGCCGGTTGATGGCCAAATATATATCTGAACATGCCGGGGCGGAAGCCGTCCGGTCATAGAGGAGAATATGCTTATGCTGGGTCGATCCGTTCCTGACGTCACGCTCAAGACCCGAGTGCGCGATGACAGTGTCGAAGGGCCCAATCCCTTTCGCTGGCAGGAGGTGAGCACCGGCGATCTGTTTGCGGGCAAGCGCTCCGTCGTCTTCTCGCTGCCCGGCGCATTCACGCCGACCTGCTCGACCGAACAATGTCCAGCCTTCGAACGATCGAGCGAGGCGCTGAGGGCGGCCGGCGCGGACGATGTCTATTGCATATCCGTGAACGATGCCTTCGTCATGTATCAATGGGGCAAACAGCTGGGCATCAAGTCGGTAAAGCTGCTGCCCGACGGATCGGGCGATTTTACCCGCCGCATGGGCATGCTGGTGAAGAAGGACCATCTGGGCTTTGGCGAGCGCAGCTGGCGCTATGCCATGGTCGTCGATGACGGCAGGATCGTCGCCTGGTTCGAGGAGCCGGGCATCAACGACGCGGGCGAGGATGACGACCCCTATGGCGAAACCAGCCCGGAGCCGGTGCTGGCCTGGCTGGCGGACAATCCGCGCAAATGAACGCGGATGCGCCGGCCCCGATCATCGTGACGGCGTTGATGGGGGCGGCGGACTTCGCCTGGGCCGACGGGCTGCGCCGCGCGCATTTTCCGCCCGAGCGCAACTGGCTGAGCGCGCATATCACCTTGTTCCACCATCTGCCGCCCTCCGCCTTGGACGAGATTGCGGGGCGATTGAAGCGGCTGTGCGCCGGCCCGCCGCCGGCGGCGCGGTTGACCGATGTGATGCTGTTGGGGCGCGGCGTCGCCTATCGGGTCGACAGCGCGGAGCTGCTGGCGATGCGCAGCGAACTGGCCGATGCCTTTGCCGGGATGCTGACCCCGCAGGATCAGGCGAAGCCGCGATTGCACATCACGGTTCAGAACAAGGTGACGCCCGATGTTGCCAAGGCGCTGGCGCAGCGGCTGCGCGCGGATTTCCGCGCGCGCCCGATCGCCATCGCCGGACTGGCCGCCTGGCATTATCGCGGCGGGCCGTGGGACTTGGCGATGAAGGCGATGTTCCGGGGGTGAAGACGGCCTGTCCGGCGATTGCGCCGACCGGCAACGACAGGTGACATTCCTGCAATCGCGTTCGAAATCCTTGCATTTGCGAAGGTGAGCCGGTTCGCCCACATAGGCTGTGATGCTGCAACGCAGCAAAATTCACATCCAAGGAATTGCCATGTTTTCGCTGATCGCCCTCTATTTCGCCTATCGCCGGGACGTCGTCACCGCCGAACGCCATATGAACGCCCTGACGCCCGCCGCGGCGCCGGTGGCGCAGGACGCACGCCCGGTCGTGCTGGACACGCCGCTGCCGCTCGCAGCCTGATAGCGCATAGGAAAAGGGCGGCCCAAAGGGACCACCCTCTTATCTGCATGAGTGTCCGGCGGCCTGGGGTCAGGCGGCCAGGAATTGCGCGGGATCGAGAGCCATCAGCGTGTCCGCGCCGCCCTCGATCTTGCGCCGCAGCGCGCCCGCGTCGGGCATGATCCGCTCGGCAAAGAAGCGCGCCGTCACCAGCTTGGCTTCCAGGAAGCCCGCATCACCTTCGCCTGCCGCGATCTGAGCGCTGGCCGCCTTTGCCATGCGCAGCCACATCAGGCCCGTCGCGACGATGCCCAATATGTGCATGTAATGATGCGCGCCGGCGCCCGCATTGTCGGGGTTCTTCATGGCGTTCTGCATCAGCCACATGGTCGCCGCGCCCAGCTGGCCGCTCGCCTTTTCGAGCGCTTCGGCGATCGGGGCGATGGTGTCGTTCGACTTGGCGGCGGCGACTTCCTCATTCACCAGCTTCAGGAACGCCTGCAAGGCGCGCCCGCCATGCATGGGCAGCTTGCGGCCGACCAGGTCCATCGCCTGAATGCCGTTGGTGCCTTCGTAGATCTGGGCAATGCGGGCGTCGCGGACATATTGCTCCACGCCATTTTCCCAGATGTAGCCATGGCCGCCGAACACCTGCTGCGCGGACACCGCGACGTCGAATCCCTTGTCGGTGCCATAGCCTTTGACCACCGGGGTCAGCAGCTGGAGCAGGTCATCGGCCGCCTGCCGCTCTTCCTCGGTTTCGGCATGGTGCGACAGGTCGACCTGCACGGCGGTCCACAAAGTCAGCGCGCGCAGGCCCTCGGTCAGCGCCTTGGCCTCCATCAGCATGCGGCGCACGTCGGGATGGACGAACAGCGTGTCGGCCTTTTCCTCCGGCTCCTTGGGGCCTGTGAGCGCGCGACCCTGCCGGCGATCCTTCGCATAATGCACTGCATTCTGGAACGCGACTTCGGCCTGGCCCAGCCCTTGAAGGCCGACGCCCAGACGCGCAGCGTTCATCATGATAAACATGGCGGCGAGGCCCTTATTCTCCTCACCGACCATCCATCCGGTAGCGCCGTCATAGTTCATGACGCAGGTCGCATTGCCGTGAATGCCCATCTTGTGTTCGATCGACCCGCAGGAAACGGCATTGCGATCACCCAGCGCGCCATCGTCACCCACCATCATCTTGGGCACGACGAAGAGCGAGATGCCCTTGCTGCCTTCCGGCGCGTCGGGCGTCTTGGCCAGCACCAGATGGATGATGTTGTCCGCCAGGTCATGCTCGCCGGCTGAAATGAAGATCTTGGTGCCGGTGATGGCGTAGCTGCCATCGGCCTGCGGCACGGCCTTGGTCTTGATGAGGCCAAGGTCGGTGCCGCAATGCGGTTCGGTGAGGTTCATCGTGCCGGTCCATTCGCCCGACACCATCTTGGGGATATAGCGGTGCTGCTGTTCGCTGCTGCCCTTGGCGAGCAGGGCCGAAATCGCGCCGGTGGTGAGGCCGAAATACATTTCGAACGCCTGATTGGCAGAGGTCATATATTCGCCCAGCGCGGTGGCGACGACCATGGGCAGGCCCTGGCCGCCAAATTCCTCCGGCGCGTGCAGCGTGGTCCAGCCGCCCGCGACATATTGCTCATAAGCATCCTTGAAGCCGGCGGGCGTCGTAACGCTTCCGTCACTGTTGCGGGTGCAGCCTTCCTTGTCGCCCGACGCGTTCAGCGGGAACAGGATTTCGGCCGCGACCTTGCCGCCTTCGGTCAGGATGGCTTCGACCAGATCGGGCGAGGCGGCGGCGAAGCTGGGCAGGTTGGCGTAGCGCTCAAGTCCCACGACATGATCCAGCACGAAGCGGGTGTCGCGAATGGGGGCGGCATAGCTGGGCATGATCTTCTCCTGAAAACGTCTTTATAGGGGGGTAGGGGGTCTATTTCTGTTCGATGGTGGCGACGAAGGCCGCGAGTTCGGCGATGGCGGCGTCGATATCGTCCTTCTGCCGGGTCAGCAGGTCGATGCGCGCCCGGCATTTGTCGACCGTGACGCGCCGCTGCGCCTCATGTTCCTCGTCGGCGTCATACAGGTCGATCATCTCGCGAATTTCGGTGAGGCTGAAACCCACGCGCTTGCCGCGCAATATCCACGCCAGCCGCGCCCGGTCGCGCCGCGAATAGATGCGGGTAAGGCCCTGCCGTTCGGGCGAGATAAGGCCTTCATCTTCGTAAAAGCGCAGCGCGCGGGCAGTGACGCCGAATTCTTCTGACAGATCGGTGATGCTGTAGCTTTCCCGCTCGCTATGATCGGGCAGTTCGATGCCGGCAATGCTGCTGCGCTTGTCCATGGCTATGATGTAACCCCGCTTTACGTTTACGTCAAGGTGAGTGCTATGCCTGTCACGCATATCTCCGCATGGGCCTTTTGCCCCAGTGACAGGCCACGGCCAAGCCGCTAGGGCCAGCGTCATGACGGGGGCGATCAGACAGAGGAGAGGCGCGCGTGGCGTACTGGCCGCGCTGGCGCTGCTTGTCCTTGCGATCCACCTGATCGCGCCGACCGGCTTCATGCCGGTACGCACCGCCCATGGCGTGGTGGTGACGCTGTGTACCGGCCAGGGCGCGGTCAATGTCGTGGTCGATCGCGGCGACGCGCCCATGGATGGCGATCATCGTCCCGATGATGGCATGGGTGGCCAGAAGCATTGCCCCTTTGCCGCGTCGGTTCAGCCGGTCGTGCCGCCGCTGGTGCTTGCCGACCTGCCTCTGCCGGCCTGGCAACTTGCCTTTGGCCCGATCGCCTTTGCGCTCAAGACCGGCCTCATCGCGCGGCTGGCCGCGCCGCCGCCGCCTTCGTCGGGTCCACCGGCCGCTTTCTGAAAAGACCGTGATCCCGCACGCCTCGCGCGTCGGGATGCGTGACCGATTCGGTGCTGCAGAGCGCCGAAAATGTCGCCCTGTTTTCAGAAAGTTATATCCATGTCTTCCCATCATGTCGCGCGCAGCCTGCCGCTGTGCGCCCTCATCCTTGTCCTGTCCGCCCATCCGGTGTTTGCCGAGGACAGCGCCGATCAAAGCGCGATCATCGTCACCGCCAGCCCGATCGTCGAGGAAGCGGCCGCCCGCGTGCAACAAACCCCTGGCGGAGTCGACGTCGTGGCCGCCGATGAGTTTGAGGACAAGCTCGCCGTGTCGCTGCGAGATGCGCTCAGCTTTTCGCCCGGCGTCTACACCCAGCCCCGTTTCGGGCAGGAAGTGCGCATTTCCATTCGCGGGTCGGGCCTGTCGCGCGGCTATCATATGCGCGGCCTGACCCTGTTGCAGGACGGCATTCCCATCAACGCCGCCGACGACAATGGCGATTTCCAGGAACTGGACCCGCAGGTCTTCCAGCATCTGGAGGTGTATCGCGGCGGCAATGCGCTGCGGCTTGGCGGGTCGACGCTGGGCGGGGCGATCAATGCCGTGACGCCCACGGGCCACAGCGCGCCGGGCGTCGAACTGCGCCTTGACGGAGGCAGTTTCGACACGCTGCGCGGCAAGATGGCCTATGGCTATGCCGATGATCGTGGCGACGCCTTCATGGCGATCACCGCCGACCGGTCCGACAGCGACCGCGTGCATGGCAATCGCAAGGCGTTGCGCTTCAACGGGAATGTCGGCCTGAAACTCAGCGACCGGGTGGAAACGCGCTTCTATGCCAGCGCCCAGACCATCCGCCAGAAACTGGCGGGCGCACTCAACGAGGCGGACGCCATCGCCAATCCGTCCAAGGGTAATGTGTTCGGCGATCAGGTCCGCGACATTGATTCGATCCGGTTGCAGAACCGCACGACGATTGCGCTGGACGATGCGACCGTCGCCTTCGGCGTCTATTTCAACGCCAAGCAACTGTTCCATCCCATCTATCAGGTCATCGACCAAAAGTCGGAGGATCGCGGCGTCTTTGGCAGCGTCGACCTGACCGGCGACATTGGCGGCATGCCCGTCGCGTTGACGCTGGGCAGCCAGGCGCGCTTCGGGCGCACGGTCGCGCGGCAATTCGTCAATGTGAATGGGCAGCCCGGCGCCCCGACCGCCAATGCGGTGCAAAAGGCGCAGACGATCAACAGCTATGCCGAGGCGCGCATCGCGCCGCTGCCCGCCCTGTGGCTGGTCGCTGGCGGCATCTACAGCCATGGCGAGCGCAAGATCGACAACCGCATGGCCCCCGCACGCAGCGGACAGGCCGATTTCGACAGCGTCGCGCCCAAGATCGGCCTGCTGTACGAACCATCCGGCCGGATGCAGGTTTATGCCAATTACAGCCGCTCGGTGGAATTGCCGGGTTTGGGCGAATTAAGCCAGGCGCCCGCTGGCGGCGCGCCCGGTTTCACGCCGGTCGGCCTGCAAAAGGCATGGACGGCCGAAATCGGCACGCGCGGCCGGGCGGGCATCGCGACCTGGGATGTCAGCGTCTATCGCGCGGACATAAAGGGCGAGATGCTGCAATATAGCGTGGTCGCTGGATTGATCCCCGCCGCGACCTTCAATGCGGACCGCACGCGCCATCAGGGGATAGAGGCCGGGCTGGACCTGACGCTCAGCCGCTGGGCGCGACTGCGGCAAGTCTATCAATATAGCGATTTCCGCTTCCGCGACGACATCCAGTTCGGCGACAACCGCCTGCCGGTCATCCCGCGCCATTTCTACCGCGCGGAACTGACATTGGGGACGGATCGGCTCTCGGTCAGCCCAGCGGTCGAATGGCTGCCGCAGGGGGCGTGGGTCGATTATGCCAACAGCAAGCGGGTCGATGGCTATGCGATGCTTAACCTCACTGCACAGGCGCAGCTTCGGGACGGCGTCACCCTGTTCGTCGACGCGCGCAACCTGACCAAGGAACGCGCGATCGGCGATATCAGCGCGCTGGTGCGCTATGTGGCGGATGATCCCGCGACCCCCGCCAACGAAAGCAGCGCCGCCTTCTATCCGATCGAGCGCCGCGCTTTCTACGCCGGCGTGCGGGCGCGCTTCTGATGGGCGGTGACGTGCGCGGCGGCGCTTTCTATCGCGCCATGTGGCGCTGGCATTTCTATGCAGGCCTCATCGTGTTGCCGGTGCTGGCGCTGATGGCGGTGACGGGCGCGCTCTATCTCTACAAGGCGGAAGTGGAGGCGCTGGTCTATCCGGTGCGGCTGACGCCGCCTGACGGGGGGCCACCCTTGCCGGCGTCGCGCATCGTTGCTGCGGCGGGGGCGCGCGCCGGTGCGGCCGCAACCCAGCTTGTACGCCCCGCCAGCAATGGCGAAAGCTGGCGGGTGGTGACGTCGCGGGCAGGGGGCGGCACGACGACCTATTTCGTCGATCCCCGTGATGCCCGCGTCCTGGGGCAAATGCGCGATGGCGGCGTGATGGAGACGGTCAAGTCGCTGCACAGCCTCACCATCACCGGTCCGGTCGGCAATCGCCTGGTCGAAGTGGTTGCCGGATGGGCGATCATCCTGTGCGTCACGGGGCTGTTTCTGCGCTGGCCCCGGCGCGGCCAGCCCGCGCTGGCGCTGCGCGGGACCGCGAAGGGGCGGCTATTCTGGCGCGACCTGCATGGCACGCTGGGCTTTGCGTCGGCGCTCGTCATCCTGTTCCTCGCCATTACCGGCATGCCCTGGACCGATGTCTGGGGCGGAGGGTTGCGCGCGGTGATCGCCGCCAGCAAGGCGGGGCGACCGCCGATGAAGGTCAATCCCTGGTCGCACGCGGCCAAACATGCGTTGCCCTGGACGCTGCGGGAGCAGGGCGCGCCGATGGGGCATGGGCTTCATGATGTGGGTGTCGATGCCGTCGCGCGGATCGCCGCCCGGCGGGGGCTTGCGGGGGGCTATCAACTGTTTCTGCCCGCCAGCCCCGGCGCGCCCTATCTGGTGTCGGCGATCACCGTGCGTGCCGACGACGCGCGCGCCATTGCCGTAGACGCGGCGACCGGCGCGGTGGTGCAGGACATGGACTGGCGGCAGTTCGGCAAGGGCGCAAAGGCGGTCGAATGGGGCATCGCCACCCATCAGGGCCAGCAATATGGCGAGGGCAACCGGCTGCTGATGCTGGCGGGATGCCTGTGCCTGCTGCTGCTATGCCTGACCGCGCCGGTGCTGTGGTGGAAGCGGCGGCGGGACGGGCGGCTTGCCGCGCCGCCGCCGGCAAGTGCGGCCGCGCGCCGGACGGTGGCCGCGTTGATGGTGGGGCTGGGCGCGCTCTTTCCCCTGACCGGCCTGTCGATGCTGGCTGCGCTTGGCGGGGAATGGCTGGCGGGGCGGCTGTCCCGCGCCTAGTTTTCTTTCGGGCCGGGAGCGATTATGGGCAGCGCCATGATCCGACTGTCCGGCCTGAAACTGCCCCTCGACCATCCGGCCGAGGCGATGCCCGCCGCCATTTGCGCGCGCCTTGATATCGAACCGCAGGATTTGCTGGGTCATAGCCTGGTCCGGCGCGGCAATGACGCGCGCCGCCGCACTGCGATCCAGCTGGTCTATACGCTCGATATCGATGTGGCGGACGAGGAAGCCGTGCTCGCCCGCTTCGCCAACGATCATGACGTGCGGCCGACGCCCGATACCCGCTATCATTTTGTGACGCATCGGCCAGATGACTGGGGCGGCAAGCGGCCGGTGGTGATCGGCGCGGGGCCGTGCGGCCTGTTCGCCGGCCTCATCCTGGCGCAGATGGGCTTCCGGCCGATCATCCTGGACCGCGGCAAGGTGGTGCGGGAGCGGACCAAGGATACCTGGGGCCTGTGGCGGCGCGCCGAACTCAATCCCGATTCCAATGTCCAGTTCGGCGAGGGCGGGGCGGGCACCTTTTCCGATGGGAAACTTTATTGCCGCGTCAAGGACCCGCGCTTCCTGGGGCGCAAGGTGCTGGAGGAATTTGTCGCCGCCGGCGCGCCCGATGACATATTGTGGGAAGCGCATCCCCATATCGGCACATTCCGCCTCGTCTCCATGGTCGAATCCATGCGCCGCCAGATCGAAGGACTGGGCGGCGAATATCGCTGGCAGACGCGGGTCGATGACCTGCTGCTGGAACCAGACGGCGAGGGCGCACAGAAACTGCGCGGGCTCGTCCTCCACGACGGCAGCGTGATCGAAACCGACCATGTCGTGCTGGCGGTCGGCCATAGCGCGCGCCCGACCTTCGAGATGCTCCACGCGCGCGGCGTGCATATGGAGGCCAAGCCCTTTTCCATCGGCGTGCGCATCGAACATCCGCAAAGCTGGATCGACCGCGCCCGCTATGGCCAGTGCGCGGGCCACCCGGACCTGGGCGCGGCGGCCTATAGCCTGGCGCATCATTGCGCCAATGGCCGCACGGTCTATAGTTTCTGCATGTGCCCGGGCGGCCGCGTTGTCGCCGCCACGTCGGAAGAGGGGCGCGTCGTCACCAACGGCATGAGCCAATATAGCCGCGCCGAATTTAACGCCAATTCGGGCCTGGTCGTTGGCATCGACCCGGAGCGCGACTATCCCGGTGGGCCGCTGGCCGGCATCGATTTTCAGCGTCATTGGGAAAGCCAGGCCTATCTGGCGGGCGGGTCGAGCTATTGGGCGCCGGGCCAGAGGGTCGGCGATTTCCTGGCCGGGCGGCCATCGACTTCGCTGGGGTCGGTGGAGCCGTCCTATAAGCCCGGCGTGACGCCGACGGACCTGGCGCATTGCCTGCCGCCCTTCGTCGTCGAGGCGTTTCGCGAGGCGCTGCCTGTGTTCGGCCGGCAGCTGGCGGGCTATGACCATAGCGACGCGGTCATGACGGGGGTGGAAACCCGCACATCCTCGCCCGTGCGCATCACGCGCGGCAAGGATTTTCAAAGCCTCAACGTCGCGGGCCTCTATCCGGCAGGCGAAGGCGCGGGCTATGCCGGCGGCATCCTGTCCGCCGCCATCGACGGGATCAAGGTGGCCGAAGCAGCCGCGCTGGCGATGGTGAATGCCGCGCATTGACCGCGCGGGCTGACATATCGCCTGCATAAATCGGTCATGCCGGCGTCGCGTCATCGACGCGCGGTCGTCATGGGCGCGTCAAGGCGGCGTCATGCACGCGGGCTAGATGAAGGCGCATGATGACGCCTATCGACCGCTGCGTACGCATATCGCCTGCCGACAAGGCGAGACTGCGTATCCTCTTCCTCGCCAAACATGCGCGCGCATCCGGCACGCCCGACGCGGTGGATGGCAACCACGCCGTCTATCATCACGAAATGCGCACGACGATGGAGGAGATTGGCCTCCATATGCGCGTCGCCGACAGCTATGAGGCGCTGTTCGAACGGCCGGACGTGGATTTCGTCGTCACCCTGCTCAATCGGGGCGGGTTCCAGAATAGCGAGATGATGGCGCCGTTGCTGCTCAGCTGGCGCGATATGCCGCATCTGGGCGCAAGCCCGATCCTGCGCGGCGTGTCGGATGACAAATATCTCAGCAAGATGATCGCCCGCGCCCATGGCGTCCCAACCATGCCGGCGCAGCTGTTCCGCCGGGGCGGCCTGCCCGCCGAACCCGCTTTTCACGCCGATCGGCTGGTGGTCAAGCCTAACGCCTCCTCGGCGTCCTGGGGGCTGGCGATGGTCGACGACTGGACCCAGGCCAGGGCGCAGATCGATTATCTGCATGGGGAAGGGCATGACGTGCTGGTCGAAGCCTGGGCCCCGCTGCTCGATGTCGCGGTCCCGGTCGTGGGCGGCAGCGGCGGGCAGCCCTGGATATTGCCGCCGATGATGTATGTGCCGGCCGACCCCCATCGCGCGCGCAGTCATGAAGAAAAGCGCGGCCTGATCGACGCGGGCGACGATCCGCTGGTGCTGGTCGAGGATCGCGCGCTGCTGACGCAATTGGAGGATATGACTCGCCGGCTGCTGCCCGAACTCTGGCCGTTCGATTATGGCCGGTTCGAATTTCGCTATGACCCGATGAGCGGCGCGGTGCAGTTCATGGAGGTCAACCTGTCCTGCAACCTGTGGTCGAAGAAAACCATAGCGCGTTCCGCCCGGTCGATTGGCGTCGATCATGCGATGCTGGTCGAAACCATCATCGGCCACAGCCTGGAGCGGCAGGGATTGCTGACCGAAGCGCCGATCAAGGTCGCGGCCTGATGCCGATGGACGGCAGGACGAGCGCGCTGGTGCTGGCCGGCAAGCGCGACGGGGCGACCGACCCCTTGGCGCAGGCGGCGAGCGTCACGCATAAATGCCTGGTCCCGGTGGCGGGCCAGCCCATGCTGGTGCATGTGATCGACGCGCTGGCCGCAAGCGAGCGGATCGGGCAGATCCGCGTCGCCATCGAAGACCCGGCCGTCCTGCAAGGCCTGCCCCAGCTGCGCGGGCTGATTGCGACCGGCCGGCTGATGGCTGTGGCGGCGCAGCCCAATCTGGTCGATTCGGTGCTGACGGCGGCGCAGGGCGCGGCCTTCCCGCTGCTCATCACCACGGCCGATAATGTACTGCTGACGCCGGACACGGTCGGCGAGATGATTGAGGGCTGCAAGGCGCAGGGCGCGGACGCCGCCGTCGCCTTCACCCGCCGCGATTTCGTGCTGGCCGCGCATCCGCAGGGGCAGCGCAAATTCTATCGCTTCGCATGCGACAGCTATTCCAATTGCAACACCTACTGGCTGAAGAATGCAGCCGCGCTGACAGCGGCCGAGACGTTCCGCAGCGGCGGTCAGTTCGTGAAGCATCCTGCGCGCATCATTGGCGCGTTCGGGCTGCTCAACCTCATTCGGTTTCGCTTTGGCATCGGCACGCTGGCGGACACGTTCGCTCGCTTTTCGCGTCGCTTTCGCATGACGATCGCGCCGGTGATCCTGTCGGACGGGGCGGCGGCGATCGATGTCGATAATGAACGCTCCCATGGCGTGGCGTCGCAGCTGCTGGAGCAGCGATCCCCCCTGACCCAGGCGGCGGAATAAGTCTTGCTGAGCCTCTGCGCGGTCCCGCCGCAGGACGATAACAGCTTGCTGGCGGCCTATCATGGCGGGCTGCGCGCTCATTGGCCGCGGGGCGCGCGCCTGCTGTCGCATTGGCTGGCGGCCATGGGGCAGGGCGGATGGAGCGCGAGCGAGAGGCTGCTGCTGCCCGACAGCGTGCGGCGATCCGGCCTGTCGATGCGGGATCGCAAGGCAGTGCACCGCCTGCTCAACCCCGCCGCCTTTCCGCTCGCCGCCAATCCGCTCAAGAACAAGCAGCTCTTCGCGCTCAAGGCGCAGGAAGCCGGCCTGCCGATCCCGCCTTCCTGGGATCCGGAGGCGCAGGCTCTTTCGGACTGGCTGGCGCATGAAAGCGACATCATCGCCAAGCCCAGCTTCCGGTCCAAGGGGCAGGGGGTGGAGCGCTACACGCGGGAAGATGATGGCTGGCGCGGTCCGTCAGGCGCGATCAGCGACACGCAGTTGCGCGCGCGCCTGACCGCCCTGGGGCGCAAAGGCGGCGTGATCCAGCGAAGGCTGGCAACGCATGAGCGGCTGAGCGACCTTTCCCCCGGCGCGCTCCCCACCTTGCGGGTCGTCACCTGCATCAACGAAGACGGATTGCCCGAAGCCTGCGACCTGGCGTTGCGCCTGTCGGCTGGCGGGCCGCGTCCTGTCGATAATTTCAACGCCGGCAACCTTGTGCTGGGGGTCGATAGCGCCGGATGCTGCATGGCGGCTTGGCGCAGGAGCGGGCAGGCCGTCGTCGCGCTGGAGCGGCACCCGGTGAGCGGCGCGCCGATCAAGGGCGTGCCCGTCCCCGACCTGGCCGATGCGATTGCGCTCGCGCTGCGCGCCCATCGCGCCTTTGCCGATGGTTTCACCGTCATCGGGTGGGATGTCGGCCTGACGTCCGGCGGCCCTGTGCTGGTCGAGGGCAATTGGAATCCCGGGACGGACATCGTGCAACTGGTCAGCGGGCGGGGTGTGTCGGATACGCGGCTTGGTGCGCTCTATCGGCATCATCTGGCGCATCTGCCGGTCGAGCGGTGGCGGCGCGCGCGGGTCATGGCATGGGATCGGCGCGGCCGGTGATCTGCATCTATGTCCACGCGCTGGCGGCGACCGGCGTCGTGCGCAATGCGCGGCTGATTGCCGCCGACCTGGCGCTGGCCGGTCATGACGTGCAATTGGTGACGGCGTTGCCGGGCGGGGAGGGCGTGGCGGGTGTGCCGCATCATGCGCTATTGCCGGGCGCAGGTTGCTCCCGCCTGCGCGAGAAGGTCGACGCGGCGATCGCGCTCCACCGGCATCTGCGCACCCACCGGCCGCGCCTTTTGATATCGGCCGGCAATCATGGGCATGGCACCGTCTGGGCGGGAAGCCTGGGCATGCGCGGCATGAAGCGGCTCTACCGCATCAGCAACGACATCATGCGCCGCGTGCCGACCGCGCCGTCGGGCCGATGGACGCGATGGGCCAGGACCGGCATGGCGCGCCTGATCGCGGCGGATGCGGCGCATCTGGTGTTTGTGTCGCCGACCCTGTCCGACACTCCGGCCTTCGCCGCCGCCGAGCGGGCCGGGCGCGTCACCGTCATTGCCAATGGCATCGACAAGGCAGCGGCGCGCCGCCGGATCGGCGACGTCGTGCCGCATCCCTGGCTGGGGGGCGACAGGCCCGTGCTGCTGGCTATCGGTCGCCTTGCGCCGCAAAAGAATTTTGACACCTTACTGCGCGCCTTCGCGCTGGTGCGCCGGCATAGGCCCGCACGGCTCGTTCTATTGGGTGAGAGCCGCGACGACGCCCGCGCGCGACTGCTTGCGCAGGCCCGGCACCTGGGCATTGCCGACGACCTGGCTTTGCCGGGGACCGTCGCCAATGTCTTCCCCTGGCTGGCCCGTTGCGACGCGTTCGTGCTGCCGTCCTGGTGGGAAGGATCGGCCAATGTGCTGCTGGAAGCGATGGCGGTGGGCGCGCCCTGCGTCGCGTCGATCAGCGCGGGCAACGCCGGGCAATTGCTGGAGGATGGCCGCTATGGCCGGCTGTTCGATCCAGCGGATGCCGACGCGATGGCGCTCGCCATGATGAAGCAGATTGATCCAGCGATGCAGCTGCGCCCGCAAGAGCGCATCGACGCTTTTGGCATGGACGCGGTCACGCGGTCGTGGCGGGATGTGGTGGATCGGCTGCTGGCGACATGACGCCGCCATTGCGGGTCATCCCAGCAGTCGCCAGCCCGCCACCACCAGAACGCAGGCCAGAAGCGGCTGCAACACCTTCTCCGGCACCTTGGACGCCAGCATCGACCCGATGATGATGCCGGGGATCGACCCTGCCAGCAGGTTGAGCAGCAGCAATAGGTTGAAATTGCCGATGAACAAATGCCCCAGGCCCGCCACCAACGTCAGCGGCACGGCATGGACGATGTCGGTCGCAATCAGCTTTTGCAGCCGCATCCGCAGCGGATAGAGCGCCAGCAACAGGGTTGCGCCCAGCGCGCCCGCGCCCACGGACGTCAGCGTGACCATCGCGCCCAGCAGCGCGCCGGCCGCCACGGTCAGGCCCGCCTGATAGCGCAGGAAATTGCGCGCGGTATCCTTGCGCGCATGCACCGCCATATGGTGAAACCGCCCGCGAAACAGCGTGGCGATGGCGGTAAGGATCAGCACCACCCCCAGCGCGTTCATGATGAGGCCACCCTTGATCTGCTGCGCGTCGATCTGCGACAGCAGGATCAGGACGATGACGGCCGCCGGCAGGCTGCCCAGGCACAGGCGCTTGATGACTTCATAATCGGGCCGGCCTTCCGCCCCGCCATGATGATGATGAACGAAGCCGCCGACCGACTTGGTGATCGCCGCGAACCACAGGTCGGTGCCGACCGCCGTGGTTGGCGATACGCCGAACAGCAGGATCAGGATCGGCGCCATCAGCGATCCGCCGCCAACGCCCGTCATGCCCACCATGACACCGACGAACAGCCCGGCGATCGCATGTAACCAATCCATTCAAATCCCCCGATTGCCGACCCGCCAGGCGAACCGCTTGGCTCGACATATCGGCACAGTGCAGGCGCGAACAGCCTTTTTTCGCGGATCGTCCCGCTGAGGGCGGTATTGGTCCCGCGGCTGGGGACCGTCCCTGGCCGCATTGAAAGGAAAAAGAGCGTGGCCGATCGCGATGGATTGCATCGCCACCCGCCGCTTCATAGACAGGGCCGCATCAATGCGGATTTCTTTACGCCTTTCATGCTAGGGCCGCGGATCATGACGCGCCGCCATCAGGGATTTTGACCATTTCTGCCTCTTCTTCTTCGACCACAATCTATCCGGTGATCCTGTCCGGGGGCGCAGGCACGCGCTTGTGGCCGGCCTCGCACACCGCCTGCCCGAAGCAGTTCATGCCGCTGGTGGGTGAGCGATCAATGTTGCAGGAAACCATCAGGCGGACCTATGATCTGCAGGGTTTTGAAAGGCCGCTGATCGTGTCGAGCGGCGCGCATGGGCCCTTGGTGCAGCAACAGCTTGCCGACGCAGGCTATGACACGGCGGCGATCCTGCTGGAACCCGAAGGCCGCAACACCGCGCCCGCCATTGCCATCGCCGCCGCGTGGATCGCCGCGCGCGACCCGTTGGCGCTGATGCTGGTGATGCCGTCAGACCATGTCATCGCCGACAGTGCGGCCTTTCGCGCGGCCGTTGCCTGCGCGCTCGATGCGGCGCGCGATGGCAGGCTGGTGACGTTCGGCATCCAGCCCCATTATCCCGAAACCGGCTATGGCTATATCTGCAAGGGCGATGTGATCGATGCCGGCAATGGCATCCATGCCGTCGCGGAATTTGTGGAAAAGCCGCCGCTGGCGCTGGCCGAAACCTATCTCGCCGGTGGTCGCCATTATTGGAATGGTGGCATTTTCCTGTTTCGCGCCGGCGTGCTGCTGGACGAGCTGGACCTGCATGTGCCCGCCGTGCGCGCGGCTGCGGTCGACGCGATGGCGCGCGCGACGATGCAGGATGGCTTCGTCCTGCCGGACAGGGCGGCCTTTTGCGCCAGCCCCAATGTCTCGATCGACGTGGCGGTGATGGAGCGGACCGATCATGCCGCCGTCGTGCCGGTCGACATGGGATGGTCGGACGTCGGGTCCTGGACGGCCTTGTGGGCGGTGCGCGATCGCGACGCGCAGGGCAATGCGGTCAAGGGTAAGGCCGTGACCGTCGATGGTGCGGGCAACCTCATCTATGTCGATGGTGGCCCGCCGGTCGCTACTCTGGGCCTGCGCGATTGCGTCGTCGTGTCGACAGCGCAGGGCGTGCTGGTGATGCCGCGTGACCGGTCGCAGGATGTAAGAGGCGTGGTCGATGCGATGAAGGCGGCCGGATTGACGGCCTGACGAGCGGGGAGGCGTCGCACGGCTAGAGCGCACGACGCCAATCCGGCCTTTGCCTTGCCTTACCGGTTGATCGCGTTGTCGATCGCGACCAGCGGCAGGACCGTCGAGGCAAACAGGCTGAACACGCGCTGGGCTTCGGCGACCGGGTTGGTCGAGATATACAGCACGTCCTTGTCCTGAATCAGGAATTTCTGCATCACGAAATAGGTGCCGGGGTCGCGCATATCGACACGGTAGATGACCGGAATCCGCCCGTCGGGGCCGGGCATCACATCCGCGCCGCGATCCGGCACCAGCGCGGGGTCTTCCCAGCGGAACAGGAACACGCCCTTGGCGTCGGCGCGGCCATCCTGCAAGCCGCCGATGCGGCCCATCGCCTGCGCCAGCGTGATGCCGGTCGCTTCGAAATTCAGTTCCTGGCTCTTGCTCGCCGAACCCAGCGCCGTGAAGCTGTAGGGTTGATACAGGGCGGTCACGATATCGCCCGAGCGCAGCACGACATTCTGGCTAGGGTCGCCGATCACCGCCGACATCGGCATCATATAGACCTGCCCGTCGCGGCTGACCTGAATGGCGGTTTTTTCCGACGCAGCCTTGGTGCCGCCGCTCGCCGCGATGGCATCCAGGATGCGCTCGCCCTTGGGCGTCAGCGGCATGCGGGTGCTCTGGTTGACGTCGCCGACGACCGACACATTGGCGCTCTGATTGCGCAACAGGCGGACGGCGACCTGCGGCAGATGCGCCTTGCCGCGCAGACGTTGCGTGATGTCCCGCTCGATGGCGTCCAGCGTGCGGCCGGCCACCGGCACCATGCCGGCGAAGGGCACCGAAATCTCGCCGGACTGGCCGACGATGAATTCGGGAAGCGCGGTCGCCCGGCTTGTGTCGACCGAGCTCATCTGCGGGTTGGAACTGAACAGCACGGCGGGCGGCGCTTCCCAGATGCTGACAGTCAGCACGTCGCCCGGTCCGACGGTTTCCCCTACCGCCTGCGAAGACCCCAGGCCGGTCGCAAAGTCGCGCATCGCGGGCCTTGGCCGCGCGGCGATCATCTGTTCGTTCAGGCGGATGACCTGAATGCCCTGGACGGACGCCTTGCCGGCTTCGCCCGCTTTTGCAACGCGCTGCGTGCTGGGCCCGACGGACGTGCAGGCGGCGGTCGCCAGCAGCGCGGCCATCAGGCTGAGGCGGGGAAGGCGTGCGCCGATACGGCGATACGACAAGCGGGTCATCAAGTCTCCTAGCGCCCGAACGGGCCACAAAAATTCAAACATCAGCCAGCACCGGGTGAGAGGACATTACCGACCGGCCGCGATCCTGTCACCTCATGCCGTCAGCATCCACTGCAGCGTGTCATCGAGCGGCACGCGCGCCAGCGGGCCGATCACGGATTCGATCCGGCTTGCGTCGCCGCACAGGCTCTTGACCTCGTCGGCGCGGACGAAGGCCGGATTGACCCGCACCTTAAAATCACGGCCCGATAGCCGCCTTATGCTGTCCAGAAGCTGACCAAGGCTGGTCGCTTCGCCCGAACAGACATTGAATGTGCCGCCGATCGCGGCTGGCTCCTCGATCAGCCGGGCATAGGCGTCGACCACCATGCGCACGTCGGAAAAGTCGCGCGCGACGTCCAGATTGCCAAGTTCAATCTCGGGCGCGCGGCGACGGACATGATCGATAATCTTGGGAATGAGGAAGCTGGGCGATTGTCCGACCCCGGTATAGTTGAACGGGCGGGCGACGATGACCGGCAGGCGGGGGGCGAACAGGCGGCAGATCATCTCGCCCGCGGCCTTGGTCACGCCATAATCATTGGCGGGGGCGGGGGGCAGGTCCTCGCTCAGACGGCCCGGCCTGCCATTGCCATAGATGTTGGCGCTGCTCGCCACCAGGATGGATCGGGGGTCGTGGTCCAGGCCTTCGGCGGCAGCGAGCAGGTTGCGCAGCCCGACGATGTTGCTGCGATACATGTCAGCGAGATCGTCATGCGCCACGAAGGCGATCGCGGCCAGATGGACGATATGATCGGGCCGGACCTGCCGCAATATCGCGCGCAGTCCTGCGGCATCGGACAGGTCGCATATATGGGTTTCGGCCACGCCTACATCCGCCAGAACGGCAGGCTCACGCAGGAGGGCGACCACGCGATGGCCCCTGTCCGCCAGCCGCCGCGCCAGATAGCGCCCCGTAAAGCCCGCCGCGCCGGTGATGAGGGTGGTGGTCATGTCCGGCTCCGTTCAGAAACTGACGCCAGCCTCGTTACGGCGCAGGTCGGCCTGCACCATCATGTCGCACAGCGTCTCGAGCGATGTCTGCGGCATCCATCCCAGCTTCTCCCTGGCATAGCTTGCGTCGCCGATCAGCAGGTCGACCTCCGCCGGGCGGTAGAAACGCGGGTCGATGCGCATCAGGGTCGCGCCGCTGTCCGCATCGACACCGGTTTCGGCTTCGCCCTCGCCGGAAAAGACGATGGTCCGTCCAATGGCCTGGAACGCGCGCTGCACGAAATTGCGCACCGTTTCGGTCCGGCCTGTCGCCAGTACATAGGTGTCCGGCTCATCGGCCTGCATCATCCGCCACATGCCCTCGACATATTCGCGGGCAAAGCCCCAGTCGCGCTTGGCGTCGATATTGCCCAGCATCAGGCAATCAAGCTGGCCCAGCGCGATCTTGGCGACCGTGTCGGTAATCTTGCGGGTGACGAACTCGCGGCCGCGCAGTGGGCTTTCATGATTGAACAATATGCCGCTGCATCCGAAAATGCCGTAGCTTTCGCGATAGTTGACCGTGCTCCAATGGGCGTAGAGTTTCGACACGCCATAGGGGCTGCGTGGCCAGAAGGGCGTCTGCTCATTCTGCGGAACGCTTTGCACCTTGCCGAACATTTCCGACGTGCTCGCCTGATAGAAGCGGATCGTGGGGTCGACGATGCGGATCGCTTCCAGCAGGTTGAGCGGGCCGATACCGGTGATCTGCGCCGTGGTCAGTGGCTGGTCGAACGATACGCCGACGAAGCTCTGCGCGGCGAGATTATAGACCTCCCGCGCTTCCGACTGCTGCAACAGGCGGATGGAGGAGGACAGGTCCGTCAGGTCATATTCGACCAGCCGCAATTGCGGATGATCGGCAATGCCCAGTTCCTCGATCCGCCACAGATTGACCGAGCTCGTCCGGCGGAAGGTGCCGAAGACCCGGTAGCCCTTGTCCAGCAGCAATTGCGCCAGATAGGCGCCGTCCTGGCCGGTGATACCGGTGATGATCGCGCTTTTCATCTGCCTGTCAGCCGGTTCAGCTGCCCGATCCACCGACGCGGGTCAGGACGAAGCCGGCGTCCTGGGCTTCGGCGAGGGGGTAGATGTTGCGCAGGTCGATGAGCGCCTTGCCGGCCATGGAGGCGGCGATGCGCTTCAAATCGAGCGCGCGGAAAATATCCCATTCGGTGACAAGCACCAGCGCGTCGGCGCCATCGGCGGCCTCATAGGCGTCGCTCGCCATTTTGACGGATGGCATTATCGGCGCTGCGACCTCCATGCCTTCGGGATCATAGGCGACGATGGTCGCGCCGGCATCCTCGAGCGCCTGGACGATTGCAAGGCTGGGGGCGTCGCGCATGTCGTCGGTATTGGGCTTGAAGGTAAGGCCCAGCAGCGCGACTTTCTTATCGCGCGCGTCGCCGCCCAGCGCTTTCACGATCTTGCGGCCCATGGCCCTTTTCCGAAGGTCGTTGACCTGCACCACCGTCTCGACGATGCGGA
>NZ_BCYT01000005.1 GCF_001598335.1 Sphingobium abikonense NBRC 16140
TAGCCAGGCGGAATAAGCCCAACCAAAACCGCTCATTCTCTAGGAGCCGTTCCTGCACAAATACATATTACTGTGGATATGTATAAGGACATATGAAACGGCTTACGCTTTCACGATAATCCAGCACCCTAAAGCGTGCCAGACACCGAGCCGCCGCCCACATGTCCCTTCATCTAACCTACAATGTCAAAGAACCAACCAACACTTATAGGGAACAGCGTACCTTCCTCGAAACTGCTTCCGAGGGAGAGTGTCCCGCAAATGTTGGCGACCGTCCCGTCAGCGCCTCGTAAAAGGCAGCGTCCCGTCCGGTGAGGCGGCATATATGGGTGGCTTTCCGAACCGTCAAACCCTTTTTGCAATTTTATTTCAGAAATTTTTGGGACCTTCCCTGATAAAGGCTCGGGCCAGCGGTCAGGATCGAGGAACGGATAGGCATATGGGTTTGCAGGATGCGGATGCGAATGACGCGGGCTTTGGCGCGCGGATACGCAGCGCCATCTTCTGGCGGTCGGGCAGCCAGATCGTCTCTCAGATGATGAGCTGGGTGGTGACGCTGGCCGTCATCCGCCTGCTCGATCCGGCCGACTATGGCCTGTTCGCGATGACGCAGGTGATCCTCAATTTCGCGACCTTCCTCAACGGCTATGGCCTGGTGAGCGCGCTGGTGCAGTCGGACAGCGTCGAACCGCATCGGCTGCGCCAGGCCTTTGGCATCATGCTGCTGCTGAACGGCACGCTCGCCCTGCTGCAACTCGCCATCGCGCCCCTGGCCGCCGACTATTATGACCAGCCCATGGTCGCCGACCTGCTGCGGGTGCAGGCGCTGCTCTACCTGTCCACCCCCTTCATCTCGATCCCCGAAGCGATCATGGGTCGCGCGCTGGATTTCAAGCGACCCGCGCTGGTCAACCTAATCGCAGCGGCCGCCTCTGCCGGCGTCGCGCTGACCGGCGCCCTGTCGGGATGGGGCGTATGGACGCTGGTGTTCGCGCCGATCGCCGGTTTCTGGGTCAAGGCGGCGGGCTATGTCATCGTCACCGGATTCCGCCCGATCCCGAGCTTTGATTTTCGCGGCACCGGCGCGATGGTCGGCTATGGCGCATCGCTGCTGGGCGGGCAGCTTTTCTGGATCGTCCAGAGCCAGGCCGACATCTTCATCGGCGGCCGCGTGCTCGATCCCCATGCGCTCGGCCTTTATGCCGAAGCCCTGTTTCTCACCCAGATTTTCGTCAGCAAATTCGTGCCCCCGCTCAACGACGTCGCTTTTCCCGCCTATGCGCGGATGCAGAAGGATGTGAGCCGGGTATCCTGGTCCTTCTGCAAGGCGGTGAAGCTGCTGTTGCTGCTGACCTGCCCCATCTACCTTGGCATGGCGGTGACCGCCGGGCCGCTTGTGGAAACGCTGTTCGGGGCGAAATGGAGCGCCATGGCGCCCTTTGTCACGATATTGGCGCTCGCCATGCCGTTCATGACGGTGCAGGTGATGTTCGCGCCGGTCAGCAATGCGCTCGGCCGCCCCGGCACCACGGCGCGAATCGCCGCGGTCGGCGCAGTGCTGATGCCGGCGGCCTTTCTGATCGGAATCCAGTTCGGGGCGATCGGCCTGGCCTGGGCCTGGCTTGCCGCCTTTCCGCTATTGACGCTGGTGACGGCGCGCCTCGCCGGTGCGCCCATGGGCCTGCGCCTTGCCGACCTGGCGCTGGCGGCCGCGCCGGGCCTGGGCTGTTCGGTGCTGATGGCCGGCGTCGTGCTGGCGCTCGATTCGGTCCTGCCGGTCCTGCCCGCACCGCTGCGACTCGCGATCCTGGTTCCCGCAGGCGGCCTCGCTTTTTTAAGCGCCCTTCTGCTGTGCGCCCGCGCCACGCTTGCGGAACTGGTCGCGCTGGTCATCCGCCGCAAGCCGCCGGTACAGGCCGCCGCCTGACCCGGCGGTCGCGCGCCGATCAGGCGGTCTGGATATAGTCGCGCATCGCCGCGGCTTCCGATTCGATGCTGTCGATGCGGAATTTGACCAGATCGCCGATCGAGATCATGCCCGCCAGTGCGCCATCGACCACCACCGGCAAATGACGAATGCGGCGCTTCGTCATCAGCGACAGGCCCTGCATGACCGATGTCTGTTCATCGATAGTGATGGCGGGCGCCGTCATCACCTCGCCAACGCTATGGTCCAGCGCGGACGGCCCGTCCTGCGCCACGCGGTAGACCAGGTCGCGCTCCGAAAAAATGCCCACGACCTTGCCATCGGCAACCACGGGCACGCAGCCGATTCGCTGGTCCGCCAGCAATCGGACGGCGCTCAGCACGCTGTCGGTGGGTTGGACCTGGACGACATCGGTCCCCTTGCGCTGCAAAATCGCTGCGATGGTCATGGCCTGCTCTCCTTGTTCGCCTGCATCCGCCGGAGCTGTTTTTCTGTTCCGCGATGGACGAGCCGCCAGCCGGGCGTGGCGACCCAAATCGTGTCCGGCGCTTGATGATCCCACGATCACGCCCCAAAGAAAAGGGATGACACGCAAGGAAGCGCTCGACGACCCGCAGATCGCGGCGACCGCCTGGGGCCGGTTTCGCCGGATCATGGCCTGGATGGCGGCCGGCGGCGTCGCCTGCGTCGGCGCGGCGCTGCTGTTTCTCTATTGGTGGACGGGCGCGCTGCCCTTGCATATGGCGATCGCCACCACATTGGGCGTCTGGCTGACCTTCATGCTGGGCACGGGGCTGATGGCGCTGGCCTTCCTGTCCAGCGGGACGGGGCATGACGAACAGGTGATTGACCGGGCGAAGGACGAGGTGCCGCTGGATGACTGACATGACGAAAGACGATCGGGGCGAGGCGGTGCTGCGCGTGATGCCCAAATTGTCGGACATCAACGCCAATGGTCATATCTTCGGCGGCTGGGTGCTCAGTCAAATGGATATTGCCGGCGGCATCATCGCCCATCGCATGGCGCAGGGGCCGGTCGCGACCGTCGCGATCGAAAGCATGAAGTTCATCGCCCCCATTTTGCTGGGTGATATCGTGTCCGTCTATGCGCGCGAAGAACGGCGCGGTCGGACGTCGCTGGCGATCCGCATCGACGTCGTGGCGACGCGCGGAATCGCGCAGGAAGAAGTACCGCTGACCAGCGGCGTCTATACGTTCGTGGCGCTGGACGCCGATCACCGGCCCCGGCCTTTTCCGACCGCCTGACGGTTCAGCGGTCGAGCCGCTCATCATAGCGATAGTCCGCTTTACCGTTCGCCGGCACGACCATGCGCCAGACCCAGCCATCGCCCCGCCGCTCCAGCCCCTTGGGGCGGGGCATGATATCCTGTAGCAAGGTCACTTCCGCCGTAACCGGCTGCGGCCGCCCATTGGTGACGCTGACGATCCAGCGCCGGCGCTTGGCGCTTTGCTGCGCGACCGTTGCGGTGATCCGCACGTCGGGGCTCTGCATCAGATCATAGTCGATCCGTTCACCCGCCGCCTTGTCCGCGACGTCCGCCTCCCCCGCCAGCAGCCGCTGCCCCGCCACTTGCTCGAACAGCGCGACGCGGCCCGCCGGCATGGCGATGCCCAGCCCGTCCTCCGCCCGGTTCTGCAAGCGTAGCCGCAATGTCATCGGCAGCGAGGGCGCAGGCCCGCCGATCGTCGCGGCGTACAACCGCTCTGTCACCACGCCGGGTTGGCGGAGCAGCGCCACCTGCTTCTGCCCGCTCGCCGCGACATCGACCGCGAATGGAATGCGATAGAGTTTGAGGTCGCCGACATCCTCGGGCGGTGGCGGCGGAGGGGGTGGTGGTGGCGGCGGTGGTGGTGGGGGTGCTGGGGCCGCCAGTCGCGCGCCGGTCACGACGATATCCTCGGCCCGCTCCATCCGCTGCGCCATCGCCGCTGGCGGCACCCCCCAGCGCGGATGAGTGCTGGTGCCATCCATCGGCCAGCAGCGTAAGCTGAGCGCGCCAGCCGCCTGCCGCCGCAGCAATGCTTGCGCTTCCCGATTGGGATGCCCGGCAATCACCGCGACCTTTGCATCAGCAAAGTCCGTCACGCCGCCATTGGCCAGCGTCAGCCACGCCATCAGGTCGATGCGACCGTCCGCGCGCCGCTCGGCGACATAATTGGCCGCCCAGTCGAACCCCTGCGCCAGATAGGTGAGCTGCACGGTCGCACGCATTGGCCGGTCGGCGGTGGCGATAACGGACAGCGTCGGCCGCGCCGACAGGCCGGCCGGCACCTCCGGGTACAGCATCCTTTCGGGCAGGCCGCTGCACCCCAACGCCTCATAGCCCTGCGCCGTGCGCACGATGACGCCGCCCGCCGGCCCCGCCGTGATGACCGCATCCTGCTCCGTCACCCGGCCCGTCGCGCGATCGGTGCGGCGCAGCCTCACGCTGCGTTTCAGATAGGCGTCGACCAGTCCTGCCGGCGACAAGAGCCGCGCATCGCGATTCTTTTCCCGCACCCCGTGCGGCAGACCGGACAGCACGGCCGTTTCGGGCATCAGTCCTTCGGCCACGCCCTCGAACCGGATCACGCTTTCGCCCCGGGGCAGGTCGATCGTGCGGGTTTCCGTGACGAGCGCATAGCCGCGCGGCCATTGCGGATCGATCGCGCCGCGCGTGCGGCCGGGCTGGCGATAAATGGTGAGTGCCACCGCATCGGGCCTGGGCGACACCAGCATCTGCGCGCGCGCAGGCCCTGCCGCCGCCAGCATCAGCGCAAGGACAAGGATCAGCCGACCGCCCATCATGGCGCCGCGCTCAATAGCGCGAATCGAACGTGACCAGCAGTTCGGCCGACCCGTTGGCAGGCACCGGCACGCTCCATTCCATGCGCTCGGCCGACACGCGCCGTCCCTCCAGGCTCTGCTGCACCACCCGGCTATCGCCCCACAGGCCCAGCTGCGCCAGATCGACCGTCACCGCCTCGGGCCGCGCGTTGGTCAGCGTATAGCGCATCCGCGTTTCCCAGCGATCCGCGCCCTTACGCGTGCGCTGCTCGACGGTCGGGCGGACCTTGACGTCGAAGGCCTCGCCTGTGCGCAGCGCCATGGACGATCCCATGGGCGTATGGTCGATGCGATTTTCGCCGATGAACTGCGGATCGCCGCGCGCATCGCGCATATAGACGCGGATCGTGCCGGCGGGCAGTTGATCGCCCAGGCCGCCCTGTTTCGACGTGGAAAATTTGAGCACGCTCGACGCGCTCATCGGTTCGGCGGAACTGCCCAGCCACCCGTTTACATATTCATAGGTCGACCGCGCCGGCGTGCCCTGCACATCCAGGAAACTCACCTGCTTCTGCTGCGCGTCGGCGATCGTCGTGCGCGCGGCCAGCGGATAGAGATAATAGTCGCCAAGCCGTTCGCGCGTCCCGCTTTCGGTTCCGGCGGCATCGATCGCGCCCGCTCCGGGCGCAAAGCCGCCTTGCCGGCCGCCGCCATTGGCCGGGTCGCCCGCAACCAGCAAAGTGCGCGCATTGGTGTAGGTCGTGCCGCTATTGTTGGTCAGCGTCACCCATCCCTGCATGTCCATCGCCTGCTTCGCCGCGTCGAACATCGCGACATAATCGGCGGTCCAGCCCAGATTGGGGGTCAGATAGGACAGGCGGGCCGGCAACGTGCCGTCGCGATCCGCTTCCACCGTCACCGACAATGTCGGCCGCGCACGCAAATTGGGCGGCACCCGGTCGAACACCACCCGCACCGGCAGCCCGTCGTCGCGCAGCACCTCGATCCGATTGCCGATCTGGAGCACGATGCCGCCATTGGCCGCCAGCACCTTCGCCCGTTCCCGCGTTTCCGCCCCGGTCGCGACATTGGTGCGGACCAGCGTCACCTCCTGCCCCACCGCCTTGTCCATCAGCTTGTCGGGCGACAGCAGGTCGAAATCGAAATTCTGTTCGACGATGGACAGGCCCGGACCCGACAGGTTCACCGTTTCGGGCCGGATGCGCGCCGACACATCGGGAAATTCGATGCGGTTGCGGCCCTGCGTCACCGACAGTCGCCGTTCATCCTGCACCAGCGACTGGCCGCCATTATAGATGGTGACGGCAATGTCCCCCTGCGCGCTGGCGCCCACCGGGTCGTTCCCACCCTGCGCATGGGCGCTTGCCGCCATCAGGGCCAGCAGCAACGGGGCGGGCAGGCGCGCAGCGATCATGTCTCTCTCCGGTCTTTGCCTCCGCCTTGTGCCGGATCGCGTGCGACTTTGCAAAGCGTGCAGCAAAAAGGGGACGATGCGCGCTGGCATCGTCCCCTCCTATCCCTGCAACCGGGCGCGACGCGGTTATTCGGCCGCTTCGGCCGCCTTGGCGCGCGGCCGGCGGGTGCGCTTCTTGGGCGCTTCCTCGGCCTGTACGTCCTCGTCATTGTCGGCCCGCGCGATCGAGGGCGGCAGGATCGCGGCATCCATCCCATGCGCGTCATCGGCGACCTTGGCGGCATCGACCTTGCGCGGGCGGCCGCGACGCGGCTTGGGCGCTTCGGTTTCAGCGGCAGGAGCAGCAGCGGGCGCGGCCTGCGCGGCCTCGCTCATCGCGTCGGCAGGCGTACCGGCCGGTCCCTCGACGCCACGCTCCATCCGGGGCGACGCATCCTCGTCACTGCCCTGATAGTCGCGGCGGGTGCGATCGCGACGATTGCCGCGCGTATCGCGCTGGTCGTCCTGGTCGCGGGTCTGATCCCTACCCTGGTTCCGCGATTGATCGCGGCCTTGGTCACGGCCCCGGCCCTGATCGCGCGATCCGCGCTCGGACTGGTCGGCGCGCGCATCGTCGCTCCCATAATCGGCGCTGTCGAAATCCTCGCCGTCATCGCCATAATCATCGTCATTACGACGGAAGCGCTGCTGCTGTTCTTCCTGGCGGGCGCGATTGTCGGCCAGCACACGGAAATAATGATCGGCGAACTGCAAATAATATTCGGCATTCACGCGGTCGCCGGCCATCTGCGCATCGCGGGCCATATTCTTGTATTTCTCAAGAAGCTGGGCCGCATTGCCGCGGGCGCGGTTGTCGATGCGGTTGCCATTGTCGCCGCCGCCCCGGTTGCCACCATTGGGTCGACCGTTATTGTTCCGGCCGCGATTGCGACGGCCGGATTGCCGGTTGTTGATCAAGACATGGTCCTTGCGTTCGCTATGTCAAAACTCACTGAAGACACTGTTCAGTCGCCATCCCCAAGCACGGCCATCCATCTGGCCGAATATGGCTCCGCCGGGCCTGGCCGGATGATCCGGGCCAATTGCCTGGCCGCCACCGGCGCTAGCGCAGCGAACGCCGTCATGACTTTAAGGAGCGTAAAAAACGGCCTTTTCTGTCCATGGCCATAGTAGCCAGATCACGAGATGGAGCCGTCCCTAGACCCGATGTAGTGGCTTTCCCGGCATAAACCAAGCGATTTTCGTTTTCCTGGGCGTAAATCACCCATTGCCGATCATGTCCGCGTGGCGACGATGCAGCGATCCAGCCCTGCCAGGTCGCGACGGATGGCAATGTTCAGCCCCTGCGCCGCCACCAGCGCCCCGACGCTTTCGCCCTGCCTGTGGCCGATTTCGATCGCCGCCATGCCGCCCGGCGCGATCAGGCGCGGCAGGTCCGGCGCGATGCGGCGATAATCATCCAGTCCGTCCGTTCCCGCAAACAAGGCGCTCGCCGGTTCGCGCAGCACATCACCGCTCAGCGGTTCATCGACGCCGATATAGGGCGGGTTGATGAGCAGCAGGTCAAACGCCCCCTTTACCCCCTTCGCCCAGTCGCCAATGCAGAAATCGGCCCGCCCCCCCAAGTCCAGCCGCGCCGCATTGCCCCGCGCCACCGCCAGCGCGGCCGCCGACGTGTCGATCCCAAGCCCGCGCGCCTGCGGCCATTGCGCCAGCGCGGCGAGCAGCAGCGCGCCCGACCCGGTGCCAAGGTCCAGCACCGTCTGCGGACCCCGCGCGCCGAAATGATCGACCGCCGCCTCGATCAGCGTCTCGCTGTCCGGGCGCGGGATCAGCGTGTCGGGCGTCACGGCCAACGTGATCGTCCAGAAATCACGCGTGCCGATGATATGCGCGACCGGCTCTCCCGCCGCACGCCGCGCGACCAGCGCCGCGAAATCGGCCGGCACGCTCAGGTCGCGATGCCGCATCAGCATCTCGCCGCGCGACAGGTCCAGTGCGTGCGCCATCAGCAATTCCGAGTCCAGCCGCGCCGTGTCGCTAAAACCGGCCAGACGATCGGTGGCGGCGCGGAGCGCGTCCGGGATGTTCCCGCTCGTCAGGCACATGGGGGAAGACCCCGTCAACTCACCCCGTCCAGCTGCGCCAGCCGCGCCGCTTCATCCTCGGCGATCAGCGCGTCGATGACTTCGGCCAGGCCCGGCCCTTCCAATATTTCGGGCAAGCGATGCAGCGTCAGGTTGATGCGATGGTCGGTGACGCGGCCTTGGGGGAAATTATAGGTTCGGATGCGTTCGGACCGGTCGCCCGATCCCACCATCGCCCGCCGCGCCCCTGCCTGCTCGCTCTGCGTGCGTTCGCGCTCGGCTTCATACAGGCGCGCGCGCAGCACCTGCATCGCCTTCGCCTTGTTCTTGTGCTGCGACCGCTCGTCCTGCTGCGTTACCACGATGCCGGTTGGCACATGGGTGATGCGCACGGCCGAATCGGTGGTGTTCACATGCTGCCCGCCCGCGCCCGATGCGCGATAAATGTCGATCTTGAGGTCCGCGTCGGCAATCTGCACGTCCACTTCCTCGGGTTCGGGCAGCACGGCGACGGTCGCCGCGCTGGTGTGGATGCGCCCGCCGCTTTCCGTCACCGGCACGCGCTGTACCCGGTGCACGCCGCTCTCGAACTTCAATTTCGCGAACACGCCCGCGCCATTGATGCTGGCGACCACTTCCTTGAACCCGCCCTGTTCGGACGCATTGGCGGACAGCATCTCCATCTTCCAGCCCTGCGTATCGGCATAGCGCTGATACATGCGGAACAGGTCGCCAGCGAACAGGGCCGCCTCGTCGCCGCCAGTGCCGGCGCGGATTTCCAGCATGGCGGGCCGCGCGTCGGCGGCGTCACGAGGCAGCAATTGCAGCGCCAGCGCGCGCTCGGCGGCGGGCAGCTGGCTTTTTAGGAGCTGCATTTCCTCCTGCGCCATGTCGCGCATGGCCGGATCCGCCTCCTCGCCCCCGGTCATCATCTCCAGCGCCGACAATTCCTGCCGCAAGCGCCGCAATTCGCGCGCGGCCGCCGCCACCGGCTCGATCTCGGCATATTCCTTGGACAGCCGCACGAACTGCTCGGGCGCCAGATCGGCGCGCGTCATCGACGCCTGCACCTCATCCCGGCGCGCCTCGATCTGCGCAATACGTTCGGCGGAAATGTGCATCAGGGTTTCAGTTGCTCGTTACCGGCGAAGCCACTCAACGCCAAAGCAGCTTCATGCCGCTGTCGAAATTCTTCCTGTTCGATCGCGCCCAGTAGATGCGCATCCAAATCGATAAATGAAATTGAACCTTGCTCGCCAGTCTGAAGATTCTTCACGGTCGCACATCCTTGAGCGATCTCATCATCGCCTAGAATTGCGGCGAAAGCGGCCCCACTCGCATTGGCTCGCTGCATCCGCTTTTTCATATTGCCACGATAGCTCATATTACAGGGGATGCCCGACCGGCGTAGATCGGCGACGATGCCGATTGCCTTTGCCTCGGCCGCTTCGCCCATAGGAATGACAGCTACGGCCGGTTTGTCGATCTCTGGTGCATCCACCAGCATCGCGAGCCGCTCGATCCCCGCCGCCCATCCGACCGCAGGCGTGGCGGGGCCGCCCAGATTTTCGATCAGCCCGTCATAGCGCCCGCCGCCCAGCACCGTGCCCTGCGCGCCCAGCCGGTCGGTCACGAATTCGAACGCGGTGTGGCGATAATAGTCCAGTCCGCGCACCAGCCGCGCGTTGCGCTCCCACGCCACGCCCGCCGCGTCCAGCCCCGCCGTCACCTTCTCGAAAAAGCCGCGCGCCTCGTCGGTCAGATAGGCGTCGATGTCCGGCGCGCTGTCGGCGATCGGCCGGTCGCGCGGGTCCTTGCTGTCCAGGATGCGCAGCGGGTTCTTCGCCAGCCGCTCGACGCTGTCTTCCGACAAATCGGCCCGGTTTGCCTCGAAATGCGCGATCAGCGCCGCGCGCCAGGCGTCCCGGCTCGGCGCGTCGCCCAGCGTATTGAGCGTCAGCGTCACGCCCTCGATCTTCAGCTCGCGCAGCAGCTGGTCGCCCATCACCAGCAATTCGACGTCCGCGCCCGGCTCGCCCGCGCCGATGATTTCCGCGTCCAGCTGATGGAACTGGCGGAACCGCCCCTTTTGCGGCCGTTCATAGCGGAACAGCGGCCCGTGCGTCGCGACTTTGAGCGGCGCATATTGCTGCCAGCCTTCGGTGATGTAGGCGCGGCTGATCCCGGCGGTGAATTCGGGCCGCAGGGTGATCGAATCCCCGCCGCGATCCTCGAACGTGTACATTTCCTTGGACACGACATCGGTGCTTTCGCCCAGCGACCGGGCGAACACCGCCGTCGCCTCGAACACCGGCACCTCGACCCGCTGGAACCCGTAGAGCCGGCGCACGCGATCAAAGGTCGCGACCACATGCGCGAACCTCTCCTGGAAAGCATCGGGCGTGCCGCCCAGCATGTCCTGCGTGCCGCGCACCGGGCGCGGGGTATCTATTCTGGCCATGGGGCAGCGCCTTTAGCGGCATTTCAAGTGCAAGGAAACGCGGTTTTTCGGTCGCCTGCCCTTTCCGGGCGCGTCCGCATTTCGCTCAGGGGTGGACGCACGCGCGCGCAGCCGCCATGCTTGGGCCATTCGGGCCGACCGGCCCCGCCCATCTTTCGGAGACCTCCATGATCCGCAGCCTTGCTGCCGCCCTCTGCCTGTCGACAGGCCTTGCCACCGCCATCGTTACGCCGCTCCATGCGCAGGACGCGCTACGCTCCAAGCCTACCGCCCTGCCGGTCGATGACGCGACACCTGCGCCCCGCGACACGCCCTATCCCGGCACGATCAGGCTGGAAGTCGACGCGACCGACACCACCCAGCGCATCTACCGCGTCAAGGAAACCATCCCCGTCGCCCAGGCGGGACGCATGACGCTGCTGATGCCCGAATGGCTGCCGGGCAATCACGCGCCGCGCGGCCAGATCGAAAAGCTTGCCGGCCTCACCATCACCGCCAATGGCCAGCCGATTGAGTGGGTGCGCGATCCGCTCGACGTTTACGCCTTCACGATCGACGTGCCCCAGGGCGCGACCGAGATCGTCGCCTCCTTCCAGTTCCTGTCCGCCACCCAGCCCAATCAGGGCCGCGTCGTCATGACGCCCAAGATGCTGAACCTCCAGTGGGAACAGGTGTCGCTCTACCCGGCGGGCTATTACACCCGCCAGATCCCGGTGCAGGCGACCGTCACCTACCCCGCCGGCTGGCAGGCCGCGACCGCGCTGCGCGGCACGAAGACGGGTGATAGCGTCGCCTATGAAACCATCGATTATGAAGCGTTGCAGGATTCGCCCGTCTTTGCCGGCCGCTATTTCAAGCCGGTGGACCTGGGCCATGACGTGACGCTCAACATCGTCGCCGACGACGCCGACGAGCTCGCCTACAAGCCCGAACAGATCGCCAAGCATAAGAAGCTGGTCGATGAAGCCGGCGCGCTGTTTGGCGCCTATCATTTCAACCATTATGACTTCCTGCTCGCCATTACCGATGAAATGGGCGGCATCGGCCTGGAACATCAGCGCAGTTCGGAAAACCAGGTGGAACCGGGCTATTTCAAGGATTGGGATTCGGGCAAGGCGCTGCTTGACCGCAACCTGCTCCCGCATGAATTCACTCATAGCTGGGACGGCAAGTTCCGCCGCCCCGACCTGCTCTGGACGCCCGATTTCCGCACGCCGATGCAGGATAACCTGCTGTGGGTCTATGAAGGGCAGACGCAATTCTGGGGTTATGTGCTGGGCGCACGGTCGGGCATGTTCACCAAGCAGGAAACGCTCGACGCCTATGCCAATATCGCCGCCCGGCTCGACACGGCGGTCGGCCGGCAATGGCGTCCGCTGGAAGACACCACCCATGATCCCATCATTTCCGCCCGCCGGCCCAAGGGCTGGAGCAGCTGGCAGCGATCGGAGGATTATTACAACGAAGGGCTAATGATGTGGCTGGAGGCCGACGCCATCATCAGCAAGGCGACCCGTGGCCGCAAGGGCCTCGATGATTTCGCCAAGGCCTTTTTCGGCATCAAACCGGGCGACTGGGGCCAGGTCGTCTATAATCGCGACGACATCATCGCGACGCTCAACGGCATCGCGCCCTATGACTGGGCCGGTTTCTTCCAGAAATATGTCGATCGCCCCACCGGCGAAACGCCCAAGGGCGGCTTCTTCATGGGCGGCTACAAGCTCGTCTACACCGAAGAGCCCAACAGCTTCACCAAGGCGGCCGAAACGTCGGGCAAATATGTCGACCAGGGGGCGGGCATCGGCGCGATCGTCAAGAATGACGGCGACATCAGCAGCGTCATCTGGGACAGCGCGGCGTTCAAGGCGGGTCTGGTCGTCGGCGCCAAGATATTGGCGGTGAACGGCAATGAATTCTCGCCCGAAGACTGGAAGGCGGCAATCACCGCGGCAAAGGACGGTAAGACGCCGATCCAGATCATCGTCAAGCAGGACAAATATTACCGCACTTTGTCGCTCGCTTATTCAGGTGGCTTGCGCTATCCGCGCCTCGAAAAGACAGGAGAGGGTGAAGGCAGCCTCGACCGGCTGCTCAAGCCAAGAACATGACTCACCCGCAGCGAAAATTGTAGGAAGAAGGCGTTTTCATGAATATCGAACTGATCTCCGTTGGCGACGATCCGCCCAACAACCTCAATGTCATCATCGAGGTGCCGGTGGGCGGCGAGCCGGTCAAATATGAGTTCGACAAGGCGTCGGGCGCGCTGTTCGTGGATCGCATCCTGCACACGCCGATGCGCTATCCGGCCAATTACGGCTTCGTGCCGCACACGCTGTCGCCCGACGGCGACCCGCTTGATGCGCTGGTCGTCGCGCGCTCGCCCTTCATTCCCGGCTGCGTCGTGCGCGCCCGCCCGATCGCGGTGCTGAACCTGGAGGATGAAGCGGGCGGCGATGAAAAGCTGGTCTGCGTGCCGGTGGATTCGACCTTCCCTTATTATTCCAATGTGGGCGAACGCGACGACCTGCCGGAAATCGTCTTCCAGCAGATCGAGCATTTCTTCACCCACTATAAGGATCTGGAGAAGAAGAAGTGGGTGCGCATCGGCACCTGGGGCGGCGCCGAAGACGCCCGCCAGATCACCGTGGAAGCGATCGAACGCTATCAGGCGGCCAAGAAGACCGCCTGATCCGCGTCCATCGGGGTTTCACGAAAAGGCCGCGCGGTTCCACACCGCGCGGCCTTTTTCCTTGGGGCACGCGCGCCGCGCCTCAGATCAGCCGGTCCGCCTCCATCGCCAGCGCGAAACTGTCGCGCCCGCGCGGCAGGCGCGCATGCAGCCGCGCGTCCGCCTCGACCAGCCGCGCCACCCCCGCCTCCATCTGGCCCTCGTCCAGCGTGAAGGGCAGGCGCAGGAATCGCTCGAACGCGCCGCCCACGCCAAAGCGCGGCCCCGCCGCCACCCGCACGCCCAGGCTTTCGGCCAGCGCCGCCAGCGCCGTCGCCTCCGCGCGCGGCAGCTCGGCCCACAGCGACAGGCCACCCGTCGGCGATTCGACCCGCCAGTGCGGCAGATGCGCGGAAATCAGGCCCAGCAGATGGTCGCGCCGGTCGCGCAGCACTTGCGCCCGCGCACCCAGCCCGACATCCGCGTCGATCAGCTGCGCCACCGCCAACTGCTCCACTACGGGGCTCGCCATATCCATCGTCGTGCGCAGCCGCCCCAGCGCCGCGACCGTCTGCGCATCGGCGCGAATCCATCCCACGCGCAGCCCGCCCCAGAATATCTTGCTCGCCGACCCCAGCGAAATGACCTGCCGGCCCGATGGATCATGGCAGGCGACCGGCGGCGGCGGCGCGAAGTCCAGCCCCATCGCCACCATCGTTTCATCGACGATCAGCGGCGTGTGCGTGCGCGTCGCCGCCGCCACCAGCGCGCGCCGGGTGGCCGGGTCCATCGAGCGCCCGGTCGGATTGTGGAAATCGGCGATCACATAGGCAAAGCGCGGCGCGGTCTGGCGGAACGCCGCCTCCATCGCGTCAATATCCCACCCCTGTTCGGGCAGGCCGACCGGCACCGGCACGACATGGGCGCGCTGCAACGCCTGGATGACATTATGATAGGTCGGATGGTCGATCACCGCCCGGTCGCCCGGCCCCGCCAGCCATTTGAGCAGCAGCGAAAATCCCTGCTGCGCACCGTTCGTGACCATGATCTGGTCGGGCGACGTCGGACAGCCGCGCCGCTCATAATGGGCGGCGATCGCGCGGCGCAGCACCATCAGGCCGAACGGATCATAGCCCAGATCGCCCAGATAGGCGGGCAGCGCCTCGACCGCATGGCCATAGGCGCGCGCAACGCCAGGCGCGGCGGGCAATGCCGCATGGGTCCAGTTAAGCAAATTGCCCCCACTCGTCGTTTCCGGCTCTGCGGCCGGCGTCGTCGCATGGCCGGCGGGCAGGCGCGTGACGCTGCCCGACCCCTGCCGGCTCTCCAGGAACCCCTCGTCGCGCAGCCGGTCGAAGGCTGCGGCAATGGTAGTGCGCGACAGGCCGAGCGCGGCGGCCAGTTCCCGTTCGCCCGGCAGCCTCACATTCAACCCGACCCGCCCGTCCAGCACCAGCATCCGCAACGCCTGCGCCAGCTGCCGATAGGCCGGCTCCGCGCTGTCCTGCGCGCGCCATGCGCCCAGCAGGCGCAGCAGGGACGGGGGGCGAAGCAGCGAAGTGGACATGCGCAATCCTCCGGGTAAGGGGATGATCCTATCCACTTATGCCAAACTGGCCCTGATCGAAAAGGCCAGTTGGGCGAAAGCTGCCTTGTTCCCTCGCGCGCGCGCGCAGCAGGTTGCGCGGGCAATCCTTGACGCCGCGCCGCCCACAGGCATGATCCCACCACCTCGCAATCCGGGAGCCTGCCCATGCGCCGCCTGCTTGCTATCCTTCTTTCCCTGCCGCTCCTCGGCGCGACCAGTCCCGCGCCCGACGCGCCGGCCCCCGCGCTCGCCCCGCTCGCCTTCGAACAGATCGCGCCTGGGGGCACGAAGATGCCGCGCTTCATGATCGACGCTGCCTGGCCCGCCATGCCGCCGGACCTGTTGCTGGGGCAGGTGAGCGGCGTCGCGGTTGGCCCTGACGATAGTGTCTGGGTCGTGCATCGCCCCCATTCCCTCACCGCCACCGATACGGGCCTGGCGCAAGACCCGCCGATCGCCGTCTGCTGCAAGCCCGCGCCTCCCGTGGTGCGCTTTGCGAGCGACGGTCGCTATCTTGGCGGGTGGGGCGGCCCCGACAGCGCGCCCAGCATCGATGGCGTCAGCCAGTGGCCCTCAAGCCTGCACGGCATCTTCGTCGACAAGGCCGGGACGATCTGGTTCAGCGGCAATGGGAAGGGCGATCATGTCGTGCTGAACTACAGCGCCGATGGCCGCTACATCCGCAGCTTCGGCCGTCGCGACAAAACCGGCGGCAACGACGCGACCGACCTGCTCGGCAATCCGTCGGACGTCAATCATAGCGAGGACATGGTGCTGATTTCGGACGGTTATATCAATCGTCGCGTCATTGGCTTCGGCGCGAAGAGCAACGCCTATAAGGGCCGCTGGGGCGCCTATGGCAAGCCACCGGTCGCGCCCACCCGCACCGGCGATTTCGACCAGAGCCATGCCGTCGACCCCGGCAAGGTCGCCGATCCCAAGGCGCCGATTTTCGCCGATATCGTCCATTGCGTGGTGCCGACGCGCGACGGCCATGTCTATGTCTGCGATCGCAACAACAACCGGGCGCAGCTATTCAGGCGAAGCAAGACTGGCGATCTGATCTTCGTGCGCGACCTTGTGATTGCAGGCGACACCGGCGGCACCCATACCGTCACCGACATCGCCTTCTCGCCCGACCCGGACCAGACCTATCTCTATGTCGCCGACATGATGAACGGCCGCATCTGGATCCTGCGCCGCGCAACCCATGAAGTGCTTGGCGCAATCGGCCGTATCGGTCGGCACGCGGGCCAGTTCACATGGCTGCACAGCATCGATACCGACAGCCAGGGCAATCTCTACGCGACCGAAGTCAACACCGGCCGCCGGGTGCAGAAATTGGTCTTTACCGGGATCGAATAAGCGGCGTTGGGCGACCGAGCGTTCCGGCCGCCCCTGCCGATCACGCCTTCTTCGCGGTCAGATGCTGGCTCAGATGCTTGTTCATTTCGAACATGCTGACTGATTTCTTGCCGAAAATCTTTTCCAGCTTGGCGTCGGCGTTGATCTGCCGCCGGTCCTTCGCATCCTGCAAGTCATGCTTCTTGATATAGTCCCAGACCTTGCTCACCACCTCGCTGCGGGGCAGGTCCTTGTCGCCGACAATCTCGGCCAGCTCCGGGGAGGGCGTGACCGGCGCGGTGATGCCGCCGCGCGCGCCGCCGGCTTTCTTGCCGGTCGCCTTGACCGTCTTTTCGGCGGCCTTGGTTTCATCCTTGCCGCGTTTTTCCGCCGATTTCGCCACGTCATGCTCCTCACCTTGCAGGGTCGATAGCCATATACGCGGCGCGCCGTCATTGGTTGCGGCCCGCGCGGCCGCGCTTATTTGTGGACCAAAGTGCCCGCGCCCTGATCGGTAAAGATTTCCAGCAGCATCGCATGGGGCACCCGCCCGTCCAGGATGACGGCGGCATCGACCCCGCCTTCGACCGCGCGCACGCAGGTTTCCAGCTTCGGGATCATACCGCCGCTGATCGTGCCGTCGGCTTCCAGCCCATGGATCGCCGCCGGATCGAGGTCCGACAGCAACTGTCCCTGCTTGTCGAGCACGCCCGCAACATCAGTGAGCAGGAAGAAGCGCGACGCCTTCAACTCCGCTGCGATCGCGCCCGCCATCGTGTCGGCGTTGACATTATAGGTATGGCCGTCCGCGCCGATTCCCACCGGCGCCACCACCGGGATGATGCCGTTATTGGCCAGCGTGTCCAGGATTGAACGGTCCACCGCGACCGGATCGCCGACAAAGCCCAGGTCGACATTGCGCTCGATGCCCGAATTGGGGTCCGCCTCGCGCTTGCCCAGCACCTTTTCGCAGACGACCAGGCCACCGTCCTTGCCCGAAATGCCGACAGCCTTGCCGCCGGCGCCCGCGATCCAGCCGACGATTTCCTTGTTGATGGAGCCTGCCAGCACCATTTCGGCGATCTGCGCGGTTTCCTTGTCGGTGACGCGCAGGCCGCCGATGAACTGCGATTCGACGCCCAGTTTCTTCAGCATCGCGCCGATCTGCGGCCCGCCACCGTGAACGACGACGACGTTGATGCCCACTGCCTTCATGAGGACGACATCCTCGGCGAAATCGCGCGCGGCTTCCGGATCGCCCATCGCATGCCCGCCATATTTCACGACGAAGGTCTTGCCCGCATAACGCTGCATATAGGGCAGCGCCTCGACCAGGGTTTCGGCCTTGGCCAGGAGCGCGGGATCGGGGGCGTGCTTGCTGTTCATGCGCGCGCGCATAGGCGTATATGCGCGCACCCGCAAGCAATTGCCAATAACTTAGCTAGCTAACTAAGTAAAAGCCCCCATTCTTGGATATGTCGCGCTCGCTGTCATTGTCACCCCTGCCGGTCCAGCCGCCGTCCCAGCCCGACCAGCAAATAGATGACCGGCGGCACCAGGATCGCCGAAAGCAGCACCTTCGCCAGCATCTGCCCCAGCAGCAATTCGCCGATCGGGAAGACGCCGTAAAAGGCGATGGTGACGAACAGCAACGTGTCGACGATCTGCGACAGGATGCTCGCCGTCGCGGCGCGCAGCCACAGCAGCCGGCTGCCCTCCCGCCCCTTGAGCGCCGCAAACAGCGTCACGTTCAGCGTCTGGGAAATGCCATAGGCGATGATCCCGCCCAGCCAGATGCGCGGCGTGCCGCCCATCATCAGCGCGAAGGCGTCGGCCCGCGCCGGGTCCATGTCCCCCGCCGCCGGGGCCGCCAGCACCAGGATAGACAGCAGGATCGACGCGATCAGCGGCAGGAAACCGATCTGCACCAGCCGGTTCGCCACCGCGCGGCCATGCAGTTCCGCCACCGCGCTGGATATCGTGACCAGCAGCAGGAAGGCGAAAATCCCCGCCTCCACCGCCAGCGGCCCCAGCCCGACCATCGGCCCGATGCCCGACAGCGGGCCGAGCGCCACCTGCTTGTTCCCCAGCACGCCCGCGATGCAGACCATGCCGCCATAGAAGATGGAAAAGAAGAAGAGCGATCGGCTGATGGGCGCGGGCGAAGTCGTCATCGGCCGCCCATATCGCCATTTGCGCGGCGGGGAAAGAGAGCGGGACTTTACGCCCCCGCTCACACCCCGCCGATCAGAAGACCGGACCCTGCACCGGCCCAGACGGCTTTGCCGCATTGCTGTCCTTGGCCGCGTCCAGCGCGTCGGCCAGCCCCGGCGTGCGATTGTCCCGTGCCGCATAGTCGCGCGCCGACATGCCCGCCAGGCTGTCGCGCTTGTCGACATTGGCCCCCTGCGCCACCAGCAGCCGCACCAGCCCTACGTCGCGCAACTGCACGGCGCGAATGAGCGGCGTTTCGCCATTGTCATTGGCCTTGTCGACCTGCGCCTTATAGGCCAGCAGCGTGCGCACCCCTTCCTCGAATCGCGCCTGCACCGCGTCCATCAGCGGCGTGTTGCCGTCATTGTCCGTCAGGTTGGGATTGGCGCCCTTGGCCAGCAGGAATGTCAGCCAGCTATTGTCGCGCCGAGCGACCACGATGTGCAGCGCATTTTCGCCGCTGGTGACATCGCGGCTGTTGATGACCGTCGAACCCGGCTTCTGGATGAAGTCCGTTACCTTCTGCCCGTCGCGATCCTTCACGGCTTTCAGGAAATTATAATTGTCCGAAAACTGCGCCTGCGCGACGCCGGGCGCGACCATCGCCATGGCGACCGGAATCAGGAAAGCGGAACGGAAGGTCTTGGTCATGCTGCGCCCTGTCTGTTTGCAAATCGGCTTCTAGCAGGGCATGGCTGGCGATGCCATGAACAAAGCCATATTGACCTGCACCCTGCCGATGCTCGCCCTGCTTTCCGCCTGCGATACGGGGGGCGGCAACGCCGCATCAAACAACGGCGCGGCGCAGGGCGACCTTGCGGGCGCACGCATCGGCGGCCCCTTCACCCTCACCAACCAGGACGCAAAGCCGGTCCGCTGGGATGATTTCAAGGGCCAGTATCGGCTCGTCTATTTCGGCTATACCTATTGCCCGGACATCTGCCCGGTCGACCTGCAACGCATCATGCAGGGCTTTGCCCAGTTCGAAAAAGCCAGTCCGCAATTGGCCGCCAAGGTGCAACCGATGCTCATCAGCGTCGATCCCGCCCGCGACACGCCTGCCGTGCTCAAAACCTATGTCGCCGCCTTTCACCCGCGCCTCATCGGCCTTACCGGCACGCCGGACCAGATCGCCAAGGTGGCCAAGGATTTCGCGGTCATCTATGGCAAGGAAGACAGCGCGGGCGCCAGCGACTATCTGGTGAGCCACAGCCGCACCCCCTATCTGTTCGGACCCGATGGCCAGCCGATCGCCCTGGTCCCGGTGGATGATCCGGGCACCCCAGACGTGGATGAAGGCGCGCCGGACAAGGTCCGCGCCTTCCTGCAACAATGGATCAAATGACCCCCTTCTGGGAAAAGCCGCTGGACCAGCTGGATCGCGCGCAGTGGGAAGCGCTGTGCGACGGCTGCGGCAAATGCTGCCTGCACAAGGCGGAGGATGAGGATACGGGCCGCATCTACCCCACCAATGTCGCCTGTCGCCTGCTCGACCGCCAGAGCGGCCAATGCAGCAATTACAAGGATCGCCGCCGCTTCGTGCCCGACTGCGTTCGGCTGACCCCGGCCAAGGTGCGCAACCTCAGCTGGCTGCCGCGCACCTGCGCCTATCGGCTGCGCGGGGACGGCTTGCCCCTGCCCGACTGGCATTATCTGGTCAGCGGCGACCGGGAAGCGGTGCATCGCGCCGGCGAATCGGTGCGCGGCTGGACCGTGGTGGAGGCGGAGGCTGGCGATTGGGAACATCATCTTGTCGACCGCGAGCTTTGAAGGCGACGCCGCAATCCTGGTCGATGGCTTGGCCGTGCTGGTGCGCGTCCGCCGATCGGCCCGCACCCGCGCCTATCGGCTGACGATCGACAGCACGTATGGCGGCCTTCGCCTCTCGCTGCCCGCGCGCGCGAACCTCAAAAAGGCGCTGGCATGGGCGCAGGATCATGAAGCCTGGGTGCGCGACCAGCTGGCCAGGCAACCCGCCATAACCCCGCTCGCCGATGGCGCGACTTTTCCGCTCGAAGGGCGCGATGTCACCATCTGCTGGGTCGCAGGCGCGACCCGCACGATCCGACTGGAGGACGACCGGCTCCTGCTGGGCGGTCCGGCCGAATCGGTCGGCCCGCGCGTCCAACGCTGGCTTGTCGCACGGGCGCGGGCGGTGCTGGATAGCGAAAGCCATGCCCTGGCGCGCGACCATGGCCTGATCGTCGCTTCGGTGGGCGTTGGCGATCCGCGCAGCCGCTGGGGCAGTTGCGCTTCGTCCGGGGCGATCCGCTATAGCTGGCGGCTGATCCTTGCTCCGCCGGACGTGCGCCGCGCCACGGTGGCGCATGAACTGGCGCATCTGCTGCACATGGACCACAGCCCCGCCTTTCACGCCGCCCATCGCCGCATCCTGGGCGCCGATCCCCGCCCTGCGCGCGCCTGGCTTCGCGCCCATGGCGCCGGCCTCCACCGCTACCGCGCCTGATCCATGGCCCGCCGCAAACGCTATCTCGTCGCGACCATGGCGGATGGCTATGTGAAACGCATCGGCCCCACCGCCGACCCGCTCACCCATTATTGGCGGATCGTCGCGCAGCTGGAAAATGGCCGGACGGAGGTGTTCTGGGGCCACACCCGTTCGCTGGCCGAAGCGAAGAAGCTAAAAGCGCCGGCCGCCGATGGCGCGAAGAGGCGCGGCTGGACCAGCTACGCCTTCGAAATCGCCGAACTGGTCGAAGAACCGCTCTGAGCGCGCATAACCGCCTAGCCCCGATGCGGCCAGGCCCCCGTTTCGTCCCCGGCGCAGACATGCTCCCCCTCGCGCGGATAGGGCAGGCCACAGGCGGGGCAGGCGACATGATTGCCCGGCTTCAGTCCATGGCCCACCGTCACCCGCTCGTCAAAGACATAGCATTCGCCCTGCCAGCGGCTCTGCGCCTCCGGCATCTCCTCCAGATAGCGCAGGATGCCGCCCTTCAGATGATAGACCGCGTCGAAGCCCCGCGCCTTCACCAGCGCGGTCGATTTCTCGCACCGTATTCCGCCGGTGCAGAACATCGCGATTTTGGGCTCCCGTCCCTTGGCGCGCAGCTGTTCGGCCAGCCCGTCGAACCAGGCGGGAAATTCGCGAAAGGACCGCGTCGCCGGGTCGATCGCATTCTCAAATGTGCCGCAGGCGACCTCATAGGCGTTGCGCGTGTCGATGACGATCGTGTCGGGATCGGCGATCAGCGCGTTCCATTGCGCCGGGTCCAGATAATCGCCCGCCTGGGTCGCCGGGTCCAGATCGCCCGCGCCCAGCGTCACGATCTCCGCCTTCACCTTGATCTTCATGCGCGCAAAAGGTGGCGCATCGGCGCGCGCATATTTGACGTCCAGGTCCATGCAGCCCGGCAGCGTGCGGATATGCCCGACCAGCGCGGCGATGGCGTCATCGCTGCCCGCCACCGTGCCGTTGATCCCCTCGCCCGCGACGATCAGCGTGCCGCAGGTGCAAAGGTCGCTGCACAGCGCCCGCAACCGCGCGGCGATCGCATCGGGATCATCGAACCGGGCGAAGCGATACAGGGCGGCAATGGCATAGGCGGATTGGGTGGCGGACGATGTTGCGGGCATGGCAGCGCCTATAGGCCTGTGCGCGGCCACTTGAAAGCCGCGACGGACAGGCGCATAGGCGCTGGATGGTTCCCCTTTCGTTCGCAGGAGAGGCGTTTCTGGCCCTGCCCGAAGCCGCGCTCTATTGGCCCGCGCGCCGCGCGCTGCTGGTCGCCGACCTGCATTTTGAAAAGGCGAGCTGGTATGCGCGCTTCGGCCAGTTCCTGCCGCCGCATGACAGCCAGGCGACGCTCGACATGATCGACGCGCTCGTGGCGCGCACGGGCGCGCAGGCGGTCTATTCGCTGGGCGACAGTTTCCACGACAGCGACGGCGCCGCCCGGCTCGACCCGCAGGCGCGCGATCGGCTGGCGGCCCTGACCGGTCGGCTGGACTGGACCTGGATCACCGGCAATCATGACATTGGCGTGGCCGCTATGCCCGGCGGCCGGCGCGTCGCCCAGGCGCAGGTCGGCGGCATCTGGCTGCGGCATGAGGCGCAGCCCGATGACCCCGCCCCTGAAATTTCCGGCCATTTTCACCCCAAGCTGCGCCTGTCGCTACGCGGCCGTCATGTGTCACGCCGCTGCTTCGTCGGATCGGCGACCAAGCTGATCCTGCCCGCGCTCGGCGCGCTGACCGGCGGGCTGGATGCCGGCCATGGCGAGATTCGTCGGGCCGTTGGGCCGGGTGCGGCCGCGCTGGTGCCCGTCGCGGACCGGCTGCTGCGCTTTCCGCTTTCGTAAAGCGACGTTACGGAAAGCAAAGCGCAAATGTTGCCACTGTGCAACAGCGCCGACATGGATGCATCTCGCACCTGCGTAAAAGCCCCGGAAAAGCGGGCGACTCTTGCCAAGCCCCTGCTGTGGCAGCATAATCGCACCTGAACCCGAAGCGCCAAAAAGCCGCGCGGGTCAGGAGAGGATGATATGATGCTGACAGACAAGAGTCTCTGGCTGACCACCACCGGCGCGCTGGCGCTCGGCATGCTTGCCCCCGCCGCGCTGGCGCAGGACGCCGCTATGCCGCAGGCCGCGGCCGATGATCCGGGCGCCGACATCATCGTGACCGCCACCCGCCGCGCCAGCCCGCTGTCCGACGTGCCGATCGCGGTGTCGGCCGTCAGCGCGCAGGCGATGGAGAATAGCGGCGCCAGTGACATCCGCACCCTCAATCAGCTCGCGCCATCGCTGCTCGTTTCCTCCACCGGCTCCGAAGCCAATGCCTCGGCCCGTATCCGCGGCATCGGCACAGTCGGCGACAATCCGGGCCTTGAAAGCTCGGTCGCGGTCTTCATCGACGGCGTCTATCGTTCGCGCACGGGCGCGGGCCTCAACGAACTGGGCGAAATCGAGCGGGTCGAAGTGCTGCGCGGGCCGCAGGGCACGCTGTTCGGGCGCAATGCATCCGCCGGCCTCATCAACATCATCAGCAAGGCGCCCGAGCGTGAATTTCATGCCAAGGGAGAAGTCACCTACGGCAATTATGATTATTGGCGCCTGTCTGGCCGCGTCACCGGGCCGATCAGCGACAGCATCGCGCTGGCGCTCGATGGCGTCTGGAGCAAGCGCGACGGCTTCTACAAGCTGGTCGACGGCACCGGCGCGACCGTGGGCGACACCAATGATCGCGACCGCTATTTCCTGCGCGGGCAGGCGCTGATCGAACCCAATGACGCCCTCTCCATCCGCCTGATCGGCGACTATACCAATCGCGACGAAAGCTGCTGCGGCGCGGCCTATATCGAATCGCGCGAACGCCTGCCCGCCGCCGGGGGCGGCTATACCGACGCGCCCTTCAACCGCATCGCCGCGATCCTGGCGGGGCAGGGCAGCGTCATTCCCGCCGACCCCTATGATCGCGAACTGTCGATCACGCCGGGCCGCGACTATGTCAGCAAGTTGAAGGACTGGGGCGTTTCGGGCGAGATCAATTATGATTTCGGCGGCGCCAAGCTCACCAGCATCACCGCCTATCGCGACTACAAGTCCCGCGACTATGGCGATTACGACTATAATCGCGCCGACCTTCTCTATCGCGATCCCAACACCTATCGCCAGTTCAAGACCTTCACCCAGGAATTGCGGCTGCAAGGATCGGCGTTCAGCGACGTGCTCGACTGGCTGGTGGGCGGCTATTACGCCAATGAACGGCTGACCTTACAGGACAATATCCGGTTCGGCGCCGACTATGGCCGCTTCGCCGCCTGCCGCCTGATGGCCGGGGCCGGCGCGACCAGCAATTTCACGGCGCAGCAGCTCGCCGCCTGCGGCAGTGGCCTTGCCACCCAGCCGCTGATCGCGGGCACGCAGGCCAATCTCAATTCGGGCCTCACCGCCGCCTTCGTCAATGCCGGCCTGCCCCCGGCCCTTGCCGCGGCGCAGGCGGGCGCGATCTCGACCGGCCTTGGCAATGGGTTGCGCGCGCTCGCCGCCATTCCCGGCGGCACCGGCGATACCGCGTCGATCTACCGGCAGAAAAGCGAGAATTGGGCGCTCTTCACCCATAATATCATCCATGTCACCAACCAGCTCGATCTGACGCTGGGCCTGCGCTATACCCATGAAAGCAAGCGTTTTTCGGCCGATTTCAACAACAACAACGCCACCTGCGCGGCGCTGCAGTCGTCGGCGCTGCCGGGCATCGCGACCAATCCGCAACTGGGCACCGCCGCGGCGCTCGCCGGCGGTATCCTGACGCTAGGCTGCCTCGGCAATGGATCGACCAGCCTCAACGCGCTCGACCTCAACGACCACATCAGCGACGGCGAATTTACCGGCACGGCGGTATTGTCATGGAAGCCGATCGACGACCTGCTGCTCTATGGCAGCTATTCGAAGGGCTATAAGGCCGGTGGCTTCAACCTTGATCACTTTCAGCTGGGATCGACCGGCCTCAACGCCATTCCGGCCGTCTTCGCGCCGCGCACCAATGCCGACGTCACCAGCCTGCGCTTCGCCGCTGAAAAGGTCGATGCCTTTGAAATCGGCCTCAAATATGCGCAGCCCAAATGGAGCGCGAACATCGCCGCCTTCCGGCAGGAGTTCAAGAATTTCCAGCTCAACACCTTCAACGGCACCAGCTTCGTCGTCCAGAATATCAATGGCTGCGACAGCGCACTGACTGCCGCGCGTACCTGCGACAGCGGCGATGTGGGACCGGGCCTCATCAGCCAGGGCGTGGAACTGGAATTGTCAGCAAGCCCGGCGCGCAATGTCCGTGTCTCCGGCGGCCTCACCTATGCCCGCGCCAAATTCGCCAACCGGCTGGTCGGCAGCGGCGATGGCAGCGTGCCGCTCGATCCCGCGCTGTTCCTGCTGCCCGGATCGATCAACTCCAACGCGCCGCAACTCGTCACCACCGCCAGCGCCGCCTGGACGCCGCAACTTGGGTCCAGCGGCCTTTCCGCGCTGTTTTACGTCGATGGCCGCCTGACCAGCGACTATAATACAGGCTCCGACCTCTTCCCCGAAAAGCGGCAGGATGGCTATGCCATCGTCAATGCGCGCATCGGCATACGCGGCAAGGATCAGCGTTGGGCGATCGAATTCTGGGGCCAGAATATCTTCAACCAGGATTTCACCCAGGTCGCCTTCTCCAGCCCGCTCCAGTCCAGCAGCCCAGCGACATCGACCACGGGCCAGTTCGCCGCTGGCGCACCCATGGCGAACCAGCTGATTTCGGCCTATCTCGCCGAACCGCGCACCTATGGCATCACCCTGCGCGGCAGTTTCTGAAGTCGCCATCCTCCCCTGGCGGGGGAGGTAGCAGGGCGAAGCCTGGACGGAGGGGTGTCGCGCTCTTCAAGAGGTGACACCCCTCCACCACTCCCCATCATGGGGAGGATCGAAAGACGGGCTTATCCCCCCGAATTGCGGATCATCCCCCGCCCGCTGCCTGGCACCGGGCGGGCGGGGGCGGGCCGTTCGCCGAACAGCGCGGTGCCCACGCGAATGTCGGTCGCGCCCAGCATGATCGCGGTTTCATAATCACCCGACATGCCCATGGACAGGCGCTCCAGCCCCTCCTCCCGCGCCATCTTGGCCAGCAGCGCGAAGAAAGGCGCCGGCTCCACGTCGGCGGGCGGAACGCACATCAGGCCCAATATCGGAATGTCGGCATCGCGCGCCGCCGCAACCAGCGCGGGCGTATCCGCGATCGGGCATCCGCCCTTCTGCTCCTCCGCGCCGATATTGACCTGAATGAAACAGGGCACGCGCCTGCCCGCCCCGTCCATCGCCCTGGCCAGCGCGGTTAGCAGCGATGGCCGGTCCAGCCCGTGGATCACATCGAACAGCGCGACCGCCTCGGCCGCCTTGTTCGATTGCAGCTGCCCCACCAGATGCAGTTCGATATCGCCCTGCTCCTCGCGCAGCGCAGGCCATTTCTGCTGGCTTTCCTGCACGCGATTTTCCCCGAAGACGCGCTGCCCGGCTGCGATCAGCGGACGGATCGCGTCGGCGTCATGCGTTTTCGACACCGCGATCAGGCGGATGTCGTCGGCGCTTCGGTCGGTCAGGCGGGCGGCGCGGCTCATGGCGTCGCGCACGGCGGCCAGCCGCTGGGCGGCCGGATCGGCGGGGATGCTGGCGGTCGTCATGCGCGCTGCTATAGGGATGGCCATGCATCGCCGCCACCGCAAATCGCTGCCCGGCCTCTGGCTGATGACCGACGAGCGCGTGGCCGATGACCGGTTGCTGGCCGCCGCCCGAGCGTTGCCGCGTGGCCGGGCGGGCATCATCCTGCGCCATTACCGCACGCCGCCCGGGCAGCGCCGCGCACTGTTCGATGCCCTGCGCGCCATCGCCCGGCGACGGCGGCTCATCCTGTTGCTGGCAGGCCCGGCGCGCTTGGCGGCGTCATGGCGCGCCGATGGCTGGCATGGCCGCGATCCGCGCCGCGCGGCTCGTCCCCTGCTCCGCAGCGCGCCCGCGCATGACCGGCGGGAAATCAGGATGGCACAGCGCGCGGGGGCCGACCTTCTTTTCCTCTCACCCCTTTTCCCCACTCGTTCGCATCCCGGCGCGCGCGTGCTGAGGCGCGCGCGCTTCGCGGCGCTGGCCCATGCCACGCCCCTGCCGGTCATTGCCCTGGGTGGCGTGACCGCCCGGCACCGGCGCAGTCTGGCCGGGCTTGGCGCTATGGGCTGGGCCGCGATCGACGGGCTGACGACCATCTGAACCACCACGCCGTTGCCCCGGCGAAGTTTCTTGCGCCGGCGGACAGTTTCGCATTGCATTGCAACAGAGCGTGGCGTTTGATCGCGCCATGCTCAAGGCCGCGCTGCACCACCTCACCGCCTATTCCTACAGCCGCCCGATCCGGCTCGGCCCGCAGGTGATCCGCCTGCGCCCCGCGCCGCACAGCCGCACCAAAGTTCCCAATTACGCGCTGAAGATCGAACCGGCGAACCATTTTCTCAATTGGCAGCAGGACCCGCATGGCAACTGGCTGGCGCGCATCGTCTTTCCCGATCCGGTCGATCATTTCTCGATTCAAGTCGACCTGCTCGCCGATCTCGACATCATCAATCCGTTCGATTTCTTCGTCGAGCCTTATGCGGAAAACTACCCCTTCGCCTATGACGACCAGCTGAAGACCGACCTTGCCGCCTATTTCGACGTGGAGGATCAGGGGCCGTTGTTCGACGCGCTGGTCGCCGAACATCAGGGGCATGAAGGCCGCACCGTCGATTTTCTGGTGGAGGTCAACCGCCGCCTGCAACAACGGGTCGGCTATGTCATCCGCATGGAAACCGGCGTGCAGACGCCGGAGGAGACGCTGGACATCGGCACCGGCTCCTGCCGCGACTCCGCCTGGCTGCTGGTGCAACTGCTGCGCCGGCTGGGGTTCGCCGCCCGCTTCGTGTCGGGCTATTCGATCCAGCTGGTTGCGGACGTGGAACCGATCGAAGGGCCAAAGGGCGTCAGCCAGGACGTCGTCGACCTCCATGCCTGGGCCGAAGCCTATGTGCCGGGCGCTGGCTGGGTCGCGCTCGACGCCACCAGCGGCATGTTCGCGGGCGAAGGGCATATCCCGCTGTGCGCCACGCCCCATTATCGCTCCGCCGCGCCGATCAGCGGCATGGCCGAACCGGCCGAAGTCGATTTCCGCTTCGAAATGTCCGTCAGCCGCATCGCCGAAGCGGTGCGCATTACCAAGCCCTTCACCGATGCCCGCTGGGACGCGGTCATGGCCCTGGGCGAGCAGGTCGACGCGGACCTCCAGCGCCAGGACGTGCGCCTCACTATCGGCGGGGAGCCGACCTTCGTCGCGCAGGATGGCGGAGACGCGGGCGAGTGGAATGGCGACGCGGTTGGCCCGACCAAGGCCGCCTATGCCGACCGGCTGATCCGCAAGCTGCGCAGCGACTTCGCGCCCGGCGGCCTGCTGCATCATGGGCAGGGCAAATGGTATCCGGGCGAAAGCCTGCCGCGCTGGGCCTATGCCGTCTATTGGCGGCAGGATGGCGTCCCGCTCTGGCGCGACGAAAGCCTGATCGCGACCGACACGTTGCCCGAAGGCGCTCGCCAGACCACGGCGCAGGACGCGCAGGACTTCCTTGTCGCGCTGGCCGGCAATATGGGCTTCACGCAGGAATATACTCACCCGGTCTATGAAGACCCGGCGGTCTGGATGGTGAAGGAGGGCGATCTCCCCATCAACACCGACCCGCAGGACCCGGCGATCGCCGATCCCGAAGCGCGTGCCCGCATGGTCAAGACCTTCGAGCGCGGCCTCGACAAACCGGTCGGCTATGTCCTGCCGGTCCAGCGCTGGCAAAGCCAGGCGGCAACGCCGCGCTGGCAGAGCGAAATCTGGCAGCTGCGCCGGGGCAAGCTGTTCGCGGTCCCCGGCGATTCGGCGCTTGGCTATCGCCTGCCGCTGGGGTCGCTGCCCCACGTGCCCGAATCCGACTATCCCTATATCCATCCGCGTGACACCAGCGAGCCGCGCGGGCCACTGCCGGATGTCCGCGCGCAGGTTAGCGAACAGGCCAGTCGCGAGGAAGCGCAGCGCGTCCAGCGCGTCGCCGATGCCGAAGGCGGCGCGGCCGCGCAGGACCGCGTCGAACAAGTGATCATCGAAGGCGCGGTGCGCACCGCCATCACGGTCGAACCGCATGGCGCGCATCTGTCCGTCTTCCTGCCCCCGGTCCGCGAACTGGAGGATTATCTGGAACTGATCGCGCAGGTGGAGCGGGTCGCCGAAGCCACCCGCATCCCCGTCCGGATCGAAGGCTATGCGCCGCCGCCCGACCCGCGCCTCAGCGTGCTCAAAGCCACGCCCGACCCCGGCGTGATCGAAGTCAATGTCCACCCCGCCGCCAGCTGGCGGGACACGGTCGACATTACCGAGAAACTCTATGCCGCCGCGCGCGAATGCCGGCTGACGGCCGACAAATTCATGGTCGATGGTCGCTCGATCGGCACGGGCGGGGGCAATCATATCGTGCTGGGCGGCCCGACCCTTACCGACTCGCCCTTCATCCGCCGCCCGGACCTCCTCAAAAGCTTCGTCCTCTACTGGCAGCGGCACCCCTCGCTTTCCTATCTCTTTTCGGGCCTGTTCATTGGCCCGACCAGCCAGGCGCCGCGCATCGACGAAGCCCGGCATGACGGGCTCTACGAACTGGAAATCGCGCTCGCGCAGGTGCCCGATCCGACGCGCGAGGGCGAGGACAAGCTGCCGCCGCCCTGGCTGGTCGACCGCCTGTTCCGCAACCTGCTGGTTGACGTGACCGGCAACACGCACCGCACCGAAATCTGCATCGACAAGATGTTCTCGCCCGACGGCCCGACCGGGCGCCTCGGGCTCCTCGAATTTCGCGGGTTCGAAATGCCGCCCGAAGCGCGGATGAGCCTCGTGCAGCAATTATTGCTGCGCGCGCTCACCGCCTGGTTCTGGCGCCAGCCGCAACAGGGCGGCTTCGTGCGCTGGGGCACGGCGCTGCATGACCGCTTCATGCTGCCGCATTGCGTCTGGTCCGATTTTCTCGACGTGCTCGCCGACCTGCGCGGCGCGGGCTATGGTTTCGATCCCAATTGGTTCGAAGCGCAGCGCCAGTTCCGCTTCCCCGTCCATGGTCAGGTGGATGCGGGCGGCGTGGGCCTGGAAATCACCCATGCGCTCGAACCCTGGAACGTGCTGGGCGAAACCGGCGCGATCGGCGGCACGGTGCGCTACGTCGATTCATCGACCGAGCGGCTCCAGGTGCGCGCCACCGGCCTCGTCGCCGGCCGCCACATCGTCGCCTGCAACGGCCGCCATGTGCCGATGAGCCCGACCAGCGTCCCGGGCGAAGCCATAGGCGGCGTGCGCTACAAGGCGTGGACGCCCGCCAATTGCCTCCACCCGCAGCTTCCCGCCAATGCGCCGCTGACCTTCGACATATTCGACAGCTGGAGCGGCCGGTCGCTGGGCGGCTGCGTCTATCATGTCGCGCATCCGGGCGGGCGCAATTACGACACGCTGCCGATCAACGGCTATGAGGCCGAATCCCGGCGCAAGGCGCGGTTTCAGGATCATGGCCATACGCCCGGCCCGGTCGACATGCCCGCCGCGGAACTACCCGGCGAATTTCCCATGACGCTGGACCTGCGCCTGCCCCGCCAGCCCGGCGCATGAACCAGGCGGACGCCCTCGCACCGTTGCAGGGAACAGAAAGCTGGGCCGACGCCTATCTCGCCGCCGCGCCGCGCGGCGACCTGTTCGCCGATGCCGACCCGGACACGGCCGGGCACTGGCGGGCCATGCTGGATCGGCTGTCCGCGCAGGCAAAGGGCGATCCCGCGACGCTTGCCGATCATGTCGCACGCCAGGCGGCCGACCTTGGCCTTGCCTTTCGCCTCACCGGCGACGAACAGGAACGCGCCTGGCCGCTCGGCCCGCTGCCGCTGCTGATCGACGCCGCGCAATGGAGCCATATCGAATCCGGCCTTATCCAGCGCGCGGAATTGCTCGAACGGATCGTCGGCGACATTTATGCCACCCAGTCGCTGGTGCGCGACGGGCATCTGCCGGCCAGCGTCATCACCGGCAGCACCCATTATTGGCGGGTGATGACGGGCACCGCGCCACCCAACGGCCATGTCCTTCATTTCTATGCCGCCGATATCGGCCGCGGACCGGGCGGCGAATGGCGCGTGCTGGCCGATCGCGTGCGCACGCCGGTGGGCGTCGGCTATGCGCTGGAAAACCGCCTCGCTTTCTCCCGCGCGACCGGCGACCTGCTCGGTGCGATGCACACACGCCGCCTCGCCCCCTTCTTTTCCGACCTGCGTCGAGGCCTCGCCGCCGACTGCGCCCGGTCGGACCCGCGCATCGGCCTGCTCACGCCCGGCCGTTTCAACCAGAGCTATGCCGAACAGGCGCATCTCGCGCGCTATCTCGGCCTCATGCTGGTGGAGGGCGACGACCTCATCGTCTCTGACGGTCGCCTGTTCGTGCGCACCATCCAGGGGCTGAAGCGCGTCGATGGCCTGTGGCGCTGGATGGACAGCCGCTTCCTTGATCCGCTCGCCTTTGACGGTCAGTCGCGGATCGGCGTCGCCGACCTCTTCGACGCCTGCGCGCGCGGCGGGTTGATGGTCAGCAACTGGCCGGGCGCTGGCGTCATCGAATCGCGCGCGCTCGCCGCCTTCCTGCCGCAACTGGCGAGGGCCGTGCTGGGCCAGGACCTGCTCCTCCCCAATATCGCCACCTGGTGGTGCGGCCAGCCGCGCGAGCGCGATCATGTGCGCGCCCGGCTCGACCAGATGGTGATCGGGTCCGCCTTCGACCAGCCGGCCGATGGCCTGCCCGACGCGCCCTTCCTGCCCGCCGCGACGCTGGACGCTGACCAGCGCGCGCGCCTGCTGGACGCGATGGACCGCCGACCGATGGATTATGTCGGGCAGGAAATGGTGAAGCTGTCCACCACGCCCGCGATCATCGACGGGCGATTGACGCCTTTGCCCTTCACCCTGCGCATTTTCGTCGCGCGCGACGGCGCGGGGCACTGGCGCGTCATGCCCGGCGCCTTTGCCCGGCTTGCCGCCCATGGCGATATTCGCGCGGCGCTGATGGGCCGGGGCGACATCTCCGCCGACATGTGCGTGATCGATCGTCAGCCGGCGTCCGCCGATAGCCTGCTGGGGGGCGGCACGCCCGCCATTCGCCGGATGGGCGGCATGTTGCCGGCCAAGGCGGCGGACAATCTTTTCTGGCTCGGCCGCTATATCGAACGGACCGAAGCAACGCTGCGCCTGATCCGCGCGGTCGCCGGCGGCTCGATCGAGGCCGATCTTGGCCCCTCGCTCGCCAGCCCGACCATGGGGCGGCTCGTCGGTCTGCTCGCCGCCTGGGGCGCGGTGCCCGCCGGTTCGGGCGCGCCGGGCGCCGCCGTCGGCGCGCTCTGCGCCACTGCGCTGGGCGATGCACGCCAGCCCGGCAGCGTCCGCGCGCTGATGGCGACCGTGGCCAATATCGGCGAAGGGCTGCGCGATCGCCTGGCGAGTGACGTCTGGCGTCTCGTGCGCCTGCCCCTGCCCACCTTCGACGGCGCGGTGACGGAAACATTGCTCGACGCCTCGTCCCGCATGATAGAGCGGATTTCGGCGCTTTCCGGCCTCGCGGCGGAAAATATGGCGCGCGGCGATGGCTGGCGCTTTCACGACATGGGCCGGCGGCTGGAACGCGCGATCAACGGGTGCCGGCTCATCAAACAGTTCGGCGGCGATCAGGCGTCGGACGACGACCTCACTGTCCTGCTCGATCTGATGGACAGCCAGATCAGCTATCGCACCCGCTATCTGGCCGGCCCCGCGCTCGCGCCGGTGCGCGACCTCATCGCGCTGGAGCCCTATAATCCCCGCGCACTCGCCTGGCAGGCGCTGCGCCTTGCCGAACATGTCGCCGCCCTGCCCACGCTGCGCGGCGACGGCATGCCCGAAGAGCCGCGCCGCATCGCCGATGCCTTGGTGGGGCAGCTTCAACCCCTGACCGGCGACAGGCTGACCATGGATCATGTCGCGGACGCGGAACGCCGGCTGATCGCCCTCTCCGACGCGATCGGGCAACGCTATTTCCTGCAAGTCCGCAAGACGGAAAGCGCCGAGATACTGGCATGATCTATCAGGTTCGCCATCGCACGCTGCTGCGCTATGCTGCGCCGGTGCGCCTCGCGCGCTTCAACCTGCGCCTGCAACCCGTGTCCTGGCCCGGCCAGTGGACATCGGACTATCAACTCGACGTCGACCCCGCGCCGACCATCATCGAATCGCGGCCGGGCGGCTGGCCCGTCCAGGTCGCCCGGCTGGTGATCGAAAGCCCGATCCGCCAGCTCAGCATCGAAAGCCGATTCCGCTGCGGCGTGCAGGGCGGCATCATCACGCCGCAGGATGATGATCCCACGATCGGCGCGGTGGCGCAGGCCGCGCTGCTGGATCGCGATATGGGGCCGACCGCGCCCGCCCATTATCTCTACGCCGGCGCGCGCACGCCGATGCTGGCGGCGATCGGCGACTGGTCGCGCGCCCGGCTCGCGCCCGATGCACCTGTTATCGCCGCCGCGCTGGACCTTGCCCTGCATATTCAGGACGTTTTTGCCTATCGGCCCGGCGTTACCGATGCCGACACGCCGGTCGCGGACGCCTTTGCCGGGCGGCATGGCGTGTGCCAGGATTTCGCCCATATCATGGTCGTGGCCCTGCGCCTCGCCGGCCTGCCCGCCGCCTATGTCAGCGGCTATCTGCGCACGCTGCCGCCGCCCGGCATGCCGCGCCTCGTCGGGGCCGACGCCATGCACGCCTGGGTCATGCTCTGGTGCGGGCCGACGCGCGGCTGGATCGGCTTTGATCCCACCAATGGCTGCATCACAGGCGACGGGCATCTCTTCGTCGCCATGGGCCGCGACTATGCCGATGTCGCGCCGATGGACGGGCTGTTCGTCGGCGGCGCGGGGCAAGGCCAGTCCGTCATGGTCGACGTCGCGCCGGAGGAAGAAGCCGCGCTCAGCTGACCGGCGCGAACATCAACGGCATGCCCGTCCGCGGCCGGATCGTCAGCCGGCTGATCGGCTCAGGCGTGAATCCAGCCGGCACGCTGATCTGGAAACGCCGCACCACACTGGCGATCACCGTCATCACCTCCTGCTGGGCAAAGCCCGCGCCCACGCACACGCGCGGTCCCCGGCCAAAGGGGAACCAGGCCTGCTTGGCCATCTCGGCATATGCGGGATCATCGAACCGGTCGGGATCGAACCCGTGCGGGCAGGCCCAATTATCCTTGTTCCGCTGCGTCAGCCATGGCGCCACCACCAGCATCGCGCCCGCCTCCATGTGCTTGTCGCGCATGTCCATCGGGCATGTCACCTCGCGCGGCAGGAAGGATACCGGCGGATAAAGCCGTAGCGTTTCCTTGAAGATATTGCGCAGCTGGCTCATGTCCTTGAGCATTGCGCCGTTCAGCGGCTCGTCGCCCGCCACCCGCGCCACTTCCCCGCGCACCCGCGTCTGGATATGCGCGCATTCGGCTAGCATATAGAGCGCCCAGGTCATGGTGCTCGCCGACGTCTCGTGCCCCGCCAGGAAGATGGTCGACACCTGCTCCATCACCTGCTCGCAGGTGAAAGGCGCGCCCGTCTCGGGATGCTTCGCCTCGATCAGCGATTGCAGGATGTCGCGCGGCTCGGCCGCTCCCCCGCCATGAAAGCCCGCATAGCGCGCCTCGACGATCGGGCGGAACACGTCATGGATCGCCCGCGCCGGACCCTTGGACCGTTTCTCGAACCAGCCGGCGGGCAGGCCGTAAAGCCGCAACATGGAGGCGGAATGCGCCAGCCGCTGAAACCGGCCAAAGGCCGTGTGGATGATGTTGGAACGCTCCGCGTCCAGAGTCTCGCTGAACAATGTGCGGAATATGATATCGGCCGCCACATGGGTCATCATGGGATCGATATCGACCGGCCCGCCGGCCCGCGCCGCCGCCTCGATCCGCGCGACCAGATCGTCCGCCGCCGCGACCATCAGGGGCATCGACCGGCCCAGCGCGGTATGGGCAAAGGCCGGGTTGACCATCGCCCGCTGGCTTTCCCAGTCAGCGCCATTGGCCGAAAACACCGAATTGCCGATTAACGGATCAAGGTTGCGCACCAGTTCGCTATGCTTGGGGAAGGCGGTACCGCCGCGCAATATCTTGTCCACCAGCGGCAATTCGTTGGCGATATACATGGTCCGACCGGGCAGGCGGATCTCGCCCATCTTCATCGTATAGCTTTTGTCGAACAGGACGTGGATCCAGCTGTGCCAGCCGCGCAGGAATCGCTTTACCAGCCCCCGCTTGTTCCTGGGCGGGCGGGGATAGGGCGGGGTGAAAATCTCGGTCATGCGATCGTCCTGAAGGCAGCGACAGCCTCATCCACGGAGCGGCGGCCCGCGGTCAGGCTGATGAAGTCCAGCGGCGAGAGCCGGTCGCCAACGCGCAGATAGTCGAAATGCGCCTCATATTTGTTCGACCAGCCGCCATGGTAATTTTGCGGCTCGTAAAAAAGGTGAAAGCGCGGCGAGAGCATGTCGACCCGCGCGGCATAAGCGGGGGCGACCAGCCGGAACGGGTTGACGTCGAAATAGGCTGCGCCATCGGGCGGCGAACTGATGTCGACATAACGGAAGGGCGCATCCGCCAGCGCTTTCAAATCCTCATGATACCAGCGCGCGTCGCGCCGCAGCGCGATCACGGGCACCACCTGCCCCAGCCCCAGCATCACGAACCGGTCGGGCAGCGCCCCGCCCCGCAGCGCGATCACCCGTCGCAACAGCCGCATGCCAAGAATCGTGCCCGCGCTGTGCGTCACCAGCTGCACTTCGTCCCAGTCACCATCCAGCGCCGCCGCGATCCGCTGCGCGAAGGCGTCGATCCGCGCGTCCAGCGCCGCGCCCGGCCCCTGCGCCGCCAGCGCGCCATGATAGGTCATGAACCGCAGCAACCATGGCACCACCAGCTTGGCCAGAATGCGCCCGGACAATAGCGCGCTCACGAGCATGCCGATGATCGCCGCCGCCCACCAGGGCAAGGCCAGCGACAGGATCAGGGCGGGGACGAGCGCCAGCAGCAGCGGGATCAGCACCGCCAGGATTGGGGGATACAGGATGGTAATGACCGGCCCCTGGCGCAGCCGCCGCATCCTCGCGAAATCCATGCGCCGGGCATGGCCCGCATAGGCGCGCGCCGATTTGAGCGCGAGCGCCAGGGGATTGCGGATCCACACCTTGCCGATCACATCTTCCCAGCGCAGATATTCATAATCGGTTTCAACCCCGGCGGTCGCATTTGCGATGCGCCAGCGCGCCGACACCGCCGCCCCAGCCTCGCCCGCCTGACGCCCGCTCACCGTCACATCCTCACCGGTCAGCGCGGCATAACGCGCCGCCTGCTCGCGATAGAGCTGGTGATAGAAGCGGACGCCGCGCGGATCGAAACCGCCGAGGTAAAAGACTTTACGCTTGAACTTTTCCAACACCGCCGCCCTAATCGGGGCATGAGCACGCCCGAACGCGATTACTGCTATTTCATCGACCACCGGAAATACAACCGCAATGTCGGTTGCCGGCGCCATGACAATCTCTACGGCATCAATGGCGGCGGCAGCGAACGTGACCGCTGGCGCGCCGACATGGAATTCTACCGCCATATGCGGGCCAATGGCGATCCGATGGCGCTGCCCTCGCTGCTGGCCTGCCTCGCCTTTGGCTGGTTCTGCTGGAATTATCATCCCGGCAAGGGACTGTGGCGCGGGCAATTGTTGCGCCGCTTTGCAAAAGCGCCCAAATGATCGCGCCATGACCACCCCTCGCCATGTCGCGGTCGGCCCGATCACCATCGGCAACGACCTGCCCTTCGTCCTCATCTCCGGCCCCTGCCAGATCGAAAGCCGCGACCATGCGCTATTCATGGCCGACGCGCTGGCGCGCACTGCCGCGCAGGCGGGCGTGCCCTTCATCTTCAAAAGCAGCTTCGACAAGGCCAACCGCACATCGGTATCGGGCAGGCGCGGCGTCGGCATCGACGCCGGCCTCGCCATCTTGGCGGAGGTCAAGGCAGCGCTCGGCTGCCCGGTGCTGACCGACATTCATGGCCCCGATCAGGTGGAGGCAGCCGCGCAGGCGGTCGATATCCTCCAGATTCCCGCCTTTCTCTGCCGCCAGACCGATCTGCTGTTGGCTGCCGGTCGCACCGGCGCAGTCATCAACGTCAAGAAGGGTCAATTTCTTGCCCCTTGGGACATGGCGGCGGTGGCGCAGAAGGTCGCCTCGACCGGCAATGACCGCATCCTGCTCACCGAACGCGGCGCCAGCTTTGGCTACAACACATTGGTCAGCGATATGCGCGCGCTGCCTGTGATGGCGCAGACCGGCTATCCCGTGATTTTCGACGCCACCCATTCGGTGCAGCAGCCCGGTGGCCTCGGATCGGCGTCGGGCGGCCAGCGCGACTATGCGCCGCTTCTGGCCCGCAGCGCGGTCGCCGCCGGCGTTGCCGCCATCTTTGCCGAAGCGCATGACGATCCCGACAATGCGCCGTCGGACGGCCCGGTCATGCTGCCGCTCGACTGGGTCGGCCCGATGCTGGAGAGGCTCAAGGCGATAGACGCAATCGCCAAGGCCTGATCCTACACTTCGTTAGCTAACTAACGAAGTGCGAAATCTTCCGATATGTCGCACTTGCTGTCGCAAACGGCTTATGGGTCAGGGCCGCGCCTGCCCGGTCCCCCGGACAATCCATTTATATGTCGTCAGCCCTTCCAGCGCGACCGGCCCACGCGCATGCAATCGCCCGGTCGAAATGCCGATCTCCGCGCCCAGCCCGAACTCGCTGCCATCGGCGAACTGGGTCGATGCGTTCCACATGACAATCGCGCTGTCGACGGCGTTGAGGAAGCGCTCGGCCCGCGCGCCGTCTTCGGTGATGATCGCATCGGTATGATGGCTGGCATGAGCCGCGATATGGGCGATCGCCTCGTCCAGCCCGTCGACCATCCGGATTGATACGATCGCGTCCAGATATTCGGTGTCCCAATCCACCTCCTGCGCGGTCTTCACCCGCGCATCCATGCCCTGCACCGACTCATCGCCCCGCACTTCGCAGCCCGCCTCGATCAGCGCCCGTACCAGGGCCGGCCCTTCCGCATAAGCCCGGTCGATCAGCACCGTCTCGGTCGACCCGCAAATGCCGGTCCGGCGCATCTTGGCGTTCACCACTAGCTTTTCCGCCATCGCCGGGTCGGCCGCGCCATCGACATAGCTGTGGTTGATGCCGTCCAGATGGGCGAGCACGGGCACACGCGCTTCCTCCTGCACCCGCGCCACCAGGCTCTTGCCACCGCGCGGCACGATCAGGTCGACAAACTCCGCCGCCTTGAGCAGCGCACCGACCGCCGCGCGATCGGTCGTCGGAACCAGTTGCACCACGGCGGCCGGCAGGCCCGTCGCGACGATCCCCTCCAGCATGGCGGCATGGATGGCGCGATTGCTTTCCTTCGCCTCGCTGCCGCCGCGCAGGATCACCGCATTGCCCGCCCGCAGGCACAGCGCGGCCGCGTCAGCGGTCACATTGGGGCGGCTTTCGTAAATGATGCCGATCACGCCCAGCGGCACGCGAACGCGGCTTAGTTCCAGTCCATTGGGCCGCACCTGCCGGTCGATGATCGATCCCAGTGGGCTGGGGAGCGTCGCGACCTGTTCGACGCCAGCCGCCGCGCCCGCGATCCGCCCCTCGTCCAGCTTCAACCGGTCCAGCATGGCGGCGGACAGGCCATTGGCCGCGGCATTTTCCATATCCCGCGCATTGGCGGCGATGATCGCCGGGGCCTGGTCGCGCAACGCCTGCGCGGCGCGGCGCAGGGCATCGGCCTTCTGCGCGTCGCTCGCCTGCGCAATGGTCGCGGCGGCGCGGCGCGCCCGTGCGCCCATGGTCGCGATCAGCATTTCGGGGGTCTGTGTCAGGTCGTTCATCGCATGTCTCGCCACTCGGTCGCGCGGCGACTTAGCATGAAAGGCGGGCGATCCAAAGCCGGCGGCCGGACCATGGGTCGCATATGATCCGGCAGCCGACAGACAGCGATGCTGTCACGCCGACCCTTCTAGCGATTCGCCCAAGCCGACGCATACCCCGCCGGGGGTAAGGTCACCATGCCGTACCGTCACTGCATCAGCAGTCCCACCAGCCGGACCAGCTGCGCCTCGCGCCCGCAGCCGGTCTTGTCGTAGATGCTGCGCAGCTGCACCTTGAGCGTCTCGGGCGTCACCCCGCGCGCGGCGGCGACCTGCTGCCGGCTTTTGCCGGACGCGATGCGCACGGCGATGTCAGCCTCTGCGGGCGTCAGCTGAAACATGCGCATCAACTGCTGCGCCTGACGATCGGCAGGCGGGCCGGTGCGCGCGACGATGATGGCGCGCGGCGCAAAGGGCAGCGCCCATGGACGCGCGGGCAAGGGATAGCATTCGACCGACAGGCGCACATGGCCATCCTGATCAGTCACGATCACCGGGTCTGCGGCCAGCGCAGGCGCAGCCAGAACGGCGCGCACGGCCCGGGCCAGAGCGCGGCTGTCTGCGGCCCGATCACAGGTCAAATATCCTTCGGCCAGCCGCAGAACGCCTATGCTCAGCAGCGCCTCCGCCGCCGGCGTCATGCCGCCCACCCGCCCCGTGGCATCGACCAGCCAGCAGGCGCGATCCATCGCCTCGAACGTGCCCGCGAGCAGCGCGAATCCCTGCCGCTCGATCGCCTGCTGCAACCGCACCGCCGCACGGGCATGGCCGGCAATCTGACCAAACAGGTCGCGCTGCTCGGGCGTGGTGCGCCCATCTTTTGCCGATCGCAGCAAGGCCAGCCCGATCATCCCGTCCGGCCCGACGTGCATGCGGGTCTGGCATCCGTCGAAAATGTCGAAATCGGCGCATAAATCCAGATAGTCCGCCTCACCCAGCCTCTGGCGAGCCTCGTCATAATGCGCCTCATGCACGATTGCCGGCTGGTTCGGTAGCAGGTCAGCGCCGACCCGATAATTTACGCTGGGGGAGCCATGATCGATGGACAGGCTGGCTGGTATCAGGGCGGAGTCGACATCACTGATCCAGTTGAATGCCGCGCCCGTCGGACCAAAGCCTACCATCTGTCCATGCTGCGATCCCGTTGCCTGCGCCATTGCCCGCAACGCCTCGTCCCACCGATGCGGCTCCAACGCCGCAGCGGTGAAAATATCCGCCCATTGTTCGCCATTCCCGACAGCAGATGCCATCGCCAGCCCCACCTGTTACCCCCGACTTTCGTCCTCTACAAAAGGGGCCAAGTCAATCGCCAGGCATAGCGAACAAAGATGCAGCCGTTGACGAACTTCGGACAGTCTCACGCCGCCTGAGCCAATGCCTCGTCACTGGTGGCCCGAATCACTCGGCACGGCGGAATATTGCGCCACTCCAGCCGATCGCTGATGGCACCGAAGACCGGCGTCAGCAGGCGCATCACATAGCGCGAATATTGATAAATGAGGAACTCGCCGCCCGGTCTAAGCGCCGCGCGCGTCTCCGCGCAGATCGCCGCACCCACGCCATCCGGCAACGTCGAAAAAGGTAGCCCGGACACGACATAATCGGCCTGCTGATATCCCGCCTCACGAATGAAGCGGCGCACATCGATGGCCGACCCGTGCACGACACGCAGCCGGGAGTCGTCGATCTGCGCGTCCAGCCAAGCCACGAAATCCAGATTGAGGTCGATCGCGATCAGCGTCGCATCGGGATGCATCCGATCCAATATCGGGCGGGTGAAGGTGCCGACGCCCGGTCCATATTCCACGAACAACCGCGTCCGCTCCCAATCCACCGGCTCCAGCACGGCGTCGACCAAGGTGCGAGACGACGGGATCACCGACCCGATCATGCCCGGATGCTTCAGGAACTGGCGGAAGAAGATGGTCCACTGCTTCAGGAAGGAGCCGCCATGGGTGCTTTTGAAACCTGAGTTATGCTTGTCCTTGAAGGGGAGGGACGCCATCAAAACCGCCTGTCTGTCATGTTCGTTTCGGCCTCGCAAAATCAGAGTCCGCTGGCAAGCGGCTTTGCGGGTCATGGGGCGGTAACGTGCGGATGACGGAAGTGTTCATTCCGTCATCCGCGCGATCCTAGCGTTCTCGGGCGCGCAACATGCCCGGCGACACGAAGCCGATCGGATCGAGCTGCATCGCGCTCTGCTTCAATGTCGCCTGGATCTGCTCATATTCGCGCTCCATCTCCGGCGTGACGGATGCACGGGTTTCGTCCAGCGCCGCCTCGAAATGCGCCATGGTGACGGCATCGACCGACAGTGACTGACGAAGCGCGATCAGCCCCGCGCGCCGCGCAAGGTCTTCCAGGTCCGCGCCGGTAAATCGCTCGGTTCGATGCGCCAGCGCATCCAAGTCGACATCGTCGGCCAGCGGCATCTTGCGCGTGTGGATATCCAGGATGCGGCGGCGCCCCGCTTCCTCTGGCACCGGCACATAGACGAGTTCGTCAAACCGACCGGGCCGCAATAGCGCAGGATCGACCAGGTTGGGCCGGTTGGTCGCGCCGATCACTACGACGGACTGCAACTCTTCCAGACCGTCCATTTCGGCGAGGATCGTGTTCACCACCCGCTCCGTCACCGCCGGCTCGCCAAGCCCGCCGCCGCGCGCCGGGACCAGGCTGTCCAGTTCGTCGATGAAAATGACCGTGGGCGCCACCTGTCGCGCACGGGCGAAGAGGCGGGCAATCTGCTGCTCGCTTTCGCCATACCATTTGCTCAGCAGGTCGCTGGACTTGGTGGCGATGAAATTGGCCTGCGCCTCACGTGCGACCGCCTTCGCCAGCAGTGTCTTGCCGGTGCCCGGGGGACCATAAAGCAAAAAGCCTTTGGCCGGACGGATGCCGATCCGGCGGAAGGCATCCGGGTCCTTGAGCGGCAGTTCGACGCCTTCTTTCAAGCGCATTTGCGCATCATCCAGACCGCCAATGTCGGACCAGCCGATATTGGGCGCCTGCACCATCACCTCGCGCATTGCGGACGGCTGCACCCGCTTGATCGCGGACATGAAGTCCTCGCGCGTGACCGACAGCTCTTCCAGCACATCGGCCGGGATCGTCCCTTCCTCCAGATTGAGGCGCGGCATGAAGCGGCGCACCGCTTCGATCGCCGCTTCGCGGGTAAGCGCGGCCAGGTCAGCGCCGACAAAACCGTAGGTCATCCGCGCCAGTTCGGTCAGGTCGACGCGATCGCCAAGCGGCATGCCACGGGTGTGAATACCCAATATCTCACGGCGGCCGCGCTCGTCCGGCACGCCTACGACAATCTCCCGATCGAAGCGGCCGGGCCTGCGCAATGCTTCGTCGATGGCTTCGGGCCGATTGGTCGCCGCGATGACCACCAGATTAGTGCGCGGCTCCAGCCCGTCCATCAGCGTCAGCAATTGCGCGACCAGACGCTTTTCCGTCTCGCCGGTCACATTGCCGCGTTTGGGCGCGATCGAATCGATTTCGTCGATGAACAGGATCGACGGCGCGGCCTTGGCCGCCTCTTCGAAAATCTCGCGCAGTTTCTTTTCGGATTCGCCATAGGCCGAACCCATTATTTCCGGGCCGTTGATCAGGAAGAATTCGGCTTCCGATTCATTGGCGACCGCGCGGGCAAGCCGGGTCTTGCCCGTGCCCGGCGGTCCGTGCAGCAGGACACCCTTCGGCGGATCAACGCCCAGCCGCTCGAACAATTCAGGATAGCGAAGCGGCAGTTCGACCATCTCGCGCAGCTGGTCGATCGTTTCGGCCATGCCGCCGACATCGTCATAGGTAACGTCCGCGCGGCGGGATTCGCGCGGCTCCTCATATTCGGCGCGCAGTTCCACCTCAGTATCCGCATCGATGTGAACGATGCCCTTTGGCGTCGTCGACACCACGACCAGCCGGATTTCCTGCAAGGCATAGGCGGGCGCCGCGAGCATCTGGCGCAATTGCGGGGGCATATCCCCTGGGGGCACCTGTTGCTGCCCAGCCGTCGCCACGACATCGCCCGCCGCGAGCGGGCGTTGAAAGAACACGCGCTTCAGCGCCTCTGGATTGCCTTGCAGGCGCAAGTTATTTTGTGCAGGCGCGAACACAACGCGCTGCGCCGCCCTTGGCTCGGCCTTGCTGATCTGAACGAAGTCGCCGGACCCGACGCCGGCATTGGCGCGCTGCAATCCGTCGAGCCGCAGGACATCCAGTCCTTCATCCTCCTTATACGGCCGTACCACGCGCGCGGGCGTGCTGCGTTTGCCCACGATTTCGATGACGTCGCCTTCGCTAAGCTGCAACTGGGCCATCACCGCCAGTGGCAAGCGCGCCAATCCGCGCCCTGCATCCTCCGGCCGCGCATTGGCGACCTGTATCCTTCGTCCGGTTTGTTCCTGATCAGCCACGCGGCTTCCCCATCTTTCTCGTTCCGAAACGAGATAGGGAACGCAAAGCCGGTCGGAAAGACCCTGCCGATGTGGTGACCTATAACAAAAAAAGGGCCGACCCGGTGGGCCAGCCCGTAAAGTTTTAGGAGAGGATGCCTGAAAGGCCTGTCCTATGTGCATTGCAATGCGTTCTTTCGCAAGTGCGAAATGAAAGTTGGGGTTGCAAAAAATGCATCTTGCCATTTTTCGCATTTTCCTGCTCATTGCGGACAGGATGCTTGAAACCGGGAAGCGCGCCGTTCGATAAAGAGAATTGACGCGGCGCAGCGGATCGGCTTCGGACTTGTGACAGATTATGCGCAGATTGCCGCCCCTTACGGCCCTGGAGGCCTTTGTTCAGGTCGCCCGCCTTGGCTCCGTCAAGGCTGCCGCGGAGGAACTTGCCTTGTCGACGCCGGCGCTCAGCCGCCGCGTCCAGGCGCTGGAGCGATTCATTGGGCGGCCGTTGTTCGACCGCAAGCATCAGGCGCTGGAGATCAATCTCGACGGTCAGCGACTGCTCGATGATATCGCGCCAGCGCTGGATTCGCTCAGCCAGGCGCTGGAAAATATTCAGAGCGGGGGCAACCAGCTGCGCCTGCGGCTCGCCGTCATGCCGCTGTTCGCGACGCAGCGCTTGTTCCCGCATCTGGGTCGGCTGCGGCAACAGCATCCGCAACTGCATATCGACATTGAAACCACGCCCCATGCCGTGGCGCGGCTCGGCGAAGGATTGGACGCTGCGATCGTCCTGATGGCCAAGGACATTGATCCGGCGCTGTACGCGCATGAACTCGACCATGAGCAGGTCTATCTGATCGGACGGCGACAGTTGCTGGAAGGGCCTCAGGCGCTCAAATCGCCCGAGGAACTGGCGCAGCAGACGATCCTGCTCCACCGCGACATGGCCTTGTCCTTCGATGCTTGGAAGGAAGCCGCGGGCCTTCCCGACTTGCAACCACTGGCCGTCGACAATTATGATTCGGGCCAATTGATGCTGGAAGCGGCCGCGCAGGGGCTGGGCGTGGCCGTCATGCACGCCAGCCATTTCGAGCAGTCCAAGGACCCCCGGCTCGTGCGGCTGTTTCCCATCCACGTCGAAAGTCCCTATCGCTATTTCTTCGTGTGCCGCCCGCGCGCGCTTCAGACGCGGGCCGTACGCATCTTTCGCGACTGGCTTGTGGCCGCGGAAATCTAGGCCGCACAAGGCGATACGGTTCTTTAGCGCCACGCATTTAAGCCTTTCCTTGCGTGGCCGTTATGAAGGTCATGATCGGGGCACCATCTTCATCCGCCAATGCGCAACACGGGCTGACCGACCGCCTGGCACGGTGGGCGAAGGGACTGTCCGGGCGACCGGATGAGCCGCAGGAGGCTGAGGCGGCGACCCGACAGCGGGCCGGCACCGCCGCCAATCGCGAAATCAACCGGCGGCGTCAGCTTTATGCCGACATTGGCGACTTCCTCTTCGCGCATGATCTGGACCTGACGGCAATCAATTTCAGCGTCGCGCTCGATTATCTGACCGGCGCGAATATCGGCGTCGAAAAAGCCATTCGCGCCGTCATGATGGAACGCGGCAAGATCACCAATGGCTGGGTCGAAACCCTGGCCGCTGAACAGCGCGCGGATGAGGTCACGCCCGAATCGCTCGCCACCATGTTGGACAAGGTGGAGGAAAATCTCGACCAGTTCACCGGCCTGATGCACGAATCGCGCAAGTCAGCGAAGGATTATGGTGCGGCGTTGCAGGAGCAGGCGAAGGATCTGGCTGACGTGGCCGAGGGCGAGCCGGTGCTAGCCCGCCTGGTCGGGCTGACCCGGTCGATGGTCGAAAAAACGCGGGCCGTGGAAACTCAACTGCGCGAGAATCAGAAGCAGACGCAGGCGCTGAAATCCAGTCTGGAAACCGCCCGTCGCGCTGCCGAACAGGATCATCTGACCGGCCTGCCCAACCGCCGCGCCTTTGAAGCGCGGTTGCGGGACGAAGTCGCGGAGGCCCAGGCGGCGAACGAGTCCTTGTCCATCGCCTTTTGCGATATCGACCATTTCAAAGCCATCAACGACACCCACGGCCACGATACCGGCGACCGTGTGCTGAAATTCGTGGCGGGCTTGCTTGCCAAGGTATCGGATGATCGTTGTCATGTCGCGCGACATGGCGGCGAGGAATTCGTGATGCTGTTCAGGGGCAAGACGGCTGCAGAGACATGCGAAGCGGTCGACGAAGTGCGCGAAGACCTTGCCAGCCGCAGCTTGGTCAACCGCACCAATGGCGAACGCATGGACCGGGTGAGCTTTTCAGCGGGCGTCGCCAATGTTTTGGCCTTTGACGATCCCCGCGCCGCGCTCAAGGCTGCCGACCGCGCGCTGTATCTGGCCAAGGAACATGGCCGCAACCGCGTCTATCTGGCCGCCGAGACGGATTGACCGTTTGGCCGCGAAGGCCCGCCGGCCTTGGAATCCTAGAAATCAGGCTTTTCGTAATGCGGTGGCGGCGCGATGACCTCCATCCGTTCCGACAGAAGCGGGCGGAACGACGGTCGGGACTTGAATCCGGCATACCAGCGCCGCACAGGCTCATGCCCAGCCCAGTCGATGCCACCGAGATAATCGGCGACGGACAGGTGCGCGGCCGCAGCGATATCCGCCAAGCTGAGCGTGCCGCCCGCCATCCAGCTGCGATGATCGAGCAGATAGTCCATATAATCCATATGGACGTTCGCGCGCTTCATCGCTTCGCGCAATACGCGGGCGTCGGGCGGCGCGCGTTCAATCAGTCGCTTTTTCATGCGTTCATGCAAAAGCGGGCCGACTACGTCGCCATAGAAGCTCTGGTCGAAAAAGGCGGTCAGCCTGCGGACTTCGGCGCGCCCTGCGGCGGTCCCTGAGATAAGAGGGACCTTCTCCACCGTCTCTTCGAAATATTCGCAAATCGCCTGGCTGTCGAGCAGCGTGACGCCCCGTTCCTGATCCGTCATCACCGGCGTCAATCCGGCGGGATTGAGATCCAGAAATTCGTCGCGCATCGCCCATGGCGATTCGCGCACCAGATCATAGCCGATGCCCTTTTCGCCCAGCAGCAGCCGGACCTTGCGGGAAAAAGGGCATAGGGGGAATTGATAGAGCAGCCACATAGAAACCGTCTGTTAGGCGCAGGCGCGTCGCGGGGGAAGCGGCAAAAGCGATCGCATGACACCCATGGTCGTCCAGCGCATTGGCCAAAAGGATGGCGGCTGCCGAGCGCATCGCCCCTTTCGGCAACGGAAACCGGACGATAGAAGGGCGCCGATAATGGATTTCGCCTTGGAAAGGATAGCCGATGCCTGAAGATTTCTTCCCTGTGCCGCAAGCCTGGGTCGAGGCAGCCTATATGGATCGGGCCAAGCGCGAAGCCGATTATGCCCGCTCGATCGAAGACAGCGACGCCTATTGGCTGGAGAGGGCGCAGCGACTGGATTGGATAACCCCACCCACGCGCGCCGATGAAAGCAGTTTTGACGAAGCGGATTTCGGTATCAAATGGTTCGCGGACGGTGTCTTGAATGTCAGCGTCAATTGCGTGGACCGACACCTTGAAGAGCGTGGAGACCAGACCGCGATCATCTGGGAACCCGATTCGCCCGATGCCCAGACGCGCCGTTACAGCTATCGCCAGGTTCATGCCGAAATATGTCGCTTCGCCAATGTGCTCAAGGCAGCGGGCGCGAAGAAGGGCGACCGGATCACGATCTATCTGCCGATGATACCGGAAGCGGCGTTCGCGCTGCTCGCCTGCGCGCGGATCGGCGCGATCCATTCGGTGGTGTTCGGCGGCTTTTCACCCGATGCGCTGTGTGGTCGCATTCAAGATTGCGACTCCACCATCGTCGTGACCGCAGATGAAGGCTGCCGCGCGGGCCGAAAAGTGGCGCTCAAGGCCAATGTCGACGCAGCCCTCAACGACTGTCCCGGCGTCAAGTCGGTGATCGTGGTCAAGGCGACGGGATCCGATATCCCCATGACGCCGGGCCGCGACCTGTGGTTGCATGAAGAAGCGGAAAAGGTCGCAGCCGACTGCCCGGCCGAACCCATGCAGGCGGAGGACCCGCTGTTCATCCTCTATACCTCCGGCTCCACCGGTAAGCCCAAGGGCGTGCTTCATACGACCGGCGGCTATCTGCTCTGGGCCAGCCTGACCCATGAACTATGCTTCGACTATCGGCCGGGGGACGTCTATTGGTGCGCCGCCGATATCGGCTGGGTCACAGGCCACAGCTATATTGTTTATGGGCCGCTCGCCAATGGGGCGACGACGCTGATGTATGAAGGCGTGCCCAATCATCCCACGCCCGCGCGCATCTGGCAGATCGTGGATCGCCACCAGGTCCAGACCCTGTTCACCGCCCCCACGGCGCTGCGCGCGCTGATGAAAGAAGGCGACGACCATGTGAAGGCGACCAGTCGCGCATCGTTGCGCCTGCTCGGCACGGTTGGCGAGCCGATCAATCCCGAAGCCTGGCGCTGGTATCATCATGTGGTCGGCGAGGATCGCTGCCCGATCATCGACACCTGGTGGCAGACGGAAACCGGAGGGGCGATGATCGCGCCCATGCCCGGCGCAACTGATCTGAAACCCGGATCGGCGACCCTGCCCATGCCGGGCGTCGTGCCCCAGATCGTCGATGCCGAGGGCAAGGTCCTGGAAGGCGCGACCGAGGGCAATCTGGTCATCGCACGAAGCTGGCCTGGGCAGATGCGGACGGTCTGGGGCGATCATGACCGCTTCTTTCAAACCTATTTCACGACCTTCCCCGGCAAATATACGACCGGCGACGGCGCGCGGCGGGACGCGGACGGCTATTACTGGATCACGGGCCGGGTGGACGACGTCATTAACGTGTCGGGCCACCGCATGGGAACGGCGGAAGTCGAAAGCGCGCTGGTGCTGCATGAAAGCGTGGCGGAAGCGGCGGTGGTCGGCTTTCCTCACGATATCAAGGGCCAAGGCATTTACGCCTATGTCATGCTCAATAATGACGATGAAGCCAGTGACGAGCTGCGCAAGACGCTGGTGAACTGGGTGCGGCGGGAAATCGGCCCGATCGCGACGCCGGATGTGATCCAGTTCGCGCCGGGCCTGCCCAAGACCCGTTCCGGCAAGATCATGCGCCGGATCCTGCGCAAAATCGCCGAGGGGGAGGTGTCGGCACAGGCATTGGGCGACACCAGCACACTCGCCGACCCTTCCGTGGTGGATAATCTGGTCTCCAATCGTCAGGGTGGATAAGCGGGCCTGAGTGCCGGTTCCAGAGACGCAGGGAGCGAAATTTGACCCGTTATACCGTTGCCGCTCGGGCGCTGCACTGGATCATGGCGGCGCTCATCATCGCCAATCTGGTGCTTGGATTCGCGCATGAGGCGCTGCCGCGCGATTGGGGCGTCATGCCCCTTCACAAGTCGATCGGGCTGACGGTACTGGCGCTCACGGTCTGCCGCATCGTCTGGCGCCTGACACATCGGTCGCCGGCTCTCCCCAAGGAGATGCCGGGGTGGGAGAAGAGCGCAGCGCATGTCACGCATCTGGCCTTTTACGCCTTGATGCTGGCCGTTCCCCTGTCCGGCTGGATCATGACGTCCGCTGGCAGCCGACCGCTCACCTGGTTCGCCCTGTTCGACGTGCCCAAATTTGGGGTGGGTCGGGAGGACGCCCTCACTGGCCTGGCGCACGAAGCCCACGAACTGCTGCCATGGCTATGGAGCGCGCTGCTGCTGCTCCATATCGGCGCGGCGCTGCGTCATCATCTGGTGCTGAAGGATGATGTCTTGCGCCGCATGACCTGAACGGTGACCGCTAAGGGCTACCAGAGGCTATTGCCGCGATCACGCGGGCGTCAGAGCCTCTCGCCGGCGAGCAGCCGTGGCAATGCCCCCGATTGGCCTCGCGCTTCCGCCATGAAGCGGCCCTTGAGCATGGGCGTGCGCTGCACCATAGCCAGGCCCGCTCGCCGCGCCAGAGACGGCAGCTTGCCGGGAATATCGAACAGACGCACCAGACCGTCCATGGCGACACTGGTCATCAAGGCATCGAGGCCGCGCCAGCGCTGATAGCGCGCGAGCAGCTGCGCATCGCCAGGGTCTAGGCCCAGCCGCATGCCTTCTACCACCACCTCCACCAGCGCGGCGACATCGCGAAAACCCAGGTTCAAACCCTGGCCGGCGATGGGGTGGATCGCATGGGCACTATCCCCCACCAGCGCCAAGCGGGTATCCGTGATGCGCGCGGCATGGTGAAAGCCCAACGGATAGGAGGAACGCGGTCCGGCCAGGCTGATGTCTCCCAGGAAGCCGCCAATCCGCTTTTGCGCCTCTGCCAGCCAGGCCCGTTCGGATAATTTGAGCATGGCGGGCGCCTGACCCGTCGGCACGGTCCAGACCACAGCCGACCGGGTCCCTGGCAACATCGGCAGCAGGGCGAAGGGGCCGCCCACATAGAAAATCTCATACGCGGTATTGGCATGCGGTATCTCATGGTCGATCGCCGTGACCATGGCCGTGTGGCTATATTGCCAGCGGGTTGTGCGGATGCCCGCTGCTTCACGCGTCGGGCTGTTTCGCCCCTCGGCCGCGACCAGCAAGGGCGCACCGATCGTCGCGCCATTCTGCAACGTCAGTGTTACCCCATCGCTGCCGCGATCGACGGCCGTCGCGCGATCGGGCTGATAGAAGGTCAGATGATCGGCCTCCGCTGCCGTTTGCGCCAGCGCGATCCGCAGATCCCGGTTGGGGAACATCGTTCCCATCAGGCCGTCATCGGCATCGGGCACGAAATCCAGCGCGCCCCGTTCCAGCCCGTCGCTGACCCAGATGCGATCGATCGGGCAGCCCTTGCCATCCAGATGCCGCGCGACACCAATGGCCTGAAGCATGGCATAGCTTGTCGAACTGATCGCCGACACGCGTGCGTCGAACCCCGCCGCCGTCACATCGACAGGGTCGGCAGGATCGACGATGGCGGTCTTCACGCCATGTCCGGAAAGGGCGATGCCCAAGGTGAGGCCGACCAGCCCCCCGCCCAGGATGACGACGTCGTAGCGTTCCATGCCCTGTATCTAGGTCCTGCCGCGGGAAATGGAAAGACGGCCCGGCAGCGGACCAAGCGAAATCAGACGATATGTACCCAGCCTGCTGGATCGGTGACGGTGCCGCGCTGAATACCGGTCAGCTGCGCGCGCAACTTTTCAGTCACAATGCCGCCATCGCCGTTGCCGATCGTAAAGTCGCCACCGCTGCTCTTGACCGTGCCGATCGCCGTGACGACGGCAGCGGTGCCACAGGCAAAGGCCTCGCGCAGTCGGCCGCTGGCGGCATCGTCCCGCCATTGGCTGAAGCTATAGGGCTCCTCGCGCACGTCATGGCCATGGCCGCGAGCCAGATCGATAATCGACGCCCGCGTGATGCCGGGCAGGATGGTCCCACCAAGGGGCGGCGTCACGATCGACCCGTCATCCATGACGAAAAAGACGTTCATGCCGCCCAGTTCTTCGACCCATTTATTTTCGGCGGCGTCAAGAAAGACGACCTGGTCGCAGCCGTGACCGATCGCTTCCTTCTGCGCGATCAGGCTGGCGGCATAATTGCCGCCGCATTTGGCGGCGCCGGTCCCACCGCGCGCGGCGCGGCTATAATGTTCCGACACCCACAAGGTCACAGCCTTGCTGCCACCCTTGAAATAGGCGCCGGCGGGCGAGGCGATGACACAGAATATATATTCATTGGACGGACGCACGCCCAGGAATGTCTCGCTCGCGAACAGGAAGGGGCGCAGATACAGGCTGCCTTCACCCTCGGGAATCCAGTCCGCGTCGATCTTCACCAGTTCAGCGACGGCCTCCAGAAACAGGTCCTGGGGAAGCGCCGGCATGGCCATGCGCTCTGCCGATTCCCTGAACCGACGGGCATTTTCTTCCGGTCGGAACATGGCGATTTGGCCATCGTTCAAGCGATAGGCCTTCATGCCTTCGAAGATTTCCTGGGCATAATGCAGCACCGCGCAGGCAGGATCCATCTGGAAGGGTTCGCGTGGACCCACCTTATGGCTGTGCCACCCCTGTCCTTCCGTGTAACGGATGGTCACCATATGATCGGTAAACACTCGGCCAAAACCCGGGTCGGCAAGCAGGATCGCGCGCTGGTCCGCTGCCACAGCCTGGCTGCTGCGAGTGACGGTGAAGCGCGACTTCTGCTCGACGTCCATGGCGGGACTCCTTGTGCATGAATAGGACGCGCCGCCTATGTCACAGAGCAGCGCGCGAAACAATTGGTCATCTATGCTGACCTAATAAACAGGCACAGGGCCACCGCGTCCTCGATGGCCCCTTCCAGATCGGCGAACGGCTCGCTATCGCCATGCCATGCACTTTTTTTCCGACAATGCGACGCCTGTTTGCCCGGACGTCATGGCCGCCATCGCCGCCGCCGACCGGGCGGATCATGGCTATGATGGCGACGCATGGAGCGCGCGACTGGACGATGCCTTCTCCGCCTTGTTCGGAACACCGGTGCAGGCCCTGTGGATCGCCAGCGGAACGGCGGCGAACAGCATCGCGCTCGCTTGCCTCTGCCCCCCTTATGGCGGCGTGATTGCCCATGAAGAGGCGCATATCGTCGTGGACGAGTGCGGCGCGCCGGGGTTCTTCACCCATGGCGCGACGCTGATGCCGCTGCCGGGTGTCGGGGCGAAACTGACACCGGACGCCATTCGCGACCGGCTGAAGGCGATCAGGCCGGATGTGCATCAGGTGCCAACCCGCGCCATCAGCATCACCAACGCCACCGAATATGGCCTTGTCTACACGCCGCAAGAGGTCGCGGCGCTGAGCGATGTCGCCAAGGCGCATGGTCTGGGATTGCACATGGATGGCGCCCGGTTCGCCAACGCCGTGGCGCATCTGGGCTGCGCGCCGGCAGATGTGACATGGCGTGCGGGCGTGGATGCGCTGACCTTTGGCTGCGTGAAAAATGGCGGCATGATCGGCGAGGCGCTGCTCTTCTTCGGTCCGCAGGCGCGGGACCGTGCAGGAGAGGCGCGGCGCTGGCGCAAGCGGTCGGGGCATCTTTTCTCCAAAGGGCGCTATCTCGCCGCGCAATTGCTGGCGATGATCGAAAATGACCTGTGGCTTCGCAACGCCAGCGCAGCGAATGTGGCGGCCCAGCTCCTCGCCAAAGGGGCGGGAAACCGTTTGATGCACCCTGTCGAGGCCAATGAACTGTTCGTGCGCCTGACGGCCGAGGAAGCCGCGACGTTGCGTGCCCAGGGCTTTGATTTTCACGATTGGGGACATGGAGCCGCGCGACTGGTCACAAACTGGTCGCAGGACGAAGCCGCCGTCGCGCCGCTTGCTGCGGCACTCGCCCGGCTTTGATCGTGGCTGACGCGCCATCGGTTCCTGCCGACACAGCCAAGGCAGTCCTGATTCCCTTCGCGCTTGTCACGCTGATCTGGAGTTCGACCTGGATCGTGATCCGAGACCAGCTGGGCAGCGTGCCGCCCAGCTGGTCGGTCTGCTACCGCTTTTTGCTGGCCGGGATCGCCATGGCGATCTTCGCGCGCTTACGCGGCGTGTCGCTTCGCATCGGCGGGGCGGGCATGCTGTTCGCCGGCTTGCTTGGCACCGCGCAATTCGTGCTCAACTTCAATTTTGTCTATCGCGCCGAGCAGCATCTGACCTCCGGCGTCGTCGCTGTCGTTTACGCGATGCTGCTGATTCCCAATTCGCTTCTTGCCTTCCTCGCCTTTCGTCAGCCGGTCACGCGCGGTTTCATCGTCGGATCGGCAATTGCGACGGCGGGGATCGTCATGATGCTGGTCCATGAATATCGCGCGGCTGACGTCGCGCCGGACGCCATATTGCTGGGCGCGGCCTTCTCGATACTGGGGTTGCTGAGCGCGTCAGCGGCCAATGTCATGCAGGGCACCGAAATTGCCCGACGGCTTCCCATGATGGCCGTGCTGACATGGGCGATGCTGATCGGCGCGGCGATCGACGCCGTCTTTGCATGGGTCACGGCAGGCGCCCCTGTCATCGAGTGGCGGCTGAGCTATCTGGCCGGCATCGCCTATCTGGGCATTGCCGGGTCGGTCGTAACCTTTCCGCTTTATTTTCGCCTGATCCAGACGATCGGCGCGGGGCGCGCCGCCTATACGTCCGTCCTGATACCGGTGATCGCGATGCTCATTTCCACGCTGTTTGAAGGCTATCGCTGGACTGGTTTCGCCGCGCCGGGGGCTTTGCTGGCAATTGCTGGCATGGTCGTCGCCCTGCGGTCAAAAAAGGCTTAGCTTCTGCCCGGCTGATAGCGCTGCTTGGTGCTGTTCACGCGCTCGATCAGGCTGGAGAGGGACGACGCCTGGACTCTTCTAGCCTGCGGCGCCGATGGTTGATGCATTCGGTCGGAAACAGCTGCAAAGGCCTGGTCGAAGCGGGTCATCAAATATCCTCTTGGAACGATGGCCCTTTGTCGCGCAGTGTGGGTTAACAAGGCGTAAACCACACCGCGCCGCTCAAAGGCAGGCGCGCAGACCTTCGACATAGGTGGGATAGCGTGGAGCCCAGCCCAGCAAGCGCTTTGCACGACCATTGGCGACCCTGCGATTTTCCGCATAAAAGCCCCGCGCCATGGGGGACAGCCCGGCTGCGTCGAGCGACTGGAGCGGTGGCCATGGCGTCCCGACCAGATCGCACGCCAGTTCGATCACTCGATTTTGCGCGCAGGGCAGATCGTCGGCCAGATTATAGATGCCGGGCGGCCCTTCAAACGAGGCGATCACGCCCGTCACGATATCATCGACATGGACGCGGCTGAAAATCTGGTCAGTAAGGTCGATCCGATGGGCGCGTCCTTCGAGCACGCGGTCGATCGCGGAGCGGCCGGGGCCATAGGTGCCCGGAAGGCGAAATCGGCGCATATCGTCCCGCAAGCCGCCCCAATCCTCATCCGCCTGCGCGCGGGCCGTACGGCGACCAAGACCGATTGGCGCGCTTTCATCCACCCACGCGCCCTTGGTGTCGCCATAGACGCCGGTAGAGGAGAGATAGCCGGTCCAGACGGCGGGTGCGGCGGCGATGGCTGGCCCATAGCGATCAAGCACGGGGTCGACATCGCCAGCAGGTGGCACGGACGAGAGAATGTGACTGGCCTCAGCCAAAGCAGAACGAACGGCGCTGTCATCATCAAAAGCGAGGATTTCGGACCCGGTATCACCCGTGCGCCGAATGCCGGTCACGCGCCAGCCCTGCTCACGCAACCGATCCGCCAGTTGCGAAGCAGTATATCCCATGCCTAAAATAAGCATGTGGGGCATCAAAGGATCAGCCGGCCGGGGTCAGACCGTGAAGCTTTCGCCGCAGCCGCAGCTGCCCTTGGCATTGGGATTGTTGAACACGAAGCCGGCGGTGAAGTCATCCTCGACCCAATCCATGGTCGACCCGACAAGATACAGGACCGATGCGCCGTCAATGTAGAAGGTGCCGCCGGGCGTTTCGATCTTTTCGTCGAACTTGGCCTCTTCCGCAACATAATCGACCGAATAGGCAAGGCCCGAACAGCCCCGTCGCGGGGTCGACAGCTTGACGCCGATCGTCCCCTCGGGCGCCTGCGCCATCAGGTCCGCGATGCGCGCCTCGGCATTGGGCGTCAGGTTGACGGCAGCGGGGCGGGCGCGCGCTTTGGTTTCTGTCGTCATTACAGCATTCCCAATTCGAGTTTGGCCTCGTCGCTCATCTTCTGCGGGTCCCATGGCGGGTCCCAGACGAGGTTGACCTCCGCATCGCCGACGCCCGGTACGGCGCCGACGCGCAGTTCCACTTCACCCGGCATGGATTCAGCGACCGGGCAGTGCGGCGTCGTCAACGTCATGGTGACGGCGACATGCCCTTCGTTGATATCCACGCCATAGATCAGGCCCAGATCATAGATATTGACCGGAATTTCCGGGTCGTAAATTTCCTTGAGCGCGTCGATCACCGCTTCATACAGGTCGCCGCCCGGCTCTCCGACAGGTTGCGGCGCGGGCGGCTGTGACAGAAATCCGTCCAGATAGTCGCGCTGGCGTGGAGCAGGCTCAGCCGCGTCTACCCGCGCCTTCGGCGGCGCGTCGACGGCCTCCACTTCCTCGACCATGATTCTGCGTTCGTCGGTCATCCGAAAATCTTCCTTACCCGCGCCAGACCCTGCACCAGCGCGTCCACATCGCTATCATCGCTATACAGGCCGAAGCTGGCCCGCGCGGTCGCGTCAACACCCAGATGGTTCATCAACGGCTGGGCGCAATGATGGCCGGCCCGGATGGCGACGCCGCCTTCATCCAATATGGTGCCGACGTCGTGCGGATGAACCCCCTGAAGTTCAAAAGAGAGGATTCCAGCCGAAGTGTCCGGTCCAAACAGCCTTACGCTATTCAAATCCTCAAGCGCCGATCGCGCCTTTGCGACGAGCGCGCATTCATGCGCATGGATCGCATCTAGCCCGATCGCCTGCACATAATCGATCGCGGCCGACAGGCCGACCACGCCGGTGATATGCGGGGTGCCCGCTTCGAAACGCGTCGGCGCAGGGGCATAGCTCGTCTTTTCGAACGTCACCTTGTCGATCATGGACCCGCCGCCCTGATAGGGAGGCATCATCTCCAGCAGTTCCTGGCGCGCCCACAGCACGCCGATGCCGGTCGGGCCATAAAGCTTGTGCGCGGAAAAAACGTAGAAGTCGCAGTCAAGCGCGGCCATATCGACGGCAATGCGCGGGACGGCCTGGCAGCCGTCGATCAGGATTTTGGCGCCCACGCCATGTGCGATGTCGGCCGCGCGGCGGCAGTCTAGGACGCTGCCCAGCACATTGGAAACATGCGCCAGCGCCACCATCTTGTGCGCGGACGTGATCATCGCCGCCATGGCGTCAAGGTCGATACAGCCATCCTGCGTCAGTGGCACGACGTCGATCTGTGCGCCGACTTGTTCGGCCACGATCTGCCAGGGGACGATATTGCTGTGATGCTCCAGCGTGGACAGCAGAATGCGATCGCCCGCCTTGAGCTGCGTGCTCGCCCAGCTGTGCGCGGCAAGGTTGATCCCCTCGGTCGCGCCGCGCACATAGATAATCTCGGCATCAGACGCCGCGCCGATGAACTGCGCGACCTTTCGCCGCGCGGCTTCATAGGCCAGCGTCATATTGGCCGAGCGTTCATAGACGCCGCGATGCACGGTCGCATAGTCGGCCCCATAAGCGCGGGCGATGGCGTCGATCACGGCCTGGGGCTTTTGCGCGGTCGCGGCGCTGTCGAGATAATGCCAGTCGCCGACACCGGGAAAATCGTCCCGCAGGCGCAGCCCTTGAGCGAGGTCGGTCATACCAGCGTCTCCAGCTTCGCGATCGCGGCAGCCTCCAGCCGGTCCTTCACCGCTTCGTCGCTCACATCGTCGAATACGCCGGCGACGAACGCCTTGAGCAACAATGTCTTGGCCGTGGCCGGGTCCATGCCGCGGCTCGCCATGTAGAACAGCGCCTGCCGATCCAGTTCGCCGACCGTCGCCCCGTGCGCGCATTTGACGTCGTCGGCAAAGATTTCCAGTTCCGGCTTGGCGTTGGCGGTGGCGGTGCGATCGAGCAGCATCGCCTTGACCGACTGAAAGGCATCGGTGCGCTGCGCGTCACGCGCGACGTTGATGCTGCCCAGATAGCTGCCGGTGGCGCGCTGGCCCAAAATCGACCGGATCGTCTGGCCACTGGTCGCATCCGGCTCGGCATGCGTGACGCTGGTCACGATTTCCAGAGTCTGGTCGCCGCCGCCGATGATCGCGCCGTTGAGTTCGAAATGCGATCCCTTACCCAGCGTGACGGCGAAGGTTACGCGACCGAGCTTTCCGCCGATGTTCAGCACATGGAAGTCGCAGCGCGCGCCGTCGGCGATTGCGATGACATAATCATGCACGGCGGTCGCTCCGTCCGCCGCGTCCTGCAACAGATGGCAGCGCGCCGTTTCACCAGCGGCCACATCGATGCACGTGGGTGCGGGCAGCGGCCAGAGAGTCGCCAGCGCGGCGATATCGCTATAGCGCCACGCTTCGTCGCGCCGCGTCGGAAATATCATGCTGGTCATTTCGCGCTGTCCCGGATGAGCGCGAACAGCAGGCCCAGCCCCGCCCCCCACATGATAGCCGCCGCGCCGAACTGGGTGGCGCTGCTGACCGAAGCATAGAAGGAGGGGGCGAAGCTGATCACCAGCCCGTCGAGCATCAGCGCCGTCAGGGTTCCCCACGCCATCAGCGGTGCCAGACGCCCGGGGCTGCAGCGCGTCGCCAGCCGCAATATGTCGACCGTGAACCAGCTTGTGACGATGATGGCGGCAAAGGCGATGGCGGACATTTCGCCCCCGTCAAACAGGAAGGGGAAATAATGCACGACACGCGCCGCTGCGAGCCACAGGACCGCGCCGATCAGGATCGCGATCAGCCTTTGCCTGCGAAACGTCACGCCATCACCTCCGCATATCCTTCGCGCTCCAACTCCAGCGCCAGTTCCGGGCCGCCTGACTTGACGATCCGGCCGCCGGCCAGGACGTGCACATAGTCCGGCTTCACATAATCGAGCAGCCGCTGATAATGGGTGATGAGCAACACCGCCTTGTCGGGCTTGCGCATGATCGCATTGATGCCGGCACCCACGATCTTGAGCGCGTCGATGTCGAGCCCGGAGTCGGTTTCATCGAGGATCGCCAGCTTGGGATCGAGAATGCCCATCTGCACCATTTCGGCGCGCTTCTTCTCACCGCCGGAAAAGCCGACATTCACCGGACGCTTCAGCATCTCCATGTCGAGGCCGAGCAGCGCCGCCTTGTCTTTGGCCAGACGAATGAACTCGCCGCCATTCAGTTCCGCTTCGCCGCGTGCGCGCTTCTGGCTGTTGAGGCTTTCGCGCAGAAATTGCAGGTTGGAGACGCCGGGTATCTCGACCGGATATTGAAACCCCAGGAACAGCCCGGCGGCCGCGCGCTCATGCGGGTCCAAGCTGAACAAGTTCACACCGTCAAAGGCGGCCTCGCCACCCGTCACCTCATAGCCGGGACGACCGCCCAGCGTATAGGCCAGCGTCGACTTGCCAGCGCCGTTCGGCCCCATGATCGCGTGGATTTCCCCCGCCTTGATCGAGAGCGACAGGCCCTTGAGGATCGGCTTGCCGTCGATTTCATTGGTGAGGTCGTTGATCGTCAGCATTGGGTTACCCCTTGTGCGCGCGCTGGAGCGTCCGCGCGGTCCAGAAGGCCATGTCGCGCACGTCACCCGGCGCGGGGAACAGCGTATCGATATGGCGCTTGATCGGCATATAGGGCCACCAGTCCGCGCCGGGTTCGGGCGCGCCCTTTTCCAGGACGCCGGTTACGAATTCGGTCACGGGCTCCATACGGGCGAGGTTGGGGGCCTTGGCCTTGTGAAACGCCTTGTCGGTCTTCAGCCGCTCGGTGAACGCCGCGTCGCCCTTTTCCAGCGCAGCGCGACATTCAGCCTGATAGGCATCGAGATCGCCGAAATCCTTGCGCGCGCGCGCTTCCAGCTCGCCCTCCTCCAGCTCATAATCCTCGGTCAGGATGCGGATGGCGGCCGTCCATGACTGGCCATTGCCCACATCCTCCGCGAAATCGGCGAGGGCATCCTGAATATCGTCTTCGTCGCTCAAAATTCTTGTCCTTACCATAGACTGATCGTTGGATCGCCAGATGCAGATATGGCACGGGCCGTCCACGCCATCCGTCGTCCTGTTTCGGCTACAAAAGCACTCTGTTGATTTTCATTTGGTAGCTGACCGCCGGCATCAACATAGGATTCGGATAGCACCTTCAACGAAAGGCATTCAGGCGCTGACTCATACTTTGCACCCCTGTCACGAACGACAAGCAAACATTTCTCAGCTCCTAATTGGAATGCCTTTGCAGCACTAAGCGCCGCATCGTCACTCCCGCAAGCGCTACAAAAGAGAAGAGCTGCGCCTAATACATTCTTCACCCCACGCTGCCCTCCAGCGAGATGCCGAGCAGCTTCTGCGCCTCGACCGCAAACTCCATCGGCAGCTGTTGCAGCACTTCCTTGGCGAAGCCGTTGACGATCAGCGACACCGCGCTTTCCGTGTCCAGCCCGCGCTGCATCGCGTAGAAAAGCTGGTCGTCGCTGATCTTGCTCGTCGTCGCCTCATGCTCGATCTGCGCCGAGGGGTTGCGCACCTCGATATAGGGCACGGTATGCGCGCCGCACTGATCGCCCAGCAAAAGGCTGTCGCACTGGGTGAAGTTGCGCACCCCTTCCGCGCCCGGCGCCACCCGCACCAGCCCGCGATAGGTGTTGTTGCTGCGGCCCGCGCTGATCCCCTTGGACACGATGGTCGAGCGGGTGCCCTTGCCATTGTGGATCATCTTTGTGCCGGTGTCGGCCTGCTGCCTGTTGTTGGTCAGCGCGACCGAATAGAATTCGCCGACGCTGTTTTCGCCATTCAGCACGCAGCTGGGATATTTCCATGTGATCGCAGAGCCGGTTTCGACCTGCGTCCACGAAACCTTGCTGTTGCGGCCCTGGCAGAGCGCCCGCTTGGTCACGAAATTATAGATACCGCCCTTGCCGTTCTCGTCGCCGGGATACCAGTTCTGAACGGTGCTGTACTTGATCTCGGCATCGTCCAGCGCGACCAGTTCGACCACGGCCGCATGCAGCTGATTCTCGTCGCGCATCGGCGCGGTGCAGCCTTCGAGATAGGAGACATAGCTCCCTTCGTCGGCGACGATCAGCGTGCGCTCGAACTGTCCCGTATTCTCGGCATTGATGCGAAAATAGGTGCTGAGCTCCATCGGGCAACGCACGCCCTTGGGAATATAGACGAAGGTGCCGTCGGAAAAGACCGCGCAATTCAAGGTGGCGAAATAGTTGTCGTGCATCGGCACGACCTTCCCCAGCCATTTCTTTACGAGGTCAGGAAATTCGCGCACCGCCTCACTGATCGAGCGGAAGATGACGCCCGCCTCCTCCAGTTCCTCGCGGAAGGTGGTGGCAACCGAGACGCTGTCGAATACCGCATCCACGGCAACCTTGCGGCTGCCCTTCACCCCGGCGAGCATTTCCTGCTCGGCGATCGGGATGCCCAGTTTCTGGTAGGTGGCGAGGATTTCGGGATCAACCTCATCAAGGCTGTTCAGCTCCGCCCTCTTCTTGGGCTCGGCATAATAATAGGCGTCCTGATAATCGATCGGCGGGACGTTGAGCTTGGCCCAGTCCGGCGATTCCATCGTCTGCCATTGGGCAAAGGCCTTCAGCCGCCAGTCGAGCAGCCATTGCGGCTCCTGCTTCTTGGCGGAAATGAAGCGGACCGTATCCTCGTTCAGCCCCTTGGGCGCGAAATCCTGCTCGATCGCGGACGACCAGCCATGCTCGTAGGTGGACGCACGCTCGGCGGCCTCCAGTGCTTCCTGATTGCGTATGGTCGTCACGTCGTCGGTCATGCCATCTCTCTCGTCAAACTCGCGATCGTCACTCCGGCCAGCGCCTGGCGGATCGCATTGTTCGCGACATTCATGTGCGGGCGGATGCGGCAATCCCGTTCCAGATTGCAGTCATGCGCGCCCATTTCAGCGCAGGCGGTCATGGCGATCGGCCCTTCGACCGCTTCCACCACATCCGCCAGCGTGATCGCGGCGGGCGGACGGGACAGGCGGACCCCGCCGCCAGTACCCCGACTCGATTCGAGCAGTCCCGCCCCCGATAACCGGCTCACCAGCTTTTGCGCGGTGGGCAGCGGAATGCCGGTTTCAGCGGCCAGGGTCGTCGCGTTCATCCGCGCGGCCCCGCAATGGCGCGCAGCCGCACTCATCAGCACCACGGCATAATCAGCGAAACTCGACAAGCGCATTGCGAACCATTCTCAAATCAGATCGAATCCATCCGATTGCGCATGTGGTCCCCCGCGCGGCGGGAATCAAGGGTTTTTATGACAGGCGGTTGAGAACCGCGACGTCGCTGCCCAGGGATCGGCGCAGCAATGTCAGCTGCGCGACCGCCGATGGCTCGGTCTGCAACTGATGGGGTGTCAGGCCGATGAAATGCTTGATTTCGCGAATAAAATGCGACTGGTCGTAAAAGCCGGCCTCCTCGCATAATTGCTGCCAGCTTTCGCCGTCCAGCGCGATCCGGGCGGAGCAGCGCAGCGCCCGATATTTGCGCGCCAGCAATTTGGGTGGCGCGCCATAATAACGGTTGGTGAGCCGCGCCAGCTGGCGCTGGGACAGGCCGGTCGCTTCCGCCAGCGCTTCGATGCGCGGCGACCCTTCGCCGATCAGCCAGGCATCGACAGCGGCGAGCAATTCCCAGCTGGCCTTGCGCAACGGTTGCACAATCCGCCCAAGCTGTGTCCAGACCAGATTCGCCATGGCCTCGCCCTCCCCTTCATCCATGGCGCGCAGGCGATCCAGCATCGCGGCAAAAGCGCCGTCGCGGGCGTCGGTGAAATCGAGCAGCCGGTCGGCCAGATCGCTGGCGTCCCTGCCGCACAAGGATATCCAGCCGGCAGGCAGCAAGGAAATGCCGAGCACGCGCGCCGGGCCGTCCAGCACGAATCGCGTCGCCCCCATCGTCGGTCCGAGCAGGCAGACAGGCGGCGTCGCGACCTTCACGCCGTCCTGAAACTGATAATGGCCGCTGCCCGTCAGCATGAAGCGCAATTGTGGCACGTCGGCGCGCGTGGCGTCGGCATAGGACTCGGCGGTCACGCTGAAATGATAGATGGACCCGAAATAGAGCCGCAGATGTTCGGGCGGCGGCATATAATGCAGCCGCACCGGCCCCTGCGCCGCAGCCACCGCGTAGGACAGCGGTCCCCGTTCATCCGGCAGCGCGACTGCGCTCGCCGGCTTAGATGCCTGATGCGACCCCATATTTTCACCCCGGCGCTCACTATGCGCGTGACGTCACAATACGCAAGAGGCATGAAGTCCAGTGGCCAACCGCCCCTTGGACGGCGAAAGGGCAAAAAATGACCCGGCGACTTTCATCGCCGGGTCAGGAAAAGGTCTCGTTGGCCATAGGGCCTAGGAGCCTTCGGGTCGCAGGAGCGCTTTACGCCCGAATCGTTGAAAGTTTATTGGACAGAACGGACATTTCTTCGTCCGAAACGGTCTCATTGATGACGTTTGCTGTCATTAAGTAACGCAAACGCGAGCGCGTTGCGCTCATGCCACCCTGACTCGACGGCGATGAACGGCGCTGGCATAGCGCGGCCATGTCCTATCGCCTGATCCGCCCCCTGCTCTTCGCGCTGGACCCTGAACGCGCGCATAATCTGTCGATCGCCGCCCTGCGCATGATGCCGACGGCGCAGCCATTGCCCACTAACCCGATGCTGGAAAGCCATGTGGCCGGCCTGCGCTTCCCCAACCCCGTTGGCCTTGCCGCGGGCTATGACAAGGACGGGCGGGTAGCGCACAAGATGCACGGGCTGGGCTTTGGCTTTGCCGAACTCGGCACGCTGACGCCGCTGGCGCAGCCCGGCAATCCCCAGCCCCGTCTGTTTCGCCTGGTCGAGGACAAGGCCGTCATCAACCGCTTCGGCTTCAACAATGGTGGTCAGGGCGCAGCGGCCGACCGGATCGCGCGCTATCGTCGGCCAAAGGGTGAAGGCCCGGTGATTGGCATCAATATCGGCGCGAACAAGGATGCGACGGCAGCAGGCCGGGGCATCGCCGATTATGTCACCGGCGTCACCTGCATGGCGCCGCTGGCCGATTATCTGACGGTCAACATCTCCTCCCCCAACACGCCCGGATTGCGGGCGCTTCAGGATCGCGCGGCGCTCGATGATCTGCTGGGGGCGGTGATGGCGGCGCGCGGCGCGGACCCGACGCCCATTTTCCTGAAAGTGGCGCCCGATCTGACGCCGGCAGACATGGAGGACATTGCCGCTGCCTGCATCGACCACGCGATAGATGCGCTCATCGTGTCCAACACCACCGTCAGCCGGCCGGCGCTGCGGTCCGTCCACGCCGCCGAAGCCGGCGGTCTGTCCGGCGCTCCGCTGACCGACCTGTCGCTGGCCCGGCTGCGCGATTTCCGGCGGCTTCTGGGCACACGCCTGCCCCTGATCGGGGTAGGCGGCATCGCCAGTGCGCAGCACGCCTATGACCGGATCCGCGCCGGCGCATCGCTGGTGCAGATTTACAGCGCTTTGGTCTATGAAGGCCCCTGGCTGGCGCGGCGCATCAATAGCGGCCTGAAGGCGCTGATGACGCGCGATGGGGTGCGCACCATCGCCGAATTGGTGGGAAGCGACGCCTGATCCGTTCAGGAAAGCCATGATGATGCTATCGAAAAGGTTGCGGCATGTCGCAGAGCGCCTAGGGTGCCGGTCATGACGTTCCGCCTCCCGGCCGCACTGGCCCCGCTCGCCCTTCTTGCCATCGCCGCGCCCGCGCCTCTGCTGGCCCGCACTCCGGTTGCCCTCAATGCCACCGTGTCTGCCGCCGATCCGCGCGCGGCTCAGGCCGGGCAGGAGATATTGCGTCAGGGTGGCAGCGCCACCGACGCCGCGATCGCCATGATGCTGACACTCGGCGTCGTCGAACCGCATAATAGCGGCATCGGCGGCGGCGGATTCCTGATGCATCATGATGGCGACACGGGCCTGCTGGAATCGATCGACGGGCGCGAAACCGCCCCGGCGGCCGCACGGCCCGACCGTTTCCTTGGTGCTGATGGCAAGCCCCTGCCCTTCATTCAGGCGTGGCCGGGCGGTTATTCGGTGGGCGTGCCGGGCAATTTGCGCCTGGCGTGGGACGCGCACCGCAAATGGGGCAAGCTGCCCTGGGCCGACCTGTTCCAGCCGGCGATCAAGCTGGCGCAGGACGGGTTTGAACTGGGTGAGCGCACCGCCACCGCGCTCGACCGACTGAAGGATATCTGGAAGGATTTTCCGGAAATCCAATCCTACTTCTGGGTCGATGGCGCACCGCCGCCGGTCGGCACTCTGCTCAAGAACCCGCCGCTCGCCGCGCTCTACAAACAGGTCGCGGCGGAAGGACCGGACGCATTTTACCTTGGCGAAAACGCGCAGGCGATCGCCAAGGCGGTGACGGAGGCGCCCAAAAATCCGGTGCCGATGACGACGGCGGATCTTGCCGGATATACCGCTAAAATGCGCAAACCCGTGTGCGGCAAATATCGCGGCTATACCGTGTGCGGCATGGGTCCGGCATCGGCCGGCGGCGTCACCGTGCTGGAAATATTGGGCATGGTCGAGCGCTTCCCGCTCGGTCAATGGGGCAAGGACGATCCGCGCAGCTGGCATGTGATCGGCGAAGCGATGCAACTGGCCTATGCCGATCGCGACACCTGGCTGGGCGATCCCGACTTCGTATCGGTGCCGGTGGCCGGCATGATCGACCCCGCTTATCTGAAGCGCCGGTCCGCCATGATCCGGCTGGACCGATCGTTGCGCACCTATGAACCGGGCACGCCCCCCGGCGCGCAGCCGCGCACCGCCGCCGGGCCGCAGCCTGAAGTGGGCACCAGCCATTTCGTCGCGGTCGATCGCAATGGCGACGTTGCCAGCTGGACCTCCACCATCGAAAGCTTCTTTGGCAGCCAGCTGGTCGCCAATGGCGTGATCCTGAACAATGAACTGACAGATTTCAGCTTTGCGCCGGAAAAGGACGGGAAGCTGGTCGCCAACCGTGTCGAGCCGGGCAAGCGCCCATTGTCCTCCATGTCGCCAACGATCGTCTATGACGACAAGAGCGTGCCCATCTTCACCGTGGGCGCGGCTGGCGGCCGGACCATCATCATGCAGGTGGCCAAGGCGCTGATCGCGCATTTCGACTGGGGCCTGTCAGCGCAGGATTCGATCGCGCACGGGCTCATCTATTACAACAAGGATGGTCTGGTGCTGGAGCAGGGCACGTCGCTGGAGGCGATGAAGGGTCCGCTGGAAAAGCTGGGCCATCATGTCACGATCAGCCCGCTCGGCCTCAAGGCCAATGCGGCCGAGCGTACGGCGGACGGCCACTGGGTCGGCGCGGCGGACCCGCGCAGCCCGGGCGTATCCCTGCAGGAGTGACGGGATAAGGCGCCGCTGCGCCCTGTCCGGCAACCCTCCAAATAACCGCACCCGGTCCGCAAGCGAACCGGGTGCAGTGGTTTTCAGGTAAAAGCTGATCAATCAGTTGCGCACGTCGGCTTCGGTGACAGGCGCGATCTTGATTTCGACCCGCCGATTGGCAGCCTTGCCTTCTTCCGTCGCATTCGATGCGATCGGCTGCGTTTCGCCAAAGCCGCGCGTGCCGATCCGCGCCGACTGCACGCCGCGGCTCACCAGATAATTGGCCACCGCCTGCGCACGGCGCTCCGACAAGGTCTGATTATAGGCGTCCGACCCGTCGCTGTCGGTATGCCCGTACACGTCGATATAGGTTTTGGGATATTGGGCGAGCACGCTGGCGACATCGTTGAGCGTCGGCTGGAACTGCGGCTGCACGTCGGCCCGGTCATAGGCAAAGGTGATGCCAGAGGGCATACGCAGCAGCAGATTATCGCCATCGCGAATGACGTCGACCCCGGTGCCGGCGGTATCTTCGCGCAGCTTGCGTTCCTGCGCGTCCATATAGGCGCCGATGCCCGCACCCGCGACGGCGCCGATGCCTGCACCCAGAATCTTTTCCGTGCGGTCATTGCGGCCGCCGACCAGATCGCCCAGCAGATAGCCGCCCAGCGCGCCGCCAATGCCGCCGATCGCGGCCTTCGAAATGGAGCGTTGACCCGTATTCGGATCGGTCGTGCAGGCGGTGGTGGCCAGCATGGCGGCCAGACCCGCCGTGCCCAGGATGCGATGAGAAATCCTCATAATATCTATTCCCTTGTCTTTATCCGCCCGCAAAAGGAGCGCATGGCCCCCCAAATGGCCAAGCCGGCATCTTTGTTCCACAGCCGAACTGAACTGCTGATGATGGCGATGTTGTGAAATTGAAAGAATAGGCGTTATAGGGGGCAACTGACCACCATGGCCACGATCCCCTCCCCAACTCCGACGCCCTTTCCCTGGGTCGACATCGTCATCATCCTGGCGCTGGTGGCGCTCAATGGCATCTTCGCCATGTCGGAACTGGCGATCGTGTCGGCGCGGCGGCCGCGCCTGCAAGCCATGGAAAAGGCGGGACGCAGGGGGGCGAAAGTGGCGCTCGACCTGGCGGCCGATCCGGGGCGTTTCCTGTCGACGGTACAGATCGGCATTACCTTGATCGGCATCGTCGCGGGCGCCTATTCTGGCGCCAGCCTGGGCGGCCCCGTCGGCGAACGGTTGCAGGGCCTGGGTCTTGCCCCGAACCTGGCGCAAAATGTCGGATTTGCGCTGGTGATCGGCCTGACCACCTATGCCTCGCTGATCGTGGGCGAACTGGTGCCCAAGCAATTCGCCCTGCGCGCGCCGGAACCGATCGCGCTGCTGGTGGCGACGCCGATGCTGTGGCTGGCGAAGTTGACCGCGCCGCTGGTATGGATTTTGGATGGTTCGAGTGCGCTGATCTTCAAGCTGTTGCGGCTGGACCGCGAATCGGAAAATCACGTCACCGCCGAGGAACTGCATCTGATCGTTGCGGAGGCCAGCCGGTCGGGCGTGATCGAGGAAAGCGAGCGCGCGATTATTTCAGGCGTGGTGCGCCTGGCCGACCGGCCCGTGCGCGAGGTGATGACGCAGCGCATGGATGTCGACTGGATCGACCTGTCAGCCGATGAGGAAACGATCCGCGCGCGATTGCTCGCGACATCGCACACCCGCCTGCCGGTCGGGCGCGGGTCGGTTGAGGATATCGTCGGCGTCGTCCAGGCGCGCGACATCATGACCGCCCTGTTTCGCGGCGAGCCCCTGTCACTCGACCTGCTGATGCGGCGCGCGGAAATCGTGCCCGATCAGGTGGACGCCATGGATGCGCTGGAAGTGCTGCGCCGGTCGGACGTGCCGATGGTGATGGTGCATGACGAATATGGCCATTTCGAAGGCATTGTGACGCCGGCCGACCTCATGTCCGCCATTGCCGGGCATTTCGCATCCGACCGCGACGCCTTTGACGAACCGGATCTGGTTGAGCGGGAGGATGGCAGCCTGTTGGTATCCGGCCAGATGGCGATCGACCAATTGGCCGACCGGATCGACATCAGCCTGTCAGAAGACCGCGACTATGCGACAGTCGCTGGCCATGCGCTTTGGCTGATGCGGCGCTTGCCCGAGGTGGGCGATTTCGTGGATGATCAGGGATGGCGTTTCGAGATTGTCGACATGGACGGGCGCAAGATCGATAAATTGCTGGTGGCGGCACTTCCGTAGGCATCGATCGCCCGCAAACAGGAAGGTGGGCGCGTGACTGCCATCGACATCGCCGCGACAATGGTTGCCCAGGCGCTGGCGCAAGCGGGCGACAGGCTGGCGATTGTCGGAATCGCCGGTGCGCAAGGCAGCGGAAAGTCGACGCTCGCTATCGCCATCAAGAACCGCATGGACGCGGAGCACGTCCCCACGGCGCTACTGTCCATCGACGATCTCTATCTTACCAAGGCGGAGCGAGTCGCGCTGGCGCGCGATGTGCATCCCTTGCTGCGCACCCGGGGCGTGCCGGGCACGCATGACATCAGCCTTGGCCTGGAGTTGATCGCCGCCCTCGAGCAAGGCGAAGCGGTGGCCCTCCCTCGCTTCGACAAAGGGACTGACGACCGCCTGCCGAGCGCGCGGTGGGATCGCGCGCCGGCGGGCACGCGCCTTTTGCTACTGGAAGGCTGGTGCGTGGGCGCAAGGCCACAACGTGCCGATGCCCTCAATACCCCGATCAATGCGCTGGAGCGGGAGGAGGATGCCGGCGCCCGCTGGCGCCGCTATGTCAACGCGGCGCTGGCAGGTCCGTATCAGAGGCTTTTCGACAGAATCGACTGCCTCATCTTTCTGGCTGCGCCGGATTTTTCGGTGGTCGGGCAATGGCGCGGCGAACAGGAGCAGACATTACGCGCGGTCGGGCAGGGCATGGATGACGCAACTCTGACCCGGTTCATTCAGCATTATGAACGGATCACCCGCCACATGCTGGATGACATGCCGCATCGAGCCGACATGCTGATTCAACTCGATACGCAGCGGCGCGTGATGGCGGCCCGGCAAAAGAGCATTACCAGCCCAGTTCCGCCGCGTGATCGGGGTCGGCCAGCGCGGTAAGACGGCGCGCGGCGCGACGCGCAAAGCGCAGCGTTTCGGCCTTGCGCCTGGCCGCCGCCAGCGGCTCGACCGGCGCGGGGCGCACCAGTTCGGCGTCATATTGGTCCGCGACGATCAGGCCGGTCCGGGTCGGCCAGAGCGATTCGCCCTCAAACGGGCTGAGGTCGAATCCCGCCGGCACGGCCCAGTAGAAGCGATCGCAATAGTCGAAATAATCGGGCCATTTCATGTCGCCGAGCAGATCGGCGCGGCTGCATTTGATTTCGACGATGGTCAGTCGCCCGGCGCTATCAATCGCCATGATGTCGGCGCGGCGGCCATTGGGTAGCGGCACTTCCAATATTCCGCTCATGTCGTGCCGGAAAAAGAGTCTCAGCGTGCCGCGCGCAACCGCCAGGGCCGTGCCGTCAGTGAGCGGGGAGCAGGCGTCTTGTGCGATGCTATCCATGGCCGATCTTTAGAACATAAAGGAAACAAAAGAAAAGCCGATTCGGACGATCCGAACCGGCTCAGTCTTTTGCCTTGGCCGCAAATCCCGCAGGATCAGCGGTAGAAGATGTGATTGTCGATCGAGGCCAGCTTGGTCTTGCCCCAACCGGGCGACACGCGACGGGCGTGGAAGAACAGGGCGCCTTCGGCCCGGCTATCCCAGCTGTCGTTCATGGCGATCTGCGCGATGGCGACCGCCTGACGCCAGCTGCGACTTTCCGTGCGGATGGGCGGCATCGATCCGCGGCGCACGAAGCTGAACTGGCTGGGCTGATAGATGACACCGCACAGGCTGTCGGCGAAGCGGCCGGACTTCGCACGGTTGATGATCACTCGCGCGACGGCCAGCTGGCCTTCCAGGCTTTCGCCCTTGGATTCGAAATAGACCGCTCCGGCCAAGCACTGCATGTCGCCGTCCAGCTCCTCGGGCGCGCCTTGGGCGTCGACCAGAGCAGCGAGGCTGGTTGCCGAAAAATCGGAGTCGGAGGTGGAGGAGGAACCGGCCGCATGGTCGGATTCCAGTGGCTGCGCGGTTTCGCGCGGGGCGGCAAAGACGACCGCAGGCTGCGTCGCAGCGGGTTCGGTCTTTGGCAAGGACGTCACCGAGGCGATGGATTCGCCGGCGATCGACATTTCAGAAGCGGACACGGCGGCAGCCGCGGACAAGGCAAAGGCTGCGACGATCGCAGCTCTCAAACGAAAACTCATTTCAGCTCAAAAACAAGCGGTTCTTGGCCGGGGCGTCGTCTATTGTAACCCTATTGTCGCGACGACCGGCCGCCTCCCGTCTGCGTGTTTACCAGACCCGCCCCCCATGGACGAAACGGCAACCTGCGCATTGGCGTCGCGCGCCTCTGCCCGGACCATGACGGTCTGTCAACGATCAGCAGATTGTTTCAGCGGCGAACCGTTCCGCTTCCGCGACATCGAGTTCGACTACCCACAGGTCCGGATCCGACCTGCGGCGGCGTTCGATATAGGTGGCGAGCGCGTCTGGATCGTCGCCAGGCGCAGGTCCACAGCGCATCAACGCATAACCGCCATCAAGGTTCGGCACCCGCTCAAAAAGACCGATATCCTGTCCCCGATCCAGCGCCTGGACAAGGATGACGCCGCTTATCTCATCGCCTTTGACCAGGATGGTGGCAAAACCCCCAGCCTCGGCGACGCGTCGCCGCAGGGCCCCCACCAGCATCGCGCTGGTCAGCCGGGTATCAGGCGACATAGCCGGGAAGCGAGGACAGGGGGAATTGCGAGCGCATGAAAGTGCCGGTTCCCCGGCCGACCTCTTCTCCGTCCGAATCGATCAGGCTGGCTTCGGCGACATAGACACGCCGCTTGCCGCTGATCCAGCGTCCTTCCGCGCGTATCCGTCCCGGCCCGATCGGGCGGGTGAACAGCAGGTTGAAGGCGGTCGTCAGCAGGAAGCGATCGCTGACCAGGCTGTTCGCCGCGTAGAAGGCGGCATCGTCCAGCATCTTGAAATAAACGGTGCCATGAACGGCGCCGGCCGCATGGAATTGGCTTTCATCGACATCGAAGTCGATGCGGGACCGGCCTGCTTCTGTGATGACGAGATCGGATCGGAACAGGCGGTTGATCGGCGCGGAACGATAAAGCTGCTCCAGCGCGCGGAAATGCGCGGCTTCCCCGCTCGGGCCGTCAGGCTGCGTCACGCGTCCCGCTGCCTGCAAGGAGCGCGTAAAGCGCTTCGGCCGAACTGGCGCCCCGCAGGCGCGCCACATTATGATCGTCACGCAGGTAACGCGACACGCGCGCCAGAGTCTTCAGATGCTCGGCGCCGCTGTCCACCGGAGAAAGCAGAGCGAAGATGATATCGACCGGGGCATCGTCCACGGCATCGAACGGCATGGCGGGGTCGGCCAGAATGACCAGCGCACACATGCGGGCCAGTCCGGGGATTTTGGCATGGGGAATGGCAACGCCGCCGCCAAAGCCCGTCGACCCAAGCCGCTCGCGGTCGAACAATGCCTCTGCGACGATCGCAGCATCGAGGCCATAGGCGTCCGCCGCCAGCGCCGCGATTTTCTGAAACAGCTGTTTCTTGCCATTGATCGTAAGCCGCGCGGCCAGCGCGTCGGGCGAGACGATATCGTTGAACTGTACCATGACCATTCCGAACCAGCCGAGCCGCGCTCAGCCAAGGGGAAGATCATGCGCGTATGCTCGGGGACTGTGAAGCCCGGCCCCATAAGCCGCCCGACCCCGAAGGTCAACAGCGCGGGGCCGGGCGCAAGGGGTCAGGCGCGCGGCTCGACCCAGCCGATCGTCCCGTCCTGACGACGATAGACCATGTTATAGGTCGATGTGCCCGCGTTCATGAACAACAGGGCATTGGTGTTGCGCAGGTCGAGCATCATCACCGCGTCGGACACGCTTGCCTCTGGAATGTCGACGCGCGTTTCCGCGACGATCAGAGGCGCGTCATCGGGTTCCTCCTCGTCGCGGCCGCCGGCAAAGATGGTGTAGCCCGCGCCATCGACATCATCCAGGCTGAAGCCATTGGCGCGCTGCGCTTCGGCGGCGGCGGCCTGCTGGCTGCGGTCCTTCAAGCGGCGCATATAGCGGCGCAGCTGCTTTTCAATCCGTTCGGCCGCCTGGTCGAAGGCCGGATGTGCTTCCTGCGCTTCGCCCGCACCTTTAAGGATAAGACCGGTCATGACATGGCAGACGATGTCGCAATGGAAAGCGCCATGCGGCGCGCCCCGGAAGGTGACCTGGGCGGAAATCGTGCGGGAAAAATATTTCTCGGCCATCGCCTCGAGCCGATCCCAGACATGCTGCTTGAGCGCATCGCCCGTTTCGACCTGATGCCCGGAAACACGAATATCCATATGCCTTCTCCTTGTTCTTGCCGAACCGCCGGGAGGGCGGCCGGGTTGGCGTGAAGGCACAGGTCCCTGCTGGGCCTATGCCTCCTCCAGCCAGAGCGGCCTGTCCAGCGTCGCGACGAACGCGGCGTGCCTCTCCAGCTCCTGCGCGCTCGCCATGAAGACGCGCGCAGGACGAACAGGGCGAACCACGGGACTTTCCGTCAGTTCCACCCTGACGATCTCTTTTGCTTCCTCCTGTGCCAGACCCAGGCCGATCTGCCGGCCGCCGGTCAGTTCGATGTAAAGCTGCGCCAGCAATTCGGCGTCCAGCAACGCGCCATGCTTGATCCGATGGCTGCGATCGATGCCGTAGCGCGTGCAAAGCGCGTCGAGGCTGTGCTTGGCGCCCGGATGCAGTTGCCGGGCGATCGCGACCGTGTCGATCATGCGATGCATGCCGACTTCCGGATGGCCGCATAATGTCAGTTCATGATTGAGGAATCCGAAATCGAAGCGTGCATTGTGCGCGACAAGCGGACTGTCCTCCAGAAAGTCGAGCAGTTCGAGCGCGCCAGCCGCAAAGACCGGGTGCTTGGCCAGGAAATCGGCGGACAGGCCATGCACGGCAAAGGCCGCCGCCGGCATATCGCGTTCGGGGTGATAATAAGCGTGGAACGTGCGCCCAGTCGGCACCCGGTTGACCAGCTCGATACAGCCAATCTCCACCATCCGGTCGCCGGATGCGGGGTCGAACCCCGTCGTTTCGGTATCGAAAATAATCTCGCGCATCGCCCTCGCAATCGACTCTGTGGGCCGACCCTTATCTGCCTGTCTTGCGGCCAAGGCAAGCGACCAGACCGCGGACCTGTGCGGCCGTTCTGGCCAAGGTTGTGCCCGTATGAATGATATAATCGGCCTTTGACCGCTTTACAGTATCCGGCGTCTGCAAATTCAGGATCTGCCGGAATTTCCCTGTTGTCATGCCCGGTCGGGCTAGCACCCGCCGCCGCTGTTTCCAGGCCGGCGCAGTAACGACGATCACGCCGTCCAGTCGCCTGTCGCCACGGGTTTCGAACAGGAGCGGAATGTCGAGAATGACGAAGGCACAGGCGCGGTGGCGTTGCAGGAACCGCTTGCGCCGCGCATGGACCGCGGGATGGACGATCGCCTCCAGCGCCTTGCGCGCCTCGGGATTGCCGAAGACGGCAGCGCCCAGCCTCGCGCGGTCCACGCCCTTGCGGCCAGTGGTTCCGGGAAAGCGCGCTTCGATGGCGGGAAGCAGCGGACCGCCGGGACCCTGCAGGTGATGCACCTCGGCATCGGCGTCGAATACCGGCACGCCCGCCCGCCGAAACATGGCCGCGACGGTCGATTTTCCCATGCCGATCGAGCCGGTGAGGCCATATACCTTCATGACTGTGCGGCGAGCAGCCGTTCGCGCAATTCCCCGTCCAGATCGCGGGGCGGCTGCGCGTCGAAGAAGATGTCGAAGGCTAGAGCCGCCTGCCCGATCAGCATTTCAAGCCCATCGAGCGTCCGCAAATCCCGCGCACGCGCAGCTCTGAGCAAGCCGGTTTCCAGGGGTGCATAGACGATGTCATAGACGGTCGACTTGGCCGGCAATGGCGTCAGGTCGAGGTCGAGCGCGGGTTGCCCGACCATGCCGAGCGAGGTCGAATTGACCAGCAGGTCGGCGGCCGGCAGCGCATCGGCCATGCCAAGCACTCTGCCCTTCACGCGTGCGCGATCGAGCAGCGCCTGCCCCTTGGTCGCGTCGCGCGCCATGATGCTGATGTCGGGAACGCCCAGGCTGGCGAGCGCGAACAGGATCGCCCGCGCCCCGCCGCCCGATCCGACGATGACTGCGCTGCTGCCCTTCCACCCTTCGCGCAGCAAGGGCTGAAGGAAGCCGCCGGCGTCGGTATTGGTGCCGATCAGCGGCCCGCCGGTTTCCGATGCGATGGTATTGACCGCCCCGATCCTGTCGCGCACCCCGCCCGGATCATCGACATAGTCGAGCACCGCGATCTTGTGCGGAATGGTGACGTTGCAGCCCAGCCAGTCCGGGTCGGCCCGGCGCTCGAGAAAATAGCTGCCAAGGCCCTCGGCAGGGACATGCGTCTTGCGATATTCCGCCTCGATATTGAGCGCCTCAAGCCAGAAATTATGGATGAGCGGCGACTGGCTATGTGCGATCGGATCGCCGATCACCTCGGCATAGGGGAGCTTGTCTGTCATGCCTTCAGAACGCCGCGGACGCGCAGAAAGTCAAGCAGGGGAAGCAGCGGCAGGCCCTGAATGGCGAACTGGCTGCCCTCCACCCGACTGAACAGCTGCGCGCCCGGCCCTTCGATCCGGTAGCAGCCCACGCACCAGCGGCATTTGTCCCAGTCGCTGTCCAGATAGGCAGTGATGAACGCGTCCGACAACGGCCGCATGGTCATGCGCGCACGCTCGACATGGCGCCAGATCGGCTCACCGTTAAGGATGATGACGGCGGCGCTGTGGAGGTGATGCGTCCGGCCCGAAAGCTGGCGCAGGATGCGCTCCGCATCCGCCCGGTCGATCGCCTTGTCGATCATCTCGCCCCGTTCCGCGCCGTCGCCAATGCTGAGCGTCTGGTCACAGCCCAGCACCAGCGCGCCGGGCACGCGGCGCGATACCTTAAGCGCCTTGAGTTCCGCCAAGGCATCGGCGAGCGCGCGGGCGTCCAGCCCGTCGGCGCGCAGCGCTTCCTTGGCGGCATCTTCGTCCACGCCCGGGGATAGCGCCTCAAAGGGCACCTGCGCCGCGCTCAGCAACGCCCGGCGGCTCGCGCTTTGCGAGGCAAGGACGATCATGCGCCATCTCCTTCGGCCAAGACGCGGTCATTGAAAAGGTTGATAATCGCCGCGGCCGCTTCCTCGATCGACCGCCGCGTCATGTCGATGACGGGCCAGCCATGGTCGGCGAACATGCGGCGGGCAAAGGCGAGTTCATCCTGCACCTTGTCGATATCGACATAAGCGGTTTCAGGCGCCTGGTTGAGCGAGAGCAACCGGTTGCGGCGTATCTGCACCAGCCGTTCGGGACTGACCGTAAGGCCCACGACCATCGGATGACGCAACGTGTATAGGCTGCGCGGCGGCGGCGATTCCGGAACCAGCGGGATATTCGCGGTTTTGTAGCCGCGATTGGCGAGATAGATGGATGTCGGCGTCTTGGACGCGCGCGATACCCCCGCCAGCACGATATCGGCCTCCTCCCAATTTTCATGGCCCACGCCGTCATCATGGGCGATGGTAAACTGGATCGCCTCGATCCGCGCGAAATAGGCTTCGTCCAATATATGCTTGCGGCCCGGCCGGGTGCGGGTTTCCTGCCCCAATATGTTGGAGAGGGCGTCCGCCACGCTGTCGAGCGCCGCCACATGCGGCAGACCAAGAGCGCGGCACCGGGTTTCCAGCCGCCGCCGCAGCATATGGTTCGTCAGCGTGAACAGCACCAGGCCGGGATTGGCGGCGATATCCTCCATGATCCGATCAAGATGGACCTCCGATCGCACCATGGGCCAGAAATGGCGGATCGCCTCGACATTTTCGAACAGGCCGATCGCCGCCTTGGCGATGTTTTCCAGCGTTTCCCCGGTAGAGTCCGAAAGAAGATGGAGGTGGATGCGCGCCATGTGCCCATCTGTGTGGAAGGGCTGTGGATAAAGCAAGGGAGGAATCAGTGGATGATCGGCCGGTCATTCCCGCTCCCCACTGACCGGATTCTTATCCACAACCCTCCCACAGGCGCTCAATTTCATCCACAGCCTGTGGATAGCGGGGATAGGGAAGCTGACTCGGATGCGATTGCGTCGATCGTCAGAGTCAATCTGTTGGCAATTGTGGGCACAGCGCAGTAACCCCGCTGCCAACGCGCCAACATCTGCATCATCCTTTTTGAATCTTAATTAAGTGAGAGTCTGATGAGCCTGAACGCCCCGGCCCAAATTGCCGACAAGCCATTATTGGGCGTGCTGCGGGGTGAGCGGCCGGCCGTGCCGCCCGTCTGGCTGATGCGTCAGGCGGGACGCTATCTGCCCGAATATCGCGCCCTGCGCGCCGACAAGGGCGGGTTTCTGGAGCTGGTCTATGATAGCGCCGCCGCGGCGGAAGTGACGCTGCAACCTTTGCGCCGGTTCGGCTTTGACGGGGCGATCCTGTTTTCCGATATTCTGATCATACCCTATGCCATGGGGCAAAATCTGTGGTTCGAAGCTGGCGAAGGCCCGCGCCTCGCGCCCATCCTGGCGGAAACCGACCTGTCCGCGCTGACGCCCGACTGGTCGCGCTTCGATGCGATCTATGAAACGGTGCGCCGGGTAAAGGCCGCATTGGACCCTGATGTCACCTTCCTGGGCTTTGCCGGAAGTCCCTGGACGATCGCGACCTATATGGTGGCGGGACAGGGCAGCAAGGATCATGGCGCGGCGCGGCGCATGGCCTATTGCGAGCCCGATCGCTTCGCCGCGTTGATTGACGCGATCATCGACGCGACCGTCACGTATCTCAGCGGTCAGATCGAGGCCGGTGTGGAGGCCGTGCAGCTGTTCGACAGCTGGGCCGGGAGCCTGTCGCCGATCCAGTTCGAACGCTGGGTGATAGATCCCAACCGCCGCATCGTCGCGGCGCTGAAAGAGCGCCATCCCGACATCCCGATCATTGGCTTTCCCAAGGGTGCGGGCGCGAAGCTGGCCGATTATGCGGCGCAGACCGGCGTCGATGCCGTCGGCGTCGATGAAACCATCGATCCGCGCTGGGCGCATGACGCCTTGCCGGCAGGCATGCCGGTGCAGGGCAATCTCGATCCCCTGGCGCTGATTGCCGGCGGGCGCGCGGTGGAGGAAGCGGTGGACGCGATCCGCGCCGCCTTTGCGGACCGCCCGCATATCTTCAACCTTGGCCATGGCATTTTGCCCGACACGCCCATTGCGCATGTCGAGGCGCTTCTTAGCTATGTGCGACAGCAAGGAGATTGCAGCTGATGGCCTATCTTGGCGCCGCCTATCTGTGGGTGAAGGCCGCCCATCTGATCTTCGTCATCTTCCTGATGGCGGGCTTGTTCATGATGCCGCGTTTCTTCGTCTATCATCAGGAAACCGTGCCGGGATCGCCCGAGGACCAGCGCTGGATCGAACGCGAGAGCCGCTTGCTCAAGATCATCCTCAACCCCTCGCTGGTGCTGGTCTGGGTGCTGGGGTTGATGCTGATGGTGGAAATCGGCGCGTGGCAGTTCGGCTGGTTCCACCTCAAGCTGCTCTTCGTGCTGGGCTTGACCGGCTATCATGGCTGGATCGCGAGCTACACGAAGAAGCTGGCCAAGGGGCAGCGGCCGTTTGGCGACCGGCAATTGCGATTGCTGAACGAAATTCCGGGAATCGCCGCCGCCGTCATCGTGATCGCGGTGATCGTGAAGCCCTTCTGACAAAGGGCTACACGATCAGGCCGGATCGACCGCGATATTGTCGATGAGACGCGTCGTGCCGATCTTCGCTGCGCCCAGCAACCGCGCCGGGCGATCGAGCGTATGCATTGGCTCCAGCGTCGCCGCGTCGCACAGGATCACATAGTCGATCGGGCCAAACCCATGGGCTGACAGCATCGCGATTGCCTGCGCCAGGGCGCCATCAACCGGATCGCCCCGTTCGATCTGCCGCTTGGCCTCGCCCAACGCACGGGGGAGCGCCAGCGCCTTTTTCCGGTCTTCGTCGGTCAGATAGGCATTGCGCGACGACAAAGCGAGGCCGTCCTCGGCGCGCTGCGTCGGAAGGCCGATTATCTCAATTGGCAAGTCCAAATCGGCGACGAAGCGACGGATGACGGCAAGCTGCTGATAATCCTTCTCGCCAAAGATAGCGACATCGGGCCGGACCTGGTTGAACAATTTGGTGACGACCGTGGCGACACCGTCAAAATGACCAGGGCGTGCCGCGCCATCCAGCCCTTCGCTGATGCCCGACACGCTGATGTTGGTGGCAAAGCCGGCGGGATACATGACGTCCACGCTGGGCATCCAGAGAATGTCGACGCCGGCGGCCTGCAGCATCTGCGCGTCCTTGGCTTCGCGCCGGGGATAGGCGTCCAGATCCTCATTGGGGCCGAATTGCCGGGGATTGACGAAGATCGACACGACGACATGGCGACCATGACGGCGCGCTTCCTCCACCAGGGCCATATGCCCGTCATGCAGGGCGCCCATGGTCGGCACCAGGGCGATCGGCCGGCCATCGCTGCGCAGGGCATCGACAGCGGCGCGGAGGGCGGGCAGGTCACGCAGCGTTTGCACGGGAGGATGGGCTCCGATAAGGGCGAGGAAAGAGTGCGCGTCCTGCTAGGCTGGTGCCGGCGTGAGCGTCAATAATCATTGCGACAGTCAACGGGGTTATCAGGGGCAATGGGCAATCCTCAGCCGCATCTCATCATCTTCGCCAATGAAAAGGGCGGCACGGGCAAATCGACGACGGCCGTTCATACCGCCATCGCGCTGAGTGCCCTGGGGCACAAGGTCGGCCTCATAGACCTCGACCCGCGCCAGCGGACCGTCACCCGCTATATGGAAAATCGCGTCGAAACCGCGCGTCGCCGCGGCATCGAGCTGCCGGTGCCCGATTTTTCGGTCTTTACCGGCGACAGCACCGACGCGCTGGACGATCAAGTAGTGGAACTGGCGCAGGGCAAGGATTTCCTGGTCGTCGATACGCCCGGGCGCGACGATGTGTTCGCGCGGCATCTGGCTCCCCACGCCAACACGCTGGTGACGCCGATGAACGACAGTTTCGTCGATTTCGACCTCATCGGCCAGGTCGATCCTGAAACCTTCAAGGTGCGGCGCCTGTCCTTCTATTCGGAACTGATCTTCGACGCGCGCAAGACGCGGGCCAAGGTGGATGGCGTCACGATCGACTGGGTGGTGCTGCGCAACCGCGTCCAGCATCATGATGCGCGCAACAAGAAGCGCGTGGGCGACGCACTGATGGAATTGTCGCGCCGGGTTGGCTTTCGCGTCATTCCCGGCCTCTCGGAGCGCGTAATCTTTCGCGAGCTTTTCCCATCGGGCCTCACCCTGCTGGACAAGGGGCATCTGGGCGAACTGGGCGTCAGCCACATTGCGGCGCGACAGGAATTGCGGGAGATGGTGGCGGGATTTGCCCTGCCGACGCAGGGTGGGACCGCGTCGGTGGACCTGCTTGGCGCGGCCTGATGGGCATTTTAACGCTGCTGATCGCGGCGCTCGCCATCTGGCTGATCTGGACCGGCAAGCTGCAGCGCATGACGGCGAAGGACGGCATGGCGCTGGGCGCGGCGCTGGTGGGCGCCGTGCTGGCGGCGAAGGGCAAGCCGGTGATCGGCGCGCCGTTGCTGATCAGCGCGGCGCTGTTCTTCGCGCAGCAGGGGCAGGCGCGCGTGCGCCGGCGCAAGCGGGTCGTTCCTCCCGTTGCGCCCGCCGATTCAGCTGACATCGTGCGGGCACGGGCTTTGCTGGGATTGGGTCGCGATGCCGATCCGGACGCGATACGCGCGGCGCATCGTCGCCTGATCGCATCGGTTCATCCGGACAAGGGCGGGACCGAGGCGCTGGCGGCACAGATCAACGCAGCGCGCGATCTGCTGCTGCGGGACCAGGCCGAACGGTGAGCCATCGCTTCGACCCCACGCTGCTGCGCGATTATGACCTGCGCGGCACCGTGGGTCGAACATTGCATGAGGCCGATGCCTGGGCACTGGGGCGCGGTTTCGGGACAATCGTCGCGCGCGGCGGTGGGCGGCGGGTCGCTGTGGCTTATGACGGGCGGCTGAGTTCCCCGATGCTGGAAGCGGCCCTGGTCGACGGGCTGGTGGCGACCGGCGTCGATGTGGTGCGGATCGGCCTGGGGCCGACGCCGATGCTATATCATGCCGAAATGACGGGCGATGTGGATGGCGGCATTCAGATAACCGGCAGCCATAATCCCGCCGATCAGAATGGCTTCAAGCTGGTGAAGGGCCATGCGCCCTTTTTCGGGGCCGAGATTCAGGCGATGGGCGCGCTCTGCGCCGCCGGTGACTGGGAAGATGGTAGAGGCCGCGTCGAAAACTGCGCGATGCTGGACGACTATGTCACCCGCATGATGCAGGGCTTTGACGGTCCGGCCTGCCGTGTCGGTTGGGACGCGGGCAATGGCGCGGCCGGACCGGCGGTCGAGCGCCTGACGCAATTGCTGCCGGGTGAGCATCATCTGCTCTTCACCGACATAGACGGCCATTTTCCCATCATCATCCCGATCCCAGCCAGGACGCCAATCTGGCCGACCTGCGCGCCCTGGTCCTGGACAAGCGGCTCGATTTCGGTGTGGCTTTTGATGGAGATGGCGACCGGATCGGTGTGATTGACGGGCGGGGTCGCGCCATCCCGGGCGATCAGCTGCTTGGGCTTTTTGCCCAGCAAGTGGTCAAAGCCCGGCCTGGCGCGCCGATCGTGGCCGACGTCAAGACCAGCCAGACCGTGTTCGACCGGATTGCCGCGCTGGGTGGCCAACCCGTCATGTGGAAAAGCGGCCACAGCCATATCAAGTCCAAAATGAAGCAGATTGCCAGCCCGCTGGGCGGGGAAACGACGGGTCACATCTTCTTTGCTGATGATTATCCTGGCTATGACGATGGATTATATGCCGCCGTCCGGCTGATCCGCGCCGTTGGAGAATGGCGGCAAAGCGTGACCGCCCTGGTCGATGGCCTGCCAGCCAGCATCATCACGCCGGAAATCCGCATATCCGTGCCGGAAGCGCGAAAATTTGCGGTGGTGGACGAGGTGCGTGGGCGCCTGGAGGCCATGGGCGCCGACCTCAATCTGGTCGATGGAGTGCGCGTGCGCGCGCCGCGGGGATGGTAGTTGCTCCGTGCGTCCCATACGGAGGCGGCGCTGGTGATGCGAGCCGAGGCCGACACCGAATCGGCGTTGGCAGAATTGATCGAGACGCTTGATTCGCAGCTGCAAGCATCGGGTATCCGTAGAGGATGACGGCAAAAATCAGCGGAAGGCGACGGGGAGCCGGCCCAAGATCTGGACATCGTTTCGCAACTTCCTTTACGGAAAGCTGTCTTCCGGGCTTCAGTTGCAGAAAATGCAATCGCCGTTACTCCATTCGCATTTGCGATAATCCTTGTTGCGCCGCACAAAGATCGGGCCTTTCAGGCATCCTCTCCTAAAACTTCAAGGCCGCCTTTCCGGGCGGCTTTTTTTTCGTCCCGGCCACGCCCCGATGGCGTCCGGCAGCCGTAGCGTCACCATGTCGTATGCACGCAACAAGGCCAGCAAAAGTGCGGCGAACAGCGGCGGATATACTGGAAATTCACATCATCTTTGATAAGTCGCCTGCGTTACCGGCTGGTTCGCACGGTGGAGGCCGCGTCTGACCCGGACCGAAGAAGAGTCGCCAACAATAGAGGATGCACCCCATGTCTTTAACCCGCCACCTATCCTGGTCCCTTGTCGCGACCGCCGCCTTGGCTGCGCCCGTTCCCGCGCTGGCCGGCGGTTTCTATTTGCAGGAACAGTCGCCGATCGAAATTGGCCGCGCGTTGTCGGGCGGCGCTGCGGCAGGGGATGATCCGTCCACCATTTATTTCAATCCGGCGGCGATGACGCAGCTTCAGGGCGTGCAGCTGTCCGCCGGCGCCTCTGCCCTGATGGCGTCGGCGCACCAGACCAATCGTGGGAGCTATCGTTCGGTTCCCGGATCGACCGTGCGCGTCCCCGTGACGGGCGGCGATGGCGGCAATCCGTTCGAAAGCGTCATTCCGGTACCCAGCTTTTACGCCAGCGCGCAGGTGACGGACAAGTTGTGGCTGGGCCTGGGCGTCAACGCGCCCTTCGGGCTGAAGCTGGAATATGATGATGATTTCTTCGGGCGGTACGACTCGCTCTACACCGACCTCAAAACCTACAATATCCAGCCATCGGCCGCCTATAAGCTGACCGACAACCTGTCGATCGGCGGCGGCGTCGACGTGCAATATGTGAAGGCGACGCTGACCAACGCGCTGCCGCAGGTGTCGCCGCTCATTCCGACCGATGGTTTCACCAGCCTCAAGGGCGATGACTGGTCGGTCGGATGGAATGCCGGTCTGTTCTACACCTCGGGCGACACCAATTTCGGCGTCCATTATCGTTCCGGCATCAGCCACAAGCTGCAAGGAACCCAGATCATCTCCGGCCTGGCAGCGCCGCTGACAGCCGCCAATGGCGAATTCGCCGCGACCGCGCCGCTCGACCTGCCCGATATCGTCACCGTCAGCATGATGCACCGCCTGACGCCGCAGCTGCGCGCGATGATCACCGGCAAATGGTATAATTGGTCGAAGTTCAAGGGCATCGCGGTCACGTCCGCGACCGGCACGACCAACAAGGAACTGGATTACAAGGACAGCTATTCGGTCAGCGTCGGCGGCGAATATGATGTCAGTCCCGCGCTGACGCTGCGCGCCGGCACGATGTTCGACCGCACGCCAACCAATCCGCAATATCTGACCACCCGCGTGCCCGATGGCGACCGCGTCTGGCTGACCGGCGGCGCGACCTGGAACATGTCGGAAATGATGGCGCTGAACCTCAGCTACGCGCACACCTTCGTCGAGAAGGCGAACATCATTCGCCCCGACAGCTATTTCCCGGCGCCGGCCACCGTAACCGCCACCACGCTGGCGCAGACCAGCGGCAATGCGGATCAGGTCGCGGCGTCGCTGACCGTCCGCTTCTGATCCGGGCGTGCGATTGTGCGCGTCGGCGGTTTCAACCCGGCGCGTGAAGGACTATAGGGGCTTCGTAATCACGGAGCCCCTTTTTCATGTCCGACCATAATCCCGGCCTGCGTCCCTGGCGCGATATCGCCCGCCGCCAATGCCGGCAGATCATGGTCGGCAATGTGCCCGTGGGTGGGGGCGCCCCGGTCAGCGTCCAGACGATGACCAATACGCCCACCCACGACGTCAGAGCAACGATCGACCAGATTCGCCGCTGCGAGGAGGTGGGCGTGGACATCATCCGCGTGTCCTGCCCCGACGAGGCATCAACCGCCGCCTTGAAACAGATCGTGCGCGCCGCGCGCGTGCCGATCGTCGCGGATATCCATTTTCACTACAAGCGCGCGCTGGAAGCCGCCGATGCCGGCGCGGCCTGCCTGCGGATCAATCCCGGCAACATTGGCAGCGAAGCGCGGGTCAAGGAAGTGGTGGACGCGGCCAAGGCGAATGGCTGCTCCATCCGCATCGGCGTCAATGCTGGCAGTCTCGAAAAGGATTTGCTGGAAAAATATGGCGAGCCTTGCCCCGAAGCGCTGGTCGAAAGCGCGCTTGACCATATCAAGCTGCTCCAGGACCAGGATTTCCACGAATATAAGGTCGCGGTGAAGGCCAGCGACGTGTTCCTGGCCGTCGCCGCCTATGCGAGCCTTGCCGAGGCGGTCGATTGTCCGCTGCATCTGGGCATTACCGAAGCAGGCGGCCTGATCGGCGGCACGGTCAAAAGCGCAATCGGCATCGGCAATCTGCTTTGGGCCGGCATCGGCGACACCATCCGCGTGTCCCTGTCCGCCGAGCCGGAAGAGGAAGTGCGGGTCGGCTATGAGATATTGAAGTCGCTCGGCATCCGCACCCGCGGCGTGAAAGTGATTTCCTGTCCTTCCTGCGCGCGGCAGGGCTTTGACGTGATCCGCACCGTGCAGGCGCTGGAGGAACGGCTCCAGCATATCCATACGCCCCTGTCGCTCTCCGTCCTCGGCTGCGTCGTCAACGGCCCGGGTGAAGCGCGCGAAACCGACATTGGCCTGACCGGCGGCGGGGCGGGCAAGCATATGGTCTATTTGTCGGGTGTCACCGACCATACGGTTCAAGACGCCGATATGGTCGACCATATCGTCCGTCTGGTGGAAGCCAAGGCGGCCGAGATCGAAGCGGCCAAGCTGGAGGCCGAATCCACGGACGCCGGCAAGGTCGAAGCGGCCGAATAGGACAAAGCGCAACTATGGACGCCTCACCGCCGCATAATGTCGCGGCTCCCTTTGTCGTCTGTTGCCTGGGCGTCGCGTTGTTCTCTGTGATGGATGCGACGATGAAGGGGCTGGGGCTGGCGATTGGGCTCTACAATGCCCTTTTCTGGCGGGCGCTCGCGGGGACGGTGCTGGGCCTCCTATTGATGCTGGCGACGCGGCAGCGCTGGCCCGGCGCTGCGGTGCTGCGCATCCATCTGCTGCGCGGCGTCGTGGTCGCTTTCATGGCGGCGCTCTTTTTCTGGGCTATTTTGCGCTTGCCGCTCGCCGAAGCGATCGCCCTGTCGTTCATCGCGCCGCTGATCGCGCTCTATCTGGCGGCGTGGCTGCTCAGGGAACGCGTCGGGCGGCGTGCGATTGGCGCGTCGCTCCTGGGTCTGATCGGCGTTGCGGTCATATTGTCCGGTCGGTTGCAGGGGCGCTACGAGCCCGATGCCCTGCTGGGCGCGCTGGCGGTGCTGGCGTCCGCGGTGCTCTTCGCCTGGAACCTCATCATCCAGCGCAAGCAAGCGCAGCTGGCCTCCCCGATCGAGGTCGCCTTCTTTCAGCATCTTGTCATGCTGGGGGTCTTTGCCCTGGCAGCGCCCTTCTGGCTGGCAATGCCGCCGCTGGACGCCGCCCCGCTGGTGCTCCTCGCCGCAACCCTCGCCTTCACCTCGCTCGCGGTGCTGGCCTGGGCCTATGCCCGCGCGGAGGCGCAGCGCCTGATACCGATCGAATATAGCGCCTTCATCTGGGCGGCGATCATCGGCTGGCTGATCTTTGGCGAGCCATTGACGCTGGCGACGCTGGCGGGCGCCTTGCTGATCGTTGCCGGCTGCCTTATCGCGGCGCGCTCGAAACGGGCGGCAATCGCCCATGTGGAGGCAGGGACGGCATGAGCAGCATTCTTGTGCGCGCGGCGCAAGCCGACGACATCGACACGATCCACGGCTTCATCCTGTCGCTCGCCGAGTATGAACGGCTGGCGCATGAGGTGAAGGCGGACCGCGACATGCTTGGCCGCTACCTGTTCGGACCCCGTCCGATGGCGGAAGTGCTGATCGCGGAGGCGGACGGATCGGCGGTGGGCTTTGCCTTGTTCTTCCATAATTTTTCTACTTTTGAAGGGCGACCGGGCCTGTATCTGGAGGATCTGTTTGTGCTGCCGGAGGCGCGCGGGCGGGGTGCGGGCAAGGCGTTGCTGGCGCGCCTCGCGGCGCTCGCGATCGATCGGGACTGCGCGCGGCTGGAATGGTCGGTGCTGGACTGGAATGAACCGTCCATCGCCTTCTATAGGGCGCTGGGTGCACGCGCGATGGACGAATGGACCGTCCAGCGGGTCGATGGGCAGGCACTGGTCCGGTTGGCTGCGCTCCCGTCGTAAGCCAGGCCTCGGCACGACAGGCTGAAGGTCCGCGGGCTTGACGCGGACTCCCCCCTCGGCGCATTGTGCCGAAACGGAACATTTGGGGGACACAGACAGGATATGGCCGTCGGCCGCACCGTCAAACGCACGCCGGAATGGCGTGAAATGCTCAAGCGCAGCCTGATCCGCAGCGGCGCGCTGATTGGCGCGATCGCGCTGGTGCTGGGGACCTTGTTCCTGGCGCTGGCGCTGCTCAGCTATGCGCCGAGCGATCCGTCGATGAACACGGTCGCGGGCGATCATGTGGCCAACATCATGGCCGCGCCCGGCGCTTGGGCGGCCGATTTTCTGCTCTGGCTGCTGGGTGTGCCGGTGGCGCTGATACTGCCACTGATGGCGGTCACGGCCCGTCGGCTCTGGGGCGACCAGGATATGCAGGGGTGGAAGGGCCAGTTCGGCAAATGCCTGTTCGGCATCATCCTGATTGGCATCGCCCTCGCCCTGTTCCAGACCGATCCCCTGGTCGGTCTGCCTGCCGGTTGGGGCGGGGTGATCGGGTTGGTCACGGCCAAGGGGATTAGCAGCCTGCTGGTGCAGGCTCCGGCCGCCGCCCCCTGGATCAAGGGTGGCGTGATCGTATTGGCGCTGATCATCGGGCTGTTCATCTGTTATCGCAGTCTGGCGCTGGAAAAGCCGATCATCGCGCTGCGTCGCCCGACCCTTCCGCGATTGACCCTGCCGCGTCCCAGCCTGGCGCTGTCGGGAAGCCCGGCCGCTGAACCGATGTCGCAGGCGGAGGAGGAAGAGGAGCGCATCATCGCACCGCGCCGCCAGGTATCGAACGAGCCCAAGCCGCCGATCACGATCCAGGCGCCCAAGCCCGCCCCGGTGCAGCGCGCCATGGCCCCCGTCAGTCAGGACGATCTGTTCGGCAACAGTTCGCTGCCCTCGCCCGATCTGCTCAATCCCATTCCTGCCCATCAGGGTGGCAAGATCGACAAGGCCGCGCTGGAGCGCAACGCCCGGCTGCTCGAATCGGTGCTCGACGATTTCCATGTGAAGGGCAACATCACCGAAGTCCGCCCTGGCCCGGTCGTCACCATGTATGAGCTGGAACCCGCGCCGGGTATCAAGGCAAGCCGCGTCATCGCGCTCGCCGACGACATTGCGCGTAACATGTCGGCCCTGTCGGCCCGCGTCGCGACGATTCCGGGGCGCACCGTCATCGGCATCGAACTGCCCAATGCCAATCGGGAGGGCGTGTCCTTTCGCGAACTCATTACCAGCGAGCAATTCGGCCAGGAAGCAACTTTGCCGATCATTCTTGGCAAGAATATTTCGGGGGAGCCGATCATCGCGGACCTCGCCCCCATGCCGCATCTGCTGATCGCGGGCACCACCGGGTCGGGCAAGTCGGTGGGCCTCAATGCGATGATCCTGTCGCTGCTCTATCGCATGACGCCCGACCAGCTGCGCCTCATCATGATCGATCCCAAGATGCTGGAATTGTCGACCTATGACGACATCCCGCATCTGCTGTCGCCGGTCGTGACCGAACCGAGCAAGGCGATCCGCGCGCTCAAATGGGCGGTGGAGCAGATGGAGGACCGCTACCGCATGATGGCGTCCATTTCGGTCCGCAATCTCGCCAACTATAACGAGAAGGTGCGCGCCGCCAAGGCCAAGGGCAAGCCGCTCGGCCGGCGCGTCCAGACCGGCTATGATCCCGAAACCGGCAAGCCCATCTATGAGGAGGAGCAGCTCGATTTCCAGCCGCTGCCGCAGATCGTGGTGGTGGTCGACGAGCTGGCCGACCTCATGATGACGGCGGGCAAGGAAGTCGAATTCCTGATCCAACGCCTCGCGCAAAAGGCGCGCGCGGCAGGCATCCACCTGATACTTGCAACCCAGCGCCCATCGGTCGACGTCATCACCGGCGTAATCAAGGCGAATTTGCCGACCCGCATCAGCTTCTTCGTCACCAGCAAGATCGACAGCCGCACCATCCTGGGCGAGCAGGGTGCCGAACAGCTGCTGGGCAAGGGCGACATGCTCTATATGCATGGCGGCAAGGGCCTGACCCGCGTTCATGGTCCCTTCGTATCGGATGACGAAGTGCGGATGGTTGCCGACCATTGGCGCGCGCAGGGGCAGCCCGACTATATCTCCGCCGTCACCGAGGAACCGGAGGAAGGCAGCTTTGCGCTCGATGGCGTCGATCTTGGCGATGACAGCCCGGACGCGCAGCTGTTCCGCAAGGCGTGCCAGCTGGTGTTCGAAAATCAGAAAGCCTCGACCAGCTGGCTCCAGCGGCAATTGCGCGTCGGGTATAACAGCGCGGCGCGCCTGATCGAGCGAATGGAGGAGGAGGGCCTAGTCGGTCCGCCCAACCATGTCGGCCGGCGCGAAGTGCTGCGCGACGAGAATGGCAATCCCATCTGATGCGATTGCAGGACTTGCAATCGTGATCGAAGCCTTCGCATTTGAGCGGACGCCGGCCTGACGGCATAAGGAACGGGCCTTTCAGGCATCCTCTCCTAAAAACTTTCAGGGCTGGTTTTCGGACCGGCCCTTTTTTTGATTTGGGCGAACGGGACAACGGAGGATTTCGCTTGCGCAAATCCTTGCAGTTTCGGAACGAGCGGGTTCACAGCGGGTTCAAGCCCCGCCTTCTAGGTCAGATCCCATAGGAACGAACCGGAGTTACACGCCATGAAGCGCATCGTTGCGCCCCTTATGCTGGTCCTTGCCGCCACGCCTCTGGTCATGCCGACCGTGCCGGCGGCCGCGCAGCAGGACCAGTCGGACCTGTCGCGGGTCAATGCCTATATCCGCGCGGTGACGACCATGACCGCCGATTTCAGCCAGACCGACCGCAATGGCCAGACGCTGACTGGCAAGCTGACGCTGAAGCAGCCCGGCAAAATCCGCTTTCAGTATCAAAAGGGCGTTCCGTTGCTGATCGTGGGAGACGGCAAGGCGCTGACCGTCATCGACTATGAAGTGCGGCAGGTGCAGCGTTGGCCGATCGGAAATTCGCCGTTGGGTGCGCTGATCGATCCAAGCAAGGATCTGTCGAAATTCGGCAAGGTGATCCCGACCGACGACCCGTCAATCCTGTCCGTGCAGGCGCGCGACCCCAAACGGCCGGAGTTCGGCACCATCACCATGATCTTCAAGCGCGACGCCGCGAGTCCCGCCGGCTTGCAGCTCTATGGCTGGGTGGCGCTTGATTCGCAGAATAATCGCACGGCCGTGCGCCTGACCAATCAGCGTTACGGGGTGCAGGTGGACAATAATGCCTTTCGCTGGACCGACCCGCGTCCGCGCGGCCGCTCCGCAGGCGGCTGACCGGAGCGTCCGGCGCGACGGATGGAAAAACTTTCCGCGCCGTTCATCTGCCGCTCATATCCGCAGGGCTAATCAAGATTTCACAGCGGAAGGCAAAACCGGGATTTCCCCCCTGTTACCCGGTCCCCATCTTTCGCTGCGAAGCGCTTCAAGGGCGCGATCGAGACCCCCGTTCCACGCCCCCGGAGCGGGGGTCTTACATTGTCCGCCGCCGGTGAACATGCGGGCGGCTTGCGCAACGTCCCGCACGCTTTTAGGGCAAGCCCATGGCCCAAACCCTTTCTGTCTGCTCCTGGAACATCAACAGCGTCCGCGCCCGCATCGACATTGTCGAACACTTGCTGCGGCAGGAATCCCCCGACATCTTGTGCTTGCAGGAAACCAAGGTGGTGAACGAAACCTTCCCCACCGATATGTTCCGGCGCATGGGCTATGTGCATCAGGTGCTGAACGGTCAGCGCATGCATCATGGGGTCGCGATCCTGAGCAAGGTGCCCATCCATGAAGATGATCGGCTGGACTGGCAGGCCAATGGCGAGGCGCGCCATGTCGGCGTGCGGCTGGACAATGGCGTACGGATCGAAAATGTGTATGTGCCTGCTGGCGGCGACGTACCCGATCGCCAGGTAAACCCCAAGTTCGGCCAGAAGCTGGATTTTCTGGAGCGTATGATCGAATGGTCGGCGGCGCTGGAGGACAAGCCCACCATCCTGACCGGTGATTTCAACATCGCGCCGCTGGAATGCGACGTGTGGAGCCATCGCCAGTTGCTTGACGTGGTCAGCCATACCCCGATCGAGTGCGAGATATTGGGCCGGTTGCAGTCATCGAACGACTGGGTCGATATCGGCCGCCATTTCCATCCCGCGCCCGCCCGGCTCTACACTTGGTGGAGCTATCGGGCGAAGGACTGGGCGGCGTCCGATCGCGGGCGACGGCTGGACCATATGTGGATGACCCGCGACGTTGCGGACAAGGCGGTCGGCCACCGCGTGATCGAGCCGGCGCGCAGCTGGATCAAGCCGTCGGACCATATTCCGATCATCACGGACTTCGCCTTCTAATGGTGGGCAGGGCGGGGCGCAACGCTGCGCGGGCGATCGACGCGCTGCGCCGGGGCTGGGCGGTGCGGCTGGTCGCGGACGACGGCGCGATCCGGCTGATGGCGATCGAGGGCGCGGATGCGGTGACGCTGGCGGCCTTTGATCCCGACGGCAAAGCCGACATATTGATTTCCGCTGCGCGCGCCGAAACCTTGAAGCTCGCCAACCAGCTGGCGGCGGCGGACCCTGAACGTCCGGTGCAGATTGAGCGTATGCCCTGGATCGATGCGGATGTTGCAACCAGCATCGCCGATCCGGTCCTCGACCTTTCTTCGCCGCTCAAGGGCCCGTTCCGGGCGCGGCCCCTCGTCAGCCCCCATGCCGCCCAGGCGGCGCTGCGGCTGGCGCGGCTGGCGGGTATCCTGCCGGCCTATTTCGTGAGCGCCCCCGATGGCGACGCAGAGGCGGAGGCAAGCGCCGATGATATCGCCGCCTATGACGACGCTGTCCATCTGGCCATAGCCACCCGTGCGCGCCTGCCGGTGTCGGCCAGCGAAACCGCGGAAATCGTCGCCTTCCGCAGTTCCGATGAGCCACGCGAGCATGTCGCACTGATCGTTGGGAAACGCGATGGGTCCCCGCCGGTGGTCCGGCTGCACAGCGAATGCCTGACCGGCGATGCGCTGGGCAGCCTGAAATGCGACTGCGGCCCGCAATTGCACGAGGCTCTGCACCGGATCGCCGACGCGCCCTGGGGCATATTGCTCTATCTTCGGCAGGAAGGGCGCGGGATCGGTTTGGTCAACAAATTGCGCGCCTATGCGATGCAGGATCAGGGGTTCGACACGGTCGACGCCAATGTCCGGCTGGGCTTTGCGATCGACGCGCGCGACTTTTCGGTCGCAGCGCGGATGCTCGACCTGCTGAACGTGAGCACGGTGCGGCTGCTGACGAACAACCCCAACAAGGTCACAGGGCTGGAGGCAGCCGGGATCAAGGTGGCCGAACGTCTGCCGATCATCCTGCCGACCAATCCGCATAATGAACGCTATCTCGCCACCAAGCGCGACCGGACCGGGCACCAGCTTTGAACGTAATCCGCGTCGATTGCGCTGCCGGGCAGCTGAGCTTTGGCGACCTGATGATGGATTGCACCATTGGAAGGGGCGGCGCCTGCGTGGCTGCCGACAAGCGGGAAGGCGATGGCTGCACGCCGATCGGGCGTTGGCCGTTGCGGGGTGTCCTGCTACGGCTAGGCAGGGTGACGGCGGGCAATATCCACCTGCCATGGCGCTGGGTTCGCGCAGATGATGGCTGGTCCGACGATGGCGCGGACCTCGCCTATAATCGCCCCGTCCGACTGCCGCGCGCCTTTTCGGCCGAAAGCCTGATCCGCAGCGACGACGCCTATGATGTGATCGTGGTGCTGGGCCATAATGACGCGCCGCCCGTCGCAGGGCAGGGGAGCGCCATCTTCTTCCACCTGTCGGAAGGCCGACCGACCGCCGGATGCGTGGCCGTGGAGCGGGCAGACATGCTGCGCCTGCTCCCGCTGCTGCGACCCGGCGATGTCATGGACATTCGTCCCTGATCTTCGCGCGCTCAGGCCCGCTCCAGCGCTTCGCCCACTTCGCCGCCGGCCGCCGCCAGCAGCCGGCGTTCCAGCGTCTGGAGCCGCGCCTTGCTCTCGATCTTTCCGCCGATCAGGTCGGTGATGTAAAAGGTGTCGACCGCGCGCTCGCCATAGGTGGCGACATGGGCGCTGTGGACCGTGACCTTCGACTGGAACAGCGCGTTGGCAAGGCTGAACAGCAATGCAGGCCGATCGCGGGCATTGACTTCAATCACGGTGAAGCGATTTGATGCCTTGTTGTCGATCAGCACATTGGGTTCGATGCGAAACGCTTCGGCGCGGGTGCGGGGCAGGGGCCGGGCGGACAGCTTCGTGATCAGGCGATGGCGGTTCGACAGCGAATCCTCGATCGCGCTGCGAATGCGCTGGAGCTGTTCGGGGCTGTGGAACGCGCCGCCCAGCGGATCCTGCACCAGGAAATTGTCGATGGCGACGCCGTCGCGTGTCGTATGGATGCGCGCGTCGATGATGTTGCCGCCGGCCAGATGAATGGCGCCCGCGATCCGATAGAACAGGCCCGGATGGTCGGCTGCGTAGACGGTGATGAGCGTCGCGCCGCGCTGCGGATAATATTGCGCGGCAATCGACAGCGGCGAATCGCCCGCTTTCAGGATATGCTGAGCGTTGTGGATCAGGATATCTTCAGGCTCCGCGATCCAGTAGGATTCGGGTAGCCGGCTGCTGAGCGCGTCAAACGTTTCCTCGCTCATGCCCAATGTCTGGCGCAGCATATCCTGTTTCGCGGCCACCCGCTCGCTGCGCCCCTTCTGCTTGTGGCCAAGCCGCAGCACCTCCTCCGCCGCTTCGTAGAGATCGCCCAGCAGCTGCCTTTTCCAGCTGTTCCACACGCCCGGTCCCACCGCGCGAATATCAACGACGGTGAGGCACAGCAGCAGGCGCAGTCGCTCGGCACTTTGCACCACTTCCACGAAATCGAGGATGGTCTTGTAATCGGCCAGATCGCGTTTGAAGGCGGTGGCGGACATGAGGAGGTGATAGCGCACCAGCCAGGCGACGGTTTCGGTTTCGGCAGCGGTCAGGCCAAGGCGCGGGCAGAGCGTGTCGGCGATGTCCGCGCCCAACAGGCTGTGATCGCCGCCGCGCCCCTTGGCGATATCATGCAGCAGCACCGCAACATAGAGAACGCGGCGCGACAGCAATTTCCCCATCAGGTCGGTGGCGAGCGGATGGTCGGTGCCAAGCTCTCCCTTTTCGATACGCGCGAGCAGGCCAACCGCGCGGATCGTATGCTCATCGACCGTATAATGATGATACATGTCGAACTGCATCTGCGCGACGACGCGGCGGAAATCGGGAATGAAGCGGCCGAACACAGTCGATTCGTTCATCCAGCGCAGCACCGTTTCGGGATCGCGCGGGGACGTCAGCACATCCATGAAAAAGCCGTTGGCGCGCGCGTCCTTGCGCACCTTGTTGGTGATCAGGCCAGCATCTCGGCTGGCAGCGCGCATCGCGCTGGGGTGAATCTGAAGCCCGTGCTTGTCGGCCAGTGCGAATATCTCGAGGAGGCGCACCGGGTCCGCCTGGAAAAAATCGTCGCTCGGCAGGCTCAATCGCCCGCGATCCAGCACGAACCCTTCCAGCTTCTTGGGCCTGCGGAACAGGCTGGGGATATAGCGGCGCCCCTTGGGACCGAGCTGATCGTCCAAATGCGCCAGGAAGACGGCGGTCAGGTCGCCGACCGTTTTGGCGTTCAGGAAATAATAGCGCATGAAGCGCTCGACGCCCGACCGACCGGCGCGTCCGGTGAAGTGCATCCGGGTCGCGGTTTCCAGTTGCAGGTCGAAGGTTAGCCGATCCTCGGCACGGCCGGTGATGCTGTGCAGGTGGCAGCGCACCGCCCAGAGGAAATCCTCCGCCTTCTGGAATTGGCGCAGCTCCGCCTGGGTGAGCAGGCCCACATCGACCAGCTCCGCGACGGAGCGGACGCGGTTTACATATTTGCCGATCCAGAAGAGGGTGTGGAGGTCGCGCAGGCCGCCCTTGCCTTCCTTCACATTGGGTTCGACGACATAGCGGCTGTCGCCCATGCGCCGGTGCCGCTCGTCGCGCTCCTCCAGCTTTTCCGTGACGAAGGCGCGGGCATTGCCCTGCATCACTTCGGCATCGAACCGGGCCGAACTTTCCTCATAAAGCGAGCGGTCGCCCCAGATATAGCGCGCTTCCAGCAAGGCGGTGCGCACCGTCAGGTCGCTCTTGGCCATGCGGATCGTTTCGTCGATCGAGCGGCTGGAGTGCCCGACCTTGAGCCCCAGGTCCCACAGCGAATAGAGCATGGATTCGATCACCTGCTCGGTCCAGCCGGTCGGCTTCCAGGGGGTGATGAAGCCGATATCGACATCGCTGTGCGGTGCCATTTCGCCCCGGCCATAGCCGCCCACGGCGATCAGCACGATCCTCTCGCCCGTGCTGCGATTGCCGGCGGGGTAGAGGTGATGCGTCGTCGCATCGTACAGCAGCCGCAATATCTGATCGATCAGGAAGGCAAAGGCGCTTACCGCTTCGCGCCCACGGGTCGGTCGTGCCTCCAGCCGGCGTGCGACATCCGCCCGGCCATGGTCGAGCGCAGCTTTTAATTCCTGCACGATCAGACCGCGCAGCCGCATGGGATCGCCGCGGTGCTCCTGCGCCAGGGCGTTGATCCGGTCGGAAATGGCGCGCCGGTCGATGATCGCGCGGCGCGATCCCAAAGCGGGGAATTGCATCACCATGCTGCGCTATCTAGTCGCGCTGCCCCTGCGCGACCAGTTGTTTCAATCGATAGATGTGATCGAGCGCGTCGCGCGGGGACAGGGCGTCGGCATCGATCGCCTCGATCGCCTCGCGCAGCGGGTCAGCCGCTTCATCCTCCTGCGCCGCGGCCGCAGCGAACAGGGGCAGGTCGTCCAGGCCCGCGGCGATGCCGCCAGTCTTGGCCTTGCCTGCTTCCAGCCGGGCCAGGACATCCTTCGCGCGCTTCAGAACCGCAGGCGGCAGGCCCGCGAGCCGCGCGACCGCCAGGCCATAACTGCGATCGGCCGGCCCCTGCGCCAGTTCGTGCAGCAGGATGAGGTCCCCCTTCCATTCGCGCGCGCGAACATGGTGCAGCGAAAGGGCGGGGAGGGTTTCGGCAAGCCGCGTCAGTTCATGATAATGGGTAGCAAAGAGGCAGCGGCACTGGTTGACCTCATGCACCGCCTCCACCACCGCCCAGGCGAGCGCCAAGCCGTCATAGGTGGACGTGCCGCGCCCGACTTCGTCCAGGATCACGAAGCTGCGCGTCGTCGCTTGCGAAAGGATCGCCGCGGTTTCCACCATTTCGACCATGAAGGTCGATCGGCCCTTAGCCAGATTGTCCGATGCACCGACGCGGCTGAACAAACGGTCGACCAGCGTCATCGTCGCTGACTGAGCCGGGACGTAGCTACCCGCCTGCGCCAATATCACGATCAGGGCGTTCTGCCGCAGGAAGGTCGACTTGCCGCCCATATTGGGGCCGGTCACCAGCCAAAGCCGATCGCTTTCGCCAAGCCGGCAGTCATTGGCGACGAAGGGTTGGCCGTCCTTGCGCAGCGCATCCTCCACCACCGGATGCCGGCCGCCGACTATGTCGAGACATTGGGCCCCATGACCAGCAGCGTTGTCTGCCGGCACGAAATGGGGCCGCTGCCATCCCCCCTCCGCCGCGCGTTCGGCCAGTGCGGCAGCGACGTCGAGCCGGGCGAGCGCATCGGCCGCACGGGCAATATCGGCCTTGCGATTCAGGACGGTATTGGTGAGGTCCTCCAGATGCGCGGCTTCCGCGACCAGCGCATGGGCGCCGGCCTGGGCGACGCGCCCGGCTTCCTCATGCAGGTCCACCGAATTGAACCGCACCACGCCGGCCAGCGTCTGCCGGTGGGTAAAGCCGCTGTCGGGCGCCATCAGCGCGTCTGCGGCGCGGGCAGGCACCTCGACATGATAGCCGAGCACGCCATTGTGCCGGATCTTGAGCGCGCCGATGCCGGTCTGCTCGCGATATTTCGTTTCCAGCGCGGCGATGGCGCGCCGGCCATCCCCAGCCATGCGACGCAGCTCGTCCAAGGCCGCGTCATAGCCATCGGCGATATAACCGCCATTGGCAGTCTCGGTCGGCGGCGCAGGGACGAGCGCGCGGGACAGGGCGTCGACCATTTCGCCATGGCCATCAAGGGCCGGCAGCAATTGTTGCAGCAGCGGCGGCAGGTCGGGCAAACGGCCCAGCCGTTCGCGCAGCATCCGGGCTTCGCCAAGGCCATCGCGCAACTGGCCCAGGTCGCGGGGGCTACCCCGGCCAACCGCGACGCGCCCCAGCGCGCGGCCAATGTCGGGCAGGGCGCGCAGGGCGCCGCGCACTTGATCGCGCAGGCCTGCATCATCATGGAACATCTGCACCAGCCCCAGCCGCGCCTCCATGGCGGACAGGTCCATCAGCGGCGCGGAGACATCCTGCGCCAGCAGGCGCGCGCCGGCGCCCGTGACTGTCCGGTCGATCGCGCCGAGCAGGCTGCCCGCGCGCGTGCCGGCGGTTGTGGCGACGATCTCCAGGCTTTCCCGCGTGGCCGCATCGATCGCGACATGCGCGCCGCTCGCCTTGCGCTGGGGTGGCGCAAGAAAGGGCAGCGTGCCCTTCCCCGCATGATCGAGATAGGCGACCAGCCCGCCCATGGCGGCCAGTTCCGCGCGGCTGAACTGACCGAATCCGTCCAGCGTCGCGACCCCGAACAGCTTTTTGAGCGCCCCTTCCGCACGACTGCTGGAGAAGGCGGCGCGGTCAAAGGCTGTGGCGCCCGGAACATCGATCATAGCGCCGTCCGCCAAGACCGTCTCGCTTGGCCGCAGACGGGCGAGTTCTGCGGGCAGGTCGGCGATGGGGCAGGTCAGGGTTTCAAAGCGGCCGGTCGAAATATCAGCTGCAGCGATGCCGACTTCGCCCGATGCCTCGCCCCCCACCTGCGCAAGCGCCACGAGCATATTGTCACGCCGCGCGTCGAGCAGCGTTTCTTCGGTCAGCGTGCCGGCGGTGACGTAGCGAACAATATCGCGGGCGACCAATGCCTTGCTCCCGCGTGCCTTGGCCTGGGCCGGGGTTTCGGTCTGTTCCGCGATGGCGACGCGATGACCGCCCTTTATCAGCCGCGCGAGATAGGATTCGGCGCTGTGCACGGGAACGCCGCACATCGGGATCGGCGCGCCGTCATGATCGCCCCGGCTGGTAAGCGCTATGTCCAGCGTCGCCGCCGCCAGTTTCGCGTCGTCGAAAAAAAGCTCGAAGAAATCGCCCATCCGGTAGAAAAGCAGGCAGTCCTGCGCCTGCGCCTTGAGCGCCAGATATTGCGCCATCATCGGCGTGGGCTGGGCGGTCGTGTCGCTGGATTTCGCCATGGCGCAGCGGATAGCCTGAACATCGGGCCGAAACCAGAGTGTCACGAAATGTGCAGGAAAATTGCGCATCTCGCACTTGCCCACAAGATAGGCGCGCCGCTAGGGCCTGTTCATCTTTCCAGAAGTTCCAATATTTGGGAGCCCGTAATGTCCGACCGATCCAATGTGGAATTTTCCGAGCGCGAGGCGCTGTTCTTCCACGCGACGGGCCGGCCCGGAAAGATAGAGATCATCGCGTCCAAGCCGATGGCGACGCAGCGCGACCTGTCCCTTGCCTATTCGCCGGGCGTTGCGGTTCCGGTGCGGGCGATCGCGGCCGACCCCGCCACCGCTTATGATTACACCGCCAAGGGTAATCTGGTTGCCGTCATTTCCAACGGCACTGCGATTCTTGGCCTCGGCAATCTGGGCGCGCTGGCGTCCAAGCCGGTGATGGAGGGCAAGGCGGTGCTGTTCAAGCGCTTCGCCGATGTCGATTCGATCGACATCGAGTTGAAGACCGAGGATGTCGACCGCTTCATCGACGCGGTCGAACTGATGGAGCCGAGCTTTGGCGGCATCAACCTTGAAGATATCAAGGCGCCCGAATGCTTCATCATCGAACAGACGCTGAAAGAACGGATGAACATTCCGGTCTTTCACGACGACCAGCATGGCACCGCGATCATAGCGGCCGCCGGCGTGCTCAACGCCGCGTTGCTGACCGGTCGCGACATGAAGGACATGAAGGTGGTGGTGAACGGCGCGGGGGCAGCCTCGATCAGCTGCACCGAGCTCATCAAGGCGCTGGGCGTGCCGCACGACAATGTCATCATGTGCGACAGCAAGGGCGTCATCTACCAAGGCCGCACGGAGGGCATGAACCAGTGGAAATCGGCGCACGCCGTCAGGACCGACGCGCGCTCTTTGGCCGAGGCCGTGAAGGGCGCGGACGTCTTTCTGGGATTGTCGGTCGCGGGCGCGATGAGCCCGGACATGGTATCGTCCATGGCGGACAAGCCGATCATCTTTGCCATGGCCAATCCTGACCCCGAAATCCTGCCACCCGACGCCAAGGCGGTGCGGCCCGATGCGATCGTCGCGACCGGGCGATCGGATTTTCCCAACCAGGTCAACAATGTGCTTGGCTTCCCCTTCATCTTTCGTGGCGCGCTGGACGTCAGGGCGACCGGCATCAACGAGGCGATGAAGCTGGCGGCGGCCAAGGCGATCGCAGAACTGGCGCGCGAACGCGTGCCCGAGGAAGTGGCCAAGGCCTATGGCCGGTCGCACAGTTTTGGACCCGATTACATCATTCCCGCGCCCTTCGATCCGCGTCTGATGGAAGTGGTGCCGGCCGCCGTCGCGCAAGCGGCGATGGAAACCGGCATGGCGCAGCGGCCGATCGAGGATCTGGGCGCCTATCGCCAGTCGCTGAAGGCGCGGCTCAACCCCACGACATCGGTGCTGACCAGCGCCTATGAAATCGCCAAGGCCAATCCCAAGCGCGTCGTCTTTGCCGAGGCGGAGGAGGAAGTGGTGCTGCGCGCCGCCATCCAATTCCGCGAACTGGGCTATGGCGTTCCCGTGTTGGTCGGGCGCGGCGACGTGGTGGACAAGCTGCGCGAATTGGGCGTGCGCGATCCTGAGAGCTTTGAACTACACAATAGCGTCAATTCGCCGCTAGTGCCTGATATGGTCGAGATGCTCTATGCCCGGTTGCAGCGGCGCGGCTATCTGCGCCGCGACTGCGAGCGGATGGTGAATCGGGATCGCAACATTTTCGGCACATTGCTGGTGAAGATGGGCGTTGCCGACGCGATGCTGACCGGCATGACACGGCCCTATGCCCAGACGCTGCGCGAGGTAAAGCGGGTCATGGACCCGGCGGCGGGTCGCACGCCCTTTGGCATTCATGTCATGGTGGCAAAGGACAAGACGGTGTTCCTGGCCGATACCACGGTGAATGAGCGGCCGAGCGCGGCGGAGTTGGCCGATATCGCGATCGGCACGGTCGCGGTTGCGCGACGCATGGGCCATGATCCGCGCGTTGCATTCCTGTCCTACGCCAATTTCGGCAACCCGCCGGGCAGCTTCCTCGACAATATCCGCGGCGCCGTGAAACTGCTGGACGAACGGACGGTGGATTTCGAATATGAAGGTGAAATGACGCCCGACGCGGCGCTCAACCCGGCGGTGATGAAAAATTACCCGTTCAGCCGTCTGTCGAGTCCGGCCAACGTCCTGGTCATGCCGGGGCTTCAGTCCGCCAATATTTCGGCCAAGCTGCTGCGCGAACTGGGCGGTACGTCGATGATCGGCCCGCTGCTGGTGGGCATGGAAAAATCGGTCCAGATCGCGACCATGTCCTCCAATGCGTCTGAATTACTGACGCTGGCGGTGCTGGCGGCGGGCGGCGTGGCGCTCTGACCGGTTCCCTGTCGCTTTTCGCTTGCGCCGAGCCATGGTGACGCGACAGGGATGCGCATTAGGAGCATCGGGGAGCGCGAGGCGTTGAACATGACCGGTTTTGACAGCGCGACCTTTCGCCGCGTGCTTGGCCATTATCCGACCGGCGTCTGCGTCGTGACCGCTGTCGAGCCCGATGGCGCGCCGGTGGGCATGGTGGTGGGATCCTTCACATCCGTCTCGCTCGATCCGCCGCTGGTTGCCTTCTTCCCGGCAAAGTCGTCGAGCAGCTGGCCCCGTATCGAAAAGGTCGGCCGATTCTGCGTTAATATCCTCGCCAGCGACCAGTTGGCGCTGTGTCGTCAGATCGCCGCGCCCGGCCCTGACAAATTTGCCGGCATCGCCCATCGCGCGTCAGCCAACGGATCGCCGATCCTGGACGATGTCGTCGCCTGGATCGACTGCACGCTCGATGCGGTGCATGAGGCGGGGGATCATCATATCGTGCTGGGACGCGTCGTCGCGCTGGAAGCGGAGCGCCCTGACCGGCCCTTGCTCTTCTTCCAGGGCAGCTATGGCGAATTTGCCCTGCTCGACTGACGAAACCGGCGATGCATATTGCGCGGCGGTGCGCGCGCAGACATATCCCGGACATAATACCGCTCCTTAACGGATTGGGGCTACAGGGGCGGAACACTTTTGACCGGATCGCCGCATGACCGCGTTGCTCATCACCGTCGACACCGAATTGTCCGCCCTGTGGCAGCAGCGTGGGGCCAGCCTGGACGAGAATGTGCGGCGTTCAATCCATGCCGAGGCGGGCGGGCGTGCATGCGGCATTGGCTGGCAGATGGACGTTCTGGACCGCCACGGACTGAAGGGCGTCTTCTTTATCGATCCGCTCCCGGCGCTGGTCCATGGCGCTGACTTCCTGCGACCCATCGTGGGCGAGGTCGTCGGTCGCGGCCATGAAGTGCAATTGCATATTCACACCGAATGGCTCGCCTGGGCCAAGGCCTCGCCAGTAGAGGGGCGGCAGGGCCGCAATATTGGTGAGTTCTCGCTTGCCGACCAGGTGACGCTGCTGGGCTTGGCGAAAAGCCTCCTGGAGCAAGCCGGCGCGCCGCCGATCACGGCCTTTCGCGCCGGCAATTTCGGGGCCAATGACGACACGCTGCGCGCACTGGCGGCCGTCGGCATCGACTGGGACAGTAGCGTCAATCCAGCCTATCTGGGCAGCGAGTGCCGCATATCGGCCGAGCATGGCCAGATTGGCGCTAAACGCCTTCATGGCGTGGCCGAACTGCCTGTATCGGGCATCGTCGATCGCCCTGGCGGGTTTCGCCCGGCGCAGATTTGCGCCATGTCGGCGGCGGAAATGCGCGCAGGCTTGCGCCACGCCGTCCGCAACGATCATGACGCGTTCGTCGTGGTGACTCATAGTTTCGAGATGCTGTCGCGCGACCGTGCCCGCCCCAACGGGGCGGTGATCCGCCGGTTCGAGCAGCTTTGCCGTGAAGCGGCACGGATGCCGGGGGTGCAGGGCGCGGGATTCCGCGACCTCCCGCCAACGCTCGCCGATGCGCCCGAGCGGCGACTGGATCGCGTCGCACCCAGCCGGCTGCGCACCGGATTGCGCATGGCGGCGCAGGCGGTAGCGACGTGGCGCTACGAGCATCGGCTTATTCCGGCGTGAGCGCGCTGCCGGGCGTTCTCCTGCTTGGCATGGAAAATGCCATCGCCCTCACGATCACGCGAGAGTTGGGGGCGCATGATGTTCCCGTGCATGGCATCGCGCGTGATGCGTCCGCCATCGCTGTCCATTCGCGCTATTGCCGCGGCTGGACGCAGCGCCCGGATGGGGCGATCGCATCCTGGCTGCCCGATGTCATCGCGCGAACCGGCGCGCGCGCCGTGCTGGCGATCGCGGAATCTGACCTGCTGGAGCTGGCGACGTTGCCGCCGGTGATCGGCGATTGCCATATAGTTGCGCCACGACTGGATCGGCTGGCGCGGGTATTGGACAAGCGGCAGACGCTGGAAGTCGCCGCCAAGGCCGGCCTGTTGACGCCGCAGACGTGGCAACCGCTGGCCGGTGAGGATTTTGCCGCGCGCATGGCGGACATGCGTTATCCGCTGGTCGCCAAATGGGCCAATCCGCAAGCCATCCTGCCGGTGCTGGAGGCCGCAGGCCTGGAATGGCGCAAGACGGATTATCTCCATGGTCCCGAAGACCTGCGCGCCTTGCTGGACCGGTTTGCGCCCATCGGCCGCTGGCCGCTGATCCAGCAATATTGTGCCGGTCATGGCTTGGGGCAGATGCTCTACATGCAGGATGGCCGGGCGACCCTGCGCTTTCAGCATCGGCGGCTGCATGAATGGCCGCCCGAAGGCGGAGTGTCGACGCTCTGCCGGGCAGAGCCGATGGATCGCCATGACGCGCAAATGGCGCTGTCGGAAAAATTGCTGCAGGCTCTGGGTTGGGAAGGCCAAGCCATGGTCGAATATCGCCATGATCCTGAAACGGGTCGCTATTGGCTGATGGAGGTCAATGGCCGCTTCTGGGGCAGCCAGCCGCTCGCACGGGCCTGCGGGGCGCATTTCGCGTGGGAGGCCTATCGCCGCACAGTTCTGGGGCAGGACGAAGCCGCGCCTGCGCCGCGCGACGACCTGCGTGCGCGTTACATGGTGCCCGAAACCAAGCGGCTGGCGCGCATCCTGCTGCGCCCGCGCGCGATCGACGATCCCTATTTCGACCGGCGGCCTTTGGCGGAACTGGGCGGCTATCTGATCGGCTTCCTCGACCCGCGATCGCGCTATTATGTCTGGTCCTGGCGCGACATGCGGCCCTGGCTGCGCGACATGGCGCAGATCGTCAGGAAAGCCGTGCGCCGGGAAAGCTGACGGTGAGCCGCATGACCGCGCGCTCGATCCGCGCCAAGCACTGTATCATGTAGCTGTCGTCCAGTCCATAAGGGTCGTGCAGATGCGGCATCATCGGCCGGGTCCAGCGGCCTAGCAGGGTGCGCGGCACATCGCACAGACGCGGGTCAGCGGAAAGCCGGGCCAGTTGCCGCACCTCCATGACCAGCAGCAGATCCCCCGGCTCCGGGTGATAATCCGCCAGATCGGTCGCGCGATGAGCCTGGAGGTCGTGGCCAAGCGATTGCGCGGCGGTGATTGCGGGCGGATGCGCCGGGCGGCCGGGCGTGGTGGAAAGCCCCACGGACGCCGCGCGCAGGCCTGCGCGGCGCGCAACCGCTTCGGCAAAGGCGCTGCGGCAGATATTGCCCTGGCAGACGAAGACCAGTCGACGGATGGTAGCGGGATCGAACGGTTTGCCCGATGAAAGGCCAAGAGCCACCTGCAGGTACGACAGGGCGAGCCGCACCAGACCGCGAAACGTGCCGAATCGCTGGCGGATCATCGGGATGAGCGAAGGCGCAGGACCATCGCGAGGCCCACGGACTGACGATGGCACGACTCAATCATCGCTATTGCCATATTGTAGCCGAAATCCGTGCGAGTTCACGCGGGATTGACCGCTCGCCGAACCACTCGACCGTGGGCAAATCGTCAGAATTTGAAGCTGGTGCCCAGATAGACGGCCTGGCTGTCCTGCCGGTCGTCGGTCATCGGCGTCAGGCGACCCGCGACATTATTGTTGTAGCGCACGCCCGCCGTCACGTTGAGGTTGCGCGTCAACGAATAGGAACTGGCGAGATCCAGCGAATAATCCTTGTCCGCCGACGGGTTGCGCGCGGCGACGCCGGGTTCGCGGCGGCTTTCGATCAGCACCTTGGTGCTGAAGCGATCCTTCTTGCCGTCATCCAGCGAGAAATTCTTGGCGTCGACCATTGTTTCGACCGGCACCGGATCAAGCGATTTGCGGCCGACCGATTCGGGCAGGGCGAACTTGCGCCAGCTGTGCGCACCATTGAGGCTGAACGCCATGGGCTTGATATCGACCGGCGTTGCCGTCTTGTCCGCGCCGCCACGATCGCTTGCGCGGACCATGATGGTGATTTCCCGCTGGCCGCTCAGCGATCCGCTGGTCGGCGTGAATCGGAAACCCTGCCGGCTGGCAGAAGCGGCGATCCTGGCGTAGGCCGCCGCCAGTTGCGGGTCCTTGGTCGTGGGAGTGAAGGACGAAATGCTGCCGAGCGCGCCCAGCGATACCGGTGCATCGGGCCGCAGCCGCGCCAGATCCGTCGCCGCGCCAATGGCGGGAGACAGCAGGAAGCCGGCAACGGCAATCGCCGATCCTGCTACCGCTAAATATCCCCTGTTCATGCGCATGACCCGAATCTCGTCCCCGCCAACTTGTATTTGTTAACGCATTACACCGACAAAGCCGCCACTGGCTAGAGGCGGAACGGCTTTTTCTCCAAGCTGTTGCTCCAAACCCACAGCTTTGGCGAAGGTGCCGAAGGCGCAAGATTTTTCGCCATGACCGCTCGCGCGCCATGGACTGATCCAGCGCCCCTTGCCCATTGCCGCGCGGACACTATAGAAGCGGGCTGATTTTCGTCTTTTCTAGCTAGGACATGCCTGATGGCCCGTCGCCTACCCGCCCCAGTTTCCGCCGGCCTGCTGCTGGCCGCGCTCCTGCCGCTCGCGGCGTGCGGCGGCGGTTCCAAGGACCGGCCCAAGGCGGATCTGGCCGCGTCGCGCGTGACGACGATCGGCGTCAACGCCTATCTGTGGCGCGCGACGCTCGACACCTTGTCCTTCATGCCGCTGGCGCAGACCGATTCGAACGGCGGCGTGGTCGTCACCGACTGGTATATCGATCCCAATACGCCCGACGAGCGGATGAAGCTGACCGTGTCGATCCTGGATCAGGATCTGCGCGCAGATGCGGTGCGCGTCGCCGCCAGCCGCCAGGTAAGCCAGAATGGCGTATGGATCGATGCCCCGGTCAAGGCCGCCACGGTGCAGAAGCTGGAGGAGATCATCCTCACCAAGGCGCGCGACCTGCGCCGCATGGCGATCGGCTGACCCCACCCCATTTTTTAAGGGGTCGCGCGACGCGGCCCGTTTTTCAGCATCCGGGGCTGGGCTTCATCGCAGGCCCAGCCCCGCGCGTATGTGTAAGGATTAGACATGCAAAGGCGCTTCAATCCGCTGGAGGCCGACGCCCGCTGGCAGGCGGTGTGGGACGAAAAGCAGAGCTTTCGCGCGAACGATGCTTCGCCCAAGCCGCGATCCTATGTGCTGGAGATGTTTCCCTATCCATCGGGGCGCATCCATATCGGCCATGTGCGCAACTATTCGATGGGCGACGTGCTGGCGCGGTTCCGCCGCATGACCGGGCATGAAGTGCTGCACCCGATGGGCTGGGACGCCTTTGGCATGCCGGCCGAAAACGCCGCGATGGAAAAGAAGGTGCATCCGGGCGACTGGACCCGCTCCAACATCGCCAATATGCGCGCGCAGCTGAAAAAGCTGGGCTTCGCGATCGACTGGAGCCGCGAACTCGCGACGTGCGAACCGGATTATTATGGCCATGAACAGGCGCTGTTCCTGGACATGCTGGAGGCTGGCCTCGTCTATCGCAAGGAATCGTCGGTCAACTGGGACCCGGTCGACATGACCGTGCTGGCGAACGAGCAGGTGATCGACGGCAAGGGATGGCGGTCTGGCGCACCGGTCGAAAAGCGCAAGCTCAACCAGTGGTTTCTCAAGATCACCCAGTTCGCCGACGACCTGCTGGAGGGATTGAAGACTCTGGACCAGTGGCCCGACAAGGTGCGGACCATGCAGGAAAATTGGATCGGAAAGTCGGTCGGGCTGCAATTCCGGTTCGACTTCGCGCCTTTCCCGGAACGCGAAGCATTGGAAGGGCTGGACGCGGGCGCGGGAATTGCGGTCTATTCGACCCGGCCCGACACCATCTTCGGCGCCAGTTTCGTCGCGATCGCCGCCGATCATCCCGTGGCGCAGGCCATCGCCGCCAACAATGCGGACGCGCAGGCCTTTATCGACCAATGCAAAGCCGGCGGGACCACGGCAGCCGAACTGGAAACCGCCGAAAAGCTGGGCTTCGATACGGGCCTGTCGATGGTTCATCCGTTCGACCCGGATTGGCAGCTGCCCGTCTTCATCGCCAATTTCGTGCTGATGGACTATGGCACGGGCGCGGTGATGGGCGTGCCCGGCCATGACCAGCGCGACCTTGACTTCGCGCGCAAATATATGCTTCCCGTGGAGCGCGTGGTCGCCGCCGAGGGCGAGGCCGACAAGCCTATCCATGACGAGGCCTATACCGGGCCCGGCCGTCTGGTGAACTCCCGCTTCCTGGACGGCATGAGCGTGGAGGAGGCCAAGGCCGCCGTCATCGCCCGCGCCGAGAGCGAAGGCTGGGGCGAGGGCAAGACCGTGTTCCGCCTGCGCGACTGGGGCGTGTCGCGCCAGCGTTACTGGGGCACGCCCATTCCCGTGATCCATTGCGACGGCTGCGGCGTCGTGCCGGTTCCCAAGGATCAGCTTCCCGTGGTGCTGCCCGAAGATGTCAGCTTCGACATACCGGGCAATCCGCTCGACCGGCATCCGACCTGGAAGCATGTCGACTGCCCGGCCTGCGGCAAGCCCGCCCGGCGTGAAACCGACACGCTCGACACTTTCGCCGATTCCAGCTGGTATTTTATCCGCTTCGCCAGCCAGCCCAAGGACAAGCCGTTCGACCGCGCGACCGTGGAACAATGGCTGCCTGTCGGGCAATATATTGGCGGGGTCGAACATGCGATCCTGCATCTTCTTTACGCCCGCTTCTGGACCCGCGCGCTGCAGCATATGGGGCAGCTGGGCTTTGCCGAGCCGTTCACCGGCCTGTTCACGCAGGGCATGGTGACGCACGAAACCTACAAGGCGGGCGATGGCAGCTGGCTCTCACCCGGCGAGGTGAAGAAGTCCGGCGACGATTATACCCATATCGAAAGCGGCGCGCCGGTGACGGTCGGCCGCGTCGAGAAAATGTCCAAGTCCAAGAAGAATGTCGTCGATCCCGACGATATCATCGAACAATATGGCGCGGACGCGGTGCGGTGGTTCATGCTGTCCGACAGCCCGCCCGAGCGCGACTTGCCGTGGACCGAGGCGGGGATCGAGGGTAGCTGGCGGTTCGTCAACCGCGTGTGGCGGCTGTTCGGTGACGCCGATGCCGGGGCGCAGGGGCAGGACAAGGCGCTGGACCGCAAGCTGCACCAGACGATCGACGGGGTGGCCAGGGATATTGAGGCGCTGGGCTTCAACAAGGCCGTTGCCAAAATCTACGAACTGGTGAACGCCATCGAAAAGGCGAAGCCATCTGCCAGCCGCACCGCCGCCATTCGCACGCTGGCGCTGCTGGTCGCGCCGATGACGCCGCATCTGGCCGAAGAGGGCTGGGCCGAAATGGGCCAGGACATCGGCTGTTCCGGCCTGATCGCCGACGCCGCCTGGCCGGCGGTCGATCCTGCGCTGCTGGTCGATGATGAAGTCACCATCGCCTGCCAAGTCATGGGCAAGCTGCGCGACACCATCACCGTGGCCAAGGGGACGCCCAGGGACGAACTGGAAAGGCTGGCGCTTGCGGCGCCCAACGTCGCCCGCATCCTGGACGGCGCCAGCCCGAAGAAGGTGATCGTGGTGCCCGACCGGCTGGTCAATCTGGTCATCTGAAGCGAACTGCGTCGTTCCCGCTTTCGCGGAAACGACGGAGGGTTTAAGGCTCCAGATCATGAAGCGCATCCTCCCCCTCATCGCCCTTGCCACCCTTACCGCCTGCGGGCTGCGGCCCGTCTATGGCGGGGGCGGCACTGGCCCGGTCGCGCAGGCGCTGGGCAATGTCGAGGTTGCCCCGATCGAGGGCAAGGCGGGCTGGCTGGTGCGCAATGCGCTCAACGACCGGCTCGCCGCGATGCAGAGCGGCAGCGGCCCGCGCTACCGGCTGGTCGTGAAGCTGGACGACAATATTGCGGGCCTGGGTCTGCGCGCCGACGCCGCGATCACGCGCGAACGGCGGACGCTGCGGGCGCGCTATCAGCTGGTGGATGAAAGCACCGGCGCGCAGATATTGGACGATACCGCCGGGTCGGACGCGGGCATCGACGTCACCTCCAGCGAATATGCCACGATCGCCGCCGAAGATACTGCGCTGGAGCGGCTGTCGCAGACCGTCGCCGATCAGATCGTCACGCGCCTGGCCCTCTATTCGCGCAAGGCCGCCACGCCTTGAAGGCCAATCGCGGCCAGATGGAAAAGGCGCTGGACGCCCCGGGTCAGGGCGCGGCGGCGAATGTTCGTTTCTTTCTGCTCTACGGCCCCGATGAGGCGGGGAGTCAGGCGCTCGCCAAGCGGCTGGAGCGCGCCATGGGGCCTCAGGCCGAGCGGATCGACCTCGATGCGCCGACCTTGCGCGAGGACCCCGCGCGTCTGTCCGATGAGGCGGCGGCCTTCTCCATGTTCGGCGACAAGCGATGGATTCGCGTCAACGGCATCGGCGATGATTGCCTGCCCGCGCTCAACGCCCTGCTGGACGCCGAAGCGGCCGGCAACCCGGTGATTGCGGTCGCCGGCGCGCTCAAGCCGGCGTCGAAGCTGGTCAAAATGGCGCTCGATCATAAGGGCGTGCTGGCCTGCATCTCCTATCAGCCCGACGGGCGGGAGGCGGAGCAGATCGCCATCGGTATCGCGCGCGACGGCGGGCTGCGCCTGTCGTCCGACCTTGCCCGGCGCATCGTCGACCTGTCTGGCGGGGACCGGGCGCTGATGGCGGGCGAGATCGAAAAGCTGATCCTCTATCTCGATGCGGCGCCCGATCGGCCGGCCGAAGCCACGGCCGATGCGCTCGACGCGCTGTCGGGGGACAATCCTGAAACGGAGGTCGGCCCGCTGGTCAATGCCGTGCTGGGCGGCGATCTTCGCGCCATGCATCGCGAACTGACGGCATTGGCGCAGGCCGGCACCGCGATGGCGGCGGTGATCCGTCCGCTGCTGACCCGCGCGATGCTGCTGGCGACGATCCGCGACGCCTTCGACGCCAGCGGCCGACTGGAGGCGGCAGTCGATCAGGCGGGCCGGGCGGTGTTCTGGAAGGAAAAGGGACTGGTGACGCGGCAGGTCCGGTTGTGGGATGCATCCGGCATCGCGCGCGTCATCCAGCGCCTTCTGGCGGCCGAGCGCTCCAGTCGTGGGGGCAGGGGTCTGGGCGACCTGATGGTGCGGCACGAACTACTCGCCATCGCGCGGCAGGCCGCGCGGGAGCGGGCTTGATCCGTCCCGGGCCCATGGCCATATTGCCGCTATGGAAAAAATCCACCTCACCGATGCCGAATGGCGCCAGCGCCTGACCCCGGAGCAATTTCATGTGCTGCGCGAAGGCGGCACGGAGCGCGCCTTTACCGGCAAGCTCAACGCCAACAAGGTCGATGGCGTCTATTATTGCGCCGGATGCGGCGCGGAACTGTTCGATGGCGAGGAAAAATATGACAGCGGGTCGGGCTGGCCCAGCTTCACCGCGCCGGTCGATATCGATGCGGTCGAGGAAATTCGCGACACCAGCCATGGCATGATCCGCACCGAAGTCCGCTGCGCCAAATGCGACGGGCATCTGGGCCATGTCTTCCCCGACGGTCCTGGCGTCAATGGCCTGCGCTATTGCATGAACAGCGCCAGCCTGGACTTCAAGCCGCGCGAGGGCACGGAGCAGTAATCGTTCATCGCTGGTAAAGCGCGCATCGCCATGGAAAGGGCGAGGCGGTCCATTTCCTGTGCCAGACGCGTGTTTTGCGCTGGCCCGGACCAGGTTTAGCGCGTATCCGGGGCGGCACAGATGGCAGGATCAGGCAAGAGCAAGCGTGCGCCCGGTGGCGTCAGGACATGGCTGATGCGCGGGCTGAAGATCGGCTTGGCGGCCGCAGTCGCGGGCCTTCTGGCTGTGGTGATCGCCGTGGTGATCGCGCTTCAGTCGCTGCCCGACTATGAAAGCCTCAAATCCTCGCCCAATGGGCAGATGATCCGCGTCCATGCCGCCGATGGCAGCGTGATCGTCTCGCTTGGGCCCAGTTTCGGTCGCTGGATCAGCTATGATCAGATACCGCAGGTCATGGTCGACGCGATGGTATCGACGGAGGACAAGCGTTTCTACATGCATCCCGGCATCGACCCGGTCGGCATGGCGCGCGCGGCCTGGGTCGCCGTGGAACGGCGCGGGTCGGGTCGCCGCCTGCAGGGCGCATCGACCATTACCCAGCAGGTGACGCGCAACATCTTCCTCAACAACAGCTATAGTTTCGGTCGGAAAATCCGCGAAATGGTGCTGGCGCTCGCGATGGAGCGCAAATTTTCCAAGCGGCAGATACTCGAACTTTATCTTAACAAGGTCTATTTCGGCGGCGGGGCCTATGGCATCGATGCCGCCAGCCGCAAATTTTTCGGTCATCCGGCAACCACGATCGACTTGCCCGAAGCCGCGATCATCGCCGGCCTGGTCAAGGCGCCGTCCAGCTATTCCCCGACTGCCGACGCTGAAGCGGCAATCGGCCGTGCGGGCGTCGTGCTCGACCTGATGCAGGACAATGGCAAGATTTCCGCGTCGCAGCGCGCTGGCGTCGACTTGGACGACGTCAAGATGGCGCCCGAACCGCCGCAGAACAGTGTGCGCTATTTCACCGACTGGGCGCTGCCGCAGCTCGACCTGCTGATCGATGAACCCAATGAGCCGCTGGAAGTCTATACGACCATCGATCTTGGCATGCAGCGGGCCGCGACCGCTGCGGTGCAGGCCAACGCGCCCAAGGGCGCACAGGGCGCGATGGTCAGCCTGGATCGAGACGGCGCCGTGCGCGCGATGGTTGGCGGCCTTGATTATGTGTCGTCCAACTATAATCGCGCCGTCACCGCGACGCGCCAGCCCGGGTCGGCATGGAAGATTTTTGTCTATATGGCGGCGCTGGAGGCGGGCTATACGCCCGACACCGGCATCACCGACGAGCCGGTGACGATCAATGGCTGGAGCCCGCGCAACAGCAACGGCAAATTCGCCGGCGCGATCGATATTCGCACCGCCTTTGCCTATTCCATCAATACGGTCGCAGCGAAGCTGGGCGTGGAAGTGGGCTTTTCCACGGTCGCCGACATGGCCCGCCGCTTTGGCATATCGACGCCAATCAACACCCATCCGTCCATGGTGCTGGGCACGTCCGACGTCCGCCTGATCGACATGACGCGCGCCTTCGCCTCGATCGCGCGCAAGGGGATCGCGGTGACGCCCTATGGCATTACCAAGGTCACGACAGCGGACGGACGATTGCTCTACGAGCATGAGGATGACACCAGCCGCGTGCTGGTCGCGCCCTGGGTGGCGGCCGGCATGACCGACCTCATGCAGACCGCCGTCAGCACCGGGACCGGGCGCGCCGCGCAGATCGGCCGTCCGGTCGCGGGCAAGACCGGCACGACCAGCAGCAACAAGGATGGCTGGTTCCTGGGCTTTTCCAGCGGCATCACCACCGGCGTCTGGATGGGCCGCGATGATGCGCGCGCGGTTGGCGGATTGCAGGGCGGCCGCGCCCCGGCGCGCGCTTTCGCCGACTATATGAAGGTCGCCGTCGCCAAGCGGCCGGTCGAAAAATTCGACACCGAAGTCACCCTGCCCGAATGGCAGCTCGAACCGGACGAGGAGGCCTATTATGAAGGCCCCGACAATGGCACCTATGGCGGCGGCATGATGGTCGATGAAAATGGCTATCCCATCGAGCCGCAGGCCCCCGCATCATCGCAGGGCTATGAGGACGAGCCGGATATGGAAGTCGACCCGCAGGAGCGCCCGCAGCCGCCGCGCCTCGACCAGCAGTGGATCGACAATGTGCTGGGCCGCGACCGACCGCGCCAGCCGGCTCAACAGCCGCCGTCCGGCCGGCCGCCATCGCAGCAGCCCTGAAACGCGGCTTATCCGTCCGCCGGCTGGTTCGCCGCCAGCCGCGTGGGGATGACGGCGCTGGCGTCGGGCAGCAGGAAGTCCACCTTGCCCCGCGCGAAGTCGATCGCCACGCGGTCGAACACGCGCAGCGCACTGATCCCCAGCAGTAAGGCAGGCTTGTCCTGCATGCCCAGTTCCACAAAGGGGCTGGCGTCAGCGAAGATCACCGGCACTTCGGTCAGGTTGACGCGCCCCAGCGCCACCGATCCGATGCGGCCGACTTCCCCGATCAGCGTGCCGCCCGTGACGCTGGTGAGCGTCGCGGTCAGCAGGTCAGGCGCACGCTTCTTGCGCAGCAGCTTGTCGCGCAGCGCCAGATTGCCGATGCTGTAATGGCTGCCGGTATCGAGCATGATGTTGACCCGCATGCCGTTGACCCGCGAATCCAGCAGGATCAGCTGCCCGCGCTTGCGCCGCGCCTCCACCACGATGGTGTCGGGATCGGTCGGGAATGTACGCCGCCGGCCGCTGTCGGCAATGTCCATTTGCCCGGTGCGAAAATTCAGGATTACCCGCTTGTCGTGCAAACTATCGAGGCCCAGCAGGCCGGAAGCGCCCAGATGCTCCCCTTCCAGCACGGGCGCTTCGATATCGTCGATCATGCCTGCGCCGAAACTGAGATGCGGAACGGCGACGGTTGCGACCTCGGACCGCCCGGTCATGCTGAGGATCGTGACATCGCCGCGGGGCGGCAGCGCCAGTTGCTGCGCCAAGCCGCGCGCGATCACGGTGCGCTGCGATCCGGTATCGATGACGAAGGGCCATGGCCCCTTGCCGTCGATCGAGATGGGGATGGTGACGCGATCGTCCAGCGTGCTGGCGGTCCGAACCAAGGCCGGCGGCACTTGTGGATCGAGCAGCGGCGGTTGCGCGGGCAGGGGCACGCCGCCGAACGCCAGCGCCATTGCCAGCAGGGCAGGGAGCCGTCCCATATCCTCATCCTTTCTCTGTCTTATACCGCCCCTATAGCATGATGGGCAGTTGTCCCGCCACTGGCACCACTGGCCCTGTTCGTTACGGATAGCCCGTATTTTGCCGGTCGAAGCCGTCTGTCCCAGCTTGACGGGGGGGCGTGCGGCCCGCTACACGCGAAACATCCTGTCCGCGCCCTTCCGGAGCGCGGAGTCCCGGCGGTCCTCGCCGGCTAAATCCTTCCTTTCCGGCCATTTCCTTCTTCACCTCATCGGACCGACTCGCCCATGCATCTTAAGGACCTCAAGAAAACCGTCCCCGCCGACCTCGTCACCATGGCGGAGGAACTGGGCGTGGAGGGCGCATCGACCTTGCGCAAACAGGATCTGATGTTCGCGATCCTCAAGGCCGAGGCGGAAAATGGCGAGCAGATCATGGGCGAAGGCACGATTGAGGTGTTGCCCGACGGATTCGGCTTCCTGCGCAGCCCGGAAGCCAATTTCCTCGCTGGCCCCGACGACATCTACGTCTCGCCCAATCAGGTTCGCAAATTCGGCCTGCGGACCGGCGACACGGTGGAAGGCGAAATCCGCGCGCCCAAGGATGGCGAGCGGTATTTTGCGCTGACCAAGCTTACCACCGTCAATTTCGACGATCCCGATGTCGTGCGCCATCGCGTCAATTTCGACAATCTGACGCCGCTCTATCCCGACGAGAAGCTGCGCCTCGATACGCTCGATCCGACGGTCAAGGACAAGTCGGCCCGCGTCATCGACATTGTCAGCCCCCAGGGCAAAGGCCAGCGCACGCTGATCGTCGCGCCGCCGCGCGTCGGCAAGACGGTGATGCTCCAGAATATCGCCAAGGCGATCACCGACAATCACCCCGAAGTCTTCCTGATCGTGCTGCTGATCGACGAGCGGCCAGAAGAAGTCACCGACATGCAGCGCAGCGTGAAGGGTGAGGTCGTGTCGTCCACCTTCGACGAGCCTGCCACCCGCCACGTTCAGGTCGCCGAGATGGTGATTGAAAAGGCCAAGCGCCTGGTCGAGCATAAGAAGGATGTGGTCATCCTGCTTGACTCCATCACCCGCCTTGGTCGCGCCTACAACACGGTGGTCCCGTCCTCGGGCAAGGTGCTGACCGGCGGTGTCGACGCAAATGCGCTTCAGCGGCCCAAGCGTTTCTTCGGCGCAGCGCGCAATATTGAGGAGGGCGGGTCGCTTTCGATCATCGCGACCGCGCTGATCGACACCGGCAGCCGCATGGACGAAGTCATTTTCGAAGAGTTCAAGGGCACGGGCAACTCGGAAATCGTGCTGGACCGCAAGGTTGCGGACAAGCGCATCTTCCCGGCGCTCGACGTTGGCAAGTCCGGCACCCGCAAGGAAGAGTTGCTGGTCGACAAGCCGACGCTCAGCAAGATGTGGGTGCTGCGCCGCATCCTCATGCAGATGGGCACGATCGACGCTATGGAATTCCTGCTCGACAAGATGAAGGACAGCAAGACCAACGAGGATTTCTTCGCAACGATGAACCAGTAACCCCACGGGGGGTTCATCCTGCACGAACATGGGGCGCTTCGGGCGCCCCATATTGTATCGGGGCGCCGGATCATGCGATGGTCCGGCGTTCTTCCTATCGACGACAGGGACGCAAGGGCCGCCATGATCGACCTATTCGCCACCGCCGCCTCGGCCGCTCAGGGGATCGGCTCACCCGCCGAAATCTGGCAGCATATCATCAATGATTTCAGCAATATAACATCACCATCCGCCTTGTCGGCCTTCGTTCAGGTGCTGATGATCGACGTACTGCTGGCTGGCGACAATGCGATCGTCGTGGGCGCGCTTGCCGCTGGCCTGCCTGCTGCCCAGCGCAAGAAGGTGATCCTGATCGGCATTCTGGCCGCTCTGGTGCTGCGCATCGCCTTTGCGCTCGTGGTCAGCCAGCTGATGCAGATTGTCGGTCTCATTCTCGCGGGCGGCCTGCTGCTGCTGTGGGTCAGCTGGAGAATGTGGCGCGAGCTACACCCGGCGCGCGGTGCTGATACGCCCGACGATCCCAGCGATGACGACGTGTCCGGTCTGCGCCCCGCCAAGAGCTTCGCCGCCGCTGCCTGGGCCGTCGCCGTGGCCGACGTGTCGATGAGCCTCGACAATGTCCTGGCGGTCGCAGGCGCGGCGCGCGACCATCCCGGCATTCTGATGATCGGCCTTGTTCTGTCGGTCGCCCTGATGGGGATCGCCGCCAATGTCATCGCCCATTATATCGAGCGGTTTCGCTGGATTGCCTATCTGGGCCTGGCGGTCATCATCTATGTCGCGGTGAAAATGATCTATGAAGGCATTATCGACCAGCAAGTGGGTCTACTGACCCTGTTCTGATCGGTCCTTTATAACAGAGGGAGACGCATATCCTGCGGGATGTGCGTCTTTTTTGTTCCTGCTTCTTGATCCGGTCATCGTGGCTCGGCTACCGCCACGCTATCGGCATGCGCCGACGGGATCGGCTGGCTGAGGACGGATGGGTGGCGGAATTTTCGGAAATTTATGAGGCGATGCGCGCCACACCCATGAATGACTGGGTGGGCGGGTCGGATCCCGAACAGGTCGGGGATGCCTGTGTCGCCCTGCTGCGCAGTCTGGTTCAATTGAACGGGGAATCCCGCGTCCTTGATTTTGGCTGCGGCATCGGGCGCGGCCTGGTGTCGCTTCATAAGTCCGGCATTCGGCCGCGCCAACTGGTCGGCATGGACATCATGCCCCCCGTCATCGACTTTTGCGAGCAGCATATCGCGCCGCGCCTTGCGAACACCCAGTTCGAACTGATCGAGGGCGCCAACGATCATTATGACCGCTTCATTGAGCAGCGTGACCGGCAAAGCCATGCGGCCTTGTCAGCAAAATATTGCGATCACTTCACAGACGGCTACGCTTTTTCAGTATTCACCCACGTCACGCGCGATGATTTCCAAAAACTGCTGACCTTTGTAGCCTCGATGATGAAGCCGGGTGGCCGCTTCCTGCTCACCTGTTTTGAATTAAATGCCTATTCGCGCCACATGGTAATGGCGGGCCAGTCAATGTTTCCGCTGGATCGTCAGCGCATGGCGGACGCGGGGGATATATTCATCGCCAATCCCGATGATCCGCTGGCCTTCATAGCCTTCGACGCCGGGCTGATCCGCGACATGGTATGGCGCGCCGGCATGGCGGTGACGAAGGTCAAATATGGGTGCTGGATGGGCGGCGGCATTGGGGATGGCCTGCAGGATCTGATAGTCTGCACAAAACTTCCCACGATCAAGGACGCACAAGACGTTCCTATGACCGCTCTTGTGGCGCGCGACCCGGTCGCCAAGTCACAGTCGTTCCCGGCCCGCGCCCGAAAATTGTTGCGGCGCCTGACGTCCTGATTGGCCTCAGCGTCAGGGTATCAGCACGGTGGCACCGGTGGTGTCCCGCGCTTCCAACGTGCGATGCGCTTGTGCGGCGTCAGTGAGGGCAAAGCGCTGGCCGATTTCGGCCTTGATGATCCCCTGCGCCATACGCTCAAACAGTCTTTGCGCGGTATGCGCCAGGGATTCTGGTGTCGCCACATAGTCGAACAATGTGGGACGCGTCACATAGAGCGATCCGCCACGGCTGAGGTCAAGCAGGTTGATGGGCGGCACCGCGCCCGAGGCATTGCCATAGCTGACCATCATGCCGCGCCGCTTGAGGCTGGCAATGGACGCGCTCCAGCTCGCCTTGCCAACGCCATCATACACGATATCGACGCCCTGTCCGCCCGTGATCGTGCGTACATGCTCGGCGAGCGCCTCCATCGGATCATGCAGGCTATGGTCGGCATCGACCTTCGCGGCCTTCTGGGCCGATCCGCTATGGGCGATGACGATAATACCCTTGTGCCGCAGCCAAGGGACCAAAATGGACCCCACGCCACCAGCCGCTGCGTGGACCAGCGCCACCTGACCGACTTGCAGCGGCAATATGTCTTCCGCCAGATAGCAGGCTGTCATTCCCTTGAGCATCATCGCCGCCGCATCTTCACTGTCGATGCTGTCAGGCAGAGCCACCAATTGCTCTTGCGGCACAACCCAGTGGCTCGTGTAGCTACCCTTGCCAGTGCCGCTCGCGACCCGATCGCCAACGGCAAAGCTCGTCACGTCCGCACCAACGGCCACCACGCGGCCAGCGCCCTCATTCCCCAACGTCAGGGGTAAATCGCCAGGATAAAGGCCCGTGCGGAAATAGGTGTCGATATAATTCAGCCCGATGGCTTCGGTCGCCACCACCACTTCACCAGCGGCAGGGGTGGGAATATCCATATCCTGCCGCTCGATCACCTCCGGCCCGCCATGCTGGCGGACGACCATGCGATAGGCCTGGGTCAAGCCAGATGCTCCGCAAAGAAGTCGGCGGTGCGCCCGTCCGCCAGAACGGCAGCGTCCTCATCGCGGCGCTGGCCCATCTCCGTGGCGAAGCCATGGTCCAATCCGTCATAATCATAGAGGGTGACATGCGCATTGCCTTCCAGCCCCGCGTGCATCGACTTTTGCGCGTCGGGAGACACGAAATGATCCGCCGTCGGGATATGAAGCATGGTCGGTTTGCCGATCGCATGCTGTTCGCCCAGCAATCCGTCGATGCCCACGCCATAATAGCCGACAAAGGCATCCCCGTCAGTACGGCACGCCGCCATGAAGGCCAGCCGACCACCCAGGCAATAGCCGACCAGCCCAACCTTGCCGCCACCGACAGCCGCGCGCGCGGCCTTGATGGTGGCTTCAAGGTCGCGAATACCCTGATCCTGATTGAACTTCGGCATCAATGCCAAAGCCTGATCCATCTCGTCGGGCACATCCGGATCAAGTTCGATATGCGGCTCGATGCGCCAGAACAGGTCGGGCGCATAGGCGACGTAGCCCGCTTTCGCCCAGCCGTCGCATTTGCGCCGGATGCCTTCATTCACGCCAAAAATTTCCTGAATGACAATGATCGCCGCGCTGGCGTCCCCGTCGGGCTTTGCCACATAAGCATCAAACTGCGCATCGCCTTCCAGCGTATCAATAGGATTGAACGCACCCATATTCATGATCCTTTTCGCAGCAAATCCTGCCCGCATATTGGCCCTGCCGCAAACTGACACAAGCATGGAGGACACTTAATAATTAGCCTTTATGCGCTATCTGTCGCATGACAGGTCAGAGGCTCATCATCCGCCGGAAAGGGCAGGGACATGAAAGTTACCGTCGACGTGGACTGCACGCCGGCCGAGGCGCGCGCGTTCTTGGGCTTGCCCGACGTCAGTCCGATCCATGACAAATATATTCGCACGATGCTGGACAGTTTTGACGGTATCGGCAGCGCCGAGCAGATGGAAACCTTGTTCAAGAGCTTCTCGCCCATGGGGGATGCTGGCATGCGGCTATTCCAGCAAATGATGAATGTCGGCTTGGCCGGCATGGGGGGCGGTAAGGACGACGCGAAATAGTTGTGACCGGCCCGTTGCAGGATACGATCTTCGCCCTTTCCAGTGGACCGCCGCCTGCGGGCATAGCGGTGCTTCGCATCAGCGGGGCGCAGGCCGGCGGCGCAATCCGCACGCTGGCGAACCGATTGCCACCTCCCCGAATGGCGAGCCTGGCTCTCTTGCGTGATCCCGCGGACGGCGCGGCCCTCGACCGGGCGCTCATCCTGTGGCTGCCTGGTCCGGGAACGGTGACGGGCGAAGATATGGCCGAAATCCATTGCCATGGGGGCAGGGCCGTCATTGCCGCGATCGAGGCGGTTCTGGATGCCATGCCCGGCCTTCGCCGCGCCGACGCCGGCGAATTTACGCGTCGGGCCTTTGAGCATGGGCGCATGGACCTGAACGCGGTGGAAGGGCTGTCGGACCTTCTGGCCGCTGAAACGCAGAACCAGCGCCGCGCCGCCCTGTCCATGGCGGAGGGGCATTTCTCCAGACGGATCGACGCGTGGCGTGAAAGGCTGCTCGCCCTGTCCGCCATGGCTGAAGCGGCTCTGGATTTTTCGGACGAAGATGACGTGCCCGATGCGGGCATAGAGAATGAGATTGGCACACGATTGGCGGGGTTGGCGACAGACATAGAATCGGTGCTCGACGCGCCGTCCGCGGAACGCCTGCGCGATGGCATCCGCGTCATTTTGGCCGGGCCGCCCAATGCGGGCAAATCGACCCTTCTCAACGCACTGGTTGGGCGGGATGCGGCGATCGTGTCCGCCATCGCAGGAACGACCCGGGACCGGATCGAAGTGCCCGCTGCCATCGATGGCAGCGCCTATGTGTTCACCGATACGGCGGGACTGCGTGACGATGCTGGCGATGAGATTGAGGCTGTGGGTATCGATCGGGCACGCGCGGCAATGGAGGCGGCGGACATCATTTTATGGCTGGGTGAGGCGGACGCGATGCCGCGCACTGACGCCATCCTGGTGGCTGCGCAAAGTGACCGGCTTGGTCGGGACCGACCTGGCTTACCAGTGTCTGCACACACGGGGGAGGGCATGTCTGCGCTCTTGGCGGAATTATTGGAACGGGCGTCGGCGCTGTTGCCGCGCGAAGGCGACTACGCCCTGCATCGGCGTCAACGGATACTTGTCGCGCAACTGTCCGATCACATCGAGGTCGCGAGGGAGCAGCGTGATTTGCTGATCATCGCCGAGGAACTGCGCCTCGCACGATCAAGGCTGGACGAACTGACAGGCCAAGCAAGCACGGAAGATATGCTCGATCACCTGTTTTCCGGTTTCTGCATCGGCAAATAAGCATTGTTCCACGTGGAACGCTTTTGACCGCGACAGCCCAAATCTGTTAAAGGCGCATCATGCCTGTTCGTTATGATGTGATCGTGGTCGGGGGCGGCCACGCCGGCTGTGAAGCCGCTGCTGCTGCTGCGCGCAAGGGTGCAAAGGTCGCCCTGTTGACGTTCGATCGGAACACGGTCGGCGCCATGTCCTGCAATCCAGCCATTGGCGGTCTGGGCAAGGGGCACCTTGTTCGCGAGGTGGACGCACTGGACGGTCTGATGGGGCGAGCCGCCGACGCGGCCGCCATTCACTATCGTATGCTCAATAGCAGCAAGGGCGCGGCGGTGCAGGGACCGCGGGTCCAGGCCGACCGTAGTCGCTATCGTGCCGCCATCCATGGACTGCTTGACCAGCAAGTCGGACTAACCATCGTTGAGGGCGAGGCGCATGAGCTGCTACTCGACCGTGGCCGAACCTCTGGCATCCGCCTGAGCGATGGCCAAACGCTGGAGGCACGCGCCGTTGTCCTGGCAACCGGCACATTTCTGGGTGGTAAGCTTTTCTGCGGCGACGCTCAGGATGCGGGCGGGCGGATCGGTGAAAGGGCCGCGACCCGATTGGGACAGCAGCTGCGCAAGTTGGATTTGCCGATCGCGCGGTTGAAGACGGGTACGCCGCCACGGATCGATGGCCGAACGATTGACTGGGCGCGATTGGAAACGCAGCCGTCCGATGATGGGACTTGGACGATGTCCCCTGTCACGCCGGCCCGCATCCTGCCACAACTCGCCTGCGCCATCACGCGGACGAATGATCGCACGCACCAGATCATTCGCGATGGGCTTGGGCGATCGCCTCTGTTCAGCGGCGCCATTGAGGGGCGGGGGCCGCGCTATTGCCCGTCGATCGAGGACAAGGTTCTGCGCTTCGGAGATCGCGACGGGCACCAGATATTTCTGGAACCCGAGGGGCTGGACAGCCCCTTGGTCTATCCCAATGGCATTTCGACATCCCTGCCGGAGGATGTGCAGCGTGCCATGATCCGGACGATGACCGGATTGGAGCAGGCGGAAATCGTGGTGGCGGGCTATGCCGTCGAATATGATTATGTCGACCCGCGCGCGCTGACCAGCAGTTTGGAATTGCGTGCTCTCCCCGGACTTTTCTGTGCCGGTCAGATTAACGGCACGACGGGATATGAGGAAGCGGCGGCGCAGGGGCTGGTGGCTGGCGTAAACGCTGCGGCGCATGCCTTGTCGCAGCCGTCGATGATTTTAGACCGCGCAAGTTCCTATATTGGCGTGATGATCGACGACTTGGTGTTGCAGGGCGTCACCGAACCCTATCGTATGCTTACCGCTCGGGCAGAATATCGCCTGCGCCTGCGCGCCGACAATGCGGAGACGAGGCTGGGTCCTGTAGGGCTGGAGCATGGGATCGTCGGGCCAGATCGGGCACGCCGAATGGATCAGCGAAAGCATTGGCGTTCCGAAATTGAAGCCGCTCTGTCGCGGTCGATGACGGCGACGGAGATGGCGCGGGCAGGGGCTTTCGTTCGACAGGATGGTGTGCGTCGCACCCTGTGGGAGTGGGCACGTTTTCCTGAAGTGTCGCGCAGTCTGCTCACATCTTTTGCGCCGGTGCTGGACAAGGCTCCGCAGGATGTGACCGACGAGCAGCTTGAGGATGCGCATTACGCGCCTTATCTCGAACGGCAGGAAGCCGAAGTGGCAGCCCTACGTCGGGACGAACGAGTCCATATTCCCGCTGACGTTGATTTTCGAGGCGTTGGCGGTCTGTCCAACGAAATGATTGAGCGGCTGGAAGCGGCGCGACCCGACACGCTGGCCGCTGCCGGCCGTATTCGCGGGATTACACCCGCAGCGCTGGCCGCCATTCTTGTTCACGCCCGTCGAGCCGCCGCGTGACCGAGGAATACGCCAAGGCCTGGATTGATGCTCAGTTCGATGTTTCACGTGAAACATGGGGGTGTCTCGAACGCTACGTAGCGATTCTTCTTTCAGCGATGGATGAGCAAAACCTGATTGCGCAATCCACGCGGCCCCATGTCTGGGCCAGGCATATCGTCGATTCGGCGCAGCTTCTGAGTTTAGCTAGTAACGCGACTTCGGGAACCTGGGTCGATCTTGGCGCTGGCGCAGGCCTGCCGGGCATCGTCATTGCCACGCTTTCCGATCGACCAATATTGATGATCGAAACCCGTCGGAAGCGGATCGACTTTCTGAACGACGTCATCGCCGATCTTGGGCTTCGCAACGCCCAGGTTTTCGGCGGGCGGGTCGAGGCAGCGCCTGCGATGAATGCCGCAGTGATCAGCGCGCGGGCATATGCTCCCTTGCCAAAATTGATCGGATCAGCACTCCATCTCTCCAACCCTGACAGCTTGTGGGTGCTCCCAAAAGGACGAAGCGCAAAGAATGAACTGGAGGCTGCGCGCGCATCATGGCAAGGTGTGTTCCACGTGGAACCGAGCGTGACGGATGCGGAAAGCGCCATCATCGTTGCCCGGAATGTCGCACCCGCCGGCAAGAAGAAAGGTCGTTCATGATCCGCATCGCTATCGCCAATCAAAAGGGTGGGGTCGGAAAAACGACCACGGCCATCAATCTTGCGACGGGTTTGGCTGCGACAGGGCTGCGCGTTTTGCTGGTCGATCTGGATCCTCAGGGCAATGCATCGACAGGGCTGGGGGTCGATCAAGCCGCGCGCGAACGGTCAAGCTATGATCTGCTGGTTGGCAATTGCGGTCTGGACGACAGCATCGTGACCACGCGCGTGCCCAAGCTTGACCTGGTGCCCGCAACGCAGGATCTGTCGGGGGCAGAAATTGAACTGATTGAATATGAGGAGCGCACCCATAGGCTGGAGCGCGTCTTGTCGGAAGCGCAGCCTGGACGCTGGGATATCTGCCTCATCGACTGTCCTCCCTCGCTGGGATTGCTGACCATCAACGCGATGGTGGCGGCGCAATCACTGCTCGTGCCGCTACAATGCGAATTTTTCGCGCTCGAAGGCCTGTCGCAATTGCTGCAAACGGTGGAGCGCATTCGCGGCCGCTTCAACCCCGGCCTGTCGATCATGGGCGTCGCTTTGACCATGTATGACCGTCGCAATCGGTTGACGGATCAGGTGGCGGATGACGTGCGCGCTTGTCTGGGTGATCTGGTCTTTTCCACCGTGATACCGCGCAATGTCCGGCTTTCCGAAGCGCCCAGTCATGGTGTTCCCGCGTTGATCTACGACTTTCGTTGCTCCGGGTCGGAAGCCTATATGCGCTTGGCGCGTGAGTTGATCGCGCGCCTGCCCCAGGAGGAGGTTGCCGCTTGAGCGAGGATATGACGGAAAAACCAAAATCAGCCAAGCGGCCTCAGGGTCTTGGTCGGGGCCTGTCCGCTCTGCTGGGGGACGTATCCCGCGAAGAGCCAGTCGCCTCGTCTGCGCCGCAGGTCAATGGGAAAGCGGTGCAGAGCATCGAAGTCGCGCTGATCCATCCCCATCCCGAACAACCGCGCCGTCATTTTGACGATGGCGCCCTGCAGGAATTGGCGGACAGCATCGCCAAGCGCGGTGTGATCCAGCCGATCATCGTCCGTCCCCATGGTGGCGGTTTCCAAATCATCGCCGGTGAACGACGCTGGCGCGCGTCGCAGCGGGCGCAATTGCACCGCATTCCTGCCATTGTGCGCGACTTTGACGAGCAGGAAACGCTCGAAATAGCGCTGATCGAGAATATTCAGCGGGAAGATCTCAACCCCATTGAAGAGGCGGAAGCCTATCGCAAGCTGATCGCGGAATTTCATCACAGCCAGGAAGCGCTCGGGCGCATCGTTGGCAAGTCCCGCAGTCATGTCGCCAATCTCATGCGCCTGCTTGATCTGCCACAGTCGGTACAGCAGCAGGTTGTGCATAACAAGATCAGCATGGGCCATGCGCGTGCGCTGATCGGTGCCCCCGATTGCGAGAGACTGGCGGCTCAGGTTGAAGAAAGAGGCCTGTCCGTTCGCGACACGGAGCAGCTCGTTCGCCGCGCGAAGACGGGTGGCGAGGTCCCCTCAAACCGATCGTCACAAGCTGATAATAGGGAAAAGGATCCTGACATCGCGGCTCTGGAGCAGCATCTGGCGGATATTCTCGGATTGAAGGTCGAAATCGCGCATGGGGGCGCCGCCACTGGTGGCACATTGTCGATGCGCTACTCAAACCTCGATCAGCTCGACATGCTCTGTCAGCGGCTTTCTGGCGAGCGCATCTAAGGCACGGTTTCCGGCCGCTTCAATAAGCGCCAAATGCCCGATCATGCGTCGATCGGCGCTTCGAAGTGGCTGGCTTTTTCCGATGCGATCCCTAGGTTGTGGCAATGGATATGCACGCTTCCGCCGCCACACCCCCTGTTATTCGCCGTTCCGATTATCGTGCCCCTGACTGGCTCGTGCCCGACATTGCGCTTCAGTTCGAACTGGACCCTGCGCTGACGACCGTGCGCGCGACTCTGTCTGTCACGCGCAACGACCAACATGATCGGCCACTTCGTCTGGACGGCGACGGACTGGTGCCCTTGGAGGTCCGCGTCGACGGCCGCGTGCTCGACCAGACCGAATGGCATTTGGAGGCCGGGGCGCTGATCCTCACCTTGCCAGATGACGCGCATCAGGTCGAAACGCTGGTCGAACTGGCGCCTGAGCGCAACAGCAAGCTGATGGGCCTTTATGCCAGTGGCGGATTACTCTGCACCCAATGCGAGGCGGAGGGTTTTCGCCGGATCACTTTCTTTCCGGACCGTCCCGATATCCTGTCGCGGTACAGCGTCCATATGAGCGCAAACAAAGCGCGCTTCCCGATACTTCTGGCCAATGGCGACCCGGTCGAGCAGGGGGAGGGTGACAATGGCCGGCATTGGGCCGTCTGGAACGACCCCTATCCCAAGCCCTGCTATCTCTTCGCCTTGGTGGCTGGCGACTTGGCCTGCAATGCCGACCGCTTCGTGACCATGAGCGGCCGTGAGGTGCAATTGGGCATCTGGGTGAAGGAAGCCGATCTTCCCCGCACCGCCCATGCCATGCAGGCGCTGAAAAACAGCATGGCCTGGGATGAGCGGGTCTACGGGCGTGAATATGACCTCGACGTATTTAACATTGTTGCAGTCGCGGATTTCAACTTCGGTGCGATGGAGAATAAGGGGCTTAACATCTTTAATTCGCGCTACATATTGGCCGATCCCGACACGGCGACCGACATTGATTATGACGGTGTCGAGGGGGTTGTGGCGCATGAATATTTCCACAATTGGTCGGGCAATCGCGTCACCTGCCGCGACTGGTTCCAGCTGTCATTGAAGGAAGGCTTCACCGTCTTTCGTGACCAGAATTTCTCAGCCGACATGGGCAGCCACGCGGTCAAGCGGATCGAGGATGTGCGCATCCTGCGCGCAGGCCAGTTTCCCGAGGACTCCGGGCCGCTGGCGCATCCGGTCAGGCCCGAATCCTATATGGAAATCAGCAACTTCTATACTGCGACCATCTATAACAAGGGCGCCGAGCTGATCCGTATGATCGCTTTGATGCTCGGCCCGGAGCGGTTTCGCGCCGGCTGCGACCTCTATTTTGATCGCCATGACGGACAGGCCGCGACCTGTGAGGACTTCGTTCGCGCGATGGAGGATGGCGGCGGCATCGACCTTGGCCAGTTCCGTCTTTGGTACGAGCAGGCCGGCACGCCGCGCGTGCGGGCGCTGATGGCGCATGATCCAGCCAGCGGCACGGTCGATCTAACGCTAACGCAGAACGTGTCGCCGACGCCTGGCCAACCGGAAAAACAGCCGATGGCGATCCCCCTGCGTGTCGCCTTGTTCGATCGCGCGACCGGTTCGCATCATGGCGACGAGCTCTTGATGCTGACGGTAGCGGAGCAGCGCTTCACCTTCCCGGACTTCGCTGCCGCGCCAGTGCTGTCAATCAATCGCGGTTTCTCCGCGCCGGTGATCGTCGACAGCGATCGCAGCCAGGCCGATCTCGCCTTCCTGTCGGCGCATGATGATGATCCCTTCGCCCGCTACGAAGCGATGCAGCAATTGATGGTCAATGTGCTGGTGGGACGGATCGGCGGGCAGCCTGCCGACGACGCAGCCGTGGTAGACGCCATCCGCCACACGCTGACGGACCCGATATTGGACCCTGCTTTCGTGGCGGAGGCCATCCGCTTGCCGAGTGAGGCCTATCTAGGCGACCAGATGCAAATCGTCGATCCCGATGCGATCCACGCGGCACGCGACGCGCTTCAGCACCGCGTCGGTGCAGAGCTGGAACCGCTGTGGCGCGATATCCACGCCCGTCTGCGCGCGAACAACTTTTCTTTGTCTCCGGCGGCCAAGGGCGCCAGAAAGCTGCGCAATGCCGCGCTCCATTATCTGGTGGCGTCAGGCGCTTCCGATGGCCCGGCAATCGCTTTCGATCAGTTCAGCCAGGCCGATAACATGACCGAGCGGCAAGCTGCACTGGGCACGCTGGCCAATGGCGAAAGCGCCGAGCGAATAGCGGCGCTGGATATTTTCTATAACCGCTATCGCGCCGATCCCCTCACGCTCGACAAATGGTTCCAGACCCAGGCCTTTGCCTTCCATCCCGATACCGTCAACCTGATCGAGGAATTGGGCCGGCACAAGGACTTCACCCTCACAAATCCCAATCGGGTCCGCGCGCTTTATGGCGCTTTTTCCGGCAATCAATGGGCATTTCATCACCGGTCCGGCAAAGGCTATCGCCTCGTCGCCGACTGCATCCTCGCGCTCGATCCCATCAACCCGCAGACCGCTGCGCGGCTGGTGCCGCCGCTCGGCCGCTGGAAGCGTTTCGGGCCCGACCGCGCAGGCCTTATGCAGGCGGAACTGCGTCGCATCCTCGACCAGTCGGGCCTGTCAAAGGATGTGCTGGAACAGGTGCGAAAAAGCCTGGATTAAGGGGCGACGGCGGCACAATACACGCCGCCTGTCGCTCAGTCCTTCATGGCCGCGACCCAGGCGGCAACGTCGGTCGCTACCTGATTGGCTGCGGCGTTCAGCGGCGCGCCGACATTGGCGGCGTCTATCTTGCCGCCCACCGGGGTGCTGGCGGTAAACCGCTGCCGCGCCAGCGCCACGCCACTGGGCGTCATGAGCATCGCATCATAGGTGACGACCGCGCTCTGTTGCGCTTCGTCGATGCCGAAATCGATCAGCTCTCCGGTCAGCCGCTGGCCGCCATCGCCGGAAAATTGCCCGGAATCCAGCACCACCCGATTGGTCGTTGCGGAAATGGTTTCGGCCAGCAGGCGACGGAACAAATGCCGGGGCGTGTCTGCCCATTGCACCTTGGTGACATAGGCCACCGACGTCGGGCTGGTACGCACGGGTACGCGCACCGTATCGATGGTCTTGGGCGCGTCCGGCTCGGTCACGATCAGCGTCCGGCCATTTCCAGCGACGCGCGGCGTCCCCGCCGGCACTTTATGCGCGGCATCCAGTGACAGCAGCCGTTCCGGTGGCTTCCCGCCAAAGGACACGCAGCCTGACAGCAGGAACGCCGCGGCCAGCGCCGCCGTGACGCCATGGGGTTTCGCGTGGAACATGCGCCTCATCCTTATTTTCCTCATGGCTTATAATCCGGCAATTTGGGCGACCCGACGATCGACCCGGCGCCTTGCTGGTCCAGCTTTTCCGCGACGCCGCGGAACGCCCGCGACATTTCGCGCAGGTCACGCACCAGCTGGTTGACCTCCGGCATGGTCTGGGTGCTGAAACTCTTGACGCCCGGCTGCGCCGCGCTGATCGTCTTGTCCAGCGTATCGATGCTGCGATTGGCCGACTGCACCGTCTTGCGCAGGTCCGCCATCAGCGGCTTGCCTTGGTCGTTCAGCAACGAATCGGTGGTGGCGGCGAGCTTGCCGATCTGTTCGACGGCGACGCCGGTGCGCTGAACCGCGATGCGGGCCTCTGCCAGGGTTGCGGCGATTTCGGGGCTGCGATCGGCCAACGATCCCGAAATACGCTCTACATTAGCCAATATGCCCGCGATCGACTGCTGATTCTTGTCGTCCAGCAATTCGGTCAGGCGCTCGGTCAGCGTCGACAGGCGCTCCAGCAATTGCGGCGCATTGTTGAGCAATTCGCCCAATGCGCCCGGCTTTGTCGGGATGACCGGCACGCCATCGGGGCAGGCCGCCGGAGCATTTTGCGTCGGGCACTGGATCGGCGGCGCGCCCTTCACCGCGCCGTCCAGCACGACCTCGCTGACGCCGGTAAAGCCCACGCCCTGGATGGTGGCGGTCGTGCCTTGCAGGATGGGGGTGCCGTCGCGCACGGAAATGCGCACCTTCACGAAGCTGGGATCGCGCTTCCACAACTCGATCTTTTCGACCTGACCGGACGGCACGCCGGCATAGTTGACGCCCGATCCCTTCGCCAGGCCACTGACCGACTGTTTGAAGAAGATGTCATATTCCTTGTTGTCGCCCTGCGACAGGCGCGAAAACCAGAAGGCGGCAATCATGATTGCGGCCAGCAGCAGCAGCGTGACCGTGCCGACCAGCACATGGTTGGAGCGGGTTTCCATATCCTATCGCCTTCCCTCGGGCGACGTCGACGCCGCCTTGTTCTTCTCGCGTTCCACCGCCGCCGTGGCGGCCCGGCCTCTTGGACCGTTGAAATATTCCTGGATCCACGGGTGATCCAGCGCCAGCAACTCCTCGATCGTGCCGACAGCGATCACTTTCTTGTCCGCCAACACCGCCACCCGGTCGCAAATCGAATAAAGCGTGTCGAGATCATGGGTGATGAGGAACACGGTAAGCCCCAGCGTCTGTTGCAACTTGCGTGTCTGGTCATCGAAGGCCGCCGCGCCGATGGGGTCCAAACCGGCCGTGGGTTCGTCCAGAAACAACAGGTCCGGGTCCAGCGCCAATGCACGGGCGAGGCCTGCTCGCTTTCGCATGCCACCTGACAGCTCAGCCGGATATTTTGGCCCGGCCTCGGCGGGAAGCCCGGTCATGCGGATCTTGTAGGCGGCAATCTCGTCGCGCAGCTGCGGCCCGATATTGGGGTAATATTCCCGGATCGGCACCTCGACATTTTCCGCCACGGTGAGCGTCGAAAACAGCGCGCCGCCCTGAAACAGCACGCCCCAGCGCTTGCGGACGGCCAGCGCTTCGTCATCCAGCCGGCCGACCATGGATTCGCCAAACACACACACATCGCCTGCATCGGGCATCTGCAGGCCGATGATCGACCGCATCAGCACGGATTTGCCCGTGCCGGACCCGCCCACGACGCCCAATATCTCGCCCTTGCGGACATCGAGGTCCAGTTTTTCGTGAACGACCTGATCCCCGAAACTGTTGCGCAGGCCGCGCACGCGGATCGCGACCTCATCCTGCGCAATGGCGTCATCGACGCGCCGTTCCTCGGCCTGCTGCATCTCCTCCTCGCTCATCAGTTCCACCCGATCCAGGTGAAGAAGACGGCGAAGAAGGCGTCGATCACGATGACGAGGAAAATGGCCTGAACCACGGCCGCGGTGGTGCGCAGCCCCACTTCCTCGGCATTCGCCTTGACCTGCATGCCCTGATAACAACCCGACAGAGCGATGATGATGCCGAACACCGGCGCCTTGATCAGCCCGACCCACAGATCCGTGATAGGCACGACTTCCCGCAGTCGCTGGACGAAGGTGATGGGCGGAATGTCGAGCGCCACCGCGCACAGAAAACCGCCGCCAATCACCGCGACGATGGACGCATAAAACCCGAGCAGCGGCATCATGACCACCACGGCCAGCGTGCGTGGCATTACCAGTGCCTCCATCGGCGACACGCCGATGGTGCGCATCGCGTCGATTTCCTCGGTCAGCTTCATCGTGCCGAGTTGCGCGGCGAAGGCCGAACCGGACCGGCCAGCGACCATGATCGCGGTCATCAACACGCCCAATTCGCGGAACGTCAGGCGGCCCACCAGGTTGATGGTCAACATCTCCATGCCGAACTGGCGTAGCTGCACGGACCCCTGCTGCGCGATCACGATGCCGATCAGGAAACTCATCAAGCCGATGATGCCAAGCGCCGACACGCCAACCACTTCGAACCGCTGGACGACGGCATTGACACGGAAGCGGCTGGGATGGCGGATCAGCCCCCAGGCCGCGACGAGGCTCGCGCCGAAAAATCCCAACAGACCTACAAGCGTCGTCCCGGCACTGATGACCGCGTCGCCGATCTGGCCGACGACGCGCGTAAAGGGCGATACCTTGTCGGGGCGTACGGCCATCGGTTCGTCCAGCGCGCCGACAGCCTCGACCAATCGCTGCGCATCGCCATCCGCGCCGATGATCTTGGCGTCCAGACGCTTCGCCGCGCTGTGCACCGTCCACGCGCCGATCGTGTCGATATGGTCGACCTGTGACAGGTCGATGGCATCGACCGGCCCCTGCACGCCGTCCAGGCGCGCGGGCAGATCGTGAAGGCACGCTATGGCCAGGTTTCCCGAAAGCCGTATTACCGTGCCGCCATCGCGTTGCTCTTCTGTGAGTTCGGCGGCTTTGTTCATCAGGGGGATTTAGTGGTCCATTATCGGTTGCACGGCAAGCCGAAACGGCCCATCCGCAAGTCAGAACGAAGGGCTGGGGCAAAAGTTTCGGATACGGCATGACGCATCATCTGGCGATCTACGACATGGACCGGACGGTCACGGTCACGGGCACCTATACCGGCTTCCTGATCCATGTCGCGCGCGCCATGGCGCCGTGGCGGCTGATCCTGCTGCCCTGCGTCCTGCTGCTGATGCTGGCCTATGTCGCGAAGCTCATCAGCCGCCAGCGGCTCAAGGAGCTGAACCAAGCGCTGATGGTCGGCCATAATGTCGAGCGCGCCCGGTTGATGCCGCATGTCGAAAGCTACGCTGACAAGGTGATCGCCACCAATGTGCGTCAGGGCGCGCTGGCGCAGATCGCGCAGGATCGGGCGGACGGCTACCGGCTGGTGCTCGCCACTGCCTCCTATCGCCTCTATGTCGAACCGATCGCGCGCCGGCTGGGGTTCGACGCGGTCATCGCCACCGATCATCTGAGCCAGGATCTGCGCTATGTGCGCGCCAAGATCGCCGGCGAAAATTGCTATGACACCGGCAAGCTGCGCATGATCAAGGCGTGGATGGCGGCCCAGGCGATCGACCGGGACGACGCGCATATCCGCGCCTATTCCGACCATGTGTCGGACGCGCCGATGCTGGAATTTGCCGACCGGCCCTTTGCCGCCAACCCGCACCGCCGCCTTGCTTTGCTGGCGCAGGTGCGTGGCTGGCCGCGGGTCGACTGGGACTGATCGTCAGGCGACCCGGGCCGGCAACGGCGTACCGGCGAAATGCGCGGCCAGATTGGCGCGCAGCGTTTCAAGCATCCGACCGACCGCTTCATGGGTTGCGCCGCCGGTATGCGGCGTCAGCACGATATTGGGCACATCCTTCCATCGCGCGGGATCGGTGGGTTCGGGATCGAACACGTCCAGCGCCGCGCCGCCCAGTCGTCCTGACGTCAAAGCGTCGATCAGCCCGCTTTCCTGCACCAGCTGTCCGCGCGCGACATTGATCAGCAGTCCGTCCGGCCCGATCGCGTCCATGATCCGAGTGTCAATCATGCCGCGATTGCTCTCGTCCGCGCGGCACGCGACGATCACGATATCGCTCTGCTCAGCCAAGGTCATGAGGCTGTCGAGGCGCGGCCAGCCCAGGCCCGGCTTGGCGCGTGGTCCCCACCAGCTGACCTCCATCTTCATCGCCTGCGCCCGCTCCGCAATGGCGATGCCGATCGCGCCCATGCCGATAATCCCCAGCCGCGCGCCGCCCAATGATCGCGTGCGCGTCTTGGCCTCCATCGTCCATTGACCCGCGCGCAGATGCCGATCGCCCCCGACGATCCAGCGGCGATGCGCGATCATCAGGCCGATGGCATGGTCGGCGACATCGTCGGCATTGGCGGCGCCCGCATGAGCCACCGCGATGCCGCCCGCCCGCGCCAGGTTCAGGTCCACGCCGTCATAGCCCACGGTGAAGCAGGCGATGAGGCGCAATTTCGGCATCGCATCGATCAGCGCCCGGTCGAGCGGGAACTCCCCGGCCCACACGATCGCATCAACACCTGCGAGCGAGGCCGGGTCAGGATGCTCCCACAGCGCGATCACGTCATAGTCGGCGCGCAAAACGGGCAGCAGCGGGGCGAGCAGGGGCTGCCCCACCAGCAACAAGGGTTTGGTCATGCCGGTCAGCCCACCTGCCGCAGCGCTTGGGCGAAATCGGCGATCAGGTCGTCGGCATCCTCGCAGCCGATCGAGATGCGCACCATATTGTCGCCGATCGCCAGCGCCTTCTTCCGCTCGGCCGGGACGGACAGATGGGTCATCGCCGCCGGATGGCTGGCCAGCGTTTCCGTCCCGCCCAGGCTCACCGCCAGCTTGGCGATCTTGAGCGCGTCGAGGAAGGCGAAGGCTTCGGCCTCTCCGCCTTTCAGATACAGCGAGAAGGTCGATCCCGCGCCGGTGCAATGACGCCGGTAGATATCCGCCTGTCGCTCGGTTTCGGGAAAGCCCAGATAGACGACCTTCTCCACCTGCGGCTGGTCGCGCAGCCACGCGCACACCTTGGCGGCATTCTCGCCCGCCCGGCTCATCCGCAATTCCAGCGTTTCCAGGCTACGCAGCAGCATCCAGGCACTGTGCGGGTCCAATATGGTGCCGATGGTATTGCGCATCAGGCGGATGGTGTTGATCAGCGCATTGCTGCCCAGCACTCCGCCCGCGACCAGATCGCTATGCCCGCCGGCATATTTGGTGAGGCTGTAGATCACCAGGTCCGCGCCATGGGCGATTGGCTTGTGCCACAAGGGGCCAAGAAAGGTGTTGTCGATGGCGATCGGCGGCACATGGTCCGCCCCGGCGAAAATGGAGTCGCGCCGCGCAACTACCGCTTCCAGGTCGACCAGCACATTGGTCGGGTTGGCCGGACTTTCCAGATAAATCATCGCGACGCGGCCCATGTCCTTGGCCTTCTCGACCACCGCGCCAATCTCGTCGGCGGTCGCACCGGCGGGGAAGTCGACCCACTGCACGCCAAACTTGCCCAAAATCCGCCCGATCAGCGACTCAGTCGCGGCATAGAGCGGCGCTGAATGGACAATCACGTCACCCGGCTGCACCAGCGCAAGCAATGTGGTGGCGATCGCCGACATGCCGCTGGAAAAGAGCAAAGCGTCCTCCGCTTCTTCCCACACCGATAGCCGGTCCTCGCAAATTTCCTGATTGGGGCCGTTGAACCGCGAATAGACCAGCCCCTCCGCGCCTCCGGGCCGGATGCCGGTCACGCCCTCGAAATGCCGCTTGCCCGCCGCCGCGCTTTCGAAGGCGAAAGTGGAGGTGAGGAAGATCGGCGGCTTCAACGAACCTTCCGACAAGGTCGGGTCATAGCCATGGCCCATCATCAACGTCGCGGGCTTGAGCATGCGGCCGTCGATTTCCAGGATCGACGCTTTGGGGCGACGGCGATTGCCGGAGGCTTCGACGCCGGTCAGGTCGGCTTCGGTGACGGGGGGCGGGGTCTTGCCGGTCATGATCATGTCTCCTGCTGTCGCGGCGTCTCGGGCGCCGCTGATAATGGAGACGAGTGTAACGCAGGAGCCGGGGCGGGGGCCAGAGGGCAGAGACATAATATTTCGCTGCCAAGCATGTTAATTGCCAAGCCGGCCGGGTGGGACGAGAGGGTGACGCAGGGCCTGGACGCCCCTACATTCGCCTTGATGTCCGTCACCCTTCCCCCGATCATCACCGACTGGTTCGATATGCGTGGCTGGCGCGTGCGCCGGCATCAGATGGAAATGCTGGCGGCCGCACAGCAGGGCGATCATGCGCTGCTGGTGGCGCCCACCGGGGCAGGCAAGACGCTGGCAGGCTTCCTGCCGACGCTGGCTGACCTGATCGAACACCCGGTACAGGGGCTTCACACCCTCTATGTCTCGCCGCTGAAAGCGCTGGCCGTCGACGTCCGCCGCAATCTGCTGACGCCGATCGAGGAGATGGGTCTGCCGATCCAGGTGGAAACCCGCACCGGCGACACGCCCTCCGATCGAAAAGCGCGGCAGCGCGCCCGCCCGCCGCATATCCTGCTGACCACGCCCGAATCGCTCTCCCTGTTGCTCAGCTATCCCGACGCGCATCTGCTGTTCGCCCATCTGCGCACGGTGATCGTCGATGAAGTCCATGCCTTTGCCACGCAAAAGCGCGGGGACCTCCTCAACCTGTCGATGGCGCGGCTTCAGACGATCAATCCCGGTCTGCGCCGCGTCGCCCTGTCCGCGACGGTGGCCGATGTCGACGCCTATCGCGCCTGGCTCGCGCCCGATGGCGATATCGGCGCGGTCACGCCCGTGCTGGGAGAGGAGGGGGCGGACCCCCATGTCGCCATCCTCATCCCGGAAGGGCGCGTACCCTGGTCTGGCCATTCGGGCCGCTACGCCGCCGCGCAGGTCATGGCGGAAATCCAGTCGCGCGGCACGACGCTGGTCTTTTGCAACACCCGCGGCCTTGCCGAACTTATTTTTCAGGACCTCTGGTCAGTCAATGACGCCAATCTGCCGATCGGCATCCACCATGGCAGCCTGTCGATCGAAGCGCGGCGAAAGGTGGAAAGCGCGATGGCGGCGGGCAAGCTGCGCGCATTGGTTGCGACCGCCTCGCTCGACCTCGGAGTCGACTGGGGCAATGTCGATTGCGTCATCCAGATGGGCGCGCCCAAGGGCAGCTCGCGCCTGCTTCAACGCATCGGCCGCGCCAATCACCGGCTCGACATGGCGTCGGAGGCGATCCTCATCCCCGGCAACCGCTTTGAATATCTGGAGGCGCGCGCCGCCTTGGATGCGGTGGAGGCGGGCGAACGCGACGCCGATGATTTCCGTTCCGGTAGCCTGGACGTGCTGGCCCAGCATGTCATGGGGCTTGCCTGTGCCGGGCCGTTCCGCGCGGAAGATGTGCTCAAGGAAGTGCAATCCGCCACCCCCTATAGCGCCTTGACCGCCGAGGCGTTCGATCATGTCCTCCACTTCATCGAAGGCGGGGGATACGCCCTGCGCGCTTATGACCGGTTCAAGCGGCTGACCAGAGAGCAGGACGGAACCTGGCGCGTATCCCATCCGCGCTTCATCCAGCAGCACCGCCTGAACGCAGGCATCATCGTCGATCAGCCCGCGCTCGCGGTGCGCTTCGCCAATGGGCGCAAGCTCGGCACGGTGGAGGAGGGCTTTGCCGCGCAATTACGCCCCGGCGACAGTTTCTTCTTTTCCGGCATGGCGCTGGAGGTGGTGCGGATGGATACGAGCGATCTGACCGTGCGCGCTACGTCGAAGCAGGCGCGCGTGCCCAGTTGGGGCGGATCGCGCATGGCCATGTCCACGCGCCTGGCCGACCGGGTGCGCCATTTCCTGGCCGAGCCGCAGGAATGGCCCCGCTTTCCGCAGGACGTGCGCGAATGGCTGGAAATGCAGCAAGCGCGCTCCGCCTTGCCGCAGCCGGGGCAATTGCTCATCGAAACCTTCCCGCATGAAGGGCGGCATTATCTGGTCTGCTACAGTTTCGAAGGCTGGAATGCGCACCAGTCGCTTGGCATGTTGCTCACGCGCCGGATGGACGCGCAGGGGCTGATGCCGCTGGGCTTCGTCGCCAATGACTATGCGCTTGCGGTCTATGGCCTCAAGCCCATTACCGACCCTAAGAGCCTGTTTTCTGCTGACATATTGGATCATGAATTTATCGACTGGGTCGAACAGTCGAGCTTGCTCAAGCGCGCTTTCCGCGATGTCGCGGTCATTTCCGGCCTCATCGAACGGCAGCATCCGGGCAAGCGCAAGACCGGGCGACAAGTCACCTTCTCCACCGACCTCATCTATGATGTGCTGCGCAAATATCAGCCCGATCATCTGCTCATAAAGGCGGCCTGGGCCGACGCGCGCGCGCGCATGACAGACGTCGGGCGTCTGGGCGACCTGATCGACCGCGCGGCCACCACGATGCTGCATATCACGCTGGATCGCGTCAGCCCTCTCGCCGTGCCCGTGCTGATCCTGATCGGGCGCGAGCAGGTGGCGCAGCAGGCGGCCGAGGACGCGCTGCTGATGGAGGCCGAGGCGCTGGTCAACGAAGCGATGCGCGCCGACTAAGTCCGCTATTACAAGCCGTTGATCGCCGCAAAGGGATCATCGCTCGCATCCTGGTTCCAGCGATATTCCGCCCGGTCGGCGACCCATTGCGCCAGCACCTTGCCATAAAGTTTGGCGATCAGGGCCAGCGCCATGTCGGTGCCGGCGGACACGCCCGATGATGTGATGAAGCGACCATCCTCGACCCAGCGTGCATGGGGCACCCAATGCACCTCCTTGCCCTGCGCGGTCGCCCATTGCCACGCCATCTTGTTGCTGGTCGCGCGCACACCGTTCAGCAGCCCGGCCTTCGCCAGCAGACCAGAGCCGGTGCAGATGCTTGCCACCTGCGGCGTCGCCTCCGCCAATTGTGTCATCGCGCTCAGAAACGCGGGATTGTTGACCTCCCGCCGCGTGCCCGATCCGCCGGGCACCATCACGATGTCCAGCTTGGGCGCGTCGGCAAAGCTCACATCGGCAACGGTCTTGGGGCCAGTCCGGCTCGCCACCGGTCCAGCCTTCTCGGCGATCAGCACCGTGTCGACGCGGTCATTGATCATGCCGAACATTTCCAGCGGGCCGAACACATCGAGCAGCTCAAACCCCTCGAACACCACCATGCCCAGCGTCTTGCGCGGCCCTTCCGGCGGGACGGGCGGCGTGCCCGTCACGGGCGGGGCGGCGGTAGATACGGTGGGCGCGGCGGCCATCAGCGCGGACCCGATGAGCAGGTCGCGGCGCGACGAAGTGATGGGAGGCATGGGCATGATGGCATTTCCTTTTCCTTCCTCAAACGATTGGCGGATCAGAAACCCCGATCCTCTTCGCGAATGCCCCCGCATCCTTTCAGGATGCCTTGCGCAAAGGCGATCTGCACCTGGTCGGACCAGAGCGCGTTGCTCATCCCGTCGCTGCACGGACCCTCGCTGATCGCCATGGTGAAGCCGTCGCCCAGATAACGCAGCGACGTGCCGTCCCTGTCCTCCCGCACGCCGTAACGCAGGGCTGGCGCATCGGGCCGCTCCAGTATCGCGGTCGCCCCCCGGATGGTGACGGCCCAAAAGGGTTCGGTGCCGATGGCGCGATAGTCGGGTGGAGCCGGACTGGACGGCGATGTTCCACGTGAAACCAAAGGCTTGGCCGGTTGCGCAACCGCCGTCGATCTGTCGCCATCGGTGTCGGACTTCGCAGGTTCGGGAGCGACCGGTGCGCGCACCGCGTCCGCCTTCCGCTCGATTCCAGCAGCATTCACCACCGTCTTCGGCTCGTCCCCGCATCCGACTGGCAGTGCCAGCAGCATCAGGGCCGCCAGCCTCATCCCACCACCGCTTCGCGGCGGAAGCACTCGGCCGCATGGTCATTCACCAGACCCGTAGCCTGCATCCAGGCATAGACGATCGTCGGGCCGACAAATTTGAAGCCGCGCTGCTTCAAATCCTTGGAGATGCTTTCCGATAGAGCGGTCTTGGCCGGGAATGTCCGCCCGTCATTGCGGATCGGTCGCCCATTTACGAAAGCCCAGGCATAGGCCGCAAAATTCTCACCTTGGTCGCGCATCGCGCAATAGACGCGCGCGCCCGCGATTGTCGCTTCTATCTTCGCGCGCGCCCGCACGATGCCGGGATCGCCCATCAGCCGCTCGACATCCGCAGGCCCGAACGCCGCCACCCGGTCCGGGTCGAAACCGGCAAAGGCGGCGCGAAACGCGTCCCGCTTGCGCAAAATGGTGATCCAGGACAGGCCCGCCTGAAACCCCTCCAGCATCAGCATTTCCCACAGCATGCGCGAATCGCGCTGCGGGACGCCCCATTCGTCATCATGATAGGCGCGATAGAGCGGATCGGCGCCACACCAGCCGCACCGAACCGGCTCCACCTCAGACGTCCAGATTGGCGACGTTCAGCGCATTGTCCTGGATGAACTCGCGCCGCGATTCGACGACATCGCCCATCAGCTGGCTGAAAATCTCGTCCGCCACGTCCGCCTGCTCCACCTCGACGCGCAGCATCGAGCGATTGTCGGGGTCCAGCGTGGTTTCCCACAGCTGTTCCGCGTTCATTTCGCCCAGCCCTTTATAGCGCTGGATCGACAATCCCTTGCGCCCGGCGGCCAATATCGCCTCCAGCAAGTCGCTGGGGCTGGTGATGGTCGCGCCCTTGGCGGGGGTGGCGGGCAGATCATCCTCGCCCGCATCTTCTGCCGCCTGCGCCGCCTTGGCCGTCACCAGCCGCCCGGCGCTTTGGTAACTGGCCGCTTCCTCGCTGGCGATGGCGTGCAGCTTGCGCGCCTCGGCCGATCCGATGAAGCCGCCTTCGATCATGTGATGATCGGTGACGCCGCGCCACAGCCGCTCGAAGTGGAAACCGCCTTCCTGCGCGATGCGGCCCGACCAGCGCCCTTCGGCATCATGGGCGCCCAGCCAGGTCACGGTCGCGGCCAGCCGTTCGGCTTGGCCGTCCTTCGACAGTTCGGGATCGAGCGCGCCATTAAGGCTCAGCGCCTCTATGATCTGCGGATTATAGCGGCGCGGCACATAGCGCATCACGGCCCGCATCCGCCGCCCATGCTCGATAAGACCGCGCAGATCATCGCCCCCACGCGCGCCGCCATTGGTTTCCAGCACCATCGTGTCGACGCCATTGTCGACCAGATATTGCTCCAGCGCGGCCTCATTCTTGAGATAGACCTCCGACCGGCCCCGGCTCGCCTTGTAGAGCGGCGGCTGCGCGATATAGAGATGCCCCGCCTCGATGATCTGCGGCATCTGCCGATAGAAGAAGGTCAGCAGCAGCGTGCGGATATGCGCGCCGTCGACGTCGGCGTCGGTCATGATGACGATCTTGTGATAACGCAGCTTATCGAGGTTGAAGTCGTCGCGGATGCCGGTGCCCATCGCCTGGATGAGCGTGCCCACTTCCTTGGACGACAGCATTCGGTCGAAGCGCGCGCGCTCGACGTTCAATATCTTGCCCTTCAACGGCAGGATCGCCTGATTATGCCGGTTGCGCCCCTGCTTGGCGGAGCCGCCCGCGGAGTCGCCCTCGACCAGAAACAGTTCGGACTTGGCGGGGTCACGCTCCTGACAGTCGGCCAGCTTGCCGGGCAGCGAGGCAATGTCCATCGCCCCCTTGCGCCGGGTCAGCTCGCGCGCCTTCTTCGCCGCTTCGCGCGCGGCGGCGGCGTCGATCACCTTCTGCACGATCATCTTGCCGTGCGCGGGATTTTCTTCCAGCCATTCGGCCATCTTGTCCGCCATCAGGCTTTCCAGGGGCTGGCGCACCTCGGAACTGACCAGCTTGTCCTTGGTCTGGCTGCTGAATTTGGGATCTGGCAGCTTCACCGACACGATCGCGGTCAGCCCTTCGCGCATATCCTCGCCGGTGAGAGAAACCTTCTCTTTCTTGAGCGCACCCGATTTTTCCGCATAGCTGTTGAGCGTGCGGGTCAGCGCCGCGCGGAATGCGGCCAGATGCGTGCCGCCGTCGCGCTGCGGAATGTTGTTCGTGAAACACAGCACATTTTCATAATAGCTGTCATTCCATTCCAGCGCGACGTCGATGGTCACGTCGTCCCGCGTGCCCGCGATCGCGATCGGATCGGGCATCAGCGCATTCTTGTTGCGATCCAGATATTTGACGAAGGCGGCGATCCCGCCCTCATAGAACAGCTCGACCTCCTTCTTCTCCTCATGCCGGGCATCGACCAGGAACAGGCGCACGCCGCTGTTGAGGAAGGCCAGCTCGCGATAGCGATGCTCCAGCTTGTCGAAGTCATAGTCGGTCTGGTTCTTGAACGTGCCGCCGTCGCCCGGCGTCTTCTCGGTCGACGCCAGGAAAGTGACGCGCGTGCCCTTCTTCCCTTCTGGCGCATCGCCGATCACCTTCAGCGGCGCGGTCGCGTCGCCATAGGCGAAGCGCATATAATGTTCCTTGCCGTCCCGCCAGATATTGAGGTCCAGCCATTCGGACAGGGCGTTGACCACCGATACGCCCACGCCATGCAGGCCGCCCGACACCTTGTAGGCATTGTCGTCCGACGTATTCTCGAACTTCCCGCCCGCATGCAGCTGGGTCATGATGACCTCGGCCGCCGACACGCCCTCTTCCTTGTGGATGCCGGTCGGAATGCCGCGGCCATTATCCTCGACGCTGACCGACCCATCGGGGTTGAGCGTGATGACGATTCGGTCGCAATGCCCGGCCAGCGCCTCGTCGATCGCATTGTCGCTGACCTCGAACACCATATGGTGCAGGCCGCTGCCATCGTCGGTGTCGCCAATATACATGCCGGGCCGCTTGCGCACGGCGTCCAGGCCCTTCAGCACCTTGATGCTGTCGGCGCCATAATCATTCTTGTTGCTGGAAATCTGGGGTTCTTCGCTCATGCCAAGCCTATAGGGAATGCGCCTGTGAAACTAAAGCGAAACATGGCGTCTTTCCCCCGCGTCCCGCCCGGTCTATCACGCTTTCCATGCGCATTGTCCCTGCCCTGACGCTGGTGCTCGCCGCCTGTTCGCAAAGCAACGACGTCTATGAGCAGCTGCCCGACAGCTCGCTTGCCGGCGCGCCGCGGGATGTCGTGCCCGACAGCCGGATCGAATCCACGCTGGCGCGACCGGTGACGATCGGGGAGGATGGCCCGCGCCTCGACGCTTGCGGCGTAATGGGGCAGGTGACGCGCGCGGGCGGCAACGGCCTGCCCCTGCGCGCCGCCCCCTTCGCCGAAGCGAAGAGCCTCGCGACCCTGGAGGAGGGCACGCGGCTGCATGTCTGCACGCGCAGCATCGACCAGAAATGGCTGGGCGTCGTCGTGCGTCCGGCTCCGGCGGACGGAGACGGCGCTCCGGCCGTCGATTGCGGCGTATCCTCTCCGGTGGACCGCAAACAGGCCTATGAAGGGCCATGCGCCAGCGGCTGGGTTGCCAGCGCCTATGTCCGGCTGATCGCGGGATAGCTGCGCGCCGGGCGCGGCCGCCCTTCGCCCAAAAGAGCCAGCACATGGCTTGTCCCGCCCCCCGCGCCTCGGCTAGAGCCGGGGCAACGCTTTTACGGAGACCCTTGTGGCCTACGCGCTTTATCAGATCATCGTCATCCTGCTCGACGTGCTGTGGTGGATCATCATCATTCAGGCGATCATGAGCTGGCTGATCGCCTTCAACGTCGTCAACATGGGCAACGACTTCGTGCGCACCGTCATGGTCGCGCTGGACCGGATGACCGCGCCCATCTACAATCCCATTCGCCGGGTGATGCCGGACTTGGGCGCGCTTGACCTGTCGCCGATGGTCGTGCTGCTTGCCATCCTCATCATCCGCCAGGCCATATTGCCGCCGCTCTTCGGCTTCGTGTGACCGCCTGGAGCCGGTCGGGCGCGGATCTGCTGCTGGCGGTCCGCCTGACGCCCGGATCGGCCCGCCAGGACATTGGCGGCGTCTGGCGCGACGACAGGGGCGCCTTGTGGCTTACCGCGCGGGTGCGCGCCGCGCCGGAAAAGGGCCGCGCCAATGCCGCGCTCATCGCCCAGCTGGCCCAGGCGCTGGATTGGCCGAAAAGCGCGATTATGCTGGAATCGGGTGATGGCAACCGGCTAAAGCGGCTGCGGATCATCGGCGGCGGCGGGGCGCAGGACCGGCTTGTCGCCTGCATCGAACAGTGGATGGAACAGATATGAGCATCGGCAAGATCATCGATGGCAAGGCATTCGCCGCGGGTCTGCGCGAACGGATCGCGCAGGCGGTGCCGACTTTCGTCGAGCAGGCCGGACGCAAGCCGGGCCTTGCGGTGGTGCTGGTGGGGGAGGACCCCGCCAGCAGCGTCTATGTCCGCTCCAAGGGCAAGATGACGGTCGCGGTCGGCATGGACAGTTTCGAATTCAAGCGGCCAGCGACGATCGGCCAGGACGATTTGCTCGACCTGATCGATGAACTCAACCAGGACGATCGGGTCGACGGCATCCTCGTCCAGCTGCCGCTGCCCGACCATATCGACGAAGCCGCCGTGATCGCCGCCATTGATCCGGCCAAGGATGTCGACGGGTTCCACGTCGTCAATGCCGGCCGGCTCGCCACGGGGCAGGAGGCGCTGGTTCCCTGCACGCCGATGGGCTGCATCATGCTGCTGAAGGACGAACTGGGCGACCTCAGCGGCAAGGAAGCGGTGGTGATCGGCCGCTCCAACATCGTGGGCAAGCCGATGGCGCAATTGCTGCTCGCCGAAAATGCGACCGTCACCATCGCCCACAGCCGGACCCATGACCTGGCCAGCGTCGTCCACCGCGCCGACATCGTGGTCGCGGCCGTCGGCCGCCCGGAAATGGTCAAGGGCGAATGGATCAAGCCCGGCGCGACCGTGATCGACGTCGGCATCAACCGCGTCCCCGATGACGAGGGCACGGGAAAAAGCCGCATCGTGGGGGATGTCGCCACGGCCGAAGCGCTGGCCCATGTAGGCGCGATCACCCCCGTTCCCGGCGGTGTCGGGCCGATGACCATCGCGGTCCTGCTGCGCAACACGCTGGTCGCCGCCCACGCCCGCGCTGGCCTCACGAAGCCGGACGGCCTGTGAGCGCGCGGCTGGTCCTGCTGGCGATCGGTGCTGCCGCCCTGGTCGCGGCGCGCCCGCCGATGCGCTATCAGCCCGATCCCAGCTCGGTGATCGCCGCCGAAATCGCCTTCAACCGGCTGGCGCAGGACAAGGGGCAATGGACCGCCTTTCGCGAAACCGCCGCCGACGATGCCGTGATGTTCGTGCCCGACAAGGTGCTGGCGAAGGACTGGCTCAGGAAACAGCCGGACCCGCCGACATCGGTCAACTGGTCGCCCTCCATCGTCTATGTCTCGTGCGACGGGCGGCTCGCGGCCAGCACCGGCAACTGGAAGCGCCCGGACGGATCGGTCGGCTATTTCACCACCATCTGGCGGCGCGACAAGAAAGGGCGCTGGCAGTGGGTCCTGGATCATGGCGATACGCTCGCCAGCCCACGCCCCGCATCCGATATCCTGTCGGGCAAGGTCGCCACCTGCAAGCGCCCTGCCCGGCCCGACGGCCCACCCGCCAAGGACGGCAAGGACGCCCCGCCCGTCGATGACAGCCTGCTCTGGACCGCCGAGGTCGCCCCCGACAAGAGCCGCCGCGTCACCGTCCGCATGTGGACGGGCGCGGCCTATGAAACCGTCATCGACGATAGCGTAAAGGCCGGATCATGATCGCCCTGTTCCTGTCCGCCTTCGTCACCTTGTTCGTGGTGATCGACCCGCCGGGCTGCGCGCCCATCTATGCCAGCCTCACCAACGGCGCCAGCGCGGCGCAGCGCCGGGCGATGGCGGTGCGCGCGGTCGGCATCGCCGCCGCGATCCTGCTGGTCTTCGCCTTGTGGGGCAAGCAACTGCTCGGCATGCTGGGGATCGAACTGGACAGTTTCCGCATTGCCGGCGGCATCATGCTCTTCATCATCGCGATGGACATGGTGTTCGAAAAACGCACCCAGCGCCGCGAGGACAGGGCGCAGAAGATCGCCGACACGCCCGAGGTGGAGGATGTCTCCGTCTTCCCCATGGCCATGCCGATGATCGCCGGGCCGGGGTCGATCGCGACGGTGATGCTGCTGATGTCCCGCACCGATGGCCTCGTCGAACGCATGGTCGTGCTGGGCGCGGTGGTCGTGACGTTGCTGCTGATGCTTGGCGCGCTGATCGCGGCAGGCCCGCTGATGGCGCTCCTGGGGCACAAGATCGAAGCGGTCATCACCCGGCTGCTGGGCGTGCTGCTGGCGGCGCTGGCCGCGCAATTCGTGATCGACGGGTTGAAAGCCAGCTTCTGACCGCCGCGCTCGATCGCTGAATTGAAAAGGGCGACCCGTCAGGGCCGCCCTTTTTTGCGTCACCGCTTGGCTGCGAACCAGCTTGCAAGCGGCGCCTTCAGCCTTTGCCGCGTTTCCACCCGTGTCTTGACCGACGCGATGGCGCGGTCGACGACCTTGCGCGATTCGGGCGTCAGATATTGGGTGGCATAGGCGTCCAGCTTGGTCGCCATCGCCGGGTCGGCCGAACCGCCACCCAGCCGCGCGAGCGCCTGGCTGCGCGCCGACACGTCGATCAGCGCCTCATATTGCGCCCGGTGCGCCAGTACGAAGTCCACCGCCTGCATTGGATGCTCATAGCCGACCTGCCCGATGATCGCGGCGCTGGTGGTCTTGCCCGGCTCGTCGGTCAGCGCCAGGTCCAGCGCCTGCGCGGCCAGCTTTTCGTCGCGCGCGCCGCCCAGCAATGCATAGAGCGTGCTCTTTTCCAGGTCGGTCTTCGACCCCTTGGCCATGGCGCGCAGCTTGTCCCAGGTCGCCTGATCGGCATTTTTCGCGATGATGCCCAGCCACACATTGCGCAGCGGTCCGTCCAGCGCGGTCGGATCGCTGTCCAGCGCGGCAAAGCGGCGATTGGCTTCGGCCACCACCGCCTGATCGCCCATGTCGCCCAGCGTCGACACCAGCGCGGATCGCAGCACCGGCACCTGCGACCCTTCGCCCGCCTTGGCGTCATAGCCGATCGTGGTGAGCACAGGCGTCAGCTTGCGCGCGCTATAGGCGACGACGCGGTCCTGCGCGGCCTTGTCGCCATCCAGCATGTCGTAGGCGCTGCCCAGATAGCCGGGCACTTCGGCCAGCACGGCGGGGCTGGCGCTCGCCGGCACCGCGTCGACCAGATCGAGCGCCAGCCCGATCGGCTGATATCCGCCCAGGCCCAGCGCGAAATTGTCGGCCAGCAGGCCGGTCTGGTCGATGCTCGCCAGCTTGGTGAAGTCTTTCGCCAGGGCCTTCACATTGGCTTGCGGATAGAGCGAACGATAATAGCCCGTCTGGCCGGCATTGACGACATAGGCGCCGCATCCGGGCAGCGTGACCTGCCCCTTGCCCTGCAGGATCAGGCGTTGCGCCTCGCCACCGACCGTCTGCGCCTTGACCGGCACATTCCAGCTGAGCGGCGTTTTATTCTTCTGGTCGCGGCTATATTCACCCTGGCTCAGGGTCAGGACGGTCTGCCCGCCCTTGCACTGGGCGCTGTCCACCTTGACCAGCGGAATGCCCGGCTGACTGGTGAAGTCATGGGCAATGCTGACCAGCCCCTTCGCGCCCGCGCCCTCGACCGCCTTCCACAGGTCGTCGGTGACGGTGTTGCCATAGGCATGGGCCTTCATATAGGCCTGAATGCCCGACTTCCACGCATTCTCGCCGGCATAGCCTTCCAGCATGGTGATGACCGCTTCACCCTTCTGGTAGGTGATGGCGTCGAACGCCTGGTTCACCTGATCGACGGTGGTGATCTTCTGCACGACCGGATGGGTGGTGGCGAGCGAATCGAGGCTCATCGCCGCCTCGCGCCCATCGACGCGGGTCAGCAGCATTTCCCAGTCGGGTTGCAGCTTGTCCGTCACCTTGGTCGCCATCCAGCTGGCAAAGCCTTCGTTCAGCCACAGATCGTCCCACCATGCCATGGTGACGAGGTCGCCGAACCACTGGTGCGCCATTTCATGCGCGACGGTTTCGTAGATGCGCCGTTTGGTCGCTTCCGACGTGAAGCGCGGATCGACCAGCAGCGCCCGTTCGAAGGTGAAGATCGCGCCCCAATTTTCCATCGCGCTGAAAAACTGGCTCTGGCCCGGCCCCGCCACATTGTCGAGCTTGGGCAGGGGGAAGGGCACGCCAAAATAGTCATTGAAATAGGGCAGGATGCTGGCCGACGCGTCGAGCGCCAGCTGCGCCTTGCCCGTATTGCCCTTGCCGGTGATCACGCCGACTTCGGTCTGGCCGGCCATCTTGGTGGCGCGTTCCAGTTCGCCCAGGCCAAAGAACAGCAGATAGGTCGACATTTTGGGGCTGGTGCCAAATGTCACGCGGGTCTTGCCGCCGCCCATGTCCGCTGTTGATTTGACCGGCATGTTGCCGACCGCCATCAGCCCCGTGGGGATGACGGCGCTGAGGTCAAATGTCGCCTTGTAGCTCGGCTCGTCCCAGCTCGGCACGAAACGGCGCGCATCGGGCGCTTCGAACTGAGTAAACAGCGCGCGCTTCGCCTGGCCGTCATTATTGGTGTAGTCGAGCGCGAACAGGCCGTTCGCTTGTTGGTTGATGACGCCGGCATAGGCGATGGCCAGCCGGTAATTGCCCGGCGCGACCGGCTTGCCGAAATCCAGGCTGACGGTCTGCGCCTGCGCATCGACCGTTGCCTTGCCCTTCATGGCGCGGCCGCTCGACGGGGTCAGCGTCACGTCGCCAAAGGTCAGGTCGGCGGCGTTCAGCACCAGCTGCGGCATGGTCTGGCTGACGGTCACGTCGATGACGGTGTTGCCGGTGAAGCGCAGGTTGGCCGCGTCGGGCGTCACCTCGATGGCGTAATGGCTGGGCGCGGCGCCGCGCGGCAATTGCGTGGTGATGCCGGCCGCCGGGCCGGTGGGCGCGGCGCCCTGCGCCAGCGCGGGCGTGGCAAGGGCGACGGGGGCGGCCGCGATCAGCAGCGGCAGGATTTTGGCAAAACTCATGGGATGACAGACTCCGACACGTCTTGAAGGGCTGATGAGATTATGTCTCTCGCCCGATGAACGCGGGATCAACCGTTTCGTCGCATCGGTCAAGCGATCACGCCGCGCAGCCCTGTCGTTGGTCGATGTCTGTCGCCCGTTCGTCAAACACATGAGCGCGCCAGTCAGCCCCGCCCACGATAGCCTGGCACATCCTGGGGCGGCAGCCACATGCCCGCCGGCGGCTCGCCCGACTGCCAGAACACATCGATGGGAATGCCGCCGCGCGGATACCAATATCCACCGATACGCAGCCAGATCGGCTGCATTTCCGCGAACAGCCGCTCGCCAATGCCCACGGTGCAATCCTCATGGAAACCGGCATGGTTGCGGAACGCACCCAGGAACAGCTTGAGCGATTTGGATTCGACGATCGTGTCGCCGGGCGCATAATCGATCACCAGATGGGCGAAATCCGGCTGGCCGGTCACGGGGCAGAGCGACGTGAATTCGGGCGCGGTGAAGCGCACCAGATAGGGGCGGCCGGGCCGGGGATTGGGCACATAGTCCAGGACGGCGTCCTGCGGCGAAGCGGGCAGGGCGCTGGTCTGGCCCAGATGAATCGGCGTGGTGGGAAGGTCGGTCATGACCGCGCATCTACGCGATCGCACGGCTGATGTCATCGCCGCGCATTGTTCACTTGCGGTTCAGTGCGTCTTGTGCCTTGGCTTAGCGATGGGGTCTCTTATTCGTTCGTTATGGATCGCCGCGCCATTGCTGATGGCCGCGCCGCTCGCCGCGCAGGACACGCAGCAGCCAAGCGGCGGATTTTCCCTGCCGCCGTCCCGCCCCGCGCCCGACCCCAATCGCCAGGGGCCTGAACTGGACGTCTACCGCGATCCGGTCACGCCGCGCGCCAGTCCGCCACCAACCAGTCCGCCCGTCACCGCGCCAACGGTGACGCCCCCGCCGGCCACCGTGCAGCCGGTGCCCGCGACGCCTCGGCAACAGGTGTCGCCGCCCCGATCGCAAACGCCTCGCGCAGCGCCATCGACCGAGCGCGACACCTCAACCCGCGCCTCGTCGCCGTCCGAGCCCGTCGAGCCGGAACCGCAGGCGACGCCAGCCCCGGCCAACGAGGCTGCGCCCGCCCCAGAGCCAGCGTCGCCTCCTGCGCCCGTGGAAAATGCCGCGACGCCGGACGCTGCCCGCGAACCATCGCCCGCGCCCGCGCCTGCCCCGCAGCAGGAGGCGTCGGCGCTATCATGGATCATTGGCGTCGTCGTGGCTCTGCTTGCTATCCTCGGCGCCATCCTCCTGCAACGTCGCCGCCGGTCGTCCGACGCCGCGCGCGCTCCTCTCGCCCCCGCGCCCGAACCAGCCGCCGCCGCGCCGCCGTCGCCCCGCCCCGACACCGCGCCGCCCGCTCCAGCGCCACCAGGTCCCGCCAAACCGGCATCCCCGCCATCCGACCGTCCCTGGATCGCGATGGACCTGGTCGTCAGTCAGGCGCGCTATTCGCTGATGGGCGTAACCGTCGCCTACGCGCTCATCCTCCATAATCGGGGCACGGAGGCCGCGCAGGATGTGCTGGTGCGCGGCGTCATCGGCAATGCCGGCGCGCAGCAACAGGCCTTGTTGCAGGATTTCCTCGCCGGGCAGGAAGGCACGCCGCTGCACAGCGCGGTGACGATCGCACCAGGCGAAACGCGGCAGCTGACGGGGGAACTGCGCCTCACACCCGACCGGATCGTCCCGGTGGCCATGGGACAGCGCAGTCTGCTCATTCCGCTGGCCGCGTTCGACGCCGCCTATCGGTGGGACGGGCCGGACGGCGACGATCTGCCGTCGGGACGAACCGCGCGCGCCTTCATCGTCGGCCAGGAACAGGAACCGCCGACCGATCGGCTCGCGCCGCTGCGCCTGGATCAGGGTCCGCGCCAGTATCGCCGTCCCGCCGCGCGCGCCGCCGCCGAACTCGCCCCGGCCTGACGCCTCTTTCCACGGCCGCTTCGTCGCCCTAAACCGGGATTGGCTTAGACACTCTTCCGGGAAAGGCGCCGCATGACCATTTTCGTGTCCACAGACTGGCTGGCGGGCGAATTGGGCAAGCCCGATCTCGTCATTCTGGACGCCAGCCTGTTCCTGCCCGGCACGCCGCGCGATCCGCAGGCCGAATTTGCCGAAGCCCATATTCCGGACGCGGCGTTCATGGACCTTCCCAGCCTCAACGACCCCGATGATCCGACGCCGGGCATGCTGCCACCCGACGTGATGATGACGCAGCGCATGCAGGCGCTGGGCGTGAACGCCGACAGCCGGATCATCGTCTATGACAACAGCCCGACGCACAGCGCCGGGCGCGGCTGGTGGATGATGCGCGTCTACGGCCTGGGCGCGTCGGCGGCGATCCTCGACGGCGGGCTCCCCAAATGGCGGGCGGAAGGGCGGCCGGTGGAAAGCGGCGTGCCGACCCCCGCACCCGGAAACGCCGTCGCCCGGCTCGATCGGACCCAGGTCCGCACCAAGGCCGATCTGCGCGCCAATCTGGAAAGCGGGCAGGCGCAGGTGATCGACGCGCGCGGCGCGGGCCGCTTCACCGGGGAAGAGGCGGAGCCGCGCCCCGGCATGGCGTCGGGCCATATTCCCGGCAGCCGCAACCTCCCATCCTCCGCGCTGTTCCTGCCCGACAACCGCATGAAGCAGGGTGACGCGCTGCGTCAGGCGTTTGTGGACGCCGGCGCCGACCTTGATCGCCCAATCATCACCAGCTGCGGCAGCGGCGTCACCGCCGCCATCCTGCTCGCGGGCCTTGAATCGCTCGGCAAGCAGGATGTCAGCCTCTATGACGGCAGCTGGTCGGAATGGGGCTTTGATCCCGCGACGCCCAAGGCGACCGGCCCAGCATGAGCGGTAAGGACAAGGGAAAGGACGGGCGCAAGCCCCTGACGCAACTGGTGCAGGCGGGCCGCAAGCCGGAATGGACCGGCATGCCCGGCCAGCCCGGCGGCATCGTCAGTCCCCCGGTCTGGCGCGCCTCCACCATCCTCTATGACGATGTCGCGCATCTGCGCGCAGCCGCCGCCAGCAGCACGCACGAACGGCTCTTTTACGGGCGCAAGGGCACGCCGACCGCCTGGAGCCTGGCGGACGCGATCACCGAGATGGAGCCGGGGGCGGAGGGCACTATGCTGTTCCCGTCCGGCGTGGCGGCGATCGCCTGCGCGTTGATGGCGGTGCTGAAACCGGGCGATCGGCTGCTCATGGTCGACAGCGCCTATGACCCCACCCGGTCCTTTTGCACCCAGATGCTGAGCCAGCACGGCATCGAAACCGTCTATTATGATCCACTGGCGCCGAACCTGGACGCGCAGCTTGCCAGCGGTCCGATCCGCGCCATCTTCTTGGAAAGCCCCGGCAGCCTCACTTTCGAGGTGCAGGATGTGCCGGCCATCACTGCCTGGGCGCGGTCGCATGGCGTCGTCACGCTGATGGACAATACCTGGGCGACGCCGCTCTATTTCCCGGCCATGGCCCATGGCGTCGACATCGCCATTCTCGCCTGCACCAAATATATTGTCGGCCATAGCGACGTCATGATGGGCAGCGTCACCGCCAATGCCGACTGGTTCGGCAAGATCCGCCAGACGGCCTATCTCTTCGGCCAGATGGTCAGTCCCGATGATGCCTGGCTCGCCTCGCGCGGGCTGCGCACGCTCGGCGTTCGCTTGGGCCAGCACCGGGATGGCGCGCTGGCGGTGGCCCGCTGGCTGAAAGATCAACCCGGCGTCGCGCGCGTCCTGCATCCCGCGCTTCCCGACTGTCCCGGCCATGCCCATTGGGCGCGCGATTTTTTCGGCTCCACCGGCCTCTTCACCTTCATCCTTGATGGCGGGGATGATGCCGCCCGCGCCGCGCTGATCGACGGGCTGGCGCACTTCGGCATCGGCTATAGCTGGGGCGGCTTTGAAAGTCTGGCCTTGCCCATCGATCCCGCCCGCTACCGCAGCGCCACGCGCTGGCAGGCGGCGGGGCCGGCGGTGCGGCTGCATATCGGTCTGGAGGACCCGGCTGACCTGATCGCCGATCTCGACGCCGGCCTCGCGCGCTTCCGGGCAGCATCCTGATGCAGCTTGTCCCGCCCGAATTGCTGGCGCGGCTGGAACGCAGCGCGGACTGGATCGAAGCCGGCATCGCACTTGGCGTGGCGATCGGCCTCTATATTCTGTGCGCCGCGCTGGCGCGGATGATCGCACGGCGGATCGAACCGCATTGCGCGCATCTTGGCCCCACTTTCCAGCCGCATGTGCGCCCGCTCGTCCGCCACGGGCTGGCGACGCTGTTCGTCGGCATCGCGACCGCGGTCTGGCCCACCGGCACGACCGCTAACATCGTCCTCGCCTGCGTCATGGGCTGGGCGCTGGCGATGGTCGCCAACCATCTGCTGCGCGGCGTGTCAATCCCGCTCTGGGCGACGGTGCCGCTTTCGATCCTGATCTTCGTCATGCTGCTGTCGGGCAGCACAGGGGGCATCACTCCGCTGGCGCAGATGATGGACAGCGTGGGCCTGCAACTGGGCAAGAGCCGCATCTCGCTGCTCGACGTGACCTCGATCGCGGCGATCGGCGTTGGCCTGTTCGGTGCGGTACGCCTTGCCAATCGCGTGCTGGCGCGCAGCATATCCCGCTCGCGCGGACTGGACGCGACCCAGAAGTTGCTGGCGGAAAAACTGGCGGGCATCGCCATCATCGCCGCCGCCTTCTTCTTCGGCATCGACGTGCTCGGCATCGACCTCACCGCCTTCGCCGTCTTTTCGGGGGCTCTGGGCCTTGCAGTCGGCTTTGGCCTGCAAAAGACGGTCGGCAATTTGATCGCGGGCATCATCCTGCTGCTCGACCGGTCGATCAAGCCGGGCGACGTCATCGTCGTGGGCGACAGCTTCGGCTGGGTGAACAAGATCGGCGTGCGCGCGGTCAGCGTCATCACCCGCGACGGCAAGGAACATCTGATTCCCAACGAAAATCTGATGACGCAGGAGGTGGAAAACTGGTCCTATTCCAACCGCAATGTGCGCATCCACATTCCCGTCGGCATCGCCTATGACAGCGATCTCGACCTTGCGCAGAAACTGATGATGCAGGCTGCGCTGGAAAGCCCGCGCGTGCTTCAGGACCCCAAGCCGAATGTCTGGCTGACCGGCTATGGCGACAATAGCGTCGACCACGAAATCCTCGCCTGGATCGCTGATCCCGAAGCGGGCGTCGGCAATGTCAAATCTGATGTGCTGGGCCGTCTATGGCACCTCTTTCGCGATAACGGCATCACCATCCCCTTCCCCCAGCGCGTGGTGCACATGGCAAAGTCGCCTGGGGATGAAGCTTGACCACCCGTCGCTTTCCAGGGTCGCATAGTGCGGCGGCAAAGCCTATAAGAACGCCATGTCGCCGCTGTTGCTCCTGCTCATCTTCGTCGCCACCGTCGCTGCGATGGAGGGTTTCGCTTATGTCATGCATCGCTGGGTGATGCATGGGCCGGGCTGGTTCCTGCATGCCAGCCATCACCGCCCGCGCACCGGCCATTGGGAAGCCAATGATCTCTATTTCGTGATCTTCGCCGTGCCGTCCATCCTGCTGCTGCTGGGCGGCGTGCAATGGAACTGGGGTGGCTGGGCGACGGCGGTCGGGGCTGGCATCGCGGCCTATGGCGCCATTTATCTCGGCTTTCACGACATCATCGTGCATCAGCGGGTGCGCAACCGCTATGTCGCCCGGTCGCGCTATATGAAGCGGATCGTGCAGGCGCACCGCCTGCATCATGCGGTGGAAACGAAGGAGGGCACGGTCAGCTTCGGCTTTTTGGTCGCGCCCCATCCCACGGCGCTCAAGCAGGAATTGGCCCGCCGTTCGCGCGCCGGCGTGCGAAAGCCCGTCAGGCCGGCAGATCCAGTCCTGCCACGTTGAAGCGGAACCGGGTGGTTTCATCCTTGGTCCCGGTGACCAGGTCGACGTCGATGGTCTTGGCGGCCTTGATCGCCTCATAGGCCTTTTGCGACGGTGGCAGTTCGATGCCGTCGTCGGTGGTGGTCATCCGCCCTTTCCATTCCATCGGTTCGCCGCCATCCGCGCGCGCCGTCACCGCGCAATCCGACAGGTCGCATTGGAAAGGCGCGCCGACCAGCTTCACCCGCACCGTCTTCTCGCCATTGCTCATCGGCTGGATCAGCAGCACGGAAAATGTGTCGGGGGCGGTCATCGTGGCGACGCTGTTGACGCTGCCGATATAGGCCAGCTTCGTTCCCTCGGCCTCTTCATATTTCCAGCTTCGGCCGATCTGCTCGCGCTGGGTCGGCGCCTTTGCCTCTTCCCCGCCGGAGCAGGCGCTCAACAGGGCGATGCCGGCCAATAGGATGCCATGACGCATGGGTAACGTCCTCCTTTCTCACGAAAGGGAGGAACGCGCGGGCCACAGCCCCGGTTGCACTCGCCAGACCTTAAGCGGCGTAGCGCGCTGCGGTTTCCCGGATCAGGGCGATCATGTTGGGAATGCCCTGGGTGCGATTGGAACTCAGCTGGTTTTTAAGGTCGAAGGGGGCCAGCGCAGCTTCGATATCCGTGTCGATGATCTGCGCCGCTGTGCTGTCCTGCACCGTCAGCAGCACCAGCGCGATGATCCCCTTGGTGATCGCCGCATTGCTGTCCGCCAGGAAATGCAGCCTTGCCCCCGTGGCGGCATCGCCATCCAGCACCGTGGGATAGACCCAGACGGCGGCCGAACAGCCCCGCACCATCGTCGCATCGGTTTTGAGCGCGTCGGGCATCGGCTCCAGCGTACGCCCCAGGTCGATCAGCAGGCGATAACGATCGTCCGCGTCGAGAAATTCATATTCGTCCTGAATGTCGGCAAGGGCCGGGGGGGCAGCGGGCATATCGGTCATGGCCGCCCATATAGGCGCAAAAGCGGTCGCGGGAACCCCGTTTACAGGTCGACGCCCGCCGCGATCGCTTCCAGCTTGCGGATTCGTTCCTTGAGGTCCGCCACCTCGATCCGCGCGGCGGCCGATGGCGGCGCGGCCTCTTCGCCCCGCCGGCCAAGCTCCGCCCGCTTGAGGTCCAGCCAGCCATTCCAGCCGCGCAGCGCCGCTGTGGTCAGGATGGCGATACCCGCCAGGGCCGTCGTCGCCAGCGTCAGATAAACATAGGGGTCCTGCATCTTAGCCTCCCTGTCGCGCCACGCTCAGTCGCGGCTGCGCAATTTGTCGAATTCCCGCTCCAGCGCGGTCGAATCATCGGTGGCGAGCCGTTCCAGCACGGCGACACGGTCCTTGAGCGCCTTCACCTCGGCGCGCAGCCGGTCGGCTTCGGGATCGGGGCCGCGATGGATGAAATCCTCGCCCTTGTGGCGGTTCACCACGCCCATCCGGGCCTTCACCACCTGCGCGATCATCACGATGGCGATGATGGCGACGACCATTTCAAACGGATTCATGTCTCTTGCTCCCTGTTGGCGCGTCCTGCCTCCGCTCGTCAGTTGGCGGGGCCGCGCAGCCTTTCGATCTCGCGGGTCAGCTGGTGGCTTTCGTCGGTGACGATGCGCTCGACCACCGCCAGCCGGTCCTTCATCGACCCGATTTCGGCGCGCAGCTGGGCATTTTCCTGGCTCAGCAGCTTGATGCGCTCGACCATTTCGTCATTCTTCTGCGGATAGACCGCCTGGCCCCAGGCGCCGTCCAGCGGATAGCCGTGGCGCACGCGCAGCCATGTGGTGAAGATCCAGCCGCCGATCGCGATGATCGCGATGAACAGCCCGGCGCCGATGATCCACGGCAGGTTGGGCATGATGATGGCGTCCACCATATCGGTCTTGTCCATGGTCCCTTACTCCCCTTGGCTCACGCCGGCTCAGCGCAGCGCGTCGATTTCGCGGGCCGTCCGGGTGGCGGGATCGGTGGCGATCCGCTCCAGCACGGCGATGCGTTCCTCCAGCCGGCTGATCCGGCCCACCAGCTTTTCGTTTTCGCTGGACAGGAGGTCGATTTTTCGACCGGCGTCGAAATCGGTTCGATGAACGGTGTTTCCGTTATCATCCGTAACGGGATAGCCGTGCTTGACGCGCATCCAGGTTGTGATGACCCAGGCGCCCATGGACAGGGCGATGATGGCGATCACGAAATTGGGTCCGGCAAAACTCATTGGCTCTCTCCTCCCTTAAGGATGCGGCGCTCAGCGCAGACTGTCGATTTCGTCCGCCAGGCGCGTGTTGCGGCTGGTATAATAGAGCTCGATGTCGGCGAGCCGGCGGTCGATGTCGCGGAATTTGGACCGGACGTCGCGGGTGGAACGGGCCGGATTGGCGCGCACCCCCTGCCAGAATTTCTCGTCGTCCCGGTCGCTGTAGAGGTCATTGGGCTTGGTGTCGGCGACAAAGCCGATCACGAAATAACCCAGCAGGGTCCAGCCGACGATGAAGAAGGACAGGACCATCGCGACACGGACCCAGACCACGTCGATCCCGGTATAGTCGGCGATGCCGGAGCACACGCCCATGAACTTCCCGTTCTTCTTGTCGAGATAGAATTTGGTGCGGCGGGCGCTCATGTCAGTTCCTCCGGTCGAAGTTGTAGCTGTCGTCCTGTGCCGGACGTTGCGGGCGGAAATCGGGATTGTCGGCGGCGACGATCCGTTCGACCGTCTGCAGCCTATCTTCCAGCCGACGGGCGAGAAGGTGAAGCTCGTCCAGCAGCTTCTCGTCCTCGTCGGTGATTTTGGGGGCCTGCTTCCACTTGGTGACATAGTGGAAGATCAGCCAGGGCATGCCGATGAACAGCATGCCGCAGATCATGATGGGCAGGAACACCTCTTCCATCGGATCAGCCTTCCTTGTTCATGCTGGCCTTGAGAGCGGCGAGATCGGCATCGACTTTGTCGGCCGACTTCAGCTCGGCAATCTCTTCCTCCAGCGTCTTGGGCTGCTGGCCCAGGCCCATGGCGTCGGCGCGGCCTTCGGCCATGTCCACGCGGCGTTCCAGCATGTCGAACCGGGCAAAGGCCTCGTTGACCTTCTCGCCGGCATAGGCTTCGCGCACCCGCAAGCGGTTCTGCGCGCTTTCCATGCGGCTCACCAGGCTGTTCTGGCGGGCGCGCGCTTCGCGCAGCTTGCCCTGCAACTTGGCGATATCCTCTTCCGAAGCCTTCAGCGCCTCGTCCAGCGTCTCGATCTCATGCGCCAGATGCTCGGCCATGTCGGCCGCCTTCTGCCGTTCGACCAGCGCCGCCTTGGCCAGGTCTTCGCGGTCCTTGCTCAGCGCCAGCTGCGCCTTTTCGGTCCAGCTGTCCTGCAACGCGGTCAGCTTGGCGATGTGCCGGCGCATTTCCTTCTGGTCGGCGATGGTGCGGGCGGCGGACGCGCGCACCTCGACCAGCGTCTCTTCCATCTCAAGGATGATCATGCGGATCATCTTCGCCGGGTCTTCCGCCTTGTCGAGCAGGTCGGTGACATTGGCGGCGATGATGTCTCGGGTGCGGGAAAAAATACCCATGTCTTGGCTCCTGGTGCGTGTTCTTGTGGTTTGGCCCTTACCCTTACGCCAGATAACGGGCGGGGGCGGGCATGTCGCTCGACGCGAGGATCGGCGCTTCGCTGGCGCGGGCCGGGCCGACCGCCGACAGGATCATCGTGGATCCGAACAGGACGGCGGCGATGGCGACCGACATCAGTTGGCCGATTTCGCGCATGTTGGTGGTCTTTTCCATGTTTCTTGCTCCCTGAACCTTGGCCTTCATGTGATTTCCGCATCTCGCTGCGGATTACCCATAGCTTTGCAGGGGGCGTGCCAATTTCGGAAAATGACGGAAATGCACGATATTTCAGCCTCGCACGCCGGTGGCGATCTGATGCCTCTTGCCAAGGGGTGGGAAATTTCACCATAAGTTGGCGCATGGAGAAAAATACCCAATTTGTCGGCCAGAGCTTCGCCTTTCTCGACGCGGTGGAACAGGCCGGCCGCGCTGCCGAACTCAACCGCCCGGTGCTGGTCATCGGCGAACGCGGTACCGGCAAGGAACTGATCGCCGAACGCCTCCACCACCTCAGCCCGCGCTGGGGCGAACCGCTCATCACCATGAACTGCGCGGCGTTGCCCGAAACCCTGATAGAAGCGGAACTGTTCGGCCATGAACAGGGGGCCTTCACCGGCGCAAACCGCGCCCGCGCCGGCCGGTTCGAGGAGGCCGATGGCGGCACTTTGTTCCTGGATGAGCTGGGCACCTTGTCGATGGCGGCGCAAGAAAGGCTGCTGCGCGTCATCGAATATGGTGAAGTCACGCGCATCGGCGCATCCAAACCCGTCCGCGTCGATGTCCGCATCGTCGCTGCCACCAATGAGGATCTGCCCGCCGCCGCCGATGCCGGGCGCTTTCGCCCCGACCTGCTCGATCGCCTCAGCTTCGAGGTCATCACCCTGCCGCCGCTGCGCGCGCGCGAAGGCGATGTCGCGGTGCTGGCCGATCATTTCGGCCGGCGCATGGCTGCGGAGATCAACTGGCCGCAATGGCCCGGCTTCACCGCCGCCTGTGCCGCCGAACTGGAAGGCTATGGCTGGCCCGGCAATGTGCGCGAACTGCGCAACGTGGTGGAGCGCGCCGTCTATCGCTGGGACGATCCCGCCCGGCCGATCAGCCGCATCACCTTCGACCCCTTCGCCTCTCCCTGGAAACCCCGCGCGATGATGCCGCGCCCTGAAACGCGCGAAGAAGCCTACGCCCCCCCGCCGGCCGCGCCCGCAACCCTGTCTTCACCCTGTGACGGCATCAGCGACCTCAAGGCCGCGGTGGACGCCTATGAAGCCGCCATCGTCCGCGCCGCGCTCGAACGCTACCGCTACAACCAGCGCGCCACCGCCAAGGGCCTTGGCCTCACCTATGATCAGCTACGCCACTGCATGAAAAAACATGATCTAAGCGCGGGTTGAGGAGGCCAAGATCGCGATCAGCGCCATTTTTTGGGTAAGGTTGTAACGCTCATTCTTCCCCCTGCGGAGGAGGTGGCTGGCGAAGGGTCAGGCAGGTTCGAGGGATCCTGTCATGTGCAGCCGTACTGGCGCGGGGCCGATCTGCTCCACGCCATCGATAGGGCGACACCCCTCCGTCCCGCGCTGCGCGCGCGACACCTCCCCTGCCAGGGGAGGATTGGCTGAGAACCACCTCCCCTCGTCATTCCCGCGAAGACAGGAATCCGAGACCCTGCCCCATGGCATGGATAAGCGAGAACGCTCCAACCCAAAACCAGCACTCCATCTCCGTTCGGGCTGAGCTTGTCGAAGCCTTGTTCTTGTTTGTCGGGGCTCAAGGCGAATGACCGATTTGGTCCGGACATACCCGACAGCAGTCGCAGAACCCTCATCCTCCCCTCTAAGGGGAGGTGGCAGCACGCAGTGCTGACGGAGGGGTGTCACCCTATCGCCGGCGAAACAGCCCTTTTCCCGCGCTCCGCGCGCGACACTCCGTTGGCCCGTAAAGTCTCTGTTCGATCGAAGCCCAGCACGAAGCACCCAGTAACGATCGAAGCGTTCATCGCCCCCTCTCACCCCAGCGCTTTCACCCGCTCCCCGATCACCCGCAAATCCTCGACGAACCGCGCGCGTTCGTCGGCCCTTTTCGCTTCGTCGGGGATGCGCAGTAAATAGCTGGGGTGCACCGTCACCCATCCTTCCGCGCCATTGTCCAGTGCGATCGCGGCGCCGCGCGTGCGGCTGATCGTAACCGCCTTGCCCAGCATCGCGCGCGCCGCCGTGGCCCCCAGCGCCACCACCAGACGCGGCCGCACGATGTCGAGTTCCTGGGTCAGCCACCATCGGCACGCCTGCACCTCCCCCGCGTCGGGGGTCTGGTGGATGCGCCGCTTGCCGCGCGCCTCGAACTTGAAATGCTTGACCGCGTTGGTGACATAGGCGCGTGCGCGGTCGACACTCGCCTCGATCAACGCCTGATCCAGCAACTGGCCCGCCGGTCCGACAAAGGGGCGGCCGGCCTGGTCCTCCTGATCGCCCGGCTGCTCGCCGATGAACATCAGCGGCGCGTCGAGCGGCCCTTCGCCAAACACGGTCTGGGTGGCGCCCTGGTGCAGTGGACAGCGGGTGCAGCCCATCGCTTCCTCGCGCACCGCCGCCCATACCGTTTTGCTGTTGCCGCCTGCGCCGCCCTTGCCGCCTGCCGGTTGCGCCGGCGCCCGGGGTGCGCGCGCGATCATGGCCGCCTCCCGCGCCTGCGCGCCAGCGACAAGGTCGGGAATGAGCGCCGCTTCGGGCAGGTTGCGCCAATATTTCTTGGGCATTTCCGACAGCATGGCCCCGGTCTTGAGCCGGGCCGGATTGAAGATCGCGGCATAATAGCCCTTCCATAGCGCTTCGACCGGGTCGCCCTCCGGCGCGTCGGCGCGGGTCGCGCCCGGTCCCTCGCGCAGCGTCTCGCCATCCCAATGGATGCTGATCTCGGGCGTCAAAATCGACCAACGCATCGTGGCGAAACGACGCATGAAAAAGCCGGCATTGGCGCGCACGATATGATGGTCCGGTTCGAACCAGGCGACGAAGCGCGCTGCGCCATCCTCCTCGACCTCCCGAAACCGCACGAAGGCGCGCATCTTGTGGATGTCGCGCCGCACCGCCTTGGCCAGGCCGTCGATCCGTCGCAGCAAGGGGTCGGCCTTGTCCTCCATCAGACCCGGCTGATCGCGCAACCGCGTCAGCAACTGATACAGCAGGGCGAACCGCTCGGCATCGCTATGCAATATCGTTGTTTCGGCCAAAGCGACGAAGGCGCGCGGGACGGAGAAGGCAGACCGCTCCGGCGCGGGAGGCAGGGGCGCGTCACCGAACAGGTCGCCGCTTTCTCCCTGCACCTGCCAGGTCACATGATCCGGCTCGACCCCCGCAATCGCCAGCCGCCGCGCGGCATTGCGCCAGCCATCAAAATCATCGGGCGCATCCAGCACCACGCGGTGCAGGGATGCGTCCTGATGGCCGGCCGGGCGAGACAGGGGTCAGTCCTCGGCCTGGGCGCGCTCCAGTTCGGCTGGCTTGCGCTCGGCAAATTTGGCGCCCAGTGTCTTTTCTTCCTCGGCGCTCAGATCCTTCGCCGCGTCGGGGAACATCTCTTCCTCTTCCTCATCGATGTGATGAAGGTAACGCTTCTTCAGCTGCGCGAATGTTTCGCGCCATTCCTTGCCGTTGAAGTCCTGCTCCTCCATTTCTTCCAGATAATCGTCGATTTCCTTATGCTCGGACACGCTATGCTGGGCATCCTCGCGCAGATCGGGGCGAGCCAGCATCGTAGCGTAGAGCGTCTCCTCCTCCGCCGCGGCATGGGCGGTCACTTCGATCTTGAACTGGTCGAACAGCTTTTTCAGCCGCTCTTCGTCCCCCTGCGCATCGTCCATCTTTTTGAACAATTGGCGGTGGCTATCATGATCCTGCTTCAGGCGGTGGAATATGGTGGCGTCGGCCATGGTCGCTTCTCCTCTTGTCGAGGGGAAGAACGACGCGCGCGCGGATTGGCTCCGCCTTTCAGCCGAAGAAGAAGCGGAAGATGATGGCGACGGGGATCCACAACAACGCGCCGATCACGCAGGCACCCCAGAGCTGCAACAGGTCGCGGCGAAAGCGCAACGCAAGGCCGCTGTGCGACAGGCCGCTCGCGTCCAGCATCTGCCAGCGGCGTTCCAGCCCCCGCGCCGCCACCGCATAGCCGCCGATCGCGACGATGATGCCCAGATGCAGCGCCAGCGATCCGCCCATTTTCGCGACGATGAAAATCTGCGCCAGACAAAAGACCACGAGCGCCGCCGCCAGATGGCTGCTGATCCGCTTGGCAAAGCCCTTGCGCTCCGCCCGATGGCCCAATGTCGTCGCCACGACCCGATCTCCTCTGTCCGACCTTGGCGACAGTATTTCGTACAGGCCGCTGTCAATCAACCTGAAATTGCGCTGCGGGGTGAGCAAATTGGTGTTTGTCGGATGGCTGGGTTGAGAGGTGGAGGATCTGTTTCCGCATGTGATTACCCAGAGCCAACAACAAAATATCCGTCATGCCAGCGAAGGCTGGCATCTCAGGCGGAGGCGCGTCACTATCAGGCATGGCGCGGGGCGGCTGCGCGTATGTCATGACGAACAAACCAAGAGGCGTTCTCTACATCGGTGTCACGGCTGATCTTGCCGCTCGGATTGAACAGCATTGCAACGGCGCCGGTTCTATATTCTGCAAGACATACGGCCTTACCCGCCTCGTTCTTGCCGAACCTCATGATGAGATCGCATTCGCTATTGCTCGCGAAAAGACATTGAAGGCGTGGAAGCGCGCATGGAAAATCCGGCTCATTGAAGAGACCAATCCCGATTGGCGCGATATTTCGGACCTCATGCTCTGATCGCCTGAGACCCCAGCCGTCGCTGGGATGACGAGATAGGCTTCGACGTTTTCAGGCCGTCTCACAACATTGGCGGACCAACAATGACCGATTCCCGACCATCCCAAACTGGTCCCCGCGCCTACGCCGCGAACAAATCGAGTTGCTTGGCGGGCGGAGCCAGGCGCGCGCGCAGGTCGGCGCTGTCGGTCAGCGTCATCGGCCGCCAGTCCGCCGCCACCAGGAAAGGCCGCAATTTGGTGATGGAGACGGTCAGTCGCGCCACATCCTCCAGCCGCAAGCGCCGGTGCCGACGGCTGGCGAGGATGCGGTCCACCGCCTTCACCCCCAGCCCCGGCACGCGCAGCAGCGCCTCGCGCGGGGCGCGGTTGACGTCGACCGGAAAATGGGCGCGATGGTTGAGCGCCCAGGCGAGCTTGGGATCGATGTCGAGCGGCAGGCATCCGGTCGCCGCATCGGTCGCCGCCGCGATCTCCTGCGCGCCATAGCCATAAAAACGCATCATCCAGTCCGACTGGTACAGCCGATGCTCGCGCAGCAATGGCGGTCGCTTGAGCGGCAGCACCGCGCTGGGCGAAGGGATCGGCGAAAAGGCGCTGTAATAGACGCGGCGCAACCGATGCCGGTCATAAAGGCTGCTCGCCCGCGTGATGATGGCGCGATCATCCGCCGCATCGGCCCCCACGATCATCTGCGTCGATTGGCCCGCCGGCGCGAAGCGGGGCGCGTGGCGATATTTGCGCCGCGCCTCGCCCTTGTCCTCCATTTCATTCCGCAGATGACGCATCGCGCCTTCGATGCGCGCGCCGTCCTTCTCCGGCGCCAGACGCTTGAGCCCCCCTTCCGTCGGCAATTCGACATTGATCGACAGCCGGTCGGCGTGCAGCCCCGCCTGCCGCAGCAGGTCGGGGTCGGCGTCGGGAATGGTCTTCAAATGGATATAGCCGCGAAAATCATGATCCTGGCGCAGCGACCGGGCCACCTCGACCATCTGCTCCATCGTATAGTCGGATGAGCGAATGATGCCCGATGAAAGGAACAGCCCTTCGATATAATTGCGGCGATAGAAATTGAGCGTCAGGTCCACCACTTCCCTGGCGGTGAACCGCGCCCGCCGCACATCGCTCGACCGGCGATTGATGCAGTAATGGCAGTCAAAGATGCAACTGTTGGTCAGCAGGATTTTGAGCAGCGATATGCAGCGACCATCGGGCGCATAGGCGTGGCAAATGCCCATGCCCTCGGTCGATCCAATCCCCTTGCCGCCGCGTGAATCGCGCTTTGCCGTCCCGGACGATGCGCAGGACGCATCATATTTGGCGGCATCGGCCAATATTTCGAGTTTCTGCCGGGTGGACATTTGCGCCATGATGTTCCTTTTATGTTCGTGCGGCCGGCTTGTCCATGATCTGGGTTGTGTCGCGGCATTTTGTCGCGAACAGTGCGGCGGAATATGACCGGCTCCTTCGTTGATGACGGGGGCGCGACGAGAAGGGGTGATCATGGACAGACGGCATTTTCTGCGCGCGGGCCTAGGCGCTGGCGCAGTGTCGCTGATGGCCGCACGGGCGGGGGCCGCGTCGCCCTTCAACGCCCTGGCCGGGGTCGAACCGATCCGCGCCAGCGTGGACCGCATCTTTCGTACCACCGTGTGCCTGCGACCTTTTCGCGCCGCCGGCCCGCGCATCGAGGTGGAGCAGGTCGGGCGCAAGCGGGTCGTCCACAATTACGGCCATGGCGGCAGCGGCTGGTCGTTGAGCTGGGGATCGGCGCAGCTGGCGGTGCCGCTCGCCATGGACGATGGTGTGCGCGACATTGCGGTCATCGGCGCGGGCGCGCTCGGCCTCACCGCGGCACTGACGGCGCAGCGGGCCGGTGCGCGCGTCACCATCTACGCCAAGGAGCAATTTCCTGATGTCCGCTCCGCCCGCGCCACCGGCACCTGGTCGCCCGACAGCCGCATCGCGATGGCGGGCGCGGTCGATGCCGGGTTCGCCGACCGGTGGGAAGCGATGGCGCGCGCCTCCTTCACCCATTATCAGAGCTTCCTCGGCCTGCCGGGCGCCCCGGTCGAATGGACAGACCGTTATATCCTCTCGAATGCGCCAGCCGCAGCTCCGACCATCGCGCAAGTGCCACCTGCGCCCGAACGCCGCGACGATTTTCTCCGTCTGGACGGGCGGCTCCGCGATATCACGCCGCATTCGGTTGAATTGCCGCGCGGCGCGCACCCCTTTCGCGCCGACCGGGTCCGCCGCAATTCATCGCTGACCTTCAATGTCGCAGATCTTGCCCATCAATTGACCGGCGATTTCCTGATCGCGGGCGGACGGATCGAACCGCGCGTCTTTCACACGCCCGATGATCTTGCCGCGCTTCGGGAAAAATCCATCATCAACTGCACCGGCTATGGCGCACGCGCTCTGTGGCGCGATGACAGCATCGTGCCGGTGCGCGGCCAGATCGCCTGGCTGATCCCGCAGCCCGGCGCGACCTTCGGCGTCTATTATCGCGGCATCGCGCTGCTCGCGCGGCGCGATGGCATCGTCGTGCAGCCGGTCGGTCAGGATGACTGGTTCGGCTATGGTGACGCCAATGAAACGCCCGATCCCGCCGCCGCGCGCGCGGCGGTGGAGGAGGTTGCGACCTGGTGGGCCTGACCGCTCCGGTCAGTCCTCGTCGGGCACGCGGCTGACCCGGATCGACTGCGCGTTCATCTGCGCCCCGCCAAAGATGGTCATGAAGGCGATGTCGGTCGCATCGCGCCCCACCGCGATCCGCGCCATCGTCTCGACCGGTGCCAGCCCCGTCGCATCGACGAGGTGCCAGGCGCCGTCCAGCCACACTTCCACCACCGCATGGAAATCGGGCGGGTCGAGATCGAGCGCATAAACCGACACCAACCGCGCGGGAATGTCGCGCGAACGGATCAGGGCGGCGGTCAGATGCGCAAAGTCCCGGCACACGCCCTGCTGCGCAACGAAGGTGTCGGCCGCGGTCGTGGTGATCGTGGAGCTGCCCGACACATAGGCGACATTGTCGCGCACCCAGTCGACCAGCGCTTGCACCAGCGCGCCGCCGTCCAGATCGGGGAAATGACCACCGACGAAACTGCCGAAGCGGTCGGCCTCGCAATAGCGGCTGGGCCAGATGAAGGGCAGCACATCCTCAGGCAGGCTGGGCAGCGGGCTGCGCGGCAGGTGGCGGATCTCGACCGGCGCGCGGTCGATGTCCAGTGTCGCGCGATAGGTGCTGACCATCCGGCCCGTGCCGGTGCGGGTCCAGGTCCGCCGGCCAATGCCGCTGCCGCCAACCTTGTTGGTCAGCGGGCCTGCATTGTCGATGATATGCGACTGGGTCAGCACACGCTGGTCGGGCACGGCGGCGGCCTCGACGGCGAGCAGCACGTCGGTCGGGCAGGCAAAGTCATAGTCTAGGATCGCTTCGATCGCGATGCGCATGGGGGATGATCCGAATTTGGAGAGCGGGCGCGAATCGGCCCGTACCGCGCAGCTTCGCCGTCCCGCAGGCATGGCGCAAGCGCATTAGCGATGGCGGGTGGGAGAGGGCGGTTCCGGACGTCCTCATTTTGCCCTTGGCGTGGTGCGAAAGGAGGAGGTCGACTGGAGCGTTGCCTGAGCGGACAACGGTCGGCTTCGATTGCTCAAAGCTGGTACCACGTCGAGCGCGCGCCGCAGCCACTATCCGAAGCATCCTTCGGCCGCGCCCGTTGGCCCGGCGCCTGACGCGAACACCACGCACGTCCTGCCGCCAAGATGGCCATCGCTTTGCCAAACGCCGCTACCCGTCCGCCGCCGGGCAAACGGTAAAAGGCCCGCAGCGCAGGGAAGCGCGGCGGGCCTTTTCGGTGCATGATGCGCCAGGCGGGCGAGCATGAGCGAAGGGCGCGCGGGCTGATCCGGCCAGCGCCCCCATTCGGCTTATTCGCCACTATCCTCCGCATCGGGTCCGGTCATCATCCCGTCGGCCACTTCCTCGGTCTTGCCGCGGATCGCCTTTTCCAGCCGTTCGGCCAGTTCGGGATGTTCTTTCAGATAGGTTTTGGCGTTTTCCCGGCCCTGGCCGATGCGGATCGAATCGTAGGAGAACCAGGCGCCCGATTTCTCGACCAGTCCCGCCTTCACACCGATGTCCAGCAATTCGCCGATCTTGGAAATGCCCTCGCCATACATGATGTCGAATTCGACCTGCTTGAACGGCGGGGCGACCTTGTTCTTGACCACCTTCACCCGGGTTGCGTTACCCACGACGTCGTCGCGATCCTTGATCTGGCCGGTGCGGCGAATATCGAGCCGGACCGAGGCGTAGAATTTGAGCGCATTGCCGCCGGTCGTGGTTTCCGGATTGCCGTACATCACGCCGATCTTCATGCGCACCTGGTTGATGAAGATCACCATGCATTTGGAGCGGGAAATGGAGCCGGTGAGCTTGCGCAGCGCCTGGCTCATCAGCCGCGCCTGCAAGCCGACATGGCTGTCGCCCATCTCGCCTTCGATCTCCGCGCGGGGGACCAGCGCCGCGACCGAATCGATCACCAATATGTCGATCGCGTTCGACCGCACCAGCGTGTCGACGATTTCCAGCGCCTGTTCGCCGGTATCGGGCTGCGACACGATCAGTTCGTCGATGTCGACGCCCAGCTTCTTGGCATAGGCGGGGTCCAGCGCATGTTCGGCGTCGACGAACGCCGCCGTCCCGCCAGCCTTCTGCGCTTCGGCGATGGCGTGCAGCGTCAGCGTCGTCTTGCCCGAGCTTTCCGGCCCGTAAATCTCGATGATGCGGCCCTTGGGCAGGCCGCCAATGCCCAGCGCAATATCCAGACCCAGCGATCCGGTCGAAATGGATTCGATCTCGATCTTCTCGCGCGACCCCAGCTTCATCGCCGAGCCCTTGCCAAAAGCGCGGTCGATCTGGGCGAGCGCGGCATCCAATGCTTTTTGTCTGTCCATATTCCCCGTCTTCTTGGAATCGATAAGTTGGAGCATTGCGGTCATCGGCCCATCCCCTGTCAAGCGGATCGCGCCGAGTCTGCCGGCGCTGGACGATGATGTATCCTATTTGTTCTCATGGAACAAGAGGGGAACGGAATTTTCCTATCAGGCGGAGAATTCGCGCCTTAATTCCCCACGATCCGGCCCAGGGCGCGTTCCACCGCGCCCATGGTAAAGGGCTTGGCCAGCGTCGGCCGATCGGCATGGGCGGGCGGCAGGTCGTCGGCCATGCCCCCGGTCGCAAAGGCGAAGGGAATGCCCGCCTGCGCCAATATGTCGGCGATCGGCCAGCTTTTCTCGCCCTGCAAATTGCAGTCGAGCAGCGCGCCGTCGAAACCGCCCTGGCGCGCCTGCTCGCACCCCTCATCCACCGTCGCGACCAGCGCGTGCAGCCGATAACCGAGCGCATCGAGATAATCTTCGAGCATCATGCCGATCATCGCTTCATCTTCGACGACGAGGATGGATTTTGCCTCGGACATGCCTGTTTCCTTTGTTCGACCGGGCGCTTCGCTAGCCCAATGGCGCGCGCTTGCCCAGCCCCCATGCCCCGAGCGGGCGCAAGATCATTCCGCCGCCGGATGCATCGCCATCGTGTCGCGCGCCGCCTGCGCCAGCTGGTTGACGGAAAAAGGCTTGGGCAGGAAGGCGACATTGGCGATGTCGATCGACTTGCGCAGCTGTTCCTCGGCATAGCCGGACATGAACAGCACCGGCAGATGCGGGTGGCTGACGCGCGCGCGCGCCACCATCGCCGGTCCGTCCATATTGGGCATGACGACGTCGGAGATCAGCAGGTCGATATCGTCATGCGCGGCCAGCACCTCGAGCCCCTGTTCCCCATCATTGGCGGTCAGCACCGTGTAGCCCTGGCGCGTCAAGGCGCGCTCGGCGACCGCGCGCACCATATCCTCGTCCTCGACCAGCAATATGGTGCCCGATCCCCATGTTTCGGCGCGCTTCACCGGCTCGCGCGCCGGCGCCTCCTGCTGCGCGTCGGCGCCCGAATAGACCGGCAGATAGATGACGAAGCTCGCTCCGCGGCCCAGTTCGGATTCGGCAAAGATATAGCCGCCCGACTGTTTGACGATGCCATAGACGGTGGACAGGCCCAGGCCCGTGCCCTTGCCCAGTTCCTTGGTGGTGAAGAAGGGCTCGAAAATCTTGGCCAATATGTCGGGCGGAATGCCCAGGCCCGTGTCCGACACGCGCAGCGCGGTATAGTCGCTGACGGGCAGGATCTGCTGACGCATCTCCCGCGCCTTGGCGGCGGGCACGGCATAGGTCTGGATGTTGAGCGTGCCGCCTTCGGGCATGGCGTCGCGCGCATTGACGGCCAGGTTGACGATCACCTGTTCCAGCTGCCCCGGATCGGCCCGCACCGCGCCCAGATTGCGGCCATGGCTGACCTCCAGCCGGACATTTTCACCCAGCAGCCGCTTCAACAGGTTCGACACGTCCGACACGATGTCGGGCAATTGCAGGATTTGCGGCCGCAACGTCTGCTGCCGGGAAAAGGCGAGCAGCTGCCGCGTCAGCCCCGCCGCGCGATTGCTGTTCGACTTGACCTGCTGGATGTCGTCATAATCGCTGTCGCCCGGCACATGGCGCATCAGCATCAGGTCGCAATGGCCGATGATTGCGGTCAGGATATTGTTGAAATCATGCGCCACGCCGCCCGCCAACTGGCCGATCGCCTGCATCTTGGTGGCCTGCGCCACCTGACGCTTGAGCTTGCTTTCCTCGCTATTGTCTTTCAGCGACAAAAGCACCGCCGCCTCGCCCAGGCCGCGTACCCCCGCCAGGCTGAGCGCGGTCGGCTCGTCGGGCTGGTCGCGCATGCGCACGACGATATCGCCCGACATTTGCGGGCCGACGGCAAAGCGCCGCACCGCATCCGCCACCGCCGCCTGATCCTCGCGCGCGACCAGATCGCCGGGATAGCTGGGCTTGTCCCCGGATTTAAGGCCTGCGGCGCGGGCAAACGCCTTGTTGACGAACAGGATGCGCCCGTCTCGATCCGCCATCGCCAGGCCAAAGGGCAGCAGCGACAGCAGGGTTTCGATATAGGACAGCGCCGACGTGCCCCCGCCGCCGGTTGGCTCGTCGATCAGCAGCAACAGCATCGGCCCGTCCTGCACCGTCGCCTGCGTCGCGCCCGGCTGGCTTGCGCGGCGCAGCGGCACCTGAAGCAGCCGCAGCGGCAACCCGCCATTTTCCTCGCGCGCCAGGAACAACCGGCCCTTGTCGTCGACCCGCATATGCGCGGCGAAGTCGCGACCGGTGATGTTGGCGTCGATCCGCCCTGCCGCGCGCAGCAGGAAGGCGCCATTGGCTGCGCGAATGCGCCCTTCGCCGCCGATCATCACCGCCATGATGCCCGCTTCGCCCAGCTGCCGCCCGGCTTCCCCGGTCAGGAAGCGATGGACATCGTCCAGCGCGCTTGGCTGCCGCACCGGGGTGAAGCGCCACAGAAGATAATCCTCGGTCCGCCCGGTACGGGCAATGTCGACGTCCAGTCGCAGCGCCCCCATCGCCAGCCCTTCCAGCTTGCCGTCGCCGTCGCGCCAGGCGGCGCGCGCGGCCTGCGAGAGGCTTTCGGTCAGACCCGCGTCATTGCTGACGCCCGGCGGGGTGGGATAGCCGGGAAACCATTCGCCAAACAGGTCGCTGGCGCACACCAGCCGGCCCGACCGGTCGGTGACGGCGATGGCGATGTTGGACGCGTCGGCGGCGGCGCGCGCGACCGTCCAGTCGGGCGTCGCCTCACGGTCCGCCAGCGCCGGCGCGGTGAGGTGGCGATACCAGCGCATCAGCGCTGCAATGGCGATCACGCTTGCGGCAAAGCCCGCCGCCAGCACCGCATCGCCCGCCGCATAGAGGATGAGGCCCGCCGACAGCAAAGCTGCGCCCAGCAGCATCGGCAGGACAAAGGGCGACGGTGGCTGGCCCAGCCACGCTTCATCGTCCGTCTTCAGCCGTGCCGCCATGACCGGCCAACCCCCTGCATCGCCATCGAAACCTGCGGGCGCGGCGTCAGACGCCGGCCGCCTTCTCCAATGGCCCGCTTTGGTGGACCTTGCCAATCCTCAATTTGCGCGCCTGCCATTTGCGGCCCATGCGATGGCGCCAGAACCAGTCGGCCGCGACATAGCCGATCGCGGTGCACGCCAGGGAAATGATCAGTAGGCCGATCAGCATGGCGGGCGCCGCTTCCGACACCAGCCAGGCGCTCCATTCGCGCACGCTCGCATGTCCATCGACCAGCGCCATGAAACCCGACGCGTCGGCGCTGCGCCCCAGCATCCAGTTACCCAGCCACACCGACGCCATCAGGATCAGCGGCGTCGTCGCCGGGTTGGACAGGAATGTCATGGCGGCGGCGACCGGAATATTGGCGCGGAAAGGCAGCGCCAGCAGCGCGGCGCCCGCAATCTGCACGCCCGGGATCATCAGGAATATGCCGACGAACAGGCCCAGCGCCACGCCGCGCGGCACCGACCGGCGGGTAAAGCGCCACAGCGACGGCTCCAGCACGCGGTGCGCGACCGGGGCGAGGATACGGCTGCGCTCCATCGACTCGCGGGTCGGGCAATTGGCGTGCCACCAGCGGGTCAGACGACTCATCAGCTATGCGCCTTCATGATGCGCTGCTGGTCGCGCTTCCAGTCGCGTTCCTTGATCGTCTCGCGCTTGTCATGGGTCTTCTTGCCCTTGGCCAGCGCCAGCTCGACTTTCACCTTGCCCCGGCTGTTGAAATACAGCGCCAGCGGCACCAGCGTCATGCCCTTGCGGTCGACCGCGCCGTGCATCCGGGCGATTTCCCGCTCGTGCAGCAACAATTTGCGGGGCCGTTTGGATTCATGATTGAACCGGTTGCCATGGCTGAATTCGGGGATGTTGCTGTTGACCAGCCACACCTGGTTACCCTTCACCTCGGCATAGCTTTCAGCGATATTGCCTTCGCCAAAGCGCAGCGATTTGACCTCGGTGCCCTGCAGGGCGATGCCGGCCTCGAACACATCCTCCAGGAAATATTCGAACTTCGCGCGCCGGTTTTCGGCGACGATCTTCTTCTTGTCGAAGGTTTCGGGGCGGGGGCGGGCCATTATTTTCTACTTCATTCCGTTCGGTTCGGTCCTGTCGCTTACCCTGTCATTCCGGTTCCCGACAGGTTCGGACCGAACGGATGTAGGGTTTTAAACCAGTCCCGCAATCTCCAGCGCCCGGTCCACCGCCGCCCGGCTCGATTCCGACGGCCAGGTGATGGGCAGTCGGACGTCGCCGGGCATGTCGGGGCGAACCCGCGTGAGGGCATATTTAACCGGGCCGGGTGAAGAATCGCTGAACAGGGCATCGTGCAGCGGATAGAGACGATCCTGGAGCGCCAATGCGCCATCCCAGTCATGGCGGGCCATCGCGGACTGGAAATCGGCGCACAGGCGCGGCGCGACATTGGCGGTGACGCTGATGCATCCCTTGCCGCCCATCGCGTTGAATCCCAATGCCGTTTCGTCATTGCCCGACAGTTGGCAGAAGTCCGGGCGGCAGGCCAGACGCTGCGCGGTGACCCGCCCCAGATTCCCGGTCGCGTCCTTGATGCCGACGATGGTCTGGAATTCCTCCGACAGGCGGTGGATCACCGGCACGCCGATGTCGGTGATGGTGCGGCTGGGCACATTATAGAGGATGATGGGCAGGTCGCAGCGTTCGGCCAGATAGGCGAAATGGCGATAGACGCCTTCCTGATTGGGCTTGTTGTAATAAGGCGCGACCACCAGCGCCGCATCCGCGCCCGCGCCCTGCGCTGCATACATATGGTCGAGCGCGATGCGCGTGTCATTGGACCCACAGCCTGCTATCACCGGGACGCGGCCCGCCGCCTGGTCGACGCAGATGGCGATGACGCGGTTATGCTCCTCCACCGTCATCGTCGCGCTTTCGCCGGTCGTCCCGCACGGCACCAGCGCGCTCGATCCTTCCGCGATCTGCCAGTCGACGAACGCGCGAAAGGCGGCCTCGTCGATCGTCCCGTCGCGGAACGGGGTGACCAGAGCCGGAATCGAGCCCGAAAACATGATGAAACTCCTTCAAATCTCCGGGCTGCCGGGGCATGATGGGACAAGCGGCGCGCTATAGCGCGTCATTCAGGGCCTGATAAGGACGCAAATGCGATTATGTCCAGCATGCGCACCCCTCCTCCTGTCGAAAGTTATCTGATCCGCATGCCGATTATTGCCTTGTTGCTGATGACCGCTGGCGCCAGCGCGCAGACCGAAGACGCCGCGCCTCCTGCGCCCTCGGGCGCGATGGTGCAGCCGGTGCCGCCCGAATATGGCCAACCCAGCCAGTGGAACCGCGTCCAGGCGCAGATCGGGCAGCCCACCGACGGCTCGATCGCTGGAACGATCAGCCAGTGGCGCGCCCTGCAACAAAGCGATGGGCTGGGCTTTGCGCCCTATGCCAGCTTCATCATGGCCAATCCGGGCTGGCCGGGCGAAGACCGGATGCGCCGGCTTGCCGAAACCGGCATTAATCCCGACAGCTATGCGCCCGCGCAGGTCGTCGCCTTCTTCGCGCAGTTCCCGCCGCGCACGCCCGTGGGCCACGCCCGCAACGCGGTGGCGCTGATGCAATTGGGTCGGATGGACGAAGCGCGAATCGCCGCGCGCAACGCCTGGGTCGGCGGCACGCTGCAACCCAGCGACGAAGCGCGGCTGCTTTCGCTGTTCGGATCGGCCTTCACGCCTGTTGACCATGATCTGCGCGCCGACATGCTGCTATGGAATGGCGACATTGCCGGCGCGATGCGGATGCTGCCCTATGTCAGCGCCGCGCGCCGCCCGGTCTTTTCCGCGCGCATCGCCTTCAAGCGCAAGGCGCCCGAAGCGACCGCGCTGATGCAATCGGCCGATGCGATGGGCGCGGCCGATGCCGGCTATGTGGCTGACAAGGCTGTCTGGCTGCGCGACAGCGGCAACTGGATCGCCGCGCGCCAATATCTCGCCAACCGCCCCGCCGCCACCTATCGCCCCGGCGATCCGGAGGAATTTTACGAAGTGCTGCTCAATCACGCGCGCAGCGCGGCGAATGACAGCCAGTGGAGCTTTGCCTGGGGCATCGCCAGCAAGATTGACGACGCCGTGCCGCCCGGCTCGGACGTCAGTGATCAGCCGATCGGCGTGCGCGACGATTATACCAGCCTTGCCTGGCTGGCGGGTACCACCGCCTTCTACAATCTCAACCGTCCCTCGGACGCGGTTGGCATGTTCCGCCGTTATGCCGACGCGGCCAAATCGCCCCAGACCCGGTCGAAGGGCTATTATTGGGCCGGCCGCGCCGCCCTGTCGGCGGGCGACAGCGCCAGCGCGAACAGCTATTTCGCCCAGGCCGCCAATTATGGCGACCAGTTCTACGGCCAGCTGGCGCTCGAACGGCTCGGCCGTCCGGTGCCCGCGCCCGCCACGGTCGAACGGCCGGTGGCGATCTCCGCGGCCGAACGCGCGGCGTTCAACAGCCGCTCGGTCGTGCGCGCGGTCAAGGCGCTGGGGCAGATGGGCTATTGGGCCGACCAGAGCAAATTCGCCCGCGCCATCGCCAATAATGCCGACAGCGACACCGATCATTTCCTCGCCGCCGAACTGGCGCAGCAGATCAACCGTCCGGACATGAGCGTGATGGTCGGCCGCCGCGCCGTGTCCAGCGGCCTGACCGGCTATGGCGACAGCGCCTTTCCACGCGTGCCGGTGCCCAGCCAGGCGCAATATAACTGGACCATGGTCCACGCCATCGCCCGGCAGGAAAGCCAGTTCGACAAGCAGATCGTCAGCCATGCCGGCGCGCGCGGCCTGATGCAGCTGATGCCCGGCACCGCGCGCGAACAGGCGGGCAAACTCGGCATGAGCTATGATCCCGCGTCCTTGAACGATCCCAGCTACAACATCATGCTGGGGTCGGGCTATTTCCAGCGCATGCTCGATTATTATGGCGGCAGCTATCCCCTTGCGGTGGCGGCCTATAATGCCGGGCCGGGCAATGTGAACAAATGGATCAGGGCCAATGGCGACCCGCGCCTGCCAGGGTCGGACATATTGCGCTGGATCGAGAATATTCCGATCTACGAAACGAAAAACTACGTCCAGCGCGTGCTCGAAAACGCCGTCGTCTATGAAGCGATGAATCCGGAACGCGCCAAATTCCGCGGCAGCAACGCGGTGCTCAGCCGCTATCTGGGTAAACAGACGCCGGGCTGACGCCTCTAGAAGGAGTCGGGACGCCCGTCTCGACTCCGCTCCGCCCGAACGGCTAGGAGGGGGCGGCCATGGCCACCCCTTATCCCAATTACATCACGCCCGAAGGCTTCGCGAAGCTGCGCGCGGACTATGACCACCTGCTCGGCGTCGAACGCCCCCGCATCGTCGAGGTGGTCAGCTGGGCGGCGGGCAATGGCGACCGCAGCGAAAATGGCGACTATCTCTATGGGCGCAAGCGGATGCGCGAAATTGACGGGCAGTTGAAGCGCCTGTCAAAGAAGATGAAGGACGCCAAGGTCGTCGATCCCCGGCATCAGCCAGACAAGAGCCGCGTCTATTTCGGCGCGACCGTCACCATCGCGGATGAAGACGACAATCATCGCACCGTTACCCTCGTCGGCAATGACGAAACCGATGTCGACGCCGGCCGCATCGGCTGGGGTTCTCCCATCGCCCGCGCCCTGCGCGGCGCGGCGGTCGGCGACCTTCGCCGCGTCCTGCTGCCGGCGGGCGAACGCGACTATGAAGTCATGGCGATCCGCTATCCAGACTGACGGGCACCGACGCCCACCAGGATTTTTCCGACGCCGCCTTTCTTGACTTGGTCCCTGTCTACGAGCAATGGAACGTATCAGGAACAAGCAATGGTCGACTCCCCTTCGGAAACATCGTGCCCACGGCGTGCTCGCCATGGGTGTTCGCAGGATGGCGGCGCGTTGCGTGGCGGCATGCCGCCTGCACGAGGCGGTCGATGAACGCCAGGACGGCACGTGACGTCAGGCAGTCGGCGCCGCGCCGCTATCTGGCGCTGAGCTTTCCCTTCCTGCCGATCGATCGCTTGCGCGTCACGCGGCCCGACCTTTGGGCCAGAGGCGAAGGGCCGGCGGTGGTGGTGGAAAGGCTGCGCGGCGCGACGCGCCTCTCCTGCGTCGACGCCGACGGGCACGCGATGGGCCTGGTGCCGGGCATGGCGTTGGACGACGCGCGCGCCATAGCATCGGATCTGCGCATCTTTGATGCTGATCCTCATGCCGATCAGGATTGGCTGGAGCAGCTATGCGCTGGCTGCACCCGCTACACGCCCCATATCGTGCCGGATGGAATCGACGGACTGACGCTCGACGTCAGCGATTGCGCCCCCGAATGGGGCGGTGACGGCGCGCTGGTGGCGGACGCAGTGCGGCGTCTGGATCGGCAAGGGCTGCGCCTGGGCCATGCCATAGCCTCCAGCCCTCAGGCCGCGCAGGCGCTCGCTCGCTTTCCCGGTCCTCCCGCACCCGACGAAGGAGCCGCCATTCGTCGCTTGCCTATCGCGGCGCTGGGCCTCGATCCGGACAGCATGGCGGCGTTGCGTCACGCCGGGCTGCGCACCGTCGGCGATCTGGCGTCCCGCGTTTCCGTCACGCATTTCGGGCAAGAGGTGGCAGAGGCGCTCGACGCCCTGCTTGGTCAGAGCCGCCGCGCCCCTATGCCGCGTCGGCCGTGCGCTGCCATTCGTATCGACCGGCCTTTGGCCGAACCGATAGGCGACATCGGTCAGGCGTTCGCCTTGTTGGAGGACATGGTTGTGGAAGCGGTGGCCCGGCTCGCCGAGCGAGGCGAGGGCGCGCGACGCTTTGAGACCGTGTTTTTCCGCAATGACGGCCTGGCCCTGCCCTTGCGGGTTGAAACGCGCCCACCGGTGAATGACGCGTCTGCGATCCTGCGTCTTTTGCTTGATCGGATCGGCGCTCTGCCGAACCCGACGGATTCGCACTTGCGCTTTGACCTGCTGCGTTTTCTCATCCTCCAGGTGGAAAGGCTCCCCGCCACGCAGTTGGCCTTGGAAGGGGGAGGGGTGCGCCGTGACAGGCCTACCGACCCGCCGGGCGATCATTTGTCGTGCCGCGCAGGACATGCGCGCGCCACGCGCACTTCCTCTCGCGCCAGCCTTGATTTGGAACAGGCTGAACTGCCGCTGCCTGCCGTCACGGGGCGAGCGCCGACGTCTTGGGAAGATGGGGAAACGACTGGTGGACTGACGGCTGATGGCTTGACGCACCCCGTTCATCTTTTCGATCCGCCCCAACCGATCAGCGTGACGACGCCAAAGCCCGATGGCCCTCCACACCAATTTCGTTGGCGCCGAAGACGGCATGACGTCGCCCGCTTTGATGGCCCGACTGCATCGCAGTCCCATGGTCTTGCGCGAACCTATTACCGGGTCGAGGATGCACGCGGCCGTCGATACTGGATTTTTCACGGATCGCAGGATGCGGAGACGTCCGCCCCGGCTTGGTATCTTCACGGCGTATTCGCCTGAGTCGATACGACATGCCGACCATCATCTGCTACTCTGGAGCAACCAGAACAAAGGATATAATTAGGTAGCTAACTAACGATTTGGCACTATTTTTCGTCTTGTCGCCTTTCCTGTCACACTTGCCGCGCGCCGGTCATCCCGCTAGGTTCCTGTTTCGTTCCCAAAAGGACCTCCAATGGACAGTCTGGCCGCTCTTTTCCTCATCCTCGCGCTCCTTATCGGCCTGGTTGCCGGGTGGCTCCTCCGCGCCCGTTCCGCCGCACCTCTTGCCGCTGAAAAGGCCGACCTAGCTGCCCGGCTGGACACGGCGACGACGCAGCGGAACGCCGCGATCGCCGAACTGGCGGTGGAACAGGAACGGGTGGCCCAGGGCGCGGCCCAGATCGCCCGGCAGGAAGAGGCGCAGCGTGCCGCCGCCCAGCGTCTGGAGCAGCTCCAGTCCGCCGCCGACACGCGGCTTCAGGCGGTGCAGGCCGAGCGCGAAGTCGCGCTGCGCGACCTCGCCGCGCTGCAATCCGACATTCAGGCCCGCACCCGTGCCTTCGAGCAACAGATCACCGCGCTCAAGGACGCCAAGGAGCAATTGTCCGCGCAATTCAGTGAAATCGGCGGTCGCCTGCTCGAAACCGCCCAGTCGCAATTCCTCACTCGCGCCGACCAGCGTTTCGCCCAGGCGCATGAAAAGAGCGAGGCCCAGCTCAAGACCCTGCTCTCTCCGGTCGAAACCACGCTCAAACGCTATGAGGAAGGATTGGCGCGCGTGGAAAAGGACCGGGTCGGCAGCTATGCCGAACTGCGCGAAGCGATCGCCATGGTCCATGCGGGGCAGGGGCAGGTGCGCGAGGAAACCGCCAAGCTCGTCAACGCTCTACGCGCCGCGCCCAAGACGCGCGGCCGCTGGGGCGAACAGCAGTTCAAGAATCTCATCGAGACCGCCGGCCTGTCCCTCTTCGTCGATTTTCAGGAGGAAGTATCGGTCACGGTGGAAGACGGCCGGCTGCGCCCCGACTTCATCATTCGTCTGCCCGGCGACCAGCAACTGGTGGTCGACGTCAAATGCTCGCTCGAAGCCTATCTCAACGCCGTCGAATCGGTGGATGGCTCGACCCGTGACCGATTCCTGGCCGACCATGCCCGCGCCGTGCGCACCCATGCCGACGCACTCGGGCGCAAGGCCTATTGGGAGCAATTCGACAAGGCGCCCGACTTCGTCATCATGTATGTGCCCGGCGACAATTTCGTCACCGCCGCGCTGGAAGCGGACATGGATCTGTGGGAACGCGCCGCGCGCAACCGCGTCATCATCTGCGGCCCCGCCACCTTTCTGCCGCTCGCCCGCACGCTGGCCGGCCACTGGCGTCAGGCCAAATTGCAGGATCAGGCCAAGGAGGTCGCCGATCTTGGCAAGCAACTTTATGAGCGGCTCGCCACGGCGGCGACGCATCTCAAGCGTCTTGGCTCGGGCCTCAGCAGCGCCGTCGACAATTATAACAAGTTCGTCGGCAGCTTTGATCGCAGCGTCCTCCCCGCCGGTCGCCGCTTTCGCGATCTCAACGTCGAAACCGGGGGTAAGGAAATCGAGGCTGTCGAGCCTCTCGAACTGCTCATTCGCGACTCACAGTCGGACGAGGCGCGCGCTCTGCCCGTAGCGGAGTAGGCCCATAGAGGAGTAGGATGGCAGCGATCGCCTGCTTCTGACCGTTCAAGTCGCTGGCTCGTCCGGTCAGAAGATGCCCAGGAACTTCTTGTCCTGGCTCTTTTTCTCCGCCTTGCTGCCTTTGCCCGCTTCATCCTTGGCGGTCGTGCCACGGCCGACATCGTCGCGCGGCTTGCCGCTCTTGGTGCGCTGCGCCTGCGCGGTGGCGCCGGCAAGCACCGGTCCGCACGCCGCGCCCTTGGCATCGCCCACATCGACAAAGGCCAGCACCGCCGCCAGCGGCGTCGCCGCGACGCCCAGCGCAGCGGCTGCACCCCCGCGCGCCATCAGGTCGGGGCTGATGACGCTGATGCGCGGCTGCGCGAAATAGCCGCCAATGCCGACCGGCGACTGCCCGGAAAACAGGCTGATCTTCTTGCCGTCCGCGCGAAAGGCCAGGTCCAGCCGTTCGTTGCGGAAGGAAAATCCGCCGCGGCCGATCATGACATTCTTCTTCGTGTCGATCAGGATCGGGTCCGCCGCCGCCACGCCATTGCGCACGGTGAAGGCGATTAGCCCGCAGTTGATCTCGACCGGCTCCTTCAGCTTCTTCTCGAACATCTTGGTGATGAAGGTGCCAACGTCGATTTCCGACAATTGCACGTTGCGCGCCCACATCGTTCCGGCGGGCAGGATCGCGGCGATGCGGCCATTGGCGCTGCCGAGCGAATCATGCAGCGAATCGCCGATGCCGGTCATCTGCACCCGACCCCTGATCGTGCCGTTGGTGCCCGATTCCGCCACGCCCCATCGCGCCAACAACGTGCCCATGGGCGTTGGCGCCAGGCGAATGTCATAGTCCGTGTGCGCCGGCCTTTGCCGCGCGTCGATGCTGATATCCGACGCCACATGCCCGCCCGCCATGTCGAACGTCAGCGGCGACAGCGTCAGCAGACTCTTGTCCAGCTTCACCGTCACCGCCGCGTTGGAAATCGGCACATTGGGCGCGCGGACCGTCCTGACGCTGTAGCGGACATCGGCGTCGAAATTGCGGATCGCCTCGACCCTTAATGGCGTGTCCGGCAAGACACGCGGCGCGCCCGACACCGTCATGATCGCCCCGCTGCCGCCCTGCGTCGCCAGCCGTTCCGGATCATAGCCGATGAATGGACCCACATCGATAATGTCCAGCTTCTGCGTCGCCAGATCGCCCTTGATCAGCGTGCGCCCGCCCGGCTGCGATACGGTGAACCGCCCCGCCATATCGCTGTCGCCAAACTTGCCCTTCAAATGGGTGAAGCGCCATTCCTCGCCTGCCTTGGTGAGGTCGCTGGTGAAGCGATAGCTGCGCGTCGGCGGAATGGCCACGCCCAGAAAGTCGAACAGCCGCGCCAGATTGCCGCCCTGCGCCACCATCTGAAGGTCGCTGCCCTCCAATTGCGTCGCGCCCGGCAGCGTGCCCGAAACATCGACCCGCGTCTCCCCCGCGTCCATCCGCGCGACCAGCCGGTTGCGACCGCCCGTCACCGTCTGATCGGGGGAGAGCAGCCCGCCCTTCAACCGGAACGGCAGCGCGCGCATGGTGCCATCGCCGGCAAAGCGCACTTCGCTCGCAAATTGCGTATCGCGCGCCTTCACCGTTTCGAACCCGATATCGACGCCCAATTGCATGCGCGGATCGCGGAAGCGCAGCGTCGTCCCGGTCAGCAAGGCCCGGCTCACCAGCGGCAGGCTGAGCGGCTTGCCCTTCTTCGCCGGATCGCCAAAGGTCCATGTATTGTGCTGATGATCGCGCGACCATTCCAGGTCGACCGCACCGTTGCGAAATTCCAGCCAGCGCACGCGCACCTTGTCGCCGAAGATCAGGCTCAGCGGCGCGATCCGGCTGTCGATGCGGTCGGCGCGAAACACATCGGGGCGGCTCGCCCAGCTGGTATTCGACACGCGCATGCCTTCGGCCAGAAACTTGATCGTGATCGGCGCGAAATAGAGCTGGAAATCCCCGTCCACCCGAACTTGCCGATTGAGGCTGTTGCCCAGCACATGCTCGAACGGCCGCTTCAAAAACCGCCCCTTGGTGACGAACAGGATCAGCCAGATGGCAAACAGCAAGCCGACGATCCCGATCGCGACGCGCGCGGGCAGGGGCAGGGCGCGCCAGCGGGCCTGCGCGCGGCGCACGGGATGGCCCGCCCCGCCACCGGTCGCCACGGTTGTCCCTTTGATGTGCGCGTCGGGTTCGGTATCGGCCATGGCAGCATCAACGTCATCGCCCCGCTTTGGGTCCGAATCACTTGCCTTTTGCGCCGCAGGTCACTAAGGGCCGCCCTTCGCGATATTCAGTGTGACCGCCCGGCTAACTAGGGCTGCCGTGGCTGTCTGTAATCGTCGCGCCAGATAAGGAGACGAAAATGCCCAAGATGAAGACCAAGAGCGGTGTGAAGAAGCGCTTCAAGTTCACCGCCACCGGCAAGGTCAAGCATGGCGTCGCTGGCAAGCGTCACCGCCTGATCAGCCACAACGCCAAATATATTCGCCAGAATCGCGGCACCAGCGTGCTGTCGGATTCCGATGCCGGTCATGTGCGCCTGTGGGCGCCGTACGGCCTGAAGTAAGAGGAGTCTGACGAATGGCACGTGTCAAACGTGGTGTAACCACCAAGGCGAAGCATAAGCGGATTCTGGATCAGGCGAAGGGCTATTATGGCCGTCGCAAGAACACCATCCGCATCGCGCGCCAGGCCGTCGAAAAGGCCGGCCAGTACGCCTATCGCGACCGCAAGGTGAAGAAGCGGACCTTCCGGGGTCTGTGGATTCAGCGCATTAACGCCGGCGTCCGCGCCGAAGGCCTGACCTATTCGCAGTTCATGCATGGCCTCAAGCTCGCCGGCGTCGAACTGGACCGCAAGGTCCTGGCCGACATCGCGATGCATGAAGGCGAAGCGTTCAGCGCCATCATCGCCCAGGCGAAGGCCGCGCTGCCCGCCGCCTGAGCGGATTGATCGCAAGATCGTCTAAAAAGGGCGCTGGGGCATCAGCCTTCGGCGCCCTTTTTTGGTTCTCCCCTCCGTTCGCTTCGAGCTTGTCGAGAAGCCGGAAAGGCAGCACTCCGGTTTCTCGACAAGCTCGAAACGAACGGAGGGGATGGACCGCATCGAAAGCACCCATCCCATGTCGCTGCATCTCTGGTGGATCTACGTCACAGCGGTGTTCCTCATCTCGGCGACGCCCGGCCCCAACATGCTGCACGTCATGGCGCAGAGCATCGCCCATGGCCCGCGCAAGGCGCTGGCGACGATGGCGGGCCTGATGAGCGCGGTCCTGTTATGTCTCATCGCCTCGGCGCTGGGTCTGGGCGCGCTGCTCAAGGCATCGCCGCGGCTGTTCGATGTCTTGCGCTATGCCGGCGTCGCCTATCTGGTCTGGCTCGGCGTCAAGGCGTGGCGCGCGCCGGTGGACATGGGCGATGCCATGCGTCCTGCCAAATCCGACCATGCGCTCTTCGCCACCGGGCTATTGACGGGCCTTTCCAATCCCAAGCTCATCATCTTCGCCGCCGCGCTCTTCCCGCAGTTCATCGTCCTCGATCGTCCCTTCTGGACGCAGCTCGCCATATTGATCGCCAGCTTCGTGGTGATCGAAAGCTTCTGGTATGGCGTCTACGCGCTGGGCGGCGGTCGTTTGAAGCGCTGGCTCGCCCCCGCCAACCGCCAGCGCCTGTTCAACCGCGGCACCGGCCTGCTCTTCATCGGCTTCGGCGGCGCGCTGCTGGGGACGCGGGCCTGACCCTTCCCATGCAGCGCTCGCGTCGCTAAGGCGCAACGCGACGCTTTGCCATTACGGCCCATGGGAATGATATGACCGAAATTAGCGCACTCAAGACCGGCCTGATTGCCGACATCGCCGCTGCCGATACGCTGGACGCGCTCGAAGCGTTGCGGGTGGGGGCATTGGGCAAGAGCGGGGTCGTCACGGGCCTGTTGAAAACGCTTGGCCCCATGTCGCCCGAGGAGCGTCTTGAAAAAGGCCCGCCGATCCAGGATTTGCGCGAAAGCGTGACCGCCGCGCTCGCCGAGCGCAAGGCGCAGCTGGAACAGGCCGCGCTCGACGCGAAACTGGCCTCCGAAAGGGTCGACATGACCTTGCCCGCCGACATCGGCCCGCAAGGCAGCGTCCATCCCGTCAGCCAGGTCATGGACGAACTGGCCGAAATCTTCGCCGACCTCGGCTTCTCCGTCGCCACCGGGCCGGAGATCGAGGACGACTGGCACAACTTCACCGCGCTCAATATCCCCGAAACCCATCCGGCGCGCGCGATGCACGACACTTTCTACTTCCCCGACGAGGAGGGGCAGAAAAAGATGCTGCTGCGCACCCATACGTCGCCGGTGCAGATTCGCACGATGATGAACCAGCCGCCGCCCATTCGCATCATCGCGCCGGGTCGCGTCTACCGCAGCGACAGCGATGCCACCCATACGCCGATGTTCCACCAGATCGAAGGTCTGGTGATCGACCGGGGCATCACGCTCGGCCACCTTAAATGGACGCTGGAAACCTTTCTCAAGGCCTTTTTCGAGCGCGAGGATATCGTCCTGCGCCTGCGGCCCAGCTATTTCCCCTTCACCGAACCGTCGGTCGAGGTCGACGTCGGCTACACCCTTGTCAACGGGCAGCGGATCATCGGCGGCGATGGCGACGCGGCGGACGGCGGCTGGCTCGAAGTGCTGGGCAGCGGCATGGTCAACCGCCGCGTGATCGAGGCGTGCGGGCTGGATCCCGACGAGTGGCAGGGCTTCGCCTTTGGCACCGGGGTCGATCGGCTGGCGATGCTCAAATATGGGATGAACGACTTGCGCGCATTCTTTGACGGCGATCTGCGCTGGCTCAAACATTATGGCTTCTCGGCGCTGGACGTGCCGACGCTGAGCGGGGGAGTGGGCGCATGAAGTTCACGCTGAGCTGGCTCAAGACGCATCTGGATACCGATGCCGATCTTGCCACCATCCTCAAGACGCTGAACGCCATCGGCCTGGAGGTCGAGGGCGTCGAAAACCCGGCCGAAAGGCTCGCCGGGTTCAAGATTGCCAGGGTGCTTACCGCCGACAAGCATCCGCAGGCCGACAAGCTGCAGGTGCTGACCGTCGATCATGGCGATGGGGAGCCGTTGCAGGTCGTGTGCGGCGCGCCCAATGCCCGCGCGGGCCTGATCGGCGTCTTCGGTCTGGAAGGGGCGGTGGTCCCGTCCAACGGCATGGTGCTGAAGAAGACCGCAATCCGCGGCGTTGAATCCAACGGCATGATGTGTTCGACCCGCGAGCTGGAGCTGGGCGACGATCATGACGGCATCATCGAACTCGCGCCCGACGCGCCGGTCGGCCGCGTCTATGCCGACTGGGCCGGGCTTGACGATCCGGTCATCGACGTGTCGGTGACGCCCAACCGGCAGGATTGCATGGGTGTGCGCGGCATTGCGCGCGATCTCGCGGCCGCCGGCCTTGGCCGGCTCAATGCCATCATCGTGCCGACGATCGAGGGCGCGGGTCCGGGACCGGACGTCCGCACCGACGATCCCGATGGCTGCCCCGCTTTCTACGCCCGCACCGTGCGCGGCGTCACCAATGGCGCCTCGCCCGACTGGATGGCGCGGCGCTTGAAGGCCATCGGCCAGAAGCCGATCAGCGCGCTCGTCGATATCACCAACTATATCATGATCGACCTTGGCCGGCCGCTCCACGTCTATGACATGGCAACCCTGAAAGGCGGGCTGGTCGCGCGCAAGGGGCGCAGCGGCGAGCAGGTGCTGGCGCTCAATGGCAAGACCTACACGGTCGATGAAAGCATGACCGTCATCGCCGACGACGAAGCCGTGCACGACATTGGCGGCATCATGGGCGGCGAACATTCGGGCGCGCAGGACGACACGAGCGACGTGCTGATCGAATGCGCCTATTTCACGCCGGAACGGATCGCTGTCACCGGACAGAAGCTGGCGCTCACCTCGGACGCGCGCGGCCGGTTCGAGCGTGGCGTCGATCCCGCCTTCCTGGATGACGGGCTGTCGATCGCCACCAGCCTGGTCGTGACCCTGTGCGGCGGCACGCCGAGCGAGGCGACGCGCGCAGGCGCGCCGCCTCTCGCTCTGCGCACCATTGCCTATACACCCGATCAGTGCCTCGCGCTTGCCGGCGTGGATGTGCCCGCTGACGAACAGAAGCGCATTCTCGAAAGTCTGGGCTTCAGCGTGTCGGGTGACGCAGACAGCGTCGAATATCAGGATGGCATGCCCGTCAGCGTGCCGGGCCACTGGACCGTCACCGTGCCCAGCTGGCGGCGCGATGTCGATGGCTGGCCCGACCTTGTCGAGGAAGTGGTGCGCATCGTCGGGCTGGACCATGTGCCCTCCACCCCGCTGCCGCGCACGCCCGGCGTTGCCCGCCCCACCGCCACGCCCGAACAGCTGGTCGAACGGCGCGTACGCCGCACCGCCGCCGCGCGCGGCCTGGCCGAAGCGATCAACTGGTCCTTCCTTTCCGAAAAGGAAGCGGCGGCCGTGGGTGGCGGCGACTGGACGCTGGCCAATCCGATCTCGGAGGATCTCAAGGTCATGCGGCCCTCGCTGCTGCCGGGCCTCCTTTCCGCAACGAAGCGCAATGTCGATCGCGGCGCCGCGTCGGTCCGTTTGTTTGAACTGGGCCGCCGCTATTTCAAACAGGGCGAGCGCGCGACGGTCGGCTTCGTGCTGGCGGGGGAAAAGGTCGCGCGTGGCTGGCAGTCGGGCAAGGCGCAGCCGTTCGACGCCTTTGACGCCAAGGCCGAAGTGATCGCGCTGCTGGCCGCAGCCGGCGCCCCGGTCGCCAATCTGCAAGGCTTTGGCGAAGCGTCCGCCGCCTATCATCCCGGGCAGTCCGGCACGTTACGCCTGGGGCCCAAGATGATGCTGGCCGAATATGGCGTGCTGCACCCCAGCCTGGCGCGGCAGTTCGGCCTGTCGGGCGCCGTGGTGGCGGGCGAGATTTTCCTCGACGCCATTCCGCCCAAACGCAAGAGCGGGGCGCTGCGCGCGCCCTACGCGCCGCCTGCCCTGCAAGCGGTCAAGCGCGACTTCGCCTTCCTGGTGCCCGCCGATGTTGAAGCCGACGCGCTCGTGCGCGCAGTGCGCGGCGCGGACAAGAAGGCCATCGTCGACGCGCGCCTGTTCGACGTCTTTGTGGGACCGGGGGTCGAGGACGGGCAAAAGTCGCTCGCCATTGAAGTCACGCTGCAACCGGGGGACAAGAGCTTTTCCCAGGAAGAGCTGGAGGCGATCAGCGCATCGGTGGTCAAGGCCGCCGGCAAGCTGGGCGCGACCCTGCGGGGATAAGAGGCAGAGTGCTCCCGCCGGGGCGGGAGCACCGTTTCTGGCTTATTTCTTGTTACCGCCCTTCGCTGCCGGTTCCGGCGCGATCGGCGCGATCTTGCATCCCTTGGCCGCCGCCATGCCGCGAATATAGCCGCGGCGCGCAATGCCGGCGGTCACGGCCGCCTGCAACCGGCGCTCGGCGGGCGCGGCGCCGCTGATCTCGCGCACCAGGCCGCGAAACGGGATCAGCGAATTGACCACCGTCTTGCCGACCGCCTCCGCGATCTTGCCGGTGCGATTCTCATTGGCTTCCTTGCTCGCGGTGAAATCGTCGCCCAGCACGGCGTTCAATGCGCCCAGTTCCCGGTTCAGCCCCTTGCAACTGCGGCTGGCCGGGGCGGCATAGGGATTGTCCACCGCCTTGGTCAGGATCGGCGGAATCTCATCCTTGTCGAGGCCGATGTCGCGCGCCGGCTGGCTCGCGATTCGCCCGGCCTTGTCCATCGTGTCGTCCCTTTTTTCCTTTTCCTGCGCCGACGCTGTTCCCGCGAGCAGAGTAGCGGCCATCACGGCCAATCCCATATATTTCATTGTTCGATCCTCCGGCTGCAGAACCGGCGATGAACCCCTCTGGTTCCAGAAGCGAAACGACATGATGGCAGACAGGCGGGCGGCGCATTGATATGCGCGTCCTGTCATTGCCGGAGGCCCGCTTGCCCGAAAATCGCATCGTCATACGTTCAGCGTCGCTGACCGCGCAGATTGACCCCATGGGGGCGGAACTCTGGTCGCTCAGGGACGCGCAGGGTCGCGAAATGATGACCGACGCCGATCCGCGCTGGTGGACGGGGCATGCGCCGCTGCTCTTTCCCTTCGTCGGGCGCTCGCGCGAGGATGTCTACCGTCTGGGCGGCCACGCATTTCCCATGCCCCAACATGGCTTCGCGCGCCGCGAATGTTTCGCGCTGGAAGAGCAGGCACCCGATCATGTCCTGCTGCGGCTCGAAGCGGACGCGGCGACGCGTGCCGTCTATCCGTTCGACTTCCGGCTCGACATGCGTTTCGCGATTGAAGGCGCAACCTTGCGCATGACCGCGACAGTCAGCAATCGCGGCGAAGCGCGCATGCCCTTTTCCTTCGGCTATCACCCGGCCTTCGCCTGGCCGCTTCCCTTTGGCGGCGCGGTGGAGGATCACCGCATCGTCTTCGAAAAGCCTGAGCCGGCGCCGATCCGCCGTGTGGGGGCAGAACCCGGCCTGATCGCGCGGGACAGCGAAGCCTCCCCGGTCGAAGGCGATACGCTCGCGCCCACCCATGCCATGTTTGAAGGCGACGCGCTGATCTGGGACGATCTTGCCAGCCGCTCGCTCACCTGGGGCGTGCCGGGCCGACCGCACCTCAAAATCGACTTCCCCGACACGCCCTGGCTTGGCCTCTGGCAAAAGCCCGGCGCCCATTATCTGTGCGTCGAACCCTGGGCGGGCATGGCCGATCTGGTGGGCTTTGACGGCGATGTCTGGGACAAGCCCAGCATCATGGCGCTGCTGCCGGGCGAGAGCCGCAGCTTCCGCATGGACGTGACGCTTGTTGCGGACTAGATAGCCCCGTTTCCGTTCGTCCTGAGTAGCCATTGAGCGAAGCCGCAATGGCGTATCGAAGGATCGGCCTGGGCACGAATGCTTCGATACGGGCCTTCGCCATGCTCAGTCCCTACTCAGCACGAACGGCTGTTGTTTGTCTGGACCCAATATGACCATCCCCTCTCGCCGCACCTTCGCCATCATCTCGCACCCTGACGCGGGCAAGACCACGCTCACTGAAAAGCTGCTGCTGGAAGGGGGGGCGATCCACCTTGCCGGTGAGGTCAAGGCGCGCGGGGCCAATCGCCGCGCCCGGTCCGACTGGATGAAGATCGAGCAGCAGCGCGGCATCTCCGTCACCTCCTCGGTCATGACGTTCGAGCGCACGCGCGATGGCGAAACCATCACCTTCAACCTGCTCGACACGCCGGGGCACGAGGATTTTTCCGAGGATACCTACCGAACCCTGACCGCCGTTGACTCCGCCGTCATGGTGATCGACGCGGCCAAGGGCATCGAGCCGCAGACGCGCAAGCTGTTCGAGGTCTGCCGCCTGCGCAACGTCCCCATCATCACCTTCGTCAACAAGGTCGATCGCGAGGGCCGCGAAATCTTCGGCCTTCTGGACGAGGTCGCCGACCAGCTGCAACTCGACGTTTGTCCCATGAGCTGGCCCGCCGGTATGGGTGGCGAGTTCGAAGGCATCTACGACTTTGCCACCAACCGCCTGCGCCAGCCGAGCGGCCCGTCGCGCGAGTTTGAAGGCAAGGAGGCGCATGTCTCCGGCCTCGACGATCCGAAGCTTGGCGAACTCCTCTCTGAACAGGCGCTCGAACGACTGCGCGAGGACGCTGAACTGGCGCAGGGCGGCTATGCCGAATTCGATCTCGACCGCTATCGCGCAGGCGACCTGACCCCGGTCTATTTCGGATCTGCGCTCAAGCTCTTCGGCGTCACCGAACTGATCGATGCGCTCGGCCAGCACGCCCCGCCGCCGCGTGCCCAGCCCGCCGAACCCGCCGCCGTCGAGCCGGACCAGAGCGAAGTGACGGGCTTCATCTTCAAGGTGCAGGCGAACATGGACCCGATGCACCGCGACCGCATCGCCTTCATGCGCCTCGTTTCGGGCAAGTTCCGCCGCGGCATGAAGCTGACGCCATCCGGCTCGGGCAAGCCGCTCGCCGTGCATTCGCCGATCCTCTTCTTCGCGCAGGACCGCGAACTGGCCGATGAGGCCTTTCCTGGCGACATTATCGGTATCCCCAATCATGGGGCGCTGCGCGTGGGCGACACGCTGTCCGAAAAACCCGGCCTGCGCTTCACCGGCCTCCCCAATTTCGCGCCCGAAATCCTGCGCCGCGTGGCGCTCAAGGACCCGACCAAGACCAAGCAGCTGCGCAAGGCATTGGACGACCTCTCCGAAGAGGGCGTCATCCAGGTTTTCTACCCCGAAATCGGCAGCCAGTGGATCGTCGGCGTCGTGGGGCAGCTACAGCTCGAAGTGCTGATCTCGCGTCTGGAAGCGGAATATAAGGTCGCGGCGGGGCTTGAACCCTCGCCCTTCGATACCGCCCGCTGGATCAGCGGCGACGACGCCGCGATCAAGGATCTGGTCGCCTATAATGGCACCAACATAGCCAAGGATCGCGACGGCAACCTCGTCTTCATGGCGAAAAGCGCCTGGGACATCGGCTACCAGCAGGAACGCCACCCCCAAGTAAAGTTCAGCGCCACCCGAGAGCGTTAACTGCTAGTCGGTTCGTTTCGAGCGAAGTCGAGAAACGGTCCGCGCAGAGCGTCCCGTTTCTTGAGAGGTTACGCCGCCACCCAGTCGCGACGCAACGCCTTGCCCGCCAGCGCCATGAACAGGCCGGCCAGCAGGTAAAAGCCCAGCGCCGCGACGATGGCGTAGCGCAGCGCCTCATTCCCATAGGCCGGCGTCAGCGCGTCCGACAGGCTGCCCACCGCCCAGCTGCCCAGGCCCAGGCCGACAAGGTTGTTGATGAGCAGGAAGCTTGCCGCCGCGCTGGCCCGCATATGCGCGGGGACCAAATGCTGGACGGCGGTCAGCACCGGACCGAGCCAGACATAGACCAAAGCCTGGGGGATCAGGAACAGCGCGAAGGCAAAGGAGACGCTGTCGGATAGCACGCCGATCACGAACAGCGGCATGCCGACCACATAGCTGACCGCCGGCACCCAGGCATAATAGGCCTTGTCGCGGCCGCCCAGCCGGTCGCCCAGAAAGCCACCGAGCAACACGCCGGCCACCCCGCCGATCAGCAGCAATCCGCCCAGAAACTGTCCCGCGCCCATCAGGTCCAGGCCGAAACTGCGCATCAGCAGGCTGGGCAGCCAGAAGGCGACGCCATAACCGCACATCGAACTGCACGCCGCGCCCAGCGCCAGCAGCCAGAAGCCGCGCTTGGCCGCCAATATGCCGAATACGGCGCTGACCGGCACGGCGTCGGCGGCCTGAACCGGGCGGGCGGGTTCGCGCACGACCAGGCGGAAGACGGGCGCGATCAGGATGCCGAGCAGCCCCACGACGATGAAGGCGGTGCGCCATTCGACCGCCTGCGCGATATAGCCGCCCAGCAGCACGCCGCCCGCCGATCCCAGCGGGATGCCCAGCGAATAAATGGACAGCGCCCGCGCGCGCTGGTGCGGCGGGAAATAGTCGGAAATCACCGCATAGGATGGCGCGACCCCGCCCGCTTCGCCGATGCCCACGCCGATGCGGAACAGGAACATCTGCACGAAGCTGGACGCCACGCCGCACAGCGCCGTAAAACCGCTCCAGATGGCAAGGCTGACGGTGATGACCCAGGTGCGGCTGGTCCGGTCGGCCAGCAGCGCCAACGGAATCGCCAGCGTCGAATAGAGCAGCGCGAAGGCGATGCCGCCCAAAGCGCCAAGCTGCGTATCGCTAAGCTGCAGGTCCGCCTTGATCGGCACGGCCAATATGCCCAGAATCTGCCGGTCGAGAAAATTGAACGTATAGACCAGCAACAGCATCGCCAGCACGACGGCGCGGTATCGGGGGGATGCAATTTTTTCGGTCATGGCTTGTACCCATCTCCGTTCAGTTCGAGCTTGTCGAGAACCATCGCGCGAAGGGTTCTCGACAAGCTCGAACCGAACGGAGGGTACTCATCAGAACTTGATCGATCCCGTCACGAACACCTGCCGCGGATTGCCGTAGAAAGCGGTCAGCGTGCCTTCGCGGCCCAGCGACGGGGTCGGGAATCCGGCCGCATTGTTGACGATCGCGCCTGTCGTCGGATCTGCGACGACGAAGGTGTAGCCCGACGTCTTATATTCCTTGTCCAGGATATTCTTGCCGTGCAGGCCGATGCTCCAGCGGTCGCTGGGCGCCGTGTAGACGATGCTGGCGTCCCACAGCGCAAAGCCCTTCTGGTCGATATAGGGGTTGGGGATTTCGAACTGATAGGTCTTGGACCGCCACGACACGGTGGTCCCGGCATAGAGGCTGCCGTCGCCTACGGGCGTCTGGTAGGACAAGGTGCCGCTCGCCGTCCATTTGGGCGTATTCTGCACCTCGCGATATCGTGCGACGTCAGTCGGCACGCCGCCGATATTGGTGATATATTCCTTATATTCCGCGTCGATGAACCCGATCGCTGTCTGCAGGTTCAGCCGGTCGCCGGGCGTCATCATGTCGCGGCCCAGCCGCGCATTGCTTTCGAACTCGACGCCCTTGAACGTCGCCTTGCCTGCGTTCGATACGACGCCGCAGAAGGACGGGATGCCCCCCACGTCGCAGGCGACCGATCCGGGGATCTGCACATCCTTGTAATCGGCATAGAAGCCGGCGAGCGCGACATAGAGCGCGCCGTCCATCAGATTGCCCTTATACCCCACTTCATAACTGTCGACTTCCTCGGGCGCGAAGCTGAGGAAGGATGCGACCTCGCTGTCCTGGCGGATGCCGTCGCCATTGAGGTCCGGCGCGTTGACGCCTACGCCGCGCGGGTCGAAGCCGCCGCCCTTGAACCCCTTGGACCAGCTGGCATAGATATTATGGTCGGGCGTCGGCTTGTAGCTGACCGACAGGCGCGGCGTGAATTTCTTGAATTCACTTTCGCCCCGGAAATTGGTGCTGGGCGCGCCAAAGGCCGTGCCCGCGCCGCCGAAGACGGGCGATCCGCCGCCCAGATAATTTTGCCGCAAAATGTCGGCCCGGCGCTTGTCCCAGGTATAGCGCCCGCCCGCCGACACGCTCAGCTGCTGCGAAATGTCGAAGGTGAAGTCGCCGAACACCGCGTAGGTTTCGGTATCGACATTCGCCTGGGTGAAGGCGGTGAGGCCCGGGACCGTGGTGAACAGGCGCACGTCGAACTGGGTGTCTGCGCTGGCGTCGAGATAATAAAAGCCGACCATGCCCTTCAGCGGCCCGTTGTCGTAGAGCAGCTGGAATTCCTGGCTGAGCTGTTCGTTGAAATAATAGGCGGGCACGTCGACATCGACCGCTGGCAAGGCGTCGAAGTCGATCGGCGATGCGCTGTCATCCTTGCGCCAGGCGCTGATCGAGCGCAGCGTCACCGCGTCGGACAATTCGGCCGAAATATTCATCGAAAGCCCGTAGGACTTCACATATTGCCTGGGGTCGGCCAGGCCGCCGCGTGTGTCGAACACATCGTCCAGCACCGGCGCACCCGAAACCTGGCCCGGGATCAGGCGGTGGCCACCGCGTGCGTTGCTGTTATCCTTGGTATAGTCGCCGGTGATCCGCATCAGCACCGGCTCGCCATAGCCGCCCATCTCGAACGTGGCGCGCCCGGCCCAGATATCCTTGTTGTAATTATCCTCGCCCGTGGTGAGGTTCTTGCCGAAACCGCCGCGCGACAGGCGGGCAAAGGCGCCGCCGACGCGGATCAGGTCGCCGATCGGCGCCGACGCGCTGATGATGCCATCGGCCTGGTCATAGCTGCCATAGGTCCCCTTCACTTTGAGCGAAAAGTCCTGCGGCAGCATTCGCGTCACATATTTGACCGCGCCGCCAATGGTGTTGCGGCCATAAAGCGTGCCCTGCGGCCCGCGCAGCACTTCGATCCGCTCGACATCGTAAATATCCAGCAGCGCGCCCTGCGGCCGGTTGAGATAGACATCATCCAGATAGATGCCGACGCCCTGTTCGAAGCCGGACACCGGATCCTGCTGGCCCACGCCGCGAATGAAGGCGGTCAGCGTCGAATTGGTGCCGCGCGATGCTTCCAGCGTGGTGTTAGGCGTCACATTGGCGAGGTCGCTGATGTCGATCGCGCCGCTGCGTTCCAGCGCCGCCCCGGAAAAGGCGCTGACGGCGATCGGCACGCTGACCAGCGTTTCCTCGCGCCGGCGGGCTGTGACGATGATGGCGGCGCTGTCCTCTTCGCTGGCGGCGGCGGGCGGCGTCGCGGCGTCCTGCGCCAACGCGGGAAGGGCAGCGAGGCCGCTCCAGGCGGCAGAGGCGAGCGCGAATGTGCGAATGGTCTGACGGGCCTTCATGGGGACTCCTCTCCTGAATATGGGGCGCCCGGTCTGCCGGATCGCGTCCTTGATCCGATTCGATAATGAAAGTTGAACCAGCTTTCAACTTCAAATAAGGAGGTCGCTGTCGGCGCGGCGTGACTGCGGCAAAAAGAACACAGGAGAGGGAGAGGCAGATGAGCGCTGGCGACGCCGCGAAGGATGACAAGGCTCCGCGCACCGCGCGCGGCGAACGCACCCGACGCGCCTTATTGTCGGCCGCAGCGGCGGAATTTGGCGAGAAGGGATTTCACGACGGGTCGATCAGCGGAATCACTCGCCGGGCGGGCTGCGCGCTGGGCAGTTTCTACACCTATTTCGACAGCAAGGACGATATTTTCCGCGCGCTGGTCAATGACATGTCGGGTCAGGTGCGCGACTATGTCTCACCCCGGATCGCGCAGGCGCGCGACGGCATCGACGCGGAACGCATCGGCCTTTTGAGCTTCCTGGAATTCGCGCGAGCGCACAAGGAAATCTACCGCATCATCGACGAGGCGGAGTTCGTCGATCAGGCCGCCTATCGCGCCCATTATGAAAATACTGCCAGCCGCATGGCCGCGCGCCTGGCCCATGCCGCCGCGCGCGGCGATGTGCGGCCGGACGTGGAGGAGGTTCATGCCTGGGCAATCATGGGCATGAATGTCTTTCTGGGGCTGCGCTATGGCGTGTGGGATGACAGCCGCCCGGCCGAGGAGGTGGCTGCCATCGCCAATGCGTTGATCGAGCGGGGGATCGGCCGGAACGACTGAGGGCGCTATTTCTCGTTAGCTGCCTTACCCTCCAGCCGCTGGCTGAAATAGACCATCTGCATCGCCTGCAACCGCGCGCCCTGTTCAATGTCGGCGTCACCGGAATGGCCGCCGGCGGTATCCTCGTAGAAATGGTAGGGAATGCCATATTCCTTGAGCCGCGCGGCAAATTTGCGGGCATGTTGCGGGCCGACCCGATCATCCTTGGTCGTGGTCCAGATATAGGGCGTGGGATAGTCGACGCCCTTTTGGATATTGGCATAGGGCGAAATCGTCTGGAGGAACGCCTTTTCCTCCGGAACGCTGACGCTGCCATATTCGTCGACCCAGGACGCACCGGCCGCGATCTGCTCGTAACGGATCATGTCGAGCAGCGGCACCTGGATCACTACCGCATTCCACAGGTCGGGATGCTGGTTGAACTCGACCCCCATCAACAGGCCACCATTCGACCCGCCGTAAATGCCGAATTTGTCCGGGCTGGACAGTTTGCGCGCGAAAATATCCTGCGCCACGGCCGCAAAATCATCATAGATGATCTGCCGCTTTGTCTTCAGGCCCGCCTCATGCCAGGCTGGGCCGAACTCGCCGCCGCCGCGAATGTTGGCAAGGACGAAGCTGTTGCCCCGCTCCAGCCACAGCTTGCCGGTAATCGCGGCATAGCTGGGCGTCATCGGGATTTCGAAACCGCCATAGGCGGTCATGATCGTCGGCGTCGATCCGTCCTTCTTCATGTCCTTGGCATGGACGATGAAATAAGGGATTTTCGTGCCGTCGCTCGACGTCGCCTCGAACTGTTCGACCACCAGGCCCTCGGCGTCGAACCGGGCGGGCATGGCTTTCACCTGACGCGGGGCCGGATTGGCGGCATCCATTTCCCACAGCGTCGTGGGGGCCAGGAAACCCGCGATCGACAGATAGGCCTTGTCGCTCTTGTCGCTGGCCGAAGCGATGGAGATGGTGGCATTATCGGGCAGGTCGACCGTCTTGCTGGTCCATCCCGCCGTGCCCGGCGTCAGCACCATCACCCGGCCGCGCACATTATCGTTATAGGCCAGGATGACATGGCCCTTGGTCGCCGCTACGCCGTCGACCGACTGGCGGGGGGACGGGGCGAAAAGGATTTGCGGCTTGAGCGTCTCGCCCGATTGCAGCGCCTTCAACGGCACGGCGACAAGCGCGCCCGTAGGCACGCTGACGCCGCCGCTTTGCCAGGCCTCGCTGGTCTGGATCAGCACCTGGCCATCCACCATGCCCTGCACATTGCTCTTTGCGGGCAGCGGCAACCGCTTCACCTGCGCGCCATCGACCAGATAGGTTTCGTTGCCGAAGAAGGTGACGCCACGATAGAGGAAGGCGGCGCGATTGCCCGACCCGTCCGACAGGACGAGGGGGAAGGTGCCGACCTGATCGCTCTGCGCCCCGCGATAGATTTCCCGCGCGCTCGACAGCGGTTCGCCGCGCTTCAGCGCCTTGACCACGAAGGGATAGCCCGACTTGGTCATGGTGCCATCCCCCCAGTCGCGCGCGATCAGGATGGTGTCGCGGTCCAGCCACGCCTCATTCTGCTTGGACGTGGGGATGGAAAAGCCGCCGTCCACGAATTGGCCCGTCTCCAGATCGAATTCGCGCAGGCTGACCGCATCCTCGCCGCCATCCGACAGGTTGACGAGCGCCAGCCGTTCGTCGGGGTCGAGGATCGACGCGCCCTTCCACACCCATTTCTTGCTGTCCGCCTTCGACAGGGCATCCAGGTCCAGCACGGTGGTCCAGTTGGGCGCTTCGCGCGCATAATCGGCTTCGCTGGTCCAGCGCCAGATGCCTTGGGGATGATCGGCATCGCGCCAGAAATTATAGACGCGGCCATGGATCAGCATCGGCATCGCGATCCGGTCCTTGGCCGACGCGATAGCAAGCGCTTGCGCGTGATAGTCGGCATAGCGCGGATCATTCTGGAACGCGGCCTCCGTCGCCTTATTCTCCGCCTCCACCCATTGCATTGCGCGCGGGCCGGTCCAGTCCTCCAGCCAGATATAGGGGTCATCCGATGGATTGGGCGTAGATGCGGGCGGCGCGCCCGCGCCGGTCAGCAAGGCAGCGGAAACCAAAGTCAAAATCCTCTTCATGCGCGGTCAGTCCCCCCTGGAGATGGTCATGCGTCCCCGGCGATAGCGCCGCCGCAACACAGCAGCGGCGATCAGCAGGGGTAACGCGACAGCGATCAGCATGATCCCCAGCACGCTGGGCGACCAGCCGAAGATGGCGTGCAGGTCGAGCGCGGACGGCAGGATCATCAGCAGTGCGCCCGCCGTCAGCAGCCACAACCCCCACCGGCGCGGTCGCACCGCGACCATGCGCATTTCGTGGCGGAAAGCCTTGCGGCCGGCTTTGGTGCCTAGGTCCGGGATGCTGTCGTGGCTCATAAGCTGCTGGACCTTGTGCGCCCAAGCCCCTATCATGTCCAGCATCCCCGGGGGACCGTCCACAGACGGTTGAGAGGCGGCTGACGTGGCCGCGACCCGCTGAACCTGATCCAGTTGACACTGGCGTAGGGAGGGTAGCGAGCCTTCAACCCGCCCGCAGTCTCTCTCTCCGTCGTAAGGAGAGCATAGCATGGCAGACGTCCCCGCCCGCACCGAAATGCGCGTGACCACCGGCCCCATTCGCGGGTCGCGCAAAATCCATGTCGGCCCCTTCAAGGTCGCGATGCGGGAAATCGACCTTGAACCTTCGAGCGGCGAGCCGCCCGTGCGCGTCTATGACACGTCCGGCCCCTATACCGACCCCAATGCCCGCATCGACATCATGGCGGGCCTGCCGGCGCTGCGGCGCGACTGGATCATGGGTCGCGGCGACGTGGAGGAATATGACGCGCGTGCCGTCAAGCCCGAGGATAACGGCCTCAAAGGCCCCGACCGGACCGGCGGCGTCCAGCCCTTCCCCAATGTCGTCAAGCGCCCGCTCCGCGCGAAGGCCGGCGGCAATGTCTCCCAGATGCATTATGCCCGCCGCGGCATCATCACGCCCGAGATGGAATATGTCGCCGAGCGCGAGAATCTGGGCCGCGCTCGCCTCGCCGAATACATCCGCGATGGCCAGAGCTTCGGCGCATCCATCCCCGACTATGTGACGCCCGAGTTCGTGCGTGACGAGGTCGCGCGCGGCCGCGCCATCATCCCGTCGAACATCAACCACCCCGAATCCGAGCCGATGGCGATCGGCCGCAATTTCCTGGTCAAGATCAACGCTAATATCGGCAACAGCGCCGTCGCGTCCGATGTGGCGAGCGAAGTCGACAAGCTGGTCTGGTCGATCCGCTGGGGCGCTGACACGGTGATGGACCTGTCCACCGGCCGCAACATCCACGACACGCGCGAATGGATCTTGCGCAACTCGCCGGTCCCGATCGGCACCGTCCCCATCTATCAGGCGCTCGAAAAGGTCGGCGGCGTCGCCGAAGACCTGACGTGGGACATCTTCCGCGACACGCTGATCGAGCAGGCGGAGCAGGGCGTCGACTATTTCACCATCCATGCGGGCGTGCGCCTGGCCTATATCCCGATGGCGGCCAAGCGCGTCACCGGCATCGTGTCGCGCGGTGGCTCCATCATGGCGAAATGGTGCCTCGCGCACCACAAAGAGTCCTTCCTCTACGATCATTTCGACGAGATCACCGAGATCATGAAGGCCTATGACATCGCCTACAGCCTTGGCGACGGCCTCCGCCCCGGCTCCATCGCCGATGCCAATGACGAAGCGCAATTCAGCGAACTCTACACGCTGGGTGAATTGACCCACCGCGCCTGGAAGCAGGATGTGCAGGTGATGATCGAAGGGCCGGGCCATGTGCCCATGCACAAGATCAAGGAGAATATGGAAAAGCAGCTACAAGTCTGCGGCGAAGCGCCCTTCTATACGCTCGGGCCCCTCACCACCGATGTCGCGCCGGGCTATGACCATATCACCAGCGCCATCGGCGCGGCGCAGATTGGCTGGTATGGCACGGCGATGCTCTGCTACGTTACGCCCAAGGAGCATTTGGGCCTGCCCGACCGCGACGATGTGAAGGTCGGCGTCGTCACCTACAAGCTCGCCGCCCATGCCGCCGACCTTGCCAAGGGCCACCCCGCCGCGCAGGTCCGCGACGATGCGCTGAGCCGCGCCCGCTTCGAGTTCCGCTGGCGCGACCAGTTCAACCTGTCGCTCGATCCCGACACGGCCGAGCAATATCATGACCAGACGCTCCCGGCCGAAGGCGCGAAGACCGCGCATTTCTGCTCGATGTGCGGCCCCAAATTCTGCTCGATGAAGATCACGCAGGAAGTGCGCGACTTCGCCGCGAAGAAGAACCAGCCCGCCGACGGCTTCCTCGAAGCGGGCCTCACCGGCGCGGAAGTGGCGCAGGCCAGCAAGGACGCCGCGCTCAAGGGCATGGAGGAGATGAGCAAGCTGTTCAAGGAAACCGGCAGCGAGCTCTATATGGGTGCCGGTGGCCGCGACCATGACTGACGGGCGGTAACGGCTTGGCACGGGCGGGCGGCGCAACGCCGTCCGCCCAGCGCCTGCCACCCTTAAAAGTCCGACTTTTTCTGCTCCGAATAAACCATATGCCGCGCCCCCGCGTTCCGCCTTCGAATGACAGCAAGGAGCGTCCCGATGGCCTATGACTTCTGGTACTGGCCGACCATTCCCGGCCGGGGCGAATTTGTCCGGCTGACGCTGGAAGCCTGCGGCATCGCCTATCGGGACTGCGCGCGGGAAGACGGGGGTGAGGCGCTGATGGCCGACATGGCCAGCCATGATCGAGGCCCAGCCTTCGCACCGCCCTATCTCAGCATCGATGGCGCTACCGTGTCCCAGACCGCCAATATCCTTCTCTATCTGTCCGAACGGCACGAATGCGGCCCGTCAGGCCTCAAAAGTCGCTATTGGCTGGCGCAGCTCCAACTCACCATCATGGACATGGTGGCCGAAGCGCATGACGTGCATCATCCTGTCGGCGTCCATCTTTATTATGCGGACCAGAAGGCGGAGGCGCTGCGTCGCGCCGAGGGATTTCGTGACGAGCGCATTCCCAAATATCTCAGCTATTTCGAGCGGGCGCTTGGCTCTGAACCGGGGAACTGGCTGGCCGGCGCGCGCTGGGGCTATGCCGACCTGTCCTTGTTCCAGCTGGTCGCCGGCCTGACCTATGCCTTTCCGCTGCGCATGGCGTCGCTAGGCGGACGCTTCCCCGCCCTCACGGCCCTGCACGACAGGGTTGCGGCCTTGCCCGAATTGCAGGACTATCTTGCCAGCGACCGGCGGTTGCCCTTCAATGAGGAGGGCATCTTCCGCCATTATCCCGAACTGGATGCGGCATGACTTTCGACGATCTCATTGTTCAGACCATCACCCCCGTCAGCCATAATCTGGGCGACTTCAAGGTGCATCGTTCCCTGCCGTCCAAGGGGCGCACGATGGTCGGGCCCTTCATCTTCTTCGACCAGGCCGGGCCGGCGCAGATCGCGCCGGGGCAGGGGATCGACGTGCGGCCGCACCCGCATATCAACCTCGCCACCGTGACCTATATGTATGAAGGCGCATTCCTGCATCGCGATTCGCTGGGTACGGAGCAATTGATCGAGCCGGGTGCGGTCAATCTGATGACAGCGGGCAGCGGCATCGTCCATTCCGAACGATCGCCCGACGAAGACCGGGCAAAGGCATCCAAATTATCGGCCATCCAGACCTGGCTGGCGCTTCCCGACCGCGTCGAGGAAATGGATCCTGCGTTCGAGCATGTCGGCGAAGGCGGACTGCCGGTCATCGAGGACGGATCGGCGCGTGCGCGCGTCATCATGGGGTCGCTCTGGGGCGAAACCTCGCCCGTCACCACCTATGCCGACACCATCTATGCCGACATTCAGCTGGCGCCGGGCGGCCGGATCGCCATTGATCCGTCCGCCGACGAACGCGCCCTCTATGTCTCGGGCGGCGATGCCGCACTCGATGGCATGACGCTGACGCCGCAGACGCTCTATGTGCTGCGGCCCGGCACGTCCGCCACATTGATGAGCGTCGATGGCGGCCGGATCGTCTTTTGCGGCGGCGAAGCCTTTTCCTCGCCGCGCCATGTCTGGTGGAATTTCGTGTCCTCGCGTCAGGATCGGCTGATGCAGGCGCGCGAGGATTGGGACGCGATGCGCTTTCCCCTCATCCCCGGCGACGATCAGGAATTCATCCCGATCCCGCAGGGCCGGCCCAAGACCGTCAGCTATCCCTGACGGCGACGGCGCGCGCCGTCATGGCGCGACCGTTATTGAACGAAGGTCAGCGACAGATTTTCGGCGTTCTTGGGAATGTCGATCCGGCTTTCGTTGATCGACGCTTCCTCGCCCGGTTTCAGCCGCGTCTTGTCGGCCTTCGTCGTCCAGCTGAAGACAAGCCGGTTCTGCCGGTCGCGCAATTGCACCAGCACCGGCGGCACGGGCAGCGCCTGCGTCCCGCTGTTCACGATGCGCGCGCCAAAGGCGAAATATTCCTCCCCGGTCGGCAGCTTGCGGCGCTCGGCAGGCTTCGACAGGTAGAAAAGCAGGTCCGGGTCGCCCTCTTCGGGCACCAGCCCCATCGCCACCATCCAGGACGGTGGCCCGTAATAGTACAGCGCGCCGCCGGCGGCCGCGACGATGAAGAAGAAGGCGGCGGCCGCATAGGTCCACAGCTTGACCGGATTGCGACGTGCGCGGGTGGGAACCGGCGGCGCATAGCTCTCCTCTGCGTCCCGGCTGACGGGCGCACCGGCATAGATGTCGTCGAAGCGATGATCGGGCTGCGCCGGTTCGGGCGCGGCGGTCGGAAGCGCTTCTTCGGCGGTGTCCACGGCACTGGGCTCCGCCGCTGCGACCGGTTCCTCTGCGGCCTCGACCGCAGGCGCAGCGGGCGCTTCGGGGGCCGATGCGGGCGGAGGCGGCGGAACTGTCGAGGCGACAGGGGGCTCGGGCGGCTGTTCCGGCGCAGGCGCCGCTTCCTCGCGCACGGGCGGGGCGACCCCTTCCTGGAACCAGCTATGCTTGCACGCCGCGCAGCGGACCTGGCGCCCATTGGGACCGACGGCGCTGTCGGGCACGACATAGCGGGTCGCGCAATTGGGGCACAGCAGGATCATTTCGCTTCATAGGCACGGCTTGGACTCGCGCGCAAGCGGCAAGACGCAGGGCATCGTTCGCGCCCGCGACTCGCGACCACAGGCGGGGCGGGCTTTACGACGGCACGCCCGCTGTGCCATGGCTGCGCCTTCGCCAAGCAGGGAGCGCCACCGCGCCTGAATCCGTCCATGTCGGCCATCGTCCAGTTCGAAAATGTCGGCCTGCGCTACGGGCTGGACAGGGAGACGCTTTCGGACGTCAGCTTTTCGCTCGCCAGCGGCGGTTTCTATTTCCTGACCGGCGCGTCGGGCGCGGGCAAGACCTCGCTGCTGAAGCTGCTCTACTTGGCGCAGCGGCCCAGCCGGGGCGTCATCCGCCTGTTCGGAGAAGATGTGGTGACGCTGCCGCGTAAGCGCCTGCCGGGCTTTCGCCGCCGCATCGGCGTCGTGTTTCAGGACTTCCGGCTGGTTCCGCATCTGTCGGCCTATGACAATATCGCCCTGCCGCTGCGCGTTGCCGGCATGAAGGAGGATGAGGTCGACGCGCCGGTCGCGGAAATGCTGAACTGGGTCGGGCTGGGCGATCGCGGCGACGCGCGGCCCGCCACCCTGTCGGGCGGGGAGCAGCAGCGCGTCGCGATCGCCCGCGCGGTGATCGGCCGGCCCGAAATCCTCGTCGCCGACGAACCGACCGGCAATGTCGACGCTGACATGGCCCGCCGCCTGCTGACCCTGTTCGAAGCGCTCAATCGCCTGGGCACCACCGTCGTCGTCGCCACCCATGACCTGCCCTTGATGGCGCAGGTGTCGGGCGCGCAGATGATGAAGCTCGACAAGGGGCGGCTCGCCGATCCCACCGGCACCCTGCGCTATCCTCCGCGCGCGCGCGCCGACCAGGACGGGGGCGAAAGCGGATGAGCGGCCGCGCCGAACGAAAGGCCGCCATTGCCGCGCGTCATCGCCTGCTGCCCGGTGGGCGGGTGGCGGGGCCGATGCCGTGGATCATTGCGATCATGATGTTCGTGACGGTGCTGGCCGCCGCTGCGGGCCTTGGCCTTGGCGCGGCGGTCCAGTCGATGCGCGCTGATCTGGCCGGACGCGCCAGCGTGCAGGTGGTGGAGGCCGACGCGCAGACCCGCGCCGCGCTGGCCGCGCAAACGCTCCGGATGCTGCGCGCCGCGCCCGAAGTGCGCACGGCCGATCCCGTTCCGTCCGCCGTCCTGGCCGATCAGCTGCGCCCCTGGCTGGGCGAAGAGGCCTTTAACGGCGACCTGCCGGTCCCCGCGCTGATCGACGTCATGCTGACACCGGGGGATGCCGGGGCCAAGGTCGATCGCCTGCGCCAGCGGCTCGCCGCCCTGTCGTCCAAGCTGCGCGTCGATCCGCACGCCGCCTTCCTGACGCCGCTTGCCGGCCTGCTTTCGGCGCTTGGCCTGCTCGCGCTGGGCGCGGTCCTGCTGATGATGCTGGCGACGGCGGCGGTCGTCGTGCTGGCGGCGCGGGGCGCGCATGACAGCCATCGCGGCACCATCGACGTGCTGCATCTCATGGGGTCGACCGATGTGCAGATCGCTCGCCTGTTTCAGCGGCGCATCGGGCTCGATGCGCTGATGGGCGGCGCGCTGGGCTTTTCCTTCGGTATTTTCGTCATCCTGCTGATCGGGCTGCAACTGGGCGCGACCGGATCGGAACTGCTCGCGGCGATCACGCTGCCCTGGCAGGGCTGGCTCATCCTCGCCGCGTTGCCGGTCGCGGGCGTGCTGTTGGCGACGCTGACCGCGCGCTGGACGGTGCTGCGCGCGCTGGGACGAACGCTGTGATCGTGCGCCTGGCCGCGCTGGCGCTGCTCGGCTGGGTGCTGGGCTTCGCCTGGTTCGCCATCTTCCTGCCCGAACCGCTCGACGGTCGCCGCACCGACGCCATCGTCGTTCTGACCGGCGGGCCGGGACGGATCGACCGGGGCATCGCCCTCATGCAGAAGGGCGCGGCCAAGCGGATGCTGATTTCCGGCGTCGACCGGTCGGTCCGACCGGGGGAGCTGGCGGCGCAATATGATACGCCGCAAGCGTTGTTCGATTGCTGCATCACGCTCGGCCGCGAAGCCATCGACACCCGTTCCAACGGCCTTGAAACCGCGCGCTGGCTGGCGCGCCGCGATTATCAGACGGTCCGGCTCGTCACCACCGACTGGCATATGCGTCGATCCGCGCTGGAATTGACCCAGGCGCTGCCCCCGCGCATCCACATCGTCTATGATGCGGTGCCCAGCCATCCCAGCCTGTCGGTGCTGATGCGCGAATATAATAAATATCTGCTGCGTCGCATCGCCGCGCTGATCGGCATCTGATCCTTATGACAGCCATCATGACCGCGCTGCGCTCCTTCGCCTTCATGCTGATCTTCTACAGCGGCAGCCTATTTTTCGTGCTCGCCGCCATGCTGGTCGGCGGCCTCCATCCCGACATGGTGCCGCGCATCGCCACCGCGTGGAGCCGCTTTCACCGCGGCTGCGCGCGCTGGATATTGGGGCAGACGGTGGTGGTGGACGGCGACCTGCCGCTTGGCCCCTATCTCTATATCATCAAGCATGAATCGATGTTCGAAACCATCGACATGCTGTGCCTGTTCGATCGCCCGGCGATCGGGGCCAAGCGCGAACTGCTCGACATTCCGCTCTGGGGCCTCATCGCCCGCCGCTACGGCCTCATCCCGATCGAGCGCAGCGCCGGGGCCAGCGCCCTGCGCGCCCTGCGTTCAGCGGCCCGCGCGGCGACGGAGCAGGGCCGCGCCATCTGCCTGTTTCCGGAAGGCACGCGCGTCCCCCATGGCGAAGCGCCCCCGCTCAAATCGGGATTTGCCGGGCTGTACAGCCTGCTTGGCCTCCCCGTGGTGCCGATCGCGGTGGACAGTGGCCGCGTGTCACCGCGCGGGCGCTTCATGAAGCGCGCCGGCACGATCACCTACAAGGTTGGTGCGATCGTCCCCACCGGCCTGGACCGGAAGGAGGCGGAACGGATCGTCCACGCCGCCATCAACGCGCTCAATCCGCCCCGGCCCTGAACGCCAGCGACCCGGTCGTCCTCAGTGCGACCGGCCGAAGTCCGGCTTGGCGTCATCCTGCCCCTGTTCGATGATAGACCGGCGAATGTCGCGCGTGCGGGTGAACAGGCTGAACAGCGCATCGCCGTCATTCCACCGGATCGCACGCTGCAAGGCCGACAGATCCTCCGAAAAGCGTTGCAGCATTTCCAGCACGGCGTCCTTGTTGGCCAGGAACACGTCGCGCCACATGGTCGGGTCGGACGCGGCGATGCGGGTGAAATCGCGAAAGCCGCCGGCCGAATATTTGATGACCTCGCTCTGGGTCACATCCTCCAGATCGCTCGCCGTCCCGACGATCGTGTAGGCGATCAGGTGCGGCAAATGGCTCGTCACCGCCAGCACCAGGTCATGATGCGCCGGGTCCATCACCTCGACATCCGCGCCCACGCGCCGCCACAATTCGGCGATCCTTTCGATCGCCGCCGGGTCGGCATCGGCGGGCGGCGTCACGATCGACCAGCGGCCCTTGAACAGCGTGGCAAAACCGGCTTCCGGGCCGCTATTTTCGGTGCCGGCGACCGGATGCGCGGGGATGATGGTGCGGCCGGGCAGGGCGGCGCTCAACTGCGCCAGCACGTCCGCCTTGCACGATCCCACGTCGCTGACGATGGCCTCGGCGGGCAGATCGTCGGCAATCTCCGCCGCCACCGCGCCCATCGCGCGGACGGGCACGCACAATATCACCAGGTCGGCGTCGGTCACGGACGCGCCCGCCGTGTCGGTGACATCGTCGCACAGGTCGATCCGCCGCGCTATGTCGCGCACGCCGGCGTCGGCGTCATGCCCGGTCACGCGCACGGTCGGCATGTCCGCCCGGATCGCGCGGGCGAGCGAGGAGCCGATCAGCCCCAGGCCGATGATGGTGACGCGGGCAAAGGGCAGCATGGCGTCAGGCGGCCTCCGCCATGGCGCGCAGCTTTGCCGCGACGGCGCGGGTCTGCTCCTCGGTGCCGATGGTGATGCGAAGGCCGTTGGGCAGGCCCTGACCGGGCAGCCAGCGCGTGGCAAAGCCCTCGTCCCACAACCCCTTCATCGCCGCTTCGGCGGTCAGCTTCCCCTCGAATAGGATCAGCAGGAAGTTCGTCTTGCTCGGGATCGCGCGCAGCCCGTAATTGGACAGCGAAGCGACCTCGCCCGCCAGCCATTCGCGCCACTGGTTGTTATGCGCGCGGCTGCGCGCCACCCAGTCGTCATCGCCGATCGCCGCGATCGCCGCAGCCTGGCCCACGGTCGTGACGTTGAAGGGCGCGCGGATACGGTGGAGAATGTCGATCACCTCGGGCGAACCATAGCCCCAGCCGATCCGCTCGGCGGCCAGCCCGTAGATTTTCGAAAAAGTGCGCGTCACGAACACATTGGACGCGTTGCGGGCCAGCGCCAGCCCGCCATCATCTTCGTCCTCGTCCAGATATTCGGCATAGGCCTGGTCCAGCACGAACAGGATATCGGGGCGCAGGCCCGCATGCAGCCGCGCAATCTCCGCCCGGCTGGTCATGGTGCCGGTGGGGTTGTTGGGGTTGGCCAGGAAAACGACCTTGGTCCGCTCCGTCACCGCCGCCAGCAGCGCGTCGACGTCCGTGGCATAATCCTTGTCCGGCGCGATCACCGGGGTCGCGCCGACGCGCCGCGCGGCGATGTCGTAAACGGCAAAGCCGTAGCGCACATAGAGGATCTCGTCGCCCGGCCCGGCATAGCCGCTCGCCGCCAGGTGCAGCAATTCGTCCGATCCGGTGCCATAGATGATGCGCGCGGGGTCCAGCCCATGCTTCGCGCCGATCGCTTCCCGCAGCTTGGCTGCGGCGGGGTCGGGATAGGTCGCCATGTCCGCGGCGGCGGCCATGAACGCGTCGCGCGCCGCCTGGCTCGTTCCCAGCGGATTTTCGTTGGCGGACAGCTTGACCAGCGGCCGACCGTCATCGGCTGCGGCCTTGCCGGGCACATAGGCGTGAATGCCCAAAATCCAGTCCTTGGGCGCGGGATATGCAGCGGGATATGCAATGGTGTCTGTCATGGCCGGGGGCTTTACCCGCTCGACGCCAAAAGGCCAAGCGCAGTAGGGCGCATCCTTATCGCCCGGACCGATGGGAGCCTGACCCCTCCAGGCACATCTTTCCTCCGACGCCTGGTTGCGACATATACGGCAAAGGAAAAAATGGCGGAGACGGAGGGATTCGAACCCTCGGTAGCCCCTTAAGGCTACGACGGTTTAGCAAACCGCTGGTTTCAGCCACTCACCCACGTCTCCGCACGAATTTGCCCACCGGGAAAGGCGGGCAGTGGCTAGGGAAGGGCCTATAGCGAGCGGTTTGCGGCATGGCAACGGGTCTGCATGACGATTTTTGCAGCCCCCGCCAGCGGGGATTCGATCCGGCCCGGAATCGACTCGATTGGCCGTTCGTTCATTGTCGTTTCAGCTTGGCGGTTGATACTCTACAGGATGATAGTGAGAGCGGATTTTCGGGGAGCTTCGGGCATGATCGGCATTTCTGGGCGCATGGGCGCCCGCTTCGCGCGCGCGGCGGGACTGGTGGCGGCGGTGGCCGGCCTGGCGGTGACGCCGCTCGCCGCCTCGGCGCAGGTGCGCACGATCGATCCCAACACCGCCATCGACGCGGACCTGGCGCCGCCGCCTGCGGCCAGCAGCACACCGACCGATCCTGGCGTCGACCCCACGGTCAACCAGGGCGCAGGCGCGACCTATAATGCGCCCGCCGGTGCGCCCCCGCCGGTCAGCAGCGCGCCGCCGCCATCGGGCGCCACGACCGCGACCGGCGCGCCGGTGACGCAGGCGTCGCCGCCCGCCGCCCCTTCGCCCAGCGAATCCTATCAGGAAGACGACCTCATCGGCGCGGCCGAGGGCGTGTTCGGCAAGGGCGCGGAAGGACTGGCCGGCATCATCGAAAAAATCCTGAAGGATCAGGGCCGGCCCAACGCCTATATCGCCGGGCGCGAAGCATCGGGCGCGTTTGTCGTCGGCCTGCGCTACGGATCGGGCACGCTCAATCACAAAATCGAGGGCAAGCGCGAAGTCTATTGGACCGGCCCGTCGATCGGCTTCGACGTTGGCGGCAATGCCTCCAACACCTTCGTCCTCGTCTATAATCTCTACGACACGCAGGACCTTTATCATCGCTTCCCGGCGGCGGAGGGCACCGCTTATCTGGTCGGCGGCTTCACCGCTTCCTATCTGCGCTGGGGCGATGTGGTGCTCATCCCGATCCGGCTGGGTGTCGGCTATCGCCTCGGCGTCAACGCCGGCTATATGAAGTTCAGCGAAAAGCGGAACTGGCTGCCTTTCTGAGGCGCGGGTTATAGGGCGAAGGCAAGCTGCGCGCCGTCCTCGCTCTCCTCCTCCGCCTCCAGATTATGCACGCCAAGGCCCAGCAGCCGCGCGCCCAGTGGCAGCGGCAATTGCGCCAGCAGCAATTCGCGCCCCGCCTGCGCCAGCTGCTCGGCCGATCGCACTGGCGCGGCGAAGCTGCGCGAGCGGGTGATGATGCGGAAATCCGCGAACTTGACCTTCAGCACCACGGTGCGGCCCCACGCCTGCGCCTTTTCGATCCGGGACCACAGGCTGGCCGCGATCCGGTCCAGCTCCGTCACAAGCGCATCGCGATCAATGAGATCGTCGAAAAACGTGTCCTCCACGCTCACCGACTTGCGCGACTGGCGTTCGCGCACCGGCCGATCATCCTCGCCCCGCGCCGCACGGTAGTAGAAATCCGCTGCGTTGCCGAAATGCGCCTGCAGGAACGCCAGGTCGCGCGCGCGCAGGTCCGCGCCGGTTTCGATGCCCAGGGCCTGCATCCGCCGCGCCGTCACCGGCCCCACGCCATGGATGCGCCGCACCGGCATGGCGGCGATGAAAGCGGCGCCCTCGGCCGGGGGGACGACGCAGATACCGTCGGGCTTGTTCTGGTCCGACGCCAGCTTGGCGATCAGCTTGTTGTAGGACACGCCGGCCGACGCGGTCAGCCCGGTTTCCGCGCGGATCATCCGCCTTATCTCCTGCGCCACCCGCGTGGCCGATGCGATGCCCGGCTTGTTCACCGTCACGTCCAGATAGGCTTCGTCCAGCGACAAGGGCTGGATGATGTCGGTGAAGCGCGCGAAAATCTCGCGAATCTGGCCTGATACGGCGCGATATACCTCGAACCGGGGTTTGATGAACAGCAGGTCGGGGCACAGCCGCCGCGCCCGCGCGCCTGGCATGGCCGACCGCACGCCAAATGCGCGGGCCTCATAGCTGCATGTCGCCACCACGCCGCGCGGACCGCCGCCGCCCACCGCGATCGGCAGGCCGCGCAGCGACGGGTCGTCGCGCTGCTCGACCGACGCATAATAGGCGTCCATGTCGACATGGATGATCTTGCGCGGCGCGGGCGAGTCCATGGCGCTTCTCATGCCACAGACAGGAACGAAAGGGAAACGTCAGTCCAGCAAGCGCAGATTGCCCAGCAGCGCCTGCAAATGCGCGCGGCTGATCCGGCTCCAGACATTATAGGTGCAGGTCTGGCCGCCGACATGGACATAGGCGATGGATTGCAGCCCATGGCCTTCGGGATTGTCTTCCGGATACGGCTCCGCGCCCGACAGGCCATATCCGGCAAAGGAGGGGGCGGGCAGCTGGTCCAGCTCCTGCATATAGGGCCATTGCCGCGCCAGCCGGGTGCGCTGCGCCTCGGGCGGGGTCTCGTCGTCGGGCAGGACACCAGGGCCGGCAAAGCCATAAGCGCTGCGCAGATTGGGCAGGTCGAACGCCACGCCCCAGCCGCCGCTGAAATCGGCCGCGCGCGGCACGCCATCGGCCCCGGCCGCACTGGCCAGCGCCAGCGGCGCGCAACGCGGCGTCTTCCCGCTCTTGCCGTCGTCCGACCGCGCCCATTGTGCGCGCGCCACGTCCGCGCCGACCAGTTCAGGTGCTGGCGCAGGGGCGGGCGGCGCTTGCACGGGCTGCGGCGCCGGCACCGGCGGAACCGCAGAGGCCGCCGTCATCCGCGTGACCGTCGCGCCATCCTGTTGGCGCGCAGGCCCGTCATGGCATCCGCCAAGAGGGATCAGCATGATAAGGGCGAGCGCGCGTTGCATGCTCCATCGACGCAGGGACGGGCGGCAAAGTTCCTTAGCGATCGCCTTTCAGCGCCAGCAGCGCGGCGAAGGGACCGGCCTGCTCCTCGCTCAGCACGCCTGCTTCTTTGAGCGCAATGTCGGCCTGCGGCGATCGAGGATAGGGCGTCATCGCCAGCGCCATGGTTTCGGCCACCGCTTCGCCCATGTCGATCTGCTGACCGTCATAGCCGATCGTGTCGACATCCTCCGCGTCCAGCTCCAGTTCCTCGCCGTCGGCGGCGCTGTTGTCTTCCACGACAAAGCGCAGCGCGAAATCGCTGTCGATCTGCTCGGGAACCGGCTCGGCGGTGGCGACGCAGGGCTGGGCCAGGCTGGCGCGCACGCGGCCGCGCGCCAGGATGATGCCGTCCTCCTCGCTCAGCGCATAGTCCGCCTCCAGCCGGTCTAGCGTCACCAGGCCAAAGCGCTTCGCCAGCGCCGCCCGCTCTTCGGCGTCGGCCTCGATATGGACCTCGCCGGTCATGCGGCGGATCTGTTCGGCGCGCACCGGGCGCGAAAATTCGGGTGTCGTCATCCTATGTCTCCTGCCAGCAGCGCGTCGCGCGACAGGCAGCCCAGCCGCACCCAGCGTTCGCGCAACGCGCCCTCCACATGGGCCACCGCTTGCTCGGGCACGGCCGCGCCGCGATACAGATTGCGGCGCAGCGCCTCGCCCAGATCGGCCCCGCCGGTCAACGCCGCGCGATAGGCGCTGATCCGGCCGCCCAGCGCGCTCATCATCCGGCCAACGTGCTTGCCCACGACCACGTCGCCAATCCCTTCCTGCCGCAACTGCCCGTCCATATCGTCGACGAACAATTCGGTCAGCCAGGCGCTGTCCTGCGCGGCGCCCTGCTGCTCTAGCCGGATAAGCACCTGCGCCAAAATCGCCACGATCATGTCGAAACGCCCGTCGATCGTGTCGGGCACCGCGCCGTCCAGATACCAGTGTGGCCGCCGTCCTTCGTCTACGATGGCGCGGTAAAGCGGCGCCAGCCCCTCGCGCGGGTCGGACCGTCCCAGCAGGCGTTGGAGGAAAGAGGGGGCATTGGGCATGGCGATCGGCTTTTCGTGACGGATGGAATGGGCGCGCGCGGCGACCGGTGTGCGCTCGCCCCTTGCCGGACCCTGCGCATTTCCATATTGATCGCAGCGCCGCCCAATGCAATGGCGGCATCACTTTTATCGGGTTCGCGGGCCATGCCCCCGCAGGAGACGTTCATGCCCCAGTTCAGCCGCCATTCCCGCCGCGGGCGCATCCTGATCGCCATCGGGCTTGGCGCGTTGCTGGTCGGCACATCGGCCTGCACCCGCATCCGCACGCATCAGGGTTATCAGGTCGACAAGCTGCTGGTCGATTCGGTTCAACCCGGCATCGACAATCGCGCCTCGGTTGAAGGAACGCTGGGTCGCCCCAGCTTCGTGTCGCAGTTCGGCGAACAGGACTGGTATTATGTGTCGCGCGACATGCGCGCCCTTGCCTTTTCCAGCCCCAAGCCGGTCGATCAGACCGTGCTGCGCGTCCGTTTCGATCCCGCCGGCAATGTCGTCGCGGTCGATCGCATGGGCCTGGAAAAGGTCGCCAACATCTCGCCCATGGGCGCCACGACGCCGACGCTTGGCCGTCATCGCAGCCTGTTTGACGAGATCTTCGGCAATATCGGCGCGGTGGGAGCGGCCGGCATGGGTGGCGCGGGCGGCGGCGGTGGCCCCGGCGGCGGCCCCAACGGCAGCTAAACGCCTCTGAAACGCCCGGTTCCTCGCCTGAGGAGCCGGGTGGCGCATGCCCTTATCGCCGCAGCAGGAACACCGCATGTTCGGCGAAAAGATTGGCGTTGGCATGGGTGGTTTCGCGGTCGCCCTTCAAAAACCACTGCCCGTCGATATGCCAGCCGCGTTCCTTCACCAGCGCGCGAAAGTCATCCACCGTCACATGGTGGATGTTGAGCGTATCATACCAGCTATCGGGCAGCAGCCGCGTCACCGGCATCCGCCCCCCCCACATCAGCGACAGCCGCCCGCGCCAATGCGCGAAATTGGGGAAGGATACGAACGCCTGGGCCGCGATGCGCAGCAATTCCTCGACCACCAGGTCGGGGCGGCGCGTCGTTTGTAGCGTCTGGCTCAGGATCGCATAGTCGAAACTGGCGTCGGGATAATAGGTGAGGTCGGTGTCCGCATCGCCCTGCACCACCGACAGGCCGCGCCCGACGGCGGCGGCGACGTTGGACGCGTCGATCTCCAGCCCGCGCGCATCCACCTGCGCCCGGTCGCGCAATTCCGCCATCAGCGCGCCGTCGCCGCAGCCCACATCCAGCACCCGCGCCCCCGGCCGCACCGTCCGCGCGATCAGCGCCAGGTCGGGGCGCAGCGCGCTCACGCCCGGCCCCCGCGCAGGAATCCGTCCACCACCCGGTTGAGTTCGGGACATTCCAGCAGGAAGGCGTCATGCCCGAACGGGCTCGACAATTCGACGAAGCTCGCCTGTGCGCCCCCGGCGTTGAGCGCATGGACGATGGCGCGCGATTCGGCGGTGGGGTACAGCCAGTCGGTGTCGAAACTCACCAGGCAAAACCGCGCCCGTGTCGCGGCAAAGGCGCGCGCCAGCGATCCGCCATGGTCCTCGGCAATGTCATAATAGTCCATCGCCCGGGTGATGTAGAGATAGCTGTTGGCGTCGAACCGGTCGACAAAGCTCAACCCCTGATGGCGCAGATAGGATTCGACCTGGAAATCCGCGTCGAACCCGAATGTCTTGGCGTCACGTCCCTGCAATCGCCGCCCGAATTTTTCCGTGAGGCCCGCTTCGGACAAATAGGTGATATGCGCCGCCATGCGCGCGACCGCCAGCCCCGCGCTCGGCACCAGCCCATCGGCATAATAATCGCCCCCGCGCCAGTTCGGGTCCGCCATGATCGCCTGCCGCCCGACTTCGTGAAAGGCGATATTCTGCGCGCTGTGCCGCGCGGTCGACGCAATGACGACGCAGTTTTCCACCCGGTCGGGGAACAGCGTCGGCCAGGTCAGCGCCTGCATGCCTCCCATCGACCCGCCGATCACCGCGGCCAGCCGCTTGACGCCCAGATGATCCAGCAACGCCGCCTGCGCGCGCACCATGTCGGCGATGGTCAGCACTGGAAAGCGCATCGCATGCGGTTCGCCCGTCGCGGGATCGACGCTCGCCGGCCCGGACGATCCCATGCAGCTGCCGATGACGTTGGAACAGATGATGAAATGGCGCGCCGGGTCGACGGGCTTGCCCGCGCCCACCATCCGCCACCACCAGCCCGGCTTGCCGGTCACGGGATGGTCGGATGCGACATATTGGTCGCCGGTCAGCGCGTGGCAGATCAGGATGACGTTCGACGCGTCGGCATTCATCGCGCCATAGGTTTCATAGGCGATGTCGACCGGGCCTAGGCTTGCGCCGCTCGACAGGGCGATCGGCCCTGCCAGGCGAACCTGCCGGCGCAGGCCGAAACGGCTGTCATCGGATCGGGGAAGGCTGGCCATGGTCGGCCCGCGCTAGGACTGGCGCGATGGCCTGTCAATCTGGCATGGCGGCGCGACACTGCCTTGGATGGATGACCATGACCGACACCCAACGCCCCGCCATCGTCGCCTATGGCCCGCTTTACCCCTATCTGACGCAGCAGCTCGAAAGCCGCTTCACCGTCCATGCCGTGGCCGCCGATGCCGATCTTGATGCCCTCCCGGCCGGGGTGAGGGACGCGCGCGCTTTGGTCAGCTTCGGCTCCGTCGGCGCGCCGGCCGCGATCATGGACGCGCTGCCCGCGCTGGAAATCGTCGCGCTCTTTTCGGTCGGCTATGACAAGGTGGATGTCGATCATGCGCGCGCCAAGGGCATTCGCGTCACCAACACGCCCGACGTGCTGACCGACGATGTCGCCGACCTTGCCGTGGGCCTCCTCTATGCCGCCGTGCGTAATATCCCCGCCAATGACCGGCTGGTGCGGTCCGGCGGTTGGGCGCGCGGGGAAAAGCCGCCTTTGTCGGCGCGAGTCACAGGCGCGCGCATCGGCATATTGGGTCTGGGCCGCATCGGCCGCGCTATCGCCTGGCGGCTGGAGCGGCAGGCCGGCGAGATTCTCTATCATAATCGCAGCCAGGCGCAGGACGCACCCTATCGCCATGTCGCCGACGCGATCGACCTCGCCCGGCAAAGCGACATGCTGATCGTCGCCACCTCCGGCGGGCCGGAAGCCGCCGGCCTGGTCGACGCCGCCATGCTGGACGCGCTCGGGCCGCAGGGCGTCATCGTCAATATCAGCCGGGGCAGCGTGATTGATGAAGATGCGCTGGTCGCCGCGCTGGCGGATGGGCGCATCGCCGGCGCGGGGCTGGACGTGTTCGCGCACGAACCTCATGTGCCGCCCGCGCTGCTGGCGATGGACCATGTCGTGCTGCAACCCCATCAGGGCAGCGCGACCGTGCATACGCGCGCGGCGATGGCGGATCTGGTGATCGCCAATCTCGATGCCTGGTTTACGGGCAAAGCCCTGCCGACGCCAGTGGTCTAGGGCCGCCGGCAAGTCGGCAATCGGCAAGGGCAGGGCCGGAAATCTCTTTCCTATTGCGCCCCCTTCTGGTTCATCCTTGTCGATGGACCAGATGCCTGACCGCTCGCGCGCGACCGCGCGCCGCCGCCGTGCTTATTGGACGCCCGCGCGCCAATGCCAGTTCCTTGCCGCCCTGATGGAAAGCGGCAGCGTCGCGCGCGCGGCGCGCGCGGTCGGCATGTCGCGCTCCAGCGCGCATCGCCTGCGCCACCGGCTCGCCGGCACTGCCTTCGATCGGCAATGGGAAGAGGCGTTGGCAATGCATGCCGGATTGACGGCGGATCCGATGGTCTGGACTGCCGCCCGCGCGTCCATGGACACGGCCGGGCGCTGATGGCGATCACCCGCGCCAACCGGCAAATCCGGCCGGTTTCACCGGTCGACCACCTGTCGCTTAGTGGTCGCTTCGCGGTCGCCTTATGGTCGTCTCACGGTCGCTTCAGGCCGAAAAAACGCATATCGATTGAACTTCGACAGGCATGGCCGGCGCGCCGGATCACTCCTCCAGCAGCACCGCGCTGCGGCGCTTCTGCCAGTTCATCGGCACGCCGATCCGCTGGCTCCAGCTGCCGTCCCACTGGGTTTCCAGGCCATGCGCCTCCAGCTGCGCGACGATGCGATAGCCGACCGCGATAGCCGCTGCCTCGCCCTGTTCGCACGCGCCATAGCTCATATAGAGGCCATGGCCTTCGACCGCCGCCTCGGTGTCCTGCATATGGAAAAAGACATAGCCCTGGACCGCGATATCCTCGGCCTGCGCCGCCTCTATCTCTTCCCAGATCTCGCTCGCGCCGCAATTGGCGCAGCAGGTGAAGTTCTGCCGCGCGATGATGCCCTCGGCCTCCAGGGCGGCGAAGGCCAGCTCCAGCCGGTCGCAATCGGTCATCTGCGTCCATCCCTGCTCGGCGGCACGATGCTCGGCCAGCGCCTCGCGCAGCGCCGCGGACGCTTCGCGGCGCAGCGTCGGCCGGGGCAATTCTTCCTCGAACAGATCGTGCGCGTTGGTCAGGATCGCGTCATCGTCGAAATAGCCGCCCAGCACCTCGCGCCGCATCTGGTCGCGCAGCGCCGTCACGGGATCATAGGGCGTCTCCGCCGTGGGGGCGGGCCGTTGCGGCTCCGCTTTCGCTGCTCTGGTCCCGAAAATCCGTTTCCACAAAGCCTCGAACATGCGCCGTCCTGCCTCCTGCGTCGCGTTGCATGGGGTCAACATGCCCATGCGCGCGGCAAAGTTAAAGGGGGGATATTGCGTTTTGCGGCGGCGCGGCCCTGGCGGCGGGCGGCGCGGGCACTGGATTGCCGCGCCAGATCGCCTAAATAGCATGGGATGCCTCCCGAAAATCCCGTTACCGCGCCGCTCCCGCCCGTCTGGGCGACATTCCGCCGGTTCCTGCCCTATCTCTGGCCGGCCGACGCGCCCGCGCTGCGCCGCCGCGTCGTCATCGCCATGCTGCTCGTGGCCCTGGCCAAGGCGGTGACGCTCATCATGCCCTTCGCCTATAAAGGCGCGATCGACCGGATGGCGCCGGGACTGGAGCCGGCGGTCGGCCTCGCCCTCGCTCTGGTGGTCGCCTATGCCGGCGCGCGCTTTGCCGGCGTGCTGTTCGACAATCTGCGCAACGCCGTGTTCGAAGGGGTAGGGCAGGAAGCGGGCCGGCGTCTGTCCGACGACGTCTTCGTCCATCTGCACCGTCTGTCGCTGCGCTTCCATCTCGACCGGCGCACCGGCGCGGTCACGAAAATCGTCGAGCGCGGGACCAAGAGCATCGACACGATGCTCTATTTCCTGCTGTTCAACATCGCGCCGACCGTGATCGAACTGGTGGCGGTCTGCGTCATCTTCCTCGTGAAATTCGGTCCCGGCCTGGTCGCCGCCACGCTGGCGATGGTCGCGGCCTATATCTGGTTCACCCGCACCGTCACCGAATGGCGCAACCAGCTGCGCCGCGACATGGTGGACATGGACACCAGCGCCGTCGCCCATGCCGTCGACAGCCTGCTCAATTTCGAAACCGTCAAATATTTCGGCGCCGAACAGCGCGAAGCCGACCGTTATGGCACCGCGATGCGCAACTATGCGCGTGCCGCGATCAAGAGCGAAAACAGCCTGGCCTGGCTCAATATCGGCCAGTCGCTCATCACCAACCTCATGATGGCCGGGGCCATGGCCTATACCGTCTGGGGCTGGAGCGTGGGGCGCTTCACCACCGGCGACGTGGTGCTGGTCAACACCCTGCTGGCACAGCTTTTCCGTCCGCTCGACCTGCTCGGAATGGTCTATCGCACCATCCGCCAGGGCCTTATCGACATGGAGGCGATGTATGCGCTGATCGACACGCCGACCGAAGTCGCCGACCGCGCCGGTGCCCCCACGCTGGCCGTGACCGGCGGAACGGTCCAGTTCGATCAGGTGCGTTTCGGCTATGATCCCCAGCGCGAAATATTGCACGGCATCAGCTTCACCGTGCCCGCCGGTCGCACTCTGGCGATCGTCGGCCCGTCAGGCGCGGGCAAGTCCACCATCGCGCGCATTCTTTTCCGCTTCTACGACATTCAGTCGGGATCGGTGACGATCGACGGGCAGGACATAGCGGCCGTGACCCAGCAATCCCTGCGCGCCGCCATCGGCATCGTGCCGCAGGACATGGTCCTCTTCAACGACACGATCGGCTATAATATCGCTTATGGCCGCGAAGGCGCGAGCCAGGCGGAGATCGAGGCGGCGGCCCGCGCGGCGCAGATTCACGATTTCATCCTCGGCATGCCCCAGGGCTATGACACGCGGGTGGGCGAACGCGGCCTTAAATTGTCGGGCGGGGAAAAACAGCGGGTCGCGATCGCCCGCACCTTGCTCAAGGACCCGCCGGTGCTGGTGCTCGACGAAGCGACCAGCGCGCTCGACAGCCGGACCGAAACCGAAATCCAGACCGTGCTGCGCGACATCAGCCGCAAGCGCACCACTCTGGTCGTTGCTCACCGCCTCTCGACCGTGGTCGATGCCGATGAAATCATCGTGCTGGATCAGGGGCGCATCGTCGAACGTGGAGCCCATGCCGACCTCGTGCGTGCCGACGGACTGTATGCGACCATGTGGGCGCGCCAGGCGACCGAGCGCGACGCGCCCGCTGTCACGGATGAGGAGGGCGGCGACCGCGAAACGGCCGCTCCATTGCTTTAGGGAATGCCGGCGCTCTGGTTCATGCGGCGCTCGGCAAACCATTGTTCCAGCATCTTGGCGGTGCATCCGGTAAAGCCGTTGCTGCCATTGACCGAACAGCTGTTGGGCAGGGTGGACCGCTGGACCTGCTCCATCGTCGCAACCTGGCTGCCCCAGCCCGGTCCGCCGGACGGGGCGGGCTTTTCCCGCAGTTTCTTGGGAATGCGATAGCGCTCTGCCTCCGGCCGCCTTGCGCACACGACAATCTCGTCGCCCTGGCTCTGCGGGCACGGATCGTCACCATAGACCAGAAGGTTGATGATCCGCTCTGGCGGCGGCTCCGCCTGCGCCAAGGCTGGAAGGGGAAGCAGCGGGATCAGCATCAGGCCGATCAGGGGAATGGCGCCGTGGCGCATGGCAATGATCCTTCTTCCATCCCCTGTGAACGTCCACCCCGGACTTGGCGCAGCGCATGGCTGGCCAGGATCAGGACGACGCCCCGCCGCCCGATCCGTCACGGCCTTGCATCATCGCTGCGGCGGCGACGTCGTATCCTGTGGCGCGGGCCGCTGCTGCGCCTTGGCCTCAGCCGCTTCTTCGGCCTTCACCCGCGCCTCGATGGCTTCGCTGTCAGCGTCGATCGTCGACAGGCGCTTTTCGCGTTCGGCCGCGACCAGGTCCTTCCAGCTGGCATTGTCGGCCTGCTGCCGCTCCGCCTTGGCCAGACGCGCCAGCTGCGCGAAGCAACCGGTCGCCCCGCCCGCGCCCGAAGGCGAACAGCTTTCGGTGCCCGACCGGCCGACATATTCCATGGATCGTACGCGCTCGCCCCAGGCCTGATTGCTGGGCTTGTTAGGATCACCGCGCAGCGGCTCGGGAATGCGATAGCGTTCCTCCTCGCCCTTGCGCGCGCACACGACGATATCGTCGCCCTGGCTCTGCGGACAGGAATCATCGCCATAGACGATGACGATATTCACCTTTTCCGATCCCGCGCTTCCCGTTTCGGCGGCCGGTTGCTGCGCCAGCGCGGGCGCCATGGCTCCGGTCAGCGCGATGGCGGCGATCATCAGCTTGTTCTTCATCGGTCGATCCTCTTGCAGACGCGCCACGGCGTCAGATACGCTTGGACAGGGCGATGGCGGCGCGACAGCCCAAGCGAATGGCGCCCGACAAAATGGGGTAGGCCGGCGCCTGCTCCGCGCCATGGGCGATCGCGGCGTCGCGATGCTCCACCTCCTCCGCCTGAAAATCCGCGATGGCGGTGGAGAGTTCCGGATCGTCACCGCCGATCCTCTCCAGCTGTTCGGCATAATGGCGATCAATCTCGGTCTCGACCGCTGCCGTGCAGGCCATCGCCGCCTTTGGACCCAATGCGGCTGTCACCGCGCCTAGCGCATATCCCGCGACATTCCAGAGCGGGCTCAGCGCCGTCGGCCGCACCCCGCGCCGCACGATCATCGCGTCGAACAGCTCGCGATGCCGCTCTTCCTGGCTGGCCATGCCCGCGATCACCCGGCCATAGGGATGACGATCGCCCATCACCGCCAGTTGCCCGGCATAGATACGGGTCGCGCCGAATTCGCCCGCCTGATCTACCCGCAGCATTGCGGCGCGATCCGGGTCGGTCAGCCGCTTCGTGGGGCGCGGATAATCGGGACTTGCGCTCATGACTTCCTCGCTTTCAGCAGCAGCGCCAAGATGGCAAGCGCCGCCGCGCTCGACAAGAGGCCGTTATAGCCCGCCATCGATATGCCCATCAGGCTCCATGGCGCCACGTCGCAGCGGGTGATGGGGCTGGCCATGATCTGGCTGAGCAGATCGGCCGCATTGCCCGCCGCTGGCGTCGTTGAACAGGTGGTCAGACCCTCCCACCAGCCATATTCGACCCCGGCGTGAAACAGTCCGATAAGGCCGCTGACGCCGACCGCCAGCCCGGCAAGCCCCACGAACAGCGCGCTGACGCAGGCCCGCGCGCGCACAATGAAGGCGACCAGAGCCAGCGGCACGGCAGCGAAATGGGCATAGCGTTGCCACCAGCACATCTCGCAGGGGTGCAGCCCACCCAGATATTGGAAGCCATAAGCTCCCGCGAGCATGAGAATCGGGACAATGAGCGCAAGCGCGCGGGCGAGGGACAGGCTCTTCATGCCTTGGGCTTAAAGCCTTCATGCCCTTTCGTCATGCTGAACTTGCCCTGCCGCGTCCGCGCTTATTTTGCGCCCGGCTTGCGGGCCGCGGCCTGGGCCACCACCGCGCCAGGCGCTTTTGCGAGCCGCGCGATCGTCTTGAGCGCATAGTCCATCTGGAAATCCTCGATGCCCTGCTTTTTCAGCTCTTCGGCCGATAGGGCAAAGCGCGGATCATCCTTCACATCCTCCTCCAGCGCCGCATCGTCGGTTTTGATCTCATTGATCAGGTGACGGCGCAGGTCGCTTTCGCGGAATTTGGGCCGGTTCTTGTAATCGGGATCGGACAATTGCGGCACGCGAATATCAGGCTGGATGCCGCCTTCCTGCACGCTGCGGCCCGATGGCGTATAATAACGCGCCGTCGTCAGCTTGAGCGCGGTGGTGTTGCTCAGCGGCAGCATGGTCTGCACGCTGCCCTTGCCAAAGCTGCGCTCGCCCATCACCAGCGCGCGATGCTGGTCCTGCAAGGCGCCCGCGACGATTTCCGATGCCGATGCCGAACCCGCGTCGACCAGCACGATCACCGGCAATCCCTTCGCATCATCGCCCGGCTTGGCGTAATAGCGTTCGACATCGCCCTTCTGCCGACCGCGCTGCGACACGATCTCGCCGCGCTCCAGGAAGGTGTCGCTGACCGTCACCGCTTCGTCCAGCAGACCGCCGGGATTGGAGCGCAGGTCCAGCACATAGCCGGTAGGCTTGTGACCGAGGCTCTTGTCGATGCTGCGGATCGCCTGGCGGACGTCCGCGCCGGTGTTGGCGGAGAAGCTGACGATGGTAATGACGCCGATATCCTTCTTCACCTCCCATTTGACGGGCTTCAACTGGATGATCTCGCGCGTCAGGGTCAGGTCGATCGGCTTGTCGCGGCCCGGGCGCACCAGCGTCAGCTTCAGGCTGGTGCCCGGCGCGCCACGCATCTTGTCGACTGCCTCGTCCAGCGTGCCGCCATAGATAAGCTGCCCGTCGATATGGGTGATATAGTCGCCCGCCTTGATGCCCGCGCGCCAGGCCGGCGTATCCTGCGTCGGCGCGATCACCTTGACCGCGCCATCCTCCTGCGTGACCGACAGGCCGAGGCCACCATAGCTGCCTTCGGTCTGGGTGCGCAGATTCTGGAAGTCGCGTGCGTCGAGGAAGCTGGAATGCGGGTCGAGGCTGGCGAGCATGCCGTCGATCGCCCCCTTGATCAGCTTTTCGTCATCGACTTTCTCGACATAGTCGGTGCGCACCTTCTGGAACACGTCCATGAATTCGTCGAGCGCCTTGTAGCTCGACGCCTCCCCGTCCGCGAGCGCGGCGGTGGTGGCGGGAATGAGCGCAAGCGCCCCGAGCGCGATCGCGCCCTGGAGGAAGGATGTCTTCATGGCTGTCCTAGGAGTCCGCATCTATGTTCCATCATAGACCGATTGATCGGCCAACGCAAAAACATGCTTCGACCAATATCATCCAGCAGCGATGAGCGTGGGGTGAATGCAGCCTCGATCCCCACGCTCATAACGTTCAAGCGAACAGCGGCGTCACAAGCCGCTGGAACTCGGCAGGCGCGGCCTGGAGACGGGCCTTGGCCTGATCCCGCTCCTGATCGGTCATCGTCGCGAGCTTCTTGCGACCGGATTCGAAGATCGAATGATCGGTTGCCGGTGCGCCATGAACGAAACGCTGCGTGATCTGTAGTAATAGATGCGTGGGCTTCACGAGTTGGACAAGGTTGGTGTCGACTCCTGCTGGCTGATAGGCATAGACGACCTCCTGAAAGCCGTAAGACAGGGCTTCCGTCAGATTCGTGCCGAAACTATCGCCAAATATGAGCAGCTTCCCAGCGATCGGGGCCGATGCGTTCCGATAGACACGAATATTGCCGTGATTTGTTATCTCATTGTCAAATACCAGCCGATCGGGCGGCAGGTCACAGAACACTAATCCAAAATATGACGTAGCAGGCTGCAATTTGCTACCAAGGTCGCCATTCGACTGCTTCACTGCAAATTCGTTAGGAAATGCGTCGATCGGAAGATCCCAACGCTTGGCCAATGTCCTAGCGGCGATTGTAGCACCATAATCCGTCCAGTGCGTATCCACCGCACTATAGGCCAAATGGCGACTATTCCACAGCTCCCACCGGGGCATTATCACCGGTCCGTTGCCGAACCGCTTAAGGAAATCATCGAAAACGGTGTTTGAAGCTCGCCGAAACGGATAGTGGTCGCGCAAAATTTCTTCTTTAGCCGGCGCGATCATTAGCATGATTTTTTCGAGGCCGAATTGCTGCTCCCATCCAGGCAATCGGGCAAAAATATCACTCCATTCGCTGGCGCTGGACTCACTAAGTTTACCCGAACGCGTGAACTGACCCACACTGTCATTGGTGTCTCCGATCAGGAAAAGCTGGCCCATGCGGCCGAGCAGTGCCTGTGCACCACCCGATGGAGCGCCGGGCGCCGGCACGCCGCGCTGCACCATGCCCACCAGCGCCATGTCCTGACGTTCCTGGTCCACGACTTCCCAGCGGCAGACGACATCGCGGCCCTGCTCCTGACGGACCGGCATTTCGATGTGATACACGCCTTGGCGCGCAGGCACGTCGATCACGAAGCCGGGATTGGCTATGCCGATCGCCAATATGTCCGCGCCATGACGGATAGACACGGTGACGCCGTTGCCGGCATTTCCGACATGGCCTGAAAAGACCAGCCGATCCTCGCCAACCGGCAGTGGTTGCGCGATCCATACCTTGCCCAGTTGATCTGGCCCCTGTGCGCCATGCTGTTCGATCGCCCAAGTTGCGCCTGTCATGGCACTCATAAATTCGCCTCTTTATATTTTTGAAAACACGCCAAAAGACGGCATGCCGTCCCATCGCATTCACGCTATGAGCAAAAAAACCATGGCTCAACGGTAAAAGTGCCGGTCACGGTCAAACCGGTCCAATAAGGGGAATTATATCCACCGGGCGGCCATTGCGGCGCAGTTCGACGATGATATCGCTGCGCCGCGCGCCGGTGACGCCCACCGGATCGCCCTGCCGCACAGTTTCGCCCACGCGCACGGACAGGCGATGCAGTCCGGTGATCAACGTGGTCCAGCCGCCGCCATGGTCGATGATGAGTATCTGGCCATAGTCGCGATAGGGCCCGGCAAAGGCGATGCGGCCCGCCGTCGGCGCGATGGCTTGCGCGCCAGGCTGGACGGCCAGCGTCAATCCCCTGGCACGTACGCCGCTCTCATTGACTTCGCCGAGCCCGGTGACGAGTTGACCGACAACTGGCAGGCGATAGGGCGGCGGGCCGCTCGCCGCTTTTTCTCGCTCCGGCGGCGCGGCGCCGGCCTGGTCCGGGCGGTCCGGGCGAAGCAGCGGCCCCGACAGTGCGGCGAGCCGTTCGCGCAGGTCCCCCGCCTGTTCCAGCCGATCCATCAGATCGACGATGTCGCGCGCTCGCTCCCCTAGCGCCAGCGCCCGCTCGCTTTCCATGCCGGCATTGGCGCGATAGTCGCGCGCGGCGAGGCGCTTGCGCGCTTCCAGTTCCGCCAGTTCGGCTCGCTGCGCCTTGCGATCCTGCTGCGCCTGGGCGAGCGCATCGGATGCTTGCTGAGCGGTCGCGCGCAAAGTGCGGCTGCGCGCCAGTTCCGCGCGCAGCCCGGCCGTGCGTTGCTCGATCACCGGCAGGATCTGCCCCAGAACTGCACGCAGATGCACCGCGTCACTGATGCTGCCTGGCTGCACCAGCGCCAGCGCCAGCGGCCGCCGGGCCATCATCTGAAGCGCGGCGGTCAGCCGGACCACCGGTTCCTGCCGCGCCGCCAGCCGTTTGGCCTGCGCGCGTTGCAAGCGGGCGATGATGGCGATGCGGGCGTGGGCAGCTTGAATATCGGCTTCGGCCTGCTGGATACGGGCGGCCACGGCGGCTGCGCGGCGGCGGGCCTGTTCGGCGGCGTCCCGTGCGGCCATCGCCTGCTGCGCCAGGCGCGCGGCGCGGTCGCGCGCCTCGTCGGACTGACGGCGCGCATCCTTGAGCGCCTGTTGCTCCTGCGCCAGGCTGGTGCCCGCCGTCCCTGGCAGAACCAGTGCGTCGTCGTCGGCGGCAACAAGGCGCGTACCGGCCAGCAGCAACAGAGCCGCGATGCCGCCGGTGATGAAAAAATGTCGCGTCACCCGATGTCCCGCCCTTATGAAGCGGTGACTAGGCATAAGCGGCCCGCGTGTCGAGCCGTCAGCCTTCGCGGTGATAGGGATGGCCGGCCATTATGGAGGAGGCGCGCCAGAGCTGTTCGGCCAGCATCGCGCGGGCCATCATGTGCGGCCAGGTCATCGCGCCGAATGCGATCAACAGGTCGGCATTGGCGCGTTCTGCATCCTCGAACCCGTCCGCCGCGCCGATCAGGAACCGGCATTCGCGCGTGCCCGCGTCGCGCCAGCCTTCGATCCGGCGGGCAAAGTCCACAGAACCCAGTTGCTTGCCCTTTTCATCGAGCATGACCGTCACGGTGCCGGGTCCGGTTGGCGGCAGCTTGCCACCCCGGTCGGGCATTTCGGTGACGCGACAGGGCATGGTCAATCGCCTGAGGTAGCGGTCGACAAGCTCGGCTTCAGGTGATCGTCCTATCTTGCCGCGCGCGATGATGTGGAGAAGCATCGGCGTCTCCTAATTCATCATCGCCCCGCTGTCTAAGCGTCAGGACGTCAGGCGTTGCCCGCGACCGGCGCGTCGACAAAGCCCCACATCCGTTCCAGATTGTAGAAGCTGCGCACTTCGGGCCGGAACAGGTGGACAATAACGTCGCCTGCGTCGATCAGCACCCAGTCGGCGACCGGCAGGCCCTCGACACGCGCGGAGCGCCCGGTTTCCTTCTTGATCCTTTCGGCCAGATGCTGGGCCATTGCCGCGACCTGGCGCGACGAACGGCCGCTTGCGATCACCATGTGATCGGCGATGCTGCTTTTGCCTTCAAGGGGAATGGAGATGGTTTCCTGCGCCTGGTCGTCGTCGAGCGACTGCATGACAAGGGCGTGCAGGGCGGCCACGGAATCGGCGCTTTGCGCGATGTCGTTGGCAGGGGCGGGGCTGGTCAAATAAACTCCAATCTAGACGATATACCGGCGCGTGAGCGGATCGCGCACACGCGTTGCTTCATATTCGCGATGCCAGAGGGGGTCCGCCTGCCGCAGCAGGGTCGCCGATCTTGGATCAGGGCGGAAGCGCAATAGCACGAGCGCCGGCACTCTCCAATTCGTCCAGTCTGCACTCTGGCGCGCGGGCCGGACGAAGCGCCGCAGCCAGCTCATGGCCGCAGAGCCACGGGCACCCGCATCATAGCCCGGACGGGCGATCACCGCAATGGGCATTAGATGGGCGATCCCGCGCCAATTCTTCCACCGGCTGAATTGCGCCAGATTGTCGGCCCCCATCAACCAGATGAATTCGTGGCGCGGGTAGCGCAGGCGCAGGGCGCGCAGCGTGTCGATCGTGTAGCGCGTGCCCAATTGCCGCTCGATCGCGGTGGCGCGGATCGGCGCGCGGCGTGCGACCTCGCGCGCATGGGCCAAGCGCGCGGGCAGCGGCGCCATCCCCTTTTCCGGTTTCAGCGGATTGCCCGGCGATACCAGCCACCAGACTTCGTCCAGGTCGAGCGCGTTGCGCGCGAAAAGCGATATCGCCCTATGTCCGCCATGCGCCGGATTGAAGGAGCCGCCCAGCAAGCCGATGCGTGTCATCCTTGCGCCCTGCGAGGGCGCAGCCGATGGGCCATGCCTGCGTCAGCCGTGATCATGATCGTGATGATGGCCATCGCTTGCGCCATGAATGGCCTCCAGCACATCCTCCAGCCGCGCCGGATCGCCCAGCGCCAGGACATGGCCTTCGCTCGTCGCGGTCAGCGGCTCGCCATTCCAGTCGCACATCACCCCGCCTGCTCCTTCGACCACCGGAACCAGCGCCGCAAAATCATAGCTTTGCAGGCCCGATTCGATGACGATGTCCAAGAAGCCCGACGCGAGCAGGCCATAATTATAGCAATCCCCGCCATAGACCGGCCCCTGCCGTGGCGCGCCGCCCGACACCGCTGCGACCAGCGCCATATAATGGGGCACGTCGCCCTCAGCGAACAAATGCGGGCTGGTGGTCGCGATGCCCGCGCCCTCCAGGCTGCGGCAGGCGCGCGTGCGGACGGGCGTGCCGTTGAAGGTGGTGGGCTGTCCGCTCATCCCCGCCCATCGTTCGCGGGCGATCGGCTGATCGATGATCCCGATCGTCGGCCACCCGCTTTGGGTCAGCGCGATCAGCGTGCCGAATATCGGACGCCCAGCAATGAAGCTGCGCGTGCCATCGATCGGATCGAGGATCCAGATCCGCTCGGCATCGGTGCGAACCGATCCATATTCCTCGCCGATGATGCCGTCATCGGGGCGCTCCTGCTCCAATATCGTGCGGATCGCGGCCTCCGCAGCGCGGTCCGCCTCCGTCACCGGCGACTTGTCCGCCTTGATCTCCAGATCATAGCGGGCGCGGAAGAAGGGGCGAATCGCTTCTCCGGCGGCATCGGCAAGGCGGTTGGCCAGGGCCAGGTCATCGCGGGTCGTCATGGCGGCATGCCTAGCTGCTGATCCCGCTTTGCGCTACCCTCGTGCGATGATCGCAAGGAGAGGACAATGCCCGGTTCCCCTGTCATTCCATGCCTGCGCTATGCCGACGCGCCGGCCGCCATCGCTTTCCTGTGCGCCGCCTTCGGCTTTCAAAAACATGCCGTCTATGCCGACGATGTGGATAGCGGCGTCATCCATCATGCGCAGCTGTCATTAGGCGACGGGATGGTGATGCTGGGCAGCGTCAGGGATGGGGAGGGCGAATCGCTCTACACCTGGTCCACCGTGCGCGATCTGGGCGGCACCACGGCCTGCGTCTACATGGTCGTGGCCGATGTGGATGCCCATTGCCTGCACGCCCGCAATGAAGGGGCCGTGGTGGTCGACGAGCCGCACGACAATCCCGGCTATCCGGGGCGCGGCTATACGGCGCTTGATCCGGAGGGGAATGTCTGGAGCTTTGGCAGCTATGACCCCTGGGCGCCGCCGCCGGACGAAGGCGATTAAGTTTTTCGAAACGTCGCCGTCCTAGCCTTCGGGCCTGCACGGAAATGCATGGCCAAGGGGGACTGCATGGCGCTGATCGGTTGGATATTGAGCTTTATCTGCTTGTTCGCTGGGCTGGCGCTGCGCCAGGACATGCCGATCGGCGGGTCGCTCACCCTCTCCAACCTGCTCATCATCTTTGCGCTGCTGGCCTGCCCGATCGTCTGGCGGGAACTGCCGCTCGGCGTGTCGCGCGGGCAGCGGATCGTCGCCGGCTTCGCTCTGGTCTTTGCCCTGCCGATCATCCTGTTCCCGGCGCACTGACACAGCGCGCCGGCGCGGCATCAGTCGAACAGGCTCGACACCGAACTTTCATCCGCGATGCGCTTGATGGCTTCGCCCAGCAGCGGGGCGATGGGCAGGTGGCGGATGTGGGTTGCGTTGTTTACCGCGTCCGTGCCCTGGATCGAATCGGTGATGACCAGTTCCAGCAGTTCCGACGCTTCGACCCGCGCGACCGCGCCGCCCGACAAGACGCCATGGCTGACATAGGCGATGACGTCTTCCGCGCCCTCGGCCTTGAGCGCCGCGGCGGCATTGCACAGCGTGCCGGCCGAATCGACGATATCGTCGATCAGGATGCAGAAGCGGCCTTTCACGTCGCCGATGATGTTCATGACTTCCGATTCGCCCGCGCGTTCGCGACGCTTGTCGACGATTGCCAGCGGCGCATTGTCCAGCCGCTTGGCCAGCGCGCGCGCACGCACCACACCGCCGACGTCAGGCGATACGACCGTGATGTTGCGATCGCCGAACCGGGCCTGGATGTCCGCCGACATGACCGGCGCGCCGAACAGATTGTCGGTGGGGATGTCGAAGAACCCTTGGATCTGCCCGGCGTGCAGGTCGACCGACAGCACGCGATCGGCGCCCGCCGTGGTGATAAGGTTGGCGACCAGCTTGGCGCTGATCGGGGTCCGGGGCCCGGGCTTGCGATCCTGCCGCGCATAACCGAAATAGGGGAGCACCGCCGTGATACGCTTGGCCGACGCGCGTTTCAGCGCATCGATCATGATCAGCAATTCCATCAGATTGTCGTTGGTCGGATAGGCCGTCGACTGGATGACGAACACGTCCTCGCCGCGCACGTTTTCGTGGATTTCGACGAACACCTCTTCATCGGCGAAGCGGCGAACGCTGGCGTCCGTCAGGGGGATTTCAATATAATCGGCGATGGCGGCCGCAAGCGGCTTGTTGGAATTGCCGGTCATGAGCTTCATGGCCAAAACCCCCAGGCTTAGGTGACGTGACGAATTGATGACGCTGCGCGAGACGCGGCCCCTTTAGCGGGGGGAGCCCATGGTGGAAAGGCGCTTTTGCGCCTTAGGCCAAAATGCACTAGGGCGCGCGCCATGACCGACAAACTCGTGATCGCGCTCGCGCAGATGACCCAGTCCATGGGCGACCTCAAGGCCAATGCCGACGCCATGCTGGAATGGCGCGCGCGGGCGCAGGGCGCTGACCTGATCGTCTTTCCCGAATTGCAGCTGATCGGTTATCCGCCAGAGGATCTGGTGCTGAAACCCGCTCTGGTGACGCAGGCCGATTATCAGCTCGACCGCTTGGCCCAGGAAACCGCCGATGGCGGCCCGGCCATGCTGGTGGGCACGGTGGTCGCGGCGCAGGGCGTGCTGTTCAACGTCGTCGCCTTGCTCGATAATGGCGCCGTCACCACGGTGCGCGCCAAGCGCGAATTGCCCAATTACGGCACGTTCGATGAAAAGCGGCTGTTCGCGCCCGGGCCGCTCCCCGCGCCGATTGATTTTCGCGGGGTGAAGTTCGGCGTGCCGATCTGCGAGGATATCTGGTTCCCCTTCGTCACCGCGCATCTGAAGGCGCAAGGCGCGAAAATCCTGATCAGCCCCAATGGCAGCCCGTTCGAAGTGGACAAGGACGATCGCCGGCTGAACGCGGTTGCCGGCACGCGCGTGCGCGAAACCGGCCTGCCGCTTGCCTATCTCAACCGGGTCGGCGGGCAGGATGAACTGGTGTTCGATGGCGCATCCTTCGTCATGAATGCCGATCTGTCCGTTGCGCAGCAGCTTCCCGACTGGGAAGAGACGCTGGTCCTGACGCAATGGGAAAAATGGGACGGGCAGTGGGTCTGCCTGCCCGGCGACCGGCATGAACTCGATCCGCGCCCGGCCGATATCTATAATGCCATGGTGCTGGGGCTGCGCGACTATGTGAACCGCAACCGTTTTCCCGGCGTGGTGCTGGGCCTGTCGGGCGGCATCGACTCCGCCCTGTCTGCCGCCGTCGCGGTCGATGCCCTGGGCGCGGACCGCGTCTGGTGCGTGATGATGCCTTCGCGCTTCACCAGTCAGGACAGTCTGGACGATGCGGTCGAATGCGCGCGCCTGCTGGGCGTGCGCTACGACATCATCCCGATCGCGCCGGCGGTCGGGGCGTTCGATGCCATGCTGGGTCCGGTCTTCGACGGGCGCGCGCCCGACCTCACCGAAGAAAATCTCCAGTCCCGCATTCGCGGCGTGACGCTCATGGGCCTGTCCAACAAGTTCGGGCACATGCTGCTCACCACCGGCAACAAGAGCGAAATGTCGGTCGGCTATGCCACCATCTATGGCGACATGGCCGGCGGCTATTCGGTGTTGAAGGACGCCTACAAGACGACGGTGTTTGACCTTAGCCGTTGGCGCAATGCCCATGTCCCCTCGCTTGGGGCGGGCATGGGACCGGCAGGCCCGGTCATGCCCGAGCGTGTCATCACCAAGCCGCCCAGCGCCGAGCTGCGCGCCGATCAGCGTGATGACGACAGCCTGCCGCCCTATGAGATACTTGACCCCATTCTCTATGGCCTGGTCGAGGAGGAATTGTCGGTCGATGATCTGGTCGCGCGCGGTTTTGAAAAAGAGACGGTCGCCCGGATCGAGCGCCTGCTCTACGTCGCTGAATATAAGCGTCGCCAGGCCCCGCCGGGCGTGAAGCTGGGCATCCGCAACTTCGGCCGCGACCGCCGCTATCCCATCACCAATGCGTTTCGCACCATCTAAGAGCGCCAGACAATCCCATGACCGTCATCACCCGTTTTGCGCCCTCGCCCACTGGCCATCTTCATGTCGGCAATATCCGCGCGGCGCTCCACAACTGGCTGTGGGCACGCAAGTCCGGCGGCCGCTTCCTGCTGCGTCTCGACGACACTGATCTGGAACGCTCGCGCCCCGAATATGCCGATGCGATCAGGGCCGATCTTGAGTGGCTTGGCCTCCATTGGGACGGTGAAGAAAAGCAGTCGGACCGTTTTGCCCTCTATGAAGATCGCTTCGAGGCGCTAAAGGCCGCCGGCCGCGTCTACCCGGCATATGAAACCAGCCAGGAACTGGACCTGCGCCGCAAGATATTGTTGGGGCGCGGCCTGCCGCCCGTCTATGATCGCGCCGCGCTGGCGCTGACTCCCGATCAGATCGCGGCTTATGAAGCCGAAGGGCGCGCGCCGCACTGGCGCTTCAGGCTGGACCATGACCGGCCCATCGTCTGGACCGACCTTATCCGGGGCGAACAGCGGTTCGACCCCAAACTCCTGTCCGACCCGGTGATCCGCCGCGCCGACGGGTCCTGGCTCTACATGCTGCCGTCCGTGATCGACGATATCGACATGGGCGTCACGCACGTCCTGCGCGGCGAAGATCATGTGTCCAACACCGCGACCCAGATACAGATGTTTGACGCATTGGGCGCGCCGCTGCCGCACTTCGCCCACGAAGCATTGCTGACCGGCAGCGAAGGCAAGCTGTCGAAGCGCCTCGGCTCGCTCGGCGTCGCCCATTTTCGTGAGGCGGGTTTGGAAGCATCCGCCATCGCCTCGCTGCTGGCGCGGCTCGGATCCTCGCAGCCTATTGAACCTTTCGTCGATAGGCAGCCGCTGATCGACAGTTTCGATTTCGCCCATTTCGGCCGCGCACCCGCGCGCTTCGACGAGGGGGAGCTGGCCGCGCTCAACCAGAAGATCGTTCACTTGCTTCCCTATGAAGCCGTCGCTGATCGCCTTCCCACCGGCATGAACGCGGCGGCGTGGGAGGCGATCCGGCCCAATCTGGAAACGCTTTCCGGCGCGGCTGACTGGTGGCGGATCGTCACCGGCCCGATTGCAGCCCCCGCGGTGGCGGAGGAGGATCGGGACTTCCTCGCCATGGCGCATCGCATCCTGTCCGACGCTGCCTTTGATGCGGATATCTGGCGCACGCTGACCGGCGCGCTCAAGGACGAGACGGGCCGGAAGGGGAAGACGCTCTTCCTGCCGCTCCGGCGCGCGCTGACGGGCCTTGACCATGGCCCCGATATGGCGCAGCTATTGCCGCTGCTTGGCAAAGATCAGGCATTGGCGCGGTTGGCGAATTGACGGCAGAAGGGCTGCCAGCGGGCCTTCAGCCGCGTATCGTCTCCAGCGCCTTGGCGACCGCCACGATGCCTTCGGGCGCGGCAGCAAAGCCCATATGGGTGCAATCGACCTCGATCGCGGCGTCCCGCTCGCCAGCGCGCCCCTTGGCGCACTCCGGCAGGATCACGCCATCCCGACGCGACCATAGCGCGATCGTGGGCACGGGTGGCTTCTCCTCGCGCGTACAGGGGAAGGGCGGACGATCGACGGGGACGCCCGATACCAGCTGGTAGAGCCGCCAGGCGTGATTGGCACGCGGATCGCCGGAAAAAGGCGTACCCATCGTCACCACACCGCCGACCTTGTTTCGCGCGAACTTGGCATATTCCCGCGCATATAGACCGCCCAGGCTCCACCCCACCAGCGTCACCGGCGCGCCGCTTTCCCGGCGGATCGCATCCACGCGCCGGTCGATCTGCTCCAAGCTGTCGGGGCGCGGACCCATATTACGGCCCATGCCCCAGTCATGCGCCTCATATCCACCAGCGGTCAGAATAGTGCGCAGCCATTCCATCCGCCGCTCCGACGCCATGAGGCCGGGGATCAGCAGCACAGGCCGTCCGTCGCCCTTGACCTGATCCGCCAGCGCGGCGGCCTGCGCCCGTGTGCGCGCAAGGTCGAACGGCAGCGACAAGTTTCCGAGCAGATGGTTGAGCGAGGGCAATTCGGCCGGACGCGGCCCGTCCGCCAGGCGGTCCTTCCAGAAATTGCTGACGGCATGGACGTAAGGCGGCACGGGACGATGATTCCAAAAGCGACTGGGCGAAAGATGACAATATCGTGACAAACGCCGCCGTCGTCCATCAGTTTCACCGCCCGCGACAAACAATTTTCCGTGTGGCGTTCGCGATTGATCGCCAACACCGCGCGCAGCATAGCAACGCTATGGCCGGTATATTCGCTTGGTAAAAAATGGCGGCGGACCGGACGCGTGGCGAACCGCGATCGCCGCAGGCAACAGGCGCCAGGCGCCACCCGCACTATGCGGCAGGGAACTGCTGGCTTAAGAAAAATGATTTTGGTCGGGACGAGAGGATTCGAACCTCCGACCCCCACACCCCCAGTGTGATGCGCTACCAGGCTGCGCTACGTCCCGACCGGAGGGCGCCCAATAGAGCCATGATCGCTGTGATGCAAGGGCTCAATCGCAATGGCGCGCGCGTCTCGCCGCGCGCCCTTATCATATTGCCTCCGCCCCCCTGTCTGTGTTAGCCGCCCGCCCTTGATCCGTGGGTGCTCCAATGGCCGCCCGCGACCGACAGACAACAAGGCAGTCCCACCCATGTTCATTACCCCAGCCTTTGCCCAGACCGAGGGCGGGCAAGCCTCCGGCGCCGGTATCCTGGTGCAGATGGCGCCGCTGGTCCTGATCTTCGTCGTCTTCTATTTCCTGCTCATCCGTCCGCAGCAAAAGAAGATGAAGGCGCACAAGGCCAAGATCGACGCGGTGAAGAAAGGCGATCAGGTCGTCACCGGCGGTGGTCTGGTGGGCAAGGTGGTGCGCGTCGATGACATCTATGCCGATGTCGAACTGGCGCCGGGCATGAAGGTCAAGGCGATCAAGGCGACGCTGACCGACGTCATCGACCCGATGACCGCCAAGCCCGCGAACGACTGAGCGGCGTCATGCTGAACTTTTCGCGCTGGGCGATCGCCGCGATCCTCCTGCCGCTCCTGATCGGCGTGCTGTGCGCCGTGCCGAGCTTCTTGCCCGATGCCGCCGTCGCCAGGCTGCCCGGCTTCATGCAGACGCGCGTCAATCTGGGCCTCGACCTGGCCGGCGGCAGTCATTTGCTGCTCGAAGCTTCGACCCAGGACGTGGCCAGGCAGCGGCTGGTCAATATGGAGGAGCAGGTCCGCACCGAATTGCGCCGCGGCGACCCGCGCATCGCGATCGGTGATATTTCCAGCCGCGACGGCAAGTTGAGCTTCATGGTGCGCAATCCGGCCCAGGTCGACGCCGCGGTCGAGCGCATTCGTCCGCTCACGCAAGGCGCGGGCCTCACCGGGCAGCGCGACTTCAATGTCGAGGTGGTGAACAGCTCAACCATCGTCATCACGCCGACCGAAGCGGGCATCGACAATGCGGTCAAGAGCGCGATGGAAGTCGCGACCGAAGTGATCCGCAAGCGCATCGACGAAATGGGCACGCGCGAACCCACGATTCAGCAGCAGGGCGACAACCGCATCGTCGTTCAGGTGCCGGGCCTGCAAAATCCCAAGGCGCTCAAGGACCTGCTGGGCCAGACCGCAAAGCTCGAATTCAAGCTGGTCGACACGACCGCCAATCCCGCCGAAGTCGCCCAGGGCCGCGCGCCGGTGGGCAGCGAAGTCCTGCCCTATCCTGACAATCCGTCCGGCGTCCCCGTGATCGCGGTCAAGCGGCAGGTGATGGTGTCGGGCGAGGACTTGACCGACGCCACGCAGGGCTATGACCAGAATAACCAGGCGATCGTCAACATCCGCTTCAATGGCTCTGGCGGCCGCAAGTTCGGGCAGGTGACGTCGCAGAATGTCAATCGGCCCTTCGCCATCATTCTGGACGGCCGGGTCTTGTCCGCCCCCAATATCAACGAACCGATCCTGGGCGGCAGCGCGCAGATCAGCGGCAGCTTCACCGTGGAAAGCGCCAACCAGCTGGCGATCGCGCTGCGATCGGGCAAGCTGCCGGTCGCGCTCACCGTCGTGGAGGAACGTACGGTCGGGCCGGGCCTGGGCGCTGACTCGATCCGCGCCGGCCTCATCGCGTCGGTCATCGCCGTGGTCGCGGTCGCCGCGTTCATGTTCGTGAGCTATGGACGCTTTGGCGTCTATGCGAACATCGCCGTCACCATCAACGTGCTGGTGATCCTCGGCGTCATGGGGATTTTGGGCGCGACCTTGACCCTGCCGGGCATCGCCGGCTTCGTGCTGACCATCGGCACCGCGGTCGACGCCAACGTCCTTATCTATGAACGCATTCGTGAAGAACGCAGGCGCGGCCGCAACGTGGTGCAGGCGATCGAACATGGCTATAAGGAAGCCAGCCGCACCATTTTCGAAGCGAACGTCACCCATGCGATCGCGGGCGGCATCATGCTCGCGCTCGGCTCCGGGCCGGTCAAGGGCTTCGCCATTGTGCTGCTGATCGGTATCGCCACCAGCGTGTTCACGGCCGTCACCTTCACGCGCCTGCTGGCGTCGCGCTGGGTCCGCGCCAAGCGCCCGACCGAAATCACGATCTGATGCGCGCGCGCCGCATTTCCGTTCGCCCTGAGCTTGTCGAAGGGCTGTTCTTTCTTCGGAAGGGAACTGGTCTTCAAGAAGGACTGGGCCTCGACAGGTTCAGCCCGAACGGCATTAGGTTTTAAGCCATGAAATTGCTCAAGCTTGTCCCGGACAACACCAATATCGGCTTCGTCGCGATGCGGAAATGGGCGTTCGCGCTCACCGCGTTGCTGACGGTGCTGGCGATCGGCGCCGTGGCCCACAGGGGCCTCAACCTCGGCGTCGATTTCGTCGGTGGCCTGATGATCGAGGCGAAATTCCCGCAAGCGGTCGAAACCGACAAGGTGCGCGCCACCATCGGCCGCCTGGGCGTGGGCGAAAGTTCGCTCCAGCAATTTGGCGATCCCAAGACGGTGCAGATCCGCCTGCCCTTGCCTGAACAGGGCGGCGCGGGCGCGGCCAATGCGGTGGTGGAAAAGACCCGCAACGCGATGACGGCGCAATTCCCCGGCGTCACCTTTTCCCGCTACGATACGGTGTCGGGCAAGGTGTCGGGCGAGCTGATCCAGAACGGCATATTGGCGGTGGTGCTGGCCGTGGTCGGCATCGCGATCTTTTCCTGGCTGCGCTACGAATGGCAATTCGGCGTCTCGACCTTTGTCGCGATCATGCACGACGTGCTGATGACGCTCGGCTTCTTCGCCATCACCCAGCTGGAATTCGACCTCAACATCGTCGCGGCCGTGCTGACGATCGTGGGCTATTCGATCAACGACAAGATGGTGATCGACGACCGTATTCGCGAAAATATGCGCAAATATCGCAAGATGGACATGAAGGCGCTCATCGACCTGTCGGTCAATGAGACGCTGCCGCGCACCGTGATGACGTCGCTGACCATCCTGCTGGCGCTGGGGTCGCTGTTGCTGTTTGGCGGTCATGTGCTGCGCGGCTTCACCGCCGCGATGATGCTGGGCGTGATCGTGGGGACCTATTCGTCCATCTATGTGTCGTCGTCGCTGCTCATCTCGCTCGGCCTCACCCCGCAGGCGTCGGAGAAAAAAGCGTCCAAGGCTGGCATCGCCGCGCAGGCGGAGCGTGTCGGGCCGCGCGATGACGGGGCGCGACCCTGACCGATTCGGGCATCAGGCTGCGCCGCGACGACAGCGGACAGGGGCCGATCGTCACCGGCTTTCAGGGGCGCGGCTTTCGCGTGCGCGATGATGTGTTTCCCGACGGTCTGTTTCTGAGCCCGCTGCGCGCCATGGCCTGGACCGATGCGCCGTTGGTCGACGCGCTGGACGTCGCGCAATTTGGCGATCTGTTCGCCCTCGATCCCGCGCCCGAATTTCTGCTGCTCGGCACTGGCGCGGGCCTGCGACAGCCGCCCCGGCCCTTCGTGCGCGCGCTGGAAGCACGGGGCATCGGCGTCGAGGCGATGGACAGCCGCGCCGCCGCGCGCGCCTGGGGCGTCCTGCGCGCCGAGGAACGCTGGATCGTCGCCGCTTTGCTGCCGCTCTGATCGTCTGCCGCTAGACCAGCCCTAACCGCGTCAGTTCGCCGAGCATAGCGGGCGGCATCGCCTCCAGATCATCCGCTTCGCCACTGCCCAGGTCCGGCGGCGCATCCTTGTCCTCCAGATAGCGCCAGCCCTGATGCGCCCGCTTGGGGCTGGTGCGCACGGGGATGAGCCGGGGGGCCAGCCGCACCCAATATCGCCCCTGGCCCGTTTCCTCGAAACCCAGCAGCGGGCTGCGGCCGATGATGGTGTGGGCGTGAATCCAGTACAGCGATCCGCCCACCATCTCCTCGACGCGCTTGGGCAGATAGCGGGTGGTGATCCGCGCCTCGCCCGATCCGGCCTGGCTTTCCAGCCAGGCGCGCAGCGACGCGGGGCCTTCGCTGCGGAAGGCGATCTTGGTCATATGCAGTGGCATTACGGCCTTACATGGGCGCTCGGATCAGCCGGTCAATCCCGCCGCGGTCGCCAACCCCAGGAAAGCGAAGAACCCCATCGAATCCGTGATCATCGTCACGAAGATGGAGGATGCCACCGCCGGGTCCAGGTTCATCCGGTCAAAGGCCAGCGGGACCGATGCGCCGGCCAGGCCCGCCGTGATGATGTTCGTGACCATGGCGGCCGCGATGACGCCGCCCAGCGCCATATTCTGGAACACCAGCGAGACGCCGATCCCCAGCACGATGGCGACGGTCGCGCCATTGAGCACCGCGACGCGGATTTCCCGCAAGATGGTGCGCCGGGCGTTGGACCCGGTAATCTGGTTGGTAGCGAGCGCGCGCACGGTGACGGCCATCGTCTGGCTGCCGGCATTGCCGCCCACTCCCGCGACGATCGGCATCAGCGTCGCCAGCGCGACCATCTGCTGGATCGTCCCTTCGAAAATGCCGATGATGGTGGATGCGACCAGGGCCGTCAGCAAATTTGTGAGCAGCCAGCGGACTCGTGCGCGATAGCTGTCGAGCACCGGTTCGTTGATGTCGCCTTCGCCCGCGCCCGACAGGCGCAATATATCCTCGCCCGCTTCCTGGCTGATGATGTGGACGATATCGTCCACCGTGATCATGCCCACCAGCCGGCCCGACCCGTCGACGACGGCGGCCGAGATCAGCGCATATTTCTGGAAGCGCAGCGCCACTTCCTCCTGATCCATGTCGACCGGAATCAGCGTCTGCTCGCGCTTCATGAGGTCGCTCATGGGCACGCCGCGCGGGCAGGTCAGGATCCAGCTGAGCTGGCAGGTGCCGATCGGCCGATGGCCTTCATCGACGACGAAGATCTCCCAGAAATCCCGCGTCAAATCGCCGCTGTCGCGCAGATAGTCGATCACCTGGCCGACCGTCATATGCTCGGGCACCGCGACCAGGTCGCGCTGCATCAGGCGGCCGGCGGATTCCTCCGGGTGCGCCAGCGCGCTTTCGATCGCGGCGCGATCTTCCGGCTCCATCGCCTCCAGCACGGCCTGCTGGTCGGCTTCCTCCAGATCCTCGATGATCGCGACCGCGTCGTCGGTATCCAGTTCGGACGCGAATTCCGCAACCTGTTCGGGCGCCAGTGCGCCGATCAGGTCGTCGCGCACATAGTCATTGAGTTCGGAGAGGACTTCCGCGCCGACCAGGTCGCCCAGCGCCGCGGCAATATCGGCGCGCCGTTCGGACGGGGCCAGTTCCAGCAGGTCGGCAATGTCGGCCGGGTGCAGCGGCGACACCAGGTCGCGCGCCTTTTCGCTGTCGCCATCCTCGACCGCGTCCAGCACGGCCGTCAGATATTCGGGCTTCAGCCGGTCATCCTCATCGTGGCTGGCCTCCGCCGCCTCGATCACCGGATCTTCGAAATCATCCCCATGCACCAGGGGTTCGGCCATATCGCCGCGCTCGCTCATGGCGCCCCCTACTGTCCGGTTCCTGTAACATATCGTCGCTTTCGCCCATGCCCACCGGAAATGCAATAAGGAGACAGCGCTTCCATCCCGGTCTTTAGCCTTTATATGGGCTCCATCCCCACGTCCCCGGCAAGAGAGGATTTTTCATGGCCGACGATACGCTTACCCTCACCCTCGACAGCGGCGGCGATGTCGTCATCAAGCTGCGCCCCGACCTTGCGCCCGGCCATGTCGCGCGCATCGTGGAAAATACCAAGGAAGGCTTTTACGACGGCGTCGTCTTCCACCGGGTCATCCCCGGTTTCATGGCGCAGGGCGGCGATCCGACCGGCACGGGCATGGGCGGCCATCCCGACAAGCCCGACCTCAAGGCTGAATTCAGCCGTCAGCCGCATGTGCGCGGCGTCTGCTCTATGGCGCGCGCGTCCAATCCCAACAGCGCCAACAGCCAGTTCTTCATCTGCTTTGACGATGCCACCTTCCTCGACGGGCAATATACCGTCTGGGGCGAAGTGACGTCGGGCATGGAGCATGTCGACGCGCTGCCCAAGGGCGAGCCGCCGCGCACGCCGGGCAAGATCGTCAAGGCGACCGTGGCCTGATTGTTGATGGGGGCGATGGCGGGTCATCCCGGCCATCGCCCCGCCACCGTCATTTCTGTTCTGCCTGCTTCCTGCGCGCCATGCCATCGGTGATGGAAATCGGCGCGCTCGCGCTGGACGCAACTTCCGCCTCCTCCGGGACATAGGCGCCGATCGACTGGATATGCCAGCGGCGCTGCTCTTCCGTAGATCCCGGCACATCATTGACGCGGCGCAGCGTCACCTGCCGCAACGCATACCAAGGCTTTCCGTTGGCGGCGATGCGGCCATAGACCTGCACCGGCACTGTCACATAAAGCGAACCGGCCGCCCCTTCGGGTTCCGATGGCGCACCGACATTGGCATGGATTTCGCTGAAACCCCGGAATCGCGCGGCAAAATGCGCGTCATCCTGCGCGCCGATCGCGGTCGCCGGATTCCACATATCCTGTGCGTCCTCGAAACGCTTTTCCTCCAGCAGGCCGTAATAGCCCTGCACCACCTGCGCCGCGCCCTGCGCGCTGTCCGGGTCGATCGACCCCTCCTCGATCGGTGCAGGGTCGACCGGCAGGCCGCCCGGCGTCCCCGGTTCGGGCGGTGCGAGCGGCTCCATCAGCGCCATCGCTTCGGCCCGTACATTATTTTCCACCTGCGCCTGGTTTGCGCCATTGGCCAGATTGTCGATTGCGCTCTCCTCCCGCCCATCGCAGGCTGCGACGAGCAGGAGGGTGGCCAGCGCGCTTGTCCTGATCGCTCCCCGCATCAGTTCGGGCGGACCCGATTTGCCGGCTCACGACCACCGCCCGACCGCATTGGTCGCGACATGCGTGATCCTGGCGAGGGTCGTGCGCTCATGCTGCGCTGAGGGCGGGGCTGACTTGCCTGGGGGCGGGGCTGGGGCGATGGGCGGACCGCATTCGCGCCATCGCGTCCGCGCCCGCCATTCCAACGTCCACGTCCGTCCCCGCGGCCGTCATTACCGCCAGGGCGCGGTCGGACATAATTGCCCGGCCGGCCATCGCGATCGGGGCGGCCATCACGGTCGGGTCGCTGCCAGTTGCCGGGCCGACCATCGCGATCGCCACGCCATCCGGGTCGACCGTCGCGATCCCTGTCTCGCCACCGGTCATCGCGCCGGTCATTCCGCCGCGCCTGCCAATAGCGCCGCTGGCTGTCGGTCCAGCGGTGCCGCCGTCCGCCGCGGTCATAGACATAATATCCGGTGCCCGGATAATAGAAGTCATTATACCAGCCATAGCCGCCGCCATAATAGCCGGGGCTGTAATAGGGGTCATAATAGCCCCCGCCATAATAGCCGGTGCCGACGCCCACTCCGCCATAGCCATAGCCATCGTCATAGGCGCATCCGCCCAATGTCATCGCGCCAATCAAGCCGAGGGCGGCCAGAAACCTTCGTGCAGGTCCAGTCATCGCCTGTCTCCTTATCTTCTTGCTGACAGGGGTAACGCGTGGAGTTTGAATTGGTTGTGAATGACCGTTCTGCCGCACGAATTTGATTTATCCGCCGTTCAGAAATCTTCCGCCTCGTTCATGTGCACGACAGAAACCGTGTTGTCGGTGCCACAATCTGGCAGTTTTCCGCCTTTTCGTCATTCCGCCGGGAAACCTTCCCGCCATCATGGTCATTATGATCCCTGCCGCTCCGGTCGCTTGAAGCACCCAGGAAGCGGCCCGGCGGGTCCAAACCGCCGCAAGCATCCAACAACAGATCAAAGGGTCACACCCATGAAGACACTGCTTATTTCGGCAGCCGCTGCCGCGTCCCTGATCCCCGCCGCCGCTATGGCCCAGAGCGGCCAGGCCGACGACGCAGGCGCCACCCGCCGCCTGGAACCTTATGTCGGCGTGATGGGCGGCGTGCATAATTTCGACAGCGAAACCGGCAAGGAAGGCATCCCGCCCGTCGGTTACAAGGGCCGCATGGTCGAAGGCGTCGCTGGCGTGAACTACAATGTCGCAGGACCGCTTGTGGTCGGCGTCGAAGGCACGGCTTCCAAGGGCGTCTCCGGCGACATTGATTGGGAATATGGCGTGGCTGGCCGCGCCGGGGTCAAGGCGGGCAAGGACAGCCTGATCTTCGGCAAGGTCGGGTATAAGTGGGTCAATTTTGACGCGCTCGGCCCGGACAGCCCGGACTTCCACGGCACCACCTATGGCGCCGGCGTCGAACTGTCGCCCGCGGACATGGGCGGATCGGCCCAGAGCAGCAACATCCGTCTGCGCGTTCAGGCCGACACGCTCGGCAATTTCCGCTCGATCCGTCCGATGGCGGGTGTCGTCGCGAAGTTCTGACGCGTTTTGACTGAGCTTCAGTGCTCGAGCGGGCGGGGTGGACCAGGGTCTGCCCCGCCCGTTTACGTGAATGGCGGCATCAACCCATCCCAATCCGCAGCGCCAGCGCCGCCAGGGTGACGATCAGGATGGGAATGGTGAGGCAAAAGCCGACCCGAAAATAATAGCCCCAGCCGATCCTGATGCCCTTCTGGCCGAGGACATGCAGCCATAATAAGGTCGCCAGCGATCCGATCGGCGTGATCTTGGGACCAAGGTCGCAGCCGATGACATTGGCATAGATCATCGCCTCCCTGACCGCGCCCGTGGCATCCGTCGCGCCGATCGACAATGCGCCTACCAGGACGGTCGGCAGGTTGTTCATGATCGAGGAGAGGAGGGCGGCGAGCACGCCCGTCCCGATCGCCGCGCCCCATATCCCGCCTTGCGCCATCTGGCTGATCAGCGCCGCAAGATGATCGGTCAGCCCTGCATTGCGCAGGCCGTAAACCACCAGATACATGCCGAGCGAGAAGATGACGACCTGCCAGGGCGCGCCGCGCAATACGGCCCGGGTCGCGATGACATGCCCCCGTGCGGCGATGGCCATCAGCAGGGCGGCCCCGGCGCCGGCCACCACGCTCACCGGCACGCCGCGCGGCTCAAGCAGGAAAAAGCCCACAAGCAGCAGTGCAAGGACGACCCAGCCCGCGCGGAAAGTCGCCATGTCCCGGATCGCCTCGCCCGGCATGCGCAAGGCCGTCACATCATAGGCCGCCGGTATGTCGCGCCGGTAAAAGAGCATCAGCGCGCCCAATGTGGCGGCGACGGCCGCCAGGTTCACCGGCACCATGATGCCGGCATAGTCCGCAAAGCCAAGGCCGAAGAAGTCGGCCGAAACGATATTGACCAGATTCGCTACGACAAGCGGCAGGCTGGCGGTGTCGGCGATGAAGCCCGCCGCCATCACGAACGCCAGCATCGCCTTGTCGCCATAACCCATCGCCCGCAGCATCGCGATGACGATGGGGGTCAGGATGAGCGCCGCGCCGTCATTGGCGAACAGCGCCGATACCGCCGCGCCCAGCAGCACGACCAGGACGAACAGCGCATGGCCATTGCCCTTGCCCAGCCGCGCGACATGCAGCGCCGCCCATTCGAAGAATCCGGCTTCATCCAGCAACAGGCTGATGATGATGATCGCCACGAACGCGCCGGTCGCGTTCCACACGATGTTCCAGACCACGGGCACGTCGGCCAGCGATATGACGCCAGCCAGCAAGGCGACGATCGCCCCGCCCATGGCGCTCCATCCGATGCCCAGGCCCCTGGGCTGCCAGATGACGAGCGCGATCGTGGCGATGAAGATCAATAAGGCCGGCAGCATCAGGCGACACGCTGGCCATCGGCGTCCACGACCGGCTCGCCATCTTCCTTGGCAAAGGCGCTGCGCTGTCTGGTGGGCAACAGGTCCAGCACCGCCTCGGACGGACGGCACAGCTTCACGCCCAGCGGCGACACGACCAGAGGCCGGTTGATCAGGATCGGATGCGCCATCATCGCGTCGACCAGCGCATCGTCGGACAGCGTCGCGTCGTCCAGGCCCAGGGCGGCATAGGGCGTATCCTTCTGACGCAACAGGTCGCGCGCGGTCATGCCGGCGCGGGCGATGAGATTGACCAGCAGGGCGCGGGAAGGCGGCGTCTTCAGATACTCGATCACATGCGGCTCGATGCCAGCGTTGCGGATCATGGCCAGCGCATTGCGTGACGTGCCGCATGCCGGATTATGATAGATGATGATGTCGACAGCCACGGCGCAGCCTCTCAGCACTGGGGGGTAAGTTCAGCGATCAGCGGCGCGCAAAGCTCGGTGCGTCCGGCGCAGCAATCCTGGAGAAGGAACAGAGCAAGCGCGCGCATCCGGTCCAGATCGGCGCGATAGATGATGAAGCGGCTGTGGCGCTCCGCGCGAACCAACCCGGCCCGCGCCAGAATCCCCAGGTGCGAGGACAGACTATTTTGCGGCACATCCAGTTGCCGCGCGATGTCGCCCGCCGCCATGCCCGCTGGCTCATGACGCACCAGCAGCCGGAACGCATCAAGGCGCGTCCCCTGAGCAAGCGCCCCCAGCGCGGATATGGCCGATTCCGTATCCATATATCCAGAATAATGGATATAATTTGATCTGCGCAACAGCTATTTTGTCCGCATACACGCCCATCGCCATCGACCTTGCCATATCCGGCGCGTGCGGCCATCACCCCGCCATGACCTGGCATTTCTGGATCGACCGCGGCGGCACTTTTACCGATGTAGTAGCGCGCGACCCTGAGGGGCGGTTGCACACGACAAAGCTGCTTTCTAGCGATCCCGAACGCTATGCCGATGCCGCCGTCGAAGCGGTCCGCCGGCTGACGGGCGCGGGCGACGGCCCGATTCCGCCCTGTTCGCTGCGCATCGGCACGACCATCGCGACCAATGCCCTGCTGGAGCGCAAGGGCGAACCTGTCCTGCTTGCTGTCACGCGCGGCTTTCGCGACGCCATCCGCATCGGCACGCAGGAACGCCCGGACCTGTTCGCGCGCCATATCCGCTTGCCCGATCCCCTGCATCACGATGTCATCGAGATCGACGAACGAATGAGTGCCGGCGGCGAAGTGCGCGTGGCGCTGGACGAAGCGGCCGCGCGTGCCGCGCTGGAGGCGGCCTATGACCAGGGATTGCGCGCCGTCGCGATCCTGCTGATGCATGGCTATCGCTACCCCGCGCATGAACAACGACTGGCGCAAATCGCCGCCGATATCGGCTTTACCCAGATCAGCGCCAGCCACGATGTCACGCCGCTCATCAAACTGGTGGGCCGGGGCGACACCACGCTGGCCGACGCCTATCTCTCGCCCGTGCTGCGCGATTATGTGGAGGGGTTGCATAAGGCGCTTGGTGGGCAAGCCGACATGCTGTTCATGCAATCCAATGGCGGCCTGACCCCCGGATCGCTGTTCCGGGGGAAGGACGCCGTCCTGTCGGGACCGGCGGGCGGCATCGTCGGCCTGGCGCGCACGGCCGAGCAGGCGGGTTTCCGCGAGGTCATCGGTTTCGACATGGGCGGTACGTCGACTGATGTCTCCCATTATGCCGGCAGCTATGAACGGGACAATGAGGCGCGGGTGGCCGGCGTCCGCCTGCGCGCGCCGATGATGCGGATCGACACGATCGCGGCGGGCGGCGGTTCGCTCTGCACCTTTGTCGACGGGCGTTTTCGCGTCGGGCCGGAAAGCGCGGGCGCGGTGCCCGGGCCGGCCTGCTACCGGCGTGGCGGGCCGCTCACCATCACCGATTGCAACGTCCTGCTGGGGAAGATCCAGCCTGACTTCTTTCCTAGCCTGTTCGGACCCAATGGCGACCAGCCGCTCGATCGCGACGTGGTCGAGCGGCGCTTCGCTACCCTTTGCGAACAGGTCGAGGCAGAAACGGGCCGTGCCATGACTCCGCGTGAAGCGGCGGAGGGCTTTATCGCCGTCGCCGTCGCCAATATGGCCAACGCCATCAAGCGCATCTCGGTCGCGCGCGGCCATGATGTGGCGCGCTATACCCTGGTCAGCTTTGGTGGCGCTGGCGGGCAACATGCCTGCCTCGTGGCCGACGCCCTCGGCATGGACCGGGTCATGATCCATCCGTTGGGCGGCGTGCTGTCGGCCTATGGCATGGGGCTGGCCGACCGGCGGGCAGTGCGGGAACGCACGCTTGCCCTGCCGCTCGCGCCCGACGCCATGCCTCAGCTTAAGGACGCACTCACTGCCATGGAGGCGGATGCGCGCGCCGACCTGCCACAGGCGGACCGGACCGAAATGCTGCTGCGCCTGCGCTATGGCCGCACCGACAGCCTGTTCGATGTGCCGCGCGCCGATCTGGAGACGATGCGCGCCGATTTCCTTGCGCAGCATCGCGCGCGCTTCGGCTTTGACGGGCGCGGCGAAATCCTTGTCGAGATGGCGCGGGTCGAGGCGATCGCTTCCGCGCAGTTGGCGATGGACGACATCGTCGCCTTCCCCGATGCGGCCGCACCGCCGCTGGCGCAGGTGGATTGCAGCGGCAGTTGTGTGCCCGTGCATGATCGCGCTGGCCTCAATCGCGACAGCGTTCTCGATGGTCCCGCCCTCATCATCGATCCGGTGTCCACCACTGTCGTGGAACCAGGCTGGCGGGCGCGGGTGGATGCGATCGGCAACCTCATCCTGACCCGGCACCAGTCCCGCCCATCGCCGCAGGCCATTGAGCAAGCGGGCGTCGATCCCGTGCGGCTGGAGGTGATGGGCAGGCTATTCATGGCGATTGCCGAGGAAATGGGCGCCGCGCTTCAGCATAGCGCCTCCTCCGTCAATATCCGGGAACGGCTCGATTTTTCCTGCGCCCTGTTCGATGCCGCCGGCAATCTGGTCGCCAATGCGCCGCATATGCCAGTGCATCTGGGCAGCATGGGCGAAAGCATCCGCGCGATCCTGCGCCGGCGCGGTCCCGGTGCGGACGGACGGCCTATCGACGGGCGGGGTATGCAGCGGGGGGATGTCTATGCGCTCAACGCGCCTTATGACGGCGGCACCCATCTGCCCGACGTCACGGTCATCATGCCGGTTTTCGTCGAAGGCCGCGACGCGCCTGCCTTCCACGTCGCGGCGCGCGGGCATCATGCCGACATTGGCGGCATCACCCCCGGGTCCATGCCGCCGGGCAGTCGGTCGGTAGAGGAAGAAGGCGTCATCCTCGACAATTTGCTGGTGGTCGACCGTGGCGACTTCCGGGAAGCGGCGATCCGCGACCTGCTTGGCTCCGGCCCCCATCCTGCGCGCAACATAGACCAGAATATCGCCGACCTGTCGGCCCAGATCGCCGCCTGCGCCAAGGGTGCTTCCGAATTGATACGGATCAGCAACGAATATGGCGTCGACACCGTCTCCGCCTATATGGCCCATGTCCAGGATCAGGCCGAAGCGGCCGTTCGCCGGCTGATCGGCCGGCTCGACGATGGGCGCTTCAGCTATGCCATGGACAATGGCGCAACCGTCCAGGTCGCCGTCACCATCGACGCCGCCGCCCGCGCCGCGACCGTCGACTTCACCGGCACCTCCGACCAGCTGCCCGGCAATTTCAATGCGCCCCTGTCGGTCGTGCGTGCCGCCGTTCTCTATGTCGTGCGCACGCTGATCGACGAAGCGGTGCCGATGAATGACGGCTGCCTCAAACCCATTACTATCATCGTGCCCGAAGGGTCGATGCTCCATCCGCGCCATCCCGCCGCCGTGGTCGCGGGCAATGTCGAAACCAGCCAGGTCGTCACCGACGCGATCTTCGGCGCGCTCGGCGTCATGGCCGGGGCGCAGGGAACGATGAACAATGTCACCTTCGGCAATGACCGGCATCAATATTATGAAACGATCGCCGGCGGGTCGGGCGCTGGGCCGGACTTTGACGGCGCAGCGGTGGTCCAGACGCATATGACCAACAGCCGCCTCACCGATCCGGAAATCCTGGAAACCCGTTTCCCGGTGCTGCTGGAGGAATTTTCGATCCGCTCAGGTTCGGGCGGGGCAGGGCGGCATCGTGGCGGCGATGGCGCGGTGCGCCGCATCCGCTTCCTTGCGGATATGACCGCCGGCATCCTGGCCAACCGCCGTGTGGTGCCGCCCTTTGGCCTTGCTGGCGGGGCGGACGGCGCGCCGGGGCGCAACTGGGTGGAGCGCGCCGACGGCTCGGTCGAACCACTGGGCAGCACCGCCGCGGTCGATCTTAACGCCGGCGACGCCTTCGTCATCGAAACGCCCGGCGGCGGCGGGTTCGGCAAGGCCTGACCCGCCCCGCCCCGGCTCTATTGCTTCCAGCTCGAATCGATCCGGTCGATCACCCGCACCATCGCCTGGAAATCCGGCACCCCCGGCCCGACCGGCAATTGCACCCCGGCCAGGTCCCGCTGATGCACGGCGATCACCTCCGCCGGGATGTCGACCGGCGTGCCCGCCGCGCTGGCCGCGACCTGAATCTCGCAGGCGCGCTGCAACGACCAATGTTTGAGGAAGGCTTCGGGCAGGCTCGCTGCCATGACCAGCGTGCCATGATTGCGCAGGATCATCACCCGCTTGTCCCCCAGATTGGCGATCAGCCTCTCGCCTTCCTCCGGCCGGATCGTGACGCCTTCAAAGGCGTGATAGGCGATCTGCCCCGCAAAGGCGGCGGCGTAGAAGCTGATCGGCCGCAATCCCTCGGCGCAGGCGCTCACCGCCATGCCCGCAGTCGTGTGGGTGTGGATGATGCAATGCGCGTCGGGCAGGTGACGGTGAAAGACGCTATGCTGAGTGAAGCCGGCGCGGTTCACCGGATAGGGGCTGCCGTCCAGCACCTGGCCCTCAATGTCGATCTTGACCAGATTGGACGCTGTTACTTCCTGATAGCCAAGGCCGAACGGGTTGATCAAAAAGGCGTTATCCTCGCCTGGCACGCGCAGCGTGATATGGTTGTAGATCAGTTCCGACCATCCCATATGGTCGAATATGCGGTAGCAGGCGGCAAGCTGCTGGCGCGCCTCCCATTCCTGCGGCGTCATGTCGGGTTGTTGTGCGGCGCTGGCCATGGGCGATCCTCCTGTCTGTTATCGCGCCACTATCGGCTGGCCCGGCGCAAATGTCGAGATCATGGCCTTTAGGCTTGAGTTTGCGCGACTCTGCTGGTAGGGCGCCGCCCACATGGCGCAGGGCGACCTGCGACGACTCACTGGCTTTGCTATTCGGTCGAGCCGTCGGGAAGGACAGAAACGTCCCGGCGACCCGCCCGTTTTTGATTGGAGATTGACGGACTTATGCAGATCATCGTTCGCGACAATAATGTCGACCAGGCTCTTCGCGCGCTCAAGAAGAAGCTGCAGCGCGAGGGCGTGTATCGCGAAATGAAGCTGCGCCGTCACTATGAAAAGCCGTCGGAAAAGCGCGCCCGTGAAAAGGCGGCCGCCGTTCGCCGCGCGCGCAAGATGGAGCGCAAGCGCGCCGAGCGCGACGGCGTCCGTTAAGACGCTGTCCTGACGCGGGCGGTATGCTGCCGCCGCGTTGGCGTACGACCTTCCTGCCCTGATTTTAGCGAGCTTAGGCCCATGTCCACGACGGCTGTTCCCCTTCGTCCCATCGCCAAGGGGTCGCTGACCCGGCTCTGGATCGGCGTTGCCATCGTCGCGCTGGCGGCCGGCGGGCTCGCCTGGGCGGGGCAGCAGGGCGTGGCGCCGTCGCCCGCCGCCTTCCTGGCGCAGAATGCGCATGAGGCCGGCGTGGTGACAACGGAATCGGGCCTCCAGTATAAGGTGCTGGAAGAAGGCACCGGCCCCAGCCCGACTAGCAGCGACGTCGCGCTGGTTGGTTACAAGGGCGCGTTGCTGGACGGCACGGTGTTCGACGAAAATCCGCAGGCGCCGATGCCGGTCGATGGCGTCGTGCCGGGTTTCTCCGAAGGCCTGCAAAAGATGAAGAAGGGCGGCAAGTATCGCCTCTGGATTCCGTCGGAGCTGGGTTACGGGGCCGAAGACAATGGCCCGATCCCCGGCGGTTCGGTGCTGGTCTTCGACGTCACCCTGCATGACTTCAAGTCCAAGGCGGAATTGATGCAGCTGCAGCAGCAGATGATGCAGCAACAGGGCGCGGCGCCGCAGCCCGGGCAATAAGTCGCGCAGCCAGTGCGTCGGTGAAAAAAGGGGCCGCCTTTCGGTCCCTTTTTTGTCTTATCCGTTGTCGCCGCAGATGGTTTCGGGCGTCTCGCCAAAGGCAAGCGCACCAGCATCGCCGACCTTGGCCTGTCCGGCAAACAGCTTGTCGAGCCGCTCGCGCACATCGCGGCGATATTCGGGGCAGGCGACGGAGCGGGGCGCGGATACTTCGATGTCGCAGGCGATGGCGTTCTTGATCCGGTCGATCGCCGGTTCGTCCAAAATGCCCGATTCGCGCAGTTCGAGACAGAGCTGAAGCAATCCCGCCGCAGTCGCCTGCGCGCGCAATCCCACATTGGTGAGATCGAAATGCAGCTTCTTCTGCTTGTCCAGGTCCATCTTCATGATCCGCTCCTTTCAGTCTCTTCTATCTTACGCTGAAAGCAAGCGACGGAAAGCCTGTATGTTCCGCTGGGTCAGGATGCCGGAATCATGGGCCGGCGGGCTTGATCGACGCTTGGTCGCCATCCTGCCTGTTCGCCTTGGATCGTTCCTCCAGATAGACCTTGATCATCGCGACGATGGGGTCGGCCAGGAACAGGCCGATGATGCCGAACAGCGCGCCGAACAGGATCTGTGCCGCCAGCACCAGCGCCGGCGCCAGGTCGACCGCGCGCTTGGCCACCATCGGCACGATCAGATAGCCATCGACAATCTGCACGACCAGATAGACGCCCACGGCATAAAGCCCGGTATCCACGCCGCCGGAAAAGCCCACCAGCACGATCAGCACGCCCGATATGATCGCCCCGATATTGGGCAGGAAGGCGAGCAGCCCGGTGAGGATGCCAAGCAGCCCCGCCATCGGCACGCCGAACACCCACAGCAGCAGCCAGGTGCCTACGCCTTCGACCGACATGCCGATGATCCGCCCGAACATCAGCCGGCGCAATGTCCAGCCCATCTTGTCGGCGATGGTGTAGAATTGCGCGCGCTTTTCCATCGGCAGCATCCAGGCAACGCCGCGTTCATAGAGTTTGGGTTCGGTCGCCAGGAAGATCGCCAGCACCAGCATCATCGCGCCGCCGGTGATCGCGCCGACGGCCGTGCCGAGCGCTGCCGTCACGCGCCCCATGGAACTCATCGCCTGCTGGGCCAGGCCTTTTAAATCGCTGGGCGTGGCGGTGATGCCCAATTGCTGCATCCAGCCTCCGATGCGCGTGACCTGCGCCTCGACAATGGTGCGCATCGCCTGCGCCTGTGCGGCCAGGCTGGACCCCGTCAGGTAGAAGGTCCACGCCAGGAAGGCGACGGCGCTCAACAGGACAATGGCGAGGCGCCATCCCCGGCCGATCGGCAGGACCCGGCCCAGCAGTCGCGATCCGCCGTCCATCATCGTGGCCAGCACCATCGCACCCAGGATCAGCATCAGCGGCTGGGCCAGCAACGCGGCAAGGGCGATGGCGATCGCGACCCCGAACCAGACGCCGGCGCGTTTCAGTTCCTGCTGGACGAGCGGGCTGCGGACTTCGCTGGGGCCGGGTTCCTCGACATGCCTGTGCGTCTCGCTCAAAACCCTGTGCCCCTCTGGTCGTCAATCAGGGGCAGCAACGCTCCGTGGACGCAGGCTGTTCCCCGCCCGTCCGCTGCGGAAGGCATGGAACCAGCTGATCGGATTCCAGCTGGCATTGCCGTCGAGGCTGAAGGTGATGAATTCGGCCCGCCCGCCGATCGCCTCCCACGGCACCGGCCCGCCCAGGCCATTTTCCGCCAGCGGCGCGCGGCTGTCGGCGCTATTGTCGCGATTGTCCCCCATCAGGAAGACATGATCGGCCGGCACGCGCACCGGGCCATACCAATCGAGCGCGCTCGGCCCCATGTCGATGGTGAGATAGGTCTTGCCATTGGGCAGGATTTCCTGCCGCACCGGCAATTCGCAATAGTCGCGACCGTCCGCGCCGCGAACGCGCGCGCCGGGAAACTGATCGGGCGAGCAGGGCGCGTTGCCATCGACCGGCAGGCGCAGCGGCTTCATCGCCTTCTGCTTCACCGCCGTGCCGTTCAGGATCACCTGGCCGCCCCGAACCTCGATGATGTCGCCGGGCAGGCCGATCACCCGCTTGATATAATCCTCCCGCCGATTGTGGGGCGACACGATGACGATGTCGCCGCGCTGGGGCAGGCGGCCCAGCACCCGGCCTTTGAGGAAGGGCAGGGGGTGGAAGCTGGGCGAGACATAGGACCAGCCATAGGGGAATTTGCTCACCACCAGACGGTCGCCGGTCAGCAGCACCGGCATCATCGATTCGGACGGGATATAGAAAGGCTTGGCGACGAAGCTATGAAATGCCAGCACCGCCAGGATCAGCAGCGTGATGCTGCGCAATTCATGCCACCAGTTGACGCCGTCCTTCTCCTGCTCCCCGGCGGGCGTGGCGCTGTCCTGGGGCGTGTCGATGGCCGGCATGGGCGAAGTCTCTTGGCGGTCGGCGGGGGGAAGGGTCACGAAGGCAGCGCCTCGATGATGACGAAGGCCTGGGCCCATGGATGATCGTCCGTGAGCGTCAGGTGAATGACCGGCCTATAGCCCGGCGGCACCATCGATTCCAGCCGCGCGAGCGCGCCGCCGGTCAACGCAAGCGTCGGCGCGCCGGATGGCGCGTTGACGACGCCGATATCCTTCATGAACACGCCCGCCTTGAACCCGGTGCCCACCGCCTTGGAAAAGGCTTCCTTGGCCGCGAACCGCTTGGCCAGCGTACCCGCGCGGGTCAGCGGCCGCCGCGCCGCCTTGGACTGCTCGACCGGCGTAAAGACGCGCTGGATGAAGCGATCCCCGAAGCGGTCGAGCGAATTCTGGATCCGTTCGATATTGCAGAGATCGGAGCCGAGACCGATGATCATGACGGCCCCCCCAGGCCGTCACCCCAGCGAAGGCTGGGGTCTCGTGCCTCCAGGTTTAATTTTTGAGGCCTGCGATCCCTGCTTTTGCTGGAATGACAACATGCGCTGGTCACCGCGCCAGGTCCATCTGCCGCCGCATTTCGCGGATGCTGCCTTCCAGCCCGCCGAAAATCGCCTCGCCGATCAGGAAATGGCCGATATTGAGCTCGGCGATCTGCGGGATGGCGGCGACCGGGCCGACATTGTCGAAGGTCAGGCCATGGCCGGCATGCGGCTCGATCCCGTTCTTGGCGGCCAGCGCCGCGGCGTCAGCGATGCGGCGCAGTTCGCCCGCGCGCGCCGCGCCGTCAAGATGGGCATAGGCGCCGGTGTGAAACTCGACGACGGGCGCGCCAAGCTGAATGGCCGCGTCGATCTGCGCGGCGTCCGCCTCGATGAACAGGCTCACGCGAATACCGGCCTCGCCCATCTTCTCGACGATCGGCGCCAGCGCCTCATATTGTCCCGCCGCATCCAGCCCGCCCTCGGTCGTGCGTTCCTCGCGCTTTTCCGGCACGATGCAGGCGGCGTGCGGCTTGTGGCGCAGCGCGATCTCCAGCATTTCCTGCGTCGCTGCCATTTCCAGGTTCAGCGGCACGTCCAGCGCCGCCATCAGCATGGCGATATCCTCGTCGCGGATGTGACGGCGGTCCTCGCGCAGATGGGCGGTGATGCCGTCCGCGCCCGCCTTCACGGCCAGCAGCGCGGCTTTCACCGGATCGGGATGCGCCCCGCCCCGCGCGTTGCGGATGGTCGCGACATGGTCGATATTGACCCCGAGGCGCAGCGGCATGGGCATGGGCCTATTGCTTCCGGCTGCCGGGCTTGGTCGCTGGGATGGCCTCCAGTTCGGGCGGCAGGGCGTCCGCGTCATAGACCGGGAAATTGATCGACACGAGCGGGTAGAAGGGCACGCCCAGATCGACCTCGCCCGCCGACCTGTCGACCAGCGCCACCTCCCCGATCACGATGCCGCCCTCGGCCTCCACCGCCTCGATCGCCTGGCGTGACGACAGGCCGGTGGTTACGACATCCTCGACCATCAATATCTTCTGCCCCGGCGTGATGGCAAAGCCCCGGCGCAGTTCGAACGTCCCTTCCGGCCGCTCCAGGAAAATGGCGTCCCGGTCCAGCGCGCGGCCGACTTCATGGCCGATGATGAGTCCGCCCATGGCCGGCGACACCACCAGGTCGATCTCCTGCCGCACTTCGCGGGGCAGTTTCTGCACCGTGGCGCGGGCCAGCTTGCCGGCGCGCTCGGCGTTCATCAGCACCCGCGCGCATTGCAGATAATTGGCGCTGCGACGACCCGACGACAGAATGAAATGCCCCTCCAGCAGCGCGCCCGCCGCCCGGAATTCCGCCAATACGTCCTCGTCAGTCATGTCGCATTCAAATCCTGTCGCGCGGCTGGCTCCCTCTCGGTGGCCGGGCCGCCTTCATCCCATCGCCGCGCGCCCGCGCGCCGCCATGCCGCGCCCCTGTGCGCGAAGCAGCGAGATAGGCGGGCCGGGGATGCGTTGCAACAGCGAAGAAAATCTGCTCCATCTGTGCTTGAGGCGGCGGGAAAGCATCCCTATAAGCCGCCTCAGACCGAACGGGCGAGGACGGCAGAATGGATGCGTTTTCGTTGCAGCGGCGCCAAGGGGTTAGGGGTACGAAGACGCTATGATGAAGGTGAAATCGTTCATTCTCGCTGGTCTGCTGGCCTTTGCGCCGGCGATGGCGATGAATGGCCAGGCGCTTGCGCAGAATGAAGCGGCCGCATCGGTTGCCGCCACGCCGGTCGATGCCGATCCCAAATCCTCCGATCCCGGCGCGCCCGCCGATTCGGCCGACGCCAATGTCGCCAATGTCAGCGCCGCCGCGCCTGCGGCCAAGGTGGCGGCCCCGCCGCGCATGAAGCCGACCGAAGGCATCGGCATGCCGCGTCCGGGCGAAATCACGCTGCAGGAACAGTTTACCGATACCGGCAGGACCGCCCGCTGGCTGCACGACGTCATGCTGGTGCCGATCATCACCATCATCTCGATCTTCGTGCTGGTGTTGATGCTCTATGTGATGTGGCGCTATCGTCGCGCCGCCAATCCGGTGCCGTCCAAGACATCGCACAATACCGTGATTGAAGTCGTCTGGACGGTGGTTCCCGTGCTTATCCTGCTGGCGATCGCGGTGCCCTCGATCGGCCTGCTCGCCGACCAGTATCGCCCCGCGCCCAAGGATGCGCTCACGGTCAAGGTGACGGGCTATCAATGGTATTGGGGCTATGAATATCCCGACGCGGGCATTCCCGAATTCGTGTCGAACATGCTGCCCGAAGACAAGGCGAAGGCCAATGGCGAGCCATATCTGCTGGCGCCCGACAATCGGCTGGTGCTGCCGGTCGGCCGCCCGATCAAGCTGATCATCACTGGCGCGGACGTCATTCACAGCTTTGCCGTGCCCTCGCTCTGGGTGAAGATGGACGCCGTCCCCGGCCGACTGAATGAAAAGAGCTTCACCATCGACAAGCCCGGCGTCTATTACGGGCAATGTTCCGAACTGTGCGGCGCGCGCCATGCCTTCATGCCGATCGCGATCGAAGCGCTGCCGCCGGCGCAGTTCGACCAGTGGGTCCTCTCGCAGGGCGGCACGTTGAAGGGCGGCACCGCCGCTCCAGCCGGCCAGATGGGACCGCAACAGGGCAGCGCACTGCCCGGACCGCCGGCCAGCGACGCCGGCACGACGACGCTTTGAGAGGGGCAAGGCCATGACCACCATTACCGCAGATCATCATGGCGATCACGCCCATGGGCATGATCATGACGCCGATCACAAGCCAGCCTTCTTCCAGCGCTGGTTCATGTCCACCAACCACAAGGACATCGGCACCCTCTATCTGATCTTCGCGATCATCGCCGGCATCATCGGCGGCGCGATTTCGGGCCTGATGCGCGCCGAACTGGCGGAGCCTGGCATCCAGTATCTCCAGACCTGGGCGCGCTTCAGCGACGGGCCGTCGGCGACGCTGGACCAGGCCTATCATCTTTGGAACGTGCTCATCACCGCGCACGGCCTTATCATGGTCTTCTTCATGGTGATGCCCGCGATGATCGGCGGCTTTGGCAACTGGTTCGTGCCGATCATGATCGGCGCACCCGACATGGCCTTCCCGCGGATGAACAATATCAGCTTCTGGCTGCTCATCCCCGCCTTCGCGCTGCTTCTCGGCTCGACCTTCGTGCCGGGCGGCACCGGCAATGGCGCGGGCACGGGCTGGACAGTCTATGCGCCACTCTCGACCAGCGGGTCGGCAGGGCCTGCCGTCGACATGGCGATCCTGTCGCTTCATATCGCGGGCGCAAGCTCGATCCTGGGCGCGATCAACTTCATCACCACCATTCTCAACATGCGCGCGCCGGGCATGACCCTGCACAAAATGCCGCTGTTCGTCTGGTCGGTGCTCGTCACCGCCTTCCTTCTGCTGCTGGCGCTGCCGGTTCTGGCTGCCGCGATCACGATGCTGCTGACTGACCGCAACTTTGGCACAACCTTCTATGATGCGGCCGGCGGCGGCGATCCCGAACTCTACCAGCACCTCTTCTGGTTCTTCGGCCACCCCGAAGTCTACATCATGATCCTGCCGGGCTTCGGCATCATCAGCCAGATCGTCTCGACCTTCAGCCGCAAGCCCGTCTTCGGCTATCTCGGCATGGCCTATGCCATGGTCGCGATCGGCGTCGTCGGCTTCGTCGTGTGGGCGCACCATATGTTCACCACCGGCATGTCGGTGAATGTGAAGATGTATTTCACCGCCGCCACCATGGTCATCGCGGTGCCCACCGGCATCAAGATCTTCTCGTGGATCGCCACCATCTGGGGCGGGTCGATCAGCTTCAAGACACCGATGGTCTGGGCGCTGGGCTTCATCTTCCTCTTCACCGTGGGCGGCGTCACCGGTGTGGTCCTCGCCAATGGCGGCGTCGATGACGTGCTGCACGACACCTATTATGTCGTGGCGCACTTCCACTATGTGCTCTCGCTGGGCGCCGTGTTCGGCCTGTTCGCCGGCTTCTACTACTGGTTCCCGAAAATGTCGGGCAAGATGTATAACGAGTTCCTCGGCCAGCTCCATTTCTGGGTCTTCTTCGCCGGCGTGAACCTGTTGTTCTTCCCCATGCATTTCCTGGGCCTGTCGGGTATGCCGCGCCGCTATCCCGATTATCCCGAAGCCTTTGCCTATTGGAACGGCATCGCCAGCCATGGCTATGAAATCATGGCGGCGGGCATGCTGATCTTCTTCGTCAACCTGATCTGGTCGCTTGCGGCCGGCAAGAAGGCGGAAGGCAATCCGTGGGGCGAAGGCGCGACGACGCTGGAATGGACGTTGACCAGCCCGCCGCCCTTCCACCAGTTCGAAACGCTGCCCGTCGTCGACTGACGGACGGCACCGCAATGGACGGGGGTCTAGGACCTTCCGTCCATTTGCGCGACATCGGCGTGCGGGTGTATAGGCGCGCGCTGATCGCTTGAGGAGATTATGGCCAGTTCGCCTATATTGACCGGGGTTCACGCGCCCGTCCTGCCGGCTCATTGGCGTGACTTCGTTGCGTTGACGAAGCCGCGCGTCATGACGCTGGTCGTGTTCACGGGCCTGTGCGGTCTGTTGACCGCGCCCGGCCATATCCACCCGGTCCTCGCCTTCACCGCCATCCTCTGCATCGCGCTCGGCGCGGGCGCGGCCGCCTCGCTCAACCAATGGTGGGAAGCGGACATCGACGCCAAGATGAAGCGCACCGCGTCCCGTCCGCTGCCCGCCGGCCGCATGGACCGGCAGTCGGCGCTGCACTTTGGCGTCGGCCTCTCCTTCTTTTCCGTCATCCTGATGGGCATGGCGACCAACTGGCTGGCGAGCGCCGTTCTGGCCGTCTCGATCCTCTTCTACGTCTTCGTCTACACCATCTGGCTCAAGCCCCGGACGGCGCAGAATATCGTCATTGGCGGCGCGGCCGGCGCCTTCCCGCCCGTGATCGGCTGGGCGGCCGTGACCGGCGATGTCAGTGCGCTGCCTATCGCTCTTTTCATGCTGATCTTCTTCTGGACGCCGCCCCATTTCTGGGCGCTCGCCTTATTTGTGAAGACCGATTATGCCGCCGCCGGCATCCCCATGCTGCCCGTCGTATCGGGTGAGGTCGCGACCCGGCGGCATATCTGGTTCTACACCGCCATCATGGCGGTCGCGGCGCTCGCGCCCGTTCTGCTGAACCTCACCGGCGTCATCTACGGCACGACGTCGCTGCTGGGCACGGCGCTGTTCGCGCTGTTCGCCTTTCAGGTCTATCGCCGGCGCGAAAGCGATCCCGCGCGCATGAAGCCGGAAAAGCGACTGTTCAAATATTCGATCCTCTACCTCTTCCTCCTGTTCGGAGCGGTGGTCGTCGACCGCTGGCTGCTGGCATGACGCCCGAAGAGCAGGATCTGGTGCGCGCCCGGCAAAAGTCGCGGTCGATCGTGACGGGCCTGTTGCTCGGCTTTCTCGTCATCTTGTTCTTTGCCATCACGCTGGCGAAGATCGGCGCGAGCGACGCGATCTGATGGCTACGCTTCCGCCCTCGCCCTTTGATCGCGCCCGGCGCAACCGGCGGACCTTCATCGCCATGATCGGCGTCGGCCTCGCAATGCTGGCGCTCGGCTTCGCCTCGGTTCCGCTCTATCGTATCTTCTGCCAGCAGACCGGCTTCAATGGCACGACGCAGCGCGCCGACGCCGGCGTGGATGTGCAGCAGGCCACCGGCCACACGCTCTCGATCCGGTTCGATTCGAATGTTCAGCCCGGAATGCCCTGGCAATTCCATCCCGAACGCCCGACGCAGACCGTGACCGTGGGCGCCAAGTCGATGGCCATTTTCGTCGCCAGGAATATGTCGGATCGACCGGTCACCGGCACCGCCAGCTTCAACGTCACGCCGACCCAGGCCGGCGCCTATTTCACGAAGATCGAATGTTTCTGCTTCACGCAGCAGACATTGCAGCCGGGGCAGGAAGTGCGGATGCCGGTGCTTTATTATGTCGATCCCAAGATATTGGCGGATCCCGACAATAAGGATACGCAAGAGATTACGCTGAGCTACACTTTCTACCCTGTTGAGCAGGGGCAAAAGGCGGGCTAAGGTCCGGCATAGAACAGGAAACGGGGAAGATACGCATGGCAGGCGCCAAGAATCACGATTACCACATTCTTCCGCCCAGCATCTGGCCGTTCTTCGGCTCGATGTCGGCGCTGGTGATGGCGCTGGGCGCGATCATGTGGATGCATCCCGATGCCATGGGGCCGGGCGGCGGCTGGGTCTTCCTGATCGGCCTTGCCGGCGTGCTGTTCACCATGTTCAGCTGGTGGGGCAATGTCATCAACGAGGCGCATGCGGGCGATCATACCCCGGTGGTGCAGCTGCATCTTCGCTACGGCATGATCCTGTTCATTGCATCCGAAGTCATGTTCTTCGTCGGCTGGTTCTGGGCCTTTTTCGACTTCGCGCTCTTCCCCAGCCTCTTGCCGCCGATCGACGGCCTCTTTCCGTCCAAGGATATCGAGGTGATGAACGCGTTTGAGCTGCCCTTGCTCAATACGCTCATCCTGCTCTGTTCGGGCACGACAGTCACCTGGGCGCATCACAGCCTGATCCATGGCGACCGCGACGGCCTGATCAAGGGGCTGTGGTGCACGATCATCCTGGGCGCGCTGTTCAGCAGCATCCAGGCCTATGAATATATGCACGCGCCCTTCGGCTTCGGCGGCAATCCCTACAGCTCGGCCTTCTACATGGCGACCGGCTTCCACGGTTTCCACGTCCTGGTCGGCACGATCTTCCTGATCGTCAATCTGGTCCGCGCCTATCAGGGGCATTTCACCCCGCGCCAGCATTTCGGCTTCGAAGCGGCGGCCTGGTACTGGCACTTTGTCGACGTCGTCTGGCTGTTCCTCTTCGTCGCCATCTATGTCTGGGGCGGCTGGGGCGCACCGGTCCATGGCGGCTGAACCGGCACACGGACGATATCATAATCGGGATCGACGGCCGGCGCTTTCCACGCCGGCCGTTTCTCTATCGGCAGCTATTGGGTAAGCATCCTGCATGACCGGACCGTCTCACCCTTCCATGCGAATCCCGATCCTGCCTACGCTGCTGGTCATCCTCGCCGTTCTGACGATGATCGGGCTGGGCCTCTGGCAACTGGATCGCCGTGCGGAAAAGCGGGACGCAATCGCTCTGGCGCAGGCCAATCCGCAGCGCCCTTCTGTCGCCTTTCCCATGCTGCCGCCGGTCGCGCCTGATCTACTATTCCGGCCATCGTCCGTCCATTGTCTGCGCGTCGTCGATTGGCGCGTGGAGGCTGGCCGGGCCGCTGATGGCAGCACCGGCTATCGCCATATTGCTGAGTGCGCCACCGGTGCGGAGGGGCCGGGTGTCCTCGTCGCGGTCGGTGTCGGGCAAAAGCCGGACCAGAGGCCGGACTGGCCCGGCGGGCAGGTTGCCGGCTGGATCAGCCAGGAGCCGGACCATCGCGCCCTGCTGAGCCGCATTGGCGGGAAGGCACCGCCGCTCCGTCCGATGCTGATCGCCCGGTCCGCCCCGCCCGGTCTCAAGCCGCTCGCGCCGCCCAGCGCTGCCGACCTTCCCAACAATCATCTGGCCTATGCCGTGCAGTGGTTCATCTTCGCGGCGCTCGCCATGCTGATCTATGGGCTGGCCCTGCGCCGGCGCGGCACCGGGAAGCCCGCCTAAACGCTTGCTCCCCGCGCTCGCTGCCGCTACCGCGCATAGCCATCATGCAATATCAGAGCACCAGGGGGAGCGCGCCCGCGCTCGGGTTTGAGGATGTGACGCTGGCCGGGCTGGCGTCGGATGGCGGTCTCTATCTGCCCACGCAGTGGCCGGCCTTCACCGCCGATCAGATTCGCGCCCTGGCAGGCCTCTCCTATGTCGATACCGCCGTTCAGGTGATGACCCCGTTCGTCGCCGGATCGCTTGGCGAGGACGAACTGCGGGAGCTGTGCACGGCCGCCTATGGTCGCTTCAGCCATCAGGCGGTGACGCCGCTGGTGCAGATGGACCACCGGCACTGGATGCTGGAACTCTTCCACGGCCCCACGCTCGCGTTCAAGGACGTGGCGCTGCAATTGCTCGGCCATCTGTTCGAACGATTCCTCTCGCGCCGGGACGATCATCTGACCATCGTCGGCGCGACCTCGGGCGATACCGGGTCGGCGGCGATCGACGCGGTGGCGGGACGGGCCAAGATCGATATCTTCATGCTCCATCCCGATGGTCGCGTGTCCGACGTGCAGCGTCGGCAAATGACCACGGTGCGCGCGCCCAACGTCCATAATATCGCGATCTCCGGCAGCTTCGACGATGCGCAGGCGCTGGTGAAGGCGATGTTCAACGATGCGGATTTCAAGAGCCGCTTCAACCTGTCGGCGGTGAACAGCATCAACTGGGCGCGACTGATGGCGCAAATCGTCTATTATTTCTACGCTGCCGTGCGGCTGGGCGCGCCCGAACGCTCCGTGGCCTTTTCCGTCCCCACCGGCAATTTCGGTGATGTCTTTGCCGGCTATGTCGCGGCGCAAATGGGCCTGCCAGTGGCAAAGCTGATCGTCGCGACCAATGTGAACGACATTCTGCATCGCGCGCTGGGGGAGGGTGACTATAGTCAAGGTCAGGTCGTGCCCACCGCCACGCCCAGCATGGACATTCAGATCAGCTCCAATTTCGAGCGGCTGCTGTTTGACGCGGGCGGCCGCGATGGCGCGGCGCTGGCTGACCAGATGCGCGGCTTTGAAACGAGCCGCGCCATGCGCCTTACCAATGCGCAGCGCGACGGCGCGGCGCGGCTCTTGTCGTCGGCGCGGATCGATGCCGACGCCATGACCATGGCGATGCGCTGGGCCTATGACGCGGCGGGCCATGTGATCGACCCGCACAGCGCGGTCGGCCTTGCCGCCGCGCGGGACGCGGAGCTGGCCCCCGACATACCTGTGGTGACGCTGGCGACCGCCCATGCCGCCAAATTTCCCGATGCGGTGGAACGGGCGACCGGCCTGCGTCCGCCGCTGCCCGCGCGCGTGGGCGACCTGTTCGCGCGGGAGGAACGCTATGATCGCCTGCCCGCGACGTTCGAGGCCATCACCGCCTATGTCGCCGAACGCGCGACGCCGCGGCACGGAGCCGGTCCCGCTTGAACCTCACCACCCTCATCGGCGAACCCTGGTCGGACTATGGCCTGATCGATTCGGGCAACGGCCGGAAGCTCGAACGCTATGGCCGCTTTCGCTTCATCCGCCCCGAACCGCAGGCGATGTGGCAGCCCGCCAGCGACGACTGGCGCGCGGACGGCGAATTCATTCCCGGATCGGATGAGGATGGCGGCGGCCGCTGGTATTATGAGCAGCCCGTGCCCGCCGATGGCTGGCCGCTGCACTGGAACGAAGTGACGTTCCAGTCGAGCTGCACGCCCTTTCGCCATTTGGGATTTTTCCCCGACATGGCGCCGGTGTGGGAGGATCTGCGCGGCGCGATCGCCGACAAGCCCGATGCCGAGGTCATGAACCTGTTCGGCTATACCGGCGTCGGCACGCTGGCCCTGTCGGCCGGCGGCGCGCGGATGGTGCATGTCGATGCCTCGAAGAAATCGGTGGCGCAGGCGCGCGCCAATGCCGCGCTGTCGGGGATGGAGGATCGGCCGGTCCGCTGGATCGTCGAGGACGCGGCCAAGTTCGTCGCCCGCGAAGTCCGGCGCGGCCGCCGCTATGACGGCATCCTGCTGGACCCGCCCAAATATGGCCGTGGCCCTGATGGCGAGATATGGCGGCTGGAGGAGGATCTGCCCGCGCTCATCGCCAATTGCCGCGCTCTGCTGGACGCTGACAGCCGCTTCCTGTTTCTGACCGTCTATGCTGTGCGCATGTCGGCGCTGGCGATCGGTGAATTGCTGCGCCAGGCGTTCGCCGACCTGCCCGGCACGGTGGAAGCGGGCGAACTGGCCGTGCGCGAGGAACAGCGCGGCCTGCTGCTGCCGACCGCCATCTGGGCGCGCTGGCGGCGCTGATCGCTCCATCGGTCCTTTTCGGGTTGAGCCGTCCCGCCCGGTCCGGCATGACGCAGGGCATGCGCTTGCCCCTGACCTTTACCACCGCTTCGTCCCTTCTGGTGCTGCTCGCGTCGTGCGTCGGCCCGCCCGCCTCTGCGCCAGCGCCCTCGCGTGCCGCCCGCGCCCGCCCGGCGCCCGCACCCCGGCCGGCTCCCGCGCCAGCCCCCACACCCACGCCCGTCGCAACGCCCGCGCCCGCAACGCCGGTTGCCGCCTCGACCGCCTGGGCCGATCGCCCGCTGACGCCGGGCAGTTGGAGCTATCGCGCCGAACAGGGCGGCAGCATCGCGCGGTTCGGTCCGTCGGCCCAGCCGCTGCTGACGCTCCGCTGTGATCTGGCAAGCCAGCGCGTCGTCCTGACGCGCTATGGCGCAGGGCAGAACGCGATGGTGATCCGCACCAGCTATGGCGCGGTCAGTTGGCCCGCCACCGCGCAGGGCGGCGCGCAACCGGCGCTGGTGGCCGCGCGCGCGGCCAGCGACGCCGTTCTGGACCAAATGGCCTATAGCCGTGGCAAGATCGCCGTCGACGCGCCAGGCCTTGCGCCTCTGGTCATGCCGGCCTGGGCGGAAATCGCGCGGGTGGTGGAGGATTGCCGCGCCTGACGCGGGATCTGTGCCGCCCCGACGCGGACGCACAAGTATGATTCCAAAAAAGAATAATACAAGGCTTGAAGATCGCCTTCGTCTGATTCACATTCCGTCTTGTGGACGGATGCAGACATGCTCTTGCGGCGGCCACACGGGCTCAACATAGCGAAAGGAGGTGATCCGATGTCTCATGGTTCAGCAATGGGGTCGGTCAAGTCCATTCGGGGAATGCGCCGCTGATCGACGCGCAAGCGTCGGCGATGTCGGGGTGATTCCGGAGCCTTGCGTAGGCCGACATACAGGCCGCTCCTCCCCTGATAGAGCGCGATTCACCATTTCCCACTGGGCGGCGCTTCTGGCCGCTGACCATGTCAATGATGGGCCGTCGGGGATTATGTCGCCCGGCGGCCCCTCTCATTTTTACGTTCTGGGCGTCACCGCTCGCTGCCCCTGGCCTTCCCCCAGGCGCGCGCGGCGGTGTAGCCCAGATACCCCGTCCCAAATAGCGCATAGAGCGGTTCGGGCAGCGCGTTGAGATAAGCACGCATCCCCGCCGTGATCGCGGCGGCCATGTCCGGGTCGATCCCTGCGATCAGCCCCATGGGAATGGACCAGAGCAGCAGCGCATAGATGACGTACAGAAAAGCCGGGCGCGCCCGCCGCGTCCAGACGTCCGGCTCGACCTCTCCCGCATCGCTCATGACCGTGCGCCCGAACCGATCCGGTTGGCGAGCCACCCGTACAGAAACGCCTCATTGGCCGGACGGCTTTCGGCGAGCGTGATATAGCGTTCACCTTGCAGCGCCTCCATCGCCTTCAGCAGCACGATGTCCCCCGACGGCCCGCGCAGCGCGCGAAACGCCCGCAGCGCGGCGAGCGTGCGCCCGCCCAGAAGGCGATCGACCTTGATGTCGGGATAATCCTTCTGGTTGCGATTAAGGGCGTTGAGCGCGCGCTGCAAAAATCCCGTTGCGGTCGGCGGGCCCATATTGACGGCGGCGTCGAACAATTCGGCCGCCACCGGCCAGGACAGTTCCGCCACGAAGGCATAGCCGGGCTCCTCCCAGTACAGGCGGCGATAGAGCGCTTCCGCCGTGGCGCGCGGCAGCGCCTGCATCGCGCCAAAATAGCCATTGTCGCGCGCGACCGCTTGCGTGATGCCCATATTGGTGGCGCCACCCCGGTCCGCCGGATGATCGCTATAGCCGCCTTCACGCGCGATCACCTCGTCAATCAAATCCTGCACGTCCATGGGGGCCTCCTGCTTCGCAATGAGGTGGAGCATTTATCCCATATGGTTATCTGTAGGACAGCCGAAATTGGATTGACGCTCCATGTCCTTCATTTGTCCGCCTGGATGGCGCATTAGCCCACCGGAACGGAAGGCGTGGGCTTCGGTTTCTGCTGATTGGCATGAAAGGTATGGAATGATGTACAGGTCATTGGGGGAACATGGCCAAGTCCCCATTGCGGAAAGACGACCGCGATATGACGTCTGACCCCGAAGCCCTGGCTCGTGCCGTGCCGGCCGGCGAATTTCCCGACGGCATCAGCCTCCGCAATTTTGGCGGCAGCCGCGCTGCAAATCCGCTGCCGCCGCTTTTCCTTGGCGCGATTTTGCTCGCGGGCCTTGCGGGTCTGTTTGGCGGCAAGCCCGACATGACGCGCCGGGTCGACTCGACCGATGCCAGACTTACCGTCAAGGCGCCCGTCGTAATTCGTAACGGTATGTTCTTCGAAACGCTGGTCGAAGTGCGAGCGCGCCGGCCAATTGGTCAACTCGTCATTGCCATCTCCGACCCGCTATGGCGACAGATGACGATCAACACCATGATCCCGGCCGCCAGCGAGGAAAGCTATAGCGACGGCGCGCAACGCTTCACCTTCGCCCGCCTCGACGCAGGCGACACGTTCCAATTCAAGGTCGATGGGCAAATTAATCCGTCGCTGCTGATCGGGAACCGGGGCGATATCACGATACTGGATGGAGAGCGCAGGCTGGTCTCCATGCCGGTGACGATGAAGGTTCTCCCCTGATGGACATCATCCTGCGTGCTACCGTGATGTTCTTCATCATGTATCTGTTGCTGCGGCTGCTGGGGAAGCGGGAACTGAGTCAGGTGACGCCGTTCGAACTGGTGCTCCTCATCGTCATGGGTGATCTGGTGCAGCAGGGCGTCACGCACAATGATTTCAGCGTGACCGGGGCGGCGCTGGCGATCGGCACGATCGCCTTCTGGGCGCTGGCCTTGAGCTGGCTCACCTATTTGTCGCCCCGCGCCGAACGGGTGCTCGAAGGTGTGCCGCGCGTGCTTATTCGTAACGGCGTCATCGTTCAGGCCAATATGCGCCGTGACCGAATCACCGGGGCGGAACTGGAAATCGAAATGCGGTTGGCAGGTATCGCGCATATGCGTGATGTCGCCTGGGGCATATTGGAACCCAATGGCAAGATCAGCTTCATCCGACGTGAACGGGGCGGCGACACCGACAGCAAGCAGGAAGATGACGATGATCCGGTATGAGCCCCGCCATCGGCCATCGGCTCGTTCGGCTTCAATCGACCTGCCATACCGGTTCTGACCGGTCGATCAGTCCGCTGTCCAGCAGCGGCGCGGCGTCGATGTCCTGCGCGCCCATCAAAGACGACAGCCGTTCGACGGACGCCAGGATCATCGCCTGTTCCCAGGGCTCCAATCTGCCGAACCCGTCTGTGAACTTCATCTGCAACGGGTCGGGCGCATCGGCGAGCGCCGCCACCCCATCGGGCAGGATACGCAGATGCGACTGGCGCTTGTCGCGTTCGCTGCGCTGGCGCTGGACATAGTTGAGCGCGACCAGCCGGTCGACGATCGTGGTGATCGTAGCCTGGCTGAAATGCAGCGCATGGGCGATGGCGCCCGGCGTCGCTGCATCGCGCGCATCAATCTCGCGTAGCACCAGCAATTGCGAAGGCGTCAGGCCGGTGGCCGCCGCCAACTGTCGGCTGCCAATCTCGGTAGCGCGCATGATCCGGCGGAGCGCGCGCAGGGTCTGGGTGGCGATATCAGCATGCATATTTGGCTCCATAGCGGAACCAAAGCATGGCCACCAACATTGTCTTCGCTCCTTTTTGGGCCGGCCAAAATACTTCGCTCTGCAAAATAAAATTTCAACGGCGGGGTTGAAAAATTCGTCAAAAATGGCATATTCCGTGCCGTATCGAGAAGGCATCGAGTCCTTCGCCTAGAAAATAATTCGGGAGATGAACAATCTTCGACACCCAAGCTACAGCGGCTCTGCCGCCACGGGCTTCTGCGCGCCCTGATCCGGGCACGGGGCAGGACATCAGTTTCCGCAAGCCCGTCGGCACGGACGGACCGGCCATCAGCGCGCTGATCGCGGCTTGCCCGCCGCTCGATCCCAATTCGGCCTATTGCAATCTGCTGCAATGCACCGATTTCGCCGACAGCTGCATCGTTGCGACACGCGACGGCGCGGTGGTCGGATGGGTATCGGGCTATCGTCCGCCCGCCGCCCGCGACAATTTCTTCGTCTGGCAGGTCGCCGTGTCATCCGCCGCGCGCGGCCAGCGCCTTGCCAGTCGCATGATCAGTGCGCTGCTGGCCCGGCCGGAACAGGATGGCGTCACCCATCTCACGACGACCATCACGGACGACAATGACGCGTCATGGGCGCTGTTTCAGGGGCTGGCCCGCAAGTGGGGCGCGCCGCTGGAAAAGACCGCCCGTTTCGAACGCGAAGCCCATTTCGCCGGTGCCCATGCCACTGAATGGCAGGCGCGCATCGGTCCGCTGACCCCAAAGGGGCTGCCCCAACAGGAGGACATTTGAGCCATGACCACGACCCTTCTTCCCAAACCGACCTCGTCCATTCCCGACCGCGCCATTTACGAACGCCGCGAATCGGGCGTGCGCAGCTATGCCCGCTCGATGCCCCGCCAGTTCAACAAGGCGCAGGATGTATGGATGCACGACACCCAGGGCGGTCGCTATCTCGACTTCCTGTCGGGCTGCTCGACGCTGAACTATGGCCATAATCATCCGGTGCTCAAGACCGCGCTGATGGACTATATCGCCAATGACGGGGTGACCCACGGCCTTGACCTCCATACCGACGCCAAGGAAGCCTTTCTCGAAACATTCGAAGAGGTGATCCTTCAGCCGCGCGGCCTGGATTATCGCGCCATGTTTACTGGCCCGACCGGCACCAACGCTGTCGAAGCCGCGATCAAGCTGGCACGAAAGATCACCGGGCGCGAACTGGTGATCGCCTTCACCAACGGCTTCCACGGCATGACGCTGGGTGCGCTCGCCTGCACCGGCAACGCCGCCAAGCGGGGCGGCGCGGGCGTGCCGCTCAACCATGTCAGTCATGAACCTTATGACGGCTATCACGGTCCGGACGTGGATACCGCCGAATTGCTGGAACGCCGCCTGTCTGATCCGTCGAGCGGCCTGGATGCCCCCGCCGCCATTCTGGTGGAAACCGTGCAGGGCGAAGGCGGCCTCAATGCCGCCTCGCCGGCCTGGCTGCGCAAGATCGCCGAAATCGCCAAGCGTCACGGTGCGCTGCTGATCGTCGATGATATTCAGGCGGGCGTCGGCCGCACCGGCAGTTTCTTCAGCTTCGAAGGCATGGGCTTCACCCCGGACATCGTCACGCTGGCCAAATCGCTGTCGGGCATGGGCCTGCCCTTTGCCCTAACGCTGTTCCGCCCGGAACTCGACCAGTGGTCGCCGGGCGAACATAACGGGACTTTCCGGGGCAATAACCACGCCTTCGTCACCGCCACCGCCGCGCTGCGCCATTTCTGGAGCAACGACGCCTTTCAACAGGATATCGCCCGTCGCGGCGCGTTGCTGGAACGGCGGCTCGACGCGATGGCCGCAGAGCACGGCCTTTCGACCCGCGGCCGCGGCATGATGCGCGGCATCGACGTCGGGTCCGGCGAGGTCGCCGGAACCATCACCGCCGCCTGCTTCGCGCAGGGGCTCATCATCGAAACCAGCGGCGCGCATGACGAAATCGTCAAGGTGCTGGCGCCCCTCGTGATCGACGACGCCGTCCTTTCGGCGGGTCTCGACATATTGGAGGAAGCCGTCCGTTCCGCCCTGACCGTCACCTATGGCGTCGCCGCAGAATAAAGGAGACAAAAGCCATGTTCATCCGCAAGCTTCAGGACATCCGCAAGTCCGACCGCAACATCAAGTCCAAGGGCTGGGAAAGCGCCCGCCTTCAGCTGAAGGACGACAATATGGGCTTTTCCTTCCACGTGACGACCATGTACGCGGGCGAGGAACTGCACATGCATTATCAGAACCATCTGGAATCGGTCCTGGTGCTCAAGGGCACCGGCACGATCGAGGATCTGGGCGAAGGCGTGACGCATCAGTTGGCGCCGGGCGTCATGTATGCGCTCGACAAGCATGACAAGCATATCGTCCGGCCCGAAACCGACATTTTGTGCGCCTGCGTCTTCAATCCCCCGGTCACGGGCAAGGAAGTACATGACGAAAGCGGCGCCTATCCCGCCGATACGGAGCAGGTGAAGGAACCCGCATTCGCCGAATGACCGGCGGTGCGACGGCCTTTCGTTCGTAGCGAGACCGGACGAAAGGCCTGGCGCCTTCTTGAAATCTCACATCACCAAAAAAAGGGGGAAGTCCCATGCAAGACGTCTACCCGTCCCGCCACGCCGATGTGGCGGAATTTATGCCGCGCCTCGATCTTGTCGTGCATAGCGAATGGAGCGAAGGCGCGCCGCTCAGCCGCGAACAAACCGAACGCTTCGACCGCGACGGCTTCCTGGTTCTGGAGGATATTTTCTCCGACGCAGAAGTCACCTTCCTTCAGCGCGAGGCCGGCAAGCTGCTGGCCGATCCGCAGGCGCTGGAAGATGAAACCGTCATCACCGAACCAGGCGGCAAGGAAGTCCGCTCGATCTTCAAAATCCATGCGCAGAGCGATGTGATCGGCCGCCTTGCCGCCGACAGCCGCCTGGCCGGCGTCGCGCAATTCCTGCTGGGCGACCGCGTCTATATCCACCAGTCGCGCCTCAACTATAAGCCCGGCTTCACCGGCAAGGAATTTTTCTGGCACAGCGATTTTGAAACCTGGCATGTGGAAGACGGCATGCCGCGCATGCGCGCTTTGTCCATGTCGGTGCTGCTGGCGGAAAACACGCCCGATAACGGCCCGTTGATGCTGATCCCGGGCAGCCACAAGGCGTTCCTCACCTGCATCGGCGAAACGCCCGACGATCATTATCGCCAGTCCCTGAAGAAGCAGGAATATGGCGTGCCCGACGAAGACAGCCTGGCCGAACTGGCGCACAAGCATGGCATCGTTGCCCCGACCGGAAAGCCCGGTTCGGTCGTCATCTTCGACTGCAACACCATGCACGGGTCGAACGGCAATATCACGCCCTTCCCCCGCGCCAACGCCTTCATGGTCTATAACGCTGTCAGCAATCGCCTCGTCGCGCCCTTCGGCGTCGACAAGCCGCGCCCCGAGTTCATCGCCGCGCGCGGAGAGCCTGCGGCCATCACGCCCAGGACAGGTCTATTGATGGAGGAGGCGCTGGCATGAGCGGCCAACATAGTGTGGAAAAAGTCGGCGGCACGTCCATGGCGGCGACCGGCGTGCTGTTCGACAATGTCCTGATCGCGGGGCGCAAGGACGCGGACCTCTATAACCGCATCTTCGTCGTGTCGGCCTATGCCGGCATGACCGACCTGCTGCTGGAACATAAGAAGTCGGGCGAGCCGGGCGTTTATGCCCGGTTCGTCGCCGACGATGGCGCCGATGGCTGGCGCGATGCGATCGAAACCGTGCGCGACGCCATGCATGCGCGCAATGCCGATATGTTCGCGCGCGCCGAAAGCCTTGCCGAAGCCAATGGCTTTGTCGACGCGCGCATCGACGCGGTTGCCGCCTGCCTCGACGATCTGGCCCGCCTGCGCAGCCATGGCCGTTTCTGTGTCAAGGAACAGCTGATCACGGTGCGCGAACTGCTTGCCGGGCTTGGCGAAGCGCATAGCGCCCATTCGACCGCATTGCTGCTGCGCGATCGCGGCGTCAACGCCTGCTTCGTCGATCTGACATTGTGGGATCAGCAGGATATGCGCGGCCTCGACGAACGGATCGAACAGGCGTTCGCGCCCATCGACCTTGCCACCACCCTGCCGATCGTCACCGGCTATGCCGGGTGCAGCGAGGGCATGGTCCGCCGCTATCAGCGTGGCTATTCCGAAATGACCTTTTCCCGCATTGCTGTGCTGACGCAGGCGCGCGAGGCGATCATCCACAAGGAATTTCATCTGTCGAGCGCCGACCCCAAGCTTGTCGGCACCGACAAGGCGCGCAAGATCGGCCGCACCAACTATGATGTGGCCGACCAACTCGCAAACCTGGGCATGGAGGCGATCCATCCCGGCGCCGGGCGCGGCCTGCGCCAGACCGACATTCCGCTGCGGGTCCGCAACACCTTCGACCGGGAAGATGGCGGCACGCTCATCTGCGGCGACTATGTGTCCGACACGCCCCGCGTCGAAATCGTCACCGGCATCCGCACCGCGCAGGCGTTGCAATTCTTCGAACAGGACATGGTCGGGGTGAAGGGCTATGACGCCGCCATCCTGGACGTGCTGACCCGCCATGGCATCTGGATCGTCAGCAAGGCGTCCAACGCCAACACCATCACCCATTATCTTTCCGCCGACGCGGTCAAGGTGAAGCGGGTGATCGGCGACTTGCAGGATCGTTATCCTGACGCGTCCATCTCCGCCCATCCGGTGGCGATCGTCTCCGTCATCGGCAGCGACATTTCCCGCCCCGGCCTGATGCCCGATGCGCTCAAGGCGTTGGCGCAGGCCGATATCAACGTGATCGCGATGCAGCATCAGATCCGCAACGTGGATGTCCAGTTCGTCGTCGATGTGCGCCAATATGACGCCGCCGTCGCCGCGCTCCACCGCGCGCTGGTGGAGGATAATGACGAACCGGTAGCAGCGGAGGGCCGGCGCGCGGCCTGAGTGTCGCGCGCCGTCGGGCGCCTCCAGATGATAGCTGCGATCCGTCCCGTTCAAAGCCTGCTGCTCGCCATCTTCATGCTGATGGCGGGCAGCGGCTTTTTGTCGACCCTCATCAGCCTGCGACTGGAGCGCGCGGGCGCTGGCACCATGGCGATCGGCGCGGTCGCCACCGCCTATTTCGGCGGGTTGGTGGTGGGGGGCCTGCGCGCCGGCGGCATCGTGCGGCAGGTCGGGCATATCCGCGCCTTCGCCGCCTTCGTCGCGCTGCTGTCGGCTAGCACCTTGTCCTATGTGCTGCTCGATCACCCCTTGCTGTGGACCGCATTGCGGCTAATCGATGGCGTCTGCGTCGCGGGTGTGTTCATCTGCCTGGAAAGCTGGCTCAACGACCGGGCCGATGTAGAAACCCGCGGCAGCATCCTGGCCGCCTATATGGTCGCGCTCTATTCCGGCCAGGCGGTCGGCCAGTTGCTGCTGGGCGCGAGCGGGACGCTGCCCGCCATTCCCTTCCAGATCGCCTCGATCCTCATTTCGCTCGCCATCATTCCGCTCTGCCTCACCCGGTCGAGCGCGCCCGCGCCGCAGGAGGCGACGGCCTTTTCGCTGCGCTCGCTCTTCGCCGCGTCGCCGCTGGGCGTCATCGGCGCGGTGACGACCGGACTGATGCTGGGGGCCTTTTACGGGCTGGCGGCCGTCCATGTCCGCCGCCTCGGCCTTAATCTGGGCGCGACCGCCAGCTTCATGATGATCGTCATTCTGGGCGGCGTCGCGATGCAATGGCCGCTCGGCCGCCTGTCGGATCGCTATGATCGGCGCGCTGTGATCGTCTGGAGCTTCGCCGCGACCCTGGCGGTCAGCATCGCCCTCTCGACGCTCAGCCGGGGCGGCCTGCCGCTGCTGGTGCTGGGCGCAGCCTTTGGCGGGCTAAGCTTTGCCCTCTACCCGCTCTGCGTCGCGCACAGCAACGACCGGCTGCTCGCGTCCGAACGGGTCGCGGCGAGCGGGCGGCTGGTGCTGCTCTATTCGGTCGGCGCGGCGCTGGGGCCGATGGGTGCGGCGGCGATGATGACGCTGGCGGGTGCCAGCGGCCTCTTCCTGTTCATCGCCCTATGCGCCGGCACGACGCTTGGCTTTGGCCTGTGGCGTCAATTGTCCTCCGATCCGGTGCCCGCGCCCGAACAGCAGGATTTCCAGATCGTGCCGCGCACGACCCCGATGGCCTCGCTGCTTGACCCCAATACCGCAGATCATCTGCCCGATGGAGAGACGACATGACCGCAACCACCATCGCCGCGCCTCCCGGTGCGGCCGGGTCTGTCGATCAGGCAACGCTGCGCCGCGCGATCGCGGCCTCGGCGCTCGGCAATGCCACCGAATGGTTCGACTATGGCATCTATGCCTATGGCGTGACCTATATCTCCGCGGCGCTGTTCCCCGGCGAGGTGGATGACGCAGTCTTGTTCGCGCTCGCCACCTTCGCCATTTCCTTCCTCGTACGTCCGCTCGGCGGCCTCTTCTGGGGGCCGCTGGGCGATCGCATGGGGCGCAAATCCGTGCTCGCGCTCACCATATTGATGATGTCGGGCGCGACGCTGGCGGTCGGGCTGATCCCCTCTTATGCCAGCATCGGTTTCTGGGCGCCGGCGCTGCTCATCCTGCTGCGCATGGTGCAGGGTTTCTCCACGGGCGGCGAATATGGCGGCGCGGCGACCTTCATGGCCGAATATGCGCCCGATGACCGGCGCGGCTTTTACGGCAGCTTCCTGGAATTCGGCACGCTGGCGGGCTTTTCCTTCGGCGCGTTGCTGATGCTCGGCTTTTCGCTGCTGCTGGGCGACGCGGCCATGCATGCATGGGGCTGGCGCATCCCCTTCCTGGTCGCCGCGCCCATGGGCCTGATCGGCATGTATCTGCGCGCCCGCATGGAGGATACGCCGATCTTCCGCGAGGATGGGCAGGCCAGCGGAAAGGCGGAAAGCCCCAGCCTTGGCCAGTTGCTGGAACGCCATTGGCGGCCGATGCTGGTCGTGGGTGGCCTCGTGGTGGCGCTCAATGTCGTCAACTATACGCTGCTCAGCTACATGCCGACCTATCTTCAGCGGCGCATCGGCCTCACCACCGACGAAGCATTGGTGGTGCCGATCATCGGCATGATGTTCATGATGCTCTTCCTGCCCTTTGCCGGGCATCTGTCCGACCGCGTGGGGCGACGGGCGATGTGGCGCGTGTCGCTGCTCAGCCTGCTTGTCGGGGTGGTGCCGCTCTACCTGCTGATGGCGACCGGGCTTGTGGGCGCGATCATCGGCTTCGTGCTGCTCGGCCTCTGCTATGTGCCGCAACTCGCGACCATTTCCGCCACCTTCCCCGCGCTGTTCCCGACGTCGGTGCGTTTCGCCGGCTTTGCCATCGCCTATAATGTTTCCACCTCGTTGTTCGGCGGCACCGCGCCCGCGATCGGCAGCGGGCTCATCTCCTGGACCGGCAACGAACTCATGCCCGCCTTTCTGATGATGGCGGCCTGCCTCGTCGGCCTTGTCGCCTTGCGCTACATGCCCGAAACGGCGGGCAAGTCCCTGCGCGACGACCCGTTCGCGCGACACTGACGCGCATAGGCAAAAAGGATGACAGGGGGCTGCGAAGCGGGTTAGCTGGCGGCCATGAACATCACATTGTCGCTCGCCTGCATCCTGCCCGCCCTGCTGGTTGCCCAGCCCGCCGCCGCCCAGCCCGCCGCCCAGCCGCCCAGGGCGCAGGGCGACAGCGCGCGCTGGCAGGCGCAGGCGGCGCGCGTCACCATTCAGCGCGATGACTGGGGCATTGCCCATGTCCATGGCCGCAGCGATGCCGACGCCGTATTCGGCATGATCTATGCTCAGGCCGAAGATGACTTCAACCGGATCGAAACCAACTATCTGACCGCGCTCGGCCGCATGGCGGAGGCGGAGGGCGAGGACGCGATCTGGCAGGATCTGCGCGCGCGCCTCTACATGGACCCGCAAAAGCTACGCGCCGATTATGCGGCCAGCCCCGCCTGGTTGCGCGCTTTGATGGACGCCTGGGCCGATGGGCTGAACTATTATCTCGCCACTCATGGCCAGGTAAAGCCGCGCGTCATCACCCGCTTTGAGCCCTGGATGGCGCTCAGTTTCACCGAAGGCAGCATTGGCGGCGATATCGAACGCATCCCGCTCGACCGGCTCAAGGCCTTTTACGGCGCGCCCGACGGGCGTCCGATCGCCATGGCCGATCCCGACCCCGAACCGCGCGGCTCCAACGGCTTCGCCATCGCGCCGGGCAAAAGCGCCAGCGGCCATGCCCTGCTATGGATCAATCCCCACACCAGCTTCTTCTTCCGCTCCGAACTGCAAATGACCAGCGACGAAGGGCTCAATGCCTATGGCGCGGCGACCTGGGGGCAATTCTTCATCTATCAGGGGTTCAATCCCACCGCCGGATGGATGCACACCTCCAGCACCGTCGATGCGGTCGACGAATTTCTCGAAACCGTGACGCGCCGGCCGGACGGCACGCTGACCTACCGCTATGGCGCGGAGCAGCGCCCGGTCCGCGCCTCCACCGTCACCATCGCCTATCGCACGGCAGACGGCGGCCGTGCCGACCGCGGCTTTACCGTCTATCGCACCCATCATGGCCCGATCATCGGGGATCAGGACGGCAAATGGGTTGCCTTCGCCATGATGGACAAGCCCATCCCCGCGCTGGAGCAATCCTTTTTGCGGACGAAGGCGCACGATTACGCCGCCTTCGTCAAGGTGGCGACGCGTCAGGCCAATTCGTCCAACAACACCATCTTCGCCGACGCCAATGGCACCATCGCTTATCTGCACCCGCAATTCGTGCCGCTGCGCGATGACCGTTTCGATTATACCCGGCCAGTGGACGGCAGCGATCCCGCCACCGACTGGAAGGGGCTGACCCCGCTCGACGCATTGCCGGCCCTGCGCAACCCGGCGGGCGGCTGGATTCAGAACACCAATAATGGTCCGTGGTCGGCGGCGGGCAGGGACAGCCAGAAGGCCGCCGACTTCCCGCGTTACATGGACATGATAGGCGAAAATCCGCGCGGCGAGCATGCGGTCATGCTGCTGTCGGCCGGGCGGGACTTTACGCTCGACTCGCTCCGGGCGGCGGCGTTCGACAGCTATCAGCCCGCCTTCGCGCGGTTCCTGCCGCCGCTCCTGCAGGCCTGGGACACTCTGCCCGACACGGATGCGCGCAAGGCATTGTTGGCGCAGCCGATCGCCATGCTGCGCGACTGGGATTATCGCTGGGGCCTGACCTCTGTGCCCAACAGTCTTGCGGCGCACTGGGCGGAGGATCTGCGCCAATGGACGCTGGACCATAGTCAGGGGGCGCCGCGCACCCTCTATGATCGCATGGCCGCCGCATCCCCTGATGTGCAACTGACCCTGCTGGCGGGCGTGGTGCGGCGGCTGGATCGCGATTTCGGCAACTGGCGCACACCCTGGGGCGACATCAACCGGTTGCAGCGGCTTACCGGCGCCATCACCCAGGATTTCAGCGATGCCGCGCCCAGCATTGCCGTGCCCTTCAGCTCGGCGCGCTGGGGCTCGCTCGCCTCCTTCGGCGCGCGCGCCTATCCCGGCACGCGCAAATGGTATGGCACCAGCGGCAACAGCTTCATCGCCGCCGTCGAATTTGGCGATCGCGTCCATGCCAGGGCGGTCAGCGTCGGCGGCGAGAGCGGCAATCCCGCCTCGCCCCATTTCAACGACCAGTCCGCGCTCTATGCGCGCGGCATGCTGCGCCCGGTCTATTTCCATCCCGATGAACTCGCCGGCCATGTCGAACGCCGCTACCGGCCTGGGCAATAGGCGCCTGTAATGTGGGTCCTGCTCGGCATCGCCATCATCGTCGCAGGTTTCCTGCTGCGCTTCCATCCGCTGCTGGTGATCCTTGCCTCGGCGATCGTCACTGGCATCGCGGCGGGCCTCGACCTGCTCACCATCCTCGCCGCCTTCGGCAAGGCGTTCAACGAAGCGCGCTATGTCAGCATCATCTGGATCGTGCTGCCGGTCGTCGGCCTGCTCGAAGCCTATGGCTTGCAGGAACGCGCGCGCGGCCTGATCGCCAAGATGCGCGGCGCGACCGTGGGACAGTTCCTCACCGGCTATATGTTGCTGCGCCAGGGGCTGGCGGCCGTCGGGCTCACATCGGTCGCCGGCCATGCCCAGACCGTGCGCCCATTGGTCGCGCCGATCGCCGAAGCAGCCGCGGAGGCGCAGGCGGGCACACTGGACGACGACCGCCGGGAAGAGGTAAAGGCCTGGGCCGCGGCGACTGACAATATCGGCTTGTTTTTTGGTGAGGATATCTTCCTCGCCATCGGCTCGATCCTGCTCATCAAGGGGCTGCTGGAACAATATGGCATCAGCCTGGAGCCGCTGCATTTGTCGGTCTGGGCGATCCCGACCGCCATTGCCGCCTTCCTGATCCACGGCTTCCGCCTATGGCGTCTCGACCGCCGGCTGAGGCGCAGCGCGCCGGAGGACCCGGCATGATCACCCTGCACTGGGTCTATGCCGTCGCGGGCGCGATGTTCGCCGCTTTCGCCCTGCTCGGCGCTGGCGACCGCACCAATCCGCGCCGCTGGACCACGTCGGCCTTCTGGGCCTTGCTGGCGCTCAGCATGTGGGGCGGCGACAGGCTGGGCGATCTTGGCAATGGCGTCCTGCTGCTGGGCCTCGTCGCGCTGGCGGGGCTGGGCGGCATGGGGCGGGGGCAGTCCGCGCTGCCCGACGCCCTGCGCCGCGACCGGGCCGATCGCATGGGCAACCGCCTGTTCGTCATCGCGCTCATCATCCCCGCGACCGCGCTCATCGGCACCTTCGTCTTCAAGCAAGCCCCCGACTGGGTCGATGGCAAGCAGGCAACGTTGATCGCCCTGGCGCTGGGCGTGCTGATCGCCTCGGTGGTCGGCTGCCTCTGGCTGCGCGCGTCGCCGCTCGAACCGCTCCAGCAGGGGCGGCGGCTGATGGATTCGGTCGGCTGGGCCGCCATCCTGCCGCAAATGCTCGCCAGCCTGGGCGCGGTGTTCGCGCTGGCGGGCGTGGGGGATGTCGTCGGCCAGATCGTCAGCATGGCGATCCCGCAGGGCAGCCTCCTGGGCGCGGTCATCGCCTATGGCCTTGGCATGGCGCTCTTCACCATGGTGATGGGCAACGCCTTTGCCGCCTTCCCGGTGATGACCGCCGCCATCGGCCTGCCGCTGCTCATCCGCACCTATGATGGCGACCCGGCGGTCGTCTGCGCCATCGGCATGCTGGCGGGCTTCTGCGGCACGTTGATGACGCCAATGGCCGCGAACTTCAACCTCGTGCCCGCCGCCCTGCTCGACCTCAGGGACAAGCATGGCGTCATCAAGCGGCAGGTCGGTACCGCCGTCCCGCTGCTCGTCGTCAACATCCTCCTCATTTACTGGCTCGCCTTCCCATGACCCTGCTCACCCCTGATATCGCCAGCCGCTTCGCCGGCCTCACCCTGTCGCATCTCGGCCGCGAATATCCCTTCAAGATGGATCTGGTGCTGACCGGGCCGCAGGACGCCCGGCCCCCACGCGCGCATCACCCGATCTTCCACGGCAGTTTCGACTGGCACAGCTGCGTCCATGGCTGGTGGCAGGTGATGCGGCTGATGCGGCTCTATCCCGACATGGCGCAGGCGCCCGCCATCCGCGCGCGCGCCGACGCGATGCTCACGCCCGCCAATGTCGCGGGCGAACGCGCCTATCTCGCCCGCCCGATGAGCGCCGGGTTCGAACGCCCTTATGGCTGGGCGTGGGCGCTGGCATTGCACGCGGAACTCGCGCGCCACGATGCGCCTTGGGCGGCGGCGCTTGAGCCGCTGGCGCGCGATTTTGCCGCCCGCTTCCACGCCTTCCTGCCCAAACTCACCTATCCGCTGCGCGTCGGCACCCATTTCAACATCGCCTTCGCCCTCATCCTCGCGCGGGACTGGGCGCAGGGGCGGGACGACGCGCTCGCCGCCCTGATCGACGACCGCGCGCTGGACTGGTTCGCGCAGGACCGCGCCTGCCAGGCCTGGGAACCGGGCGGCGACGAATTCCTCTCACCGGCCCTCTGCGAAGCCTTGTTGATGAGCCGCCTGATGCACCGGCCGGATTTCGCCGCCTGGTTCCACGCCTTCCTGCCGGACGTTACGGACCGCGAGCCGGCGACGCTCTTCACTCCCGCCACCGTGTCGGATCGCAGCGATGGCAAGATCGCGCATCTCGACGGCCTCAATCTCAGCCGCGCCTGGTGCTGGCGCGGCATCGCTGCGGCCCTGGGCGAACATGATCCGGTCCATGTCTTGGCGCAGCAGGCCGCGCGCGTCCATCTCGACGCCAGCCTGCCTCATGTCGCGGGCGACTATATGGGCGAACACTGGCTCGCCACCTTCGCGCTGCTGGCGCTGGAATGACAGCGGGGGAGGGGGGCAGACACCCTCCCCAAAACCCGCCGCGTCAGTCGCGCAGCAATTCGTTGATCCCGGTCTTGGACCGCGTCTGCGCGTCGACGCGCTTGACGATCACCGCGCAATACAGGCTGGGGCCGGGCGTCCCGTCGGGCAGCGGCTTGCCGGGCAGGCTGCCGGGCACGACAACCGAATAGGGCGGCACTTCGCCCATGAAGATTTCGCCGCTGGTGCGGTCGATAATCTTGGTCGACTGGCCGATGAAGACGCCCATCGACAGCACCGATCCCTTGCCGATGCGCACGCCCTCGACCACTTCGGACCGCGCGCCGATGAAACAGTCATCCTCGATGATGACCGGATCGGCCTGCAACGGCTCCAGCACGCCGCCGATGCCGACGCCGCCCGACAAATGGACATTCTTGCCGATCTGCGCGCAACTGCCCACCGTCACCCAGGTGTCGACCATCGTGCCTTCATCGACGAACGCGCCGATATTGACGAAGCTCGGCATCAGGATGACATTCTTGGCGATATGCGATCCCGCGCGCGCGAAGCTGCCCGGCACGGCGCGGAAACCGGCGGCGCGGAACGCGGCCTCGTCCCAGCCGGCGAACTTGCTCGGCACCTTGTCCCACCAATGGCCAGCGCCCGGGCCATTGTCGATCATGGCATTGTCATTGAGGCGGAAGGACAGCAGCACCGCCTTCTTCGCCCACTGGTTGACCTGCCAGCCTTGTGGAGTTGGCTCGGCCACCCGCAACGCACCGCTGTCGAGCAGGGCCAGCGCCTTGTCCACCGCCTGGCGCACGTCGCCCTGCGTCTGAAGGTTGACGTCGGCGCGCCCTTCCCAGGCGGCGTCGATGGTGGCGATAAGGTCTTGGCTCATGGTCATTTCCCCAGAATGTCGGCCAGAAATGGCGTCAGATGGTCGGTTTCGAAATCGATGAAGTCGGGATGATGGTCATGATTGCCCGCTTCCGACCCGTTATTGACCCAGATGGTCGCCATGCCGATCGCCTTGGCCGGACGCAGGTTGCGCGCCATATCCTCGAAAAAGGCGGCGCGCGTCGGGTCGATGTCATGGGTCTTGCACAGCGCATCATAGCCCGACGGGTCGGGCTTGGGCACATATTGGCAGGCATGAATGTCGTGGATCAGCTCGAACGCGCCGGAAAGGCCCAGCTTCTCCAGCACGCGCCCGGCATAATCGGCGTCGCCGTTGGTGAAGATCAGCTTGCGCCCCGGCAGCGCCCCGATCGCGGCATTGAGCGCGGGGTCGACCTCCAGCCGCTCCATCGAAATGTCATGAACATAGTCGAGAAATTCGCGCGGCTCGATGCCATGATGATGCATCAGGCCCGACAGCGTGGTGCCATGCTCGATGAAATAGCGTTTCTGCGTCTCGCGCGCCAGCACAGGGTCGCAGCCGAGCAGCCCCTGGATATATTCGCCCATCTTGACGTCGATCAGCGCGAACAGGTCCGCCTTCGCCGGATAGAGCGTATTGTCCAGATCGAAGATCCAGCTATCGACATGGGAAAGCGCCGGCAACATGGCCGCGCCCTAGAGCGATGCGGGTTGCAGGGCAAGGTCTCTGACCTTCTCCCCTTGCGGGGAGAAGGATATGCAGCCTTGGCCCGAAGGGCCTAGGCGAAGTTGGAAGAGGGGGGCTTAGCCTTGGGCGCACCCCTTCTCCGGCTGCGACTAGGCGGCATAGCCGCCAAGTCTCGCGTCCCCCTCCCCCGTGGGGAGAGGGATTAGTCGCACCCCGGCGCGTCGCTATCCTCATAGAAACGCTGCACCGCGTCCCATCCTTCCTGCGCGCTCTCGACCCAGGTCAAAAGGTCCAGATCCTTGTGCGAAATCACCCCTTCGTCCGCCAGCGCCTCGAAATCCACGACGCGATTCCAGAATTCCTTGCCATAGAGAAGGATCGGAATCGGCTTCATCTTGCCGGTCTGGATGAGCGTCAGCAATTCGAACATCTCGTCGAACGTGCCGAACCCGCCGGGGAACACCGCCAAGGCGCGCGCGCGCAGCAGGAAATGCATCTTGCGCAGCGCGAAATAGTGGAACTGGAAACTCAGCTCCGGGGTCACGAAGCGATTGGGCGCCTGTTCGTGCGGCAGGACGATGTTCATGCCGATGGTGGTCTGGCCGACATCCTGCGCGCCGCGATTGGCCGCTTCCATGATCGACGGGCCGCCGCCTGAACAGACGACGAAATGGCGGCATCCCGCCTCGTTTACCGGATATTGGGCGGCGATGCGCGCCAGCTTGCGCGCTTCCTCGTAATAATGCGCCTTCCGACCCAGATTTTCCGCCAGCCGCTTGAGTTCGGGCGTCGGCGCGGCGTCGATCCGCGCCTGCACCTGGTCGGGTTCGGGAATGCGCGCCGACCCGTAGAAGACGAAGGTCGATTCGATCTTCGCCTCGTCCATCAGCAACTGGGGTTTCAGCAATTCCAGCTGGAAGCGGACGGGCCGCAGGTCTTCGCGCAGCAGGAATTCGTCATCCTGAAAGGCCAGCCGATAGGCCGCGCTCTGCGTCTGGGGGGTGCCGGTCTGCTTGGCGGCGTCGCCTGCCTCTTCGCGGGCAGGGCGGAACTTGCGTTCCTCAATCTCTTTTCTTGTCATCCATGGCCAATTAGGCGTCGGCGATGACATTGCCAAGACGCCAGGCCATAGAATCGCGTCTTGCCGCTGCGGCCAAAGCCGCGCCGCCGCCTCAGCGGCAAAAACCGCCTCTCCCGCCCATGTCGAAATGGAAATGGTCGTGATGCGCGGCATTATAGTCGGGGCTGAGCACGGTGTTGAACCGCTTGCAGGCGCTGGCGTGGATCAGACTCAGGAACTGGCGCGTCTGCCGGTCGCCATGCCAGCCCTGCTGCACCGTGATCCGCCGTCCGTCCGACAGGACGAAGGCCGATACGTCGATAGCATTGCTGTGCGCATGTTCGCTCAGCTTCGCGCTGCCCGCGATCGGGCGGCAATTATAGGTGCCGAACGTTTCGATCTTCTCGATCTCCGCGCCCAGCACCAGCCGCGCCGCCGGTTGCACGGCATAGCGCGCCCATGCGGCGAAATTGGCGGCCAGATTGCATGTCATCGCCCCCAGGCCCGTCGCGGGCACCCCGATGTCGAGCAGCTTGACGCTGCCGATCGCGCTGCATCCGCCGCCGAAATTGCGGTCGGGCAGGGGCTGGAAATTGACCGACTGGGATTGCAGTTTCGCGAAACATTGCCGCGTCTCCAGCGCCGGTTGCGATGGCGGGCGCGTCGCGCGCGCAGGTGCGCGGACCGGCTTCGACGCACGCGCCACCATGCCACGCGGCACCAGGTCGCCACCGCACCCCGCCAGTGTCATCATGCTTGCCATTAGCGCAGCCGTGGCCGCGCCGCGCAGATTGCTCATCGCCCGCTTTTCCATGAATCGGATGTTTACCAACCCAATCCTTTACGAAACTTAACCGCCCGCTCGGCTCGTCGCATTCCGACAATCGCCTTGACTCTTTCGCTGCGATCTTTAGGGCGGCCGACGGGCCACGCGGTCCCAACGCCGCGCGCGCTCTCTGCAAGGAGAAGCATGACATGACTGATCTGACTGCCGCCGACGCCACCATTGCGCCTGCCGCAAAGCCCGCCACCACGCCGGCGCGCCCCTTTTTCTCTTCCGGTCCCTGCGCCAAGCCGCCCGTGTGGAGCGCCGACAAGCTGAGCACGGACTCGCTCGGCCGCTCGCACCGCGCCAAGATCGGCAAGACCCGCCTCGCTTATTGCATCGACCTGATGCGCGAGATTTTGCAGCTGCCCGACACGCACCGGATCGGCATCGTCCCGGGCTCCGATACCGGCGCCTTTGAAATGGCGATGTGGACGATGCTGGGCGCGCGCCCCGTCACCACGCTCGCCTGGGAAAGCTTCGGCGAAGGCTGGGTGACGGACGCCGCCAAGCAGCTCAAGCTCGATCCCACCATCATCCGCGCCGACTATGGCCAGCTGCCCGATCTGACCCAGGTCGATTTCAGCACCGACGTGCTCTTCACTTGGAACGGCACCACGTCGGGCGTGCGCGTGCCCGATGCCGACTGGATTCCTGCCGATCGTCAGGGCCTGACCTTCGCCGACGCGACCAGCGCGGTCTTCGCCTATGACATCGACTGGGCGAAGATCGACGTCGCCACCTTCTCCTGGCAGAAGGTGCTGGGCGGGGAGGGCGGCCATGGTGTCCTGATCCTGGGCCCCCGCGCGGTCGAACGGCTCGAAACCCACACCCCGGCCTGGCCGCTGCCCAAGGTCTTCCGCCTGATGGCGAAGGGCAAGCTTGCCGAAGGCATTTTCAAGGGCGAAACGATCAACACGCCCTCCATGCTGGCGGTCGAGGATGCGATCTTCGCGCTCGAATGGGGCAAGTCGCTCGGCGGCCTTGCCGGCCTTATCGCCCGCTCCGACGCCAACGCGGCCGCGCTGGACAAGATCGTCGCTGACCGCGACTGGCTCGGCCATCTCGCCGCCGATCCGACTTCGCGGTCGAAGACCAGCGTCTGCCTGACGGTCGAGGGCGCGGACGAAGCCTTCATCAAGGCCTTCGCCGCTCTCCTCGAAAAGGAAGGCGCGGCCTATGACATTGCGGGCTATCGCGATGCGCCGGCGGGCCTGCGCATCTGGTGCGGCGCGACGGTGGAAACCGCCGATATCGAAGCGCTCGGCCCCTGGCTCGACTGGGCCTACGCCCAGACCAAGGCCGCTTAACTCCACGCCCCGTTTCTCGTCATCCCAGCGAAGGCTGGGATCTCAGGCCTCTAGCTACGGCTTCGCCGCCTGAGATCCTGACTTTCGTCAGGATGACGAATTGCAAAGAAAGGCAATTCGCCATGCCCAAAGTCCTCATTTCCGACAAAATGGACCCTCGCGCCGCCGCCATCTTCCAGGAACGCGGCGTCGACGTCGACGTCATCACCGGCAAGACGCCCGAAGAATTGAAAGCCATCATCGGCGACTATGACGGCCTCGCCATCCGTTCGTCGACCAAGGTGACGAAGGAGATTCTCGACGCGGCCACGAACCTCAAGGTCATCGGCCGCGCTGGCATTGGCGTCGACAATGTCGACATCCCCTATGCCTCGGCCAAGGGCGTGATCGTCATGAACACGCCGTTCGGCAACTCCATCACCACCGCCGAACACGCCATCGCCCTCATGTTCGCGCTCGCCCGCCAGCTGCCCGAAGCCAATGCGCAGACGCAGCAAGGCCTGTGGCCCAAAAACGGCTTCATGGGCGTCGAAGTCACCGGCAAGACGCTGGGCCTCATCGGCGCGGGCAATATCGGCTCGATCGTGGCGAGCCGCGCGCTCGGCCTCAAGATGAAGGTCGTGGCCTTCGATCCCTTCCTGACGCCTGAACGCGCCGTCGAAATGGGCGTGGAAAAGGCCGATCTCGACACGCTGCTCGCGAAGGCCGACTTCATCACGCTGCACACGCCGCTGACTGATCAGACCCGCAACATCCTCAGCCGCGAGAACCTCGCCAAGACCAAGAAGGGCGTGCGCATCATCAACTGCGCGCGCGGCGGCCTGATCGACGAGGCCGCGCTCAAGGATGCGCTCGATTCGGGCCAGGTCGCGGGCGCCGCGCTCGACGTGTTCCAGACCGAACCGGCCAAGGAATCGCCGCTGTTCGGCACGCCCAATTTCATATGCACCCCGCATCTGGGCGCATCGACCGACGAGGCGCAGGTCAACGTCGCGCTCCAGGTCGCCGAACAGCTCAGCGACTATCTGCTCGACGGCGGCATCACCAATGCGCTGAACGTGCCGAGCCTCAGCGTCGAGGAAGCGCCTAAGCTCAAGCCCTATATGGCGCTAGCCGAAAAGCTCGGCTCGCTGATCGGCCAGCTGGAAGGCGACGCCATCACCGGCGTCGCGGTGGAGGTCGAGGGCCAGGCTGCGCAGCTCAATCCCAAGCCGATCACCGCCGCCGTCCTCGCCGGCCTCATGCGCGTCTATTCCGACACGGTGAACATGGTGAACGCGCCCTTCCTGGCCAAAGAACGCGGCCTCGACGTGCGCGAAGTGCGCCATGATCGCGAAGGCGACTATCAGACGCTGGTGCGCGTCACCGTGACCACCGCCAGTGGCGACCGCTCGGTCGCGGGCACGCTGTTCGGCCACGCCCAGCCGCGCCTTGTCGAACTGTTCGGCATCAAGGTGGAGGCCGATCTGGGCGGCACGATGCTTTACATCGTCAACCAGGACGCGCCCGGCTTCATCGGCCGCCTGGGCTCGACGCTCGGCGAAGCGCAGGTCAATATCGGCACCTTCCACCTTGGCCGCCGCGACCAGGGCGGCGAAGCGGTGCTGCTGCTCTCGGTCGACGGCACCGTCACCGAACCGCTGCGCTGGGAAATCTGCAACCTCACCGGCGTCAACCAGGTCAAGCTGCTCCGCTTCGCGTAAGGTTTCCCTATCCGTTCGTCCTGAGTAGCCATTGAGCGAAGTCGAAATGGCGTATCGAAGGAGGTCCGCGAGGCCATCCTTCGATATGGGTCTTCGACTCCGCTCAGCCCCTACTCAGGACGAACGAAGTGGAATAAGCGGCAATTTCCGCTAAAGGGCCGTTCATGACTACCATCCCCCCCGGCCTCCTGCCCGAAGGGCTGTCCGATCGTCTGCCGCCCCAGGCCGAAGCGTCCGCGCGGCTGGTGCGGCGCGTGCTCGATACCGTGGCGACCCATGGCTATGAACGGGTCATGCCCCCGCTCGCGGAGTTCGAGGATACGCTGACGCAACGGCTCACCTCCATGCGCGCGCAGGATCTGGTGCGCGTGGTCGATCCGGTGTCGCAGCGGACCCTGGCCTTCCGCCCGGACATGACCGCGCAGGTCGGCCGCATCGCCGCCACCCGCCTTGCCGCCGCGCCGCGTCCGCTGCGGCTCTCCTATGCCGGCCCCGTCATCCGGCAAAAGGCGAGCCAGCTGCGTCCCGAGCGTGAAAAGATGCAGCTGGGCGCCGAACTCATCGGCAGCGACAGCGTCCCGGCCGCCGTCGAAATCGTCAACATCGCGATAGAGGCGTTGCAGGCCGCCGGCGTCACCGGCATCACCATCGACTTCACGCTCCCTGACCTTGTCGACATGCTCGCCGCCGGCCCGTTGCCGCTTGGCGGCGCCCAGGTCGAGGCGGTGCGCGCCGAACTCGACGCCAAGGATGCCGGCGCACTCGCCGCCCACGGCCCGGCCGCCGCCGCTTACCTCCCGCTCATCGAAGCGACCGGCCCGTTCCACGCCGCGATGGAGCGGCTGGAGGCGTTCAGCGCCAGCGTCGGCGGCGCGATCGACAGCCGCATTGCGGGCCTGCGCGCCATTGCCAAGCCCATTGGCTGGGACATCACCCTGACGCTCGATCCCACCGAACGCCATGGCTTTGAATTCCAGAACTGGTTCGGCTTCTCGATCTTCGCCGAAGGTTTCGTCGGTGAAATCGGCCGCGGCGGCAGCTACGCCATCGCCCGCGCCGATGGCGCCGATGAACCGGCGATGGGCTTTTCGCTCTATCCCGACCCGCTGATCGACGCAGGCTTTGGCGGCGACAGCCCGAAACGCCTATTCCTGCCCCTGGGCCACGACCCCGCCCGCGCGGCGGAACTGCGCGGCGAAGGCTGGCACACCATCGCCGCGCTCAGCGAAGGCGAAGACGGCGCCGCCCAACGCTGCTCCCACTGGCTCGATGGCGCAGAACCGCGCGCTTATTGATCGCGGGGAATCCCGGAAGGCCCGCCAAGCGGCCTCAATGAACGGCGAGGTTGGGTGGATAGGGGACTGTCGGCTTTTGGAGAGATGATCGACGATAGCGGACGTTGCGCGGTAAAAGATCGTTCGATAACAATCGCACCAGTTTCGGCCATTCACTCTGGCTCTGGTGCGCCATAAATATCGAGATCGAGGCACAAACCCCGATCACCAAGACGAGCAAGAGTTTGAGACCGGAGGGTAAGGCCCTCGTTGCTATCTTCAAGGAACAAGCCGCAAAATACGCGACTTCTAAACCGCTGCGAGAACATCCGCCATGATGTAATATCATCCGACAAACTATCTAACAGATCATTGATTTGTCGATCGAGATCGGCTGGTTGCTGATCTTTTGCTGTCACGCGCCATGACCCCGTGCGGGCTATCTTGTCCCTGCCGCCGGGCGTCTGAAATGTGCCGCCCATCTTGACGGCGACAGTTGGCTCACCAAGCCGTTCTGTTATCTCAGTCGGGTCAAGATCGTCTCCATAGAAGCCTATTGATGCAGCCGATCGGTGTAAGACGCCCATATCGCAGCCTAACATGGGCTGTTGCTTTTCGCCAGATTTCGTCGTTCAGCGTCCGATGTGCCATCTGAATGAGTGGACGGTTTCAGGGATGCGAATGGCATTAGCGAGCGACGACGAATGGTCGGTTGCGGTCAATCGTCAGCCGGGTCGTGGTGGCTTCGGAGTCAACCCGATGGCCACGGCTGCAATGCCAAGCATCAATGCTACCAAAGAATGATTTGCCGATAAAGCGTAGCCCGCTGCGACCAAAAGTATCACGATGGTAGCCAGACGGACCCAAAGAGGTTGGCTGTTCAAGCCTTTCAAACTCCATTCCTGGTTTTATTGGCAAAGCTGAAACATGAGATAGCTCGCCTTGGACAACGTCCGCTAGTGGGCAAAGAGATTTTCAACCTTAACGGCAATTTCTGGTCGATTTCAGATTGGCAGGTCTGTCCCCAAGAATTCCACTTCATCCCCAGACGCAACGATGCTCTCGCCTTCGAGGGTGCGAAGTCCAAGAATAGGTTCGCCATCAGCGTCCGCGATGTGACGCTCAGCCTGAACTACGATTACCGGGACCGTTGATCCGGTTTCGTCTTTCCAAAATGCATACTGCGGTATGGTAATCGGATATGCTTCGGCTGCCCCGCCTTGACTGAAAACCGCCTCCCCTTGATCCACATCGCCAACGCGAGCGGATCGGCCGGTGATAAACCCGCCTTGCGGTAGGTCTGGCCATGGAATACCCGGCTGCGAAAGAGAATATCGCTTATCGCGCTTGAACCACTTGCCGATCATGGGCGCAGTTTTGCAGTATAACTGACCGTCTGCAACCGGGGAGCCGTCAGCCCTGCTTTTACGGCAATTTCTGGTCGCTTTCTGCCATTCCTACAGTCGTCATGCCGGGCTTAACCCGGCATCCCGCTTTTCTTCGCTCACATGAAGAAGCGTGATCCCGGCTCAAGGCCGGGATGACGGTGAATGATGGCCCTTCCCACATAGCCCCCGTTCGCCCTGAGCTTGTCGAAGGGCCGTCCTGTTCCTCCGACCCATGGCCAGCCCGCCGGGCGACCGCCAGATTCATCCATCCCCCTTCCAATGTAGGATTTTCTCTGATCTACCCTCGGGGATGACGCCTGCGCCCTTCCCCTGCGGCCCCGCCGCCGTCCCCGGCCCGCAACGCGCCGCTTCCCCGCGCCGCGCGGCTATTGCCGGGCCGTCGACGCCGTTTCTGCCAGGTGTCGCTTCGTGGTCGCCTCATGGTCGCGTCGCGGTCGCTTCATGGGCGCATAGGCCCTGCGACACTGTGAACTTCGGCCGAAGGCGACACGCCCGCGCAGCCCTCTCTCCCGGCGCTCCGGCGCGGCCAGCCTTGACGCGGCGGTCCCACGCCGCTACCCCGCGCCCCGCATTCGGACGCCCCCGCGTCCCTCATCCCACCGGCATGCCGAGTCCCGTCGAAGGGCATGGCCGGTCACCGCGGCGGGCGGAAGGATTGTATCCATGGCAAATGTGACCGTGATCGGCGCCCAATGGGGTGACGAGGGCAAGGGCAAGATCGTCGACTGGCTGTCGGAGCGCGCCGATGTCGTCGCCCGCTTCCAGGGCGGCCACAATGCCGGCCACACGCTGGTCGTGGGGGACAAGGTCTACAAGCTGTCGCTGCTCCCTTCGGGCATCGTGCGCGGCACCCTGTCCGTCATCGGCAATGGCGTGGTGCTCGATCCCTGGCATTTCCGGGACGAGGTCGCCAAATTGAAGGGGCAGGGGGTGGAGATCACGCCCGACAATCTGCAGATCGCCGAAACCTGCCCGCTGATCCTGCCCTTCCACCGCGACCTTGACGGCCTGCGCGAGGATGCATCGGGCGCGGGCAAGATCGGCACCACCCGGCGCGGCATCGGCCCCGCTTATGAGGACAAGGTCGGCCGCCGCGCCATCCGCGTGTGCGACCTTGCCCATCTTGACGATCTGGGGCCGCAGATCGACCGGCTGACCGCGCACCATGACGCACTGCGCGCCGGTTTCGGCGAAGCCCCGATCGACCGCGCGGCGCTGATCGCCGACCTGACCGACATCGCCGCCTTCATCCTCCCCTTCGTCAAGCCCGTCTGGCTGACGCTCAACAAGGCCAAGAGCGAGGGCAAGCGCATCCTGTTCGAAGGGGCGCAGGGCACCTTGCTCGACATCGACCATGGCACCTATCCCTTCGTCACTTCGTCCAATACGGTGGCGGGCACGGCGGCGAGCGGCACCGGCCTTGGCCCCAGCGGCGCGGGCTTCGTGCTTGGCATCACCAAGGCCTATACCACCCGCGTCGGCTCCGGCCCTTTCCCCAGCGAACAGGATAATGATATCGGCCAGCGCCTGGGCGAGCGCGGCCATGAGTTCGGCACCGTCACCGGGCGCAAGCGCCGCTGCGGTTGGTTTGACGCCGTGCTGGTGCGCCAGTCGGTCGCGGTGTCGGGCGTCACCGGCATCGCCCTTACCAAGCTCGACGTGCTCGACGGCTTTGCGGAGCTGAAGATCTGCACCGGCTATCGCATCGGCGACCGCAGCTTCGACTATCTCCCCGCCCATGCGCAGGACCAGGCGCGCGCGGAGCCGATCTACGAAAGCATCGGCGGCTGGAGCGAAACCACGGCGGGCGCGCGCAGCTGGGCCGACCTGCCTGCGCAGGCGATCAAATATATCCGCCGGATCGAGGAGCTGATCGGCTGCCCGGTCACGCTCGTGTCCACCTCTCCCGAACGCGACGACACCATCCTCGTCCGCGATCCCTTCGCGGATTGATTTTGGGTTTCAGCTGAGCTGAAACCGGTGCGGTTCTCTAAATAAAGGAAATCCGATGGCGGGAGAACGGTTCGAGCGGCATAAGCAGCCCTGGACGCAGGATGAAATCCAGAAGCTGCACACGCTGGCGAAAAAGGGGATGGCCTTGAAGGCCATCGCCAAGGCGCTGACGCGCAGCGAGGAATCGGTCAAGGCCCGCGCCAAACAGGACGGGTTGTCGATTGCGAAACTGCGCTGATCGGCGGACTGTAATTTTTCGTTGCGGCCCCTTTACGGGGGAGCCTCTCCGCTGATGTTGCGTTGCAGCATTTCTGTATTCGGAGAGCCACATGATCGTTGATCCCGTCCCCAGTTTCCGCCGCATAGCGTCCGAAGTCTGGAAGCCGCTGACGGTCCTGTTCATCTGGGATTGCGCGGTCACAGTTACTTATTATCTGCTGCCCTTCAAAGCGCCCGAATTGCCGCTTACCATCTTCGGCTCGGCGCTCGCCCTGTTCCTGGGCTTCCGGTCGAACAGCGCCTATCAGCGTTGGTGGGAAGCGCGAACGCTTTGGGGGGCGATGATCAACGCCTCGCGCAACCTGGCCCGCGCCACCCGCAACTTCATGCCGGACCCCGATTCGGCCGAACTCAAGCGCGAGATCGTCAAGCGGCAGATCGCCTATGTAAACGCCCTGCGCTGCCAGCTGCGCCGCCAGCCCATCGGCGATGATGTCACCAAATTCCTGACGGATGAGGACAAGGGCAAGGCGCTGGCCCGCGTCAATCCCGCCAACGGCCTGCTCGACAGCACCGGGCGGCGGATCGACATCGGTCGGGGCAACGGCTGGCTCGACACCATCCAGCAAACGCAGATGGAGGCCGTGCTGGTCGACATCGCCAATGCGCAAGGGGGGATGGAGCGGATCAAGAACACGCCGCTGCCCGTCCAATATCGCTATCTGCCGACCATTTTCACTCACATCTTCTGCATCGCCCTGCCGATTGGCCTGGTGGAAACGCTGGGCTTTGCCACCCCGCTGGGGTCGACGGTCGCGGGGTTGATGTTCCTGGCGGTGCTGCGCATCGGCGACGATCTGGTCGATCCCTTCGCCAACACGGTGCACGACAATCCGCTGACGGCCATGTGCCGCACGATCGAGATCGACCTGCTCCAGTCGATCGGCGATCCCGCGCCCGACCCGATCAAGCCGGTGCGCGGGGTCTTGTGGTAGGGCGCGGCGAATCAGCCCTTGCGCGGGTCGTCCACCATGTCGGACGCCAGCTCCAGCCCGCGCCGGCCATCGGCCGATGTATGCGCGGGTGCCTTGGGATGGGGCACATCCTCCGGCTCCTCGACCTCCAGCATCCCTTCCCATTTGGTGATGACCGACGTCGCGATCGCATTGCCCAGCACATTGGTCGCGGTGCGGCCCATGTCCATGAAGTGATCGACCGCCAGGATGAAGGCGATACCCTCGACCGGCAGGTCGAACTGGCCCAGCGTCGCGGCGACGACGACCAGGCTGGCGCGCGGCACGGCGGCGATGCCCTTGCTGGTCACCATCAGCACCAGCAAAATGGTGATCTGCGTGGTGATCGGCAGGTCGATGCCATAGGCCTGGGCAATGAAGATGGTCGCGAAGGTCGCGTACATCATCGACCCGTCAAGGTTGAAGCTATAGCCCAGCGGCAGCACGAAACTGTAAATCCGCCGCGGCACGCCGAACCGGTCGAGCTGCTCCAGCATCTTGGGATAGGCCGCCTCGGACGACGCGGTGGAAAAGGCGATCAGGATCGGTTCGCGCACATAGCGGACCAGCTTGATCATGCGCTTGCCCAGGAACAGCGACCCGGCCAGGAACAGCAGGCCCCACAGGCAGAAGATCGCGATGTAGAATTCGCCGACCAGCTCGCCATAGGTCTGGAGCACGCCCAATCCCTGCACGGTGATGGACGAAGCCAGCGCGCCGAAAACGGCGAGCGGCGCGACCCGCATGACATAGCCGGTCACTTGCAGCATCAGTTCGACCATGGCCTCGATCACCGTGACGATCGGCTTGCCCTTTTCACCGATCGCCGTCAGCGCGACGCCAACGAACAGCGAAAAGACGACGATCTGCAAAATCGAATTTTCCGCCATCGCCCCGATCATCGAGGTGGGGAAGATATGGAGCACAAAGTCGCGGAAATTGAGGCCCTCGGTGCTGACGCCCGCGTCCACGCCCGACCGGACCAGGTTCAAGCCGGCGCCCGGCTGGAAGAAATTGACGAGGATGAGGCCCAGCGTCAGCGAAATCAGGCTGGCGATGATGAACCAGGCGAGCGCGCGCCCGCCGATGCGACCCAGCGCCGCGCTGTCGCCCATATGCGCGATGCCCGCGACCAGCGTGGAAAAGACCAGCGGCGCGATAATCATCTTGATGAGGTGCAGGAAAATGTCGGCGAGCAGATGGAAATAGCCGGCCACCTCCTTGGCGGTGGCGTCATCGCCCCCGACCCAGAGGTTGGCCACATAGCCGGTCAGCACCCCCGCGACCATGCCGATGAGGATGAACGCCGTCAGTCTGTTTCGCATCAAATTCCTCTAAGGCCGCCCGCAGGCATGCCCCCGCCTTATTTTTCCGTCTGTCAGGTCAGACACCTAACAGGCGCATGGCCGCCCGGCAATTGCGCGCGTCCCGTCGCATCAGGCAAGACGAAGCAGGATCGCCTTTCCGCCCCTGCCGCACGCCACCATCCTGGGGCTAACGGCATTTGTCAGGGATAGAGCAGCCCCTCGCGCCAGCTCTGGCCGTCCCGTTCGAACAGGCGCCGTTCATGCAGGCGATGCGCGCGATCCTGCCAGAATTCGATGCGCTCGGGCGTGACGCGAAAACCCGACCAATGCGGCGGTCGCGGCACCGGACCGCCTTCGAAACGCGCGCTCGCGTCGTCGAAACGGTCCATGAATATCTGCCGGTCGGGCAGGGGCCGGGACTGGTCGGATGCCCAGGCGCCAAGCTGGCTGTCGCGGCTGCGCGTTGCGAAATAGGCGTCGGCGATCGCGTCATCGACCGCGTCCACCTGCCCCTCGATCCGGATTTGCCGCCGCAGCGACTTCCAGTGAAACAGCAGAGCGGCATGCGGATTGTCCAGCAGCTCGCCTGCCTTGCGCCCTTCGAAATTTGTATAGAAGATGAAGCCGTCCGGCCCATGCCCTTTCAGCAGCACCATCCGCACCGACGGCCGCCCGCGCGCGTCGGCGGTCGCCAGCGCCATGGCATTGCTGTCATTGATCTCGGTTTCCCGGGCTTCGGCAAACCAGGCGTCGAAAAGCGTGAAGGGATTGGTCATGTGCGCGTTCTAAGCGGCCAGCGCCATGCTGTCGATATGCGCCATCCGATCTTGCGCCAGCGCGCATCCCCGTCTTGAATGTCGGTGATGCATCGTCCACATAGGTTTCAAGTGATGCTTTTTTGCAACAGGTAGATGAATGGCCGATCCCTATTCCATTTTGGGCGTAGCGCGCAGCGCCAGCGAGGCGGAGATCAAATCCGCCTATCGCAAGCTGGCCAAGGAACTGCATCCGGACCGGAACAAGGATAATCCCAAGGCTGCGGAAAAATTCTCCGCCGCGACCAACGCCTATGATCTTCTGTCCGACAAGGACAAACGCGCCCGCTTCGACCGGGGCGAAATCGATGCCGAAGGCAATCCAACGGCGCCCTTCGGCTTTGGCGGTGGCGGGGGCCAAGGCGGTTTTCGCGGCCACCCCGGCGGCCAGTCGGCGCATTTCGATTTTGGCGAAGGCGGCGCCGATTTCGGCGACATTTTTGAAGGCCTGTTTGGCGGCGCTGGCCGCAGGGCAGGCGGCGGCGCGGGTTTCGGCGGCGGCTTTGGCCGGCAGGCGCCACCGCCAAAGGGCGCCAATGTCGCCTATAGGCTCGCCGTCCAGTTCACCGACGCCGCGACGTTGGCGCCCCAAAGGATCACCTTGCAGGACGGCAAGACGATCGACCTCAAATTGCCGGCTGGCGTCGAAACCGGCACGCAGATGCGCCTGTCGGGCAAGGGGCAGGCCGGACCGGGCGGGGCGGGGGACGCGATCGTGACGATCGAGGTCAAGCCGCACCCCTTTTTCACGCGCGACGGCGACAATGTCCTCCTTGACCTGCCCATCACGCTGGATGAGGCCGTCAAGGGCGGCAAGGTCAAGGTGCCGACCGTGGATGGTCCCGTCATGCTGGGCGTTCCGGCGGGCACGTCGTCGGGCAAGACGCTGCGCCTGCGCGGTAAGGGCTTTACCGGCAAGGATGGGCGGCGCGGCGACCAGCTCGTGACGCTCCACATCGACGTGCCGGCTGATGACCCTGCGATCCGCGCGCTGGTGGAGGATTGGCAGGACGCCCGGCCCGTGCGCGCCCATCTGGGCGTGTGAGGCGTTAAGCTCGGCTGATGCCGATGCCGTCTCCTCTGTCGCCCGAATCGCGCCGCCGGTCCGGCCATGGCGCGCGGGCGCGCCTGCACCGCCAGATCGACAGGGTGAGGCCCGGGTCCCATGGTTTCGAAGTGGCCAAGCGGGTGCTCGTTGGCACCTATAGCGATGGCTTCATTCACGCCGGCAACCTTGCCTATCTCTCGCTGCTGACCCTGTTCCCCTTCTTCATCGTCGCGGCTGCGGTGGCGAGCATATTCGGCCGGACGGAGGACGGACTTCAGGCGCTCAATGCCTTTCTGTATACCGTCCCGCGCGGCGTGGCCGATGTCGTGCGCCAGCCGATCAACGATGTTCTAACCGCCCGTTCCGGGCCATTGCTGTGGCTTGGCGGCCTGGTCGGGCTTTGGACGGTAGGAAGCCTTATCGAAACCATCCGCGACATATTGCGCCGTGCTTACGGGACAAAGAGCACCAAGGCGTTCTGGCAATATCGTCTGAGCGCCATCGGCATCACGCTGGTCAGCGTCTTTGCGGTCATGTTCGCCTTTTCGATGCAGGTGATCATCACCGGCATCGACCAGTTCCTGCTGCGTCTCCTTCCCTGGGCCGATGACGCCATTGCCCTGGTCGCGTCGGCCCGACTGGTGCCGATGGCCGTGGTGTGCGTCGCGCTCTGGTCCCTGTTCGTCGCGCTCACCCCTACCGCCTACAAGGACAGGCGGTTTCCCAAATGGCCTGGCGCTGTCGCGACCGCGCTATGGTGGTATGGCACGACCCTGTTGTTGCCGCCCACCTTGGCGCTGCTGGGCGGCTATGGGCGCACCTATGGCAGCCTTGCCGGCGTCATGATCACCCTGATTTTTTTCTTTCTCGTCGGGCTTGGCGTGGTAATTGGCGCGGAATTGAACGCGGCGCTGGCCGAATTTCCCGATGAGGAAACGGACGCGACCGTGCAGGACAAAGGAAACGGAACGACGATATGACAGGCTTGATGGCAGGAAAGCGCGGCCTCATCATGGGGCTGGCCAACGACAAGTCGCTGGCCTGGGGCATCGCCAAGCAATTGCACGCACAGGGCGCGGAACTCGCTTTCTCCTATCAGGGCGATGCCCTGGCCAAGCGCGTAAAGCCGCTGGCCGAGCAGGTCGGCTCCGATTTCCTGATCGATTGCGACGTCACGGACATGGACAAGCTCGACGCGGCCTTCGCGCAGATCGAGCAGCGCTGGGGCAGCCTCGATTTCGTTGTCCACGCCATCGGCTTTTCCGACAAAAATGAACTGCGCGGCCTGTACGTCGACACCAGCCTCGACAATTTCCTGCTGACGATGAACGTGTCGGCCTACAGCTTCGTCGCCGTGACCAAGCGCGCCCGCGCGCTGATGTCCAATGGCGGCAGCATCCTGACGCTGAGCTATTATGGCGCGGAAAAGGTGATCCCGCATTATAACGTCATGGGCGTTGCCAAGGCGGCGCTGGAAACCAGCGTCAAATATCTGGCGATGGACTTGGGGCCGGAAAATATCCGCGTCAACGCCATCTCCGCCGGGCCGATCAAGACGCTCGCGGCCAGCGGCATCGGCGATTTCCGCTATATCCTCAAATGGAACGAGTTAAATTCGCCGCTGCGCCGCAACGTGACGATCGAGGATGTCGGCGGCGCGGGCCTCTACCTCCTCTCCGATCTCGCATCCGGTGTGACCGGCGAAATCCACCATGTCGACGCAGGCTACAACGTCATCGGCATGAAAGCCGAGGACGCGCCGGACATTGCGCTCGATAAATAGGGCGCAGGACATATGAGTCTCAACAGTTTCGGTCGCGTCTTTCGCTTCACAACCTGGGGCGAAAGCCATGGTCCCGCGATCGGCGCTGTGGTGGATGGCTGCCCGCCAGGCCTGGCGCTTACGGAAGCGGACATTCAGCCGTGGCTCGACCTGCGTAAACCCGGCACATCCAAATTCACGACCCAGCGGCGCGAAGCGGATGAAGTGCGCATCCTGTCGGGTGTGTTCGAGGGGCGTACCACCGGCACGCCGATCAGCCTGATGATCGAGAATATTGATCAGCGGTCCAAGGATTATTCGGACGTCGCCAAGTCCTATCGCCCCGGCCATGCCGACTATGCCTATGACGCCAAATATGGCTTTCGCGACTATCGCGGCGGCGGGCGCTCCTCGGCGCGCGAAACGGCGAGCCGGGTCGCGGCGGGCGCTGTGGCGCGGCTGGTCATCCCCGACGTCGATATTTTCGCCTATGTCAGCGAGATTGGCGGCGACGCGATCGACTATGCCAATTTCGATCCGGCACAGATCGAGGAAAATCCGTTCTTCTGCCCCGACCGGCAAACCGCCCAGCGCTGGGAGGCGTTGGTTGACGCGGCTCGCCTCGACGGCTCGTCCCTGGGCGCGGTCGTCGAATGCGTCGCGTCGGGCGTCCCGGCCGGGTGGGGCGCGCCGCTCTATGCCAAGCTGGACAGTGAACTGGCCGCTGCGATGATGAGCATCAACGCCGTCAAAGGGGTGGAGATCGGCGACGGCTTTGCCGCGGCGCGCCTGCGCGGCGAAGACAATGCCGATCCGATGCGGCCTGGGGCTGATGGCCCGACCTTCCTTGCCAACCATGCGGGCGGCATCGCCGGCGGCATTTCGACCGGCCAGCCGATCAAGCTGCGGGTCGCCTTCAAGCCGACCAGTTCCATCCTGATCCCTGTCGATACCGTGACACGCGAGGGCGACGCATCGCAGATCATCACCAAGGGGCGGCATGACCCGTGCGTCGGTATTCGCGGCGTACCCGTGGTGGAAGCCATGATGGCGCTGGTCCTCGCCGATCAGAAGCTGCTTCATCGCGCCCAGTGCGGCGGTGGCGCAGCCGACTGAAGCGCCGAACCGCGCCAATCCTGCGCCGGACGTCCGTTCCATCCGAGACGACTCGCCGCGGTTACGCTACTATGACGATCAACGCCCGCGGGAGGGCGTGCGGCAGAGCGTAAGCCTGGGGAGCGTCACTGCGCGTCAAAGCGTTTTCTTCGGAAAGCGCTATGATGAAAAAGCGTGGATTGACGGTCAAAACGTCCCCTCAACGCCGCGACACGGGCCAGCCATGCAACCATGGCTGGCCCATTTCGTTGACCCGGGCTAAAACGCGGTTCCACGCGTTCCAGGGGGCCAACGCCAGATGCATTTCATGTCCGCGCTCTTGGGCGTCTATCGCGCGGAAATCGGCCTCATCATCCTTGCGCTGATGTTCGTGGAATTCGTGCGCGAACGCTATTCGCCCACGGTCGTCTCGGTACTTGGCGCCTGCGCCTATGCCGCATTGGGATTGCTCGATGAAAAGGGGCTTTTCTCGGTCTTCTCCAACAGCGCGCCGCTGACGATCGGCGCGATGTTCGTGCTTGCCGGCGCACTCATCCGTACCGGCACGATCAACCGGGCGGCGGATTTCGTCATGAAGCGCGCGGAAAAACATCCGCGCCTGGCGATCGTGGAGGTGATGCTGGGCGCGACGGTGGCGTCCGCCTTCCTCAACAATACGCCTGTCGTCGTCGTGCTCATCCCGATCATCTTCAAATTGTCGCAGGTCACGGGCGTCCCGCTCAAGAAACTCATGATGCCGCTCAGCATCGTGGCGGTGCTTGGCGGCTGCATCACGCTAATCGGCACATCGACCAATCTGATCGTCGCGGGCATCGCGGCGGATCAGGGTATGACCCCCTTTGGCATTTTCGACATCGCGCCCTTCGGCATTGCCGGCACCGTCGCCGGGCTGGCGGCGCTTGTCGGCCTGTCCTTCCTGCTGCCCAGCGATCCGCCGGCCATATCGGGCCAGGATGGCGGCAATGCGCAGGATTATCTGACCGAACTGGTGGTGCCCCATGACAGCGAATATATCGGTCGGGAGATCGGCTCGCTGACGCTGTTCGGGCGATCGGCCGCGCTGCTCGGCCTCAAGCGGGCGGGGGAGATACGGCGCGGTGACCTGTCGCAGGAGGAATTGCACGCCGGCGATCGCCTGATCGTGCGCGCCGATGGCACGGCGATCATGACACTGCGGGAATCGGGGCATTTCGAGCTGGGCATCGCCGCCGATTCCGAAACCTCCGGGCGCGAAGGCACGGTGATCGAGGCGATGGTCGCGCCCAGCCATCCCTCAATCGGCGAACGGCTGATGGATATTCCCTTCCTCCACGCCTTGCGCGTGCGGATCATCGGCATCAATCGGGCGCGGCATCTGCCGGGACCCAATCTCGCGGAAGCCCGCATTCGCGGCGCTGACCGCCTGCTGATCGCGGGCAGTGACGACGCGATGCGCTCGCTGCGCGACAATCCCAATCTGATGGGTGTGGACATCAGCCGCACCCGCGCCTTCCGCCGTAACAAGGCGTGGATCGCGATCCTGGCCATGGCGATGGTGATCGCGCTGTCTGCGCTGGATATTGTGGGCATCGGCCTTGCCGCGATCATCGCGGTCGGCGCGATCCTCGCCACCCGCTGCATCGACGCGGAGGAGGCTTGGGGCGCGATCGACGGGGATGTCCTGGTGCTGATCTTCGCCATGCTGGCGGTCGGCGTCGCGCTGGAGCAGGCGGGCAGCGTCACGATGATGGTGGGCTGGATCACGCCGTTGATGCAGGTTGCGCCGCCCTGGGCGCTGATCTTCATCGTCTATTTCGCCGCGCTGATCCTGTCCGAATTGCTCAGCAACAATGCGGTGGCGGCGTTGATGACGCCGATCGTCATCGCCCTCGCGCATCAATTGCAGGTCGACGCACGCCCGCTCGTCATCGCGCTGATGATCGGGGCCTCGGCCTGTTTTGCAACGCCGATCGGGTATCAGACGAATGCGCTGGTCTATGCGGCGGGCGACTATCGCTTCGCCGATTTCGTGCGCATCGGCGTCCCCCTCAATATCATCGTCGGCTTGGCGGTTTGCGGCGCACTGGTGTTGCTGGGCTGAGCGGCCAGTCGGAACCGGCCGGCCCTGCCCAACGGCGCAGCAACCGGCCAGAAGGCCGCGCAACGAAAGGATGCCCCTGATGACCAGCCTGCCCTTCACCCAAGTCGACGCCTTTGCCGATGCGCCCTTTACCGGCAACCCCGCTGCCGTCATGCCGCTCGATACCTGGCTGGACGACGCGACGCTTCAGGCCATCGCGCAGGAAAACAACCTCTCCGAAACCGCCTTCACTATCGCGACGCCGGACGACCCGGACGCCGATTATGCGCTGCGCTGGTTCACGCCGACGCTGGAAGTGAAGCTGTGCGGTCATGCCACGCTGGCGAGCGGCCACGTGCTGATGGAGGGCGATGCGGTCCGCTTCCGCACGCGGCATGCCGGGATTCTCGCCGTGTCGCGGGACGGGCAGGGTTATGCCTTGTCGCTGCCGGCCTGGACCATGACGCCGCGCGATTTGCCCGATCTTGCCGAAGGGCTAGGCGGCGCTCCCATCGAATCGTATTGGCGGGACGGCGGCTACAGCCTCTTTCTCTTCCCTGATGAAGCCGCCGTGCGCGCGCTGACGCCGGATTTCGCAACGCTACGGGGGCAGGGCGACGTCATGCTCATCGCCACCGCGCCCGGCGCGGATAGCGACATCGTCAGTCGCGTGTTCGTGCCTGGCGGCGGCGTGGATGAAGATCCGGTGACTGGCTCGGCCCACTGCCTCCTTACCCCCTTCTGGGCGGAACGGCTGGGCAAGAAGCAGATCAGCGCGGTGCAGGCGTCTGCCCGGGGCGGTCGGCTCGGCTGCGCGCTGGAGGACGACCGAGTCATCCTGACCGGCGCCTGCCGCACCGTGATCGAGGGACGTTTTCTGCTCTAACCCGGAAACAACCCCATCAGTCGCGCCAGTCCCGCGCGCACCGCGCGGCGCTGCTCCTTGCGGGGCGACATGCCGATCCGCACGACGGTCAGCCGCTGCGATGGCGAAATCAGGATATATTGGCCATTATGCCCGACACAGCCGAACAAGCTTTCGGGCGCCTGACCGGGCATCAGCGCGCTTTCGTCGCTGGCGCGGTTGAGCCAGATATGCAGCCCATAGGCCGGATTGCGCCGCGATGGCGTGGTCATCAGATCGATCCATTTTTCCGGCAGTATCTGATGTCCCGCAGGCGTGCGTCCGCGCCGGCGGAGCAATTCGCCAAAGCGCCCATAATCGCGCGCGGTCATGTGCAGGATGCTGCCGCCGATCATCGTGCCATGGGCGTCATATTCAGGCGTCAGGCTGGGCAGCTTGCCCGGCGCCTTCAGCCGCCCGTCGATGAACATCTGCATCGCTCGCCGCCGCACGTCGGGGTCCTCGCTGTTGGTCAGCATCCGCGTCATCAGGTCCGACAGGATCATCGTGCTGCCGGTCGAATAGGCGAAGCTCTCGCCCGGCGCATGAGCCAGCGGCTTGGCTTCGGCATAGGCGGCCATGTCCTGCGCCCCGCCCTGGAACAGCATGCGCACCGTATCGCCCGCCGTGACCGGATCGCCATCCTCGACATGGTCGATGCCCGAACTCATGGTCAGCAATTGCCGCAGCGTGATCCGCCCGCGTGGATCGCCCGGCTGGCTCCAGGCGGGCACGGGCACCGGCGCGTCGAGCGCCAGCCGGCCGTCCGCCACCATCAGTCCAGCCAGCACCCCGGTTACGGTCTTGGCCATCGACCAGGCCAGCAACTTGGTATCAGGGCCAAAACCCGGTGCGTAGCGTTCCGCGACGACCTGACCGTCGCGCATGACGATCAGGGCGCGTGTCTCACCCATGTCCGCATCGTCGAACAGCGGGTCGATCGCGGCGCGCAGCGCACTTTGTCCCGTCACGACATCGGACGCGACGGTATAGACAGGTTCGTCGGTCGGGGCCGCGCGCCCAGCCAGGGATCCGGCGACGACCAGCGCGACGATGCCCGCGGTCAGGCCAAGACGCTTTACGATTCGGCTGTCGATCTGCATAAGCCGGCGCCTTTACAGGCGAGCGCGAGAAAGAGCCATGGCGGTTCGACGGAAATGGTGGATCGGTGCGATGCTGATCGTTCTTATATTTCTTGGCCTGCTTGCCTGGCAGTGGCCGACCTTGCATGCCCGCGCACAACTGGGCGCTGCCTATGGCGCGCGCATCGGCTGCTCCTGCCATTATGTCGAAGGTCGGCCGATGGGACAGTGTGCGGACGACAAGGAGCCCGGCATGGCCTTGGTCAGGTTGACCGACGTGCCGGAACAGCGGGCCGTGCGGGCCAGCGTTCCGCTGCTCGCCACACGCACGGCCCGCTTCAAGCCCGGCTGGGGGTGCCTGCTCGATCGTCGCGATTGACGCGCGAGACTGCGACTGAAATTTGCAGCGTCCATAACCTGCGGAATGGTTGACCCTGTCAGTCGAAGCAGGAAAAGCACCCCACCGTCTGTTGCTGAGGAAATCCGCCCATCATGTCCGTCGCCTATCTGAACGGGACCTACCTGCCGCTCGATGAAGCGCGCATTTCGCCGCTCGACCGTGGCTTCCTCTTTGCCGACGGCATTTACGAGGTGGCGGCGGTCATCGACGGAAAATTGGTGGACAGCGCGTCGCATCTTGCCCGGCTGGAGCGTTCGACCAAGGCGATCGGCATCGACCTGCCGCTTAGCCTGGAAGAGATTGAGGCGGTGCAGAAGCAGCTAGTCGTCCGCAACGGCCTCACCGAAGGGCTGGTCTATCTTCAAGTGACGCGTGGGGCGGACACGACACGCGATTTCATCCCGCCGGTTGGCCTGCAACCCACGATGTTCCTGTTCGTGCAGGCCAAGCCGTTCCTCGACATTCCAGCGGTGCGTGACGGCATCGCCGTCGCCACGGTTCCCGACCTTCGCTGGGCGCGCCGCGATATCAAAAGCGTGGGGCTGCTGGCGCAGGCCATGGCCAAGCAGGCCGCGCGGGAGGCTGGCGCGCAGGAAGCCTGGATGGTGGAGGATGGCTTTGTGACGGAAGGCGCATCCTCCACTGCGTTCATCGTCACTGAGGAGGGCATCGTCACCCGGTCCTACAGCCAGTCGGTGCTGGCGGGCTGCACGGGCGCGGCCATCGGCGCGCTGGCGCAAGAAAACGGCCTTGCGCTGATCCGCCGCTCCTTCACCGTCACCGAAGCCCAACAGGCGAAGGAGGCATTCATCACCAGCGCATCCACCTTGTGCCAGTCTGTGGTGCACATTGACGGAGCCATGATCGGGGATGGCCGGCCCGGGCCGGTCGCCATGCGCCTGCGCGCGCTCTACATAGAATTTGCCCGCGACACGGGGGTCTGACTCTCCCAAATAGATCGAAAATGGATGGATTGTGGCCAGCCGCGCGAAACATGGATCGGATGAAATTGGCACCTATGCTCGGCGGTCTTGTAACAATCTCTCCACTTAATACCCAGATCGGTCCCGAGTCCGGATGAATTGATCCGTTCTTGCTTTATTCTCCAGAACGAAGCTAGAACAGGTGAAGAATCATGACGGACAATTTTTCTAGCCAAGTGCCTTTCAAGGCTGCTGAATTGCCAATCGCAAAGCGCGATGACCGGCAGAGCCTGCTCGTCGTCGCCGACTGGGCCGATATGGAAGAGGTCGCGCCGATTGCGGACGCGGCGAAACTGCGTTTGCTGGGCGTGACCGGCCTCGCCGACGCCTCGGCCAGGCTCGACGAGCAAACGCAGTGCGACACGCTCCTGCTGTTCTGCCCGATCATGACCGCGACGCTGGAACGGCTGCTGGTCCAAGTGGAAACGCAGGCGATCCAGACCGGCATGGCGGTCGTGCTGGTGGCGGGATGGGACACGATAGACCTTGTCTTTGCGTGCATCCGAAGCGCCCATACTCAGCTTTTGTGCGATCCCGACCCGGTGGAACTGGCCGCCGCCCTCGTCACGGCGGGCGACCATCGGCCCCTTTCCGGCAGCGTGCATGAGGTTGATCGCGAAGGCCTGCGCCTTCAGCAACTAAGCGAGGAAGTCGGACGTTTGGCGCGTACGCTCGATGCGCTGACGCAGCGGAACAAGATCGCCGCCGCGCCCAGTTTCGACCTTGGGCCGCGCATTTCCGACCGGCCGAGCGACTATATCGGCATGCCAGTCATTACATCCTTCACGGAGCCTGCCCGCCCCGCCCCGGCGGCCTCTTTGACCGGGCAACAGGTCCGCGACATGCTGCGCGCGCGGCGTATCCGGGCCGATTTCCTGCCCGGCGACCTGTTCGCCGATCCGGCCTGGGACATGCTGCTCGATTTGCTTGCGGCCCGGCTGGAGCAGGAACGCGTATCCGTGTCCAGCCTGTGTATCGCCGCCGCCGTTCCGCCTACGACGGCGTTGCGCTGGATTCGTACGCTGACCGACAAGGGCATGGTGCTGCGGCATGCGGACCCCCAGGACGGCCGCCGCGTGTTCATTTCGCTGGCGGACGACACGGCCGAAGCCATGACGCGCTGGTTCGGCGCCAGCCGACGATTGCTGTGCGGCTGAGGCTTGACCGCCGCACCATTTCGCCGCAATAGGCGCCTTCCCCACGGGGGCGATTAGCTCAGTTGGTAGAGCGTCTCGTTTACACGGTGAGTGTTGGTAGGTCGCTGGGGCGCGGGAAAGCTAGGCTTTCCGCTTTTTCTTTTTCGTTTGGTCGGGACTATGTCGGGACTCGCTCGCTTCGAGCGCGTTGCGGACGTCGTCGTCCAGGACGTGCGCGTAGCGCAGCGTCGTTTCTATCCGGCGGTGCTTGAGCGCTTCCTTGGCGGCTGCGAGCGAGCCGGTGGCGCGCACGATGCGCGTGCCGCGCGTGTGGCGCAGATCATGAATGCGCAGATTGTCGACGCCGGCATCGGCCTTCGCCTGTTCGAAGGGCTTGCGCAGGGCCGTCGCGGTCAAGGGATAGCGCTTGCCGGCGCGGCGGTTGCCCCGGCTTTTCTGGCAGACATAGGTGAAGACGAATGGCTTGCCTTCGTCGTCGTCGGAGTGGGGCTGGCGCGCGATGATCTCGACCAGGGCGGTGGTGAGCGGACGCACGACAAAATCTCCACCCTTGATCCGGGTAATGGCCTGTTTGCGCGGCAGGTTGACGTCGGCCCAGCCCAGGCCGAGCACTTCGCCCCGCCGCCATCCTGACTTGAGCAGGAAATCGACCGCGTCCGACACATCGTTCCGCAGCGCCAGGAACAGCTTTTTCTCTTCGGTATCCTCGAGCTCGCGCGGGGGCTTGCGGGGCACCTTCAGGAAGAGGCGACCCCATTTGGGCATCGCCCCGATGTCATAGTCGCTGTCATCGGCGTGGCGCCAGATCGCGCGGGCGTTTTCAATCTCGCGATTGACGCTGGCATTGGCGCGGCCGTCGCGGCGTTTGGCGAAATAGACCTGAAGATCGCGCTGAGAGATTTCGGACAGGAGCTTGCCCGCCCCGAGCCCTTCGACCAGGGCCGCGATCATGTAGCGCATGGTCCGCCAGCTGGGCGCGCGCTCGACATGTTCCTGGTAGAGGCCGGCGGCCTCATTCACGGTGATGGCCTGGCGCTGCTGATCGGGAAGGGCAGCGCGATGGCGCACGCGGCGCTCGAATTCCTCCGCTAGGCGCTTGGTGGTGCAGCCCGTCGAGCCGTAGTGGCGCCGGCCCTGGAACTGGAAATCATAGAGATAGTGGGGTTTGCCCTTTGGCTTGTAGACAGTCACGCATTCACCGGCCGGCATTGCGCTCCGTAAAGGGGATGATGACATGTTCGCCGGCGCGGCGCTGAACGGACGTCCTGCGAGTAGGCGGGGCTGGAGCGCATGCGGGTGTCACCTGCCGGAGTTGCTCGACATATGATTCGAGGTCCGCGACAGTGTAGCGAACCGCCCGACCAATCAAGATATAGTGAAGCTGCCCCGCCTGGCGCGCCTTACGCAGGGTCTTCGCGCACAGGCGCATCCGCGCCGCCGCTTCGTCTTCTGTCAAAAGGATAGCGTGATCGGTCATGCCGCCCGTTTCTGTGCACGGGAGCCGCGGAGCTGGCGGTGAAAGGCGAGATAATCGTCAATCCCATGGAAGAGACCGGGCCAGCCCGCCTGTTCGGAACGATACCAGTCGCGCAATTCCTCGATCCGCCCGCGCCGATGGTGAAGGTCCAATATGGTTTCAACCGCGTCGCCATGGCGATCGCGCAGGCGGGCGATGTCGGCCCCCTCGACACAGTCGCGGCGCACCGCTTCGACCGATCCCCTGATCTCCTTCGCCAGAGCGGCGTTGTGGCGCTGAATCGCTTCAGTGAGCACGGCGATCTTGTCATCGATCGACGCAGCATCATCCTTTGCCCCTTCACCCATAAGGGCGAAGCGCCAGTCGGCGACGATCGCCTGCCATGTGCGGATTTCCGACGCCGCGGCCTTTTCCTCCAGGCGGCCAGATGCGACCAGCGCGGGATATTGGCGCAGGCGGCGATCAAGGGCGGCTTGAGCTTCTGAAAGGAGCGGCATGAAGCGGTTAGCGACGGAGTCATTCACTTGCCCCTCCATCAAATGGCAGGAGCGGCTGATCGCTATCAAATGAGTTCACGCCCGCCGACAAATGCCGAAACACGATGCAGCGCCGGATCGCCCCATCACGGGAATTAACATTCTTGGCGGCCATGAAACGCGGATTGTCGCTTAGCCGTAAAAGATCGAGCAAGCGGGTGCGCTGGAGCGGCATGCCCCTATCAGCAAGGAACGGAAGCAATTCGGTTGGGTGAAGGGCGATCTCACCAGCGTCGGCATTGCGGCTGTGATTGGCGAGGGTTTCGGTGTCGAGCGCGGGCCGAATGATCGCCCATAGCCGGCGCATATCCGCCATGTCGGCGCTAGAGGCCCGCCCGAACGCCTCGATCGGCGGGCAGGGATCGCCCAGCGCCTCGCAATAGGCAGCGATCGTGCGCCAGTGAATTTCCTTCGCCCCTTCCGATTGGGCAGCAGCGATGGCGCGAACCGCTTTTTCGCGGCGATCAAGCAAGATGAACCTGTTGGGCGCATTTGCGGCGGCGAGGTTGAAGCTGCCTTCCCTAGCCAGCTTCGGCAGAAGGGTGCCCGTGACCCATTTGCGGAATGCAACCGCTTCGGGGCGGCGTGATTTGAGGATCGCGTGATAGACGCCGCTCTCCGAAATGATCGTTAGCGGACGTTCGACCAAGCGACCGCCCTCCAACCTACTCACACTGTGAGTACGTTGCTCCTCTTTATCGAGGTTTCGGAGCATGTTGGCTGCGTCGCGATAGCCCAAGATTTTCGATACATCGCCAGCGACGAACCATATCTCTCCATCAATGATGACGGTGCGGACCTGATCAGCGTGGAAAAGGAAGATGCTAAGCGCGCTCATGCTGGTTTCCTTTCGCGGCGGGCTGGGTGGCGGGTGCGGGCATCGGCCATGATGCGCTGTCCGTGGCGCGCGAAGGTGAAGAGGAGCGGCGCGACATGATGCGGCTCAATCTCCGCGCCGGTCTGGTCGGGCGGGGTGTCAGCGACGATGGCGCAGACTTCCATCGCGCGGAACAGCATGCGCAGTTCCAGTTCGGCGTCTTCGGACAAAGCGATGTGGGTGTTCTTGTCGGGATCAAACAGGCGCGACACAGTCGCGCCAGAAGCTGCATAGCTCATGGTCAGAGTCCTTTCGCACGGACCCGACCAGCAGCTTCCAATCTGGTGGCCGGGCAACACCGGGTTGGAAGACCGGCGGACCCTGCGGGACCGGCAGGCACGAAGGCCTCCCGATGCGCCCGACCATAGAAAAACGCGCCCGGAAATCTCCCTAAGCGCGCCTGATCGGCAGAGTCCGTTGCGGCTTCCAAACCGCACCTCCGCCGTATTTGCGAAGGCGAGGCGGAAGCTGCGCTCGCCATATCGAATTGTCAAGATCATGTTGTCTCCCCTCACAGCCAGCCAGCACTGACGCCGCCCAAGGTGGCGTCGATCGTCGGGCGGGTGGGTTTGAAGGTGGGGACCAGGCGCGCGCCGGCGGCGATCATCGCGAGTTGTTCCTCAAGCGAGCGAGCGCGGCGGCGCGTGGGGCGCGCGGGGGCGGCATCATTGGTCGGGGCGCTATCCATCAAGCGTCCCCCTTTTCGCCGTGCCAATGATATCGAGATGGCGGCGTGGCGTTGACGCGGTGGCGGGCGAGCATCTGGAGAGCGCCGTCATTGTCGTCGAGCGATTGGGCCAGATCGAGGGCACGTCGGGGGCTGTAGCCCTGGAGCATCAGCGCGCGGCAGAATTCGTCGCGGTCAGCCTGGAGGACGGGGACGGGGCGCGCGGCGCTGGCGAATTCGAGCAATTCAAATTGGGTCATGACCGGCCCTTTCGCGCATGAAGGGCGGCCCGCAGTTCGAGATTGTCGCGCTGGAGCCGCTGGAGCGTGGTGCGATAGGCGGTGTTGCTGCGGATCAGGGCGCGGACGTCTTCGGCGCGGCCGAGTTCGCCCAGCCCGGCGAGGTGGTCAGCCGCCTGTCTGGCGAGATTTACGGTGCGAACGGCACGTTCCGTCATGGGAGCAACCTTTCGATCAGGGCATCGGCCGCGAGGCAGAGCCAGTGGAGCAGGGGGAAGGCGAAGAGCCACAGGGCCGCGAGACCGACGCAGCCGGCAAAGCGGGCGGCGGGATGGGCCGTGCAGGCGCGGAGATCGACGCCGGGCATGTCAGGACAGCGGCCGCGTGGGGCGGGTGCGCCGGTAAAGGGGACTGCGCGTCCGACCGACGCCCGCATAGCCGTCCTTGTGCCAGCCCAGATCCTGCATGATGCGGACCAGATGGCTGTTGTCGCTGTACCGGGGGATGCAGTCATGGGTGGCGGCGGTGGCGAGCGCGATGCCCAGATCGCGAAGCGCGACGGCATCGACGTTCCGAAGCAAGGCGGCGGCGTAGAGCGCGATGCGCGCGGTGGCGCGTTCCGCCCGGGTGATGACAGCCGATTTGGGGGGCATGGTGGACGGGCGAAGCGGGGTGACATTCATGTGCTGGATCCTTTCGGCAAGATCAGTCCTGTTCGCCCAGCAGGCGCTGGTGATTGGCGAATGCCTGTTGCGCGGTGACGGGCGGGAAGCCCCGGCCGAGGCGATTGGCGCGGGCAGACAGGCGGCGGCTTTCGGAGGCGAGATTGTCGGCCAGGAGCCGGCCCCCTTCCTTTTGTAGGGCGCGCCAGGCGGGGCGGTCGCCAGACCGGTAGGCGGCGATCAGCGCCAGCGTCAGGCGGCGCGGCAGGACGGCAAAGCAGCGGGCGCAGACGCGCTGCCAGCGGAAACGGTTGCGGGTGCAGCCGGTGACGTCGCAGCGATGCTTAGCCATGGTGCCGCCCCTTCGTGCCGGTGCAGTCAGGGCAGATCGCGCCGCCGGCGACGGCCATCCATGTTTCGGGCAAGGCGCCATCGGGCGAATGATTTTCGACTTGGCAGCGGGCGCAGATGACGGTGCGGGTATGCGGCGATGTGAGCGGCGCGCGCTGATCGCGCGCCGCAATGCGGTGCTTGGTCACAGGACATTCTCCGGGTTTTGAGGGTTTTCGAAAACCCAGCAGCGCACCACCTGCCCTGCGGGGTTGTTCACATTTTCGCTGGCGCCCAGGAATTTGCGGGACTTGGATCCGCGCAGCAGTTTCTTGAGCTTGTCGATGTCAGGCGGGATGATGCCCGCATTGCGGCAGCGGGATTCGAATTCGACCAGGCGAATGGCGATCTTGCCCGGATCGCGATGCTGGTTGATGGACTTGCCTTCGTCGTGATCGGTCAGCTTTTCGCGATCGAGCAGGAATTCCACCTGTTCCCAGAAGCGCGCGACCAGGGGATGGTCGCCGCCGCAGGATTGCTGGCGGTCCAGCGCCATGCCGTCGACCAGCTGCAGGGTTTCGGCGATCCATTCGGGACGGATGGACGGGAAGAGGTGCGGCAGCGCCTCGACAGCGGCGGCGAGCTGCGAATGCGTCTTGATCGGGCGACTGTTGACCAGGCCGGGCACGCGGCGCGGCATGTCGCGATCATGGGCGGCGAAGCGGTCGAAGAAGAAGGGTAGGAATTTGGCTTCGTTGCGGACGACATGGACGACGGTGCCCGAGACTTCCTCCATCGGCCAGGTTTCGAGGCGAATGGCGGCGTCCTTGGTCGCTTCGGACCAGCGCGCCTTGTCGATCGCCATCGACATGAGGCGTTCGAGCACGGCTGGGTGCGCGTCGATCCGTTCATTCTGCATGAGGTAGATCGCGCCCAGGAAAGGCGGTTCCGACGTTTCATAGCCGCCGGATTTCTGGCCCAGGCCGCGCGGGGAGCGACCGCCATAGAGGACCAGCAATTCATTATAGTCGAACTGGCGCGTGCCGGTGCGCTTGTCATCGTCGCGGCCGCCCTCGATCAGGCCGACGGGCAGGTTCGCGACCTTGAGCAGGCTGCGCGCAATAAAGGCGGGTGTGCCCTTGTTGGGATCGAAGCCTTCGTATCCGGAACGCCCCGCCAGCTTCCACATGAATTCGACCAGGGTGGATTTGCCCGAGCCCGGCGGCCCGGTCAGTTCCAGGAAACCAAGCGATTTATGTTTTTCGCGGATCTGGACCGCGAAAAAGCTCATGACGAAGAAAGCAAGCGTGATCAGCCCCTTGGGGCCGTAAGCGGTCCAGACGTCATCGACCCATGCAAAGGCGATGCGATCGGGATCATATTGGATATCGAGCAGGCGTTCGGCGCTGCGCAGCTTCACCGCCTGCTGGCCGAAATCGAAATAATTTTCGCTGTTGAGCTTTTCGATGCGTCCTTCCCGCACAGCGAAGTCGCCAAAGAGCCAGGCGCGGTGCGGGGCGGAATAGCCAGTGAAGGGGATGGGCTCGACCACCTTGAGCTTGCGCGTCTGGTTGCGCATCAGGCGGTCCAGCTGTTCGCCCGAGCCGCTCCACATGCCGGCGAAGTCCATCAGCCGCTTCTTGAATTCGCCCGAGCTGGCGCAGGCAGCGGCGCTGAAGCGCGCCTTTTCCGTGCCCTGATCCGGGAAGTCGATCTGGAGGAAATAATTGGTTTCGTCGGCGATCGCGTCGCGTTCGCGGTAGAGCATGCGGAAGGCGCAGTTGGCGATTTCCTCGACGATCAGTTCATGTTGTTCGTCCTTCCAGGTGCTGCGGCACCACCACAGGCGATTGCCATGGCGGAAATCGAAGCTGGCCAGCGCCTTCTTCTCAAAGATCAGGCGCGCCTTTTCGCGGGGCTTTTTCGCGAGGGTGACGTCGCCGTTCCAGCAATAGTCGGCGATCATTTCGGGCGACAGGGGGGCCTTGTCCCGATCGCCCTTCCACTGTTGATGGCGAAGCAGGAGGTCGTTCCAGTCGAGGGTGGTGCCCTCCCCATCGGGGCGGACCTGGGCAGCGCTGGCGGGCCAGCCTTCATCGGCCGCGCGGTCGACGAACTTGCGGGTCCATTTAACGCCGGCGGCACCGGGATCGAAGGCGAAGACGAGTTCGGGCCTGGTCGGCCGCTTGATGACGCGCAGGGCATCGTTCAACTGGGCGAGGAAATGTTCGGGCCAGTAGTTGCAGGACATGGCCGACACGGCCAGCAGGCCCGCGCCCTGGAACAGCGCCTGGGCGTTGAAGATCCCTTCGGTGATGAAGATGCGATCGGCCTGGGCGCAATCCTGTATGGTGACATGCGGGGGCATCCAGACATGGCCGCCGGGCTTGCCGCCCTTCTTAAAATGCGCCTTTTTCCCGAAGCGACCGGGGCGGTCGATGATCCGTTCCCACCAGGTGTCACCGATCGGGAAGCGCACGGTCGCCGCCGACTGGTTGGTTTCGGGATCGTGATAGACTTCCTGGCTATAGGCGCCGCGCAGATATTGGAGGTCGAAGCCGCGTTCGTGCAGCAGATAGGCGTCGGCAGCGGCAGTCGGATTGACGTCGGTCGTAGGGAAGCGGCGCGACCAATCCTCGAACAAGTCGGGCAGGAGGTTGCGGACGCTGTCTTCATAGCCGCAGCGCTCTTCGCGCGAGCAGCGCACGATCTTGGGATTTTTGGCCGAACAATAGAGTTCCCACTGTTTGCAGTCGGGGCATTGCCCTTCCTGCATCCATTCACCCTTTGGCTTTCGAAAGCGGAAGCGGTCCTGCAGGGATTTGAGGATCTGGGCTTCGAGGTTCACCGGGACGCGCCCCCCGTAACAAGGCGGAGGGTCGGCGCCGCGCGCGGGGCGCGGATGGGATAAGGGCCGGTATAAGGGCGGGCGGGGCCGCGCGCAGGATCCGCGCAGGCCCCGCAGAGACGGACGAAGCCGCGATCATTCTGGAAGGCGTCGAACAGGGTGCGATAGCGGCCGCCGCATCCGTCGCAGGCAGGCATATGGCGCAAGTCAGTAGGCAAAGCGTCCCCCTCGGCCGCAACGCGGCCGTCAGTCAGTTCTGGTTTTCGGTGCGATTGCCGGCGGTCAGCCGGGGTCGAACATCGTCATCTGGTCCGGATCATCCGGTGCGTCGCGGGTGGGCGGCATGACATGCGGCACCTGGTCGCGCGGGCAGACGGGCAAATCCAGATCGGGCCGGTCGATCAGGCCGGGATTGTAGGAGTGGCGAAACACCAGTTCGAGCCCGAAGGTATGGGCGCAGCCGGTGTTGGTGCAGTGGGCGTCGATATGCTTGACCCGTTCGGTCACACGGACACTGCGGCGAATGAAACAGGGCGCATCGCATTTGGGGCAGGTGATGAGCGCGTTATGCTTGGCGCGCTCGCCGCCCGAGCTGGTGCGGAATTGCAGCGGCGCCTCGATCAGCGGCCGCGGGGGATGACGGTTCATGCTCATGGCTGATCCCCCTTTTCGCGGCGATCCAAGGCGGCGAGGCCGCTGGTCAGGATTTCTATCGCCTCCTCCACTTCTTTGCGGGTGCGGCGGACGGTGCGATGGTCGCTGCATGCGCTTGCGCTTATGAGGGCAGCGATGGCTTCGCCTGTTTCCTTGGCCGCAGCCGCAGCAAGGACTGACAAACACAGATCAGGCCCCTCGCGTGATGCCATGTCGATCCGCAAGGCATGCAGGCGGTGAAACGGCGCGTGATCGCCGCCGTGGTCGAGAAAGGCCCGATCAAGGCGTTCCGCGTCGATCATGCGAATTTCCGTTTCGCAATCAGGGTCCGACCAAAGCCGCACGGTGCGATCGGAGCGCACCCCGCAAATGGCCGCGCAGCGATCCCAACCGATCAGGGCGGCGACCTTTGTGAGAGTGTATTGATAAGTCAAAGGTTCGCGGATCTTGGTCATAGAGCGACCCCCTTCGAAACTTGCTGACGTTTGAAGGAGACGGCGGCTTTCCGACTATCTAGCCCGCTATTGCGGGCTCCAACCCGCCGATCGGCCCCATGAAAGCGCACCGGGGCAGGTGGCATATCAACAGGGTAAATGTCGGGCCGAAGCCAATGCCGGGAAACGCCAGACGCCGCTTCGACGCGCAGGACATATTCGGGAGGAATACGCTTTGAGCTTTGGACCCATTTCCAAACTGCCGTCGGAGAGACGCCGCAAATGCGGGCCAGCTCCGACTGAGAGCCGAGGCTGTCCAGCGCCAACTGCAGCGCTTCATAGGGGGTGAATGTTTCAACCATGGTTGATGATTTAACTAAAGTTGATGGCGGTATCAACAATAAAAGTTGCATCGCTCAATTTTACCAAGGTTGTAATGATCGCCCTATGTTCCGGCGCGATCGACTAGTGGCCCTGATGGCTGAAAAAGGCATGACGCAAAGCGAACTGGCGCGCCGCGTGGGCGTGTCAGCCACGGCTATCTGGAAAATGATGAATGAACCCGCGCAGGGATCGAAGCATACGCACAAAATTGCGCGCGAGCTGGAGACGTCGGCCGAATATCTGATGGGTGAGACCGATGACGGGTCGACGTCGCGGCAGCTGGTCGCGGCACCGGTAGGCGGGGAAGAACCCAACAGCGATATCGTCGAGATCGACAGCATCGACCTGAAATTCGGCATGGGCGCCAGCTTTCTCGACACCGATCATGTCGACGTGGAAAAGGTCAAGTTTTCGGCCAGCTGGATCCGGCAGTTCACTAACGCTTCGCCCGACATGCTGTGCACCACGAAGGGCATCGGCGATTCGATGATGCCGACTATCCATGACCAGGACATCGTCATCATCGACCGGTCGCAGACGCGGCCCGAAATGGGAGACATGATCTGGGCAGTGGTCTATTCGGGATGGGGGATGATCAAGCGGCTGCGCGCATTGCCAGATGGGCGTATTCGCATCAGTTCCGACAATCAGCTGGTGCGCGACGAATATGCGGCTGACGGGGAATTGTTCGTCGTGGGGCGCGTGATCGCGGCGGTGAAGAGCCTTTGATGATCAGCGACCGGCTTCCTGCAATGTCGCTGCAGATCAAGGGGCTGGGCTTTCCCAATCGCGACGGGTCCGACAGGCGTTTCGAGGCGCTGTTGTGCCATCCAGGCGATCCGGTGGAGCTGCAGCTCGAACCGAAAAACAAGCATGATCCGCTGGCAATCGGGATATTCTCGGAGCGGGGCGTGCAGCTGGGCTATGTATCGGCGGAGCGGTGCGGCCGCATCGGGCAGCTGATCCGGCAAGGGCGCGAGGTGCAGGCGATCTTTCAGGGGCAAACTGATAAGGGCGCATGGATCCGCGTAGCGTTTGATGGGGAAGCGCCTGTAGTGCCGGAGGCACGATCGGAATCGCCTCATAGCAGTGCGGCATTGCTGCAGTCGCCATCGCCTGACTTCTATCCGGATGAGGAATGGCCAGATGGCTAGGGCGCTTTAAAATTCGAAAGGTCTGAAAACGA
>NZ_BCYT01000006.1 GCF_001598335.1 Sphingobium abikonense NBRC 16140
AAGCCTCGCCTGGCGCCCGCGCCTTGATCGCCAGAGCGTGCACCTTGTCACGCAGCAAATCAGCCAGCGCCGCGTTCACCATGCGCTGACGCGCTACCCGGCTCTGGCCAGTGAAGCGATCCGACACGATCTCCACCGTGAAATGACTTTCGCCCGAGCCGTCGTGGCCCGCATGGCCGCGATGCTTCTCGCTATCGTCGATCACGGCAAGATGCTCTGGCGACAGGGCAGCGCGCAGCCGCGCGTCGATTTCGGTGGCGATCGGGCCTTTGAGGTCTGTGGTCATGCTTCCTATATAGGTCGCTTTGTCAGTCATGCCATCAGGACCGTCTTGAGTAGCGAACCCTTTTCCAGCCGTCGTTTCAATCGATTTCATGGCCGCGTGGAAAGCGGCTGTCCCTGCGCCGTGGAAGGCTGCGCCGAACCGGGCGAATTTCGCGCACCTGTGCCGGAAGGGCAGCGTTCGGGTCATGACGGACCGCAATGGCGGTGGCTATGCCTGGATCATGTCCGCGCCTTCAACCAGGGCTATAATTTCTTCAGCGGAATGAGCGCGGAGGAAATCGCCGCTGCCCAGCGCCCCTATGCCGGGTGGGAGCGGGAAACACGCGCCTTTTCCAGCAATGCGACCAGCCCGCCGCCGCGCTGGGCCGACTTTGCCGATCCCCTCGATGCCATCGGCGCGCGATTCAAGGAACGCGTCGCCAAGGCACGGGCCGACAGCCAGATGCGGCAGGACGGGCAATTTCTGTCGCAGGAGGACCGGCGGCAAATGGCGGTGATGGACCTGCCCATCGATGCCGACCGCAAGGCGTTGCGCACGCGCTATACCGAATTGCTGCGCCGCTATCACCCCGATCATAATGGCGGCGACCGCAGCCATGAGAGCGCCTTGCAAGCGGTGATCGCCGCCTATGGCCATTTGCGCAAGGCAACGGTGTTCAGCTGAGGCTTGCGTGGCGGCGGGGCCGCTGCCATAGCCCCCGACCCTTCCTATCATGGCGGAGTATGATGATGCAGCAGGTGCCGCGCGCGCTGGGCCTGGACTTCGGCACGACCAACAGCGTCGTTGCGCTGGCCGCACAGGGAGAGTCGCGCCTTGTGGATTTTGCCGGCGCGTGCGCGACGGGCGCGGTGTTTCGATCCGCGCTCTGCTTCTGGCATGATGAGGAGGCGAAGGGCGGTCTGGCGCATGAAGCCGGGCCATGGGCGATCGCGGAATATCTGGACTATCCCGAGGACAGCCGCTTCCTGCAATCCTTCAAGTCGGTCGCCGCCAGCCCGATTTTCGAGAGCGCGAGCGTGTTTGAAAAACGCTTCCGGTTCGAAGAGCTGGGCCAGATGTTCCTGGCGCGCATGATCGCCCACGCCGGCGGCGCGCTCGATGTCCGGCCCGATCGGATCATCGTTGGTCGACCGGTGGAATATGCCGGATCGCGGCCCGACGAGGCCTTGGCGCGGCGGCGCTATGATGCGATGTTCGCGGGGTTCGGCAGCGAAATATATTATGTGCACGAGCCCCTGGGGGCAGCGTTCAGCTATGCCAGCCGCCTCGATCGCGCGGCAACGATATTGGTGGCGGACTTCGGCGGCGGCACCAGCGACTTTTCGATCGTCCGGGTGGAGGCGCCGGGCGCAGAGCGGCGCGCGACGCCGCTGGGATCGACCGGCGTCGGCATTGCCGGCGACCGGTTCGACTACCGCATCCTCAATCATCTGGTGCTGCCGATGCTGGGCAAGGGCGGGGGCTATTACAGTTTCGGCAAGACGCTGGAGATACCGCGCAGCTATTTCGCGGATTTTGCCGACTGGTCGCGGCTCGCGCTGATGCGCAATCGGCGCACCATGGAGGAACTCGCACGGTTGCAAAAGGCGGCGGACGATCCTGTGGCGATCGGGCGGATGATGACGGTCATCGAGAAGGAACTGGGCTATCCGCTCTATGATGCGGTCGGTGCGCTCAAACGTGCCTTGTCTTCGCAGGAGACAGCGACATTCCGCTTTTCGGGCGGCGGGCTGGAGATCGAGGAGCAGGTGTCGCGTGCGCAGTTCGAGACATGGATCGCGTCCGATATTGTGCGGATCGAAGCGACGGTGGACGCGGCGCTGGAGAAGGCTGATGTCGCGCCCGACGCCATCGACCGCGTGTTCCTGACCGGCGGGTCGTCGCTGATCCCGGCGATCCGCCGCATCTTTGCCACGCGCTTTGGCGAGGCGCGGCTGGCGAGCGGCGGGGAACTCACATCGATCGCCCATGGTTTGGCCTTGATCGGGGAGGAAGCCAATTTGGCCCAATGGGCTGCTTGATCGGCGGCGGCCAAGGCCCCACTCTATCGACATGCCCTTTGCCTATGGGTTAGGGCGGACGTGACTCGCAGAAAGATGATGTGCCTGATGACCGACATTTCCAACGTCCAGCCCGACACGCGATCCGAAACGCTGATGGAAGCGCCCGACCGCGAAGTGGATGCGCGCGAGATATTCGGCATCGACGTCGACATGAAAATCCCGGCGTTCAGCCAGGCGGACGAACGCGTGCCGGACCTGGACCCGGCCTATGTGTTCGATCCCGACACCACGCTCGCGATCCTGGCGGGCTTTGCCTATAATCGGCGCGTCATGGTGCAGGGCTATCATGGCACTGGCAAGTCGAGCCATATCGAACAGGTCGCCGCGCGCCTGAAATGGCCGTGCATCCGCATCAATCTGGACGCGCATATCAGCCGCATCGACTTGGTCGGGCGCGACGCCATCGTGCTCAAGGACGGGCAGCAGGTGACGGAATTTCGCGAAGGGCTGCTTCCCTGGTCGCTCCAACGGCCGGTCGCCCTGGTATTCGACGAATATGATGCGGGCCGGCCCGACGTCATGTTCGTGATCCAGCGCGTGCTGGAAACCGACGGCAAGATGACGCTGCTCGACCAGAATCGTGTGATCCGGCCCAACCCTCATTTCCGCCTGTTCGCGACCGCCAACACAGTCGGCCTGGGCGACACGACGGGCCTCTATCATGGCACGCAACAGATCAATCAGGGCCAGATGGACCGCTGGAACCTGGTGGTGGCGTTGAACTACCTCCCCGCCGCCACCGAAGCGCAGGTGGTGCTGGCCAAGTCCGGCGAATATGATCATGAAGGCGGCCGCAAGGAAGTGGAGGCGATGATCAAGGTCGCCGAACTGACGCGGCAGGGCTTCATCAACGGCGATATCTCGACCGTCATGTCGCCGCGCACCGTCATCAGCTGGGCGCAGAATGCGCTGATCTTCAAGAATGTCGGCTTCGCCTTCCGCCTGTCCTTCCTCAACAAGTGCGACGAGGCGGAACGAGCGCTGGTCGCCGAATATTATCAGCGCGTGTTCGGCAAGGACCTGCCGGAAAGCGTCGCGAGCCGGGCGAACTGATCCTTCGCCCCGGCCCTCATGGGATCGGGAGAGCATGGCATGATCGTCGTCGAGAGAATCGATCCCCAGGGCGGGACCGCGCACCGGATTCACATTCGCGGGCATGAGATTGTCGCGGATATGTCCGCGACCGATGGCCATGACGCCGGGCCTGACCCGCATGACCTCTATGATGCGGCATTGGGCGCGTGCAAGGCGATGACGATGCTCTGGTATGCCCAGCGTAACGACATTCCGGTGGAGGATATCCATGTCGGGGTGGTGCGCGACAATAGCCAGGAACGCCAGGGCGTCTATAAGCTGACCACGCGCATCGCCGTTACCGGGCCGATGAGCGACGAGCAGCATGACAGGCTGATCGCGGTCGCCGCCAAATGCCCGCTGCACAAGCTGATGGCGGAGGTGGAGACGCAGATCGAGACGATTGCCGTGCCGCGTGTCGGTGATCCGGAGGGCGCGTGACCGCTGCGACTACCCTGACCGCGCTGCCGCTGGCCAGCGCCTTTAACCTGCGGGATTTTGGCGGTCATCGCACGCGCGACGGGCGACAGGTGCGCACCGGCATGCTGTATCGGTCCGGCACGATGGCGCTGCTGACCGACGCTGACGCCGACGCGCTGCGCGCGCTTGGCATCCGCGCCATTTGCGATTTTCGTCGACCCAGCGAACGGGTGGAGGAACCCACAAGCTGGCACGGCGATGACGTCGAATATTTTTGCCGCGACTATAGCGAGCATAGCGGCGTGCTGAGCGAAATATTGCGGTCCGACAGGGCGACGCCCGCCGACATGCATGACGCGATGGTGCGGGTCTATCGCGTCATTGCGACCGACCATGCCGACGCCTATCGGGCGATGTTCGCGCAGATGCTGTCTGGCCGCCTGCCGATCCTCATCAATTGCGCGGCGGGGAAGGACCGGACGGGCGTGGGCGCTGTGCTGATCCTGTGGACGCTGGGCGTGCCGCGTGAGGCGATCTTGGAGGATTATCTGGCGACCAACGATCATGCCGACTGGACATGGCGGCTGGCGCAGGCGGAGTCGCGATTGACCCGTGCGCTGCGTGACCGGGCCGACGTCGTGGCACCGATATTGCGGGCGGATGCCGCCTATCTCGACGCGCTGTTCGACACGCTGGATCACCAACATGGCGGGATCGACGCCTATCTGGCGCAGGTGCTGGGCGTCGATGCCGACGCGCGCGCCGCGTTGCAGGACGCTCTGGTGACATCATGACCGAACGGTCCCCACTCGACGCCTTCAAGGATGTGCTGTCGGGCGTGGCCCGGTCGATCGCGCGCGACCTGGAGGTCGAGGTCGGCTTTACCGCCGATACGCCCCACGCGGTTGGCAAGGCGATCAAGGTGCCGACGCCCGCGCGCGCCCTGCCCGCCGATCAGGTGGCGCTGGCGCGGGGGTTCGCCGACGCGTCGGCGCTCAAGCTGCGCTATCATGATGCAAAGGTGCATGCGTCCTCCGCGCCGGGCGAAACGGTGGCGCGCGCGGTGTTCGATGCGGTCGAACAGGCGCGGGTGGAGGCGATCGGGTCACGATCCATGGCGGGAGTGCGCGCCAATTTGAACGAGGCGCTGGCGCTGCGGCTGAAGTCGGACGCGATCCGCCGGGCGCGCTCGGCCGACGAAGTGCCGCTGTCCACCGCCCTGGCGCTCAAGGTGCGCGAACGGCTGACCGGACAGGCGATCCCCAAGGATGCCGCGCCCGGTGTCGCCATGGTCGACCAGTGGATCGAGGACAAGGCGGGGGCCGACCTTGATTCGCTGATGCTGGCGATCGACGACCAGCGCGCTTTCCAGTCGCTGACGACCGCGATGCTGGAGCATCTGCAACTGATCGACGCCGATGTGCCGCCCGATACCGAAGAACCGGAATCGGACGAGGATGGCGAGGATCAGGAGGACGAGCAGGAAGAAGGCGAGTCCGGCGAGGAGGAGTCGGGCGACAGCGACATGAACGCCGAAGCGCGCGCCGAGGATCAGGGCGGCGAGAGCGAAGAGGGCGAGAGCGACTATAGCGACGATTTCGACGCCGACAGCGACGAAGGGGCCGACGATATGGGTGAAGAGGGCATGATGCCCGTGCGCCCCAATCGGCCCATGTCCGACATGCCGCCGGGGTTCGACTATCAGGCCTATACGACCAAATTCGATGAGGTCGTCGCGCCCGAGGATCTGTGCGACGATGATGAATTGGGCCGCTTGCGCGGGTTTCTGGATCAGCAACTGGTGAGCTTGCAGGGCGCGGTGACGAAACTCGCCAACCGGTTGCAGCGCCGGTTGATGGCGCAGCAGTCGCGGTCATGGGACTTCGACCAAGAAGAAGGGTTGCTGGACGCGGCGCGGCTGGCGCGGATCGTGATCGATCCGACCCGGTCGCTATCCTACAAGATCGAGCGCGACATGGAGTTTCGCGACACGGTCGTCACGCTGCTGATCGACAATTCAGGGTCGATGCGCGGGCGCCCGATCAGCATTGCCGCCATCAGCGCCGACATCATGGCGCGCACGCTGGAGCGGTGCGGCGTCAAGACCGAGATATTGGGTTTCACCACGCGCGCCTGGAAGGGTGGTCAGGCACGTGAGGACTGGCTGGCCGCCGGGCGGCCGCCGATGCCCGGCCGGCTCAATGACCTGCGCCATATCGTCTACAAGAAGGCGGACGATCCGTGGCGGCGGGCGCGCAAGAATCTGGGCCTGATGATGCGCGAAGGCCTGCTGAAGGAAAATATCGATGGCGAGGCGCTGCTGTGGGCGCACGGTCGCTTGATCGCGCGGCCCGAGGAACGGCGCATCCTGATGGTGATTTCCGATGGCGCGCCGGTCGATGACAGCACCCTGTCGGTCAACAGCGGCACCTATCTGGAGCGGCATTTGCGGCAAGTGATCGACTGGATCGAGAATCGGTCGCCGGTGCAATTGGTGGCGATCGGCATCGGCCATGACGTCACCCGCTATTATCGCCGCGCCGTTACCATCATGGACGCCGAACAATTGGGCGGGACGATGGTGGAACAGCTCGCTGGGCTGTTCGACGAGGATTGAGCGACCGATTCGGGTCGCCATTCCACCCTGACATATTATTATTGGAGAGGCCGATGAGTGTCGCCTTCCGTCGTGAGAGCGACGATGAACATAAGGAACCCACGTTCGAAATCCCGATCCCGCCCGGTCCCAACTGGGTCACGGCGCGCGGAATGCGGCTGACGCGGGAAAAGGTCGCGGAGCTGGAAGCCGTGGACAGCGCGTCGATGGACGAGGACGCGGCCAAGAAACACAAGCGGGAATTGCGCTACTGGCGCACCCGGCTGGCGACGGCGCAGCAACAACCCTTGCCCGATGGCGATGTCGTCGCCTTCGGATCGACCGTGACCTATCGCCAGAACGGCCAAGACAAAAGCGTCATCCTTGTCGGCGATGACGAGGCCGATCCCCATGACGGGCGGATCAGCTTCTCATCCCCGGTCGCGCGCGCGATGATGGACGCGGAGGTTGGCGAGAAGGTCGATTTTGCCGGCAAGGCGGAGGCGATCGAGATTATCCGTGTCGCCATTGTCGAAGAGGCATGATCCGCCAAACGCCGCGGTGAAAAAAAAGCCCGCCGGACCGATCCGGCGGGCTTTTTTGATGAAGGGCGGACGCGTTATGCCCCACGTGCGGCTTCGAACAGGAACCAGGCGCGTTCTTCGGCCTGATCGGTCCAATCATCGACAATGCCTTCGGTGGCGTTGTCGCCGGCTTGGGTCGCCGCTTCCTTAACTGCGCGGAAGCTTTCCACCAGCGCGAGATTGTCGTCGCGCAATTCCTTGAGCATGTCGGCCGCGCTGACGAAATCGGCATCATTGTCCTTCACCGTCTGGTGGCGGGCAATGTCGCCGATCGAGCGCAGCGTCGTGTTGCCGGTCTTGCGCACGCGCTCGGCAATCGCGTCGGTGGTGCCCAGGATCTGCGCGGCCTGCTCATCAAACATCAGATGATAGTCGCGGAAATGCGGGCCGGACACATGCCAGTGAAAATTCTTGGTCTTGAGATACAGGGCATAGCTGTCGGCCAGCGCGGCGTTCAGCGCCTGAGCCACGGACTTGGTTTCATTGCTTTTAAGGTCGGTCGGGGTCTTGAGATCGGCAGCGGTCATGCGAAATCCTCCTATTGAGAATTGGTTTCGCACATATAATGATCATGCCCGCACTTGGTGCCATTTTTTCTGGCGATCAGCCTGAACGATATTGTCGATCAGAGCAGGCCGGTCGCCGCCAGCGCCAATCCCGCGCCGATCAGGAGCAACAGGCCGCCGCCGGTCATGCGAATGGCGCGCACCGGGGCCATGGTCAGCAATTGCGCGCGTAGCAGCACGACCGGCACCAGCGCGACGATGACGCCGATTGCGCCGCCAATCCCCGCCAGCCATGGCTCGGCGGTGCGGGTGGCGATGCCCAGGATCAGGAATTGCGGGCCGTCGCCGAACCCAAGGATGAAAAGGCCAAGCGCGGTGGTCAGGAACGGCCCGGTCGGCCAGCCATCCAATGTGTCGGGTGGCGACACGCGCCAGAGCAGCCCGACGCCCAGGAACAGCGTGGCAAGCGCCAGGAACAGCAGCCGGGCGTCGGCCCCCAGCATCGGGCCGATCCACGCGCCGGCTGTGGCGGAAACGGCGGCATTGGCGATCGCGGCAACGACGATGCCGGCGATCACCGCGCCATTGCGGTCATAGCGGGCGGCGAGCGCGAGCACGAGCAACTGGCTCTTGTCGCCGATTTCCCCCAGCAGGCAGCCGAGCAGGGCGGTCAGCAGGGCGTCCATGGCGTGCGCGTCAGGCGCGCAGGGGCACGACGGCGGAGCCGAGGGGGGCGGGCATCATCGACGGCAGGGCATGCGCGCCGATGGCGTCGCGCATCCGGTCGAGATAGGAAAGGACGACAGGGCCAAGGCCATGGAGCGACAACGCGCTTTCCAGCGTGCTGGCCAGCCCTTCGACCTCATCGAGATGAAAGGCGCGGGCGATATGGCGGATCTGGTCGACTTCGTCATGCAGGCGCAGCGCCGACACATGACCACGTTCGCCCGCCAGGCTGTCGACGCGGCGCATGAGGTCCGCCTGGATCGCCATCATCGGGTCATGCCGCATGTTCGTTACTCCCATCCCTTGGTCGGCAATGATAGGAGGGTACCGTTAAAGTCGCGTAAAGCCTGTATGTCGATGCTCCCTAGCCTTGACAGCGGGCCGAATCTGGCCCATGGGCGAGCGCTGAAACGGGGCGGTCCGAACGGGCCGCTTTTCTTTTTATGCATTTTACGACCAGGGAATAGGGCCATGGCCAAGCCGGCAACCGTCAAGATCCGTCTCGTCAGCTCGGCTGACACTGGCTTCTTCTATGTGACGAAGAAGAACCCGCGCACCAAGACCGAGAAGCTGAGCTTCCGCAAATATGACCCCGTCGCGCGCAAGCATGTCGAGTTCAAGGAAGCCAAGATCAAGTAAGCGGCGGCGGACCGACACGGTCCGCGCCCTGATCCGAAGGGTTTTCCGACGCCAAAGGCCCGTCCCGACCAGGGAGCGGGCCTTTTGCCGTTTTCGTACCGGCTGACCCTGCGAAATTTAAGAACAGGTAAGGGGCGCTCCCTTGCGGAAACGCCCCTTCCCATCATGCCATTGGTGTCGGCTTAGTTGCCGATCGGCGTGGCGTCGGTGCGGCGCACGACAATGGTCGAGGAGCGCGGCTCCTTGCCGTCCACCGGCCAGTTTCCGGTCGGATGCTGGATGTTGATGAAGAAGTTGGTGAGGTCGGGCGTATAGGCGATGCCGGTAATTTCGCAGCCCTCCGGCCCGACCAGGAAGCGCTTGGATTCCTTGGACGTCTGGTCGATGTAGAACATAGCATTGTGGCCAAAGACATCCTCAATGCTGGTGTCGGGCTTGCCCGACGTGCCGGGGAAAGAATGGTCGGTCTGGACCCACAGGCGGCCCTTGGGGTCGATGCGGATGCCATCGGGGCTGGAGAAGGTGTCGCCGTTGATGTCGCCTTCCAGCTTGTCGCCAAAGCCCGCCAGTTCCGGATCGCCCGCCAGCAGGAAGATTTCCCAGCTGAACGTGGTGGCGAGCGGTGAATTGCCCTCTTCCTTGAACTTGATGATGTGGCCGTGACGGTTCTTTGTGCGCGGATTGGCCGCATCGGTGGTCGCGCGGCTGCTGTTGTTGGTCAGCGTCACGAAGATGGCGCTGTTGTCGGGCGCGACCGTGATCCATTCCGGGCGGTCCATGACGGTGCCGCCAGCGACGCGCGCGGCCGAAATGGTGTTGATCAGCACCTGCGCCTGGTTGGTGAAATCCACCATCGTGGGTTCAGGCGGCGTGGTGAACTGGCTGACATTGCCCGGATCGGACGCGCCGGCGGTCAGGCCGTTCTGGCCCTGGACCAGCGCGCGCCATTCGCCGGTGCCATCGCCATTGAAGCGCGCGACATAAAGCGTGCCATGGTCGAGCATGTCGGTGTTTGCCGCGCGGTTGCTGCTGCTATAGGCGCGGTCGCACACGAATTTATAGATGCAGCCCGGCGTCCCGTCATGTCCCATGTAGAAGGCAACGCGGCTGTTGCTGTCGGCCATATAGGCGACATTTTCATGGTCGAACCGGCCGAGCGCGGTGCGCTTGGTGGGGGCGGCCAGTTCCTGATAGGGGTCGATTTCGACCACCCAGCCGTAATTTTCCTCCGGCTGCGTGGGATCAAGATAATTGTCCGTCGTTTCCTCGCAGGTGAGGTAGGTGCCCCAAGGGGTGCGGCCCGATGAGCAATTGTTGAGCATGCCCTTGATGGTGGCCGAGAGCAGGCCGGACGCGGGGCCGCTGGCCTTGTAGCTGCTGTTGCCGGTATAGCGCTTGTTATATTTGGAATCGGCCTTCACCGACCAGCTGCCGTCCGACGCCTTGGCGACTTCGACCACGCCGATGCCGACGGCCGACAGGGCCAGCGCCTTTTGCGCGGCGGTCGCCGTATCGGCGTCGTAATCGCCGTCCATCAGGATGTTGAAATCGGGATATTCGAAATTGATCGCGAGCAGGCCGCCGCTGTTGGCATCAGTGCCCGACAGTTCGAAATATTCCATGCCGTCATGATTGCCGCCCGCCCATTTTTCGGCCTGATCGGGGGTGGGATAGGCGTCGGCATAGGCGGTGCCGGCTTCGATCGAATCGCCGGCCTTCAGCAGCACCTGCACGGTGTAGCCGGTGGGCACGGTGACGGTGTCGTTCATATTGGCGGCGACCGACGCGAACGTAATGCCGTAGCTGGGGGTGGGGGTCGGCGTCGGGGTCGGCGTGGGGGTCGGGCTGCTGCTGTCGTCATCATCATCGTCGCAGGCCGCGAGCGCGCCGAGCATCGGCAGGATCGACAGGCCCAACAGGCCGTTTTTCAGGACGGTGCGGCGCGCCGGATTGGCGGCGACGATGGCTTCCAGGCTATTGTCGCCCATATCGATGGTCGGCTGCGCGGCGCGTCCGCGCGCCCGCGCTTCGTCGGTCAGATGAGACATGAAATCTACCCCTGTGGTGCAGGCTGTCGGCGAAAGGCCGCGCCATGGCGCCACGGGTTGGCAGAGCGGGATGACGGCAGGGCTTCTGAACGAAGTCGTTGAAATGAAAGCTGCGTGACGCCCCGGTGACAGGCCGCAGGCCGACCTAGAGCAGCGCGTTCACCTGCTCGACGAAGCGCAGCACCGATATCGGCTTGGACACATAGGCGTTCGCGCCCGCGCCGCGGATACGCTCCTCATCACCATGCCCGGCATAGGCGGTGACGGCCATGATCGGCACATGCGACAGGCGCGCGTCGGCCTTCAGCGAGAGGATGAGGTCATAGCCGCTGACATGGGGCAGGTGAATGTCGGTAATGACCAGGTCGGGCAGGAACGCGCCCGCTTCGCGCAGCACGTCGCGCCCGTCGCGCAGCGGCAGCACCTCATGCCCGTGCGCGCGCAGCAGATCGCAAAAAAGTTTGAGATTAAGTTCGTTGTCCTCGACAACGAGCACGCGCTTTGCCACCAGTCACTCGCAATTCACCTGTGAAGCGCGCCCCGCCCGCTTCCCCGCCAGAAGGCCCTATCATGCGACCCGACAGCCCGAATCGCAAGCCGGATGACGCGCAGGACTCTGCCATGCTGGCGCTTTTGGCGCTGGGCTGGATATTGGCGGATGGCGCGCGGGCGGATCGGTTGCTGGCGCTGACCGGCATGGACGCCAATACGCTGCGCGCAGGGATAGGCGACAAGCGCGTGCTGGCCGCCGTGCTAGGCTTCCTGGCCGATCATGAGCCTGATCTTGTCGCCTGCGCCCAGGCGATCGATGCCCGCCCGGCCGCATTGATCGCGGCGCAGGAGAGATTGACCCGATGACCCGTCCCCTCATCATCACCGACTGCGACGAAGTGCTGCTGCACATGGTCGCGCCCTTCCGCCATTGGCTGGACGAGACGCATGACGTGCATTTCGACATGCATGACCGCAGCTTTGCCGAGGCGCTGCGCCACAAGGATAGTGGCGAGCCGCTGGAGCGCGAACTGGTCTGGCAGCTGCTGGTCGGCTTTTTCGACACCGAAATGCACCGGCAGGCGCCGATAGCCGGGGCAGTGGAGGCGATGCAGCGCCTGTCGCGCATCGCCGATATCGAAGTGCTGACCAATATCGGCGAGCGCCATCATCAGCAGCGGATCGCGCAATTGGCCGCTTTGGGTCTGCATTTTCCCGTCCACTGGAATCAGGGGGGCAAGGGCCGGCCGCTCGCTGCCATCGTCGCTGACCGCCAGCCCAGCGCCGCGCTGTTCATCGACGATCTGGCCGAACATCATCATTCGGTCGCGACGCACGCGCCCGGCGTGTGGCGGCTGCATATGGTGGGCGAGGCGGATATCGCCGCCGGCGTTCCCGCCGCGCCCTATGCCCATGCGCGGATCGACGACTGGGCGGCGGCCGAGGCCTGGATCATGCAGAGGCTGGCGCAGGGGCCGGCCCCCACCGATAGCGTTACAACAGGAGCCATGTCATGAGCATCGACGCCCGCCTTGCCGAACTCGGCATCACCTTGCCCCAGGCCGCAGCGCCGGTCGCCGCCTATGTCCCGGCCGTGGAGGCCAATGGCCTGCTGCACATCAGCGGCCAGATCGCGCTGGCGCCCGATGGCCTGATGACCGGACGGCTGGGCGAGGACCGCGACCTGGACTATGGCGTCGCCGCCGCACGGGTGTGCGGTCTCAACCTCATCGCGCAGATGAAGGCGGCACTGGGTTCGCTCGACCGGGTGGAACGGATCGTCAAGCTGGGCGCCTTCATCAGCAGCGCGCCCGATTTCACTGACCAGCCCAAGGTCGCCAATGGCGCTTCCGAATTGATGGTCGATGTCTTCGGCGACGCGGGCAAACATGCGCGCAGCGCCGTAGGCGTGCCCGTCCTGCCGCTGGGCGCGGTCGTGGAAATCGACGCGATTGTCCTTGTCCGACCGGCCTGATACCAATTTCCTGACGGCTCGGCCCTTCGCCCATCGCGGGCTGCATGGCGGCGGCGCGAGTGAGAATGGCATCGCGGCGTTCCGGGCCGCCATTGCCGCTGGCCATGGCATCGAATGCGATGTGCGGATGAGCCGGGACGGCGTCGCCTTTGTCTTTCATGACGGCGACCTGCATCGGATGACGGGGCAGCAGGGGGCGATCGCGGATCAGGATGCCGCGCAGCTGGATAGGGCGCGTTTGCCCGATGGCGGCGACGTTCCGCGCCTGTCGGACGTGCTGGCGCTGTGTCGCGACATGACGCCGCTGCTGGTTGAGATCAAGACCGACGGGCGGCCCGTCGCCGGGGTCGCGGGGGCCGTTGCGCGGGAATTGGACGCATGGCCGGACGCGCCGGTGGCGATCATGGCCTTCAACCCGCTGCTGCCGCGCTGGTTCGCGCATCATCGACCGCGACAGATCCGGGGGCTGGTGGTCAGTCAGCAGAATAAGGGGCCGATGCGGGGATGGGTCGAGCGCACCCTTGCACTTTGGCTGGGCAGACCCGACTTTCTGGCCTGTGACATTCGCGATCTACCTTCCCCCTTTGCCGAGCGGGCGCGCCGTCGAGGCATGCCCGTGCTGAGCTGGACGGTGCGCAGCCCGGCCGATCAGGCGCGCGCGGCGCGTCACGCCGATCAGATCATCCATGAGCTTGACCATGGATGAAGTGGTTGCGCGTGTCGCGAACGGTGTCGGCGAATTGCGGCAGGACCAATGGGACGCCTGCGCCGGGACGGACAATCCGTTTGTCAGCTGGCATTTCCTAAGCGCGCTGGAACGATCCGGCAGCGTCGGCGGCGCAAGCGGCTGGCAGCCCTTGCCACTGGTGATCGACGATGCCGATGGACAAATCGCCGCTGCCGCGCCGCTTTACGCCAAGAGCCACAGCCAGGGCGAATATGTGTTCGATCATGGCTGGGCCGACGCCTGGGAGCGGGCAGGCGGCCGCTATTACCCCAAGATCCAGATCGCAGCGCCCTTTTCGCCCGTGCCCGGCCCGCGCCTGCTGCTGCGCGAGGGAACGATGGCGCCGGCCCTCATTGCCGGGATCGAGACGCTGGTCGAGCGAAACGGCCTGTCTTCGGCCCACGCCACCTTCGTTGCGCCCGAGCAGGTGCCTCTGTTCGAGGCGGCGGGCTGGCTGATCCGGGAGGACAGCCAGTTTCACTGGACCAATCGCGGCTATTGCAGTTTCGACGATTTCCTGGCCGACCTGTCGAGCGAGAAGCGCAAGAATATCCGCAAGGAACGTCGCCGGGCGGTGGAAGGGCTGGATATCGTCCACCTGACCGGCGGCGAATTAAGCGAGGCACATTGGGATATATTCTGGCAATTTTACCAGGATACCGGCGCGCGCAAATGGGGGCGTCCCTATCTGACCCGGGATTTCTTCTCGATCCTGGGCGAGACGATGGCCGACAAGGTGCTGCTGATGCTGGCGCTGCGTGCTGGAAAGCCGATCGCCGGCGCGCTCAACCTGATCGGCGGCGATGCGCTATATGGGCGCTATTGGGGCTGCGTCGAAGACGTGCCCAATCTCCATTTCGAACTATGCTATTATCAGGCGATCGACGTCGCCATTGCGCGCGGGCTGCGCAAGGTTGAGGCGGGGGCGCAGGGCGGGCACAAGCTCGCGCGCGGTTACGCGCCCGAGCCGACATGGTCGGCCCATTATATCCCCAATGCCGGCTTCCGGCGCGCGGTGGCGGGATTTCTGCAGGCCGAGCGGGAAGAGGTGCGGCGCGACCGGCAATGGCTGGTGCAGCGGACACCGTTTCGAAAAGGAGATTAGGGTCAGGTCTTACCGATCGGAGCCAGAAGATCACGTTGGCAGCGAGGGCGATGACGAAGAAGAAAGCCGTGGGGCATCAATCATAGCGGGTTGCTATGCGGCGCGAGGCTTTGAGGCGGCCGAACATAATCTCGATCCGGTTTCGGCGTTTGTAGCGAAGCTTATCGTACTTGACGAGTTTCGCACGGATTTTCTGTCCGGGGATGCAGGTGCGATGCCCTTTCCCTGCAAGACGTCCCTGACCGGTGAGCGTCGTCGCCCCGGTCGGCGAGCAGGCACTGCGCCTTGGGCAATTCGTCCAGCAGAACAGCCGCGCCGATATAATCGCTGACCTGACCGTTGATCATTAAGAAGCTGAGTGATCGACCATTGGCATCGGGTACTACTTGCATTTTAATATTTAGGCCGCCCTTGGTGCGGCTGATCAGGGGGTCGAAATCCCCTTTTTTACCGCCAGGCTTGATGCCGTGCAGTGCGCCTTCAGATAGATCGCGTCGATCATGACGGTCTTGCGCTCGGCGCCTGCTGAGGGCAATCGGTTGATCATCCGGATGAAGACGCCCATCTGGCCCCAGCGCTTCCAGCGGTTGTAGAGTGTCACGTGTGGCCCATAATCGCTCGGCGCATCTCGCCCGCGCAACCCGTTGCGATTCGCGAAGATGATCCCGCTCAACACCCGCCGATCACCCACCCAAGGCTTGCCGTGGCTCTTTGGAAAATAAGGCTCCAGCCGCGCCATTTGCTCGCCCGTCAGCCATTACGGGTCACTCAAACCCAGTCGCCTCACAGAGCCTGAAACACAGCGCGCCTCTCATATCGATGGGTCCTGACGCTGGGCACAGCGGTCGCCGATCTCGGCTGGGATGAAATCCGGTTTCCCATGCCCCTTTTTCATGGCGACACGATCCACGTTGTGACCGAGGTGGTCGAACTGCGCGAATCGCGCTCGCGATCCGAAGCTAGGATCGTCACCTTCCTGCACCATGCCTTCAACCAGCATGGCGACCTTGTCGCTTCGTGCAAGCGGTCGGGCCTTCAGCGTCGCAGGCCCGCGGCATGAGCGCAGCAAGACCCCTGCGATCCTTGCTGTTCATTCCTGGGGACAGCGAAAAGAAATTGGCCAAGGTGGCCGATTGCGGTGCCGACGCGGTCATCCTCGACCTGGAGGATGCGGTGAGCATGTCCAATAAAGACAAGGCCCGCGATCTCGTCCAGGCGTTTCTGCTGGCCACGCCGCGCGACGCGCGGACGAAGCAATATTGGGTACGGGTGAACCCGTTCGACACCGGCCTGACGCTTGCCAATCTGGCGGCGGTCGCGCCGGGCGCGCCCGACGGGGTCATGCAGCCCAAGGTCGATGGACCAGATGATGTAAGGCGTCTGTTGCTTTATCTGGCGTTCAAGGCAGCGAGCGATCTTGCGGCAGGGTCGATCCACATTCTGCCCGTCGCCACCGAAACCGCAGCTGCCCCTTTCGCCCTGGGTCACTATGCCGGTGCGGGTCTCCGCTGCCTCGCCGGCCTGACTTGGGCCGCCGAGGATCTGGCTGCGGCACTTGGGGCGAGCGCCAATATGGATGCCAGCGGTGAATGGGGCTTCACCTACAAGCTGGCCCGATCACTCTGCCTGATGGCGTCCCATGCGGCGGGCGTCCCGGCGATCGAAACGGTCTATGTTGATTTCCGTGACGAAGCGGGCCTGCGCGCGTCCTGTCGGGTCGCGAGAAGCGAAGGGTTCAGCGGACGCATTGCGATTCATCCGGCGCAAGTGGCCCCCATCAATGAGGGCTTCACGCCCAGCGAAGCCGAGATCAACCACGCAAGGCGTGTGATGGACGCTTTCGCCGCCAGTCCGGGCACGGGCACCGTTCAATTAGACGACAAGACGCTCGACATCCCACACCAGAAGCAGGCCGTCCGCCTGTTGGCGCAAGCTGGGATAGCGTGAAGGGGTTAACCTACAGAACACATGCGCGAATTTGGGTGTAAACATGTGCCTATTGCTGAAAACAGCGATGCTGATCTTAAATCCGCCGGTAGCGGAAATACCAGACCTCGTGACCCAGTCGCCGCGCCTTGGCTTCATAGCGGGTTTCGGGCCAGCCGCCGGGGCGGTTCTGGAAATCCTGAGGTTCGCTGGCCAGCCAGTCGAAATCGGGATAGCCGTTCATCACCATCAGCGCCCAGCGCAGATAGACGGGATGATCGGTGCCGAAGCGGAATTCGCCGCCGGGCTTGAGCTTTTTCGCGATCATCGCGACGGGGCCGGGGTTCATCATGCGCCGCTTGGCATGGCGCGCCTTGGGCCAGGGATCGGGGTGGAGCAGATAGACGAAGCTGAGCGCGCCGTCGGGAATGCGCGAGAGCACGTCGAGCGCGTCGCCCATATGCAGCCGGACATTGCCGAGCGCCTTGTCGCGGACGTGGCCGAGCGCCTGCACGACGCCGTTCAGGAAGGGTTCGCAGCCGATGAAGCCATGGTCGGGCAGCAGGTCGGCGCGCCAGGCCATATGTTCGCCGCCGCCAAAGCCGATTTCGAAATGGAGCGGGCGATCATAGCCGAACAGGTCGGCCGCCGTCACTGGTCCCTCCGCCGGGACAGCGATGGCGGGCAGCAGCGTGTCGACCAGTTCCTGCTGGCCCTTGCGTAGCTTTGGCCCCGATTGGCGGCCATAGAGGCGGTTGAGGGTGGTCGGGTCGCCAGATTTATGCGCTGTCATGGGGCGCGCGCTTAGCGGTGGGAGCGATCCGGGGCAAGCGGTGCGAGGCGCTAAAGGCCAAGCAGCGGCCACAGCACGATGAGCAGGCCGACGAGGCTGGCGAGAAAGATGATCGAGCGCGCCACGGGCACGCCAAAGCCATAAAGCGGCAGATAGACGACCCGCGCGCCAAGCCAGATCCATCCCCCCAGCGCCGTCCATTCGCTGGTGCGCCCGGCCAGCACCACGCCCAGCAACGCAACGATGGCGAGGGGCAGCGTTTCGCGATAATTGGCCTCCGCCCGGCACAGGCGACCGGCGACGGGATTGAGCGGCGGCAGGCTTTCGTCGCGCGCGCCCATATTCCATTTCGGCCCATATTGCTTCGTCTTGGCATGGCCGGCGGCGAAGATGTGGACGAGGAGCAGGACCATGCCCCAGGCGAGGATCGTGATTTCGACGGGCATGACGGCATTCTCCCTTTCGCACCCCTTTTAGCAAAGGCGATGGCGGCGGGATAGCGAAACGCTGCGCCCTTAGAGCGTGAGGCCCACGCGTGCGATCAGGGTCGCGCCGGCATGGGCGCTGTCGGGCGCGTCGATGTCGGTATCGGCATAGCGCAGGCCCGCCGACCAGCGGCCGCGATACCAGTCGAGCGCGACGCCATGATCCCAATAATCGCCAGCCGGACGCAGGCGCGCGGCGCGTAAGGGATCGCGCGTGTCGCCCGACGATCGGCCTACATGGCCTGATAGTGTAAGCGGGGTTCCGGGGATGCCGACCGCCGCGCCGGAGGAGAGATAGAGATTGTCGCCGCCGATGCCGGACTGGCGCGGGGCGTAGCGCGCGCCCAGGTCCAGGCTGGCTGGCCCAAGCGAAAAGCCGGCGATTGCGCCCATTTCTCCATAGCCCCAGCCATCGCCACTATCGGCCGCCCCGGGGAAGATATGATAGCGGCCCTCGGCCGTCAGGCGAAGGCCGCCCAGTTGCCGGGCATAGGTGCCACCCAGGTCGAGGACGGCGTCAGCGCCGCCATGGCGGTCGCTGCCCCAGAGCGTCGTTGCCGCGCCGTCGAGGCTGAGCCCCGGCGCGACCGGCACCGACACACTGCCGCGCAGCACGGGATCGCCGTCGCTCCAGCTGAGGCCGCGACGGCGTTCGTCGCTCGCCGCCTCCAGCGTGATGGTGGGGCCGGCGGCATATTGGGCGGCGGCCGGAGCGACATGGCCGGCAAGCAGTAATGCCCCCAGCCATGTCGTACGAGTGAGAAAGTCAGTTCGAGGCAAGATTGCGTACCGAGTCCAGTTCAGCCAGCAGGACGCCGTGATCGGCCTTTGCCGCCGCGACAAGATGCGCCTCTATCTTTTCGCGATGATTGGCAAGGGCTTGTTCGGCGGGATTGCGGCCGGGCGTGCATGCGCCCGCTTCGCTGCCCGACAAGGTCTGGTCGGTGGCGATGGTGCGGGCGAGTGCCGGGCCATGGTCCAGCCGGCGATCGACAATGATCGTCGCGCTCCAGCGGCATCGCTGCATATCCATGCGATTGGGGGTCTTCGCGCCGACCGTCTTGCTGCGCATGTCGGCGCGGGCGGTGTAGGTGGCCGTGATCGGCTGGCCATGATGCTGCACCGTGACGCTGTGGGTCGCGGCTGCGGCCGCTAGGGCGAGAATGATGCTCATGCGTGTCTCCTGCTTTGAACGCCGCGCTTTTGCGCGCGGTCGTCACCGCAGATATAGGAAAGCCCTGTTGCTGCTCTTTTGCCGGATCATGAAGAAGGGCGACCGGTTGATGGGAGCGGTAAGGGCGGGGCTGATACCTTGCGTCGTCCCTGGCAGCAAAAAAGGCGACCCTCGCGGGCCGCCTTTCTCTTTCACTTGGCAAGGATGCTTATTTGGTGCCGGCGGGGGCCTTGGCCTTGCCGCCCTTCTTGCCCTTTTTGGGGGCGGCGGGGGTGATTTCGAAGGCCAGGGCTTCGACGCCGTCGCTGTCCTTCATATGGACATGGACTTCGCCGCCATGGACCAGCTTGCCGAACAGCAGTTCCTCGGCGAGCGGCTGCTTGATCTTTTCCTGCATCAAACGGCCCATCGGGCGCGCGCCATAGAGCTTGTCATAGCCCTTCTTCGTGAGCCACGCCTTGGCGTCATCGTCCAGCGTGATGTGGACGTCGCGGTCGGCCAGTTGCAGCTCCAGCTGGAGCACGAACTTGTCGATGACGCGCGCGACGATTTCGGGCGGCAGATAGCCGAAGGGCACGATGGCATCGAGGCGATTGCGGAATTCAGGCGTGAAGAGCTTCTTCACCGCATCTTCCTGCACATCGTCGCGAGTCAGCTCGCCAAAGCCGATCGATTCCTTCGCCATGTCCGACGCACCGGCATTGGTGGTCATGATGAGGATGGTGTTGCGGAAATCGACGGTCTTGCCGTGATGATCGGTCAGGCGGCCATTGTCCATCACCTGAAGCAGGATGTTGAACAGGTCGGGATGCGCCTTTTCAATTTCGTCGAGCAGCAGCACGCTGTGCGGATTCTGGTCGACCGCGTCCGTCAGGAGGCCACCCTGGTCATAGCCGACATAGCCCGGAGGCGCGCCGATCAGGCGGCTGACCGAATGGCGTTCCATATATTCGGACATGTCGAACCGCTGGAGTGGGATGCCGAGCAGCGTCGCGAGCTGGCGCGCCACCTCCGTCTTGCCGACGCCGGTAGGGCCGGAGAAAAGATAGTTGCCGATCGGCTTGTCAGGATCGCGCAGGCCCGCGCGCGACAGCTTGATCGCGGACGACAGAACCTCGATCGCTTTATCCTGACCAAAGACCACGCGCTTGAGGTCCGTGGTCAGCGATTCCAGCACGCTCTTGTCGTCGGACGACACCGTCTTGGGCGGAATGCGCGCCATGGTGGCGATGACTTGCTCGATCTCCTTGGGCGTGATCGTCTTCTTGCGCTTGGACGGCACGACCAGCATCTGCATCGCGCCAACCTCGTCGATGACGTCGATCGCCTTGTCGGGCAGCTTGCGATCGTTGATGTAACGCGCTGAAAGCTCGACCGCCGCCTTGATCGCGTCGGGGGTATATTTAACGCTGTGATGCTCCTCGAACGCCGACCGCAGGCCCGCGAGGATCTTGATCGTGTCGTCGATCGTGGGTTCGTTGACGTCGATCTTCTGGAACCGGCGCAGCAGCGCGCGGTCCTTTTCGAAATGATTGCGGAATTCCTTGTAGGTGGTCGACCCGATGCAACGGATCGTGCCGCCCGACAGAGCGGGTTTCAGCAGGTTGGACGCATCCATCGCGCCGCCGCTGGTCGCGCCCGCGCCGATGACGGTGTGAATCTCGTCAATGAACAGCACCGCATGCGGCATTTTTTCCAGTTCGGTGACGACGGCCTTCAGCCGTTCCTCGAAATCGCCGCGATAGCGGGTGCCGGCCAGCAACGCGCCCATGTCGAGCGAATAGATGACCGCTTCCTTGAGCACGTCGGGCACGTCGCCTTCGACGATCTTGCGCGCCAGCCCCTCCGCGATCGCGGTCTTGCCCACGCCCGGATCGCCGACATAGAGCGGATTATTCTTCGACCGGCGGCAGAGGATCTGCACGGTGCGGTCCACCTCGGCCGACCGGCCGATCAGCGGGTCGACCTTGCCCCGGTCCGCCTTCTCATTGAGGTTGACGGTGAACTGATCGAGCGCACTGTCCTTCTTGCTCTTGCCGTCCTGCACCTTCTTTTCCTCCTCGGCGGCGCCCTTCGTCTCCTGACGCTCGGGTGTCGGCGTGCCCTTGCCGACGCCGTGGCTGATGTAGCTGACGGCGTCGAGACGGCTCATATCCTGCTGTTGCAGGAAATAGACGGCATAGGATTCGCGCTCGGAAAACAGCGCGACCAGCACATTGGCGCCGGTCACTTCATCCTTGCCGGAGGATTGGACATGCAGGATGGCGCGCTGCACGACGCGCTGGAAACCGCTGGTGGGGGATGGGTCGGACGACCCTTCGACCTTAAGGCTGTCCAGTTCGGTATCGAGATAATGGGTGACGGCGTCGCCCAGTTCGCCCAATTCCACGCCGCACGCCTGCATCACTTTCGACGCATGTTCATCGTCGATCAGCGCGAGCAGCAGATGCTCCAGCGTCGCATATTCGTGCCGGCGTTCCGACGCGTGCGTCAGCGCGTTGTGCAGGGTGGTTTCAAGGGCGGCTGCGAAAGAAGGCATGTCTGTTCTACTCCATGCTCCCTGTGACGGGAGCGTCATCGAACCCCATGTCGGCATTGCTCGACGCTGGATCAAGGCGCGACCCCCGACCAGCGGAATTGCCAGACTGCCCTAGCCCGAAGAAGCCCTGAAGGGCGCTGGGGGCGGGGCGTCGGTTCATCGCTTGAATAGCGCCTCGGCACTTGCCTTATGGTTAACGGCGCTATCCTTGTGGCGTCTGGTCCGTTCGATCTCCGCCTCCAGCGAAGCGATGCGGCTGTCCAGTTCGCTCATGGACAATGGCCCCAGATCCTGTTTGATCAGGCGGGCCAGCGGATCATCGCCCTTGCGTGGCAGATCGTCATCCAAGTCCATGTCGACAATGTTGACCCTTGGCATCAGTCTGTCAATAAGGGCGCCGCAACGGCCGGCCGATTTCGGGCTGCTGACGGATATAAGCCACAAGCGGGGGACAGCGAGATGGCGGACGGTTATTCCATTCCGGCGGAGATGACGGCGATCGGCATCGCCGCGCCGGGCGGGCCAGAGGCCTTGGTGGCGCAGCGCCGCCCGGTGCCGGCGCCAGGGGAGGGCGAAGTGCTGATCCGGGTCGCCGCCGCCGGGGTCAACCGCCCCGACGTTCTGCAACGGCAGGGCAAATATCCCCCGCCGCCGGGCGCTTCGGACATTCCGGGACTGGAGGTTTCGGGCACCATTGTCGCGGCGGGCGACGGCGCGGACCAGCTGATCGGGCAGAAGGTGTGCGCGCTGCTGGCGGGCGGGGGCTATGCCGAATATGCGGTCGCGCCGGCGGGTCAGTGCCTGCCGGTTCCGCAAGGCTATGACCTAGTGGAGGCCGCCGCGCTGCCGGAGACGCTGTTTACGGTATGGACCAATTTGTTCGAGCGCGCCTATGCCGCGCCCGGCGACACGGTGCTGGTGCATGGCGGCACCAGCGGCATCGGCACCATGGCGATCAGCCTGTGCCGCCTGTTCGACGTCAGCATCATCGTTACCTGCGGCAGCGACGACAAATGCGCCCAGGCGCTGGAATGGGGCGCGACCCATGCGGTGAATTACAAGACGCAGGACTTTGTCGCGGAGGTGAAGCGCATCACCGACGGCAAGGGCTGCCAGGCGGTGCTCGACATGGTCGGCGGCGATTATGTGGCGCGCAATCTCGATTGCCTGGCGGAAGACGGCCGCCATGTGTCTATCGCGGTGCTGGGCGGGGCGAAGGCGGAAATCTTCATTCCGCAAATCATGCAACGCCGCTTGACATTGACCGCGTCGACGCTGCGCGCGCGATCGGTGGGGTTCAAGAGCCTGGTCGCGGACGAGCTCGTCCGCACGGTCTGGCCCTTTGTTGCCGAAGGGCGGCTGCGCCCGGCGATGGACCAGCGATTCGACATGGCGGACGCGGCCAAGGCCCATGCCCGCATGGATTCGGGCGCGCATTTCGGGAAGATCGTGCTGACGATGTAAGGCGCGGGGCCGGCGCTAGAGCAGCCCCTTGGCGCGCAGGCTGACATGGCCTTGGCCCGCGATGATGACATGATCGTGGACGCTGATATTGAGCCGCTTGCCCGCGTCGATGATCTGACGGGTGACGTCTATATCCTGCCGGCTGGGCGACGGGTCGCCGGACGGGTGATTATGGACAAGGATGAGCGCCGCTGACCCCAGGTCAATGGCGCGGCGGATGACTTCGCGGGTATAGATCGCCGCCTGGTCGATCGATCCGTCGCCCATATGATCGTCGCGGATCAGCATGTTGCGGCTGTTGAGATGCAGCACGCGCACCCTTTCCACCCCCAGATGGGCCATGTCGGCGCGCAGATAGTCGAGCAGCGCCTGCCAGTTGGAGAGTACCGGCCGAGCCGCCACGTCGTTGCGCAGCATCCGCAGGGCGGTGGCCTGCACGATCTTGATCGCCGCGACGCTGGTGTCGCCCATGCCCGGCACGCGGGCGATCGCCTGCCAGTCGGCCGTCATCAGGCCGCCAATGCCGCCAAATTCGCGCAACAGCAGTTTAGCCAGCGGCTTGGTGTCGCGGCGCGGGATGGCGAGCGCCAGCAAATATTCGATCAGTTCATGATCCAGCAGCGCCTCGCCGCCCGCATCAGCCAGTTTCTGCCGCAGCCGGGCGCGGTGTCCGGCCCCGTCATGCGTGGCTTTCGCATCCTGTTCGGCCAAATTCCTGTCCCCTGAACCTGTGGGCAAGACGCTATGCGTTGCGGAATCGCGGGGCAAGGATATTTAGGAGCGGCGGGACGTTATGATCCCGTTACGGATTATCAGTGTCGCAGCGAAGCCGGGGTTGGCCATAGGCATGGAAGAAGAAGACGGCGAAGAAGCGGTTCGCCGGGCATGGCTGCGCTGGCTGGGCGTGGGCACGGGGTCGCTGGCGTTGCTGCTGGTTGGCCTGTGGACGCAGCGCGCGCCGATCGCCGAAAATTTCGTCACGCGCGAACTTAACCGGCGTGGCGTGCAGGCGCGCTATGACCTGGTCGATGTTGGCCTACGCACGCAGCGGATCGAAAATATCGTGCTGGGCGATCCTGCCCGGCCCGACCTTACCGCGCGATGGGTGGAGGTGGACATCGCCTTTGCCGGCGTGACGCCCATGGTGGCCGCCGTCAGGGCAGGCGGCGTTCGGCTGCGCGGATCGCTGCATGACGGCGTGCTGAAACTGGGCGAGCTGGACCAGTTTCGCGATCCCAATTCGACGGCGCCGTTCAGCCTGCCCGACATCAAGGTGGCGCTGAACGATGCGCGCATGACGCTGGATACCGATGTCGGCCCGGTCGGCATGGAAATTGACGGTGCGGGCAATCTCCAGTCAGGCTTCCAGGGGCAGTTGGCGGCGGCCATGCCCCGCGCGGCGATGGCGGGATGCGCGCTCACCATGATGCGTGCGTCGCTCGACATCGCGATGGACGGCGGCAAGCCGAGGCTGGCCGGGCCAGTCACCGCCGATGCGCTGGCCTGCCCGGATGCCGACGCGGCGCTGGCGCAACCGGCCGGGCGCATCGACCTGACTCTGGGACAGGCGCTGGATCGCTGGAGCGGGCGCGCTGACATGTCGGGCAAGGCGCTGCGCGGCGCGGGCGTGGTGCTGGCCTCGCCCAGGGCGCGGGTCGATTTTGACGGCAGCGCCGCGCGGACGAGCGGGCAGATGCGGCTGGATGCGACGGGGTTGAGCGGGCGCGGCGCGCTGCTGGGCCGCACATCGCTGGCCGGGCAATGGGCGATCGGTCCGGAAACCCGGTTTCAGGGACAGCTGAACGGCGACAATCTGAGACTGCCGGGGCGCAATCCGCTGACCGGTTTGCGCAGCGGGGCGGCGGGCACGCCAGTCGCGCCGCTGGCGGCGAAGCTGGCGGACGCGGTGGAGCGCGCGGGTGCGGGCAACCGCATCAGCACGACCTTGGCGCTGGTGCAGAAAGGGGGCGTCGGCAGCCTGGCGATCACCGATGCCGCCCTTGACGCGCGCAGCGGCGCGCGTGTCGCCATAGCGCAGGGCGGGCAGATGACGATAGCCTGGCCGGGCAAGGCGGCGGGCGTCGACTGGGCGCTGGATGGCGCGATCACGGCGGATGGGGGCGGCCTGCCCCGCGCGGCGCTGCGTCTGGCGCGGCGGCCGGGCGGCGGCTTTGGCGGCGAATTGTTCGTCGATCCCTATGCCGCGGGCGATGCGCGGCTGGCGCTCGACCGGGTGCGCTTCACCGCCGATGCCAATGGCGCGACCCGGTTCCGCACCGCGATACGACTGGACGGGCCGCTGCCCGATGGACGGCTGCGCGGCCTCAGCCTGCCGATCACCGGCCGGATCGCCGCCAATGGCGCGGTGTCGGTCAATCCCGATTGCGTGCCGCTGTCGCTGGTGGAAGCACGTTATGGCAATTTTGCCCTGGGGCAGACGCGCCAGACACTGTGTCCGGTGGGTGGCGCCATGATCGCCATGGGGCCTGCGGGCGTGTCTGGTGGCGTCGCGATCAGGCAGGTCGATCTGACCGGGCGCAGCGGCGGCAGTCCGATGCGGCTGACCGCCGATGACGCGCGCGTGCTGCTGGGCAAGTCGGGCTTTGCGCTCGCCAATCCGGCGCTGACGATCGGGCCGCAGGACGCCCCTGTGCGCCTGACCGCCGCCGCCATGGATGGCGCGATGACCAAGAATGGCTTTGCCGGCACGCTTAAAGAGGCGGGCGGCCAGATCGGCACGGTCCCGCTGATCGTCGAACAGGGCGCGGGCGAGTGGCGTTTCGCGGACGGGACGCTCAGCCTTAAAGCGGCGATGACGGTGCGCGATTCGCAGGCGCAGGCGCGCTTCAAACCGATGTCGGTGCCCGACTTCAAGCTGGCGCTGAAGGACGGGCGGATCGCCGCCACCGGCACGCTGACCGCGCCGGGCAAGGGCGCGCGGGTCGCGACCGTCGACATCGCGCATGACCTGAGCCGGGGCACGGGCCATGCGGATCTGAACGTGCCCGACCTGACGTTCGACGCGGCTCTGCAACCCGAAGATCTGACGCCGCTGACGCTGGGCGTCGTCGCCAATGTGCGCGCCAGGGTGACGGGCGACGGGCGGATCGACTGGACCGGGGACAAGGTGACGAGCACCGGCACCTTCCGCACGGACGATGCCAATCTGGCCGCGGCCTTCGGCCCGGTCGAGGGGCTGAGCGGGGCAATTCGCTTCACCGACCTTATCGGCCTGGTGACGGCGTCTGGCCAGCAAGTGACGATCAAGTCGGTCAACCCGGGTGTCGAGGTGCGCGACGGCGTCGTACGCTACCGGCTGGAGGCGGGACAGAAAGTGCGGATCGAAGGGGGCGGCTGGCCTTTTTCCGGCGGGCAGCTCGTGCTCTTGCCGACGACGATGGATTTCAGCGCCGATGTCGACCGCTACATGACGTTTCGGGTGATCGGGCTGGACGCGGGCGCGTTCATCCAGGCGATGGAGCTGGATAATGTTTCGGCGACCGGCACGTTCGACGGGATCATGCCGTTGATCTTCAATTCCAAGGGCGGCCGTGTGGCGGGCGGGGTGCTGGTCGCGCGGCAGTCGGGCATGGAGCCGCTGCTGATGCCCGAAGGCGTGTTGCCGACCATCCCGTGCGATCCCACGAAGATCGGCGGGACTTTATCCTATGTCGGGCCGGTGTCGAACGAGGATATCGGCGTCATGGGCAAGGTCGCCTTCGACGCGCTCAAGAATCTGCAATATAAGTGCCTGACCATCCTGATGGACGGCGCGCTGGATGGCGAGATGGTGACGAATGTCGTGTTCAACGGCGTCAACCGCGACCGGTTGGGCGCGGCGCCGGGTGGACTGGCGCGCAATTTCATCGGCTTACCCTTCATCTTCAACGTGAAGATCGCCGCACCCTTCCGGGGCCTGTTGAGCACGGCGCAATCCTTCATCGACCCGTCCAGCCTGGTGCAGGGCGAAATCGCCAAGCAGGCGCAGGAAAAGATGCGGGACGAAGGCGCGCAACCCCTTGCGGTTCAGCCTCTGGAAAGCGACAAGGCGATAAACAGGGAACCGTAATGAAGACAAAGAGCATAATGATGGTCGGCCTTGCCGGCGCGGCGCTGGGGGGGTGCATTCAGGTGAAGGCCCCGGACAAGCCGATCGAAATCAACCTGAACGTCAAGGTGCAGCAGGAAGTCGTGGTGAAGCTGCAACGCGATGCGCAGGACCTTATCCAGAATAATCCGGAGTTGTTCCCGCAATGACACGCAAGATGGTGAAATCCGCATGGATGGCCGCCGCCGCGATGGCGCTGGCGGGTGGCCTTGGCTTTTCCGGTGGCGCGCTGGCGCAGTCGGCCGATCTGGCGGCGGCCCTGTCGTCCGGGGCGGTGGGCGAGCAGGCCGACGGCTATATGGGCGTGGCAGGATCGGTCAGCGACACGGTTCGCAAGGAAGTCGAATCGATCAATATCAAGCGGCGCCAGGCCTATACCGACCTCGCTGGCAAGCGCGGCGTGACGGTGCAGGATGCAGCGGCGGCGACCGCATGCCAGACGCTGAGCCGCCTGAAGGCCGGCCAGGCCTATCGCATCGGCGCTGGCGCATGGCAGACCAAGGGTTCGGGCGCGATCGCGCTGCCGTCCTATTGCGCGTCGGGGGGGTGAAAGCCGCCACTGGCGGACTTTTCTCATCCCTTCGTACGGCAAGGATAGTCTTGGCGCCAACCATGGTTGACTATCCGCAATCCCCTTTCTAAACGGGCCGCGCCTTGACGGGTGCAGCCGCAAGCGCCATGCCGCCGCGATACAGGATCGCGGAGGATGCCATGGCAGCGGACACACCCGGACAGGACCCGGCAGGGGAGGACGCGCGGATCGCTTCGCTGGAGGAGCGGATCGCCCGGGCCGAACATGCCGAAAAGGTCAGGCAGGGGGCCAGGGAGCAACAGGCGGACGATGGATCGCGCCTGGGCAACAGGGTTCTTGCTGAACTGATCGGCGGTCTTGTCGGCGGTGCGTTGATCGGCTGGGTTCTGGACCGGCTGTTTGGCACATCCCCATGGCTCCTGCTCGTGTTCCTCGGTCTTGGGATCGTGGCGGCGTTCAGGAACATCATCAGATTGACGACGGTAAAGCGTCCCGACCAATAGGGGCGCTTTTATCTTAGTCCGAAGACGTGAACGTTACAGGGGTCAACGTGGCAGAATCCGGCAAAATCGATCCGATGCATCAATTTGCTATCGAACCTTTGTTCGGTACGGATCATCTGTCTCTTGGCGGCTTCAACATCGCATTCACCAACAGCGCGCTCTATATGGTGCTGGCGGCGCTCGTGCTTTGGATCTTCGTGATCGGCGGCATGAAGCGCGAACTGGTGCCCGGCCGCTGGCAGATGGCGGTCGAATATATGACCGGCTTCATCAAGAATTTGTTGATCGCCAATATCGGCGACAAGGGCCGCAAATATATTCCCTACGTCTTCTCGCTGTTCATGTTCATCCTGCTGGCGAACCTCTTGGGTCTGCTGCCGCTCGGCCTGTTCGGGCTGCACCCCTTCACCTTCACCAGCCACTTCACCGCCACCGGCGTTCTGGCGATCATGAGCTTTTCGATCGTGCTGATCGTCGGCTTCGCCAAGCATGGCTTCCATTTCTTCTCGCTGTTCGTGCCGCATGGCACGCCCGCGCTGATGGTGGTGCCGCTCTTCTTCATCGAACTCGTGTCCTTCATGGTGCGCCCGTTCAGCCTGGGTCTGCGACTGTTCGTCGCGATGACCGCGGGCCACGTGCTGCTCAAGGTGCTTGCCGGGTTCGTCATCAACAGCGCGAATGCGTCGCCGCTGCTGGGCTTCACCGTGGGTTCGGCCAGCTTCATCCTGATGATCGGCATCAGCGCGCTGGAAGTGCTGGTCGCGGTGATCCAAGCCTATGTGTTCGCGCTGCTGACCTCGGTCTATCTCAACGATGCCGAGAACCTGCACTGATATTTCGCCAATTTCTTTAACGTTTTTGACTGTTTAACAAGGGAGTTTACGACATGGACGCAGAAGCCGCAAAGCTGCTCGGTGCTGGCCTGGCCGCGATCGGCGCGGGCATCGCTGCCCTCGGTGTGGGCAATGTCTTCAGCAGCTTCCTGGAAGGCGCGCTGCGCAATCCGGGTGCCGCCGACGGCCAACAGGGCCGCCTGTTCATTGGTTTCGCCGCGGCGGAACTTCTGGGTCTGCTGGCGTTCGTTATCGCCATGATCCTGGTGTTCGTGGCCTGACACGCATTTGAAGCGGGCGGGGCGGCCATCGCGTCGCGCTCGCCCGCTTCCCTGATTTTGACCGCCCTCTGACCGGACGGACCCGTACCATGCCTCAAATCGCGCAAATCGCCGAAACCTATTCCAGCCAGATATTCTGGTTGCTGTTGACGTTCGGCTTCGTCTTCTTCGTCATTGGCCTGGGCATGGTGCCCAAGGTGCAGGGCACGGCGGACGCGCGCGACGCGAAGATCAGCGGCGATCTGGACGCGGCCAAGGCGGCCTTTGCCCGCGCCGACGAGGCGGAAGCCGATTACAAGGTCCGCGACGCGCAGAGCCGCGCCGCAGCCCAGGCGCTGCTGGCCAAGGCCAAGTCGGACGCGGCCAAGGCGTCGGAAGCCCGCATGGCCGCAGCCGACGCGGACGTCGCGGCGAAGATCGCCGCGGCCGAAGCTCGCATCCAGGCCGCCAGCAACGCGGCCATTGCAGAAATCGAAACCGTCGCCGCCGACGCGGCGCGCGACATGGTGGCGCGCATTTCCGGCGTGAACGCATCGGACGAAGCGGCCCGCAACGCAGTAAAGGCGGCACTGGCCCATGGCTGAGGCAGCAGCACAGCATCACGAAGCGACCGCCCCTTCGCTGGGCGAGGCGATCCATGCCGAAGGGCTGGAGCCAGTCGGCACTGTCGCGCATGAGGGCGTAGCCCCGCATACCGACCCCAAGGCGGTCGGCATGGACGCGACCGCCTGGGTGAGCCTCGCCATGGCGGTGTTCATCCTCATCCTGCTGGTCAAGAAGGTGCCCGCGCTGATCGGCGGCGCCCTCGATGGCCGGATCGCGCAGATCAAGGAGCAACTGGCCGAAGCATCGCGCCTGCGGGCCGAGGCCGAGGCGCTTAAGGGCGAATATGAAGCCAAGCTCGCCGCCGCCGCCGGTGAAGCGGACGCCATGCGCAAGGCCGCCGAGCATGAGGCCGAAGTGCTGGTCGATGACGCGCGCACCCATGCCGAGGAACTGGTGGTCCGCCGCCAGAAGATGGCCGAGGACAAGATCGGCGCCGCCGAACGCGCCGCCATCGCCGCGATCCGCGCCAAGGCGGTGAACGCCGCCACCAGCGCCGCCGCCACGCTGATCGCACAGGGTCATGACGCCCAGTCCGACAAGGCGCTGGTCGACAGCGCCATCGGGAAGCTCGGCACGATCAACTGAACGCGCTGCAACGACGGAAGCAAAAGGGCTGGTGCGGATCGCGCCGGCCCTTTTCCGTTGAGGCCGCGCGCATATCCGCAGGCCAGCTTCGCCGGCCCCAAGCAAATCCTTCGCTTGGCGCGGGGCGCCGGGCTGCCTATCTCTCCCCCCTGATCCGAATCGCAGATTGAAGGCTTCCTTATGTCCGCCACGCACAGCACCCGCATGTTGATCCTGGGTTCCGGCCCCGCCGGCCTGTCCGCCGCCATCTATGGCGCGCGCGCGGGCCTCGCGCCGATCGTGGTGCAGGGGATGCAGCCGGGCGGGCAGCTGACCATCACCACCGACGTCGAAAATTATCCCGGCTTCCGAGACGTAATCCAGGGACCTTGGCTGATGGAGCAGATGCAGGCGCAGGCCGAGCATGTCGGCGCGCAGATGATGTATGACCAGATTGTCGACGTCGACCTGTCCGAACGCCCGTTTCGCCTGCGCGGCGACAGCGGCACGCTCTATGTCGCGGACACGCTGGTCATCTGCACCGGGGCGCAGGCCAAATGGCTGGGCGTCGAGGGCGAGGAGCATCTGCAGGGCAAGGGCGTGTCCGCCTGCGCCACATGCGATGGATTTTTCTATCGGGGCAAGAAGGTCGTGGTGATCGGCGGCGGCAATACGGCGGTCGAGGAAGCGCTGTATCTCACCAACCACAGCCATGACGTCACGCTGATCCATCGCCGCGATTCGCTGCGCGCCGAAAAGATTTTGCAGGAACGGCTCAAGGCCCATCCCAACATCAAGATCCTATGGAACAAGGCGGTCGAACGCTTCGTGGGCGGCGGCACACCCGAAGGGCTGGTCGGCGTCGACCTGATCGACACGGTGACGGGTGAGAAAAGCCATGAGCCGACCGACGGCGGCTTCGTCGCGATCGGCCATCACCCTGCTACCGAATTGTTCGCCGACAGCCTTCCGCTTGATGAGGGCTATATCCTGGTGGAAAAGGGCACGACCCACACCGCCATCCCCGGCGTGTTCGCGGCCGGCGACGTGACCGACAAGATTTACCGGCAGGCGGTGACGGCAGCGGGCATGGGCTGCATGGCGGCGCTGGATGTCGAGAAATTCCTGGCCGAGCAGGATTTCGAGGAACTGGTAGAGGCGTAAGTCGCGCGCGTCAGGCCGGGGTCAGCCGACCTTGGCCTGCGCGAAGGCGAGCAGCGATCCGAACGTTTCGAACGTATCGCCGTCAATATCCTCATCGTCGATAAGGATGCCGAAGCGATCCTCCATCTCTGTCAGCAGGCCCGCGACCGCCATGGAATCCAGTTCGGGCAGCGCACCGAACAGCGGCGTGTCGGCGTCGAACGCATCGACCCGGTCCTGCGACAGGCCAAGCGCGTCGCGCAGCAGCGCCCGCATCTGGGTTTCGACGGGGATCGACTGGCCTGACGGCTGGGGATGGGCGGCGTGCATAATGGGCGCCTAACTATAGTTTAGCGGCCTAGCCGACAAGCGCGGAAATCATCGCGCGGGCCGCGGCAGGCCACTGGCTGACGGCGCGCGGGTTGAACGCATCGAGGCGGGTTAGGGGGATGCGCTGCTCCATCCAGTCGGCCTTGTAGCCATTGTCGCCCGTGCCATAATCGATCATCGTCACGCGGTCCTGGTCGATGGCATGGCGGAACATCGCGTGGCTGAGCAAAGAGCCGGGCGACTGCGCATCCAGCGCCTTGTCATGCGCCAGCTTGTGGATCAGCGCGACGCCGTGGTCGATCGTCCATAACTGGGTGGCGACCGCGCGACCGTCCAGCCGCGCGAAGCCCAGCCTCAGCCTGCCGGCCGTGCTTTCCCGCTTGGCCAGATCGCGTAGGAAGGCGAGGCCACCGGCCGGTTCGTCCGCCTTCCAGCTACGCGCATGGACCGCGACATAATCGTCCCACAGGTCCGGGGTCAGCCGGTCATATATGGTCAACGCGAAAGGATCGCCGCGCCCCTTGCGCCGGACGAGGTTGCGCAGCCGGCCCGGCCGCGCGCACCAATAGGTATCGAAATCCCTTCCGTCGAGCGTCAGCAGATGGCGCGCTCCCATAGTTCGGCACACCGTCCACCATCCCGCCCGGCTCAGTGCCCCACGTAGTTCGGCGCAGTCTTCCAGGGGGTAGAAGCTTATCCGCGCGCCGTTGGAACGCAGATGTCGGCCCATGGCTTCCAGCATCGCGCAACGCGCCGCAGGGGCCGGCGCACCCACGAAAACAGGAGCGAAGGCAAAGCTGTAATAATTGGCCAGCGCCTCAAGCCGCCTGCGCGCCGGGGCAAGCAGGAACAGCCAGGCTTCGCCATGCCCTTGGCCTGCATGAAGGATACGAAGCGGCACATCGGCGAAACAATGGCGATGAAGCGATTCCATCCACTCGAGCCGGTCGAACAGCCGCGCGCCATCGAACGCGCCGGGCCTGTGCCCCAGCGCGCGTCGCACATCGGCGAAGCTGTGATATTCCCTTGGCGCCTGCAACCGACTATCTCCGCCCCAAACTGCGCAGCCTTAGGAGAAAATTCTGCACATGGCGTTAAGCATCCATGGCTGAAGCCATGTCCCTAATCGATGGCGCGCCGGTTTTGCCGATCGACCATCTGCTGCTGCGCGGCGATGCGGCCGCGCCGGCGCTCGATGGCCGGTCGGGCCGCTATAGCTATGCCGAACTGGAACAGACGTTGGGCCGGCTGGCGGAATGGCTCGCGGGTTTCGGGCTGGAGCCGGGCACGCGCGTGGCGAGTTGGATGGCGAAAGGGCCGGTGGCGGCGCTGATGCCGCTCGCCGCGCCGCGCGCGGGGCTGGTCCATGTCCCGGTCAACCCGCTGCTCAAACATGGCCAGGTCGCCCATATATTGGCCGACAGTGGCGCGGCCATGCTGATCGGCACGGGCGCGCGGATCGAAAGCCTGACGCCGGATGACGTGCCCGCCGGATGCCAGCTTCATCGGGAGGATGACGCGGCCTGCGCGATGAGCGGCGGGGATGGCATCGGCGCGTCGCAGGCCGATCCGCAGGCGTTGGCGGCCATCCTTTACACCAGCGGATCGACCGGTCGGCCCAAGGGCGTGATGCTGACCCACGCCAATATGTGGCTGGGGGCGGTGGCGGTCGCCGACTATCTGCGTCTGTCGCCCGATGACCGCACCGCCTGCGTGCTGCCTTTCAGTTTCGACTATGGCCAGAACCAGCTGTTTTCGGCCTGGTTTGCCGGCGGATGCGTCTATCCGCTTGACTATCTGACGCCGCGCGATGTGGTGAAGCTGGTGGATCGTCACGACATCACCACGCTGGCGGGCGTGCCGCCGCTCTGGGTTCAACTGACCGAACTGGACTGGCCGGCGGATGTGGCGGGGAAGCTCAGGCGCCTGACCAACAGCGGCGGGGCGCTGACGCGGCCACTGGTCGCGCGGCTGCGTGCGCTGTTCCCCCAAGCGGACCTCTATCCCATGTATGGCCTGACCGAAGCGTTCCGCTCCACTTATCTGCCGCCCGCGCTGGTCGACAGCCATCCCGATTCGATGGGCCGGGCGATTCCCTTTGCCGAAATCCTGGTCGTGCGGCCCGATGGCAGTATCACCGATGATGACGAGCCGGGCGAACTGGTCCATTGCGGGCCGTTGGTGGCGCAGGGCTATTGGCGGGACGCGGCGCGCACGGCCGAGCGGTTCCGCCCCGCGCCGCCTGCATCGCGCTATGGCGGCATGGCGGTGTGGTCGGGCGACACCGTGCGGCGGGACGCGCAGGGCCTGCTCTATTTCGTGGGGCGCGACGACGCGATGATCAAGTCCGCCGGCAACCGCATCAGCCCGACCGAGATTGAGGAGGCCGCCGGCGCGGTCCCCGGCGTCGCCGAGGCCGTGGCGCTGGGCATAGCGGACGACCGGCTGGGGCAGGCGGTGCGATTGCTGCTGCGCGGGCAGGGGGATGATCTGCCCGCCGCCGTCGCCGCGCATCTCAAAAGTGAGCTTCCCAATTTCATGCAGCCCAGGGACATCGTCATGCTGGATCAGTTTCCCCGCAACCCCAATGGCAAGATCGACCGGGTGGCGCTGGCGCGGGAGCAGGGCGCATGAAGCCGATGGGCCCCATTCCGGCCGGCTTTGGATGTGAAGACGGCATGTTGCTGATCGGCGGATGCGGCGCGAAAAGCCTGGTCGACGAAGCGGGCGACACGCCGCTGTTCGTGTACGACATGGCGCTGGTGGAGGCGCAGGTGCGGCGCTTTCGCGACGCCATGCCTGCTGGCATCGACCTGCATTATGCGATCAAGGCCAATCCCTTCGCCCCGCTGCTGAGCCGTATGGCGGTACAGGTCGATGGCTTCGACATTGCGTCGGGCGGCGAACTGGAAATGGCGCTGGAGGCGGGCATGGCGCCCGACCGCATCAGCTTTGCCGGGCCGGGCAAGCGCACGGATGAACTGACCGCCGCCATTTTCGCCGGCGTCACCATCAACCTGGAATCCGAAGGCGAAGCACGCCGTGCGATCGCGGCGGGTCAGGCGATCGGCAAGCAGCCGCGTCTTGCCGTGCGGGTCAATCCCGATTTCGACCTGAAAGGGTCGGGGATGCGCATGGGCGGTGGGGCCAAGCCCTTCGGCGTCGACGCCGACCGTGCGGCGGCGCTGGCGCGCATGGTGATCGAAGCGGGCGCGGACTGGCGCGGCTGGCATATATTTGCGGGCAGCCAGAATCTGGATGCGCAGGCGATCATCGACACGCAGGCGGCCACTATCGCTCTGGCGGCGCGATTGTCGCAGGAGGTCTGCGCGACGCCGCCGCTCGTCAATCTGGGCGGCGGTTTTGGCCTTGCCTATTTTCCCGGCGACACGCCGCTCGACATTCGCCCGATCGGCACGGCGCTGGGCCAGGCGCTGGAGTCGCGACCGCCTATTCTGGCTGGCAGCCGATTCGCGCTGGAACTGGGGCGCTGGCTGGTCGGGGAAGCGGGCGTCTACCTCACCCGCGTCGTCGATGTGAAAGACAGCCAAGGCGAACTCTTCGTCGTCGTCGATGGCGGATTGCATCATCAGCTTGCCGCCAGTGGCAATTTCGGCACGGTCGTGCGTCGCAACTATCCGATTGCCGTGGCGAATCGTTTCGAATCCGCTCCGGCCCTTGATCCCGTGACGATTGTGGGCTGTCTGTGCACGCCGATCGACCGGCTGGGCGACAAGGTGGCGCTGCCTGAAATCAGCGAAGGCGACCTGATCGCGATATTTCTGGCCGGAGCCTATGGAGCATCCGCCAGCCCGATGGCCTTTTTGGGACATCCACCCGCGCGGGAGCTTTTACTTGGGTGATAGTCGAATGACTTGACTCCTAACGCTATCTTTACCCTTTACCGGCATGACATTGCCCAAAGCCCGTGCGTTCCTGCCGCAGCCACTCCTTGGCGGCCGGGCGCACCGGGGCACGGCAAGGGGTGAGAATATGCGTTTCGTGTCGGTTTCCAGGTTCCTGATGGGGGTATCGCTGCCCGCCGTCGCCTTGTCGGGCTGCGCCTCCGCGCCGTCCGGGCCGCAATTGCCGCCCGCGTCCTTCGTGTCGACGCAGGAAGGGCCGGGCGAGGAATATGTCATCGGCCCGCTCGATGACCTCACCATCTTCGTCTGGCGCAATCCGGAACTGGGCGCAAAGGTGCAGGTGCGGCCCGACGGGCGCATCACCACCCCGCTCATCACCGACATGCCGGCGGTGGGCAAGACGCCCAAGATGCTGGCCGACGACATCAAGCTGGCGCTTTCGCAATATATCGAAAATCCGCTGGTGTCGGTCATCGTCAATAATTTCAGCGGCACGTTCAGCCAGCAGGTGCGGATCGTGGGGGCGACGGAAAAGCCGGCCTCCATCCCCTATCGCGCGAACATGACGCTGCTTGACGCGATGATCGCGGTCGGGGGGCTCAGCGAATTTGCCGCGGGCAACCGCGCGCGCCTGGTCCGCTTCGACAAGGATACGGGCAAGCAGAAGGAATATCAGGTCCGCCTCAACGACCTGCTCAAGCGTGGCGACACCAAGGCCAATGTCATGCTGGCCCCCGGCGACGTCATCATCATCCCTGAAAGCATGTTCTGACCATGGCGGGCCTTTACGATGAACTGCTCGTGCTGTGGCACGGCATATGGAACCGGCGCTGGGTGGCGCTGGCGGTCGCCTGGGGCGTCGCCATGCTCGGCTGGCTGGGCGTCGCGCTCATCCCCAACAGCTACCAGTCCAAGGCGCGGGTCTATGTGAATACCCAGTCGCTGCTGGAAGACCGCATGGGTATCACCCAGGTCCAGTCGCAGCAGGATCTCGACCGGCTGCGCAGCACGCTGGCGAGTGCGGAGAATCTAGAAAAGGTCGTGCGCGGCACCGACCTGTCGCAGACCGTGTCCGGCCCGCGCGACATCGCTGCCAAAATCACGACGCTGCGCGAAAACATCACGGTAATGGCGCAGGCCGACCCCAGCATGATCGACATCAGCGCCATTTCGGCCGATTCGAGCCTGTCGGACGGGGCCAATGCGCGCATCGCGCAGCAGGTCGTGCAAAAGCTGATCGACATTTTCCAGGAGGAAAATCTGTCGGGCGACCGCCGCGAAACCAAGCAGAGCCTGGCCTTCCTCGATCAACAGATCGCTGGCCGCGCCAAGCAGCTGGAGGCCGCCGACCAGCGCCGCATCGAATTTGCCCAGCGTTATGCCGGGCTGCTGCCGGGCGCCGGCTCCATCAGCCAGCGCATGGACGCGGCGCGGATGGAGATCAACAATATCGACTCGCAACTGGTGCAGGCGCAAAGCGCGCTGACGGCGATGAACGGCCAGCTGGCCGGCACACCGCAGACGCTGCCGGGCGTGGGCGCTTCGGGCGGCCCATCGGCACTGGCGCAGGCGCAGGCCAACCTCGCGTCGATGAAGGCGCGCGGCTGGACCAACAGCCATCCCGATGTCATCGCCGCCCAGCGCGAAGTCGACGCGCTGCGCAAGAGCGGCGGCGGCAGCGCGAGCGGTGGCGGCGGCACGCCCAATCCCGCCTATTTGTCGATCAAGTCGATGCAGGCCGAGCGCGCCGCCACGGTGCAGGCGCTCCAGGCGCGCAAGGCGCAGCTCCAGGCCGATCTCAACGCGATGATGTCGCGCCAGGTCGACGAACCCGGCATCGCGTCGGAGCAGGAAAAGCTCGACCGCGACTATGAGGTGCTCAAGACCCAATATGACAAGCTGCTCGCCGACCGGGAGGAAATCCGCCTGCGCGGCGAGGTGAAGACCGAAACCGGCGCGGTGCAGTTCCGCGTGATCCAGCCGCCCAGCACGCCTACCGCGCCGACCGCGCCCAATCGGCCGCTGCTGCTGCTGGGCGTGCTGGTGCTCGCCATCGCGGCCGGTATCGGCGTCGCCTTTGCCCTGGGCCAGCTCAAGGGCAGCTTTTCCACCGCCGCGCGGCTGGAGCGGGCGATCGGCCTGCCGGTCGCGGGCTCGATCAGCCAGGTGCGCAGCGCCGCCCGGCAGGCGGTCGAGAAACAGCGGATGAAATGGTTTGCCGCCGCGAGCGGAGGTTTGGCGGGCGTCTGCCTGCTGCTGATCGCGGTCGAATTTGTCCAGCGCGGCATGGCGTGAAGGAGCGCGATCCCATGAACCAGCATAGCTCCATCAAGGGCCGCGGATCGCTGATCGAGCGCGCGACCCAGATTTACGACTTCACCGCCGCCTTGAAGGGGCGCGCGGCCCCGGCTGTCGACGTGCCGGCCGACGCGCCGCTGCCGCCGCCAGTCGAGATGCCCGCCGCGCCCGGTGCGCCGGACGCGCCGGTGCAGCGTGCGCCGGCCTGGACCGGGCCGGTGCAGCCGATCGATCGCGATGCGCTGGCGCAGGGCGGGTTCCTGCTGCCCGAAGGCCCGGTGACGGTGATGAGCGAAGAATTCCGCCTGCTCAAGCGCGATCTGCTGGCGCAGTTGCGCGACAATGCGCGCGGCAACCGCATACTCGTCTGCTCGCCCAACAGCGGCGAGGGCAAGAGCTTCTGCGCGATCAATCTGGCGCTCAGCCTGGCGGCGGAAAAGGACCTGGAAATCCTGCTCGTCGACGCCGATTTCGGCAGTCCGTCGATCCCGCAGAGCTTGGGCCTCAATCCCGGTCCCGGACTGATGGACGCGCTGGCCGATCCGGTGATCGCGATTGAGGATTGCATCATCCGCACCGATCTGCCCTCGCTGTCGGTCCTGCCCGCCGGGCAGCGCAGCAACAATGACACCGAATATCTGGCGTCGAGCCGCACCCAGACGTTATTGGCGCGCCTGACCGAAGGACGGCCCGAACGCGTGCTGATCTTCGATTCGCCGCCGCTGCTCGGCGCGTCGCCCGCCGCCGTTCTGGCCGGACATGCCGCCATCGCGTTGCTGGTGGTGCAGGCAGACCGGACCAGCGAAAGCGCGGTGCGCGAAGCGGCCTCCTTGCTCAAGGGCGGCGCCCAGGTGCGCCTGTTGCTCAACGCCGCGCGTTTCACGACCGGGCGGCATTTTGGCCATTATCATGACAAGGGGGAGGGGCGCGGATGACGCTCCATCGCACCATATGGCTCGCGTCGGCGGGTGTCGCCGCACTGGCGGCCGGTCCGGCCATGGCGCAGGAGTCGCGCGCGGACCGGCGCGTCGATGTCGTGCCGTATCTTGGCATCGATCAGGTCGTGACCGCGCCCCTGAAGGGCGGCGGCGACGTTCTGACCTACACCAACCTCACCGCCGGAATCACCGCCGAAGTGCAGAATCGCCGCGTCGAAGCGGTGATCGACGCCCAATATAATCATAGCTTCGGCTGGGGCAGCCAGGCGGTCGATCAGGATGTGCTGAGCGGCATTGCCAGCGCCAATTTCAATGTGGCGCGAGGCCTGACCTTCCAGACCGGCGGCCTTGCCAGCCGGGTGCGCACCGATGGCCTGTCGGGCGCGCTGCCGCAGCGCGATACCTTTACCAGCCAGGTCTGGGCCGCCTATGCCGGGCCGTCCTATACGACGCAGCTGGGCGACCTCAACGTCAACGCTTTCTATCGCCTGGGCTATGCGCGGGTGGATGATAGCGTCGACCAGAATTTCGCGGGTGCGCAGCCCAATGGCTCCTTCGCCGACAGCTGGACGCACAGCCTGCTGGGTTCGGTCGGCTTTTCGCCTGACACGCTGCTGCCGGGCGTCGGCCTGACCGCGAGCGCGGGCTATGACCGCGAAGATGCGCGGCAGCTCGACCAGCGGTTCGAGGACGCCTGGGGCCGGGTGGACGCGACCGTGCCGATTTCTCCCACCGTCGCGTTGGTTGGCGGCGTCGGTTATGAAGAGATAAAGATCAGCCAGCGTTCGCCGCTGCTGGACGAGGACGGCCTGCCGGTCATCCGCAATGGCCGCTATGTCACCGACGACAGTTCGCCACGCGCGCTTGTCTATGATTTCAGCGACATCATCTGGGACGCGGGCGTTCTCTGGCGGCCCAGCCGCCGCACCTCGCTCCAGGCGCGGGTGGGCGAACGCTATGGCGGCATGACCTATCAGGGCAGCTTCCTGTGGCAGGGCCAGGACAGCCATTTCGCGCTGGTCGTGTTCGACGGCATCGACAGCTTCGGCCGGGTCATCACGTCCAACGTGGCGGCATTGTCGGGCAGCAATTTCGATGTCGCGCGCAATCCCTTCACGGGCGACATCACCGGCTGCGCTTTCTCCGTCACGGGCGGGGGGCAATGTTTCAACGACGCCTTGTCGGGCATCACGGCGGCCAATTTCCGCTATCGTGGCGTGGCGGCGCAATATGCGTTGCGGCGCGGGCAGTGGGGCTGGGGCCTGGGCGCCGGCTATTCGCAGCGCAAGTTCATCACGCCGCAGGGCGAAATGGTGCTGGTGCGCGGATCGCGCGACGAAAACTGGTTCGGCAATGCTTCTATGACCTATATGTTCAACGACCGCGACAGCCTGGAAACGGTCGCCTATCTCAATTATTTCGACGCCAGCGGCGGCCGTCCTGACGTGCTGAATTATGGCGCGTTCACCAGCTATTTCAAGGGATTGAGCCGGCGTCTTTCGGCGTCCGCCTCGCTGGGTCTGGACGGGGTTCAGGCAGACGATATCGACACGGTGATCAGCGCTCTGGGGCAGGTCGGCCTGCGCTACAGCTTCTAGCGCCTGGGGCATGGAGACGAGCTAATGTACGAGCAATATTACGGACTTCAGGGCCGCCCGTTCCAGCTGACGCCGGACCCGCATTATTACTTCGAAAGCGCGACGCACCGCAAGGCGCTGTCTTATCTCGGCTATGGCCTGGCGCAGGGCGAAGGCTTCATCGTCATCACCGGCGACATCGGCGCGGGCAAGACGACGCTGGTCGGCCATCTGATGCAGACGATCGATCCGTCGCGGCTGACCGCCGTCAAGATCGTGTCGACGCAGGTGGAGGGCGACGACATGCTGCGCCTCGCCGCGCAGAGCTTCGGTCTTGCGACCGAAGGCTATACCAAAGCGGCGACGCTGCAAAAGATCGAGGGGTATCTTCACGGCCAGGCGCGCGCGGGTCGCCGGTCGCTGCTGATCGTCGATGAAGCGCAGAACCTCAGCGTTTCGGCGATCGAGGAATTGCGGATGCTGTCCAATTTCCAGCTTGGCGGCCAGTCGCTGCTGCAAATCTTCCTGCTGGGGCAGCCGGAATTTCGCGATCTGCTGCGCTCGCCCGATCTGGAGCAACTGCGCCAGCGCGTCATCGCGACCCATCATCTTGAACCGATGCTGCCGAGCGAAGTCGAACCCTATGTCATCCATCGGCTGGGCATTGCAGGCTGGACCGGCAATCCCGCCTTCACGCCGGCCGCCTTCTCGGCGCTCTATGCCGCAACCGGTGGCGTGCCGCGCCGTTTGAATGCGCTGATCAGCCGCGTGCTGCTGCTGGGCGCGATCGAGCAGATTCATGAGATCGATGCCGACGCTGTGGCGGCGGTGGTGGCCGACATGGGTCTGGACGTTGATATTATGCCCGAACCGATCGCCGCCTCCGCGCTGGACGATGTGCAGGAGGACGCGGTCGCGGAGACGGTCGAAGCGGACGAGGACGCACAGCCTGTCGTGCAGGCCGAAGTCGCTGAGGAATTCGAGCCGGTCGAGGCGGATGACAGCGCCGACCTGGTCGACGACCCCGTGTGGGACCGTGGCGTTGCCGCCTCGCAGCAGGAGTATGAGCCGGTGCCGCACGAGCAGGCGCAGGACGAATGGACACCGGTGCCCTTCACCGCGCTGGAGGAAAGCGACGTGGCGGATGCGGTCAGCCAGGATGCGGAGCCGACGCCCTTCGTCGATCCTGTCGATGCGGCGCTGAACGCCCCGATCGACGAAGCCGCCCCCTTCGCGCGGCCAGCCGATCGCGCGCCCTTCGCCCCGCCGTCGAACATGGTTCCGCGCGAGGAAGAGGATGCCGATGTGGCGGACTGGGATGCGGAGTCCTGGATCGCGCCAGACTCTGAGCCCACGCCGGAGCCAACGCCAGTGTCGGACGGCAAGTCGGACATGGACGCGGAGATTGCCGAGATGCAGACATCGCTCGACCATTTCGCTGAGGACGTGCTGGACGAAGGCGATGCGCCAGCGCCGGTTGCGGCAACGGACGAGCCGGTCGAAAGCATGAGCGACCTGCGCCGCACCATGCAGGATGAAATCGCTGCATTGCGCGCGGAAATCGCGTCGCTGCGCGCCGTGCAGTCGCATGCGCCCTTCACGCCGCCGCAGACCATCGATCCCGATGCCCTGAAGGATTGCTTCACCCTGATCGAGGAACGTCTGGCGTCTCTCGAATTCCGGGCGGAGGAGCATGACGTTGCGCTGCGCCGCGTGCTGACGATGCTGGTCGAATGGGTCGAGCGGGAAGACCGGATGGACGGGGTCGCGCGGGACGCGGCCGTCGCCTGATCCGCGCCGCGCCACTTGGATAGGAACGTCATGCGCAACGCCCTTTCGGTCGATGTTGAGGACTGGTTCCAGGTCGGCGCGTTCGAACGCACGATCGACCGCGCCGACTGGGACGGCCTTGCTCATCGCGTCGAGCGCAACACCGACGCGGTGCTGGACCTGTTCGCGCAAGCGGGCGTCAGCGCCACCTTCTTTACCCTGGGCTGGGTGGCGGAACGTTATCCCGCGCTGATGCGGCGGATCGTCGATGCCGGGCATGAGGTCGCCAGCCATGGCTATGACCATGCGCGCGTCTTCACCTTCACGCCCGATCAGTTCCGCGCCGATCTGCGCAAGGCGCGCGGGTTGCTGGAGGATGCGAGCGGGCAGGCGGTGACAGGCTATCGCGCGCCCAGCTTCTCTATCGATCCGCGCACGCCCTGGGCACATGCGATCCTGGCGGAAGAAGGCTATCGCTATTCCTCCAGCGTCGCACCGATCCGGCACGACCATTATGGCTGGCCCGATTCGCCGCGTTTTGCCTGGAAGCCGGTCAAGGATGCGGAACTGGTCGAACTGCCTGTGACGACCGCCAAATGGGGCAAGCGCACGCTTGCGGCCGGGGGCGGGGGCTTTTTCCGCCTGCTGCCTTATGGCTTTTCGCGCTGGGCGATCCGGCAGGTCAATGAACAGGCCGGGCGGCCGGCGATCATCTATTTCCATCCGTGGGAGATCGACCCCGGCCAGCCGCGCGTGGCGGGTGCACCGCTGCGGTCGCGCCTGCGCCATTACAGCAACCTGTCGGTCATGGCGGACAAGCTGCGCCGCCTGACGCGCGACTTCGCCTGGACCCGCGTGGATGCGCTGGCCGATGAGGAGGCGGCATGCGCAGCATGATCCAGGGAGCAGCCGCCGGATTGTGCGTCACCACACTCGACCTGCGCGATCCCGCGCAGGCGCGGGGGGCGGACGACTATGTCCTCGCCCAAGCCGCATCGACGCCCTTTCATCGCCCGGCCTGGCTGCGCGCGATCGAGGAGGCGACTGGCAACCGGGCGGTGATGCTGGCGGCGGTGGGGCCTTCGGGAAAGATCAGCGGCCTGTTGCCGCTGCATCATATGAAAAGCGGGTTGTTCGGGCAGGCTCTCGTGTCGAGCGGATTTGCCGTCGATGGCGGGATATTGGCCGATGACGCGCGGGCTGTCCCCATGCTGGCGCAAGCGGCGCGCGACCTGTCCCGCGATCGCGGCGACATAGCCATCGAACTGCGCGGCGGCCCCGCGCCCGGCGGCGACTGGCAAACGCGCGAGGGACAGCATCTGGGCTTTTCCCGGCCGCTGGCTTCCGACGAGGAGGCCGAACTGCTCGCCATTCCGCGCAAGCACCGCGCCGAATTGCGCAAGGCGCTCGCCAATCCCGCGCTGCGCTTCGAAGTCGGGCGCGAGCGCCGCCATCTGCGCGACCATTACCGTGTCTATGCGACGAGCGTACGCAACCTTGGCACGCCTGTCTTTCCTGCTCGCCTGTTCCGTGCGGTGCTGGAGCATTTCGGCGAGGATGCCGACATCGCGATCGTGCGCGACGGCGATCGCGCCGTCTCCGCGGTGCTTACTCTCTATCATGATGGCCGGGCTATGCCCTTCTGGGGCGGCGGCATTGGCGACGCGCGGCGGCTGCGGTCCAACGAGCTTCTCTATTTCCGCCTGATGGGCCACGCCCGCGCGCGCGGCATGGAGATGTTCGATTTCGGCCGGTCGAAGGTCGGCAGCGGGCAGGCGGCATGGAAGAAGAGCTTTGGCTTCGAACCTGTCCCGCTCGCTTATCATGGCTGGTCGCCGCAAGGCGCGGCACGCGACATTGACCCCAACAGCGCCAAATATCAGCGGCGCATCGACCTGTGGAAGACATTGCCGCTGCCTGTCGCCAACCTGATCGGCCCGCTGATCGCGCGGGGCCTGGGATGAACGGCGACATTCTGTTCCTGTGCCACCGCGTTCCCTTTCCGCCCGATCGCGGCGACAAGATCCGCTCCTGCCACATGTTGAAGCGCCTGGCGCAGGTCGCGCCGGTGCATGTCGGCTGCTTTGCCGACGATGATCGCGACATGGGCTTTGCCGCCGATCTGGCGCAGGTCGCCGCCACCCAGTGCGTGCTGCGGCGCGACCGGTCGAAACTGGTTGCGGGCCTCACCGGCCTTGCAAAGCGCCAGTCGATGCTGGTGTCGCTGTTCGACCATCCCGGCCTGCATCATTGGGTGCGGCAGACGCTTGACGAGCGACCGATCCGTGCGGTCTTCGCCTATTCCGCGCAAATGGCGCATTTCGTGCCGCCACTGGCGCCGGGCGTCCGCTTCATGATGGATTTCGTCGATTTCGATTCGGCCAAATATGCCGCCTATGGCCGGCAGGGCAGCGGCCCCATGGCCTGGGTCAATCGCCGCGAAGGGCGGTTGCTGTTCAATTTCGAACGCCGCATCGCCGCGCGCGCCGACCTGTCCAGTTTCGTGAGCGAAGCGGAAGCCGCGCTGTTCCGCGACGCCACCGGCCTTGGCCGGGACCGCGTCGTCGCCATCGAAAATGGCGTCGCGCTCGACTATTTCGACCCCGCCTCGGCGGTCGATCCGGTCGATCACGGGGAAGGCCCGCTGCTCGTCTTCTCCGGACAGATGGACTATCGCCCCAATGTGGAGGCGGTGGAAAGTTTCGCCCGCGACGTATTGCCCAGGGTGCAGGCGGTTCATCCCGCCGCCCGCTTCGCCATCGTCGGTCGCAATCCCGCGCCGCAGGTGGAGGCGCTGTCGCAGCTGCCCGGCGTCGTCGTGACCGGCGGCGTGCCCGATGTGCGCGGCTGGCTTGCCGCCGCCGACGTGGTCGTGGCGCCGCTGCGGATCGCGCGCGGTATCCAGAACAAGGTGCTGGAGGCCATGGCGATGGCGCGCCCGGTCGTCGCGTCTCCGCAGGCGGCCGAGGGCATCGACGCCGTCCATGGCGATCATCTGCTGGTCGCTGCCGACCCCGCCGGGGAAGCGCAGGCCGCACTTGACCTGCTTGCCGATCCCGCCCGCGCGCAGGCGATAGGCCGCGCCGCGCGCGCCCGCATGGAGCAGCGCTATCGCTGGAGCGCGACACTGGCCGACTTGCCGGCCATGCTCTGCGGTGACATGCAGCCCGCATGACGAACGCCGCGACGATGCAGGAGCCGACCACCGCGTCCGTGATTAGCGAATGGCGCGCGCATCTGTCTGCGCTCGGCCTGACAGTGGTGGCGATCCTGGCGCTGTTCCGCCGCGACGTCATCGACATGGTGTCGATCTGGTGGAACGCGTCGACCTTTGGCCATTGCCTGTTCGTTCCCCTGCTGATCGGCTGGCTGGTGCAGCAGCGGCTGCCCGGCCTGCGCCAGTTGCAGCCGGTCGCCTGGACGCCGGGGTTGCTGTGGCTCGGCGTGGGAGCCTTTGCCTGGCTGCTCGGCGCCGCGGCGGGCGTTGCGCTGTTCCGCCATGGCGCACTGGTGCTGATGGTGCAGGGCGCGACGATCGCGCTACTGGGACCGGCGGTGGCGCGCGCGCTGCTCTTCCCGCTATTCTACGCCTTCTTCATGGTGCCCTTTGGCGAGGAACTGGTCCCGCCGCTGCAATTGCTGACCGCGCGCCTGTCGATGCTGCTGCTGGACCTCACTGGCGTGCCCGCGCATCTGGAGGGCATCTTCATCACCACGCCGACCGGCTATTTCGAGGTGGCCGAAGCCTGTTCGGGCGCGAAATTCCTGATCGCCATGGCGGCCTATGGCGTGTTGGTGTGCAATGTCTGTTTTCGCAGCTGGCGCCGGCGAATCCTGTTCCTTGCAGGGGCGCTCGGCCTGTCGATCCTGGCCAATGGCGTGCGCGCCTATGCTACGATCCTGGTCGCGCACATGACCACCGTCGATGCGGCGGTGGGTTTCGATCATGTCGTCTATGGCTGGGTCTTCTTCGCCATCATCATGATCATCGTCATGGCCGTCGCCTGGCCCTTTTTCGATCGCAAGCCCGGGGACCCCTGGTTCGATCCGCGCGCGTTGCAATCCATGACCGTGAGGGGCCGGCCATTGTCCTTCGTTGCCGGCGGCGCGCTGGCGCTGGTCGTGGCCGCGCCGCTCTGGCTTGCCGCGACCGCCGCCACGGCCAAGCCGCTGCCGCCGACTCTGACCCTGCCTACCATATCCGGCTGGACCCGCACCGACGCGCCCCAGGCCTATCCCTGGCGGCCGCGCTTCGACGGCGCGGATCATTTCGTCACGGGCCGCTATCGCAACGCGCGCGGGCAGGTGGTGGACATCGCCATCGCCACCTATGCGCGGCAGACGGAGGGGCGCGAACTGGTCGGCTTCGCGCAGGGTGCGGCCGATCCCGACACCGAATGGGTCTGGTCCTCGCCCGCACGCGCGCCCGCCGGCGCGCTGGGCGAACAGATCACTGCGCCCGGCCCGGTCGTGCGCCATGTCGTCAGCGCCTATGCCGTGGGGGGAGGCGCGCCGACCGGCAGCAAGCCTGCGGTAAAGCTCGCGACGCTCAAGGCCCGGCTGCTGGGCGGGGACCAGCGCGCCGTTGCTGTCCTCGTATCCGCCGAACAGACCGAAGCGCAGGATGCCGACGCCGCCATCACCGCCTTGCTCGACAATCTGGGCGACATGCGGCTTTTGGCTGACCGCGCCATCGGTATCCGCTAGAGCCTGATGCCATGTGCGGCATAGCGGGCATCTTCCATCTCGAAACGGCCAAGCCCGTCGATCCCGCCCGCGTCCGCGCGATGCTGGACGCGATGCCCCATCGCGGCCCGGACGGCAGCGGCATCTGGACCGCGCCGGGGGTAGGTCTTGGCCATCTGCGCCTGTCGATCATCGACCTGGCCGGCGGCGCGCAGCCGATGCTGACCGAGGATGAAAGCCTCGCCGTCGTCTTCAACGGCGAAATCTATAATTTTGCTGAGGTCCGCGCCGAGCTGGAGGCCAAGGGCCATGTCTTTCGCACCTCCAGCGACACCGAAGTCATCCTGCACGGCTACCGCCAATGGGGCGAGGACTGCGTACATCGCTTCAACGGCATGTTCGCCTTCGCGCTCTTCGACGCGCGGGCGCAATCGCTCTGGCTGGCGCGCGACCGGCTGGGGGTGAAGCCGCTTCATTATGCGCTGCTGTCGGACGGCAGCCTGATCTTCGGATCGGAATTGAAAAGCCTGCTCGCCCACCCGCTGCTGCGCCGCGCGCCGGACCTGTCGGCGGTCGAGGATTATATGGCCTATGGCTATATTCCCGACGACGCCTGCCTGGTTGCGGGCGTGCGCAAGCTGGGCGCGGGCGAAACGCTGCGGCTGGTGCGGGGCCGCCCGCTGCCGCAGCCACAGCGTTATTGGGACGTCAGCTTCGCCGATCGTAGCAAGGCGAAGCCAGAGGCGCTGGAGGAAGAACTGGTCGCGCTGATGCGGCAGGCAGTGCGGTCGCGCATGGTCGCCGACGTGCCGCTGGGCGCGTTCCTGTCGGGCGGCGTCGACAGCAGCAGCGTCGTCGCGCTGATGGCCGAAGCTTCGAGCCGGGCGGTTCAGACCTACACCATCGGCTTCGACGTCGCGAGCCTCGACGAAACCGCCTATGCCGACCGAGTGGCCCGGCGCTTCGCCACCGATCACCGCGCGCGCATCGTATCACCCGATGATTATGGGTTGATCGACACGCTGGCCCATCATTTTGACGAGCCTTTTGCCGACGCTTCGGCTCTGCCCACCTATCGGGTGTGCGAACTGGCGCGCGAGCAGGTGACGGTGGCGCTGTCTGGCGATGGCGCGGACGAAGCCTTTGCGGGCTATCGCCGCCATCGCTTCCAGATGCAGGGGGAAAGGCTGCGCGGCCTGATCCCCGCGTCGGTGCGCCAGCCGTTGTTCGGAACGCTGGGTCGCTATTATCCTAAAGCCGACTGGGCGCCGCGTGTCCTGCGCGCCAAGTCGACCTTCCTGGAACTGGCGGGCGATGGGGGCGAAGCCTATGCCGCCTCGGTCGGCGTCACGCCCCGCGCCGTGCGCCAGCGCCTGTTCAGCCAGGAGATGAAAAGCCGGCTGGGCGGCTATCGCGCCGAGGATCGCTATATCAAGGCGATGGCGAATGCGCCCGCGCGCGATCCGCTGGACCGCGCCCAATATGCCGATATCCGCATCTGGCTGCCCGGCGACATTTTGACCAAGACCGACCGCATGAGCATGGCCGTCAGCCTGGAGGCGCGCGAGCCTTTGCTCGACTATCGCTTGGTTGAATTCGCCGCGCGCCTGCCGGTGGCGCACCGCATCCGCGGCAACAGCGGCAAGGTGCTGATGAAGAAGGCGATGGAGCCGTTCCTGCCGCAGGACATACTCTACCGCCAGAAAATGGGCTTCGTCACCCCGATCAGCGCTTGGTTCCGCGGCGCTCTGGCGGGCGAAGCGAGCGCGATCGCCGGCGGCTCCGCCCTGACGAAAACCGGCTGGTTCGACGCCCGGATGCTGGCGAAGGTCGCCACGGACCACAAGGCGGGCGTGGCGGACCATGGCCGGCTGCTGTGGCAATTGCTGATGCTGGACAAGGCGCTGGGGCGGTTGTTTGGGGGGTAGTTCGAAAAGCGCGAATCTCACCGTTCGTCCTGAGTAGCCATTGAGCCTGGCGAAATGGCGTATCGAAGGATTATGCTTCGATACGGGTCTTCGACTTCGCTCAGCCCCTACTCAGCACGAACGGGTATATCTCTGTCTGCGCTTGTCCAAGTCGAGAAGCACCGTCTTCATAGCCCCCCTTGCCACCGCTTGCCCACAGTGCCAACGCAGCAGGCGATGATGATGCACAATAGCAGCATGACAGTTTCCAAAGAAATGGTGCGGTTGCGCCTCTATGCGCTGTGTCTGGCGGGGGACATGGCGGGGCTGTTCTGCGCGTTCCTGGCCGCCAACTGGTTCGTGCTGGGTGCGCTTTGGGGCGAGCCGGGCAAGCCACACGGCATCGTCATGTTCGCCATGGTCGCGCCGCTCTACGCTTTGCTGGCGGTGCAAGGCGGGGCCTATGGCATCAACACGATCGACCATCTGCGGCGTGGGATCGTGCGGGCGCTGTGGGCGCTGGCGCAGGCGGCGCTGCTGATGCTGCTGATCGTCTATCTGGGCAAGATTGCCGAGCAATTGTCGCGCCTGACCTTTGTCACGGGGCTGGGGCTGGGTGCGGTTGCGCTGGCGCTGGTGCGGATGGCGGTGGCGCGGCTGGCGGTCAGCCTGCTGGGCGGCGTGCCGCATCTGACCGCCGTCATCCTGGACGGGGTGACGATCGCGACCGGCTTTCACGCCAGCATCATCGACGCCGATGCCGCCAATCTGCACCCCGAACGGCATGACGCCGACATGGCCGCCCGGCTGGCCGGCGCGGTGGGCATGGCGGAACGGGTCATCGTCGCCTGCCCGATGGAGCGCATGGATGACTGGTCGGCGGCGCTCAAATCCTTGTCTGCGCGCGGCGAGATCGTCGTGCCCGAATTGCTGCGCTTTGCGCCTGCGCGCGTCGACCAATTTGATGGCCAGCCCACGATCATCGTCGCGGGCGGGCCGCTCCAGTTCCGCGATCGCCTGATCAAGCGCCTGTTCGACCTGATCGTTGCCGGCACGGCGACGATCCTGCTGTCGCCAGTCCTGATCGGCGCGGCGCTGGCGGTGCGGCTGACCAGTCCCGGCCCGGCGCTGTTCCGCCAACCACGCATCGGTAAGGATGCGCGTTCCTTTTCCATCTACAAATTTCGTTCGATGCGGACCGATGCGAGCGATCATCAGGCCGCGACATTGACCCGCCGCGACGATGATCGCGTGACCCGTGTCGGCGCCTTTCTGCGGCGCACCAGCATCGATGAATTGCCACAGCTTTTCAATGTGTTGAAAGGCGACATGAGCATTGTTGGCCCACGTCCCCATGCCGCTGCCGCCAAGGCGGGCAACAGCCTTTATTGGGAAGTCGACCCGCGTTACTGGGCGCGCCATTGCATCAAGCCGGGGATGACCGGCCTCGCTCAGGTGCGTGGCCATCGCGGCTCCACCGACCATCATCAGGACCTGATCGACCGGCTTCAGTCGGACCTGGAATATGTCAGCGATTGGTCGATCTGGCGCGACATGCGCATCATCGTCGCGACGCTGGGCGTACTCGTGCATCACAAGGCCTATTAAAAATGGCGGCGATCGACCTGATATTGCTGGCTATCCTGCTGCTGTGCCTGATCGCCGTCGCCTGGCCGTTTCTCTGTTATCCGCTGGTCCTGCGCGTGTTGCCGACCCGGCCGGAGCATCCGGTCGCAGTGCCGGCCCCCAGTGCCTCGCTCCTCTTCTGCGCCTATAATGAAGCTGCGGCGATGCCGGACAAGCTCGCCAATCTGGCGATGCTGCGCCAGCGCCACCCCGATCTTGAGTGCCTCGCCTTCGATGATGGGTCGAGCGACGGCACCGGCGACCTGATCGCGGCGGCTGGTCATGTCACCCTGCTGCGCGGCCCCGGCCGCAGCGGCAAGGCGCATGGCATGAAGCAGCTTTCCGCCAGCGCGCGTGGCGAAGTGCTGATCTTCACCGACGCCAATGTGCTGCTGGACCCCGACGCCATCGACCGGTTGCTCGCCCGCTATGCCGATCCCGACATTGGCGGCGTGCTGGGTTCGCTCCACTATGTCGGCGCAAACGAAAGCGCCACTGCTTCGGTCGGGTCGCTCTACTGGCGGCTGGAGGAACGGTTGAAGGACGAGGAATCGCGCACCGGCAACGTTCTGGGTGCGGATGGCTCCATCTTCTCGATCCGCCGCAGCCTTTATCCCGATTTCCCTGACAGCGTGCTCGACGACCTTACCGTGTCGATGGCGGTTGTGTTCGCGGGCCGGCGGCTCATCAAGGCGCAGGATGTCATCGCCCGCGAACGGCTGGTGACGGCGCGTGGCGACGAATATCGGCGCAAGGTCCGCATCGCCGCGCGCGCCTGGCACACGCACCGCTATTTGCGCCCGCAATTGCGCCGCATGGCCGCGATCGACCGCTTCAAATATGCCTCGCGCAAGATCGTCCGCTGGTTCGGCGGAGCGTTCATCCTCATCGGGGCGCTTGCCGCCGCCATCCTTGCGTGGCGCGTCTCTCCGTTGCTTTTCGCTATCGGCATGGCTGCTGCCGCCGTCGCCGTCGTGACGAGCCTTCGCGCGCGGCGCGGCCCGCTGGCGGCGCTGTTCGACATGCTGATCGCCTATGCCGCGACGTTGCAGGGCGTGACAAAGGCGATGCGCGGGCGCACCGTCACCATCTGGAACCCGGCCCAATCGCGCTGACCCTCTCGCTTCTGCGCGGCGATATAGTATAGGCGCTCGCCTGACCCCATGCGGAGACTGACGTGATTACTGTCCAGCGGGTGGCCAAGGCCGCCGGCAAGCATCTGACCCGGACCGCGCTGAAACTGCGCCAGGCGCTGGGCGCGCGCGCGTCGCGCGGCTGCCCGGCTTGTGGCAGGACGGTGGTGGGCTTCTTCCGCTATGGCGACAATCCCGAATGGGGTTGTCCGGCCTGCGGCGCATCCCCGCGCGAGCGGCTGATGAACTGGCTGATCGGGGAAGGGCGGCTGACCGTGCCGGTCGAGGGCTCGGTGCTGCACATGGCGCCTAATGAGGGCAGCCTGGTCCGCCGCTTTTCCACTGCCGCCGACTATGTCCCCGCCGATCTCGACCCCGCGCGCTACACGGTGCCGGCCATGCGGCGCGTCGACCTGATGGAACTGGCCGACGTCGATCGCTACGACCTGTTCTACGCCAGCCATGTGATGGAGCATGTGCCCGACGACATGGCGGTGCTGCGCAATGTCCTGCGCGCGTTGAAGCCGGGCGGCGAAGCCTGGTTGATCGTGCCATTATGGGACAAGCCGACCGAGGATGGCAGCTTCGCCATGCCCCCGCGCGAGCGGGAGCGGCGCTTTGGCCAGTGGGACCATGTCCGCCAATATGGCCCCGATTTTGCCGACCGCATCCGCGCGGCGGGTTTCGATCTGGAAGAGATTGACGCCAAGTCGATCGACCCCGATCTGCGCCATTTCTACGCGCTCGACGACCGGCTGTTTCGGGCGCGCAAGCCGCGATGAGCCGCCTTGCCCGGCTGGAGGGCAGCGCCCGTGTCCTGGCCCTGGTGAAACTGGCCAATGTCGGGCTGGTGCTGATCTGGGGCTTTGCCGTCACCTTCGTGTTCGTCCGCGTGCTGCCCATAGCGGAATTTCAGGCCTTCCTGCTGCTGGTCGCGTTCGGCAATTTCACCATTTCGGCGGAGTTCGGGCTCACCAGTATCATCTATGCCCGGTTGCGGAGGCACTGGCTGCAGCGCGGCGAACAGGCGGACGATGGCGGCTTCCGGCTGGAGGAAATGGGCGTGCTGTTCCTGTTCCTGGGGCTGCTGATGGCGGGCGGCACGCTGATCCTGCTGGTCGCGCTCGCCCTGGGCTGGCTGGCGACGGGCATGCCCCTGCTGTTCCTGCTCTTCTTTCTATCCGCTTGCCTCAACCTTCCGGCTTTGCTGGCGAAGCGCGCGCTTGCGGCGGTCGATGGCAATTTTCTGTGGGAGGCGCTCGATTGCGCGCGCCGGGTGCTCACCATCGCGCTGCTGCTGGCAATCCTTGCGGGCCTCGACCCCCGTCTGTCGGTGGCGCTGCAACTGGTTGCCAGCGCCGTCATGATCGGCATCGCCATCGGCCATGTTCATCGGCGGCTGGGAATGCGCGCCCATCACTGGCTGGCGGTGCGCGTGGGCGGCGGGCATGTCCGCCGCCACTATCTGCGCGACATTGGCGCGTCGGCGGCATTTACCGTGTCGGACATCATCGCCTATAATGCGCCCTATTTCACCATCGCGGCGGCGACGTCGGACGCGCGGCCGATGTTGGTGTTCGATTTCTTCTTCAAGATGGCGCGCGCCCTGTCGATGCTGGTCCGCGCCCTGGTGGAGGCGGCGCTGCCGCGCATCACCCGCGCCTATCATGCCGGCGACCGGCCGCGGCTGCGGCAATTGCTGGCCCGGGCGCTGGGTGCAGCCATGCTGTTCGCGCTGGCGCTGGCGGCGGTCCTGTGGGGTGCGGGCGACCGGTTGTTCTTGATCCTGTTCGATGGCCAGGCCAGCATCGACCGGGCGGACATCGGCCTCATCCTGCTGGCGCTCGCCGCGCTGACGGTGATCAGCGTGTCGGTCTATGTCCAGGCGGCGCTTGGCCGTTTCGCGCATCTGCTTGCCCGGTCGCTGCCCTTTCTTGCCGGTTCGCTGGCCAGCGCGCCGCTGGCGCTGCTGGTCTTCCCCGGCCGCTTCGATCTTGGCTTCCTGACACTTTACGCGCTCACACTCCTTGCGGTGGCGGCGCTGCATCTTCTCTCGCTCCGAAAGCTGGCGCGCGCATGAAAGTCGCGATGCTCGATCCGTCGCTTTTCACCGGGCGCTATGACGATAGCCTGTGCGCGGCGCTGGTTAGGGAGGGAGCGCAGGTGACGCTGCTCGGCCGCCCGATGCGCTCGACCGATGCCATCGAACCGCGGGGTTACAGCTATCGCCCCCATTTCTTCCGCCGCAGCGAGGCGCTGCGCGATCGGCTGGGCGAAGGGCGCGCCTTTCGCCTGGCGAAGGCGGCGGAATATGGGCTGACCTGCGCACTGGGCGACCTGCGTCCGCTGACGCCAGCCGATGTCGTCCATGTCCAATGGCTGCCGCTCGCGCCCGCCGACCGGCTGATGCTGCAGCGGCTGGCGGGCCGCGTGGCGCTGGTCCACACCGTCCACAATGCCGACGCCTATCATGCCGATGCCGGGGTTCAGGGGCGCGGTTATCGCGCGCTGCTCGACCGGTTCGCCGCCTTGATCGTGCATGGGGAAACGACGCGCGCCGCACTGATGGCGCAGGGCATCGACCCGGCCCGCATCCATGTGACGCCGCACCCGCCCATGCGCCTCGCGCCAGCCACGTCGGCGGACCTTGCCGCCGTGCCGCCCCCGCTGCTGCCGCGCCTGCTCTTTTTCGGCACCATACGCCCCTATAAGGGCGTGGACGTGCTGATCGACGCCTGCCTTTCTCTCTGGCGCGCGGGTCATCGCTTCGAACTGGCGATCGCGGGCAAGCCCTTCATCGACATGGCGCCGATGATCGACGCCGTGACGCGCGCCGGTTTCGCCGACCGGCTGGTCACGGACCTCGGCTTCCTGACCGAAGCCCGGCTCGACGCGCATATGGCGTGCGCGGACATGATCGTCTTTCCCTATCGCCATATCGATTCGAGCGGCGCATTTCTGTCCGCGCTCCATCATGGCAAGGCGATGGTGACGTCGGACGCGGGCATGTTCGGCCAGTTGCCGGAGGGCGTAGCCACCCGCGCACCGGCGGGGGACGCGCAGGCCTTGGGCCGGGCGCTCTTGCCCCTGATCAAAAGCGCCGCCATGACGCGGGAACAGGGCGCCCGTGCGCGCGCCTATGGAGAAACTATGGGGTCCTGGCGGGAAATGGCGGCAACGACGATCGGCATCTATCGGCGCGTGCTGGAGCAGCGGGCATGAACCGCTATCGCCGCGAACTGGGCGATCGGCTGCTGGCGATGCGGCTGGCGGCGGCGGGACGCGTCCACCAATATCCGGAGGTGCAGGCGCTGCGCCGGTTCCTCGCCAGCTTCGCCGTCGATTGCCTGTTCGATGTCGGAGCCAATCGCGGCCAATATGCGACGATGGCGCGCCGGGATGCGGGCTATAGGGGGCTCATCCTCTCCTTCGAGCCCAATCCCGATATTTTCGCGCTGCTGGAAAAGCGCGCCGCCGCCGATTCGCGCTGGCATGTATTCAACATGGCGCTGTCCGACTTCGACGGCACGGCCAGCTTCAACATCATGGCGGCCGACCAGTTCAGTTCGCTCAAAAAGCCGTCCGGCGCGCAGGACGCCATCTTTGCCGATCGCAACAAGGTGACAAAGACGGTCGAGATGCAATGCCGCCGGCTCGATACGCTGTTGCCCGACCTGATGGCACAGCATGGCTTTGCCCGGCCATTCCTCAAGATGGACACGCAGGGCCATGACCTGTCGGTATGTGAAGGCGCGGGGGATCAGATCGGCCGGATGCTGGGCGTCCAGACCGAACTGGGCGTGCGCCCCATTTATGACGGCGGAACCGGCTATCGCGCGATGATCGACTGGCTGGAGGCGCGCGATTTCGTGCCGTCCGCCTTCTTCGCCAATAACAAGGGGCATTTCCCGCTGCTGGTCGAAATGGACGGCATTTTCGTCAACCGGGCGCTGGTGCGCGACTGACCATGGGCGCGCCCGGATCGTTCGTGTCCGCGCGACGCCTGTTCCTGGTGGGGGCCTTGTGCCTGACGCTCTGGGTGCTTGGCACCTTCCTGTGGCATGTCACCTACCGGCAGGGGATCAGCCTCGCCGTCATCCTGCTGCTCGATCAGGATCTGCCCGCGCTGCTGGGCGCTCTGGCACTGCTGGCGCTCGCCGCGCCCTGGGCGGAAGGGCGCGGTTTCAGCCTGCCGCCCCCCACCGCGCGCATTGTGATACCGTTGGTCGTATTGCTGGGCCTTGCCGCCTGGACCGGCCATTATGCGCTGTTTCAGGATTATGCGATCAGCCGGGACGAGGAAGTCGCCCGCTTCGCCGCCGCCTATATGCGTGAGGGGCTGTTCGCCCGGCCCATCCCGATCGAGTGGGAACCCTATCGCCGGGCGATCATGCCGGAATTTTTCTCGCCCTTCGGCGCGGCGGATTACTGGACCGCCGCCTATCTGCCGGTGAACAGCGCGATCCAGGCTTTATTCTGGCAATTGGGCGATCCCAATCTCGCCGGGCCGGTGCTGCTCATGACCGGCCTTGTTGCGCTGTGGCGGGTTGCGCTGCGGCTGATGCCCGACCGGCCCGATGCGGTCTGGGTCACGCTGATCCTGGGCTTTTCATCGAGCCAGCTGTGGGTCACGGCGATGACGCCCTATGCGATGACCGGGCATTTCGCGCTCAATCTCGTCTGGCTGGCGCTGGTCCTGCGCGGCGGGTGGCTGGGCCATGGCGCGGCGGGGCTGGTGGCGCTGATCGCGGCGGGGCTGCATCAATGGCATTTCCCGCCCTTGTTCATCGCGCCCTTCATCCTGTGGATGCTGCTGGCGCGCCGCTGGGGAGTGGCGGCTTTCCATGCGCTGACTCTGGTGGCGATCGTCGTTGTTTGGGCCAAGCTGTGGCCGGGTTTCCTGTTGCATGCGCTGGGCGCGCCGGCGGATGTTCGCCCGTCGGCCGGCGTGGCGGACAAGGTCGGCAGCCTGTTTGAACGGCTGGGCGATCGCTGGCAGCCGCTGGTGAACCTCACCCGCTATATCGCCTGGAACAACATATTGATGGTGCCGCTCGCCGCGCTGAGCGTCGCCGCGATGCGATGGCGCGCGCTGCTGGCCGGGCGGGAAATCGCGCTGCCGCTGGCGCTGGGCTGCGTGGCGGGGTGCGGGCTGGCGTTGGCGCAGGGCTATGGCTGGGGCTTTCGCTATGCCCATGGCTTCATTGGTCCCTTCTGCCTGCTTGCCGGGCTGGGCTGGGCGCGTTTCCGCCTGCGGGACGTCATGCGGCCGGTGCTGATCGGGCTGCTCATCACCATCTTGTCGAGCGGCTATCTTGTCTGGCGGACCTACGAATTTGTCGCGCCCTATGCCGCCAGCCACCGGCTGATCGATTCCAGCGAAGCCGACGTCGTGCTGGTTGACCCGCGCGGCGGCCTCTATGTCACCGACCTGGTACGCGGGCGCAACGGCGTGCCGGGACGGCCGATGGTCATGAACCTTGGCATGCTGACGATCGAGCAGGTCGACGAACTGTGCCGTAATTATGTGGTGCAATTGTTCGAGCGCGCCGACTTCCGGCCGCTGGGCGTGCCGCTGGCGCGCTGGAACCTCGACCGCATGGACATGCTGCGCGCGCATATGAAGGATGCGGGCTGCGACAAGCCGGTGCAGCCGCCGCTGCCCCAGACCATGGAGGAGGCTTTCAACACCGCCGACAATGCCATGTAGCGAGGGGGGGAAGGGGCGTTACTGCCCCTTCACATAGACGCGCTTGCCGCCGATCCAGGTTTCGAGAACCTGTGTCGTGCGAATATCGGCTGGCTGCGCGGTTGAAATATCGCGGTCGATCAGCAGGAAGTCGGCGCGCTGGCCGGGCACCAGGCTGCCGAATTTCTTTTCCGCAAAGCCCGCATAGGCCGCCTGCCGGGTAAAGCCGTCGAGCGCCGCCTGAAAGCTCACGCGCTGCTGGGGCATCCATCCGCCAACCGGCTGACCTTTCGCATCCTCCCGCGACATGGCGACCGCGATGCCGGGGAAGGGATTGGGGCTTTCCACCGGCACGTCGGAGCCGAAGGCGAGAGGCACGCGATTGTCGAGCATCGTCTTCCACGCATAGGCGCCCGCCAGTCGCGCTTCGCCAAGCCGCGCCGTCGCCATGCGCCAGTCCGACGCCTCATGCACCGGCTGCATCGACGCGATCACGCCCAGCGGGCTGAAGCGCGGCAGGTCGGCCGGATCGATGATCTGCGCATGTTCGATGCGCCAGCGCCGGTCGCCCTTGTAGGTTTCGGCCAGTTCCTGGATCGCGTCCAGCGCCTCGCCATTGGCGGCATCGCCAATGGCGTGCATCGCGACTTGGAAATTGTCCATCGCCGCGCGGCTCATGATATTGCGCAATTGCGTGTCGGGGATCATCCGCAGCCCGCGCTGGCCCGGCGCATCGGCATAGTCGGCCTTCAGCCACGCCCCGCGCGATCCCAGCGCGCCGTCCAGCAACAGCTTGATCCCGCCCATGCGCAGATGGTCGTCATACAGCCACGGCGTCGGTTCCGGCCCGGCGATGAGCACCATATTGTCCAGCCCCATGGCGTAGGACATGATCCGCACGCGCAGCGCCCCGCGATCGGCCGACCGGCGAAACGCCTGCCAATCCTCGATGCTGGTGCCCATGTCGGCAATGCCGGTGATGCCCATCGACAGTAGCGCGCGCTGCGCCTTTTCCAGCGCCAGGTCGCGGTCCTTGGGCGCGGGCGGGGGCACGACCTTTTGCATCAGGTCCATCGCCCGGTCGACGAACACGCCCGCAGGCTTGCCGCCTGCCATTTCGATCCGCCCGCCCGCCGGCGCCTTGGTCGCGCCGGTGATTCCCGCCGCGCGGATGGCGGCGCTGTTGGCCCAGCCGGCATGGCCGTCCACCCGTTCCAGCCACACCGGAATATCGCTGACCGCCGCGTCCAGGTCAGCGGCGGTGGGGAACCGGCCCAGGCCCCATTGTTCCTGGTTCCAGCCCGTGCCGATGATCCATTTGCGGCCCGGATTGGCGGCGACATAGGCGCGGATCTTGTCCTGCGCCTGCGCCAGCGATGTCGTGTCCGACAGGTCGAGCGTGATGAGCGAGAGCCCATAGCCCATCACATGACCATGCGCGTCGATGAGGCCGGGGATCAGCGTCTTGCCGCCTGCATCCAGCTTGAACGCCAGCCCCTTGGGCGGTTCGGGCCATGGCTCGCCCTTCTTGCGTTTCTTGGGCCGCTTATATTCCGGTTCCTTGTACCGGCCCTCGATCAGCTTTTCGACCTTGCCGTCATCGTCGATCATCAGCGCGCCGAAGCGCACGATCCTGCCATTGGCGTCCAGCGCGACGCCGTTCACATTGTCGATGACGCCCGCCGCCAGGACCGGCGCCGGACACAGGGCGAGCGCGATCGCGGCGCTCGAAACGAAAATCTTCATGCTCGGGTCAATCTCCGCACCAATGCGCTGGTATCCTGCCGATGGCCGCCCATGGCCTGCACATCGGCGTAAAACTGGTCGATCATCGCCGTCACCGGCAATGTCGCGCCATTGGCGCGCGCTTCGTCGAGCGCGAGGCCCAGGTCCTTGCGCATCCAGTCGACGGCAAAGCCGAAGTCGAATTCGTCGCGCGCCATCGTCCCCCAATATCGGTCCATTTGCCAGCTTTGCGCCGCGCCGCCCGAAATCGCTTCGAACACCGCATCCAGATCCAGTTCCGCCGCCTGCGCGAACCGCAACGCTTCGGACAGGCCCTGGATAACGCCGGCAATGCAGATCTGGTTCACCATCTTGGCGGTCTGGCCCGCGCCCGCGCCGCCGACATGGACGATGCGGGTGGCATAGGCCTGCATCACGATCTTCGCCGCCGCGACCGCCGGCTCGCTGCCCCCGCACATGATGGCGAGCTTGCCGTCCTGCGCGCCCGAATGGCCGCCGGTGACGGGTGCGTCGACGCTGTGGATGCCCCGGCTTTCGCCCTCCACGAACAATTGCCGGGCGATGCGCGCGGACACGGTCGTATGGTCGATGAACAGGCCGCCGGGCTGCATGGATCGAAACGCGCCTTCTCGCCCCAGCGCCACCTGCGCCAGATCATCGTCGGTGCCCACGCAGCTGATGACGATGTCCGCATCCTCGGCTGCCTTGGCCGGGCTGATAGCGACCGCGCCGCCATAGGCTTCGGCCCAGCTTTTCGCCTTGCCGATGGATCGGTTGTAGACCGTCAGCTCATGCCCGGCCTTCGCCAGATGTCCTGCCATCGGAGCCCCCATGGTCCCAAGGCCGATAAACGCGATCCTAGCCATCCCGCCTCGTATCTTTGCGTGCTTGGACGTCCGCCATAGGGCCAGTGCCGGGACAGTTCCAGTTTCTTCGCAGCTGTTTTTCGTCTAGGGGGGCGGGCATGAATACGCTCGCGAAGATCGAAAGCGCCCTGCCGCTGCCCGTCACCGTCGATGACATATTGGCCGCCCGCACCCGCATTGCCGGGGCGATCGTCAAGACGCCGACGCTGATCAGCCAGACGCTGTCCGACATGCTGGGCTGCAAAGTCTATCTGAAGTTCGAAAACCTTCAGTTCACCGCCGCGTACAAGGAACGCGGCGCGCTCAACCGGCTGCTGCAACTGGACGATGCGTCAAAGGCGAAGGGCGTCATCGCCGCGTCGGCCGGCAATCATGCGCAGGGCCTGGCCTATCATGGCAAGCGTCTGGGCGTGCCCGTCACCATCGTGATGCCCACGACCACCCCGATCATCAAGGTGACGCAGACGCGCAGCCATGGCGCGACCGTGGTGCAATTTGGCGAGAAATTCGACGACGCCTATGCCCATGCCCGCGAGTTGGAAGCGCAGCAGGGGCTGACCTTCGTCCATCCCTTCGACGAACCCGACATCATCGCAGGACAGGGCACGGTCGCGCTCGAAATGCTGGAGGACGCGCCGGAAATCGACACGCTGGTCATCCCGATCGGCGGCGGAGGCCTGTTTTCGGGCATGGGCACGGCGGCGCGCGCGATGAAGCCGGACATTCGCCTGATTGGCGTGCAGGCCGAACTCTATCCGTCCATGTACGGCTTCATGAAAAGCACGGACCTCGCTTGCGACGGCGACACGCTGGCCGAGGGCATTGCCGTCAAGCAGCCCGGTTCGGTCACGCGCCGCTTTGTCGAACGGCTGGCCGACGACATTGTGCTGGTGAACGAGCGGCGGCTGGAAGAATCGCTCAGCCTGCTGCTCCAGATCGAAAAGACGGTGGTGGAAGGGGCTGGCGCGGCGGGCCTTGCCGCCTTGCTGACGCATCGCGATCAATTTGCCGGGCGCAGGGTCGGGCTGGTGTTGACGGGCGGCAATATCGACACGCGCCTGCTGGCCAATGTGCTGCTGCGCGACCTCGCCCGCTCGGGCCGGCTGGCGCGGCTGCGCATCATCTTGCAGGATCGGCCGGGCGCGCTGTTCAACGTCGCGCGCATCTTCGACCAGGAAGCGGTCAACATCCTCGAACTGTCGCATCAGCGCATCTTCACCAACCTGCCGGCCAAGGGCCTCAGCCTCGACGTCGAATGCGAAACGCGCGACCGCGACCATCTCCAGAACCTGCTCGGCGCGCTGCGCGCCGCCGGCTATGAGGTCGCGCCGATCGAGGTTGCATAATGGGACGGTCGGCCCCCATTTTTTGATAGTAAACGCGCTTTTATTGCGCGCGCGGGATCGGCATAACGAGCGCATGACGCAAGGGATTGACAGCACAGGACCGGGGGGAGAAGCGTGACCGCGCCGTTTCGCTTTCCGCGCTTCTTCGTCACCAATCCCAGCCCGTGCCCCTATTTGCCGGGCAAGAGCGAGCGCAAGGTTTTCACCGAATTGTCCGGCGACAATGCGGCGGAACTCAACGACGCGCTCGGCCGCATCGGCTTTCGCCGCAGCCAGAACGTGGCCTATCGGCCCAGCTGTGTCGATTGCACCGCCTGCGTGTCGGTGCGCGTGGTCACGCAGGAATTCCGTCCCAACGCGACGCAGCGCAAATTGCTGCGCCGAAACGAGGATCTGGTGGTCAGCGCGTGCAAGCCCTGGTCGACGGAGGAGCAGTTCGCCCTGCTTCAACGCTATCTCAACGCGCGTCATCCCGGCGGCGGTATGACCGAAATGGATGAAATGGACTTTGCCGACATGGTCGAACAGACCCCGGTCGACAGCCATGTCGTCGAATATCGCGAGCCGGGCCGCAACGGTCGGCCGGGCAAGCTGGTCGGCGCGTGCCTCACCGACCGGCAGGGCGATGGCCTGTCGATGATCTACAGTTTCTTCGATACCCAGTCGCCGGATCGTCCGGGCCTGGGCAACTATATCATCATGGACCATATCCTGCGCGCGGCCGCCGCCGACCTGCCTTATGTCTATCTGGGCTATTGGGTGAAGGGCGCGGCGCGGATGCAGTATAAGGTGCGGTATCAGCCGCTCGAAAAGCTGAGCCGCGACGGCTGGAAACGCTTTGACCCGACCGAAGCCGACACGGCCTCCGCTTTCGCCGGAGCCGATCGCGCGCCGCTGACGGCGGACCTGGCAACGATCCTGCGCAAATAGGCGGCCTGCCCGGACCAGGGTTTCGGGCAGGATAGACATAGGCAAAATCTTTAACCTTTTCCTCTAAATCCTTGTCCGAGGCAGAAATTTGCTTGGAGGGAGAAGGCGGTGGACCGGTTCGTTGACCGCCGGTTTTTGCAAGGGCTGGGCCTGGCTGGGCAGGACCATGCCAGCACGGATATGTCGCCATTGGCCGGCGGCATGCTGCCCTCCGCTCTGTTCGATACCCTCTCGCCGCTTGTAATACGATGGGTGGCGGATCGGCGGGGACGCCTGATCGGATGGTGGCCCGTTTCGGGGCCGTCCGTAAGCCCTCTCGTCGATCCCATTGGTCTGGGCTGGCGCGCTTTGCTGGATGCTGCGGACCGCCGCGCGCTGGTGGCCGCTGGCGCACAAAACCAGCCGCAACCTCTGATGATGACCATCGCGCTTGCGCCTGATGTCCGCCATTGGTGCCGCGTACAGATGCGCCGTCACGTCCTGGCAGACGGCGACTGGTGCTATTTCGGCACAGTGGAGGATGCGCAGCCCTATCAGGAGTTGCTGTCCGCCGCGGTTACTGAAAGCCGGGATCATTATCGCTGGTCGGTCGCGCTCAGCCCGCAGGTGCCCTGGACCGCGGCGCCGGACGGCGCGATCGAGGAAGTCGGGCCGCGCCTGGCGGAATTGACCGGCCTGTCGGACGACGAAGTGCGCGGCTTTGGCTGGATCAAGATGCTGCATCCCGACGATGCGCCGCATGTGCGGGCCGTTTGGGATCGCCATCTCGCTAGCGGCGAGCCGGTCGATGTCGACTATCGCGTGCGGTTGCGGTCGGGCGACTATCGCTGGATGCGCGCCTGTGCGGCCGCGCGCCGGGATGCAGATGGCCGCATCATCCGCTGGTATGGATCGCTGGAGGATGTGCATGAGCGTCACATGGCCGAGCGCAACCTTGCTGAAAGCGAGGAGCGGTTCCGGCTGGCGATCCAGTCCGCCGGGCTTGGCATATGGGATTTTGACAGCCGGACAGGGCAGCGTAGCTGGTCGCCGGAATTGCGCGCGATGCTGGGGGTGTCGCGCGATGTGGCGCCGACCGCCGAACTGGCGTTGTCGCTCGTCCATCCAGATGACCGTCCACGTTTGCAGACCAAGCTGGTCGCCGTGGCCGCTGGCGTCATGCCAGCACATTTTGAGGATATGCTGCGAATCTACCGCGCCACAGATGGCGCGCTGCGCTGGATCAAGAGCACGGGCTGGACGACGCAATGCGATACCGACCGGTCCTTTCGCATCATCATCACCTTCCTTGATGTAACCGAACAGCAGGACAGTGAGCAGCGTATTCGCTGGGCTGCATCGCATGACGCCATGACCCGGCTTCCCAACCGGTCCGCATGGCAACAAACGCTGGAATCCATGGCGCAAGCCGCACGCAGGTCCGGGGAGAGCTTCGCGCTGCTTCTGCTCGATATCGACGACCTCAAGCGCACCAATGACTCGCTGGGCCATGACGCGGGCGACGCGCTGCTCTGTGCGTTTGCCGAGCGGTTACAGGCGGCTGCGCCACCCGATGCCGTTATCGGCCGCCTGGGGGGCGATGAATTTGGCCTTTTGTCCAGCGCTCTGGGTGACGCCGCGCGGGTCGAAGCCTGGGGCAAGGCGCTGATCGAAACCCTGCGTCGACCGCATATGCATGAAGGGCGCTCGCTCGATTGCGGCGTCAGCATGGGCGCGGCGCTGTTCGGGGGCGACGCCGGCAGCGAAGGCGATGAACTGTTCAAGGCCGCGGATCTGGCGCTCTATGCGTCCAAGGCGGCCGGTCGCGGACGGCTGACGCTGTTCCACTCCACGTTGCGCGCCGAAGCCCAGCAACGCAGTTCCATGATCCACATGGCGCGCCAGGTTATCCACGATGACCTGATCATGCCTTATTACCAGCCCAAGGTCGATCTGCGCACCCGCATGATCACGGGCTATGAAGCTTTGTTGCGCTGGCGGCATCCGCGCTTGGGGGTGCAATCGCCCGGGTCCATCGCCGCCGCCTTCGACCATGGGGAAATCGCGGTCGGACTGACCCAGACGATGCTGGACAAGCTGCTGCGCGATATGGTCCGCTGGCTGGATGCCGGGCTTGATCCCGGCAGCGTCGCCTTCAACGCGTCGGCGGCGGACTTTACCCATGCGGGCTTTGCAGATTCGGTGCTGGAGCGCCTCGTCCAGGCGCATATCCCCACGCGCCATCTGGAAATAGAAGTCACGGAAACCGTGTTCCTGGGCCGGGGCGCGGATCAGGTTGCCACCGCCCTGCGCTGTTTCGCGAAGGAAGGGGTGCGGGTCGCGCTGGACGACTTCGGCACCGGCTATGCCTCGCTCAGCCACCTCAAACATTATCCGGTCGACGTGCTCAAGATCGACCGCAGTTTCGTCAGCAACATGGACAATGATGCGGGCGATGCGGCCATTGTCGATGCGATCGTGAAACTGGGCGACAGTTTCGGCATGGAAGTCGTGGCGGAGGGCGTGGAAACAGAAGGGCAGGCGCAGTTGCTGCTGGCCCATGGTTGCCCGATCGGCCAGGGGTTTCATCTGGGCCGGCCCCAGCCTTTCGACGCCATTACCGCCAGGATGCGCTGACGCCTTTTCCTGTCAGCCGCCGGTGTCGACCTGCGCCGGGCTGAACCGGTCGATCGCCTGGAATAGCTGGGTCAGCGCCTCGCGCTCCTCCGCCTCGATTTCCGGCCGCCATATCTCGAACAGCAGCACGACCCGCGTATCGGTGCTGCGGTTCCACGCTTCATGTTCGACACTGTCGTCGAACAACAGCATTTCGCCCCTGCGCCATGATCGTGTCTCTGCGCCGACTCGCAGCGCGCATCCGTCCGGCGTCAGCAGCGGCAGGTGGCAGATGAGGCGGGTGTTGAGCAGCCCGTGGTGCGGCTGGATGTGCGTGCCGGGTTTCAGCAGCGACCATAGCGCCATCGGCGATCGGCCGGCGATGACGGGAATGGGCGCCAGCGCGAGGGCAGCCATCACCGCCGGGCAGCGGTCCGCATTGGCGGCGACCTGCTCGCCATTCAGCCAGAAATAGAGCGCGCCCCAGCGATCATCGTCGCGCAAGGGGTTGTTGGGCGCTGGGCGCAGCGGCGACGTCTGGACATAGGGCGCGAAAGCGGCGTCCTCCTGCGCGCGGACCTGCTCCAGTTCTGCGACGATGGCGTCTGTCATCGCCTCCATCGGGGTGACCCAGTCGAACTCCGACCGCTCATAGAAAGCGCGCTGCGGCAGTCCGGGGAAATAGAACATGCTGGGCTGTTGCAGGAACAGGCTTTGTTTGCCCAGCAGCAGGTCGGTCGCCAATTGGATGCGGGGCAGGCGCGGCAGCCCCCCGATCGCATCCATCAGATGCTCTTCGAAAGTCCGGCTCGACCGCGCCACATAATCCTGCGCTTTCTGCAACAATGGCTGCAGCTGCGGTGGCGCGCCTGTGGCCGTGGCTTGGGCCAGCGCGGACCGATACCAGCTGGTCGCGCCGCGCGCGTCGCCCCGGCGATCGGCATTCTGGGCCATGGCCAGCATCGCGGGCAGATTGCGGATGTCCTGGTCTAGAATGCGTCGCAGCGCCGCCGCCTCGCCATCCAGGTCGCCGCTGCGATTGCAGGCCTGCGCCAGCAGCATAGGCGGCGGATCCTGCATTTCTCGCAAGCTTGCCAGGGCGCGCTGCGCATCGCCCTGCCGCAGCGCCGCCACAGCGGCGTCCGCCAGCGCCCGTTCCCGTTCCCCGCCTGTCATCGCGTCCGTCATCGCGCCTGTCTAGACGGGGTGGGGAGCCTGCGAAAGCGGCTTTATTCGGCCGGCGCTGCGATCATGGGAGGCGTCCGGTGCTGAATCGTGATTGCGATCAGAAACACTGCCAGTCCGCCCAGCGCCAGGCCGCTGCCGATCCAGCCGGTCGACACCAGCCCGTGGCCCGCCGCGATCGACAGGCCGCCCAGCCAGGGACCAAGCGCATTGGCGATGTTGAAGGCGCTGTGGTGCAGCGCGGCGGCCAGCGTCTGCGCATCGCCCGCCACATCCATCAGCCGCGCCTGCAACGGTGTGCCAAGGCCGCCGCCCAGGCCGATCATGAAGATGACGAGGCCCAGCGTCCAGACATTGCCCGCCATCAGCGGGAACAGCGCCAGCGACGCCGCGCTCCACAGCATGATGCCGATGACGGTCCGGTTAAGCGCGCGATCCGCCAGCCAGGCCGATGCCAGATTGCCCAATGTCATCCCCACGCCAAAGATGGAGAGCACCAGCGGCACATAGGCTTCCGACACATGCGTCACTTCGATCATGGTCGATGCGACATAGGTATAGACCGCAAACAGCCCGCCAAAGCCGATCGCGCCGGTCAGCAGCGTCAGCCAAACCTGCGGCCGCTGCAACGCGGTCAGCTCGCGCATCGGGCTGGCCTTGGGGTCGCCCTTGTCGCGCGGGGCATGGATGGCCACCAGCGTCACGGTGGCGATCGCCAGCACCGCGACGACGCCGAAACCCCAGCGCCAGCCAAGCGCCTGACCCATCCAGTTGGCCACCGGCACGCCGATGATCGTCGCGACCGTCAGGCCCGCGAACATGCGCGCAATCGCCTGCGCCCGCTTCTCGATCGGCACCAGGCTTGCGGCCACCAGCGCGGCGACGCCGAAATAGGCCCCGTGCGGGACACCCGACAGGAAGCGGAACAGCAGCATCCAGTGGTAGCTGGGCGAAAGCGCCGACAAGCCATTGGCCAGCGCGAACATCGCCATCAGGCCGATCAGCAGCGTGCGGCGCGGCAGACGCGCGCCAAAGGCAGCGATCACCGGCGCGCCGGCGACTACGCCCAGCGCATAGGCGCTGATCGCATGGCCCGCAGTCGGCGCATCGATGCCCAGGTCGCGCGCAAAGAAGGGCAGAAGGCTCATCGCCGCAAATTCGGTCGTGCCGATGGCGAAGGCGCCGACCGAAAGCGCGAACAGGACGAGCGCGGGACGCGCTTGATGAATTTGGGCGCTCATGGGAGGCTCCATGTTGCAGTGCAATATACAGAAGCGTCGCAAATGGGCGCGATGACAGCGCGGGTCAATGCCGCATTCGTATGACTTTCTTGCACTCGCCGGCGCAAAAGACGCAACCGCGCGACGATCAGGGGCATGGCGTGGTCGGCGGTATCGGCTATAGCGCCCGCCAGATGAGCAGCAACCAAGCACAGGGCGCGCACGATGCGCTGATCGGCACCGGGGCGGTGATGCTATCGCTCACGTCGATGAATTTGGGCGCGGCCTTCGCCAAGACGCTGTTTCCGCTGGTCGGCGCGCCGGGCGTCGCGGGGCTGCGGATCGTTCTGGCGGCGCTTTTACTCCTGTCCTTTCGCCGACCCTGGCGGCGGGCGGTGCCGCATGGCCTGCGCTGGCCGCTGCTCGCCTATGGCGCGACGCTCGCGCTCATGAACATGTCCATCTATCAGGCATTCGCGCGCATCCCGCTCGGCACCGCCATCGCCATCGAGGTGACGGGGCCGCTCGCCATCGTGCTGTTCGGATCGCGCCGTCCACGCGACTTCGTGTGGCTGGCCGCTGCGGTGGCGGGCCTGCTGATCCTGCTCCCCATTCGCGCCGACGCACGGCTTGATCCCATAGGCGTCGCCTTCGCCTGTGGCGCCGCCTTGTGCTGGGCGCTCTACATATTGGCCGGCAAGCGCGTGTCCGCCGGGATTGGCGGCGACGCCGTCGCCTGGGGGATGCTGGTCGCGGCGTTCATCATCAGTCCGGTCGCGGCGGGCGCGCTCGATAGCGCGGTCCATTCGCCGCATCTCCTGCTTGTCGCGCTCGCGGTCGCCTTCCTGTCCAGCGCCTTTCCCTATACGCTGGAAATGGACGCGATGCGGCGGCTGTCCGCGCCGGCCTTCGGGCTGCTACTCAGTTCGGCGCCCGCGATCGGCGCGCTGGCGGGCTTTGTGGTGCTGGGCGAGCGGCTGACGCCGATCCAGTGGATCGCGATGCTCAGCATCATGGTCGCCTCGGCCGGCAGCGCGCTCACCGCCGCGCCGAGGCCAAGGATTGAAACGACCCCGCTTTAGGCGCCGACCTTCGCCTTGCCGACATTCAGCATCTTGCCATTGGTGATGACGGCGATGTCGCCAATCTTGGTGACGCCAAACAGTTTCTTGGCAAAGGCCGTTGGCACGCCGATGCAGCCATGGGTGCCCCGCCCATATTCGACATCGCTGCCATGGATGAAGACGCCGTCGCTCGTCAGCCGCTGCGCATAGGGCATGGGCGCGTCATACAGGTTGGACACATGGTCCGCGTCCTTCTGCGTAATCGGGAAGGCGCCCAGCGGACTGGGCTTGTCCGTCGCGCCATAGAGGATGACCGCCGCGCCGATTTCATAGCCATCGCGGAACACCGACAGCGTCTCGGCCTTCAGGTCGATAGTGATGATGACCGGCCCGGTCGCGGGCGCACCCTTTTCGTCCCAGACATAATCGCCATGCCGAAACGGCCCGTCGATGGCCAGCACGCGCTTTACCGTCAGCGCGCGCGGGTCGATCTCCATCGGCTGGTCGCTGCGGCGCTCGATGGGTTGGGCGGCCGGGGTGCGGGCCGCGGCCTCCGCAGCGGGAGAGGCCGCCTGCGCGGCGCTCGGTTCAGCCTTGGGTGCCGCCGGTCGATCGAGCACATGCATCGCGCCCCACGCCGCCCCGCTCAGGCCCAGGACGATCACCAGCTTGGGACCGATGCTTTTCGCCATCGCGTTGAACCATGATGCCATCAGCAATCTCCTTGCGCCGCGCAGCCTAACAGGCAAAGGTTAAGTGAGGCCTTCCCGCACGACTTCGGCCGCTGCGATGGCCGTCAAATTGAGGATGCCGCGCGACGTGACGCCGGGCGTCAGCACGTGGATCGGCTTGGACAGGCCCATCAGCATCGGGCCGACCGTGGGCGAACTGGACGATGCCGACAGCGCCGTCAGCGTGATGTTGGCCGCGTCCAGATTGGGCATGACCAGCAGGTTCGCCGACCCTTCGAAGCGCGAATCGGGGATCAGCCTTTCGCGCAGCGCCTGGCTCAGCGCTGCGTCGGCATGCATTTCGCCGTCGACCGCCAGTTCAGGCGCCATGTCGCGCACCTTCTTGTAGGCGCGGCGCATTTTGCGCGCGCTGTCGGTGTGCGACGACCCGAAATTGGAGTGGGACAACAGGGCGACGCGGGGCTTCAGGCCAAAATGCGCGACCTCTGCGGCAGCCGCGACCGTCATTTCGGCGATTTGCTCGGTCGTCGGATCGGGCACCATATGCGTGTCGGTGATGAACAGCGCGCCAGCGTCCAGGATCAGGCCCGACAGCGCATAGACCCGGCTGTGGCTCGGCAGCCGGTCGATGATGCGCAGCACATGCTCGACCTGGCCCCAATATTCTGATCGCCCGCCGACCAGCGCGGCGTCGACCCGCCCGGTGCGCAGCAGCATCGCGGCGGTGACGGTCGGGCGGCGATAGACATGGCGCAATATCTCGTCCGCCGGCACGCCCTTGCGCGCGGCGACGGCGCGATAGGCCTCGACCAGTTCGCCCATGACCAGATGGTCGGTTTCCGGGTCGATCACCTCGACATCGCGATCGAGGTCAAAGCTCAGCCCCAGTTCGGGCAGTTTCTGTTCCAGGATGCGGCGGCGGCCGATGATGGTCGGGCGCACGATCCCTTCGTCCAGCGCGTCGCGGATCGCGCGCAGCACGCGGTCATCCTCACCCTCGCCATAGGCGATGCGCGTGCCGCTGCCGCGCGCGGCTTCGAACACGGGCAGCATCAATTGCCCCGACCTGGTGTTCTGGTGGGTCAGGCTGCGCTTGTAATCGTCGAGGTTCAGCGTCTTCTTCGCAACACCGCTGTCCATCGCGGCCTTCGCCACGGCCACAGCGATCTCGCCGATCAGGCGCGGATCGAAGGGCGTGGGGATGATATAGTCCGCGCCGAACACCAGCTTGCGCCCGCCATAGGCCTGCGCGACGCTGTCATGCGCTGGCATACGGGCCAAGGCGGCGATGGCGTCGGCGGCGGCGACCTTCATCGCTTCGTTGATCTGCGTCGCACCGACGTCCAGCGCGCCACGGAAGATATAGGGGAAGCACAGGACATTGTTGACCTGATTGGGATAGTCCGACCGGCCGGTCGCGATGATCGCGTCGGGCCGCACCTCGCGCGCGGCTTCGGGGCGGATTTCCGGCTCCGGGTTGGCGAGCGCGAAGATCAGCGGATTGGGCGCCATCAGCGGCAGCCATTCGGGCTTCAACACGCCCGGCGCCGACAGGCCCAGGAACAGGTTTGCCCCCGGCAGCACGTCAGGCAGGGTGCGGGCATTGGTGGCGCGGGCATAGCGCGCCATATTGGGCAACATGCCCTCGCGGCCTGCATGGATGACCCCGTCCTTGTCGGTCATCGTGACATTTTCAATGGGCAGGCCCATGGACACCAGCAGGTCGACGCAGGCCAGCGCCGCCGCGCCCGCGCCAGACGTCACCAGCTTCGCATCGGCGAGCGTCTTGCCCTGCAGCACCAGCGCGTTGCGCACGGCGGCGGCGACCACGATGGCGGTGCCATGCTGGTCATCGTGAAAGACCGGAATGTTCATCCGTTCCTTCAGCCGCCGCTCAATCTCGAAACATTCGGGCGCCTTGATATCTTCCAGGTTGATGCCGCCGAATGTCGGCTCCAGCAGCGCAACCGCCTCGACAAACTGGTCGGGATCGGTCGTGTCGACCTCGATATCGAACACGTCGATGTCGGCGAATTTTTTGAAGAGGACGGCCTTGCCCTCCATCACCGGCTTGGACGCCAGCGCGCCGATTGACCCCAGGCCCAAAACGGCCGTGCCGTTCGATATGACCGCGACCAGATTGCCGCGCGCGGTATAGTCCAGCGCCTTGTCGGGATCGGCGGCGATCTCGACGCAGGGCGCGGCGACGCCGGGCGAATAGGCCAGCGCCAGGTCGCGCTGGTTGACCATGCGCTTGGTCGGTTCGATGCGAAGCTTGCCGGGTTGCGGATAGCGGTGATAGTCGAGCGCGGCGCGGCGGGTATTGTCGTCCATGCGCGCGGCCTTAGAGGCTTGGTTCCGCTAGGGCAATGGCCGAACGGTCCCACGGCGGCACCGGCCCATAGAGCCCGGTCAGAAAGTCGATGAAGGCGCTGATCGCGCGCGGCGGATGGCTTTGCGGCAGGTGTACCGCGAACAATGCGACGTCGGCCGATCCGGCAAAGGCGGGCAGAACCTGCCGCAATTGCCCCGATGCCAGGGCGTCACTGACGTCCCAGAGCGATCGCAGCGCGATGCCGCCGCCCGCCAGCGTCAATTCGCGCACCAGTTCGCTGCTGTTGGTGCGCACATGGCTTTGCCCGTCGATGCTGACAGGTCCCTTGGGGCCGATCAGCCGCCAGGGCATCTGCCCGTCGGCGGCGAGCAATCTGTGCGTTTTGAGCGCCGCGATCGTGTCCGGCACGCCCTGACGATCGAGATAGCCCGGCGCGGCGCACAGGATGCGGCGGTTGGTGGCGAGCCGCGTTGCCGACAGGCCGCGCCCCGGATCGGCGGCGATGCGCAGCGCCAGGTCCGCCCGCCCGTCGATCAGGTCGACAAGGGCGTCCGACAGATCGATGGTCAGCGCGACCTTCGGATAGGCGTCGAGGAAATCCTGAAGATAGGGCGCCAGATGCATGCGTCCGAAGGAGGTGGGCGCGGTCACGCGCAGCGGACCGCTCACCATCGCCGACTGCCCCGAAACTCGCCGTTCCGCTTCATCCAGCGCCGCCAATATGCCCCGCAGGTCGGCATGCAGCCGCTCGCCCGCCGGGGTCAGCGCCATGCGCCGGGTCGTGCGGTGAAGCAGTTTCGCGCCAAGCCTCTCCTCCAGCCGCGCCAAGCGTTTCGACACCATCGCCGGGGAGATATGCAGCCGCCGCCCGGCCGCGGCCAGCCCGCCTTCATCGACGACGGTCACGAACAGGTCATGGTCGGGGTCCATCATATTATTTCACCGCAGGAATGACTATGTTCGCATAATAGCGTCTACACGGCATAATTGCGATAGGCTAGGGGTTGGGCGACATAGTGATGTTGAGAGAAGATCCATGACCGACCGCATGATCGACAAATCCGGCCTGATGGTCGCGCCGTCGCTCGCCGACTTCATCGAAACCCGCGCATTGCCCGGCACCGGGGTCGACCCGCAGGCCTTCTGGGCGGGGACAGCGGACATCCTCGCCCGCTTCGCGCCAGAGAATGCCGCTCTGCTGCGCAAGCGCGACTTCTTGCAGGCGCAGATCGACAGCTGGCACGAACAGCGCCGGGGTCAGCCCCATGACGCGGACGCCTATCAGGCCTTTCTGCGCGACATCGGTTATCTGGTGCCGGAACCCGCGCCCTTCACGATCGGCAGCCAGAATGTCGATGACGAAGTCGCCCGCCTTGCCGGGCCGCAGCTGGTCGTGCCGATCCTCAACGCCCGTTTCCTGCTCAACGCCGCCAATGCGCGCTGGGGCAGTCTCTATGACGCGCTCTACGGCACGGACGCCATTGCGGGCGCGCCTGCCGGCAAGGGCTATGACGCCGCACGCGGCGCGCAGGTCATCGGCTGGGCCAAGGCGTTCCTCGATGATGCCGTCCCGCTCGCCAGCGGTCGCTGGGCCGACCTGACCAGCGCCGACATCGTCCTGCGCGATCCCGCCCAGTTCATCGGCGCCAGCGAAAAGGGCAAGCTGTTCGGTCATAATGGCCTGCATATCGAGGTCGTTTTCGACCGCGACCATCCGATCGGCGCGACCGACTCGGCCGGCATCGCCGACGTCATCCTCGAATCCGCGCTAACCGCGATTTGCGATCTGGAAGATTCCGTCGCCGCCGTCGACGCGCAGGACAAGGTCGCCGCCTATGCCAACTGGCTGGGCCTGATGCGCGGCGACCTCACGGACACGTTCGAGAAGGGCGGCGCGATGATGACCCGCGCGCTCAACCCCGACCGCACCTACTCAGCGCCGGACGGCAGCAGCTTCACGCTGCCGGGTCGCAGCCTGCTGTTCGTCCGCAATGTCGGCCATCTGATGACGACGCCCGCCGTCCGTCTGCCCAATGGCGACGACGCGCCCGAAGGCATTATCGACGGCATCGTCACCAGCCTGATCGCGCTGCACGACCTCAACCGCCGCGCGAATAGCGATCGGGCCAACAGCCGCGCCGGCAGCGTCTATATCGTCAAGCCAAAGATGCACGGGCCGGACGAGGCGGCCTTCACCAACAGCCTGTTCGACGCGATCGAGGATATGCTCGGCATGGCGCGCCATACGATCAAGGTCGGCGTCATGGATGAGGAACGCCGCACATCGGCAAATCTCGCCGCCTGCATCCATGCGGTGAAGGACCGGATCGTCTTCATCAACACCGGCTTCCTCGATCGCACCGGCGATGAAATGCACACGTCGATGCAGGCCGGTCCCATGATCCGCAAGGGCGAGATGAAGTCGAGCGACTGGATCACCGGTTATGAGGATCGCAATGTCCAGATCGGCCTTGCCTGCGGCCTCAGCGGCCGGGCGCAGATCGGCAAGGGCATGTGGGCCGCGCCCGACCGCATGGCCGACATGCTGGACCAGAAGGTCGGCCATCCGATGAGCGGCGCCAATACCGCCTGGGTGCCATCGCCCACCGCCGCGACGCTGCACGCCACCCATTATCACCGCGTCGACGTCTTCGCGCGCCAGGCGGAGCGCGCGCGCGAAAGCGTGACGCCGCTAGACACGCTGCTGACCATCCCCGTCGCCGTCGGTCGCAATTTTTCGGAGCAAGAGATTGCGCAGGAACTGGACAATAATGCGCAGGGCATACTCGGCTATGTCGTCCGCTGGGTCGATCAGGGGATCGGCTGTTCCAAGGTGCCCGATATTCACGACATCGGCCTGATGGAGGATCGGGCGACGCTGCGCATTTCGTCACAGCATATGGCCAACTGGCTGCTGCACGGTATCTGCACGGCGGAGCAGATCGACGCCGCCTTCATGCGCATGGCGGCGAAAGTTGACGCGCAAAATGCGGGCGATCCGCTCTATCAACCTATGCACGGTCGGGAAGGGGAAAGCATTGCCTATCAGGCGGCCCGCGCGCTGGTGTTCGAAGGGGTCGATCAGCCCAGCGGCTATACCGAACCGCTGCTTCACGCCTTCCGCGCGAAAAAGAAGGCGCAGTTGCTGGAAGACGCCTGAGAAAACCATCGTGAAGGGCAAGACATAGGCCCGACCTTGGCAACCATCCCCTGCTGCGTTAGCCACCATGTTCCGCAGCACGGGAAGGACCGTCATGACCATCATCGTCCATCATCTCAATAACAGCCGGTCGCAACGCATCCTCTGGCTGCTGGAGGAACTGGGCGAGCCCTATGAGGTGCGGCGCTATGAACGCGATGCAAAGACCATGCGCGCGCCCGCCTCGCTGCGCGCTGTTCACCCGCTCGGCCGGTCGCCGGTGGTGGAGGTTGATGGTCACCGCCTGATCGAAACGGGCGCGATCATGGACTATCTTGTCGCGCGATCGGGCAATCGCTTCGGCGCGCCGGCGGAGGCGGACAAAGCGATCCGCTATCGCCAATATATGCATTATGCCGAAGGGTCGATGATGCCCCCGCTGCTGGCCCTGCTGGTGGTCGGGAAGCTCGGCCTGCTCGGCCGCCCCGCCAGGCCCACCGTGCAGAAAATGCTCGACGATCATCTCGACTGGCTGGAAACCGAACTGGCGAGCCGCCCTTATTTCGCTGGTGACGCCTTCACCGCCGCCGACATGATGATGAGCTTTCCGCTGGAAGCATCCCGCGCGCGCGGCGGCCTTGATGATAGCCGTCCGCATCTCATGCGCTGGTTGAAGGAGATGCACGATCGCCCCGCCTATCAGGCTGCTTTGGCGGCGGGTGGCCCCTATGCCTACGCCTGATCGCCGCGCTGTCCTTCGCCTTGCAGCTGTCGGCATCGGTGTCGGCATGGTCAGCCCGCGCCTGTTCGCGCAGGAAAAAGCGGCAGAGGCGCTCGCGTCCCTGACTGGCGACATCAGGCCGATCGGAAAGGCGGAGCGCGCCGGTCGCCTTGCCCGTGCGCAGGCGATGATGCAGCGGGACGGCATCGACGCGCTGCTGATCGAACCGGGCGCCAGCCTCATTTATTATAGCGGCATCCGCTGGCATCGCAGCGAGCGGCTTACCGCGCTGGTCATCCCGGCCAGCGGCGCGCCGCTCGTCGTCTGTCCCTTTTTCGAGAAACCCTCGATCGACGAATCGCTCTCCATCCCTGCCGAGGTCCGCGTCTGGCAGGAGCATGAAAGCCCCTGTGCGCCCATTGCCGACTTCCTGTCGGCGAAGGGATTCGCCAAGGGGCGCATTGGGATCGAGGAAAGCGTGCGCTACTTCGCGGTCGACGGTTTGAAGGATGCCATGCCCGCCGCCACGCTGGTGAAGGACCCCGTCACCCGGGCGCTGCGCATGCGCAAGACCGCCGCCGAAATCGCCCTGATGCAAAAGGCGGCCGATGTCACCATGGCCGCCTATCGCTGGACCTATCCGCAAGTGCGCGCGGGCATGACGCCAGCGGATATCGGTGCGCTCATGACTGCGGCGACGAAGCAACTGGGCGGAAAGGTCGAATTCAACCTCGTCCTGCTGGGCGAGGCGGCCGCCTATCCCCATGGCTCGGGCAAGCCGCAGGCGGTGCGCGCGGGCGACGTGGTGCTGATGGATTGCGGCTGCACCGTCGAGGATTATCAGTCCGATATCAGCCGCAGCTGGGTTCATGACGCCACTCCGACAGCGCAGCAACGCAAAGTCTGGAACGATGTGGCGCAGGGTCAGAAGATCGCTTTCGCCACGGCCCGGTTGGGCGCACCCGCTGGCGCGGTCGATGACGCGGTGCGCGGCTGGTATGAGACGCAGGGCTATGGCCCCGGCTATGCGCTTCCGGGCCTGTCCCATCGCACCGGCCACGGCATCGGTATGGAAGGGCATGAGCCAGTCAACCTCGTCCATGGCGAAACGACAAAGCTGGACGTCGGCATGTGCTTTTCCAACGAACCGGGCCTCTATCTCCCCGGCACCATGGGCATCCGCATGGAGGACTGTTTCCACATGACCGTGCAGGGCCCCGCCTGGTTCTCAAAACCACCCATGACGATCGAGCAGCCGATTGGTTAAAGCCGTCGTCCGCTAGGAACGCAGCCATTAGCGTCGTTCACGCGATGCCGAGCATGAGTTTCAGCTTCTTTTCAAACAGCGCCGGATCGATGGTGAAATGCCGTTCGCCCGGAATATTGGGGTCGTAGTTGATGGGACCCTCCGCCGGCAGGATATATCCGACACTCTGCTGCCGAAAATTGCCGATACGGGACTGGCATTCGGTGATGTAGTTCAACGCCATGATCCGGCATCCTGCGGGGGAAAACAAGGCGTTGTGCATCGCACTGGAAAATTCGCCGACAATATAGCGCGCGTCGGCGAACAAGGCGATCTGCTCCTCCAGCGACAGTTTTTCAGGACTGACGGCTTCAAAGCCATAGCCTGACGCAATGTCGCGCAGAGCATCGGCATTGGCCAGTACGCGATAGGACTGCACCCGACGCTCGACGAAAATGCGCCGGACGGGTCCACCTTCGGTGCGGTACGGAGCGGCAAGGCTGTTCAATTCGTTCTGGACGCGATCGGAGTAAATATACCCCTTGCCCCAGTTTGGGACCATCAACTGCCCAACGATGATGTCCTCATCGGCGTCCTTGAATTCTATTCGGAAATCGGGAAGCAGCAGTTCGATCCATCGCCGAGCAAAGGCAGGCGCATTTGCAGGAAGCAGAATTGGAATGTCGGTCAGTGACGGGTCATCGCGATGGGCAGATCGGATCAGCAGAAGACGTGACACCGCTTCCAACAGAAAGTGCCCGTAGATAATGCAGTTATAGTTCCAGACCGCCCAAGCCCGATCGATATGCCTCGACCGGGTCGCTGCGGGCGCAACATGACTTATGAAAGCAGGGTCTTCATATTTTACGACGACATATCCGGGAAAAAGAGCGTTTTTCAAGTCGGGCTCAAGCCCATCGAATATCAACGGTATGCATGGACCAATGACGCGCACATCCTCAAACGCCCAAATGGTTGCCGCGGGGGTTTCAACCGGGTACGCATGCCGCTGTTGGATCAGGGGTGTCAGTCCATCATTCCACAACATGGGAACAGCCTGATTTTTCCGGACGCTTTTCCACTCGGCAATAATGCGTGCCGTCATGTTGTTTGAACTCCACCTTCTGCGTAACGTGTGACCGCCATTGCAGGCGTCGGGTCGAATGACAAGGTCACTGACCTTTAGAAGGCCCCATTTCGATCGCGGGGACGCCATCAAATCCCCCGCTTGTGCGGCGGGCCGCTTCCTCTTAAATCGCCCCCATGACCTCGACCAACGACATTCGCCGCTCCTTCCTCGATTATTTCGGGGGCAATGGGCATAGCATCGTTCCATCGGCGCCGCTGGTGCCGCATAATGATCCGACGTTGATGTTCGTCAACGCCGGGATGGTGCCGTTCAAGAATGTCTTCACCGGTCTAGAAAGCCGCCCCTATCAGACCGCGACGTCGAGCCAGAAATGTGTGCGCGCAGGCGGCAAGCATAATGATCTGGACAATGTCGGCTATACCGCGCGGCACCATACATTCTTCGAAATGCTGGGCAATTTCAGCTTCGGCGATTATTTCAAAGAACAGGCGATCACCCATGCCTGGACCTTGTTGACGAAGGAATGGGGTCTGCCCGCCGACAGGCTGACCGCGACCGTCTACCACACCGACGATGAGGCGTTCGACCTGTGGAAGAAGATCGCCGGTCTGCCTGAACACCGCATCATCCGCATCGCGACCAAGGATAATTTCTGGGCCATGGGCGACAGCGGCCCGTGTGGCCCCTGCTCGGAAATCTTCTACGATCACGGCGATCATATCTGGGGCGGCCCGCCCGGATCGCCGGAGGAAGATGGCGACCGTTTCGTCGAAATCTGGAACCTTGTCTTCATGCAATATGAGCAGGAAGCCAACGAGATCGTAGGCGAACTGCCCAAGCCCAGCATCGACACCGGCATGGGGCTGGAGCGGGTCGCTGCCGTCATGCAGGGCGTCACCGACAATTATGACACAGACACGTTCAAGGCGCTGATTGCGGAGAGCGGCGCGCTGAGCCGCACCGCGACGGACGGCGAGCATAAGGCCAGCCATCGCGTCATTGCCGACCATCTGCGCTCGACGGGGTTCCTGATTGCCGACGGCGTGCTGCCGGCCAATGAGGGGCGCGGCTATGTGTTGCGCCGGATCATGCGCCGCGCCATGCGCCACGCGCACATCATCGGCGCGAAGGAACCGCTGATGTATCGCCTCGTCTCCAGCCTCGTATCGGAAATGGGCGGCGCCTATCCCGAACTCGTCCGCGCCCAGCCGCTGATCGAGGAAACCCTGCTGCGTGAGGAAACCCGCTTTCGCAAGACGCTGGAAAACGGCCTCAAATTGCTGGACGAGGCGACCGGGGACTTGGCGGAAGGCGGGACGCTTGCCGGCGAAACCGCGTTCAAGCTCTATGACACTTATGGCTTCCCCTATGACCTGACCGAAGACGCGCTGCGCTCGCGCGGGCTGACCGTCGACCGCGCCGGGTTCGATGCCGCCATGGCCGAACAGAAGGCCGCCGCCCGGGCCGCCTGGAAGGGATCGGGCGAAAAGGCTTCCGACGAAATCTGGTTCGATATCGCGGAAAAGGCGGGCAATACCGAATTTATCGGGTACAGCACCACGCAGGGCGAGGGCGAAGTTCTGGCGATCGTCAAGGACGGTGTGAACTTCGACAGCGCGCGCGCGGGCGACACGGTCACGATCGTCACCAACCAGACGCCCTTTTACGGCGAGAGCGGCGGCCAGATGGGCGACGCGGGCCGGATCACGACGCAGGGCGGCTTCGTCGCGCTGGTCGATGATACCGCCAAGCCGCTGGGCCGTGTCCATGCCCACCATGCGACGATCGAGGCGGGCAGCATCAAGGTCGGCGACACCGTGCATCTGAGCGTCGATGTCGAAAGGCGGGACCGTATCCGCGCCAATCACAGCGCCACCCACCTGCTCCACGCCGCTTTGCGCAAGGAACTGGGCGCGCATGTGACGCAGAAGGGCAGCTTGGTCGCGGCCGATCGCCTGCGCTTCGATTTCTCGCACCCCGAAGCAATGACCCATGCGCAGATCGCCGCGATCGAGGCGGACGTGAACGCGCAGGTGCGCCATAATGAGGAGGTGACGACCCGCCTCATGACCCCGGACGATGCGGTCGCGGCGGGCGCGATGGCGCTGTTCGGCGAAAAATATGGGGACGAGGTGCGCGTCCTGTCGATGGGTCGGGGCGATGATGCGCATTATTCGGTCGAACTGTGCGGCGGCACCCATGTCCGCGCGACCGGTGACATAGCCCTGTTCAAGATCGTGTCGGAAAGCGCCGTGTCCTCGGGCGTGCGCCGCATCGAGGCGCTGACCGGCGAAGCCGCGCGCCTGTGGCTGGTCGAACGCGATGACAAGCTGCGCCAGACGGCCGCCGCGCTCAAGACGACGCCGGAAGATGTGCCGGCGCGCATCGCCGCGCTGGTCGAGCAGAGCCGCAAGCTGGAACGCGAACTGGCCGAGGCGAAGAAGGCCCTGGCGCTGGGCGGCGGAAGCGCGGCGCAGGCGGCGGGACCGGAAAAGGTCGGCAGCATCGACTTTATGGGGCAGGTGATCGAAGGGCTCGACCCCAAGGAATTGCGCGGCATCGTCGATCAGAACAAGGCGACGCTGGGCAGCGGTGTGTCCGCCGTGCTCGCCGTGGTCGATGGCCGCGCCAGCATCGCCGTCGGCGTGACCGATGACCTGAAAGCCCAGATCAGCGCCGTGGACTTGGTGCGCGCCGGCGTCGAGGCGCTGGGGGGCAAGGGCGGCGGTGGTCGTCCCGACATGGCGCAGGGCGGCGGCCCGGATGGCGACAAGGCGGCGGCGGCGCTGGACGCGGTGAAGGCGGCGCTCGCCAGCGTGCCCGCCTGAAAGAGCTGAAGCCGGACGGAGCAGCCTGCCAGGCGATGCGGCCGGATTTAGTAGCTTTCGCCGCCGCACAGCACCTGCCCGGTGCCGCGATGGTCGACGGTGCAGGCGGCCTTGCCCTCGACCCTGACGTCGCCCGATCCGCTGGCGACGATCTTGACAGCAACATCGGCGGTGAGCGCGACGCTGCCCGGCCCATCATTGCCAATCTCGGCCTGGCGCGCGCGCAAGCCTTGGGCGGCAACTTCTCCCGGACCGTTCACATGGATAGTCGCGACGCCGGCGCGGCCCGCCAGCGTCGCGCGCCCGCCGCCCGCCAATAGCAGGTCCAGCCGGTCCAGTTGCGCATCGCTGACGCTGACGTCGCCATTGCCGCCGAGCACGATCTGGCCCCGCAGCCCTTTCATGCGGTCGATCTGCACGGACCCGCCACCGGTCAGCATCACGCGGTCGATCATGCCGGTCGACAGGCGCAGCGATGCAGCGCCGCTGCTTTTCTCGCCTGGACGCAGCCTGTCCATGCCGATGACAAGTTGGCGCCCGGACACATCGACGTGCAGGCGGTCAAGCAGCGCCTGATCGCCCTCGGCACGGGCGGACGGTCCCTGGCCTGTGGTCAAGATTACCGAAACGGGGGCGTCGACACGAATGCTGTCGAAACTGGTGATGGTGTAGCCGCGCGTTCCCGCCGTCGCTGGCGATGCCGCCGCCAGCCCGGCAAGGATCAGGGCGCGCAGCGCGCCTCGCCGGGGCCAAGCCCTGTCTTTGTACATTGCGCCTTGCCTTTCACCGTCACGTCACCCGGACCCATGATGCTGATAGCAACTTTGCCGTCCGACGCGAAGTCGATGTCGCCCGCGCCCAGCACGGACACATCTGCGTCCCCGACCTTCAATGCTTCACCGTCAATGTCGCCCGCGCCGGTGATGGAAAGTTTCGCCTTGTCAGCCGTGCCCGCGATCTTCACCGAGCCAGCGCCGGTAATGTCGGTGGTCAGGGATTGGAGCCTGACGCTCCCGATGCGGAAATCGCCCGCGCCCGTCAACGACAGGGTCAGCCTGTCGCCTTCCGCCTTGTCGAGATCCAGATCGCCCGCGCCTGTCAGGTCGGCAGCGGTGATGGCGGGCATGGTCACATAGATGGTGGCGCGATTAGCGCTCTTCGCGCCGGACCATGTCGTGCTGGACTTGCGCCCGATCAGCAGAGTGCTGCCCTTCACCCGGATATCGAGCTCGGCGATCGCCTGCGCATCACCCTGTGCCCGGACCGAAAATTCTGGAGCGATCGTGACTTTGACATCGTCAGGCCCTGTTGCATCGATGGCGGTAAAATCGCGCAGGCCGGACCAGTCTTGCGCTTTGGCCGCACCACTCTCCGCCGTGTGCGACTCATCGGTTCGCGAGCAGGCGCTGGTGGAAAGAAGCAGGCTCGATAACGCCAATGTCAGAAGGGGGAAGGAGCGGGACATCGCAATTCTCCTGATGTGTATTGCTTTAATAATACACGAGATGATGGCGGTTCCAAGCCTCTTGTTCGTCGGCGCTCATGATGATCAATAGACTTTCGGACAAGCGGAGTGTGACCATGAAGCGCCTAGCCCTGACATTGCCATTCGCGGCGCTCATGCTCCTGACGCCAGCCCTGTCGGCCGAGGATGCCGTCCCGGATGACGGCACGCGATGGTGGAGGCATGTGCAGGCGTTGGCCAGCGACGAGATGGAGGGGCGCGGCACCGGCACGCCCGGCTATGACAAGGCGGCGGCCTATGTCATCGACGCATTCCAGTCGCTTGGCCTCAAGCCCATGGGGACCGATGGGTACAAGCAGCCTGTCGCCTTTGTCGAACAGGTCATTCAATCCGATCGCAGCAGCGCCGTCCTGCGTGGGCCGAATGGCGAAACACCCTTGGCCGTGCCCGGGGACCTCATCTTTTCCGGCGGGGGCGGGCCGGTGCCCGAGCAGATCGACGCACCAATGGTCTTTGCCGGATATGGGTTGCATCTGCCCGACGAGGGGCATGACGACTTTGCCGGCCTGGACTTGGCGGGCAAGATCGTGGTGGTCGTGTCGGGCGGCCCCTCTACGATTTCCGGCGCGCTCAAATCCCATGCCCGGTCCGAGCGCGCAAAATATCTGGCGTCGAAGGGGGCGGTCGGGCTGATCAGCCTGGTGACGCCGGGGCAGGTCGAAATCCCCTGGGCGCGGCGCGTCAACCTGGCTGGCGCCCCGGCGCTTTATTATGCGGATGCCGCCCTGCGCGAAAGCGATCGACCCTTCCTGAACGCGCAGATCGATCCGGCCCGGTCGCAATTGGTGTTCGAGGGATCGGGCCATGATTTTGCAGCTATTGCCAAAGCTGCCGATGCGTCCGCCCCGATCGCAGGCTTTCCCTTGGCGCAGCGGTTGAGCGCCCGGGTGGCGGCGACGCGGCGGGGCCTCTCCTCGCCCAACCTGATCGCAGTCATGCCAGGGAGCGACCCCCAGCTGCGCGATGAATATGTGGTGCTGTCCGCGCATCTGGATGGCTATGGCATCGGCACGCCGGTCAAGGGCGACGCCATCTACAATGGCGCGTTCGACAACGCTTCAGGCGTTGCCAGCCTGCTGGAAATCGCCCGCGCCTTGCAGCAGGCACCGCAAAAGCCCAAACGCTCCATCCTTTTCGCCATCGTGACAGCGGAGGAAAAGGGCCTGCTCGGGTCGCGCTATTTCGCCCGCCGGCCGACCGTGCCCGCCGACGCGATGGTCGCTGACCTCAATTTCGACATGGCGCTGCCGATCTTTCCGCTGACCAGCGTCACGCCGATCGGCTATGATCAAAGCTCCCTGGGGGATGATGCTTCGGCCGTCGGCGCAGCCATGAATCTGCCCATCACGCCGGATCCCTTTCCGGATCGTAACGTCTTTATCCGGTCGGACCAATATGCCTTCATCCGCCAGGGCATCCCGGCCTTGTTCTTCAAATATGGGTTCAAGGCTGGCACGCCCAAGGCCGTGGTGGAGAAGGCATGGCGCGCCCATCTTTACCATTCGCCCTTCGATGACCTGAACCAGCCCGTCATGCCGGCGGAAACCGCGAAACTGAACGCCTATGTCACGGCGGTAGCGCTGCGCGTGGCCAATGCGCCGGCCCGCCCGACATGGAATGCCGACAGCTTCTTCAGGCGGTTCGCGCAGTAGGGGCCAGCGCGTCCTGCACCGGCCCCGTCGCGGTCCATGTCACGCGGGCGCGCGATCCAGATAGGGCAGGCGATCGGTCAGCGCCGGCGGCAGGCCGTTGACGATGATCGATCGAGCCTGATGCCAGAGCGCGGAGAGCAGCAGTAGCGCCGATCCGATGACGAGGCTGGTGAGCGCCCAAGATAGCTCCACGGCGCCCGCTTGCTTGAACAGGGCATAAAGGGCGAAGAGGACATAGGCGAGGCTTGACACCAGCAAGGCCCGCCGGTCGATCGCGAGTGCGACAAGGCCGAAGGCGATATAGAGCGCCACAACCAGCAGGGCGCGGCCGGCGCCGATTTCGCCCCCGTCCAGCACGCCCAGCAGATGAAACAGGGAATGGGCGATCATCGGCGCCGCGGCCAGATGCAGCCAGAAGGCAACGTCCGACCGGCGCGTGAGGCGCGCCCGGTCTGTCATGTCCCAGCGCATCGCCAGCAGAAAGATCGCCAAGCCCGACGCCAGCAGCAACAGGAAGGGCAGGGTGCGATTGTCCGGGAAGGCCGCGATGACCAGGCCCGCCACCACGCCGGCGCCGGCGGCCGCGCCAGCCGCCACGGTGATCGGGACCATGAACCGCCGCCAGTGCAGGGCCGCGCCCGCCGCGCCGACCGCTGCCGCCGCCGACAGGATCAAGGCGGCCGTGCGATCACCGGCATGCGGCCAGATTTGCGCGCCGATCGCGCCCGCCGCGAACGCAATCCCGCCGACGAAGCCGCATAGCAGCAGGATGGAGGGCAGGGCCATGCGACGCCGCCGAGTAAAATATTCGGCAAGCCCCCAACTGGCCGCCGCGACAAGCAGGCCCGACATGAAAGCGGGTTGATAGTCAGGTGCGCCGAATCGCATGCTGTTGCCCAGCCAGCCCAGCGCGACGAGCAGGATCACGCTGGCGATCGCGACGAAGATATCGTTAAAGCCGGTCAGTAGCCGGAATTGTTCTTCGTCGACCGCGACGGTCGCGCGTGATCGCGCGACATGATCGCGCAACGCCTGCGCCGCTTGGGGAGACAGGACGCCGGCCGTTACGGCATCCTGCAAGTCGCTGTCGCTATACATGGCTCATCCTCCCAGAGGGGTTTGATGGCCGAATGATAGCACTACTGTATTATTCTATCAATACAGTCGTTTTTGGGCTTTTTCGGGCGCTTTTCCGATGTTAGCGCCGCATCATCGATAAGAGAGGACGTTGTTCATGACTTTGCCGTCGTTGCTGAGGGACCGGCTGTCGCTGCCGCTGATCGGTTCCCCGATGTTCATCATTTCGCAGCCCGACCTGGTCATTGCGCAATGTCGCAGCGGTATCGTCGGCGCTTTCCCTTCGCTCAATGCCCGGCCGGCGGGAATGTTCGAAAGCTGGTTGCAGCAATTGGGAGAGGCGTTGGATGAGAGCCATGCCCCCTTTGCCGTCAACCTGATCGTCCACCGCACCAACAGCCGGCTGGAAGAGGATCTGGCGCTGTGCGTGCGCTATCGCGTGCCGCTCGTCATCACGTCGCTGGGCGCGCGCGAGGACGTCAATGAGGCCATCCACAGCTATGGCGGCATCGTCCTGCATGATGTCATCAACAATGTCTTCGCCCGTAAGGCGGTGGAAAAGGGGGCGGACGGGCTGATCGCCGTCGCTGCGGGGGCAGGGGGGCATGCCGGCACCTTGTCGCCCTTCGCCCTGGTCCAGGAAATCCGCGCCTGGTTCGATGGACCGCTTGCGTTGTCGGGATCGATCGCGACGGGCCGGTCGATCGCGGCGGCGCGCATGATCGGTGCGGACCTCGGCTATATGGGGACGCCTTTTATCGCGACGCAGGAAGCCAATGCTCAGGCGGCCTACAAGCAGATGATCGTGGACGGCAGCGCGCAGGACATCGTCTATTCCGACGTGTTCACCGGCGTACTCGGCAACTATCTGCGGCCCAGCATCGTCGCGGCCGGGCTTGATCCCGACGCGCTGCCCAAGGCGAAGGACATGGATTTTGCAAGCCTGACGGGCGGCGAGAAGAAGGCGTGGCGCGACGTGTGGGGCGCGGGGCAGGGCATCGGCGCCATCCATAAGGTTCAACCCGCCGCGGACTTCATCGCCGGGCTGAAGGCCGATTATCGGGCGGCGGTGGAGGGTTTCACGGCCTGACGCCGGCGACCGCCCCCTGTTTCAATTGGGGGCAAAGGAAGCGCTGCGTCTCGGCAATGAATCGATCGAACTGGTCATGGTGCAGCCAATGGCCCGCATTGTCGAATTCAATCAGGCTGGCATCGCGAAAATGCGCCATGCGACCGTCCTTGGCCGGGTTGGACGCCCAACTGTCGCGCCCGAGGTAGAGCTGGGTCGGGCAAGTGATCCGGTTCCAGAATGACGGCAATTCGCCGTCCGATGCTGCATCGGGCGCAATGCCTTTCAGATAGGGATCAAATTTCCAGCTATAGCTGCCGTCTTCGTTGCGATTGATGCCATGCTGGGTCAGGTGCATGGCCTGCTCCAGCGTCAGCTTCTCGTTGCGTTCGCGCATCCGCCCGACCGCCGCTTCCAGCGTGGGGTAGGACCGGGGCGTCCGATGCGCGCGGGCGCGGCGACCTTCGATCCAGTCGCGCCAGATATCGGGGGATGCCTGTTCCTTGCGCTGGTCCAGAGCGTCGGGTGACAGGCCAAGCCCTTCGATCGCGATGATCCTGTCGACCTTTTCGGGGAAAAGGCCCGCAAAGCGCAGGCTGATCGATCCGCCCAGCGAATGTCCGATGATGTTGACCGGCGACCGATCAAGCAGGTCGACCAGCAGCGACAGGTCATAGACGAAATGCGCGATCGGATAGGCTCCGGTCGGTGACCAGGCGCTGTCGCCATGCCCGCGCAGATCCGGCGCGATGACGTGAAAATCCCGCGCCAGAACGCGCGCCGTCCAGTCCCAGCTATGGGCGTGATCGAATCCGCCATGGACCAGGATCAAGAGGGGCGCGGAAGGATTGCCCCAATCCAGATAGTGGAGGCGCGACCGCAGCGACGTGAAGAAATGCGATGTCGGAGTGGGCGCAGCCGGCATGTTTCAGGATCCTGCAGTGTCGGTTTGCATGTCCGCCTGACCATTGGCGCGCGCGCCTCATCTTGCAAGCGCGAATGAACAATGAGGCGTCTTTTCCGCAATTTCGCCCCGCAAAACGGGAAAATTACTGCCCTGCGGCAAGATGGGGCAGGGGCGTTGCCCCTATACGGGATCGATCGACGGGCCGAATTCCCGTTGCGCGCCTTCTTGGGAAAGCGAGCGAACGCCGTTGACCATCCGGGCCAGTTCGGCTTGTCGGAAGGGTTTGTCCAGCCGCGGCCTGCTGCTGGAATGGGGCGGCAATTCGGCAAAACCTGTAATAATGATAACGGGCAGGCCGGGATGCGCCTGCTCGATTGCGTCGGCCAGTTGCGCGCCGGTCATGCCGGGCATGGCGTGATCGGTCACGACCATGTCGATGCGGGATTGATCGAGCATGCGCAGCGCGTCGGCGGCGCTCCCCGCGCGAAACACGGTGTGACCCAGATCCTCCAACATGCCGGCCGTGTTCGTCAGCACCAGATCGTCGTCATCGACGGCCAGGATAACCAGTGGCGACTGCGTCTGCACGACGCTGTGGCCGCTGATGTCAGCCTCGCGCGTTTCCGCTTCCTGCGACACGGGCAGCCACAAGGATACGGTCGTGCCCACCCCCACGCTGCTGTCGATGGTCAGCGCGCCGCCACATTGTTCGACAAAGCCGTGGACCATGGACAGCCCAAGGCCGGTGCCTTTGCCCACGCCCTTTGTGGTGAAAAACGGCTCACGCGCTCGCTCCAGCGTGGCGCTGTCCATGCCTTCGCCCTCGTCGATCACCGACAATTTGACATAGGTGCCGCTTGCCAGGCCAGGAACTGCCCCCTGCGCCGTCAACATTTCGCTGCCGCTGATCGTGATTCGACCGCCCTCCGGCATTGCGTCGCGTGCGTTCACCACCAGGTTCAGCACCGCCATTTCCAACTGGCCGGGATCGGCATAAGCGGGGGCTAGGCTTTTTGGAAACAGGCTCTCGATACTGATGACTGGCCCCACGCTGCTTTGCAGCATGTCGGCCATGCCCTGAACAAGCGCCACGCAATCGACGCTTTGCAGCTTCAATTCCTGCCGTCTGGCAAAAGCGAGCATCCGCTGCGTCAAGGTGGCGCCCCGGTCGGCCGCCGCCATCGCATTATCAAGGAAGCGCTCAATATCGCCGCCCTTGGCGAGCCGCATTCTGGCCAGTTCCAGACTGCCGACGATCACCGCCAACAGATTATTGAAGTCATGCGCGACCCCGCCGGTCAGCTTGCCGATCGCATCCATCTTCTGCGCCTGCATGATCGCCGCTCGGGCATCTTCCAGCGCCTGCTGGGATTCGCGCCGTTCGGTCAGGTCGCGCGTCACCTTGGCATATCCGATCACTTCTCCTGCGGAATCGCGAATGGTGTCGATCACCGCATTGGCCCAGAATCGGCTACCGTCCTTGCGGATGCGCCAGCCTTCGGATTCGAACCGGCCATCACGCTGGGCGCTGCTCAGGGCGCGGGAGGGGAGGCCGGCGATACGGTCCTCCTCCGAATAGAAGAGAGCGAAATTCTTGCCCAATATCTCCTCGGCCGTATAGCCTTTCGCGCGCTCGGCTCCGCTGTTCCAGCTTGTGATGGTGCCGACGGGGTCGAGCATGTAGATGGCATAGTCCGACACGCTTTCGACCAGCAGGCGAAACCGCTCCTCGCTCTTGCGCAGCGCTTCGTCCGCCGCGCGCCTTTCGGTCAGATCGCGGGTGATCTTCGCAAAGCCCAGCAGCCGACCGTCCGTATCGCGGATCGGGTCAATAACGACATTCGCCCAGAAATGGGTGCCATCCTTGCGCACCCGCCAGCCTTCGGCTTCGAAACGCCCCTCCTGACGGGCCGTTTCCAAAGCCGCGGCAGGCACCCCTGCGGCCTGATCCTGCGGCGTGTAGAAGCGCGAAAAATGCTGGCCGATTATCTCGTCCGGCTCATATCCCTTGAACCGGCGCGCACCGGCATTCCAGCTGGCGATCCGGCCATCGGTATCAAGCATGAAGATCGCGTAATCCGTCACGCTTTGAACAAGCAACTCGAAGCGGTTGCCGCTATATTCCGATGGGAGGCTTTTCATTCTGTCCCCTTATGGTCCGCTGACCCGCGCGAACCTGATTTTTGCTTCAGCAAAACGTCGCCGGCACTTGATCGTTCCCTCCTCGCGCGCGGCACGCGTGGCAAGCCGACTTGACTTGGCGACCGCCTCTGCCCACCACGCGGGCGCAAATCAAGCAGCAGGACAGGCATCGGCATGAAGGCAAAGACGGGCATCACGGTCATTGGGGAAGCGATGCTGGAACTCAGCCATGGTGACGGGGAAAGCTGGAATTTGCGCTACGGCGGCGATGTCATCAATACCGCCGTCCACCTCGCCCGTTTTGGCGACACGGTCCGTCTGGCAAGCGCGCTCGGCATTGACCCGATGAGCGCGCATCTGATCGCCCAGTGGCAGGCCGAGGGCGTGGATACGCAGTTAGTCCTCGCCGCCGCCGATCGGTTGCCCGGCCTCTATGCGATCGAAACCGACGCCGACGGTGAGCGCAGCTTTCATTATTGGCGCAGCGAGGCGGCCGCGCGGCGCATGTTCGCCTTGCCCGACAGCGATGTGATAGTGGCGGGCGCGGCGCAATCCGACCTGCTCTATTTTTCGCTGATCACGCTTGCCATCCTGCCAGATGATGGGCGTGAAGCGTTGTTGGGTGTGTGCGAACATGTTCGCGCCAATGGCGGGCGGGTGGCCTTCGACGGCAATTACCGGGCGCGGCTATGGCCTGACGCTGCGACGGCGCGCCATTGGCGCGATCGCGCCATCGCGCTCGCGGATATGGGCCTGCCCACGCTCGCCGACGAGGTGGAAATGGGCGAGGCCGACAATGCGGCGGACGCCGCCGCGCGCTGGGGGGCGGGAGAGGGCCGCGAGATCATCGTGAAACTGGGGGCGGACGGATGTCTGGTCGACGGGCAACTGATTGCTCCCCCACGCCAGATAGACGTCATTGATTCGAGCGGCGCTGGCGACGCTTTCAATGCCGGCTACCTTCATGCACGGCTCGCTGGAGCGCCTCCTGCGGAAGCCGCCCTGGCGGGTCATCGCCTCGCCGGATGGAATATCGGCCGTCGCGGCGCGATCCCGGCAAAGGACGCTGATGCCCCCTATTGAAACTTATGACAGGGGCAGCTGAGTCCAATCCATATTATTTTGGCGAACCAAAATCTTCCGCGGGCCATGGCAGCCGTATCAACTTTTCTCTCGTATATGGTATCCGGAATGCCAGCCTCTGGCAGACCCGGTTTTCACAGATAACTTGATGTTCGAGGTTGCGCTGACCAGTCATCCTTTATAGCCACGATTAGATGGTCTGACAGCCATAGGCCCAACCACTGACCGACCAGCGCCACGCCCTTCTGTTCGCCACAGAAAAGCGTGACGTCACGGCACAATGCGCCGAATGACATGCCGCTCCGAAGATCGCGCAATGCCTGGCATTCGGCATCGTCTATCGGTCTCATCCGGCATTTTTCGCCCTGTCGCCACAACAGAACAACCTGCGGCGCGTCCAGGTTTCGCGATACGGGTGGCTCCTTTTCATCGACGAGGGCGGACCATATGGCAAAGGCGTTTGTTCTCAGCTCCAAAAACCGCGTCGAGAGCGCAAACGTCAGGACCGCGCGATCCCAGTCGATGTTGTCTAGTTTCTCCAAAGCAATCACGGTACTATCGGCCGCGACAAACAGTTCCTCCAGCCCAAGCTCGATAGACGCGATTTCCCCAATCTCCGGATCCTGGGTGTGAAGACGCGCCAGCGTCGCTGGGAAATCGCGGCCGTAAGCGTCCAGCGTCCAACTGCTCGGAGGAACGCTTTCAATATGATGCACGGCACTGTGGAAAAATGCCTCATCGCCAATCCAGGCGCGGGTTCGCGCAAAGCTGCTTTCGAGACACTCGACGAGTTGGGCGCGATAGTTGTTCTGATACACGACAAGGCCTGGACCCGCCGACGCGCCCATGCGGCCGGCAGCGATCAGATCCTCACGCACCAGCCAGTCGCGCATATCGCGCTGGAGCGCCAGGAGGCTCATGCCGCTTCCTCGATATTCCCCGCCGCGATCCCACGTGCGATGGATAGCTCGGCGAGGAGGTCCGCCAGCGGCGGGATGGCATCGTCGCGCTCGATCATCGTTGCGACCGGCCCAAGCTTGTGGATGACATGGGCATAGAGATGCCACACTGAAGGAGGCACTGCCTGGTCATGCGTGTCGATCAGCAGATGCTCCCCCCTGCTGTGCCCTGCGAGATGGATCTGGCGCACGCGGTCGAGCGGCAAGGCATCGAGATAGGCGATGGGGTCGAAGCCATGATTGCTGGCGCTAACGAAGACATTGTTCACGTCGAGTAGCAGGCCGCAGCCTGTTCGGGCGCACAGGGCATCAATGAATTGCCATTCTGTCATCTCCGCCGCAGCGAAGTCGATATAGGTCGATGGATTCTCGATCAGCATCGACCGGCCCAGCGCGGTATGCGCCCGGTCGACATTGGCACAAACAACGTCCAGTGCTTCTTGCGTGTAGGGCAGCGGCAACAGGTCGTGCGAGCTGAACCCGTCGATCCGCGACCAGCTGAGGTGATCCGACACGAATAACGGTTCAATGTCGTTCACCAGCGCGCGCAACCGGGCGAGATAGGCCTGATCAAGACCATCGGCGGACCCGACGGACATGGACACGCCATGCAGCGCGACGGGGTAACGGGCGCGGATATCCCGCAGAATTGCGCGCGGCCGGCCGCCATCGACCATGAAATTTTCCGAGATCACTTCAAGGAAATCGACGGAAACGCAATGATCCAGAAAATCGTCATAGTGCGGTTTGCGCAGACCAAGTCCGAAACCGGAAAAGGACGGGATCATGGAAACAACTCCTGCAGGCAAAGGATGTCCGGCGCCCTTCCGCGCGCCGGACGTGCAAAGCTCACTTCGGCTCGGTCAGGCTGCCACCGGCAGCGGCACACGCCTTGACTGTCATTTCCTTGAAGCCGTGCCCCTTGCAGACATTCTGCCCCTTGCATTCGTTGCTGGCGGTCTTGCAGTCGGACGTGCCCTTGCAGCTATTGACGCCGTAGCAATGTACGACCTTGGTATCGGCCCCGTCCTTCGCCACGGCCGGCGTGGCGGCTGACACGATAGCGATGGCGGCGGCCGAAGCGGCGAGGCCCACGCCGCTGTTATAGGTGAGCATGATAATGTCTCCGAACGAATGTTGAGCCGGTATGGCACCTGTCGTTCGGTTCGAAGCGGCGCGCGGTTACAAAGGACGGTGTAAATTGATCCGGCAAGTCGCTTGGCGCCGCAAGGCGCTTCCTACCAGCGCAGCAGTCGCGGTCCGACCAGCATACCTAGCAAGGATGCCAGCAATATTCCCAGCGAATACCAGGTCAAGACGAAGATCGCCGACACTTCGGGACAGTGGATGCAATATACCGTCGCTGCAAAAGCCCCCGCGGAAAGGCCCGCCGAAGCCCCGGCGGCGCGCAGCCGGGTCGGGGCGAGCCGGCGGAAAGACCAAAGCAGACCCGCGAAGATCGGCACGGACAGCGACAGGACCAGCCATGGGCAACTTTTCCAGCTATGGCCCAGCCACATCGCCAGCCATTGCGACGACGGCGTTCTCGCTAGTTCGAGCAGGCCGACCGCTCCGAGAAGCAGAACGGGCACCGCCAATGTCCACAAGCCGTACAACCGACCGCTATCGGGACGGGCGAGTTGGACCGTCGCCATCAGCGCGGCGATCGACAGCGATAAGGTATAGCCCCATTTTATCCAGAAGGACGCGCTCCGCATGGCCTCGCCCAGATCCGGCCGAACCCCGATCGACGCAAGAATCAGCAGCGCAGACGCGATCGCGCCGGCCACCACCCCGATGGCCAGCCGGCGTGCGATGCTGTTTCGGGCCACCGGGCGGGTGTCGCTGGCAAGTTGCCGGATCAGGTCGTCGGTGTTCATCGCATCGCTCCCTGCACGCGCGCCATCAGCGCTTTCAGCCCACGATGCACCGAGATCTTCACGTCCGATTCGCCGATGCCTTCCACGCTCGCCGCTTCGGCGACGCTCAACCCTTCCAGCCGCGTTGCGCGGATCATCCGCGCCTGCTTGGGCGGCAAATGTCCCAGCAAATCGGCTATGTCCAGCTTCGCGATGCTGCTTGCCTCAAATTCTTCGGCCACCAGCGATTCCTCCAGATCGTCGATCGGCTGCAACCGGCCGACGCGGCGGAAATGGTCGATCATCTTGTATCTGGCGACCGCGTAGAGCCAAGCGGTGAAAGCGCGCCCGCGATCGTAGCTGGCTCGGCGAGTGTGGACGGCGATTAGGGTCTCCTGCACCAAATCCTCGACATCGTCGTCGGCTCCGCGAACACGACGCCGATAGAAACCCCTCAGCAGCGGAACGAGCAGTCGCAGCAATGCCGCATGGGCCGCGGCGTCGCCGTCCAGCCCATCCGTCATCAACATCCGCAGATGCTCCTCCGTCGTCTGCATTCGATCTCCTCGCCCACAGGTTCGGATCAAACCAGCCATCGGTTACATCATCGACCGATCATTTTTAACATGGTGGAAAGTGTAACCGTGGCGACACATTCACCGAACATGCCGATGTGACACGGGCTTCCCGCCTCCTCCCCGGTCACCGCGCGGTCCGGTTCCCGTCCGGACCGCGCGCAGAGGCGACGGATCGAAGAGGACAACATCATGCGTACAACTCATGCAGCGCTTGCCGCCGGCATCGCGATCGCTTCGGTAAGCGCTTTTGCGGCGTCCGCACATGCGCAAACGAAGCCGAAGATGGAAAAATGCTATGGCGTTTCGCTCGCCGGAAAGAATGACTGCGCGGCCGGCCCCGGCACAAGCTGCGCGGGCACATCGAAGGTCGATTATCAAGGCAATGCATGGAAACTGGTCAAGGCCGGCACCTGCACGTCGATCAAGACGCCCAAGGGCAACGGGTCGCTTTCTCCCAAGGCCTGATTCTATAAGCCAATCGCGGCGGCCGGGGCGCCCAGTAGCTCCGGCCGTTTTTCGTGGAGACGATTGATGAACCTTCTCTTGCACAGACGAGACGCCTTGGTCCGGCGGATCGAAGCGCTGCTTACCGACGCGACGCTGTTGCTGATCGCGCGTCTGAGCATCGCGGCCGTTTTCTTCCTTTCCGGACGAACGAAGGTGGAGGGCGTCATCACCATCACCGACAGCACTTACGAACTGTTCCGCACCGAATATGCCTTGCCGCTCCTGCCACCCGAGCTTGCGGCGACCATGGCAACCTGGGCGGAGCATCTCTTTCCAATATTGCTGACATTGGGCCTTTTTACGCGGTGTTCGGCATTCGCACTGCTTGGCATGACGATGGTCATCCAGATATTCGTTTATCCCAGTGCATGGCCAACCCATCTAACATGGATCGCTATCCTGCTCCTTCTGGTGGCTCACGGCAGCGGTGGCTGGTCCTTGGACGCACTGATCTTTCCACGGTCGGAAAAGTGAAGCGAAAGCTCGCCGCAAACTGCATTATTTGCAACTTTACGACGCAATTGAGAATACATATCGGGTTTCGGGCTTATCTTACCCAAAAGTCTTGAGGCCGGACGCCATAGTGCTTGAGCTTATCGCAAGGCGAAGACCGACCGGTACTCTCACCCTCGCAACGCCAAGTTTGGGAGGTATATAGGAAATGGAACAGATTCCAGCGCCATCATCGACCATATAGTCGCAACTGCCCGGTTCGCACGGACGAGGCGCCAAAGGACATGTTCGGGATCAGCTACAACACGTGACGGAGAATCGATGCGGAGAGGCCGGTACGGGCATTTATCGCACACAGGATCATTGGTTGTGTGGGCTTAAAACTTTGCGCCTGACGGCAAGTGTAAAAACTGCATCAGTCTGCCATCGTTCCATGGGCAGCCGCTCTGCTGATCTTTCACCAGCATGCTGAGATAAGTGTGGGCGTTCCGGTGAAAAAACCGAGCTGATGGTCCACTTTTTTTAATTGATCCGGCAATCGGCGCAGCCGATCGCCGGATCGATCTACGCATTGTTAAAAGTCGAAGTTCAGACGTACGCCATAGGTACGCGGCGTGCCGAACTGCCAGATATAGATGTCGTCATTGCCCGCCGCGGTGAAGCTTGCATATGTAAGCGGCTGGTTATCTTCAATATTGCGGACAAATGCCTGCACCCCGAACTTGTCGTCAGGCGAGCGCCACTCGATGCTCGCGTCTGTCTGGAAAAACGCTTTCTGCCGCGAGTCATTGAAGTTGAAGATGTCCACAAAATAGGAGCTTTTGTAGCGCGAGAACACGCTTGGGGTAAGGCTCCCGGCATTTCCCAGATCGAACCGATGTTCATAGCCTGCGGCTATCACCCAACGCGGAGACTGCGGCGGTCGATTGCCGGCCAAGTTCGGCTGCACAACCGGCGCAGCCGTTGAGTCGGTGTCAAGGTCGCCAAGACCAGTGACGCAACCCCCAGGCAGTGTCGAGGACGCGCAATATACGGCGTATGATGCCAGGAAATCCTCATACTTCGCGTTGAGGTAGTTCACGCTGGCGGTGAAGCGACCATTCTCAAGTACCCTGATCGACGAGTCCAGCTCGATACCCCAGATCCGAGCCTTGCCTGCATTGAATACCTGGCCACCGATCGAATTGTCGAGCAGAACCGAGGCCTGCAGATCCTTGTAGTCGTAGTAGAAGCCAGAGAGGTTGACGAAATTCGCTCCGCCGGTGCCGAAGCTCCGTTTGATCCCGGTTTCGTAGGCCGTGTTGCTTTCCGGCGCATAAGAACCGATTGAGTCGAACCCGCCCGCTTTGAAGCCCGTCGACACCTTGGCATATACAAGCGTGTCGGCATCCGGCTTGTAATTGAGGCCAGCCAGCCATGTGAATTTTTCTGCGCTCGCGCTCGGCCGGTCCACCGACAAGGGGGCCGCGGTGATCCGCACCGGCCCCGTGTTGTTGAGCGGAGAAGCGGGGTTTGCGATGCCGCTGCCATAGACGTTGAATATGCCTGTGCGCTTGTCCCAAGTGTATCGTCCGCCTACGACCGCCGTCAGTGTGTCGGTCAGCGGAATGTCCGTTTGCGCAAATACCGCCCAGCTGGCGCTACTGACCTGGCGATCGAAATAGTTAATGTAACCACCATTGGCCCCGAGAAGAAACGGCGGCAAGTAGGGCGGTCCGTTGAAAAGACCGCGCTCAATGTCGAGATCTTCCTTGAAGCGGAACACGCCGCCTTGCCACTGAATGCCGCCGGCTTCCCCCCCATTGATCCGCAATTCATGGCTCTGGGTGTCCACGTCATTGGCGAAATTCTTGAAAAGATAGGCCGGAGCCAGCGCGGAGTCGAAGCTCTCGTCCGTAGTCCGGTAACCGCCGGTATAGCTCAATGTTGCCGGGCCAAAATCATAGGATATACGCCCGCGAACCGCTGTCGTCCGTTGCCGCTGAATGCTTGGGCTGCGCGCTGGTGCGGTATAGTTGCCGCGGTCTATGGTTTCGAGCCCGTTGGTGTTCTGAGGGATGCAGACCACGAGGCGCGGATCGGCGCCCACGGGAACGAAACCATTCTGATTGCACCCGGCCCCCGGCGTCAACGCGGGGTTATAACCTAGGCCCGGGTTGTAATTGACGAACGCCTGGGCCGCCAATTCGCGGTCTGCGGCGACATGCTCGACTGCCGCGTCGATGGTCAGTGCATCAGAGGGTCGCAGGCTCAGGCTGACGCGGCCGCCCCGGGTATAGTCGTCGCCCGTGCGAGTGCTGAGATTCGGGTGCGAGAAATAGCCATCTCGCTTCGAATAGGTGCCGGCAAAGCGCAGCCCGCCGATATCACCGAAGGGCACGTCGATCCCGCCCTGCAGAAGGACATGGTCAAAGTTTCCATAAGATGCTGTGAGATTGAAACCCAGCTCGTCGCCCGGCTTGCGAGTGATGAAATTGATCGCGCCGCCGGTCGAATTGCGCCCATAAAGTGTGCCCTGTGGCCCGCGGAGAACCTCAACCCGGGCGAGATCGAACAGCCCGGCATTCAGGACCGTCGGACGGTTTATATATTCGCCGTCGATGTTGACGGCGATGGAGGAATCCTGCGTTTCGGCATTGTCGTTGGTGCCTACACCGCGAACAGTCACGCGCGTCAGGTTCGTATCCTGAACAATTTGCACCGCAGGTGCCAGTTGCTGGATGCCGCTGACGTCGGAAATGCCTGCTTTTTCAAGAGCGTTACCCGAAACCACCTGCAGGGCAATTGGCACGTCCTGGACGTTTTCAGCACGATTCTGAGCTGTCACGACGATCTCGGCGAAGGCGGACGCGGGTGCCTGATCCTGCGCCATCGCAGGCGTCGCGATCATCGACGCGGTACCGATTAGCAGGCCCGACTTCAGATTCAGCTTACGCATGTTCCCCTCCCAAATTCAGCGGGTAACATCCCGCATATCTTAACTAGATCCAATATTTTAGTTCTGTTGATGTCGCTGTCAAGGCGTCCTGGAGCGATCCGAGTGAGGCGATCGATAACGGCGACAGACGTTTGACGGCTTGACCCTAGCCAAATAGCTGGAAATTCTAGCCTTTGATATATCACAGGCTTCAATCGGCCTGAGAAAAATTTTTTTCTCGACCAAAATTAGGGGTTCTGCGGGTAGTCGAAGCCCTTTTCGATAATCACGGTGGCGACCTTCTCGCGTGCAATGCGTATGAACTCGCTGGCATCGTCGAGCGATGGAATTGCCGTATCGAACCGAGTCGCGAGCGCGAAAATGGCGCGGATATCTTCGCTGTGATGGCTAATCGAATAAAAAATCCGGTCCATCTCTGCGGAAAGCTTGCGATAAATCGCACCAAGCAAGGGATTTCGGGTGGCCTCCACGAGTAGATCAAAGCGTTGCCGAGATAGTTGAATCCAGCGCTCCGGATCGAATTTGGCTTTTCTGATAGCGCGTTCATGCTCTCGCTGGATGGCGTCCAGAGCCGCGCCTTGTTCAGAAGTTACTCGATCATGCGCCAGTTGGATGATCAATGGGGATACGGCACTCCACACGGCAAAGAAGTCATCTACAGATTTCAGTGTGAGGCCAGCTACGCGATACCCGCGGCGGGGTATTGTTTCGACCAGTCCGTCATGATTTAGGCGATCTAAGGCTTCACGCACCGGCATCGCCCCGAACCCAATCTCCTCTGATATCTCGCGTTCAGTGAAGCGCATACGCGGCGGCATTTTAAGCAACACGATCCGCTCCCGCAAAAGCGCGTACGCTTGGTCTGCCAGTGTCTGCTTATGTTCGTCGCGCCTTGTCATCCGTCAACTCCAGCTATGCACCGCCATAAAGCGACCATGTCTCGTCGGAAAGCATTGGTGGGATTGCAACCCTTGACTGAAAATACAGCATCTGCGATCGTGATATATCACGGTGAGCCAGTATGAGCCATGACCGTGGCTGATTTGCTCAGACGTTTCGGGAGGGGTCAAGAATGTCTAGTTGTAACAAGATACTCGTGGTCGGCGCGGGTATAGGCGGTCTTTGTGCAGCGGTGGCACTTGCTCGAAACGGCGTTGAGGTCGACGTCATCGATATCAAGCCTGATAATTCAGTCGCCGGTGTGGGGTGGGGGCTGCGAACAAATGGCCTGCGTGCTCTGCGCGAGATCGGGCTTCTTGACGACACGTTGGCCATCGGCTTCCCGACGCCTCCGCTTTCCTATTATGATCAAAATGGACGGCATGTCGTCGATATTTCCTATGGACGGAAGTTCGACGGTTTGCCCAACAATGTCCAGCTACCGCGCTTGGGCTTCCTAGAGATGGCCAGCGCCCGTGCCCTGGAACTTGGGTGCAACATCATGATGGCGACAACAGCCGTCGATATTCAGCAGGATGATGCTGGCGTCACGGTCAAACTTAGCGATGAATCATCGCGTCGCTATGATCTTGTTCTCGGTTTCGACGGTATCAATTCTCAAGTTCGGGAATATCTGTTCGGCCAGAAACATGTACCGGCTCGCAGTGGTGGGGTCGCGTGGCGGGCGGCCGTGCCTGCCCCGGACAGTCTGAAGGGCGCTCTATTCTGCCACGGTTTTGGCGGCAAAGTTGGTTTCGTGCCGCTGGTTGGCGGCATGATGTATGTGATTGTTACGCATCACGAGCCAGGCCGCCCTCGTCACGACCCTGACGCTTTTGCAGAAGTCATGCACAAAACAGCGCGGGAGATGATGGGTGACTCTGAATTCATGGCGGACGCGATCGCTTCTTTGCGCACCGCCAAGAATGTCGCCTACACCCCTTTGAATACGATTATGGTCCCATATCCATGGCACCGCGGCCGGGTCATGATCATGGGCGACGCCGCGCATGCGACCACGCCCTATCTCGGATCGGGTGCCGCGATGGCTATTGAGGACGGGGTGGTTTTTGCCCGGCTTCTTGACAGCGACGATACGCTCTACGACGTCCAAACCAAGTTCATGGCGAGACGATATCCGCGAGTGAAAACCGTCTGGGATTGGTCTCTGAAAATGATGCACGAGGAATTTGATTCGGCCACGCCCGAAGCGCTCGAGCGACGTCTCGCGTATCTCGTAAATGAAGAGCCAGCCGCAATCGATTACATTAACCGCATCCTGGAAAGTGATTACTGATGAACACGAATCCTATCGCGAAGCTGTCCGTCAATGCGGGCGTCTCCGTCGGTGATATGCGGAAACTCCACGGCACGTCGGGGATCCCCGCTCCGGCTGCCGGAGCATCAAGCGTTCCCGACATTCTGGATGTGTGGAAAGCCGCGCATGTGACGCTCGTGCGGTCTTACGATTGGGTCTCGAGGCTGGACACGGTCAATAACCCCACCAGCCTGTTTCCCGACTGGTCAGCGGACCCCACCGACCCTGCAAACTACAATTTCGAGGGCACGGATAGCTGGGTTAGGCAAACGCGCTCGCTGGGCGCGGATATTCTGTTCACCATTGCCAGCGAAATCCCGGCCAACAAGCAACCGGTTCGTGACCTGGAAAAATATGAGCAGGTGGTCGAACATATCGTGCGTCACTATGTATGCGGATGGGGTGGCGGATTTGAAAACGCTGTCACACATTGGGAATTTGGAGACCAGCCCGACTTTGGCGCCTTGCACTTTTCCGGTACGCCCGACCAGTTTTACCAAATGTATGCAGCAACTGCGCGCGCTGTGAAGCGCGTTGACCCCTTGCTGAAGGTCGGTGGCCCATGTGTCGCATTTCCCTTGAATGACGGCCCGTTTCGCGAGGGATTTCTGACATACATTCGGCAACATTCGCTGCCTTTCGATTTCCTGTCCTGGATGTGGTACGGCGACAACTCGCGCGATCCGCTCGACTTTCGAACGATCGCTGCCGAAGTCCGCGCGATCGTCGATAAACACGGCTTCAGCGATGCCGAACTTCTCCTCTCCTACTGGAGCATGACTGGTATCCCGACGGCCAAGTTCGAAGATGCTGACAACGCAGCCTTCATCGCGGCCTCGGCTATCTACATGCAGGATTCCGCCGTCGATAAGGCGATCTTCTTCAGGGCCGATACCGGAGCCGATTTCCACTATAAGTTCAGGGATCCTGCCGGGATATTTGAAGCTGATGGAAGTGAGAATGCCAGAACAAGTGCGTTTCGTCTGGTCGGCCAGACTTTGGCAACGTCAAAACGCCTTGCCACGACCGGTGGAGATGAGAACGGATTTGCCATACTCGCTGGTCATTCTGCAGACAGCGATACGATCCGCATATTGATAGCCAATTATGCAATTCCGGAAACTTATCTGGTGGCTCGGGATCGGGACGTTTTCGAGTTTCAGGTGCCCATCGGCGCTGAACGTGTGAACATGTCCTTGAATGTTCCGCCTAGACGGGTTGATGCGGTGAGTGCTGGCTATGCCGGATATACGCTTGACGTCAGCGAACTGCCATGGGGCGAGGGGCGTCACAAAGTGGTCCGATATCGGGCAGACGCAGAACATAGGGGCGATATGCTCGGATCGCAGGAAGGCGAAGGCGCCTCGGTCACCATCGAGGGCAGCTTGCCGGCACCCGGGATTGAACTCATCGAAATAACGCGTCTGGCTTCGTAAAGGCCTGCAAATTTGCCGGAATTTCACGAGTTCAAGGGGGGGCGACATAATGTCGGCACCCCCTTTTTGTGACAGGCTAGACGGTTGGCGACCTTGGCTGCGCGGCTGGTAGGGCCGGAGAGAAATGGCTATGGTAGTCCGTTGGCAAAGCGGCGTAAGGGGCCAGCATCATTAGGATTGCGGATCATTTAGCCGCGGTATGTTTTGATCAGTGGGATGACGACGTCAACGGCCATGCGGATCAGCGGCAATACATCATCGCAGAACGGCTAATATCGCGCTCACGGCAAGAAATGCCTACGTCTGTGCTAAATCATGAGAAAAACTGCAGCATTCCGCGGCGATAGTCGCGACTTAAGCTTCCAGCCGCCTCGAATATCACTTCACCCATATACGGTATGAGCGGGAATCGCCTTGCTTTAATCTGCAAGGCGATTCCCGCTCACGGCCTTGTTATCATCAGGATATTGCTAGAGTCTTTGCGTCAGCGTTAATCGACGGAAACGGCATGTAAGAGATCCGCAACCGCTGCGAGAGTTCCAGCCGATGCTCCCCCGGCGCCAAGCCGCCGCGATGTTCGACCGTGATCGTGGCCGATGCGCCGAACGGCCAGCGACGATCAAATGCGGTCTCCATCTCGTCGAGGGTGAGCGGTCCGTTGCCTTCGTCAAATCGGACCGCGTCACGAGGGACTGGCTCGCCATCGATGGTAACGTCCAGAGCTTCCACCATGGAAAGGCCAAGCCCGCGATAATAACCGAGCTTCGCTTCGAACGCGAAACCGTCGGGGGCGTGATCCGGCCCGACGTTGCGCAGGCTGCCGTCCACGATCAGATACTTGTCGAACATCAGCGGGCTCCCTCGGCTTGCGCGATCAATCTTTCGAACATGCGGTGCTGCCGCCGCACCTGCTCCCGGCTGTCGACCGTCTGGACGTCCTGAATCCAACGGTTGCCTTCATATTCACTGGACAGATACCCGTCCCATCCTCCGGCGACCAGTTCCGGTATGACCTCGTCATAGGCGTGGGTGGGATCGCGATCGTCTTCCGTCATCTCGTAGAATTTGGCCTGGATATGCCGGAAGTAGGGGATGTAGTCGCGGATCCGCTTGGGATTGGCAAAGGGCTGGTGACGCAGAATCTCGGCCATACGCACTTCGGCGGGATTGCCCTTCATCTTGACCGCAACCTCGTAGATCGTGTACTCGGCCATGATCTTCTGCTCGTGCTGCTCGACGATGAACTGCGCGACTTCCGGTCGAGCGCCTTGGCGAATGAATCGGTCGCGATAGACCGGCGGGTAGTGCTTCATGAATATGCCCATGTCGGGGAGCAGGCCTAGATGCTTGGTCCCAAGCCTGTCTGCTACTTCAACGGTACGCAGGATCCAGGCATGCTCCATATGCCAGGGCGCATGGACTTCCACGCCCATATGCACATCGAGTTCCTCGGCGTAGGGCACGCACCGCTCAAGGATATCAGGGCGTACGAAGACCAGCACGCGCATATTGCGGACGCCTAACCGGTTGCAAAGTATGAGGTCTCGGCGGATGGAATCGATCTGTTCTTCGTCCGTCATCCAACGGTCTTTGCGAACCTTGGTATCCAAGAACATGTCGTAGCACGTAAGTTCGGTTCCGTGCTTGACCATGAGTTCCTTCCACCAAGCGACCTGGCGGTCGTCGATGTTCGGGAAACTTGGCATGTTCTGCTCAGGGAGGATTTCGATCCCGGTTGCGCCGATCGACGCGGCAAATGCAACGCAGTCTTCGATGGTCATCTGTCCCAAGAACATCTCTTCCTGAAAGCTGTAGAGGCTCACGCCTCTTTTCACGCTGGCAACCATCTCCTGTAACTCCACTCATATTTGTCGTTTTGCGAACGCGGCTCATTCGAAAAACTTAGAAAATTGCTCGGTTTGGTCGCACGCCTACCGAACGGCAGCGACCAGCCCGCGAAGCAAAACTAATATCATAATTCCTATGCTGTCAAACGAACTCTGCATTGCCGAATTTGGCGGTACGGTCCAGTCACTTCAGGAAGACTGCTCGTGAGACACAGCGGCAGCGATGGCTTCGGACCCCGGTTCGCGGCAAGCCGAAAATCTCGAAATATTATCGGGCCGAGCGGCGGCATCTCAGATTGAAGTCATCCTTCTAATTCCTTATAGGATATGCAACGCGATGGGTGGAGAGGCAAAAAGTGACGAGCTTGAGAATTTATTGGCGCGAGCTTCCGTTGAAGCCGCAGGGTATCATCATCATCCTTGCTGGCTTTTTGCCGATGATTGCCATTGTTGCCATGGGCCCGGCAGTGCCGACGCTTATCGCCCATTTTGCGAGCGACCCTAACGCCAGAGCGCAGGTGCCAGCGCTTATTGGCGCGCCAGGCCTGACGATGGCCATCCTGGCGCCTTTTAGCGGGCTGTTGATCGATCGTTTCGGGCGCAGGCAATTGCTCCTAGCGGCGACAGCCTCCTACGCCATATTCGGGACTGCGCCGCTCTTTCTCGATACGCTTGACCAAATTTATGCCTCGCGTCTTCTGCTCGGTATTTCCGAAGCGGGCATCCTAACCGTGGTCAACACCTTGATTGCAGACTATTGGGACGCCAAGGGCCGCAAGAACTGGCTGTTTCTCCAAAGTCTGGTCGGCCCACTATTTGGCGCAGTCGTGGGACTGAGCGTGGGCATTGCGAGCACGCTGCAGTGGAATGGGGTATTTTTCATCTATCTCGCCGCCCTTCCTATCTGGGCCGCAATGTTCGTCTGGCTATTTGAACCAAAGAAGACCAAGGTCGAAGTAGTTTCGGATGCCCGATCTGCTCCGCTAGCCGCCTTTCCCTGGTGGAATGCCGCTGTAACGGGGTTCGTCACCTTCTTTTCTGCAATGCTTTACTATGTTTTCATCATCAACGGCGCGCTTGTGTTCGCTGAGGTAGGTGTGACCGAACCTGATCAATATGCCCAGATGATTTTCGTGCCGCAGATATGTTTTTTGGGCGGTGCTGTATTATTTCGCGTTCTGGCTGACCGTAGTTATCCCTTCCAGCTTGGTGTGTTCTTCGCGCTGCTTGGAGCAGGACTCGGGGCTATTGGCCTCGCCGAAAGTCCAAATGCGATGGCAGTGGGTGTCGTTATTCAGCAGATTGCGGCCGGCATGGCGGTCCCGACCTTGCTGATCTGGACACAATCGAAGTTCGAATTCAACCATCGTGGTCGAGGCATGGGAATCTGGACCGCCGCATTTTTTCTTGCGCAATCACAATCGCCCAGGCTCGTCCACGTGCTTGACCAGGTTACGGGTTCCATGAAGGGGGCGTTCCTTGCCGCTGGATCGGTCGGCATCATGGTGGGCGGGGTCACGCTCTTGATCGCCTTTGCCTCTCGCAAAGCTCGTCCGATCGTCACGTAACGAAAATCTCCGTTTTCATCGGGGGCAGAGGTTGCAGTTGGCGCTGCACGCCCGACCACTTAGGTTGGGCGAAGTCTTTTAAGTGGTTGAGAGGGGAGGGGCTAATGGATCCCTCCTGTAATCGAAGGCCTTTTCCCTGCCCGCGCCGGGCATGTTACGGTATGCGCCTCACTTTGCGCCTTTGAACTCCTCACAAATTTTTCATCTAATCGCGCTGGGCCGCAATAATTCGATCTTCGCTTCAAACCGGACGCCCGTGGTCGAGAAGCGCCCAGATTCAACAAAAATATTCTATCAGACATGCAATCGACCAAACTTAATATAACCTATGTTATTTATTTAATTAAGTGTATTGGAAATTTATTGTCTTAAATATCCTTCATCGCACAGAGGAACGTAATCAAATTGTGAACGTTTTTGCCCTTTCTGAGTGAGGGGGTATCATTTGATCATTATGCATCTAGCGCTGGGAGGCTGTCTGAAATCGCCTCCTGTAAGATACGGGATTACTGCTGACACCGGCGGACATATCGCGTATATACTAGATGCTGCGGCCCATCAGGCGAAGATTGAATCCGTCTCCGAAGTCATCGTTGCGACAAGGCGATTTCATGATCAAAGATTTGACCGTGAACACAATTTAGACAGAGAGTATGTGGATAGAAAAATACGCATAATTCGTATTTCTACTACTAAATCATCTTATTTAGAAAAGGAGGATCTTTCGTCTGAGACAGATTCCTTCATCAGCGGGTTGAGCGACTATATTTCAGGTTGTAAAAATCGCCCTGACGTAATCCACACGCATTTTGCCGATGCGGCTGAAGTGGCGGCGGCAATACAGAAAAAATTTGGAATATCCTTCGTTTTTACGCCCCATTCCTTGGGGATCGACAAACAGGCCCAAGGCGTATCCTGCGCCGGCCTTAGCCAGAGGATCGAGGCTGAACGATCGGCCATCGCGCAAGCCGGCGCCATAATCGTGTCGACGGCGGATGAGGCCGATCGTCAAGTAGGGGCCTATTGTCCGTCGGCAAGGGGAAAGCTTCATGTCGTGCCCCCGGGCGTGCCACGCCTGCCCGCGCCAAATCGGACAGGCCACGCGCAAATGATGATGCGGCAGTGGTTTGATCGGCCGAACCTGCCGATCATCCTTGCCGTATCGCGGCCCGTCACGAAGAAAAATCTGGCGGCCCTCGTCATCGCCTATGCTCAGGATTCGGTGCTTCAGCGTCAGGCCAATCTCGTCATTCTGGCGGGCCAGCATCGGCATGCTGCGGGCGAGGAGCGAGCCAATCTCGACCAGCTTTTTGCCTTGGTCGAAAGCTATGGCCTCAATGGCCGGGTCGCCTTGCCCGAAGCGCATGATGCCCATGATGTGGCGGCGCTATATGCTCACGCGGCGAAAGGGGGCGTGTTCGTCAATCCCGCGTTGCATGAACCCTTCGGGCTCACCTTGATCGAAGCGGCGGCATCTGGGGCGCCCGTGGTCGCGACGCGCAATGGCGGGCCGGCGGAAATCGTGGCGAAGATTGGGCATGGGGACCTGATCGATCCGCGCGATCCGCAAGCGATCAGCGACGCCATCAAGGACATCATAGGCAATGCTGACCGGCATGCAGCCCTGTCGGCAAAGGCGCGCGCAGGATCCAGCCTTTACTGCTGGAACGCATATGCCAGTGCGTCTGTCGACATTTATCGCGCAGTCACGCAGCCGCGCCTGCTGGCCTGCGATATGGATAACACGCTTACGGGCTGCCGGGAGTCCGCAGCGGCGTTTCGTGTCTGGCGATCCACATCCTCGTTACCGTTTGTCGTCGCGACCGGCCGAAGCCTTCATGCCACGAAGATGATCCTGCGTCGCTGGCAATTGCCGGAACCCGATGCCTATATCGTCGATGTCGGCACGCGCATTGTTTTTCCAGATGGGGAGGGCAGATGGCAGGAGTGCACGGAATTTTCGGCCTATCTCGATCAGGATTGGGACCGCGCTGTCGTGGCCCGGATGGTGGCGCCCCTTGGCCTCAAGTCCCAGCCGCGCGTCACGGAGGGGCCGCACAAGATCAGCTTTTTCGGAACCGCCAGTGACGCCGCCGCCATTCGCGCAATGTTGGGCGACAATGGCGTGGCGGCGAAGGTCATTTTCTCCCACGGCCGCCTGATCGACATATTGGCCCCCAATGGCGGGAAGGCGGCGGCGATCGCTGCCTATGCGCGAAAATTCGGCCTGTCCTTGTCCCACTGCGTTGCTGCTGGCGATAGCGGCAATGACGCGGATATGCTCGCGGCCTGTGGCCATGCGATCGTCGTGGGGAATGCAACGGCCGAACTGGACGATCTCCCCGCTCGCAAGGGATTGATGCGCGTGTCGCGCCATCATGCCGCTGGCGTGCTTGAAGGGCTGGCGCGGCTTGGCCTTCATGGCGATTCATCTGCTGCCGTGGCCGCAGCAGCATGACCCGCCCGATCGGATATTTCGTTCATCATCAGGGCAGGGGCCATGCCGAACGCTGTGCAGCAATCGCCCATGCCATGCCCTCATCCCGGCCGCTGACGATATTTTGCGCCTGCGACGATATATTTCCGGCTTTGCCCGCCAATGCGGACATCGTCATCATCCCTTCCCTGTTCGAACCGACCGGCGATGAAGCTGCATCCATGGATTGGGTATCGACCCCCGCCACGCTGCATTGCGCACCTTTGGGCTGGCCGGGCATCCGCTCTGCCATGGGCCAGATCACGTCCTGGTTTCAGGATTCCGATCCCGCGCTCATGATCTGCGACGTGTCTGCAGAAATCGCCCAACTGGCCCGCATCTGTTCGGTCCCGCATGTCAAGATCTTGCAACATGGCGATCGCAGCGATCCGGGGCATCGCGCCGCCTATGATGGCGCAGCAGGACTTCTGGCCCCCTTTCATTACGACTTGGCTCAACCCGAATGGGATGATGCCATGCGGTCAAAGACATTCTTTGCAGGCGGTCTTGGCGTGGATCTGCGTGTGCCTGAGCGGGAGGTCGCGCGGCAGCGTATTGGTATTGAGCCGAATGAGGAGCTTATCCTTGTCCTCTCGGGCGGCGGGGGCGAAGGCTTCGGACAGGCGCCCCTGGGTGTCGGCGCGCGTTCGAGACCCTCTGCCCGGTGGATCACCATCGGGAAGGTTCAGCGCGACTGGCATGCGACGGAGCCGGGCAATATCGAGCATCGCGGCTGGGTCGACAATGCCGACGATTATGTCGCTGCCGCAAATCTGGTCATTTCCTCGACGGGCAATACCACCTGCCAGCAGATATTGGCTGCTGCCAAACCTTGGCTTGCCGTCCCCGAATGGCGCTATTTCGATGAGCAGCATCGCAAGGCGGACGCGCTGGCGGCGGCAGGCGTTGCGACGACGCGGCCGCATCTTCCATCTTCGGCCCATGGATGGGCGTCCGCCCTTGCAGATACATGGACGAGTCACCACCCGGATCGCCAGCGAGCGATGATCGACGAGGCGCCCGCGCTTGCAACAGCGCAATGGCTCGAAGCGCTTATCGATCGCCTCTGGTCACAGCAACCTGCCCGCACTTCAGCATCCTTCAAGGAGTTCCGCCCGACATGAACAAGGTTTCCGTCATCACATTGGCGCGCGGGCGGGGCGATCATCTCGTCAACGTCGTTCATGGCCTTAACCGCCAGTCGATGCTGCCGGCCGAACTCATTATCGCGGTGATGCAGGACGACCCCTATTCTTTGCCCGACACTCCGTTCCCGGTTTGCCAGATCCATGTCGCGGGCGATGATCTGCCCCTGGCAGCGGCGCGTAACGCCGCCGCCGCCATCGCGACCGGGGACATACTGATATTCCTGGACATCGACTGCATTCCGTCCCCCAGCCTGATTGCAGACTATGCCGCCCATGCCGACGGGTTCGATGGCCTCCTCATGGGGGAAGTGTTGTATCTGCCGCACCAGGCCACACAAGGCGACTGGTCGTGCGAGGGATTTGAAGGGGTCGCGGAGAAGCATTCCGACCGGCGTGGTCCCCCCGCCCATGGCATAGAAATTTGCGCGGATTATCGCTGTTTCTGGTCGCTGAATTTCGCGATGCGGGCGCAGACATTCCGGCGTTCGGGCGGCTTTGACGAACGCTATGTCGGATATGGCGGCGAAGATACGGATTATGGAAAGACGCTCAGCACGGCAGGCATCGGGATCGCCTGGGCCAAGGGCGCACGAGCCTATCATCAATATCACCCGCACCATATGCCGCCGGTCCATCATGTCGAAAGCGTCGTGCGCAATGCACAGCTGTTTGAGGCAAAATGGGGTTATCGGACTATGGGGCATTGGCTGCACGCCTTTCGCCTGATGGGGCTGATCGACGATGCGCCAGGCGTGCCAATTCGCCTGTTGCGCGCGCCCGATCAGGACGACCTGGCGCTCACTGGTCAGCAGAGCCATCAACCCTATGCAAACACCGCCACGGTTTTGCGCTTGCTGGAGGCCCGGCAGAGGCAGGGTGCCGCTATGATGTCAATCGCTGTCGCCGCCGCATGAGGATCGCCATTCTGGCGCATGTGCGCCAGCGCATCCGTCAGCCCTTTGCCGGCGGCATGGAAGCGCATGCCTGGCAACTGGCCGCCGGCCTCAGTCGGCGGGGGCATGATGTCACCCTTTTTGCTTCTGGTGACAGTGACCCCGCCTTCACCATCGATCCGGTGGTGGATGTGCATTATGAACAGGTCTTCCCTTGGGCCGAGCATCGCGGATCGGCACCGCTCATCAACCATCTCGATGCCGCTTATGCATCAGCCTGCGAACGTATCGCCGACGGCGCTTTTGATGTCGTGCACAATAACAGCCTGCATCGTTTTCCCCTGGAGCGGCGCTGGACGAACCGCACTCCTACGCTCACGTCCCTCCATGTGCCGCCTTATGACGCCCTACACGTATTCGTGTGGCAAAGCCCATCATCACGCCATCGGCTGACTGTCACGTCGGCCAAGCAGCTCAAGGCATGGTGGCCGCACAATCCTCCACCCGAAGTGTCGATACTGCATAATGGCATAGATGTCGGGCAGTGGCGTTTTGGCGAGAAGGGGAACGGGACCGCGATCTGGAGCGGCCGGATCACGCCGAACAAGGGGACCCACTTGGCGGCGATGGCCGCACGGAAGGCGGGAATGCCCCTCATCATTTACGGCGCGATTGAGGACCCTGATTATTGGGCGGCGGAGGTAGCGCCGTTGCTTGGACCCGACATTCGCTATGGCGGTCATCTGAATATGCGGCAGTTGGCCGAAGAGATGGCGAGAGCATCGATTTTCGTTTTCACGCCGTGCTGGGACGAGCCATTCGGTCTGGTTGCGGCCGAAGCCATGGCCTGCGGGCTTCCGGTAGCCGCCTTCGACATGGGGGCGGCGAGCGAGGTCATCGGACACGCGGGCGTTCTGGCGCAGCCACAGGACGTCGACGGATTGGCCACTGCAATGCGTGACGCGTGCCTGATCAACCGGACCGCCGCCAGACAGCGTGCCGTCGACATGTTTTCGCAGGATATGTGGCTTGCGCGATGCGAGGACCTGTACGCGCAGCTATGTGGCGCGCCCGTATCCGCAGCCGCATGAACGCCGCCCTTATATCCGACCAGCGAGAATGGCTACGGCAAGTCTACGCCCGGCATCTTGGTTACGACAGTCCCTATGCGCTGGTCGACTTCCCCGATCACCCCAATGTCGGCGACAGCGCCATCTGGCTTGGAGAATTGACTATTCTTCGCGCCATTACGGGCAGGGATCCGGCCTATGTATCGACATGGCATGACTTTAATCGACAGGATTTCCTGCGCGCCTGCCCCGAGGGGCCGCTGCTGATCCATGGCGGGGGCAATCTGGGGGATCTCTGGTCGCACCACCAAAATTTCCGGGAATCCTTGCTGCTCGACTTTCGGGATCGGACGATCGTTCAGCTGCCGCAGTCGATATTCTTCCGCGATAGCAGCGCAGCCCTTAGCTTTGCCGCCCTTGCAAAATGCCATCCTGATTTCACGCTCTATGTGCGCGATCATGCTAGCTTGCGCTATGCCCGATCGACGCTGGCCTTGCCGGCTCAACTTGCGCCTGATTCCGCCATGATGCTGGACCTGAAACGGCAGGCTGTCGCGTCGGAACCCATATTGGCCCTCATGCGCACCGACGCGGAGCGCGTGGAGGGCGCGCCCGATTTGCCAGCGGGCGCGAAGCTGGTGGATTGGCTCGAAGATGACGATGGGATGCCCGGCGGCCATGATGCCGCCAGCCGCGAGCGGCAGGCTGTTGCGCGGGTGAACAGAGGTGTTGCGCTTCTATCTCGGGCGCAGCATCTCCTTACCGATCGCCTTCACGGCCATATCCTCGCACTGCTGCTGGACCTGCCCCATGACATTCGCGACAATTGTTATGGAAAGCTGAGCGCCTATGTCGCCAGCTGGCAGACAGGTCCAACGCCTGCAAACCGAGCGGTTTGACGCCATGCCTGACATCAGCCTGCTGGTCTGCACGCGCAATCGCGCTTCTGCTCTGATCACTCTGCTGCATTCCGTGTCCGTCGCGGTCGGCGAGGCTAGGGGCTTGGATATAGAAATCATCATCGTCGATAACGGATCGACCGACGACACGCCTGCCATGCTGGCCCAATGGGCCAATCGTCAGCCATTTCCGGTGCGCCTAGTGGCAGAGCCGCAGCCTGGTCTTGCCCGTGCCCGTAACAGGGGCCTGCAACATTGTCGTGGCCGCATCATCGCGATGACGGACGACGACTGCATTTTGCACAGCGATTATTTCGCCGCGCTGGCGCGCTGCTTTGCGCGGCTTGGCGAGGATGTTATCGTCGGGGGGCGCATATTGCTCGGTAATCCAATGGATCTGCCCGTGACGATCAAGGTGGAGGATCATCCGATGATCCTGCGTTCCGGCACCTTCCCGGGTGGCTTCGTGATGGGGGCCAATCTGGCGTTGACTGCGACCGTCCTTAATCGTGTTGGGCGTTTTGATGATCGCTTCGGTTCGGGCGCGCCCTTTGAAGCGGCGGAGGATACGGATTATCTGTTCCGGGCCATCGGGCAGGGATGTGACATTCGCTATGATCCGGCCTTTGCTGTCGACCATCATCATGGGCGACGATGCCCATCGGAGGAAAAGGCGCTGCTCGCCGCCTATAGTTATGGTGATGGCGCGCTCTACGCCAAATATTGCCTCACCGACTGGCGGATATGGCGCGCGGTTGCGGAAGATATCCGCCTATTGCCCCGCGATATTCTGGCGCCGGTCAGGCAACATGCGGGCGTGCGCCATTTTTATGCGTTTCGCTTGCGCCACAAGCTGCGCGGTTTCCTGGCCTTTGCCAAAAGCCGACTGCGCCGGGTCAGGGCAGGGTAGGGCCGCTATTGAGGCCCAGCGCATCCACATCCGCCGTGGCCGCGGCCAATTCCGCGCGGGCCGCCGCGATCCGCGCTCGCGCTTCGATCAGCTTCACCTCGGCGCTGGTCGCGCTTTCTTCACGCTGGTTTACCAGAAAGAAATCGCTCGATCCCAGTTCGAACCGGCGTCGCTCTGCACTTGCCAGTCGCTCGGCCAGCGTGCGTTCGCGTTCGGTCGTGTCGACCAACTGATTGGCTGTCTCCACCTCGATGCCGAGCGCGGTCACTTCCGCGCGGATCTTCTCCGCAAGGAACCGCTGCTTGACTGACAGCTCATCGATTTTCGCCTGTGTTTCCGCAAGCTTGCCCTTCGCCTTGCGATTCTGGAGCGGCACCTTGAAGGTTAAACCGACAATGACCTCAAGCGGCGTGCGGCTGGATCCGCCAAGACCCACCGGTCCCATATCCTTGGCCACCTCGCCATTCAGGTCCAGCCTGGGCTTCATGTCGTTGCGTGCCAGCGCCAGCTTGATCGTCGCCTTGTCGATCTCCTCCAGCAAGATCGCAAAATCCGGCCGGCCTTCCAGATTGAAGGCGGGGTCAACGCGCAGGTCGCCAAAAGCATCGCCCGCGTCCGGCAAGCGCGCTTCATCGACGACAACCGGAAGACCTTGGTCATCGCGATAATAAAGCGACAGCTTCACGGCGGCCGCGCGAAAATCCTGCCGCGCCTCCACCACCAGCGCCTGGCGCTTGACCAGATTGGCCTCATTCTCGGTCAATAATATATCGGGCTTGGCGCCCAAGTCCACCTGCCGCTGAATGCCTTGCGTGCGGTTTTGCGCCAATGTCATCAACGCCTGATAGGCTTTGAGCTTCAATCCGGCGGCAACCCATTTCTGATAGGCTTCGATCGCGCGGGCCTGAACGCCGATGCTGGTCGCTTTTGTTTCAAACCGCGCAATGTCGATATCATTGGCGGAAAGGCGAAATTCCGATCGACGCGCGTCGATGAGCCGGTCACGCAGCAGCGAATAAAGCGCGCCAACTTTCACCTCGCCCAGTTTGTTGGTATAGGCCTTGTCCTCGTAAACGGGAAAATCGCCGCGCGACACGCGGTACTGCCCGTAGACATAGCCGCCATTATCGGTCAGCGGCTGTTCTGCCTTCCCGGCAAATTCGGTCCCGTCATAATAGCCCTCAACGCGGCTGCGTCCGTCCACCGCGAATACGGTGTCGAAGGCGCCCTGCGCCGTCAGCGCGCGCGCTTCGGCCTGCCGGTTGCGGGCCAAGGCGGCGATGATGTCGGGGGCGGAGCGCGCCGACGATTGCAGCACTTCTTCGAGCGTCAGTGGGCCAGTGGTCCGTGGCGCTGCGGTCGCCGCACTGCTCATATCCTGAGCCAAAGCCGCAGGGCTAGTGGCTGCAAGCAGCACCGCAATCAGGCCGACGCTCTGCCCCATCTTCATTTCTTTTTCTTCTCGATCGAGCTTTTCTCGGCCTTTGCCTCCTCCTTCTGCGCGACCTGATCCTGGCCGAAATTGAGGGGGAAGTCGTTGAGCTGGCGCCACAGTTCATAGCCTACCGTGACGACATCGCCCTGCACCCAGCCCAGCACCTTGCCGCCCTGGCGAACAAAGCGCTGTTCGGGCCATGGCGTCTTGCCCGGCCGGGGTTCGACAAGGATACGAAACAGTCCGTCGGCGCGGGGCGTCGGATCGACAGAGCGAACCTGCCCGTCATAGATGCCGACGGCAAAGGCGGGCCAGCCGCTGAACTGGAAGGCCGGGAAGCCCTCAAACTCCAAGCGGACCGGGCGACCCTGATTGACCAGAGGAATGTCCCGCCCATCGACATAGAGTTCGACCGCCCGCTCTATTTTTTCCGGTGCGATCATCGCCAGCACAGTGCCCGCTGAAATGAGCGCGCCGCCTGCAGCCGCGTTCAGGTTCTGAACCCGTCCGTCGCGCGGCGCGGTGACGATCTGGGCGGATTGGCGCTGTTGGCGCACCTCGATCTGCTTCAGCTTGGCCCTTGCTTCGGCCAGCTTGGCATTGGCTTCGGCGACCTTGATCTGGGTCTGCTCATAGTCCCGCCGCGCCGCCAGCCCTTCGGCAAAAAGCTGGCCTGTGCGCCCGACGTCGATGGACGCGACCGCGCGTGATTGTTCAATGGCGGCGATCTGCGCTTCCACCTCGGCCTTCTCTGCCGCCAGCCGCTCCAGGAAATTGGGATCGACATCGACCACCTGGACGATCGGGTCGCCTGCCTGCACCAGTTGGCCGTCACGGACGAAGAAACGGTCGACCCGCCCGTCGACCAGGGAGGATACCTGGCGTGGCCGGTCATCGGGGTCGAGCGACGTCACTTGCCCGACGCCCTGCGCGGTTTGTTGCCATGGCACGAACAGGATCGCGACCGCCAGCAGGATGCCCAGCAAAATCAGCCGGGCAATGACGACGGCTGCACGCGGCGGTTTCAATGCCGCGAGCGAACGGAAATGCGTCAGTTGCGCTGGCTGAATGGTCATGGCCTCGGCTCCCGCCCGGCCAGGAAGTCAGACAGCGCGGCCTGATCCGCGAAGCGTTGCTGCGCCTTGGCGCCCAGCCAATAGCAGCAATCCAGATTCATCGCTTCGGGCCGTTCGGTGAACAACAGGATGGTGGTTCCGTGTTGGCGCAGCGTCTGCAACGTCGCGCGTAGCGGTTCGGCGGGCATCATGTCGTATAGTTGCGACAGCAGCAGCACCTTGGGGGCGCTCAGCATCGCCATCGCCAGTTTCAGCTGCATGACCTCAACGATGCTCAAGGGAGAGCCTGAACTGGCCAACTGCGTATCCAGTCCGTCCGGCAGGCTGGAAATGCGTGCGGCCAAGCCGACCAGCTCCAGCGTGCGCATGATCCGCGATCCTTCCGCAATGCCGCCCGTCGCCAGATGGAGATATTCGCGGATCGTCACGTCGACGATCGTCGGCCGATTGAGCACGACGACCGCGGAACGGAGCAGATACATGTCGAAACTGCCCAATTCGCTGCCGCCGATCGACACCAGGCCCCGGTCCGGGTTGGCATGACGCTTGAGCAGCAGCGCAATCTGGCTTTCGACGCCGGGTTCTGCCACGATGACGGCCTGTTCGCCGCTGCCGATCGCAAAGTCGAAATGCGATCGATCAAGCACTACGTCGCGAAAGCGGACGGATCCGTCCGGCGGCGCTTGGCCGCTTAATCCCGCCGGTTCCTGGGGAATGGCGAAAATCTGGGACAATTCTTCTGAACTGGCGACCAGATCGTAGAAGGTGTCGAGATACCACCCAAGTTGCGAAATGCCGTAGAAGACACCCGACAGGATCAACTCCGCCGCCACCAGCTGGCCGATCGACAGCTGGCCCGCCAGGATCAGATTGCCGCCCAACGCCAGCAGCGCGGCGGCGGCAAAGGCATAGACCAGGAAATAGCCCAGCGCTTGCGCGAAACTGTACCGGAAATAATGACGATGCGCCCGGACATAATTGGCTGTGACTGCTTCCGACCGATCCATCGCGAAGTCGAGATGCCGTGCCGACTTGTAAAAGCCGTTCGATGCGCCGACGCTTTCGAGCCAATGCGCGGCCTCATGCTTGGCGTGGGACACGCCGACCGCGCCGGTGATCGCGCCGTGGCGCCAGACCAGCCAGATCAGCAGACACACACCCACCAGGATGATGTTGAACGCCAGGAAAAAGGGGTGATAGAAGCTCGTGACGATCAGACCGACGGCACCTTGCAGGATGATCGTGAAGGCACCGATCACCAGGCTCGGCACCGCTTTTTGCACTACGACCATGTCGAAATAGCGATTGAACAGGCTGCCCCGGCTTTCGTCGGCGAAGAAGGGGTTTTGCGCATGGACAGCGCGCACCGTTACCTCCGCAACGACCCGCGCGAAAATGCGCCGTTCGAACATGGCGAGCAAATAGACGCGCAAAGCGCTTAACCCAGCCACCAGCAGCAAGAGCACCAGCAGGACGCCGGACAGGATCCATAGGGGCGCAACCAATGCCGTGCGCGCTACCGAATTGATCAGCAGCTGGACGGAAATAGGGGTGGCGAGCGACAGGAGCGTGATCGCCAATGTATAGACGATCCCGACATTCACATAGCCCTTGTCAGGCCCGACTATTTCCGTAAGCCACGCGGCCGCTTGCCGCAGGCCAAGACGCTCCCCAGCCAAATGCACCCTTTCGAAAATCCTTGGCGGCAGGTCTTAAACTGACAAATGATCCGCGCAAGGTCCAACGCTGCGCTGCAACATAATCTAACAAAATCGAAATGCGAATTTGGGCGAAACACTATCTCAGCTACGCACTGGCGTTCTATCCTTCTTTGTGAGGGAAATCCCGCGCCTGTGTGCGCGGGCCTTCCAAACGCCGGTCCAGCGCCATGCGAACGCGATCCGCCAGTTCCTCCCGGCGGTAGGGTTTGCCGATGACGTCCAGCGACGTGCCGCGGGGAATATCGGCAACCAGATCTTCATTATAGCCGGTGGTCATGAGAACCGGGATGTCCGGGGCCAACTCAACAAATTTCTCGACCAGTTCCAGACCGCTCATCCCGCCCGGCATGACGATGTCGGTGAACAAGAGGTCGATCTTCTGCTTGTCCCACAGCTCCAGTGCCTCTTCGCCGCTGCTCGCCAACACGAGCTTATAGCCCAGTGCGCTCAGCTGTTCAGCGGCCAGCGCGCGGACATCATCGCTGTCCTCGACCAGCAGGATGGTCTCGGTGCCTTGAGCTGACGCGCGCCGCATCGCGCTTGGGAGGGCAGGGGGAGAGAAACGGTCGGCCTCGCCGATCGCCACCGGGAACAGCATCCGGATGGTCGTCCCCTCGCCCGCCACCGAGTCCAGCTCCAGCCGACCGAGAGATTGCTGCACGAAGCCATGCACCATCGCCAGGCCAAGGCCGGTGCCGCGATCCTGCCCCTTGGTCGTGAAGAAAGGCTCAGTGGCGCGGCGGCGGACATCTTCACTCATGCCGGTGCCTTCGTCGCTGATGCTCAGCATTACATAATCGCCCTCGGGCAATTGGTGCGCCGCTGCATTGCCGTTTAGCTTCCATAATTCCGTCGCGATGGTGACGGTGCCGCCATCGGGCATGGCGTCGCGGGCATTGAGCAGCACGTTGAGCAACGCCATTTCCAGATGGGAAGGGTCGATCTGCACGTCGGGCAGCCGTCGCTCCAGCGCCGTGACCAGCCGGATCTGCGCGCCGACGGTGTTGTCTATGAGATCGCCAAATTCATGGATCAGGTCATTAAGGTTGATCCGCTTGGGTTCGAGCCGCGTCTTGCGCGCAAAGGCGAGCAACTGCCGCGTCAGCTTTGTGCCGCGGTCGGTGGCCCGCGCGGCGTTGGTCAGCAACCGGCGCTGCCGGTCGTCCAGATCTCCTGTCAGGACAAGCTCGATATTGCCCGTGACGATCTGGAGCAAATTGTTGAAATCATGGGCCAGACCGGCGGTTAGCTGGCCGATGGCCTCCATCTTCTGCGCCTGACGGAAGGATTGTTCGGATGACCGTCGTCGCGTGACGTCCAGCTGACTGGCGAAGAAATAAATGAGGTCGCCATGATCGTCGAATACGGGTGCAATGAAGACGGCGTTCCAGAAGGCGGTGCCATCGCGCTTATAGTTCAGGATTTCGAGTGAAATCGCCTCACGGTGCTTCACCGCTTCGCGCAGGTCCGATACCGCCCCACGGTCCGTGTCGGCCCCTTGCAGGAACCGGCAGTTGCGGCCGACGATTTCGCTTTCTTCATAACCCGTCAGGTCCAGAAAGGCCTTGTTGGCGAACACGATCGGATTGTCGTCCTGCCGTGGATCGGTGAGGATCATCGGCATGCGCGTCATTTGCAACGCTGCGAAGAAGACCGTACCCCGTTGTTCCAGGCCCGGTTCGGCTATTGTGGACCGCTTCCAATGATGGGTCGGCCTGTTGCCTGTGGGGCTGAAAGATGTCGGATCGGGCAGATCGCCTGCAGGCTCGCCGGAAGCCTGCGACCCATTTTCATCTGTCCGTTCGTCGTGCACCTGAAACCCCTCTGTCGTGACGCACCTACAATCATCGGCTGCGCCTTCGGGTTCCTGCCCCGTCATGTTGCGATGTTCAAGGGGCCGATGCGACAGCGCTTTCAGCCCAGAGTTCGGCGCAGCAATTCGAGCGTCCGAGCCCAGGCCAGGTCGGCGGCGGCCTTGTCGAAGCGCGGCGTGGTATCATTGTTGAACCCATGTTCGACGCCATCATAGACAAAGGCCTGATAGCGAACCCCGGCCTTGCCGAGCGCCGCTTTGTAATCGGGCCATGTCGCGTTGATGCGCGCGTCATTGCCGGCATGATGGATCAGTAATTCCGCCTTGATGTTCGGTACATCCTCCAGCGGCGGCGGGCTGCCATAAAATGGGATCGCCGCTTTGAGGCCGGGCAGGCGGGTTGCGAGCAGATTGGCGATGCCGCCGCCAAAACAGAATCCGATCGCCGCCAGTTGGCCATTGCCGCCCGCCATTCCTTGCGTGTGATTGGCGGCCGCGACGAAGTCCTCGCCAATCTTGGTGCGATCCAATGTCGCAAACATCTCCCGCGCCTTGTCCTCGTCCCCCGGATAGCCGCCCAGTGTCGTCAGCGCGTCAGGGGCGACAGCCATGAAGCCTTCCAGCGCAAGCCGCCGCGCAATATCCTCGATATGCGGGTTCAGTCCGCGATTCTCATGGGCCACGACGACAACCGGAAGCGCCGCGTCTGCCTTGTCAGCCGGTCGGGCGACATAGGCGCGGATTCTGCCGTAGCCCTGCGGAGATTCCACCTCTATCCAGCGTGTGTCAACGTGCGGATCGTCCGCCGCAATAACCTGCCCGCGCGCGAAGTCGGGGCTGAGCGCCGCCAGCACCGCTGTGGCCGACACCATGCCACCGACATGGGTCGCGCATTGAGTAAGAAAGCCTCGACGGTCCAGCGACCCATGAACATAGGCGTCGAACAGGTCCAGCACCTTGCGCGGAAAGTCCTTGGCCTGCTTGGCGACCTTCCCGTCAAATTCCGTCATGTCATCCTCCCTGGTGCCCGCGATTTGGTCCTTTGTGGGTCATGATCAGGCCTGACCCAAGCAAAATCGTGCCGGGTAGTGCGTCTCAAGCTGGCACCGGCCGATGCACGGGCCTATTGGCGGCCATGTCCCCCAATCGACACAGGATCCGCATCGCCTATGACCATCGCGCCATCGCCCCGCTCCATTGGCCCCTTCACCGTTTCGGCGATCGGCCTTGGCTGTATGAATCTGAGCCACGCCTATCTGCCCCGCCCCGATCCGCGCGACGCTGAACGGCTGTTGCGGTATGCGCTCGACAAAGGCGTCGACTTTTTCGACACCGCCGCGCTTTACGGTTTCGGCGCCAATGAGGAATTGCTGGGGCGCACGCTGATGGATCGGCGCGGCGACTTCGTGCTGGCCAGCAAATGTGTATTGGGCGGCAAGGGTGGGCAGCGCGGCCTGGATGGATCACCCGATGCCATCGCGGCAACGCTGGAAGATTCGCTGCGCCGCCTGTGCGTCGACTATATCGATCTCTATTATTTGCACCGGCTTGATCCAAATGTGCCGATCGAGGAGTCGGTCGGTGCGCTGGCTCGAGCGGTCGACGCCGGCAAGATCGGCGCGATCGGCCTGTCCGAAATGTCGGCTGCGACCTTGCGGCGCGCTCATGCGGTCCATCCCATTGCCGCAATGCAGACGGAATATTCTCCCTGGACCCGTAATGCCGAAGTCGCCGTGCTCGATGCCTGCGTCGCACTCGGCGTCGGGTTCGTGGCCTTTTCCCCTTTGGCGCGCGGCGTGCTTGCTGGGGGCGTCGGTCCCGGTGGCGTGGATGAAGCGGATATCCGGCACGCCATGCCCCGCTTCCAACCCCCGCACCTCGACCATAATCTGGGCCTGGCAGCCCGGTTTCGCACAATCGCGCAAGCGGCGGGATGCACCATGGCGCAACTCAGCCTGGCCTGGGTCCTGTCCCGCCGCCCGAACATCGTGGCGATCCCCGGCACGACCAGCACCGCGCATCTTGATGAGGACCTGGCGACGCTGACGCTGGATATCCCCACCGACGCGCTGGCGGCGGTCGATGCACTGTTCACGTTCGAAGCTGTTTCGGGTCCTCGCTACGCCAAGGGCCCCCAGGCACAGATCGACACGGAAACCTGGGATGGTGAACCATTGGAGTGACAGGATAGCCCAGCGACTGACCCGTCAGCGCGAAGGGGCCACCATCTGGTCCGCTAATTCCCGGATCGTTTCGGTAAAACGGCGCAACCCTTCGCTATCCTTGATTCTTCCGCGTACGGCCGGATCGGCGATCAGGCCGACGCGCCGCCGCTGGTCGAAACCCGCGAGCGCCGGCATCGCTATGCCTGCCTGTGCGAAGCAGCGCGGCATGACGGTGATGCCGAGCCCTGCCTTGACGAAGGCGACCGCGCGCGCATCGTCGGCGGTGCGCGCCGCAAAGAAGGGGCGCACGCCCCGCCGAGTGAAGAATCGGCTGACATGGGGCAACGCCTCGCAGTTGCGCCTTACGATCATTTCTGCGGCGGCGACCTGCTCAGCGTTCAATGTCGCTTGACCGGCTAGTGGGTGGTCGGCTGCCATTGCAAGCGCGTAGCCTTCCTCAAACAGCATGTCGGCGTCGTCCGCCGTGCTATCGAGAACGCCCAGCGCAACGTCGATCCGCCCGCGTTCGAGCCGGGGCATCAGGTCGCGCATCCGCCCTTCGACGATTTCGATGCGTTCGCCATCAACGGAACAGGCGGCACGGGTCGCCGCCTCCACCCAAGGCCCCGGCAGGGTCGATACCAGACCGATCCGCACCAGCTTGCCGGGCTGTTCCATCGCCATCGCCTGCGTTGCGCGGGAAAATTCGGCCTCGATGCGTCTTGCATGAACCGCAAAGGCGGCGCCCGCGCTGGTCAGTTCGACGCGGCGGTTTGTCCGGTGAAACAGGACATGGCCGACCAGTGCTTCCAGCTTGGCGATCCCCACCGACAAGGTCGGCTGCGACACGCGGCATTGCTGGGCCGCGCGCGAGAAATTACCATGATCCATCACCGCCAGAAAATAGTGGATCAGATAGCGTTCGATCATAGACGTCATCTATGCTGTGCATATGGCGGCGTCAATTTCTCAGCGGGATCGCCAGATGCTATGTCGGCGTTCAAAGCAGATACCAAGGAGAGGCCCGTGACGCCCGATTTCGATTTTGCGCTTGGCGACAATGCCGACATGATCCGCGACACCACGGCACGTTTCGCCGCTGACAAGATTGCTCCGCTCGCCGCGCGCATCGACGCGGCAGATTGGTTTCCCCGCGATGAACTCTGGCCCGCCATGGGGGAACTGGGCCTGCATGGCATCACGGTCGAGGAAGAGTGGGGTGGCCTTGGCCTTGGCTATCTGGAGCATGTCATCGCCTGCGAGGAAGTGAGCCGCGCATCGGCCTCCATCGGCCTTAGCTATGGCGCGCATTCCAACCTATGCGTCAACCAGATCCGCCGCTGGGGCAATGACGATCAAAAGGCCAAATATCTGCCGAAGTTGATCTCTGGCGAGCATGTCGGCAGCCTCGCCATGTCGGAGGCCGGCGCCGGGTCAGACGTCGTCTCCATGAAGCTCAAGGCGCGCGAAACCGACAGCGGCTATGTTCTGGACGGCACAAAATATTGGATCACCAATGCCCCCTACGCCGATACGCTAGTCGTCTATGCCAAGACCGGCGAAGGCAGCCGCGGCATCACTGCCTTCCTGATCGAAAAGGGCATGCCCGGCTTTTCGATCGGGCAGAAGATCGACAAGGTCGGCATGCGCGGCTCGCCGACAGCCGAACTGGTGTTCGACGGCTGTGAAGTGCCCCACGACAATATCATGGGTCCGCTCAACGGTGGCGTAGGCGTGCTGATGAGCGGCCTTGACTATGAGCGCGCGGTGCTGGCGGGTATTCAGCTTGGCCTCATGCAGGCCTGTCTCGACACGGTCATCCCCTATGTCCGCGAACGCAAGCAGTTCGGGCAGCCGATCGGCGGCTTCCAGCTGATGCAGGCAAAGGTCGCGGACATGTATGTCGCGCTCAATTCCGCTCGCGCCTATGTCTATGCCGTCGCCGGGAGCTGTGACGCTGGCAAGACCACGCGCTTTGACGCAGCGGGCGCGATCCTGCTGGCGAGCGAAAATGCGGTTCGGGTCTCGCTCGAAGCGGTGCAGGCGCTGGGCGGCGCGGGCTATACGAAAGACTGGCCGGTCGAACGCTATATGCGCGACGCAAAGCTGCTGGACATCGGCGCTGGCACCAATGAAGTGCGCCGCATGCTGATCGGTCGCGAACTGATCGGCAACGGCCAATGAGCGGCCCCGTCATCGAAACCGCGCTATCGCCCGATAGCGCTGGCTTTGCCGACAATGCTGCGCACAACCGCGCGCTTGCCGATCAGTTGCGTGTGGATGTGGCCGCAGCGGCGATGGGCGGGGGCCGGGCGGCGCGGGACAAGCATGTCGGCCGGGGCAAGCTTCTGCCCCGCGACCGGGTGGAAAATCTCCTCGATGCGGGCAGTCCCTTTCTCGAAATCGGCCAGCTTGCCGCCAATGGTCTTTATGGTGGCGACGTTGCCGGGGCCGGCATCGTCGCGGGTATCGGCCGGGTCCATGGCCGGCAGGTGATGATCGCCGCCAATGATGCGACGGTGAAGGGTGGCACCTATTTCCCGATGACGGTGAAGAAGCATTTGCGCGCGCAGGAAATTGCGCTCGAAAACAATCTTCCCTGTATCTATCTGGTCGACAGCGGTGGCGCGAACCTGCCGCACCAGGCGGACGTGTTTCCCGACCGCGATCATTTCGGCCGCATCTTCTATAATCAGGCGCAAATGTCGGCGCGCGGCATCCCGCAGATTGCCTGCGTCATGGGCAGTTGCACCGCCGGCGGCGCCTATGTACCGGCCATGTGCGACGAAAGCGTCATCGTCCGCAACCAGGGCACGATCTTTCTGGCTGGCCCGCCGCTTGTGCAGGCGGCGACCGGTGAAGTCATCAGTGCCGAGGATCTGGGCGGCGGCGACCTCCATGGTCGCAAGTCCGGCGTCGTCGATCATGTCGCCGACGATGACGATCATGCACTCAGCATCGTGCGCGACATCGTATCGACCCTGGCTCCGCAGCCGACGCCGGGGGTCAACCTGCGCGATCCGGTGCCGCCGCTCCACGATCCCGCCGAGCTATACGGCATCGTGCCACAGGATGTGCGCGCACCTTATGATGTGCGCGAAGTCATCGCCCGCATCGTCGACGGCAGCGAATTTCACGAGTTCAAGGCGCTGTACGGAACCACCCTGGTCTGCGGCTTTGCCCATATCTGGGGCATGCCGGTCGCGATTCTCGCCAATAATGGCGTGCTGTTCAGCGAAAGCGCGGTCAAGGGCGCGCATTTCATCGAACTGGCCTGTCAGCGCCGTATTCCGCTGCTGTTCCTCCAGAATATCTCGGGCTTCATGGTCGGCGGTCGCTACGAAGCCGAAGGGATTGCCAAACATGGCGCCAAGCTCGTCACCGCTGTCGCCACAGCAAGCGTTCCGAAGATCACCGTGTTGATCGGCGGCAGTTTCGGCGCGGGCAATTACGGCATGTGCGGCCGCGCCTATGGGCCACGCTTCCTCTTCACCTGGCCCAATAGCCGGATTTCCGTGATGGGTGGGGAGCAGGCGGCATCGGTGCTGGCCACCGTTCACCGCGATGCGGGGCGATGGACGCCGCAAGAAGCCGAAGCCTTCAAGGACCCGGTCCGGCGCAAATATGAGGATGAAGGCAATCCTTGGTATGCCACAGCGCGGCTGTGGGATGACGGAATCATCGATCCCGCCCAGACCCGCGATGTCCTTGGCCTTGCCTTTGCCGCCACGCTCAACGCTCCCATGGCCGAACGCCCTTCGTTCGGCGTTTTCCGGATGTAATGGCCATGATCCGCACTCTTCTTATCGCCAATCGCGGCGAGATCGCCTGCCGCATCATCCGCACCGCGCGTCGGCTCGGCATTCGCACCATCGCCGTCTATTCCGACGCGGACGCCCAGGCGCTCCATGTTGCAACGGCGGACCAAGCCATTCGCATCGGTCCCGCGCCGGTACGGGAAAGCTATTTGCTGGGTGATCGCATCATCGCGGTCGCGCGTGACGCTGGCGCGGATGCGATCCATCCGGGTTATGGCTTCCTGTCGGAAAATGCGGCCTTCGCGCAGGCCGTGATGGACGCAGGCCTTGTCTGGGTCGGCCCCGACCCGTCCAGCATCACCGCCATGGGCCTCAAGGACGCGGCCAAGGCGTTGATGGCCGATGCTGGTGTGCCCGTGACGCCAGGATATCTGGGGGAGGATCAGGATCCTGCGCATCTGGCGAAGGAAGCCGCGCAGATCGGGTACCCCGTGCTGATCAAGGCGGTGGCCGGCGGCGGGGGCAAGGGGATGCGGCTGGTCGACCGGGCCGAGGAGTTTGCAGACGCGCTGCTGTCCTGCCAGCGCGAGGCGGCGTCTTCGTTCGGCAATGACCATGTTCTCATTGAAAAATATATTCAGCGCCCCCGTCATATAGAGGTGCAGATATTCGGCGATCGCCACGGCAATATCGTCCATCTGTTCGAACGCGATTGCTCGCTTCAGCGCCGCCACCAGAAGGTGATCGAGGAAGCACCCGCGCCCGGCATGGACCCGGACACGCGGGAAGCCTTGTGTGCCGCGGCCGTTCGCGCGGCCAAAGCAGTCGATTATGTCGGTGCTGGCACCATCGAGTTCATCGCCGACGCGTCCGCAGGACTGCGGGCGGACCGTATCTGGTTCATGGAAATGAACACCCGTCTTCAGGTCGAACATCCTGTGACCGAAGCCATTACCGGCCAGGATCTGGTCGAATGGCAATTGCGCGTGGCGTCGGGCGAGCCGCTGCCGCGCTCGCAGGATCAACTGTCCATATCCGGCTGGGCGATGGAAGCGCGCCTTTATGCCGAAGACCCCGCCAAGGGCTTCCTGCCTTCGATCGGTCGCCTCGACGCTTTCGATTTGGGCGACAGCGTCCGTGTAGACACCGGCGTGGTTCAGGGCGCCACCATATCCCCCTTCTACGATCCCATGATCGCCAAGATGATCGCGCATGGCGACACCCGTAACGCCGCGCGCATCGCCTTGGCCGATGCGCTCGACCGGTCTGTGGTCTGGCCGCTCCGCACCAATGCGGGCTTCTTAGTCAAGGCATTGCACAACCCGGACTTCGCCGCAGGGGAGGTCGACACCGGGCTGATCGCGCGGGAAGGCGAAGGGCTGATGCCCGCGACCTTGCCTGGCACTGCTGCCCTGGCGCGCGCCGCTGCATCCGTGGGTGGCGCGGGCACGCTTGCAGGTTTTCGCCTCAATGCCCCTGCGCACAGCACCGCCCGCATTCTCGTCGACGGACATAGCGTGGACGCGGAGGTACGGGCATCAGGAACGACGCCAACCCGGACGCCGCTCGCCCGCCTGCTCGTTACCGAACAGGGACGCAGCTGGCAGATCACGCCATGGCGCGCTGTCGGCGCGGGCGCGGCCGCGGCGGGCGACGGTGCGATTCTGGCCCCCATGCCCGGCCGTATCATCGCCGTTGATGTAGCGCGTGGCGACGTTGTGGCGAAGGGCCAGAAACTGGTGACATTGGAAGCGATGAAAATGGAGCATGGCCTGACCGCTCCTTTTGAAGGCACGGTCGACGACCTACCGCATGAGGAAGGCGCGCAGGTGCAGGAGGGCACCTTGCTGGTGCGTATAATGCCCAAGGAGAATACAGCATGAGCGGGCGCTATTTCGATGAGTGGCAGGTGGGCGATCGGATCGATCATCCCATCCGTCGCACCGTGACGGAAACCGACAATCTGCTATTCTCGACCATGACCCATAACCCGCAGCCGCTGCACATCGATGCAGAGGCAGCGCGAGCGAGCGAATTTGGTCAGATTCTCGTCAACGGCACCTTCACCTTCTCGCTAATGATCGGCTTGTCGGTCGGCGAGACAACGCTCGGCACGTTGGTGGCCAATTTGGGCTATGATAAGCTCGTCATGCCCAAACCCGTATTCATCGGCGACACGATGCGCGCCACAAGCGAAATCGTCGAACTGCGCGATAGCAAATCCCGGCCTGATGCAGGGCTGGTGACGTTCCGTCACAAACTGCTCAATCAGCGGGACGACGTCGTTTGCCAATGCCTGCGCACTGCGCTTCTCCACCGGCGGCCGGCATGAGAATGCGCTCTTTGTTGTTCGTTCCGGGGGACCGCCCGGAGCGTTTTGCCAAAGCAGGAGACAGCGGCGCGGACGCCATCATCCTCGATCTGGAAGATAGCGTCGCGCCCAAGGCCAAGGACAAGGCGCGAACGGCGGTAGCTGACTATCTGGCGACGCCATCCCCAATTCTTCGGTTGGTCCGTATCAATCCCCTGGATAGCGGGATGTTGACTGACGACCTGGCATGTCTGACAGGCTGTGACGGCGTCATGCTGCCCAAAAGCGAGAGTGCCAAAACGGTCGGCGCGCTCGCCGCGCGCCTGGCTCCGGATGTCAAAATCCTGCCGATCGCCACGGAAACGCCGCGCGCCGTGTTCGGTCTTGCCAGCTATGGCGAGGTATCCGATCGCCTTTGCGGTCTCACCTGGGGCGCAGAGGATCTGCCGGCCGCGATTGGTGCGGTCAGTAGTCGCCGTGATGATGGTCGCTATACCAACCCCTATCAAATGGCGCGCAATCTTACCCTGTTCGGTGCGCATGCGGCCGGGGTTGCCGCGATCGAAACCGTCTATCCCTCTATCCGGGACGACGTAGGGCTGGAGGCTTACGCTGCGCGCGGCGCATATGACGGATTCACCGGCATGATGGCGCTCCATCCCGTGCAGGTGCCGATCATCAATGCCGCCTTCACGCCGTCCGCAGAGCAAGTAAAACATGCTCGTGCGGTCATTGATGCTTTTGCCCAATCCCCCGATGCGGGGGTTCTGTTATTAGACGGCCGCATGATCGATGCGCCGCATCTTCTGCAGGCACGCAGGCTGCTGGCTCGCGCGGGTCTGGATTAATTACGCGCTTCTGTCCCCTTCGTTGTCGGGAACAGCGTTAATCAAGCCTGCGCCACCGCTGGTCGATCGCCAAGTAACCACTCTCAAAACCCCCTGCCTGGGCAAGCGCATTCCAGTCGGGCACCTGGACGTCGCGGCCTTGAACCAATAACAAGCCTTGCTGACGTAGCGCGCGGATGACGCGGTTCATGTGCACCGGCGTGATGCCCAGGGCGTCGGCCATCTGGGACTGAATAACAGGCAGTTGGAACGCCGTGCGGTGTCCCAGCCCGGCGATTTCGATCCGCAACCCCAATTCGCAGAACAGGTGCGCCGTGCGCATCAGGGCGTCGCGCCGCCCGATGTTCACCACCCATTGCGACAGGATGGATGCGTCCGCAACGCAGTCGCGCCAAAAGGCTTCGGCGACCGCTGGATAGGCATGAACAATGTGCAACATCTTGTGATGGGGCACCTTCAGCAAAACCAGGCGGCTGGACAAGGCCTGCAACGCCCATTCGACCTTGGGAAGCATCAACGAATATAGATCGCACATATCGCCTGGGATGTACACGGCCGTGATCTGCCGCGTACCGTCGGGCAGTTGGCCAAATCGCGCCGCCATACCTGATATGATCAAGCAGCAGAAATCCGTCAGTTCCCCTGGCCGCACAATGTCGCGATGAGGAGCATATTCAACTTCCTGTCCTTCCAACTCCAACACCGCGCGCCGTTCTTCCTCGTTAAGGCACGACCGTTCGGACAGTTTTCGGACGAACAAATTAAGCGATTGATGGGCAGACATAGATGTGGCTCCGAAAGCTGCTTTTACCGCAGGGGCTACATCACTGCAAACGCGACCGACATAGCGGCGTTAGCGTGCGAAACAGACACAATCGCCAAATTGCACGACTTTCAATATGGTTCCATCCGCGTCGGTAATCTCTACGCGATGATTAAGGTTGATCGGGTGGCCATGTCGGACATGTTCGGCGATAACGTCGCGCGCATTTCTGATCGCTTCTCGCTCCGCCATATCCAGGTCAGCAAATTCCTGCCCCTCTTCATCCAAGACATCATCGTCATTAAAGAGATGAAGGTGATAGACGGTCATGGCTATCCACAATATCCGATGTTTTAGTCGGTTCTGGACCGATCAGGCAGGTCGGCCCCGGTGCCTGTCGAGATACGCCTTGACCGCACCTATGTTGTGTCCCACCCGTTCGATCGCTTCTTCCAGCGCCGCCCTGCTGGTCCCCAAATATTGCGTCCAATATTGGGTATCGACCGCGCGCTCACACCAGACATGCTTCATATCTCGCGGCAAGAAGGGCGGCTGCGCCTTGTCTTCTGATGTCTTGAACGTCATGGTTCAGCTTCCCGGCTCGACATTGACCAGCGGCGCCAATTGATCGATGTCCTCGGCTGCGTCCTGAACCTCGTCGGCATCCTGATCGCGCTGCAGATGGGTATAATGACCCCTAGATTTCTCGTCATCGTGCATGCCGCACCTCCTGACGGGATAAGCAACTTAAAGGCTTGCCCTGTTCCATCCATAATTAACCTGGGTGGAAGCCGAGCATCATTTCACAGCCCTTGAACGCCGGTTCAAGCAACCTGAGGCACGACCGGACGCATTTTTGACGTTTGAAAACATATGTGAATCCGAGTTGGTGCGTTGTTCGCTAGATTGACGGTTCGGGGGGCTTTTCCAGGAGAAGCCCATGTTGAGCCAAATAGCGCCGAGCGATGATCTGGTCTTCTTCCGTCCGCATCAGTTTTTAGCGCGGGAGAATGAGCGACCTGAGGCTTTGTACGAAATCTTGGAAGGCTGGGCTTGTCGCCATCGCCTGCTTTCCGATGGACGCCGCCAGATTACTGCGCTTTATCTGCCCGGGGACCATTGCGACGCGATATGGCCGCTGTCGGATGTTTGTCGTGATGCTGTGGTTACCCTCACGAATGTTCGCGCCGTGCGACGGCCACTGGGCGACATACATACCCTAGATCGGCCCAAGGGCATGGGAGCGCAGTTAGCGGAAAGTATTGAGAGACAGTCGGGCTGGCTGGTAAGCTTGGGTCGCAAGACCGCGGTCGAAAGGCTCGCGCATCTTCTGCTGGAATTGTTCGAGCGCATGCGCCGGGCAGGGCTGGCCTATGGGCAGCAATGCGCGCTTCCGCTGACGCAGACGGACATTGCCGATGCCACGGGTCTGACGGCGGTTCACGTCAACCGCACGCTTCAATCCATGCGCGCCAAAGGTGTCTTGGAATTCCATTCCAAATGGCTTCGCATTCCCGACTTGGGTGCGCTGCGTGACCTTGCGGCGCTGGGACCTCATGATCAGGTGTAAACGCGCGGACGTAAATATTTACAGTGATTTAGCTTATGTTAGCGTCGGTACGGCCTGGCCTGACGCAAGGTGACGTGCCGATTGTCGCCGGAACCTTGATCCCGGCCGGCAGAGGCATCAGTGAACAGCGCGACCAAGATGACAGGGCATGACAATAACAGGGAATGGATGCCACGAGGGGCCAAGGGGATGGCCTCAGCATAGATGGTCGGGCGCGGCCCGGCGCTACCGCACGATCGGCGGGGCGGGCATTTGCGAAGCCGATCATATATCTTTTGCTACGCTCCGCCACTGCGCAACCGCTACTGCATGATGGCGGATAATCAGGCGCTCGCGCCGCTCGTCGAGCGGCTGGGAGGACGCGCGCCGCTTTCCGTGGACGATCGGAAGGCCTTGCTGGCGCTACCCCATCAGGAACGGCTGGTCGGTCCCGGCGGCTATGTCGTCGAGGAAGGTGAAGTGATGATAGGCTGGCATGTCCAGTTGTCGGGGGTTGCACATCGCCATCGCATCTCGGCTGATGGGATGCGCCATATAGTCGGCATGCATGGGCCCGGGGACTTTCTGAACCTGCCTGTAACCCCGCCCGCGACGTCGGAGGATTTCGTTCAGGCGCTTACGCGCGTTCGCGTGGCGGTCGTGCAGACGGAGGATGTTCTGGCGCTTAGCCAGGGGCGTATCGGCATCTTTCGGGCTATCTGCGGTGAAATAGCTGCTGATATATCTATTTACAGGGCGTGGATTTCCAACGTTGGGCGGCGGGAAGCACGGGCGCGGATAGCTTATTTGTTATGTGAGCTGGTGATGCGCAGCCATCCTGGCGGGGGCGCGGATGGCTGTTCGATTACCCTCCCAATGTCGCAGGTGGAGATAGCCGACGCCACCGGCATAACCACGGTTCACGTCAATCGCACGCTCCGGGCAATGCAGGCGCAAGGGATCATCCGTCGGCACCGCCGCAATATTTACATCCCCGACTGGCGCGCCCTCACCCGGATCGCAGAATTTCGTCCGGCGCCCTGGGCCAGCCGTATGGTCGATGATCGTTTCCTGCCTTAAGTTGATCGTCTCGTAGCAGGACCCAGAGCGTCTGCTAGTTCGTCCAGCCAAACGCGAGCATTGCCGTCCGATGGCGCGCGCCAGTCGCCGCGTGGAGATAGCGCGCCTGCCGCGGATATTTTGGGTCCATTGGGCATGGCGGAACGTTTGAATTGGCTGATCGTGAAGAAGCGATAGAGGAAGTTATCGAGCCAACGGCGTATTGTCGCCAGGTCATAGCTCACCTTTGCCGCTTCGGGATAGGCGGGGGGCCAGCTTCCCTTGCGTTTGTCGCGCCAGGCGTGCCACGCTAGGAATGCGACCTTGGACGGCGGCAATCCCTCACGAACAATATGGTGCAGGAAAAAATCGTTGAGCGCATAGGGCCCAACCCGGTCTTCTGTGCTTTGCATGCCACCCTGCGCATCGGCTGGGACCAGCTCTGGCGAAATTTCGGTATTCAATATATCGTCCAATATCACCGCGGCGGCTTCGTCGAACTGGTTGGTCGCGATGCACCAGCGTATGAGAAACTGGATCAGCGTCTTGGGTACGCCGCTATTGACGGCATAATGACTCATTTGATCGCCGACGCCGTAAGTGCACCAGCCCAAAGCCATTTCGCTCAGGTCGCCTGTACCCACGACAAAGCCGCCATGCTGGTTTGCCAGTCGAAACAGATAGTCGGTCCGCAGCCCCGCCTGCACATTTTCAAAGGTCACATCGTAAACGGGTTCGCCATGTGCAAAGGGATGCTGCATATCTGTCAGCATCTGTCGCGCCGCCGGCCGGATATCGATCTCTTCGGCCGTGATGCCAAGAGCCCGCATGAGCGACCAGGCATTGTCTTTGGTCCGCTCACTCGTTGCAAATCCGGGCATGGTGTAACCCAGGATCGTCGATCGAGGCAGCGCCATCCGGTCGCAAGCCTTGGCCGCGACGATGAGCGCATGGGTGGAATCCAACCCTCCCGAAATGCCGATGACCAGATGTCGACCTGCCGTGGCACGATAACGCGTAACCAGACCCTCAACCTGGATATTGAAGGCCTCGTAACAATCGGCATCGAGCTGTCGCGGATCGGCCGGAACGAAAGGGAAGCGACGAAGGGCGCGATGCAATCCACGCTCGTCGTCATAAGCGTTGAGAGGAAAACCAATGCGGCGGAAGCGTTGATCCGGGTGGCTTGCCGCCATCCGGCTGTCGTTGAACGTCCCGTTGCGCATTCGCTCCAGCCGCAAGCGCTGCAGGTCGACGTCGGCATAGAGCAATTCGGGCGTATCGTCGAAGCGCGTGGACTGTGCGACCAGTTCGCCCATTTCGTGCACCATTGCTTGCCCGTCCCAGGCGAGGTCGGTGGTGCTCTCTCCTGCGCCGGCCGCCGAATAGGCGTAGGCGGCGATACACCGCGCCGACTGCGATGCCGACAACAATTCCCTGTCGCGCGCCTTGCCAATCGTGATGTTGGACGCTGATAGATTGCACAGGACCAGCGCCCCCGCGAGCGCGCCCATGGTGGAAGGCGGAAGCGGTGCCCAATAATCTTCGCAGATTTCGACATGGACGATGAAATCGCGCAGTCCCTGCGCGACGAACAGCAGGTCCGTGCCGAACGGGACGCACGCACCAGCCACATCAATTTCCTGCCCGATAATCCCGGCGCCTGGCGCAAACCACCGCTTTTCGTAATATTCTCGATAGTTGGGGAGAAAGCTTTTTGGCACCACGCCAAGCAATTTGCCCCCGGCGATCATCAGCGCGCAGTTATAAATCTGCCCGCCGCGACGGACAGGCGCGCCGATCACCATGGCGGGCAGCGCTTCGCTTTCCCCAACGATTCGGCCAATTTCCTGTTCGACACGTTGCAGCAGCGCATCTTGCAGATGCAAGTCATCAATCGCGTAGGATGAAAGGCTGAGCTCAGGAAAAAGGACTAGGTCCGCCGTCTGATCCGCCGCCCTGCGGGCCAGCATCAGGATCTGATCGGCATTGGCGGCGACGTCACCTACTGACCCCTTGGGCGTGGCCGCGGCAAGACGAACCATATCATGGCTGCGCAAGCGCAAAAATCTTTCAAGGCTGGTCAACGGCTTCCCTCATCATTTGCAGCGCGACGCGCACGGATCCTATCCTCACAGGAACACGACCAATAGCGCCGAAATGCGATACATGGCGGCGGAGAAGTCCGCCCCGCCGCATGCAAGCGAAGTAGACAAGGCCGTCCTCCTGACCGTCCGGCGCCGCTCCGGCATAGCCCGTGACGGCAAGCGCCACATCGGCGTTTGAATAGTCGAGTGCGCCGCGCACCATCGCTTCGGCGATTTGTTCGCTCACAGCACCATGTTCCGCCAATTGTTCCTGACGGACGCCCAGCATCGCGCACTTGGCCTCCTTGTTATAGGTGACAAAGGCCCGGTCGAAAGCATGGCTGGCACCCTCCACATCGGTTAGGAGGGAAGCGATTAGGCCGCCGGTGCAGCTTTCGGCCGTCGCCAGTGTCAGCCCCGCCTTGCAACAGGCTTCGAGCAGGGCTGCCGCATTCCTTTCGACGTCTTCAGGCAAAAGGGGTGACAGCGTTTTAGCCTTACCGTCACGGGAATTGGGATGATCACCCATGCTCGATACCTACCTCCAAATCATCCACCGCGCGCCGTCTTTGGTTCAGATCATGACGCGCTGCTTCGCCTGAAACGAACGTCTGGGCGATCCTGTTCGCGGCCCGACGTCCTGGCCCACTGACGCATGTTAAGGATGGTCCGCTTTCTGAGCTTTTAGCGCGCCGGCAAGGAACAGGCCGGCGCCTTCGGCCGCTTGACCGCTATAGCTTTGAGCAAGGAGCCGGAAGCATGGGCACGGACCTCACAGATATTCAGCATCGGGATGCACCAGTCACCACATCGAAAGATTCAGATCGGGCCGCGGCCGCCGCTGAAGAAATTCGTGCGCCCAAGGGTGACAGCCTGGTCGGCAAGACCGTCACGATCAACCGCCCGCGCCAAGAGCTTTACGACTATTGGCGCGCGCTGGCGCAACTGCCTGAATTCATGGAAAATGTGGAGCGGGTCGAACCGATGGGCGGCAATCGCTACCGCTGGACGGTGAAAGCGCCGGCAGGTCGCACTGTAGAATGGGTTGCCGCCGTCACTGAGGACAGGCCGGGTGCAGTTATCGCCTGGACCTCGGAAGAAGATGCGGACGTCGCCAACAGCGGTCGCGTCGAATTTCGCGATGCGCCGGGCGGCCGCGGCACCTGGGTTACGGCGACGCTTCTCTACGATCCGCCTGCAGGCATCGTGGGTAAAGTGATTGCGAAGCTGTTTCAGCGTGAGCCGGCGATCCAGGTTCGCCGCGATCTTCGCCGGTTCAAGCAATTGATGGAAACGGGGGAGGTGGCAACCGGCGCTTGGACTCAGGCGCAACGGGCCGAGGAGATGAACTGATGCGCGCACTGACATGGCATGGCAAGCATGACGTCCGCGTCGATAGCGTCCCCGATCCCGAAATCGTGAACCCGCGCGATGCGATCATCCGCATTACCTCGACGGCGATCTGCGGGTCCGACCTGCACCTTTATGACGGCTATATTCCCTCGATGAAGGCGGGAGATATATTGGGTCACGAGTTCATGGGCGAAGTGGTGGAAACCGGTTCCGGCTCTACCTTGCGCAAAGGGCAGCGCGTCGTCGTGCCCTTCACGATCTCTTGCGGGTCGTGCTTTCATTGTTCGAAGCACCAATACTCCGCCTGCGATAATGGTTTGCCCGCCGACAATCAGGATATCGCCCAGGCCGCCTATGGACAGCCGATGGCCGGCCTGTTTGGTTACAGCCACATGACCGGCGGCTATGCCGGCGGGCAGGCTGAATATGTCCGTGTGCCTTTTTCCGATGTCGGGCCCATCGTCATCCCGGACGGAGTGGAGGACGACAAGGTCCTGTTCCTGTCGGATATCCTGCCGACAGGATGGCAGGCTGCCGAATATGCGCAGATAGAACCGGGCGATACGGTTGCTGTCTGGGGTTGCGGCCCGGTCGGGCTTTTCGCCGTCCAGTCCGCCTTCTTGATGGGGGCGGAGCGCGTGATTGCAATCGACCATTTCCCCCATCGGCTTGAACTGGCGAAGCGCTTCGGCGCCGAAACGATCAATTTTGAAGAGACAAAGACTTATGAAGCGCTGCTGGAAATGACCGGCGGCATCGGGCCCGACGCCTGCATAGACGCGGTCGGGCTGGAAGCGCATGGTTTCTTCGCCGACAATGTATGGGACCAGATCAAGGTCTCAACCTTCACGGGTACGGATCGAACCCATTCGATCCGCCAGGCGATCCTGGCCTGTCGCAAGGGCGGGCGGGTGTCCATGCCCGCCGTCTATGGTGGCTTTGTGGACAAATTTCCGCTTGGCGCATTCATGGAAAAGGGGCTGACCCTGAAGACTGGCCAGACTCATGTGCAGCATTATCTGCCCGGGCTCCTCAATGCGATCATGGAGGGCAAGATAGACACCACCTTCCTCATTTCGCACCGCATGCCGCTCGAACAGGCGGCCGAGGGCTATCGCATGTTTCATGACAAGCAGAATGAAGTGACCAAGGTCGTGTTGAAACCCGGCATGGACCTGTCTCAGGCCGCTTGAAAGAGAGGAAAAGCAGAATGAAAATGACACCCCTGATCCTGACGCTGCCAGTCCTCGCGCTGGCTGCGTGTCAGCAGCAGCCCGCTGGCGAAACCGCTGCTGCCGGCAATGCGGCAATGCCGGGTGGTGACGCCATGATGATGGCCGGCAATAATGCCAGCGTGATGATGCCGAACGCCTCGGTCGCCGCGCCTACCGACGCGGCCGGCTATGTTGCCCAGGCGGGCGCTGCCGACCTGTTCGAAATCGAATCTTCGAAGATCGCGCTGGAAAAGAGCCAGAATAAGGCTGTGCGCGCTTTCGCGCAGATGATGATCGACCAGCACCAAAAGTCGACCGCCGACATCAAGGCCGCCGCTCAAAAGGCGGGCGTCACTGTGCAGCCGCCCGCGCTGATGGCCGACCAGCAGCAGATACTTGAGGAGATCAAGACCGCGGACGCCGGTAACTTCGACAGCGTCTATGTGCGAAACCAACGGATGGCTCATAACGCCGCATTGGCGCTGCATCAGGGCTATGCCCGTAACGGCGACACCCCTGCACTCAAGGAGACTGCCAGCGCCGTTGCCAAAGTGGTGCAGGAGCATATCGACCATTTCGCCAGCCTGACCACAGCATGACGCAAATCATGAAACCCTTTGCGATCATCACCGGCGCATCGACCGGCATCGGGTTGGAACTGGCGAAAATCGCGGCGCGGGAGGGGTATGACCTGCTCGTCGTTGCAGACGAACCGCAGATCGACGCGGCTGCCGACGCGCTTCGGCAGCATGGTGGCGACGTCCGATCGGTTCAGGCCGACCTTGCCACTTTGCAAGGCGTCGACCAATTGATCCAGGCGGCGGGCGGTCGTTCGGTGGATCTACTCTGCGCCAATGCGGGAACCGGCACGGGACATGCTTTTCTGGAACAGGATGTTGCCCAGTGGCGACGCTCGATCGACACTAATATCACCGGCACCGTCTATCTGTTGCAGAGGACGCTGCGACAAATGGTCGAGCGAAACGCGGGCAAAGTCCTGATTACCGGATCTATCGCCGGCTTTATCCCCGGCAGTTTCAACGCCGTGTATAACAGCACAAAGTCCTTCATTAACAATTTCGCCGATGCGATCCGTGACGAACTCAAGGATGCAGAGGGCGTGACGATCACGACGCTGATGCCGGGCGCGACCGATACCCAATTCTTCGCCCGCGCCGGCATGCTCGATACCGAGGTGGGTACCCGCGAAAAAGCGGATCCGGCCAAAGTCGCGCAGGATGGTTGGGATGCGTTGATGGCGGGCAAGGCGCATATTGTTTCCGGATGGAAGAACAAGGTTCAGGCAGCCGCCGCGCATGTGACGCCCGCATCGATCCTCGCAGATCAGCACCGGAGCATGGCAGAGCCGGGCAGCGCCGACGAGGAGTAGGAGAGGGCATGATGACGAACAAGAAAGTCGACAATGGGGACATGGCAAAAACGCCGGAAGGCCCCCTGAAAGATCCGCTGCCCGGGCATGAGCAGGCCGACACCCGCACGTCGGGTGGCCAACCGCCCGAACAGGTCGAGGACCGTCCGATGGTCGGCAAAGTCAGGCCGGAGGATTATCCCGAGCGCGCGGGATAAGCAGAGTGTCGCATCCTCAATGAACGCAAAGTCGTTATGCCGCCGCTGATACTTGATATCAGGGTCTAGCGACCAAGGCGTGCATATCCGTATCGAGCCTGACCCGCGCCGGGCCATTGATCAACCAACACTCGCCAGCACGCCATGGCGTGCCATCGATCGTACCGGATCCGGAAATTGGCGTAAACCAGGTGTCAGCCTGCTCGAACCAGATGGTATCGCCCGCCGTCCCCACCCTGCTCTCCACCGTGAATGGGGCGGTAGGCGGTTTGAGAAGGACATGATCGGCCGCCGGCGGTACATGTTGTTCTTCTAAGGCATAGGGTTCCGGCCGGCTCACCGAAATGCCATCCTCCAGATGTAGGCCTCTGGGACGGCCATAATCATATAGGCGGTAGGTGACGTCGCTATTCTGCTGGATTTCAACCAGGGCTATGCCGCCACCGATCGCATGAATGGTGCCCGCCGGGATATAGTAGAAACTGCCCGGCTGCACCGGCCTCCAATCGATCAGTTCCTCGATCGATCCGTCCAGGGCAGCGGACCGTAAACCATCATGGCTGACAGGACGGACCAGGCCTATTCCCAGCTGGGCATCCCCCTGGGTATCGAGCACGTACCAGCATTCGGATTTTCCGCTGCGCAAGTTTCGGGCGCGGGCTTGATCATCATCGGGATGAACCTGGATCGAAAGTCGTTCGCTGGTGAACAGATATTTGATCAGCAGAGGCTGGTGGCGATCGTCCGGGCCGGTAAACCAGACCTCGCCAATCCGCTGTCCGGGAGCTGCTTCATAGAGTTCGGGAATATCTTCCCTGCCCCACGGCTTCTCGACAATATGAGCGGTCAGTCGATGGGATGTCACGTGAAAGCCTTTTCCTGAGCCGCTATGGCCAGGGCGATGGTCCCCAACGGCCCCGCCTGGTTGCCCAGTACCGGTGCGACGATATAGGGCTCGTCCATCGGAAGAGCCATATAGCCATTCAGGCTGCCGCGCAGCGCTCCCTCGATCCTTTCGAGGAGATGGGGCTGGTGCGCCAGCACGCCGCCGCCCATGGCGATGCGCACCGGTCCTGCGGTGTAGACGAGTGCATGAAGCATCTTGGCCAGACTGTCGATAATAGGATTCCAAACAGGGTCGTCGCGCGCGATATGTTCCAGGGATCGACCTTGCAGCCGGGCGATGAGGGCGGGCCCAGAGGCGAGCCCTTCCACGCAATCGTCATGATAGGGACAAAGACTGGAAAAGTCGTCGCCAGCCATCAGCGGCACGCGGATATGGCCCGCTTCGCTATGACCGATGCCGCGCGTCGGGAAACCATGCACGACCAAGCCAACGCCGATCCCCGTCCCAACGGTGACATAGGCAAAGTCCCGCAGGCCCTGACCGCTGCCCCAGCGAATCTCAGCCATGGCCGCGCCGTTGACGTCCGTATCGAATCCCCAGGGAACGTCGAAGGACCTGGTCAGCGCGCTAACAAGGTCAGTGCCCGACCATCCAGGTTTCGGTGTCGACAGAACGTGGCCATAGCTAGGTGAAACGGGGTCGATATCGATCGGACCGAACGCCCCGATTCCCAAGGCTTCAAACCCTTCGCCGTCATGCCAATCCTGCAGCACCATCACTATTGCCGACAGCGTTTCTTCCGGCGAACGAGTGGGGATCGTACGCTGGTCCAATATCTCGTTTGGCCCTGATGCGAGCGTGCAGATGCATTTGGTGCCGCCAAGCTCTATCCCGCCATAGCGTCGTATGTCAGAAGGCGGCACAGCGCGCTCAGACATACCAGCGACCCTTCTGGTCCATTTTGACAAAACCCGCCAATGTCGACGAGCCAGAGGCGGGGGTCCGCGTTCCGATGCGACCGGGCAAACAGAATGACATCATTCGCCGACCCTAGGCATAGAGGCGGAAGCGCGCAATGCGCGGAAGGGGGATCGAACGCCGCAGCGCCGCCCCGCGGCAGCATGCGGGTCCGGCCCCAACTTAGCGGGGGTCAATCGCGGCCGAGTTGCGCCTTCAACGCGTCGATCCGTTTCGAGGCCTCCGCCTTGCTGAGCGTGGCAGCGGGCGGTTCGACTCCCGCCTCTTCGCACAGGGTCGTAAGATAGGACGCCTGGGCGCCCGTCATGGGGTCATCGCCCGACACCCAGGCATCGGGATCCTTTTCTGCATTCGAGCCAGGATGTTCGTCGAGTTTGGGATTGTCGAGAGGTTGGGTCACGGCTACGGTTCCAATGTTCTTGCTTCGTTCTGACGACAACGTCGCTTCAGCCTGAACGTTCCCTTTCTAATGACGTTGCTCGGCGCAGCGGCTGCGTAAGACAGTGAATGCCGCCGCCGCAGGCTGCGAACTGGGAAATATCGACCTCGGTCACATCATAGTCAGCGGCGCGCAGAATGGGCGCGACGATGCCGTCCGTGCGCGCGACAATATGTCTGTCCCCCAGTGAAAGAATATTGCAATCCAGCGTGGAAGCTGCGCTGTCCGGCACGGCTATGATGGAAACGCCCCGTGCCCTTACAGCGGCCAGAAAGCCCGGGTCCAGCAAATCGACGCAGGCAATCGCCTCGTCCCTGTCGACCATGCAGAATATGGTGTCTAAATGCAGATTGTCGGCGTGAAAGGGGCAAATGAGCACCTCCCAGCCTGCAGCTCGAAATGGAGCGGAAAAGTCATTTATCCCGGCGGCCGTGCTGCGTTCGCCCGACATGCCGATCAGCAGGAGTCCTTCGCGGGCGACGCAAATATCACCTCCCTCGATCGTGCCCGCTCGAATGTTTCGCACAAGCGCATCGGAGGCGCCAAGATGCTGGATCAGCCGATCGACTTCGGGCCGCCGGTGAAGCATGGCCGGATTTAGCGCCACCATTCCCCAGGGCGTGGATACGCCGACGTCCCGTGTGAAGCACATATCCGGCAGGGTGGGGTCGGGCGTTAGGATATGACATCGCACGCCAGACCTTTGGAGCACGCGAACAAGCTCCGCATGCTGACGTTGCGCCTCGTCGATGCTCGCGACGAACCCGTGTGAAAGACTGCGGCGCGTCACGGCGCAGCAGGGAACAGGCGCCAGGAAATGCGGCGGGCACATCAGCACGTCGGTCAGGCGATCGGTTTCGCTCCAGACAGCATAGGGTGGTCGCGTCACGGCGAAAGGGGCGGCGAACGCTCCCAGGAACGGATCGAAATCCAGTTTCATGCTGCTCTCCTGACTTTCATAAACACCCCGCCTCAAGGCTGCGTTCCGGAGAGATATTCGCCATAAAACCTAGGTTAGACAGTTTCCCCTCAGACCGATGGTTCGTCTGGATCGCGGCCTTGCTGCCGATCCATGGCCCGCATGATCGGCGTGACGCTGAGGCCATGCAGCAGGATGGAAAGCAGAACGACCAGGCTGACGATCGCCCATAGACGCTCCCCTGATCCAAAGCCGCCGGCATTGATCGCATAGGCGAGATAATAGAAAGACCCCACTCCCCTGATACCGAAAAAGGCGAGCGTCATCTTCTCGCTCCTTTGGGCGGGCAGGCCAATCAGGCCGACGAGACCCGCGGCAGGACGCACCAGAAGGATGATGGCGATCGCGGCCATCAGGTCCATCCATTGAAGCGGCGCCAGCAGTCCGCTGACAAGCGCGCCACCAAAGAGGATTAGCACTACCATCATCGCCAACCGTTCCACCTGTTCGGTCAGTGCATGCATCTCACGCTGGAAATCATGATCCCGATGCGAACGGCGCAGGGTCAAGGCGGTAACGAACACCGCGAGAAATCCGTAGCTGTCCGCCATTTCGGCAGCGCCATAGGACAGGAGCGTCGCGGCCAGTGCGATCAGCCCGTCGCCTGTTTGCGCCAAGCGATTTTTCGCGGGCACATGGAATGTCAGCCAGCCGAATAGGCGTCCGATGATCCAGCCGGAGATCAGGCCGACGCTGATTTCCCAAAGCACGTCATGCAGCACCCAGTTGCCGAGCCAAGGCTCGTCGGAGCCGGCTGCGACGGCGGCCAGCGCGATGGCGAGATTGACGAAGGGAAAGGCCAAGCCATCATTCAATCCGGCTTCCGATGTCAGCCCGAACCGAACCTCATCCTCTTCGCCGCTTTTGGGCGGCCCCACCTGCACGTCGGCGGCCAGCACGGGATCGGTCGGCGCGAGACAGGCGCCCAGCAGCAGGGCCACGGCCAGGGACATGCCAAGCCCGTAGATGCCGATCAGGGTAATCGCCGCGATCGAAAGCGGCATCGTGATGCCCAGTAGCCGCCAGGTGACATTCCATTTGCGCCAGCTGAAAAGCCGGTCGAGCTTGAGCCCCGCCCCCATCAGGGCAATGATGACCACGAACTCGGTCAGCCGCTCCGCGATATCAGGCAGGATGGTTGGCAAAGGCCGGAAGGTGATGGGGGGGATAAGAAATATGGCGGCCCCAGCGCCCATGCAGATAATGGGCAGCGACAGCGGAAGCCGCTTCAAGGCCAGCGGCAACCATGCGACGAGCGTTATCAAAATGCCTGCACCGGTGAGCCACAGGATATAGGGTTCGGGGGAGGAAAGGCCGGGCATTCCCTTTAAACCCGAAACTGCGGCCATAGGTTCACCGGCGGTCAGGCCGCAGGCGCGGGCGCCTCGATCATCTCGCGGATCTTGGCCGATAGGACGTCAATCGCGAAGGGCTTGGCGATCATCTCCATACCCTGCCCCAGAAATTCGCTACGCACCGTCGCCCGTTCAGCATAGCCGGTGATGAACAGGATGCGCAGGTCGGGGCGGTCGCCCCGCAAGATATCCGCGAGTTGACGGCCATTCATGCCGGGTAGCCCCACATCGCTGATCAGCAGATCCATGCGCGGCATGGTCTGTGCAAGTGTGATGGCGGTTTGAGCATCGGGCGCCTGCCACACGGCATAGCCCAGATCATCAAGCACGTCGTACACCAGCAGCCGGACCGAAGGATCATCTTCGACCAGCAGCACGCATTCGCCCGGTTCGGCTACACGCACTTCGACGGCCTGATCGTCTTTATGCTCTATTTCGCCAACATGGCGGGGCAAGAGGAGGCGGATCGTGGTGCCCTGTTCAGGGGCGGAGCAGATGCGAACATGGCCGCCCGACTGACGCGCGAAACCATAGACCATCGACAGGCCAAGGCCGGTTCCCGCGCCGATCGGCTTGGTGGTGAAGAACGGATCGAACGCCTTGGCAAGCACATCCTCGCTCATGCCCATGCCGGTGTCGGAAACGCTGATCTCTACGAAATCACCGCCATCAATGTCGTCGGCTTCGGGCATGGTGACTTCGCTCAATGGCGCATTGCGCGCCGCGATCGTTAGCGTGCCGCCATGGGGCATGGCGTCGCGCGCATTGATGGCGAGATTGAGCAACGCGCTTTCCAGCTGATTATGATCGGTCTTGGCGCGCCAGGTCGCGCCCGCCACATCGACCTCCAGCCGGATATTTTCGTCCATGGTCCGCCGCAGCATCTCTTCCATGCCAGTGACGAGATCGCCGACCGCAACGGCCGTGACATCGAGCGTCTGGCGGCGGGAAAAAGCGAGCAGGCGCTGCGTCAAGGATGCGGCGCGCTGCGCCGACGTCATTGCCGTGTCGATATAGCGCGCGACCCGATCGCCGCGGCCTGCGGCCAGATGCCGGTGCAGCAGTTCGAGAGAACCGATGACGCCCGTCAGCATATTGTTGAAATCATGCGCGATGCCGCCGGTCAGCTGGCCGACGGCTTCCATTTTCTGCGCTTGGCGCAAGGCTTCCTCGGCCGCGAGTAATTGTTGCGACCGCTCCTCGACCCGCTCTTCCAGGCTGGCGTTGAGTTCGGCCAGAGCGACGGTCGTGCGCACCCGTTCGATATGTGCCCAGGATCGTTCCGCCACCGATGCGATTAGCCGCAGTTCCGACGGGGTCCAGTCATGGGGTACGCAATCGTGAATGGCCATCAATGCGGTTAGCCGGCCGCCCTTGATCAGCGGCAGGCAGATTGTCGCGGCAATCCCGATATCTTGGAATGTCCGGGCTTCATGTGCGGGCAGATCGCGCGCATTGTCATTGATGATGAGCGGCAGTCCGGCGTGAAGCCGCTCCAGTGCCATCGCGCCGAAATCCCGCAATCGGTAATGGCCGACAATCGACGGGGAGTCGGCGGCTGCCCAATCACCGCGGATGGTGAAACCATCCCCATCCTCATCCATGTCGGCATAGGCGCAATTCGATACGCCCAGATGCGTCGCGACCATCCGGGTGGTGATGGCCATGACCGCGTCCGCGTCATGGGCGAGGGTGATTTCCCGGCTGAGATCATCCAGGAACCGCAGCCGCATTTCGTTGGCCGCCAGGCTTTCTTCCTGTTCGCGCTGCAAGGTGACGTCGGTGTGGATACCGACCCATTCGCGCAGGGTGCCATCGGCATCGAACATCGGCACTGCGCGGATCGAGAAACGTCGCCACTGGCCATCGGCGCACAGGACGCGATGCTCGAAAATGAACATCTTGCGTGCGGCGACTGCTTCGTCCCAGGCGTCGATCGAGGGTTGCGCGTCTTGTGGATGCACCGCATCCGCCCAGCCATAGCCCTGATAGGCCTCCTGGCTTTGCCCGGTGAGCTTGGCCCAGCCGGGCTGGGGCCCGTGCATTTTCCCTTCCGCGCTATTGGTCCACAAATAGCCGTCGATCGCCTCGACCGCCGCCTCGAACCGTTCGTTGCTGGTCTGAAGCGCGACCTCGCGATCGCGCCGTTCGGTAAGGTCCAGCATCGCGCCCACCATCCGGGTAGCGCGGCCTGATGCATCCCGAATGATGAAGCCGCGATCGAGCACAGGGGCATAGCCGCCGTCGGCGCGGGCAAAGCGATATTCGTCCGACCAGTGGATGGCGTTGCTATCGGTCGCGTCGTGGATGCCTGCGGAAATGCGATCCCGGTCATCGGGATGAATGTGCGCGATCCACCATGCGCCGGTCGGTTCGACCGTGGCCAGGTCAAAGCCATAGGTGCGCTCGATCGCCTCGTTCCACTGAACCTGATCAGTCTGAAGGTCCCAATCCCAGATAGCGTCGTTGGTGGCGCGCCCGGCCAGGCGATAGCGTTCCTCGACACTGCGCAAATCGTCGGCGCGGCGATCAGTAAGCGCGATGATGCGCCGCAACTCCATCTGCGTCATCACCTGGCGCGCAAGCACGGTCAGCAGGTGCCGCTGCTGCGGCGTGATACCATCGGGCCGGGGCTGGCGGTCCAGCACGCACAGGGTGCCGATCGGAATACCCTTGGGCGTGCGGAGCAAGGCTCCGGCATAGAAGCGCAGGCCATTGTCGGCCGTCACCAGCGGGTTGGCGGCGACGCGATCATCCAATGTCGTATCCGGAATGACCAGAACATCGTCGTGCGACAAGGCGTGGGTGCAAATGGAAAGATCCAGCGGCATGTCCTGGACGCCCAGACCAACCTGCGCCTTGAACCATTGCCGGTCGCCAGCGATCAGGGTGATGACGGCGATCGGCGCGGCGAACGCGTCGGCGGCCAGTTGCACCAGATCGTCGAAATCCGGCTCGGCCGGCGTGCCGATCATGGCATAGCTGTTCAACGCCGCGATACGCTCCGCCTCGCTCCAGGTGGAGGAGGAGGCAGCAGGGGTGCGCGCGGCATCGGTCGTCATATCCCACCCATATCAGCCTTGGGCGAAAAGCAGCATCTAAAATAGCTTGATCTTCCGCAATGTTTGCAAGCCGCCGGGAGGCGTGGCGCCTCAATCGGCGGCAGAGGCGGAGCCGGATGGCTCCAGGATCAATGTGCGCCCCTCGACCCGCCAGGAGGCAAGCTGGGTGAGGAAGTTCATGCCCAATATGTCGACGTCACCCAGGGCTGGCGAGATGACGGCGTTGAGATTGCGCGCTTCCAGACCGCCGATTTCAAGCCGGTCGATCGTTCCCGTTTCGACGCGCACGGTGCCGTTGGCGGTGCGCATCAGGACAGGGACGATCCCGTCTTGCGAGGTGATGGAGGCGGCACGGGCGGTGCCTTGCGAAATCGCGGTCACGGTGGCGCCGCTGTCGATCAGCATGCGGCGGGGCACACCGTTGATGCTGGCTCTAGCCCAGAAATGGCCGTCCGGGGACATCCGGATGCGCACGGTGTTTCCCTGCGTTTCCTGATCGGCCAGACCCAGGCGCGACTGGATCTGCGACAGGGCGGGATCGAACGGCGCGCGCTGGGCGAGGATGAGCAGGCCGATGGCGAGCAGGCCAATGGAAAGCAGTGCGCGCAGGATGCGGCCGATGAAGGGGATGTTGAAGAGGAGGAACAGCACGACCGCCCCGCCCAGCGCATAGGGAAGAAGCCGCTGCCATTCCGGGTTGATCGCGATGTCCATCGATTGCCAAACCAGAGGCGGGAGCTTTCGATCCATAACGGCATGCTGACGAACGCAGACAGCAAAAGCGACAAAAGAAAAATTGCGGTCACTTTTAGTTAGCTAACTAACTATCTCTGGTTTTGTGTGATTGCGTTGGGTTTCGTCAGGGCACAATGAACAAGGTGGCGGTTCGTCCATTGATGCGGTTGGAGAGGGGCGATCACAGGAGATGGTTCATGCCAGCGAAATCAGCCGCACAACAGAAAGCCGCCGGCGCAGCGCTTTCGGCCAAGCGGGGCGACACACCCAAGAGCGAGCTTCAAGGTGCATCCCGGTCCATGGTGGAGTCGATGAGCGAAAAAGAACTGGAGGACATGGCCTCGACCGAGCGCAAGGGCAAACCCGAGCATAAATCCAAGGATTAAGCGGCTGCGGCGCGCCCCAAGCCGATACCGAAGAGTGGTACGCCAGGATTAGGACGTTGGCGGGCGGAACCCTTTGCCATGGCGGATCATTGCCGTCGCCATGATGATCTTGATGGCTCCGGTTCCGTTCCCGCCCGCTCTTGGCCCTAGGCGCTGATCCATGGCGAAGGGGGGCGGCATTCGCGACAATATTGTTCTCTACGGCGCGTTGGCGGCCAATGTCGGCATTGCCATCGCGAAGTTCGTCGCGGCCGGAATCAGTGGATCATCGTCCATGCTGACCGAGGGCGTCCATTCGCTGGTCGATTCCGGCAATCAGTTGCTGCTGCTCTATGGCCAGCGGCGCGCCGCCAAGGCGCCGGACCGCGCCCATCCCTTTGGCTATGGACGCGAACTCTATTTCTGGGCCTTCATTGTCGCCATATTGATCTTTGCGCTGGGCGCGGGCGTGTCGATCTATGAAGGCGTCGTTCATATCCGCCAGCCCGAGCCGCTGCGCGATCCGACCATCAATTACGTCGTGCTGGGCGTTGCGCTATTGCTGGAGGGCACGTCCTGGACGATTGCGGTGCGCGAATTTGACGCCAAGCGGGGCGATATGCCCTGGTGGACGGCAGTGCGGCGCTCGAAGGACCCGGCAGGGTTCATCGTCCTGTTCGAAGACAGCGCCGCGCTGTTGGGGCTGGTCGTTGCCGGCATCGGTGTATCGGTCAGCCATTATGTCGGCGATGCGCGCGTCGATGGGGTGGCGTCGATCGTGATCGGCGGCATATTGGCGCTGGTCGCGCTGTTGCTGGCGCGCGAGGCCAAGGGTCTGCTGATCGGCGAAAGCGCCGACCCGGCCATAATCGCACAGGTCCGCGCGCTTCTGGAAACCTATGACGCCATCCAGTCCGTCAATCATGTCCGTACGATCCATACCGCGCCCGATTCCGTCTTCGTCGCGATCAGCGCCGACTTTGCCGATGACGTATCGATGGGCGATGGCGAGGTGCTGATCGAAGCGATCGAAACGCGCCTGAAGGCAGCCATGCCGCAACTGTCGTCCATCTATATCAGGCCGGAAAAGGCGCGGGACGCCATGCGCGTGATCGGCTGAGCCAGACAGGCTATCGGGTGGGCCGTGGCATTATCGCGGCGTGGGTCGGTTCATCCATCAATCGGCGAATGTCGGCCTCCCCCTCATTCGCCATTTCGATGAGCGCGTCGGCGGTGTGCGGATCGGTGGTGGTGATGGCGAGCCGGCGGCAAAGTTCGACCCGTCCCCATATGCGCCGCAGCAACTCCGCCTGTTCCATGCCATGCCCTTCAACGCCGGTTTCATGGTTTATCCCGGCTGGTGCAAACGGTCCAGTGGGGCGGAGGTATCAGAACGGGATTTCCTCACCCTGATAGTCGAACAGCTTGCCACTGTCGGCGGGCTTCAGCGCTTCGATCACGTCGAGCAGCTGCATTGCGGCGCGTTCGGGGTCGAACAGGCGTCCGTCCGGGACATTGGCCTGAAACGGACGGGACAGGGCGGTATCGACGGTGCCGGGATGCAGTGTCACGACGACCGAACGGTCATTGCGGCGCTTTTCCTCGATCGCTAGATTGCGCATCATCATGTTAAGCGCAGCCTTGGACGCGCGATAGCCATGCCAGCCGCCCAGCCGATTGTCGCTGATCGACCCTACCCGCGCCGACAGGGCGGCAAAGACGGTACGCCCGGTGCGCGGCATCAGCGGCAGGACATGCTTGGCGACCAGCATCGGGCCGATGGCGTTGACGGCATAGGTACGCGCCAGCCATTGCGGGTCGAGATCCCGCAGCGCCTTTTCCGGTCCATGATCCCCTTCATGCAGCAGGCCGGTAGCGACAAGCACCAGCATGGGCGCGGGGCCGTTGGCGATCTGCGCCGCTGCGGCGGCGATGCTGGCTTCGTCGAGCAGGTCGATATGGTTTGCGCCGTCGAAGGAGCGGGCAAAACCATGGATCTGGTCAAAGGCGCCTTCCTCCTCCAGGAGCGTGCGGAAGGCGCCGCCAATGCCGCCGGACGCGCCGATGATGACCGCCGCGCCGCTCATGACCGGACGAAGCGCCATTGGTCGGCGCTGCTTTCGGCGGCATCGAAGAGATAGCCATCGCTGTCGAAGCCGCGCATTGCGTCGATGTCGGTGACATGATGTTCGCACATCCAGCGCGCCATCATGCCGCGCGCCTTCTTAGCGTGGAAGCTGACGAAGCGCGGGCCGTCGGGGCCGGGTTCGCGAAAATCGACGCCGATGATGCGCACATCGGGCAGGCGGCCCTTCACGGCGGCGAAATATTCCTGGCTGGCGAGGTTGAGGACCACCCCTGACCCCTCCGCCGCGATTTCTTCGCGCAGATAGGTGGCGATGCGATCATCCCACCAGTCGGTCAGCGCCTTGTGCCGGGGCGCCCAGCGCGTGCCCATTTCCAGGCGATAGGGGCGGATCGCGTCGAGCGGGCGCAGCAGGCCATAAAGGCCTGATAGGATGCGGACATGATCCTGCGCGAAGGCGATGCCCGCTTCCTCCAGCGTGTCGACTTCGAACCCGGTATAGACGTCGCCGGCAAAGGCGAACAGGGCAAGGCGCTGCGGCAGATCGGGAAAGTCGCGAAAGCGGTCGGCGTTGAGCTTGGCCAGCTTGGGCGAAATATGCATGAGTTCGGCCAAACGCTTCTGGCTCAATCGCGACGCCGAACGGGCGAGTCCCTGCGCTTCGTCGGCAAAATGGGGCTCGGTCGGTTCAATCGGGGGCAGGGTGCGCTCGAAATCGAGCGTCTTGGCGGGGGAGAGCAGCGCGATCATGCGATGGCCGTTACGGCGCGTCGCCGCCCGCGTCAAACAAATCGAAGGGGGCGCGGCCATCGGCGCGCGCCCCCCTTGCCGCCTTACTTCATCGTCGGGATGACGAAGCTCTGGTCGATCACCGCGCCGCCCGAGGGCCAGCGCTGCGTGATTTTCTTTGTGCGGGTGTAGAACCGCACGCCATCCTCGCCATATTGGTCGAGATCGCCAAAGCCAGACCGCTTCCAGCCGCCAAAGCTGTGATAGGCGACCGGCACCGGGATCGGCACGTTGATGCCGACCATGCCGACTTCGACATCGGCGGCGAAGCGGCGCGCATAATCGCCGTTGCGGGTGAAGATGGCGACGCCATTGCCATATTGGTGGTTGGTCGGATAGCTGAGCGCTTCCTCGAAGGTTTCGGCGCGCAGGATCTGAAGCACGGGACCGAAGATTTCGTCCTGATAGCTTTTCATCTGCGGCGTTACCCGGTCGATCAGGGTGGGGGCGAGGTAGAAGCCTTCCTCATAGCCCTGAAGCGAGAAGCCGCGGCCGTCGACCACGATTTCCGCGCCTTCATCTGCCGCCATCTGGATATAGCTTTCGACGCGCGCCTTGTGCTGGGCGGTGACGAGCGGGCCATATTGCGCCTGCGGGTCGCTGGGGATGCCCGGACGCAGCGTTTCGATGGCGGCGACCAGCTTGTCGCGAAACGCCTGCGCGGTCGCTTCGCCGACCGGCGTCACCACCGGCAGCGCCATGCAGCGTTCGCCCGCCGAGCCATAGGCCGCGCCGACGATATCGGCCACCGCCTGGTCCATGTCCGCGTCGGGCAGGATGATGCCGTGATTCTTGGCTCCGCCCATGCACTGGGCGCGCTTGCCGTTGGCGGCGGCGCGCTGATAGACATAATTGGCGATGTCGGACGATCCGACGAAGCTGACCGCCTTGATATCGGGATGGTCGAGGATCGCGTCGACCATGACCTTGTCACCATGAACGACGTTGAAAATGCCTTCGGGCAGGCCCGCTTCCAGCGCCAGTTCCGCCAGGCGCACCGGCACCGACGGATCGCGTTCGGAGGGCTTGAGGATGAAGGCGTTGCCGCAGGCAATCGCCATCGCGCCCATCCACAGCGGGATCATGGCGGGGAAGTTGAACGGGGTGATGCCCGCAACGATACCGAGCGGCTGGCGCATCGAATAAACGTCGATGCCCGGACCTGCGCCTTGAGTATAGTCGCCCTTGAGCAGATGCGGGATGCCGCAGGCGAATTCCACGACCTCCAGCCCGCGCTGCACATCGCCCTTGGCGTCGGCGATCACCTTGCCATGTTCGGACGACAGGAGCGCGGCGAGTTCGTCCATATGCGCTTCGATCAGTTCCTTGTAGCGGAACAGCACGCGGGCGCGGCGCTGGGGATTGACGGCGGCCCAGACGGGCTGCGCCTTTTTCGCGGACTCGATCGCCTGGTCGAGCAAAGCGGCGTCGCCCAGATGGACCTGCGCCTGCACCGCGCCGGTCGAGGGATCGAGCACGTCGGACGCGCGCCCGCCGGTAGACAACGCGGCGGCACCGTGGATGAAATGGGTGATGGAGCGCATGGCTGTTCCTCTCCTTTGTCTCTCAGGGGGATGATAGACGTTTCCGTTTGGCAGCGATACCGGTATGGGAACACATCAGCTGTGCGGAAATACTCATGCTCAATTCCGATGACCTGCGCCTGTTCCTGGCGGTGATGCGCGAAGGCAACATGCTGGCGGCGGCGCGGCGGGCGGGAATCGACCACAGCACGGTGGCGCGGCGGATCAACGCTTTGGAAACCGTGCTGGCGGCGCGCCTGTTCGACCGGTCGCCGCGCGGGGTCACGCCCACGCCCGCCGCCTTTGCGCTCGTCCCCCATGCCGAGCGGGTGGAAAGCGAATTGCTGGCCGCCGCCGCGAGCGTGGCGGGCCGGGATCGCGACGTGGAAGGTGTGGTGCGGCTGGCCACACCCGAAGCCTTCGCCGCCTATTTCGCCGCGCCCCATGTCGGCTCTTTGCGCGACGCGCATGGCCGGCTGACGCTGGAGCTCGCGTCGGAAAGCCGCGCCGCCAGCCTGTCGAAGCGCGAGGCGGACATCGCCGTCATGCTGAAGCCGCCGCCGCGCGGGCGGCTGGTGGCGCGCAAGCTGACCGACTATCGGCTGGGGCTCTATGCCTCGCGCGATTATGTCGCCCGCCATGGCCTGCCCGAAAGCCGCGCGGACCTTAGCCGTCATGCCTTCGTGTCCTATATCGAGGAGCTGGCCGGCTTCCCAGAGATGATGGCGCTGGACCAGATCGTGTCGGGCGCGCCGATTGCCTTTCGCGCCAGTTCAAGCGCCGCGCAGCAATCGGCGGTGGCGGCGGGACTGGGCCTGGGTGTGCTGCACCTGTTTGCCGCTGACGCCGACGACCGCCTCGTCCGGTTGCTGCCGGGCGAGGCGGAGGTGTGGCGCAGCTATTGGCTGGTCATCCACGCCGACCTGCAACGCCTGCCGCGCGTGCGGGCGGTGGTCGACTGGCTGGACACCGTCGCCCACGCGATGCGCGAGCGCTTATAGGGGGCAGAGCGTCAGAAGGCGAATTTGAGGCCGACGCTTGCCGATGCCCTGCGATCATCCTGGCTATAGGTCTGGGATGCGTTGGCAAAGAGCGACAGATTGGCGCTTGCCCGCACTTCCACGCCGCCACTGACAGACCCGACAAGGCGCGCACGTCTGGCGCCGAGCGTGACCAATGTTTGATCCATGCCGGCAAAACCTGACAAGGCATCAACGCCGCGACCCTGAATCTGATATTGCGCGCCCAGCCTGACGAAAGGCCGGACCGCGGTGTCTGACGCGCGGCTATGGCTGACGCGCAGGCCGCCCAAGGCAATGAGGGCGTCATGATCGTCCTTCGCGACATCGAGCGCCCATGGACTCGCACGATCCTCCGTTACGGCGGTGCGCTTTGTCGCGATATAGGTGAGCCCCACATCTGGCGCTGCCACCCAGCTGTCGCCGAGGGGAGCTTCATAGGAAAAAGAGAGAGCGCCGATCCAGCTGTTGAGCCGGAACCGGCCATGTGCAGGGTCGCCGGACGGCGTCCCGCGCTCGCTCTCCATGTCCATGCGGTGATAGGCTAGCGTCGTGTCGATGCGGAACTGGCCGAGCGTGGCGCTGGCGGCAAGACCTGCAAACCAGCCATCGCCATCATTGCGTGATCCCAGAGTCGAAAGCGTCTGGCGGGAATCGAGATAGCCGCCATAGGCTGCGACGGACCATCGATCCGACGCCATGCCCAACCCGCCCAGCAGGCCTCGACTGTCGGATCGCGTGGCGGCGGTGCCGGTTCGATCGTCTGCCGCAATGCGGCCAAGACCGCCCAGATACTGGCCGATGCCATAGAGACGCGGCGTGTCGCTGGATGAAAATTGCGTGATCGAGCGGGTGGCATCGACGATCGCCAGACCGTTGTCGACGCCCAGTTGCGTGGCAGCCGCATAGGGTTCGGCCGTCAGGCGGGCGAAGGCGGGGGGGTTGGACGCTCCAGTCGACGTCGCCAGGATGGGCAGGGCATCGACCAGCGCGTCGCTGGCCCCATCCGTCCCGATCACGCTGTTGGTATAGTCGATTGCGCGCTGAACCTGCGGGTTGAAACGCGCGTCGTTCATGAACTGGCCAAGCAGACGAATGCGTTCATCATCCTGGACGATGAAGCCGAACAGATCGTCGGGCTTGACGACTGTCGTGTAGCGACCCGTAATGCCGCCTGCGGCGGTTATCAGTTCAATGGTGGTTCCGGGCCGGATTTGTTCGATGGTTTCGAGCGAAAGGGTCGCCCCGTCGGCGATGGTCAAGGCCCCGGATATGTGAATCTGGTCCGAGGCCGCCTGTCCGATCAGAAGCTGCGTGACCGATCCGGAGGCCAGGCCAAGATCACCTGTAATGGTCATGACGCCAGGCGTAGCGCCCAAGCGGAGCGTTCCGCCGACCAGAATGTCGGCCGCTACCGTGCCGACCGACCCGAAGGACGCTTCGTTCCGCACGACGATGCTGCTGGCGCGGATGGTGGAGCCGGCAAGGCCCGCGAGCCGGCCGCCATGGAGATCGACTGCGCCGAAGGATGCGTCACCTGCGACGGTGGCCGTGCCCTTGGCGACATCCAGCGACGCAATATTGCTGACAGAGGTGAAACGTACGGCCGGATCGGCGCTGCTCGTATCGATCGCGATGCGGTTGATACCGCCACCGCCATCCACCGCGCCGGCAAAGCGTCCGGCGATGCGGAAATCATCATCGCCCTGGTCGAAATCGAGCCGGTCGGCGACGAGGGACGCATCGGCCGCGATCGTCAGGTCGCCACCGCTGTCCATCTTTTCAAGCATGAACGTGCCCGCAAGCGTCAGACTGCCTCCGCCGGAAGTCGAAAGGATTTCGAAATCGGCAATGCGATCGCCGGAAAGCGTCTGATCCGCCTTGACGGACAGGGTCAGGCTGTCGCGTCCCGCGCCACCCGACAGGACACCCTGCCAAAAGGCGCCATCCGCGAGACTCACGCTATCGTCGCCGGCGCCCATGTCGATATGGCCGAGCAAGCCGCCGCCGGTTGCTATGTCCAAGGTTTCGCTGTTGTCGCCGAAGTGGATGGTATCGTCCGTCGCGCCCAGTCGTCCAGTCACGACCATCGTCCCGCCCACGAGATTGATCGTTTCAAAACCCGTTACGACGCCCGCAAGCGTGACGGGGCCTCCCGCGATGAAGGACAAGCTATCGGTGCCTGCGCCACCGTCGTAGCGGCCGGCAGCGCGCATAAGGGACAGGCCGAGCATGTCATTGCCCGCCCCGAGCGATATGCGCGCCACGTCGCCGGTGACCCATGCCGTCTCGGCTGCGTCACTGCCGTTCAACTGCCCGACGAAATGGCCGTTGGTGGTGAGATCCAACCCGGTGCCGACAAGCTGAATATCGTCATAGCCCTGCGCCAGCGCGAGGGCGAGCGTCCCGTCGCCTTCAACCGCAAGCCGCTCAAAATCCGACTGCGCGCCCAGGCCGGATCGATCACCGGCCAGGATGACGCGATACAGATCAATGCCGGCGCCGCCGTCGATCATTCCGGCGACTTTGCTGCCGGACTCTTCGGTGAAATTGTCATCCCCTGCGCCCAGCCAGACCGCACCGCCGATGACGCCTGCATTGAAGATGCTGTCATTGCCGCTTGCAAGATCAATGCCGCTGGCGATCGTTCCTGCATTGCGTACCATGTCGTCGCCCGCGCCACCTGTAATGGTGATGGCGCCGGCTGTGCTGAGCGTTTCCCCGGCCTTCACGACGATGGTGCCACCATCCAACCCGATCGTGTCGAAAGAGAAGGTGCCGGTGTAGGTGACGTCGCCGTTGCCGATTTGGGTGAAGCGTTCAAAATTGGCGAAGTTGTCGGCGTTGATGGTGCCGCCGCCGGTTGCGTCGACGATGAAACTGTCCGTGCCTGCGCCGCCATCGACGATGCCCTGCATCACCGCGCTGGCAAGCTGGAGGAAGCTGTCGTCGCCGTCACGCAGATAGACGTCGCCGATAATCGTGCCGCGATTGACAATGCTGTCGTTGCCGCCTGCCAGATCGATCGATCCCATGATGGTGCCGCTGTTCGTGATGCTGTCCGCGGCGTCACCCACGGTCTGGACTGCACCTGCAAGATAGGGATTTCCAAGCTGGAGCGAGAGAAAATCGTTGGATGCCAGCTTGGTGCCCGGTCCGCCCATGATGGTGCCGGCATTGTCGAGCGTCAGCGCCGCGTCCTGCACCAGGATTGCAGTGGACAGGGTCCCGGTCGATTCGATGAGGCCATCGGCTTCGTTGGTGAGGCTAAACGGTGTCGTGCCCGTGCCCCAGAATGAAATGGCGGCAGCCGGTTCGCTGACTGGAATTGTTTGATAGTCCCAGTCGAAATAATGCGTTCTGGTCCCGGACCCGGTTACGCGGATCGAGCCGCTATTGACCAAATCGACCATCACATCGGCGCTGCCGAAGCTGAATGCCAGGTCGATGGTACGCGGAGCCAACCCCCCCGATTCAATCACCCCGCTGTTGTTCACACGATAATGGCCGCTTCCGGCATCTGGATAATAGATATTACCGAGGCTGAGTGCTGTCGCCCAGCTACTACGGATCACTCCGCTGTTCTGGATGACGGCTTCGCCACCCATCGCCGGATCAAGCAATGCAGTAACACTCATCCGCCCGTCGATTGTGCCGCTATTTTCGGCGTGGAAATTAGTCACGTTAATTCCACTTAAATCAACGGCGTAACCATATAAGCCAGAAAAAATCTCTCCTGAATTAACGAAGTTAAATTCACCGGATTGAGAGTATTGATTAACGGTGACAGAGTAAAATTGGTCGTCGCGTCGCACAATCCCGTTATTTATGACGGTGTTTCCGATGATAAAGACGCCTTCATTCAGCGTACCTTCATTAACAAACATGTTCAGCTGGTTTGCCAATTCAGGCAAAAACAGACTGTATAAATAGAAGCTGTAGTCTGAGGTAACATTCTCATTGATCGTCGTGCGGTTGACGACCGTTCCCTCACCACCCACAAAAACTCGCGTCATCGCGTCAGAGGCCGAATTGATGGTCACTGTAACGCCAGTCGCTGCTCCTATATAGTCATATGCGAAGCTCTGCATGAGATGCTGGCCAAGGTCGATGACGCTATCAGTCTCATACAGATGGGCGAACATATTTTCGCCGCCGCCGCCATCAATTCGTCCGCTGACGCCGGTGTCGGCGCCGACCTGAACGAAGATGTCATTACCGGAACCAAAGAGCACATCGCCGGTGACCATCCCGCCGCCGATGTAGGCGCTGGGCGAGTAGCCGTAATCGTCGCTTCGAAAATTAACGGTACCCACAATGGCGCCGGCATTGCGCACTATGCCCGACCCGCGGGAAAGGTCGACCGCCACGCCGCCTTCGCCCGCTTCAATATGGCCGCTCTCTTGATTGTCGATCTGCGCGTAGCCCGACGCGATCACGGCCGCTTCGCTGGCGCTGCGCAGCAAGCCCGAGTTGACCAAAGTGGAGCTATATTCGCCCAGCCAGACCGCGAACCGATCGGTATCGATCGTACCGCTGTTGATGACGTGTCGGAAACCGTAAATGCCGCCTGACAGGTTTCCGCCCGCCAACTGGCGGATGGTTCCGCTGTTCATCGCCTGATACTCGTCCCAGTAGGACAGTCCGTAGGCTCCCGATATGGCGGTGGCCTGGTCAACCTCTATCAGGCCGCTGTTATGAACATTGCCGACGCCGCCGATCGCGGTTGCGCCTGATGACGAGATGGAGCCGGCATTTTCGAACGAAACGGTTCGATCATCCGGGAAATATTGATAGCCGCTTGGACCGGTCAGTCGGACAATCGGTTCGAACAGATATTCTCCCGGTGCGGGAGTGAAGCGGATGGCGCCATGACTGACGACGGACAAATCGCCCGTTGTGGCTGCAGTGGGGTCGAGCAAGCGATCCAGTGTCGGTGCGCCAACGAGAATCAGGTCGGGCCGCGTGCTCACAATATCTGCATAGAGATCGACGCTGCCGTCACCGGAAAAACGGAGGCCGGATACGGTGCCGGTCAGGGTGAGCGCTGCGCCGCCACTGAGTTCAAAGCCCAGCTTTTCAAAAGAGCCAAGGTTCGGCACCGCCGTCTGGGTGTCGGCCCCGATTAGGAATACCAGGCTGTCATTACCATCGCCGGGATCAATGACGCCGCTGACCCCGGATGTTCCCCGCGCCAGGGTCGTGAAATAATAATCGTCCGCCGTCCCAAGACGCAGATTGCCGGTCACGGTGCCGCCCCTATCGACAAACAGGCCCGGGTCCCAGGTCGATCGGCTCAAATCGACATCGCCGTCGATCAGACCGGCGTTGAGGATGCGTTCGTCATAATAGCCTTTGATCGCGGTGCCATGACCGCGAATGATGCCGCCCGCGCGATTGTCCAGCAGGGCGCCATCCATGCCGATGGCGGCGCCTTCGCTAGCGGTGATGGTGCCGGTATTGACGAAGACGATCGAAGAAATAGATGCGCCCTGACCCCGGCCTTCAATCACGCCATTATTGATAGAGGTTCGGGTTCGCACGCCTCCGCCGCCCAGATAATTGACGAGACCGATGTCGTTGAGGGAGCGGATAGTGCCATCATTCACGAGGCTGCCGGCGATTGTCAGCGCCACGCCATCGGCCTCTATCGTGCCGCTATTGGTAAAGACACCTTCCTGGTTCATGCTAAAGCTGGCACCGCCGCCGCCTATCGCCTTGATCAAACCCGTGTTGGTTCCCGCAACGAGGCTCAACGAAACGGCTGTCTCGTATGTTTCGTCGAGGGTGGCACGCAGCGCGTGATCATTCTCAAAGGTCAGTCCGCCCTCACCATAGTTGGACTGAATAGAGGATCCGGTCACGATTGGCCCAAGCTGATCCATATCGCTCGCCATGACGAGCGTCCCATTGCCTCCCACCTCATAACCGCCCGGCGGGGCTTTGGCTTGCGCGAGTGAGAGACTGGCGTTGTCGGTCAAATGAAATTGAAGCCGTTCAAAGCCCGAGGCCTTGATTGCGCGATTGACCACCTGATCGCCGCTGACGGTCAAGGACAGAATGTCGTTACCCGCGCCGCCATCAATCTGTCCGCTGATGTTGCTGACGCGGCCGCCCGCGCCGAAGGCGGCAACAAGGATATCGTCACCGTCGTTCAGCCGAACGTCGCCGTCGATCATGCCTGATCTCGTATCGATATAGTCGGAAAAGCCCGATCCGCCGATGACCGACCCGGTGATCGTGCCCTTGTTATATAGATTAAGCTGGAAGGCGCTGCGCAGCGCCACGGCGCCCTGCGTGCTGATGATGGCGCCCGCCTCGTTAGCTACGGACAGGCTTTCTGTCCCGCTGTCATAGACTGGACCGTTGCCGGCATTTATGATGCGGCCTGTATTCAAGAGATAGGGGCTGCCGAACGCCAGATCGATCGTGCCGATATCGCTGTTATTGCGCATCGTGCCGCTGTTCCGAATGAACGCAGGAAAGAAATAGGTTCCGCCGCTGGAGCCGAAGCCGTAGGCGCTGCCGGCGCCGCCGTCGATCAAGCCATCATTATACAGGGAATTGACGATCACCGCGATGGCGCCATTGCTCCCGATGATTTCTCCACCATGCTGATTGCTCAAGACCGCAAAGCCTTCGCGGCCGGGGCGGTTGACAGCCGTTATTGCCGCGCCTTTGTCGGAGCGGATTGAGCCAGCATTATACAGATACGCTTGCAGGAAATCGTCCTTGGCCTTTAGGACAATGCTGCCAAGCCCATCGGGTCGCGGGGCTATGGAGGCACCTTCCATAACTCTGATCGCTACCTCGTTAGTGGTAATCGTCAGCCCATCTGTATCAGCGCCGGTGCAGGTGACCGGGGACGTTTCGACCGAAAAGTTTGGCGCGCATTGCGCGCCCGCAGCGCTCGCAGCGGACAGCGCGATCAGCGACACGCCAAACCGCGCCAGAGTATTTGTAACCATCGAAAATGCCCCCGCTTCGGCGTCCATGCGAACGCCATCCCCAGCCTATGACCTGCCGAAGTGCAGTGGCCCTGTCGAGTGACAAATTTCTAACTATCGCAACGTCATTGGCGGCTCTTCCTAAGGGGCGGAGCGACGGAACCGCGTGCTGCCGGCGATCCCGTCGTTACCTTTGCTGGGGCCTATTTGACGACAGGCGGGCAGGCGGGGGTTTCGCTGACGCCTTCGGTCAGGATCGAGCGGATGCTGACCGACAGGCCTGCGTTCGCCGACAGACGCAGCGGCGTGCCCACCGCGTCGAAGGTCGCGCCGGCGTCGGCAAAGCAGCGCAGGGGGACGATCAGGCTGGATGGCTGGCCAACCGGCAGCGCCGCCACCTTGGCGCTGATGTCGAGGCGCGCGCCGCCCAGGCTCAGCGTGATCGGCGCGCCCTTAGCGGCGTCGACGCGCCAGTCGATGCGCAGGGCGAAGGCGCCGTTCAACTGCCGCGTCATGTCGACGGGCGGGCCGTCGATCGCGATGGCGCCGGGGCCGGTCCAGACGAACTGACGCGCGTCCTCCTGCGCGGAGACGTCGACGGCGCGGGCCGACACGCTGCTGTCGATGCCGAGCCGCCAGGGATCGACCACCTTGCCGGTGCGCAGGAACAGGCTGTCGCTGGCGGCGGGGCCTTGCGTGACCTTCGGGTCTTCGTTGACCGGTCCTTGCGCATGGGGGTGGGCATAGTCGAGGCCATAGCCCATCGGGAAAAGCGGCGCGGCGACGGGGGAGCGCGCGTCCGCGGGCCAGGCGAAGGGCAGGCGGCCGGTGAAGTCGCGCGCGCTCTTGCCATCCTTGCCCGCGACCAGCACGTCGGCGACACCCTGGCCCTGCGTGCCGGGCAGCCAGGCGGCGACGAAGGCGTCGGCGGCGTTGATCTGCGGCCCCATGAACAACGGGCGGCCCGACAGGAAGACGGCGACGGTCGGGATGCCGCGCGCCCTCATGGCTTTGAGCATGGCCAATTCCTTGTCGCCATTTTTGAACAGCAGATTTTCCGCGTCCCCCTGAAATTCGGCATAGGGCTGTTCGCCAAAGACGATGATGGCGACGTCGGGCCTGTCCTGCGCATCGCCCGCAGCGTCGATGTGCGCGCTGCCGCCAGTGGCGGTGACGGCGTCGACGATCGCCCGGCCGATCGTCTGGCCGCGCGGGAAATCGGCGGCGGTGGTGTCGGTCCCCTGCCAAGTGATGGTCCAGCCGCCCGCCTGCATCGCCATATTGTCGGCGCCAGCGCCCGCCACCAGAACCTTCGCGCCGGGCTTGATCGGCAGCACCGACCCCTCATTCTTGAGCAGCACCAGCGATTTGGCCACGGCTTCACGGGCGATGGCAAGGTGGTCGGGCGCGCCAAGCTGCGCCGGGTCGCCGCGTTCGACCTGCGTCTTGCCCATCAGGCCAAGCTTATATTTGACGCGCAAGTTGCGGCGGACGGCATCGTCGAGCCGCGCCTGCGACACCTTGCCCGCGCGCACGTCGCGCACGAGGCTGTCGAACAGGCCCTTCCAGCTGTCGGGCGCCATATAGAGGTCCAGCCCCGCGTTCAGCGCGGCGGCGCAATCGGTGACAGTGCAGCCAGGAATCTGGCCATGGCCGTTCCAGTCGCCCACGATCAGCCCTTCAAACCCCATGCGGCCTTTCAGCACATCGGTCAGCAGGGTCGGATTGCCATGGTTCTTGACGCCGTTCCAGCTGGAGAAACTGGCCATGACGGTCAGCGCGCCCGCGTCGATGGCGGCGGGATAGCCCTGGGCGTGGGTGCGGATCAGGTCGGATTCGGAAATCTGGGCGTCGCCCTGATCCTTGCCATTCTTCGTCCCGCCATCGGCAAGAAAATGCTTGGCGGTGGCGGCGACGCGCAGGGACCCGAGCGGTTTGCCTGGCATCAGCTTGCCCTGAAGCCCGTCGACCATGGCGGTGGCATAGGATTTCACGAGGGCGGGATCGGCGGCATAGCCTTCATAGCTGCGGCCCCAGCGCAGATCCTGCGGCACAGCGAGCGTGGGCGCGAAGGTCCATTCGATCCCGGACCCGGCGATTTCGGCGGCGGTCGCCTGGCCGATGCGGTGAATAAGGTCGGGATCATGGGTCGCGCCAAGGCCGATATTGTGCGGAAAGATGGTCGCGCCCGGCACATTGCTGTGGCCATGCACGGCGTCAACGCCAAAGAGGATGGGGATGCCGGCGCCCGCCTTGAGCGAGGCGGCGCGATAGTCGCCGACCATCCTGGCCCAGGTGGCGGCGTCGGCCCGTTCATCGCCATAGGGGCCGCTATTGCCGCCGGCGAGGATGGAGCCGAGCGGGTAGCGCGCAAGGTCGGCTGGCGTGACGGAACTGATGTCGCCCTGCACAACCTGCCCGACCTTCTGTTCGATGGTCATGCGGGCGAGAAGCGCATCGATCGCCCTTTCGGTGGCCGCGTCGGTGATGGCTGCGGGGCTGTGCGCCTTTGGCCAAGCGGCCGGATTGGCGCGGGCGGCGGCGGCCACCACGGGCGCCTGCTGCGCGGATGCCGCGCCGGTAAGCGCAAGTGCGCTGGTGAGGAACAGGGCGGCGAAGCGCATGGACATCCTTCCTGACTTTATCTTGTGAACGTTCTCAATACTTCGTCCTGTCACCTTGACGCGGGAAAATCAAGCCTGCCGATCGGCTGCGCCGATGGAAACGCCGCGCAGCATCCAGGCTGCGCCGAGCGCCAGCAGCGCCATGACGGCAAAGAGCGCCGGGAAGCCCAGCACCGGCACGAGGCCCAGCGTCAGCGAGGGCATGATGAGCGAGGGCACCGTGTTGGTTAGATTGAAAAGGCCAAGGTCGCGCCCGCGATAACGCGCATCTGGCAGAACGCGCAGTGTCTGTGCGCTGTGCAGGGCGAGGAAGATGTTGCTTGATATGCCAAAGATCAAGAAGCCCGCAGCGGCCGTGCCGCCTGTTGTGGCGAGCGCCATCAGCGCCAGCCCGACCGCGCCCACCACCGCGGAGATTTGCAGCGGTAACGTCGGACGGCGCCTGGCGTCGGCGGCGTAGCCGGCCGCAAGAGCCGCCGGCGCGGCGAGCAGCAGGACGATCGCGAGCAGCCGGGCGACGCCAGCGTCGCCGAACCCGGCGTCAATGCCGCGCAGCCAGACATAAAGATAGGCAAAGAGCGCGGCTTCGGAAATCTGGATGAGCAGCCGGGCGAACCACATGCGGGTGGCCATTGCGCGCAGCATCGGAATGGGCGCCGCTGCCTGGGCCGGGCTTTGCGTCTCCTGTCCCGGCGCGCGGCCTGCGCCCAAGAGGATGATTGGCGCGATGCAGGCGGCGGTGATGGCGGCGACCCATGCCAGCCGCGCGGACGGGTCGGCAAGGCCGGGGATCGTCACCAGCGCGCCGGTCAACGCGCCGCACGCCGGCGCAAAGGCGAGCAGTCCGCCCAGCAGTCCCTTGTGCCGGTCGGGCACGACATCGCCAGCCCAGGCGGCGAGTGGCCCCAGCATCATGTTGAGCGCCACCTGCCATCCAATGATGAGCGCGGTGAGGACGGGCAAGGTGGTGGCATGTGGCACCAGCATCAGCAGCCCGCCCGACAGCAAGAGCCCGGCCAATACCCAGGGACGCCGCGTGCCGCTGCGGTCGCTGGCCCAGCCGAACAGGATGTTGGCAATGCTGGCGGCAATCGCGCCGATGAATGTCGTGACGGCAAGCCAATGGACGCTGGCGGGGCCGGCGATCATTTCTATGCGGACGGGCAAAAGGATGGTGAGAAAAGGCGTATAGGCGATCGCCGCGCCCGCCCAGGCCAGAGCGTAAAGCGGCAGAAAGCCCCAGCCGCCGACGCGCAGGGCGCGATCAGTCACGCGGTGCGGCGGTCGATCCGCGCTCGACAAGGGACATAGGCAGCAGGACCGGCGGCGGGGGGGGCGCGCCATCGCGCTGGGCCTGGATGAGCAGGCGGACTGCGGTCGCGGTGGTTTGCGCGATCGGCTGGTCCACGGCGGTGAGCGGCGGGGTGGTGAAGCGGACGAGCGGGGTATTGTCGAAACTGACGACCGACAGGTCGTACGGAATGTCCAGCCCGGCGTCGCGCGCCGCTTCGATGGTGGCGAGCGCCATCTGGTCATTGCTGGCGATGATGGCGGTGGGCGGTGCTTCGCGACCCAGCAGTGCGCGCGCCGCGCGCGCGCCCGAGGCATAGCTGAAATCCCCCGCTTCCAGCAGCCCGTCGCAGGGGAGGTCCGCTGCGGTCATTTCCGCGCGCCAGCCATCGACGCGCCATCCCGCCAGCCGATATTCCGCCGGCCCGGCGATAAAGCCGATGCGGCGATGCCCAAGCGCCAGCAGGTGCCGCGTCGCCAGTCGCGCCGCGCCTTCGTCATCCATCGACACCCGCACGCCGGGGGGACAGGGACCATCCTCCTCCCCCAGTGCGCCGATGCGGGCATAGGGGACATGGTGGCGGGCGAGGATGCGCAATATTTCCTGATTGTCACTATGGGGCGGCGTCAGGATCGCGCCGTCGGGCTGAAGCGCGGCGAGCGCGGCGCCCAGTTCGCGCTCCAGATGATCCTCATGCGTGTCGACCAGCTCGAAGATCAGGCGATAGCCATGCTCCGCGCATTCGAGCATGCCGCCCAGCAGCATCTGATCGACCCAGTCGGTGCCCTGCCGCGCGCGCCAGTCGGCGATGGTGCGTTCTCGATCGTTGAGCGCCAGAATGAGATAGGATCGCGATCCGCTCATCCGCTGGGCGGCGATCGAGGGGACATAGCCCAGCCGGTCGATCGACGCCTGCACCCGTTCCCGCATTTCGGGGCGGACGTTGGGTTCATTGTTGATGACGCGGCTGACCGTCTGCAGCGACACCTGGGCGTCGGCAGCAACATGCTTGATGGTGACCGCCAGCCGCCGCCGCGCCATAATGCCCTATCGCCCCCCGTCCGGCGTCTTGGCGCGCGCGTCTTTCTGCCACACGCGTACCCAGTCGACCTGCATCATCTTGGGAAAACCGCCGCTGTCGACGCCCCCGTCATTGCGTCCTTCGGGCAAGTGACCGCCAATGGCAAGATTGAGGATCAGGTGGAACGGCCGGTCAAAGGGCGCGCCGGGCGCATCGGAGCCAAGGCTGTGCCATTCATGCGGTGCGCGCCGGGCATAATCGACGCCGTCTACGCGCCAGGTCATGCCATCGGCATCCCATTCGACTTCATAGACGTGAAAATCATCGAGCGCGCCGGGGATGGCGGTTTCATCGCCGATATAGCGGTTGCGCGGCGGTTGTCCGCCAAAATGGATGGTGCCGAGCACGCGGTTTTCCGTCCCGCCCGCACAGGTGGGGCAGGGCGTGCCGAGATTGACCGCCTCCATGATGTCGATTTCGCCCGATGCCGCCCACGCGCCATAGTCCCAGCCTTCCGGCAGCATCCAGATGGCGGGCCATGTGCCCTGACCCTGTGGCAATTTGGCGCGCACCTGCACCTTGCCATAAAGCCAGCCGGCCTTGCCATCGGTGGACAGGCGGGCGGAGGTGAAAGGCTTTGTGTTGGTCGCCTGCCGTTTCTCCGGCGTGGTGCGCTGGTCGGGCGGAAAGGCGGGGCCGCTATGCGTTTCGCGCCGGGCGATGATCGACAGCAAGCCATCTGCGACGCGATGATTGGCGGGCGAGGGCGTATAGCATTGCCGTTCCTCATTGCCGCCGCCCCAACAATTGTCGGCAAGTTTCCATTTGGCGGCGTCGAGCGACGCGCCGTCAAATTCGTCCGACCAGACGAGCGACCAGCCGGCAGGGTCCTTTGGCGGTTCGGCGGCGGCGGGGGCGGATGCGAGGGCCGCCAGAAGGAAGAGCGCGCACTTCATCATGCCGCCGCCACATCCTGCGCGCCGCAATAGCGCGCGACATAGGCGCCATGGTCGGGGAGCGCGGCGACGGTGCGCGACACCTGATCGCGCAGCGTGGTGAGCAGATGCTCCAGTTCCTGCGGGCGCAGCTTTGCGGCGACTGGGTGGTAGCTTTGCGGCCTGATGCCCTGCCCCATCATCACCTGCACCCAGCTGTTTTCCGCGAATAATTCCTCATTCTTGCGAAAGACCCGGCCGGTTTCGCGGAACAGCTCCATCTTGTGCGTCAGGCTGTCGGGCACGGCCATGGACGCGCAGTGCCGCCAGAAGGGCGTGTCGCGGCGGTCGGTCGCCTTGTAATGCAGGATCAGGAAGTCGCGGATCTGCTCCATGTCCGCCATTTGCTGATCGTTGAATTCGGCAATGTCGCGCGGGCTGATGGCGCCGGCGGGCAGCATGCGCAGGATGCGCAGCACGGCACGCTGAATGAGGTGGATGGAGGTGGATTCAAGCGGTTCCATAAAGCCCCCCGAAAGGCCCACCGCGACGCAGTTGCGATGCCACTGCCGCCGCCGTGCGCCAGTGCGGAAGCGGATGGGGTTGGGCTGCACCAGACGGTCGCCCTCGACCGTGGCGAGCAGCTGGTCCTGCGCCGCCTGCGGCTCCATGAAGGCGCTGCAATAAACGATGCCATTGCCCTGGCGATGCTGGAGCGGGATGCGCCATTGCCAGCCCGCGTCATGCGCGATCGCGCGGGTATAGGGTACGGGTGCGCGCACGCTGGCGGTCTGGACCGCGACCGCGCCGTCGCAGGGCAGCCAATGGGTCCAGTCGTCATAGTCGGCATGAAGCGCCCCTTCGATCAGCAGCGCGCGAAATCCGGTGCAGTCAATGAACAGGTCGCCTTCGATCCGCCGGTCGCCGTCCAGCCGCAACGCCGCGATATCGCCGCTTGCGCCATCCAGATCGACCGCGACGATGCGTCCTTCGATCCGGGTCGCGCCGTCGCCTTCGGCCATGGCGCGCAGGAATTTGGCATAAAGGCCGGAGTCGAGATGATAGGCGTAGTTCATCCGGTCGTCGGGCAGGTGCGCGAAACGCCCCGCCATCGCCGCCTTCAATTCCAAACAATAATCGTCATAGGGCGCGTCATGGCCCTGCGCCGCGCCATGCATCCAGAAATGCTGGAAGCCCGCCGACCAGTGATCCTTGCCGGTGCCGCCGAAGCTGTGGAAATAGCTTTCGCCAGGCACGCGCCAGTTTTCGAACTGGATGCCCAGCTTGAAGGTCGCCTGGGTCGCGCGCATGAAATCGGCTTCGTCGATGCCCAATATGCGATTATAGGCGACGAGCGGCGGAATGGTGCTTTCGCCCACGCCGATCGTGCCGATCTGTTCGCTTTCAATGAGCGTAACCTGCGCCACCGGACCCAGCGTGCGGGCCAGCGCGGCGGCGGTCATCCAGCCGGCGGTGCCGCCACCGGCGACGATGATGCGGCGGGGGAGGGACGGCTGTTTCATTGCGACAGGCTCCTCAACAGAAACTGGTGCATGCGGGCGGCGGACTGCGCGTCGAGCGGGGCAAGTACGCCCTGACCCTGCGCAAGAACATGGTCGCGCGCGTCCGCGCCGCCGGAAAAGACATAATGGTCGAACATGGCGCGCCAGATGGCGCGTTCATGATCGGGTAGGTCGCGGATCGTCATGATCGCATGGTGCAGCGCATTATTGGGCTGGCCCAGATAGCGGGGTGTGTCGCGCCACCAATAGTTCATCAATATGTTGAACCGCGCCAGCCCTTCGACATGATGATACCAGAGTGACGGGATGAAGAGCGCGTCGCCAGGCTCCAGCTCGGCGACCTGCGCCTGGCCGAGCGCCTCGCGAAAACGGGGATGACGGGTGAAGTCGGGCGCGGCGAAATCCACCATGGAAATGGGCCGCCCGGCCGGGGTGATGTCAATCGGGCCGAGATAGAGATTGGCGAACTGGTCGGGAGGGAACAGGGTGAAACGCCGCCGCCCCGCCACCACGCAGGCCAGATTGTCGGGAAAGTCGTTATGCGCCGCAATGCGCGTCGCATTGCCGATCCACAGCGACAGGAGGGGCGCGCGTTCGCCAAGGTCCAGCGGGTTATCCTGCGCGACGCCGTCGAAAAACTGATGGACGTCGACCGAGCCCAGATAGACAGTCGGCACCTGATCGGGCTCCAACCCCTCAGCCTTGTCGAAACCAGCGAAAATGTCGGGCAGGCGGCCCTTGCCCATGCGGAAATTGACGCCCATCGCATCGTCGTAAAACAGACGCCCGCCAATGTCGGGGCCGGCCATCGACACCGTGAAGTCGATCGGGCGGGCCTTGTCCGCCAGATAGGCGCGCACCGCCCGGTCGCCCTTCCGCGCCGCCTGCACCAGCGGCCAGTCGGCAACCAGCCCGCGCACGATAAAGGGCGTTTCTTCGCTGGCGAGCAGCGCGTCGAACGCCGCCGCGTCCGTCACCATCAACTCCCGCACCGGGGGAAGGGTGGCGGGGGCGGGTTCAGCCATGGGCGATCCGGCGGTTCTTGCGGGCGACCAGTTCGCTGAACTGCGCGACGGACGCCACCGCCATGAACAGCGGCATCAGATGCCCCGCGCCATGCAGGTCGGCGAGCGCATCGCCGTCGAGCGCCTGAAGCCGGTCTTCATTGACGATGTGAAAGCCAACGAGGCTATTGTTCGATCCGTCGATCAGCGGCACGTCGATGGTGAAGGGTTCGAGCAGGTCATGCCGCGCGAGCGCGGCAAAAAAGTCCGCACTGGCGCGATAGGCCGCGTCAAGATCGCCCAGGCGTTGGGCGATGAGGTCCAGATAGGGGCTGGGCTTGCCGGCGGCGTCAAACAGCGCCTCGCCATCCTCGCCGCCGCGCAGAATGCGCGGACTGGCCATGTCGACATGGACCTGACCGCCCGCCTGGCCATCCGCGCTCCGCCCGATCAGGAAGGGCTGCACCGCCTGGGCCAGCGGCTTGTAGCCCGCGTCCCAGTGGCCGTCCTCAAGGAAGAGGTTTTCGCCATTGTCAAATCCGAACAGCGCGACGGCGCTGAAGGCGCCGCTCGCCTGATCGCGGCGGAAGAGGATGGGGAAATGCGCCTGCGCCTGCCGGAATTCGACGGGCATCAGCAGGCAGGCCATGACAGCATCCCCCAGCTCAGTCGCGCTGTCGGTGCGCACGCGCAGGTCGCGATGGTTGAGGGAGTCGAGAAGCTGATGCTGGCTCATGACGGACGGGACGCTCCAATGCTCGGGCCTGCCCCGATGGCAAGGCCGCGCCGGGCGCAATGTCCGGCGCGGTCTTGTCCCATCAGGCGGGACGGCGATCAAGCCGCGTCAGAAATTGACGCGAATGCCCGCGCCATAGCGGGCATAGCCCGGCGAGGCGAAGAAGACATTCTGGTCACTGCGCAGATGGCCGCGGCGGCTGGACCCGGTAAGGTTGATCGCCTCGACAAAGGCGGTGTAGCCCTTCTTGAATTCCCAGCTCGCACTGGCGTCGACCTGACCATAGGCTTCGACATAATAGGGGTTGGGACCCGTGCCCGACAGGAACTCGTCGCGCCAGTTATAGGCGACACGCGCCTGAATGCCGTTCTTGTCATAGAAAAGGACGGCGTTGGCGCTGTCGGACAAACCGGTCAGCGCAAATTGTGCGACGCTGGACGGCTGGCTGTTGTCGTAGGTCGCGTCGCCCCGGACGATGGTATAGTTGAGGATGGTGCCAAAGCCCGTGTCCCAGAAATTATGCTGGATCGCGAATTCAAAGCCATAGAGATGGGCGGTCTGATCCGAATTGATCGGGGTCGTGACCTGGAAGTTTACCGGATTATCCTCGGGCAGGCCAAGTATCTTGCCGGTATAATTGCCGGTGACAGGGTCGAAGCTCTGGATTTCCACCGACGAGGGATAGTTGGCGAAGATATAGTTGCGGATCGCCGTCGTGCTGGCGCCGGCGCCAAGCGCCGCGACCGCCGCCTGATAGCGCGGACCGTCTGCCGGGTTGGTGAGGCCGAAGGCGTCGGTATCGACCCGCGTGCTGGAAATGAAGTTGCTGACCCGCTTGTCGAAGAAGCCGACCGACAGATAGCTGGCCGGGGCATAATACCATTCGGCCGACAGGTCGATATTCTTGGACTTGTAGGGCAGCAGGCCCGGATTGCCGCGCGCGCCGGTGCCGCCGCCGATGCGGAACAGCTGGTCGAGCGTCTGGCCGCCCTGCATCGAGGCATAGTCGGGCCGGGTGATGGTATGGCTGTAGCTGGCGCGCAGCTTCACATTGTCGATCGGTTCGAAATCGACGTCGAAGGCGGGCAGCCAATTGTCGTAATCGCCCCGGAAGGTGGTGAAATCGCTGCCGCCGCCAAAGACCAGATTGAATTCGTTGATCGAAACCCATTCGGTTGCCGTCGGCACCGGCACCAGCGCCGATGATTTGATCTTGGTCTTTTCATAGCGCAGGCCGGCGCGGAAATGGGCCGGGCGATTGGCGACGTCGAATTCGAAATTGCCCTGAATATAGGGGGCGACGGTGCGTTCGCGAATGCGGCGGTCGACGGTGAAGGTGGAGAGGCAATTGCCGTCGCCGCCGCAGATGCCGTTCAGATCGTCGAGGAACGACACCATTTTTTCGAAGTTGAAGGTGTAGAATTGCTGGATCATCGCCGGGTCGCCGGCACCCGACACACCCTTGAACTTGTCGGGGATGCTGGTCAGCGTGAAAAGGTCATCGGGCATCTGTTCCTTGGTGGTGGAACCGGCCCAGGTGTCGTTCTGGATATAGCCATAGGCCGAACGCACCTTGTTCTCGATATAGGTCACGCCGAAATCGAGGCTGTCGAGGATCGAGTTATCGAAATCATAGCTGCCGCGCAGCTGCGCTTCGTTGATGCGATCCTTGAAATAGGCGTTGCGGAACGCATTGCCGGTCGCCTGGATATTGCTGGCGTCCAGCGGGTCGATACCGTCATGCATGGTGACGGAAATGACAGGCAGATCCTTGGTATAATCGACCGTCTGGCTGGCGACGCCGAAAATGGCGGTGCCGACCGAGGTGCTGGTGCCATAGGGATTGTTCGCGCCGGACTCTGCGGTCGAATGATGCGCGTCCAGTTCCAGGCGCAGGCCGCCGGGGCCGTCCCAGGCGATATTGCCGCCCAGCGATTTGTTTTCAGACCGGTTTTCGGTCAGCGATCCCGAATAGGACAGGTCCTTGCCCTCATTGACGCCGAAGCGCTCGGTGTAGAAATTGGGACCGGCGACCGGACCGTCGGTCCAGCTGCTCGACACATCGTTGAAGTTGAACCAGATGCCGACGTTGGAATTGCGCACCTGAACGGTGTTGCGCGAATAGGTATAGTCGATCGTCGCGGTCAGATTTTCCGCCGGGCGGACCTGAAGCACGACCTGCCCGTTCAGGCGCTCGCGGCTGATGTCGTTGAGGTCATAGCTGGCATTTTGCTGGACCTGATAGACATCGTTGGGGCCGGGACGATTTTCGATATTGGCGAAGCGCGGATCGCCCTCCATCGGCAGCGAGCCCCAGTTATTTTCAGACCCCAGATAGCCGTCGCGCCAGCCGACATTGGCTTGGTTCACGCTAGCCTTGCGCTTTTGCCACGAACCCGTGACGGCGATGCCGAACAGGCCATCGGCAAAGGTATCGGAAATGATGCCGGACAATTCAGGCGTGATCGGGTCGCTGTTGTTGCGCGAGCTGTCATAGACGCCCTTCACCGCGAAACTGCCGCGCAGGCCGGGACGATCGAGCGGACGGGGGGTCTTGATATTGATGGTCGAGCCGATGCCGCCGGTCGGGAGCGTTGCGCGGCCGGACTTGTAGACTTCGACGCCCGCGACGCCTTCCGACGCCAGATTGGCGAAGTCGAAGGAGCGGCTGGCGGGCGCGCTGGCGCCGTCGCCCAGGCTGGATGTCGGCATCTGGCGGCCGTTCAGCAGCACCAGGTTGAATTCCGGGCCGAAGCCGCGAACGGTGACGGTAGACCCTTCGCCATTGGAGCGGTCAATCGACACGCCGGTAATGCGCTGAAGCGATTCCGCCAGGTTGGTGTCCGGAAATTTGCCGATATCCTCGGCTGAAATTGCATCGACCACGCCCTGCGCGTCGCGTTTGATATCCCGCGCGGCGGACAGGCTGGCGCGGATGCCGGTGACGACGATTTCGGCGGGCTGGTCGTCCATCGCCGCGTCCTGCGCCAGCGCCGACTGGCTGCTGAACGCCATGGCCATGGCCGACGCGCCACAGACAAAAGCCGACACACGATGTGCTTTGGAAATGCGCATATATCCCCTCCCCGTGCCGCGACTCGGCATCTGGTGCGTTGTTGTGAACGTTCACCTATTTGATAACGTTCACTTGGTCAAGCGGCGGGGAGGCTTGGGGCAGGGCGGGCTGCAATTTTTCAGAACCAAATGTGGGGCGGCCCACCGTCATGGTTGGGCCGCCCCGTGGTTATCATGCTATGCTATAGCCGTCAGGCCGGCGACATGGCGTATCGATCAAATTCCTCGCGGTATCGCTCGGTGATCATTGCCTGTTCTTCGGGCGAAGCATCCTTCGCCAGTTCCAGGAACCATGTGCCTTCCTCGGAATAGACATGATGGGCAACCGCGCCGCGAATATGCTCCAGCTTGTCGAGATAGTCCTGGCTCATCGGATCGAGCCGTTCGAGCAGGCCCATTTCCATCTTCGCGGCGGATTGCTCCTGATAGGCCAGTTCGGCATGGCCGACCTGCTTGTCGGCAGCGAGCGCCGGGTAGATTGCCGCTTCTTCCGCAATGGAATGACCGATGAGGCCAAGGGCAAGGCGCCTTTGCGCGTCGCGCCGCGCCGACGGTGTCGCGGCGGCTTTGACCGCTGCGAAGAGCGCCTCGATCTGTCGATGATGGTCGAGGATCTGCGACAGCCAGTCGCCGGGACGAGCGACCGCCTCGGCATCCTGCCGCGCCTTCACGCGCGCTTCTTCGCTTTCGGGCGGCGTCACCGCCGCAACGACCTTGTCGATGATGGACATGATATTCCTCCTTTGCGTTGGCGTTTCAGCTTGTCATGGCGTCGAGGTCGACCTTGGCTTCGCGGTCCCAGAAGCGCAGCGGTCCCAGCGCGGCGACAAAGGCCTTGGCATCGTCGGCGGATTCAAGGCCCATGCAGCCATCGTCCAGATCGTCCGCTATCCCGGCCTTGACCAGCAGTGGCCTGGTTTGGGGCGACAGGCCCATAAATTTGCAATGGGCAAAGGCGTCGGCAACGAAGTCCTTGGACGGCGCGTCCTTCGACAGCAGGCGCGCGCCTTCGTCCGACAGGATCACCGCGACCGCATCATACAGGACGGAGGGTCCGCCATCGATCTTCTGCTGGGCGAGGAGCAGTGTGCCATCGCTCAGCGTCGCGCCGCCAATTTTGGGGGCGATCACTTCGCACAGGGCGTCCGCCGCCTTCACTGCATCCATCAGCGCCTTCACAAGTCCCGCGTCCGCGCCATCGCTCACCAGCAGGCCAAGCTTACGGCCGGCGAATGTCTGCGGGCCGTTCTTGACGATGCTGAGCGCGTCGGACGGCGGCAGGTCGGTTTTGGGCGCAACGGCAGCCTTGGCCTTTTCGGGCAAGGCGAGGCCAAGCCCGTTGGCGACCGTATCGGCAAGGCCATCGTCGATATGCATCAGATGCGACAGCATGCGCGATCGGATGTCGGGCCGTTCCACTTTCGATAATTCAAACACCAGCGCGTCGCCGATATGTTTTTGTTCGATCGCCGTCTGGCTGACGTAGAATTGCCGCGCTTGGCTGTAATGGTCGGCGAAACTTTCCGGGCGGATGCGCAGCTTGTCGCCATCGGGCCTGGCAGCCACGCTGGTGAAGCCGCGCGCCGGGTATTCGCGCGGTCCGCCCTGCGCGGGGCCCCAGCTATTGGGCTCATAGTTGGCGCGGCCGGCGGGATTATGCATGGCCATGTGCCCGTCCTGCTGGAAATGGGCGAAGGGACAGCGCGGCGCGTTGACCGGCAGGTGCGTGAAGTTGGGTGAGCCCAGTCGCTTCAATTGCGTGTCGAGATAGGAGAAATTGCGGCCCTGGAGCAGCGGGTCATTGGTGAAGTCGATTCCAGGCACGATATTTTGCGTGCAGAAGGCGACCTGTTCGGTGGTGGCGAAGAAATTGTCCACCAGCCGGTCGAGGACCAGGCGGCCGACGATCCGCACCGGCACCAGTTCCTCCGGAATGATCTTGGTCGCATCGAGCACGTCAAAGTCGAAATTGTCGGCAAAGTCCTGATCGAAAATCTGGACGCCCAACTCCCATTCCGGGAAATCCCCGGCGTCAATTGCGTCCCACAGGTCGCGGCGATGGAAATCTGGGTCAGCGCCGTTCAGCTTGACCGCCTCGTTCCAGACCACCGACTGAAGGCCGAGCTTGGGCTTCCAGTGGAATTTGACATAGGAGGATTGGCCGTCGGCATCGACCAGACGGAAGGTGTGGACGCCAAAGCCCTCCATCATGCGGAAGGAGCGCGGGATCGTCCGGTCCGACATGATCCACATGACCATGTGCATGCTTTCGGGGCTGAGGCTGATGAAGTCCCAGAAATTGTCATGGGCGGTCTGCGCCTGCGGAAAGCCGCGATCGGGCGCGGGCTTGGCGGCGTGGATCAGGTCGGGGAATTTGATCGCGTCCTGGATGAAGAAGACCGGGATATTATTGCCGACAATGTCCCAATTGCCTTCCCTGGTATAAAGTTTGACGGCGAAGCCGCGCACGTCGCGGGCCACGTCTGGCGACCCTTTTGACCCTGCGACGGTGGAAAAGCGCACAAAGGCCTCGGTCTTTTCGCCGACGCGCTGGAAAATATCGGCGCGGGTGACGTCGGACAGGCTTTCGGTCAGTTCGAAATAGCCATGCGCGCCATAGCCGCGGGCATGGACGACGCGCTCGGGAATCCGCTCATGATCGAAATGGAAGATTTTTTCGCGAAAGTGAAAATCCTCCAGCAGCGTCGGGCCGCGCGCACCCTGTTTCAGGCTGTTCTGGTCGTCCGCGACTGGAACCCCTTGCGACGTGGTGAGTGTCGCGCCGTCGTCCCGAACGCTCTGGCGGGTTTCGCCGCCCTGTCCCTGCTTTTCCTGGTAGCTGTCCGACTGATCGGGCGCGGCATCCTTCCCCTTGTTACCGGTGGGGACTGCATTGCTGCCTGTGTTCGTCGCCATGGAAATCGATCTCCTGTCGGTCGTGATGACCCTGCGACCACGAACAACCCGCGATGACCGATGTTTCCGACAGATACGGCGATATTGATGGAGGTTAGGACGATTGTCCTGGCCGAGACGCTCAGGCGATGCGGTCAGGCGGTGACTGGCTGCACCTTCCAATAGGTTGCGTAGCGTTCATGGGCGATGCGGTAATAGGGGATCAGGCGCACCGGCGCGCCATCGGCCGCCGGGATCGTGAATTCCAGCGGACCGCCACCGGGCTTGACCTGCTCGGCCAGTCGCTCGGGATCGCCAGCAATATCGGGCACGGCTACGGCCCCATCATTATAGTCACCATATTTGCGTTCGTTGACGATGATGTCGGCGCCGGGTTCAAGCCCCTGCCGGCCGAGCGCGCCAGCCAGGACCAGCGGACCGTAGGTGAAGGCGACGATATCCGGCGCGGCCGGTGCGCGTTCGACCGCCGGCATCATGTCGAGGATAAGTTCGACCCGGTCGCCATCCCGCCACAGCCGCGCAACCTCCAGGAAGCGTCCCGGCGCGGTCGATCGCAGGACCTCCCGGCCGTTCACGCGCACCATGGCCGTGCGGCTCCAGCGCGGATGGCGCAGCTGCAACGCGATCTCGACCGGCGCGCGCAGCGTCCATCGCAGGTTGGTCGTTGGCGTTTCGGGGAAGGACGTCGTCTGCTCCAGCTGGGCACCCTTGTCCGCCCACCGGACGGAGGAGGGCACGAACAGGCTGACATAAAGCGATCGATCATCATGGAAATAAATGGAATCGCGATATTTGACGTGATTTTCCATGCCCGTGCCGGTGCAGCACCAGAAACTGTCCTCGGGCGTGTGGTAGAGCTTCATATATCCCGGCCGCGCGCCCTGGAAATAGGTGGCCATGCCGCTGTCGGGGTCCTGCGAGGCGAGGATACCGTTGTAGAGCGTGCGCTCATAATAATCGGCATAGTCGGCCTGCGGGTTCTGCATGAACAGCAGGCGGGCCAGTTTGAGCATGTTATGCTGGCAGCAGGTTTCGGAACCCTTGGCCGAAAAGACGTGGCTTTCAAAGTCGGCCATGGCAAAGAAATGTTCATTGTCGCCATGTCCACCCGTGGCAAAGGATCGGGTATGGGCGACGGTGCGAAAGAAGAAGTCGGCCGCCTTGGCATAGCGATCGTCGCCCGTTTCCTCATAGACGCGCTGGAATCCGACGATCTTGGGCACCTGCGTATTGGCGTGCATGCCGTCGAGCAAGTCCTTGCCCGCAACCAGCGGCTCCATCACCGCCTTGTGCGAGAAACGCTGCGCGAGCGTGCGATACGCCTCTGTCCCGGTCATGGCGTATAGATCGGCATAGATTTCGTTCATGCCGCCATGTTCGGTCGCCAGCATTGCTTCGAACTGCGCGTCGCTTAGCGGGCGTGTTGCAACGACACCCCAGTCGGCCAGGCGCAAGAGGACATCGCGGGCCTCCCTGCTGTCGGCAAGGAGCGCCGCGTCGCGCAACCCGGCATAAATTTTGTGCAGCGTGTACCAGGGCACACCGGTAATCGGTTCGCCATTGATGTGCCGCGCGACCAGGGCAGGGCCGTCGGGAAAGGCACATACCAGGCCCGACCGTGCCGCATCCTGACAGGCGGCCAATTCGCTGGCGATATAGTCGATGCGCTGTTTGAAGCGGCGGTCCTGCGTCGAGCGATAGGCCAGGGCGCAGGCGGACAGATAATGGCCTAGCGTATGCCCGTGGCAATTAATCTCTGCCCAGGTCGGCTCGGATTCCCATCCGCCATAGACCGGCGCCTTGGGCTTCAAGCCGGCGTTGATTCTGAAATTATGCAGCATCCGGTCGGGCGCCAGCCGCAACAGATAGGCCTCCGTCATGCGCTGGGCATGGAGGAACGGCCCATCGGTCAACGTGACATTGGCTATGTCGAAAGGCTTGAGGCGGGCGGGGCGCGCCGGTGGGGCGGGCGCGGTTAGCCCAAGGGCGAATGCTGGCCAGACCATTGTTCCCGCGCCAGCCATGACGGCCGCCGCGCCAGCGCCGCCCAGAAGGTCGCGCCGCGACGGGCCGGCACAGCATGGGGTCTTGGGCACGGAAACTCTCCTTCTGGCGGGCGCGTGGTGCGGCCTTGGAACAACACTAACGCATTACTCATACATAATACAAGGCTTCGGCGGTGGCACAGCGGCGCTCAATCGGATGGGAGCGACCCGCTCAATGGCCCGATGTATTCGTATGCGTCCTTGTGTCCCGTGATCGCCCGTGCCAGCGCCTGGGGTTGGCGCAGGCGGCGCAAGGCCGGCCGCGAAGGGACGGGAAGGGAAAGGCATGGACAAGCCGCGTCAGGGCTTTGCCGGGCTGTGGAATATCAGCTTCGGGTTTTTCGGCATCCAGATCGGCTTTGCCCTGCAAAATGCCAATATGAGCCGCGTCTTCCAGTCACTGGGGTCCAGCATCGATGATCTGTCCGCTTTGTGGGTCGCCGCGCCACTGACAGGGCTGCTGGTGCAGCCGGTGATCGGCCACTTGTCGGACCGCACCTGGTTGGGAAGACTGGGGCGGCGGCGGCCCTATTTTCTGGCCGGCGCGATTTTGGCCGCAATCGCGCTGCTGGCGATGCCGCAAAGCCACGGCTTGATGATGGCCGCCCTTCTGCTGTGGATGCTGGACGCCAGCCTCAATATCTCGATGGAGCCGTTTCGCGCCTTTGTCGGCGACATGCTGCGCAAGGACCAGCATGTCGCGGGTTATGCGGTGCAGACCGCGTTCATCGGCACCGGCGCGGTGGTGGGGTCGCTTTTCCCCTATGCGCTCGAACATCTGGGCGTTTCCAATGTCGCGGCGGCGGGTGAGGTGCCAGACACGGTGCGCTACAGCTTCTGGGCGGGGGGCGCGGCGCTGTTCGGCGCTGTGCTCTGGACCGTCCTGACGACGCGCGAATACACCCCCGACCAATTGCGTGGCTTTGACGGCGGGGCCGATGTGCCTGCCGCCCCCGATCTGGCCGGACGCAGCATAGCCCCCTGCTGGGCCTGGGTCGGCGCGGGACTGATGATCGCCATGCTGGTCTATGCGTGGGGGATAGAAAAGGAAGTCTATCTGCTCGCCGCGTTACTTGCGGGCTATGGTTTTGCGAGCATGGCCGCGATCGCGCTGGCTCGCGCCGGGCGCGCCGACACTATGCTGGCGCATATCGTGGGCGACGTTTCCGCCATGCCGCCGATCATGCGGCGGCTGGCGGTCATCCAGTTTTTCAGCTGGTCGGCTCTGTTCATCATGTGGATCCATACCACCCCGGTCGTTGCCCAATATATGTTCGGGTCTGCCGATCCGGCGAGCGCCGCCTATCAGGCCGGCGGCAACTGGGTGGGTGTCCTGTTTTCCGTTTATAATGGCGTGGCGGCGGTGGCGGCGCTGACGCTGCTGCCCTGGGTCGCTCGGCGCATCGGCCAGGCCCATACGCACGCGCTGTGCCTGACCGCTGGCGCTTCCGGTTTCGCGAGCTTCCTGTTCGTGCGCGATCCCCATTGGCTGCTGCTGAGCGAAGTGGGCATCGGCATCGCCTGGGCGTCCATTCTGGCTATGCCCTATGCCATGCTGGCGTCCAGCCTGCCCGCGGCCAAGATCGGCATCTACATGGGCCTGTTCAACATCTTCGTCGTCTTGCCCCAGCTGCTGGTCGCGACGGTGATGGGGTCGATCATGAAGGCCTTTTTCCCCGGTGCGCCAATCTGGACGATGGCGTTTGCCGCCGTCACGCTATTGGTCGCGGCGGCTGCATCCTTGCGAGTCGGTGCGGAGCGGACAGCGCGAATCGGGTGAGGCTGGCGGAAAATACCGACGTCTTTTTCGCTACGGAAAAGGTTGCACTTTGCTACGATTGCACATTTTGCAACCGCCCAAACAGCTTTCGCACTTGCGGTAAAATTCATTTTAGATGAAAACCAACCTGCCTTTCAGGCATCCTCTCCTAAAAACTTTCACGGGCTGGTCTTCGGATCAGCCCGTTTTTTTAGGAGCTTAGGTTCGCGCGAAATGTCAGTGACGCTTGCCGTCCGATCCATCGCCCTGATGCGAAAATGGGCAAATCAATTGATTTATCCGCAGCGCATCCTGCGCGCCCGATGCGAACAGCCCGAAGAGCCAATCCAGAAATCGTGCCATTAAAAGCATGATCCTCTCCGTCATTCTTATGGCTCGATGATATCATATGACGCCCTGATGAAAAGAGATTGGGCGCGACGCGACGCAAATGATACGGCACAGTACGATATGGGTGACTTTCCGCGCGATCGGGACGCGCAACCTTATGCGGGATCGCATCAACCAGGCCCCAATCTTCAGAGTGGCATGATCGAATGAACGCCGCCAACTGACAAACAGACCATTCGACCTGGCTGGCTTCAGGCGCTCGGATATTTACTGGTCCGCGCCGATGACGCGGTAGAGCAGGATGCGGTTGGTGATGAGCGCCAGGTCCGTGGCAATCGCCGATTGCCGCGCATTATAGAGGGATCGCTGGCTGGTGAGCGCCGTCAGGAAGGTGTCGATCCCGGCGCGATAGCGCTGTTCGGCGAGATCATAGGCCTGGGCATTCGCCGTTACGAGCCGCCGCTGCGCCGCCTGCTGCGCGTCGATCGTTCCGGCGCGCGCCAATCCGTCCGCCACTTCCTGAAACGCCGTCTGGATCGCCTTTTCATATTGCGCGAGATACAGGTCGCGCTGCGCCTTGCTATAGTCCAGATTGCCGCGATTGGGACCACCGAAGATCGGCAGGCTGGCCGACGGGCTGGCCGACCAGCCAAAGGCGTTTCCGCTGAACAGCGAGGACAAGGCGGTGCTCGCCACGCCGATCGCCGATGTCAGGCTGATCGTCGGGAACATCGCCGCGCGCGCCGCGCCGACATCGGCATTGGCGGCCTTTAGCTGATGTTCGGCCTGAAGGACATCGGGTCGCTGGAGCAATATGTCCGATGACAGGCCGGCGGGCACGCGCGCAATGCCGGGGATCAGGCTGTCGAGCGACTGGGGCAGCAGCGCGTCCTCCACCGGCGCACCGACCAGCAGGTCCAGTGCATTGCGGTCCTGCGCTACCTGCGTCACGGTGGCGGCGACATCGGATGCGGCTTGCTCCACGATGGTTTCGGCCTGATGCACGTCGAGCTTCCCGGCCAGTCCGGCGGCGTTCAGGGACCGGGTGAGGTCTAGTGTTCGCTGCGCGCTGGCCTGCGTCTGCCGCGCCAGCGCCAGCAGGTCCCGATCCGCCGCCAGCGTGGCATAGGCGCTGGCGGTTTCCGCGATCAGCGCGATGCGGGTCGAACGCGCCCCTTCCTCCGTCGCCAGATAGGATTCCAGCGCGGCCTGCGTCAGGCTGCGGACCCGGCCGAACAGGTCGATCTCGAACGCGCTGAAGCCGATGTCGGCGCTGTAGTTGTCCAACCGGGCGTCATTGCGCTGGCTGATGCTGGCGCTTGCGTCTGCCGTGACGGTAGGCAGCTGCGCGGCGCGCTGGACGCGATACTGTGCGCGGGCCGACTGCACATTGGCGATGGCGGCGCGCAAATCCCGATTATTGGCGAGCGCGCGGTCGATGATGGTACGCAGGCGCGGGTCCTGCACCAGCTGCGTCCAGGGAAGGCCCGCGCGCGTTCCGTCGGGTTGGGGCGCATAGGCTTCGCCCTGCGGCAAGGCGGCAGGGATGGGCGCAGCCGGCCGCTTATAAGCGGGCGTCATCGAACATCCTGCCAGCAGAAGGGTGGTGATGCCGAACAAGGCGCGGGTCATGCCATGGCCTCCGTTCCAGCGGCGGGGCCGGCGGGCTTGTCCTTGCCGAACAGGCGCAGGATCGTGACGAAGAAGAGGGGTACGAGGAAGATCGCCAGCAGCGTCGCGGTCGTCATGCCGCCGATCACCGCGGTGCCGATGGCGACGCGGCTTTGCGCGCCGGCCCCTGTCGCTATCGCCAGCGGCACCACGCCCGCGATAAAGGCCAGGCTGGTCATCAGGATCGGGCGAAAGCGCAACCGCGCGGCTTCCAGCGCCGCGTCCCAGGCATTTTTGCCCTGATGATGGGCAAGCTCGGCAAATTCGACGATCAGGATGGCATTTTTGGCGGCTAGGCCCATGGTCGTGAGCAGACCGACCTGGAAGAAGATATTGTTTTCCAGGCCCCGTGCCCAGACGGCGATGACCGCGCCGACAAGGCCCAGCGGGATGACCAGCAGGACCGCGAGCGGGATCGACCAGCTTTCATACAGGGCCGCAAGGCAGAGGAAGACGACGAGCACCGAAAGGCCATAGAGCAAAGGCGCCTGCCCGCCCGACAGCTGTTCCTGATAGGATAGGCCGCTCCACGCATAGCTGGTGCCGGAAGGCAGTTGCTTTTGCAGTTCAACGATCCGGTCCATCGCCTCGCCCGAACTCGCGCCTGCGGCGGCCTGTCCCTGGATCTCGAAGGACGACAGACCGTTGAACCGCGACACGGACGTCGGCCCCATCACCCAATGGGTCGTGGCAAAGGCGGAAAAAGGCACCATTTCACCCGTCGCGCTCTGGCGCACCATCCACTTGTCGAGATCGTCGGGCAGCGCGCGATAAGGGGCATCGGCCTGCATGTAGACGCGCTTCACGCGTCCGCGATCAATGAAGTCATTGATATAAGTGCTGCCCCAGGCGGAGGAGAGCACATTGTCGACGCTGGACTGGGTGAGCCCCAAAACCGCCAGTTTTTCGGAGTCGATATCGACCTGAAGCTGCGGCGTATCCTCCAGCGTGGCGGCGCGCACGCCCGACAGGATCGGGTCGTTCGCGGCGGCGGCGATCAACTGGTTGCGCAGCGCCAGGAACCGGTCGCGGCTCAGTCCACCGCTGTTGAGCAGTTCGAAGGTGAAGCCGTTGGATTGGCCAAGACCGCGAATGGCGGGCGGCGTCATCGCCAGCACCTTCGCATCGCGGATTGCGCCGAGCTGTTTGTTGGCACGCTGGGCGATGGCGCTGGCGGAATTGGCGCTGCCCTTGCGATCATCCCACGGGGCAAGGTTGATGAAGCCCTGCGCCACATTCTCCCCCTGACCCTGGAAACTGAAGCCGGTGAGGATGAAGGCGAAGGCGACATTGTCCTTTTCGTCATTCATGAAATATTGCCGCAGCTGTTCGGCCGCGACCGCCGTGCGGCTGGACTTCGCGCCGGCTGGCAGCGACACCTGCGCCATGACCTGTCCCTGATCCTCGACCGGCAGGAAGCTGGTGGGCAGGCGGGTGAACAGCAGCGCCAGCACCGCCAGGATCACTACATAGGCGCCCCAGAACAGCATGCGCTTGCCCAGCACCTGCTCGGTCCGGCGGACATAGCCATGGGTCAGGCGATCGAACCAGCGGTTGAACTTGCCCGCCCAGCCGCGGCCCCGCTGGTCATGCGCCGACGCCTTGAGCAAGGTGGCGCACAGCGCTGGCGACAGGATCAGCGCGACCAGCACTGACAATAGCATTGACGATACGATGGTGATGGAAAACTGGCGATAAATGACGCCGGTCGACCCGCCGAAAAAGGCCATGGGCAACAGGACGGCGGACAGAACCAGAGCGATGCCGACTAGCGCGCCACCAATTTCCCCCATCGACTTGATGGTCGCGTCGCGCGGGGAAAGCCCTTCTTCCTCCATCAGTCGCTCGACATTTTCCACCACCACAATGGCGTCATCGACCAGCAGGCCGATCGAAAGCACCATGCCGAACAGGGTCAGCGTGTTGATGGAATAGCCGAACAGGGCAAGGATGCCGAAGGTGCCGAGCAATACGACCGGCACGGCGATGGCGGGCACCAGCGTCGCGCGCCAGCTTTGCAGGAACAGGAACATCACGACGACCACGAGCACCACAGCCTCGATCAGCGTGTGGATGACTTCGTCGACCGACAGCTGGATGAAGGGCGTGGTGTCGCGCGGATAGACGACCTTGTAGCCATGGGGCAGGTTGGCCGACAGGTCGGCGACCTTGGCCTTCACCAGTTCAGCGGTCTTGAGCGCATCCGCGCCCGGCGCCAGCTGCAATGCCATGCCGGATGCCGGATGACCGTTCAGCCGGGCCGAGGTCGTATAGCTTTCATTGCCCAGTTCCACCCGCGCCACGTCGGACAGATGGATCACCGACCCGTCCGACTGCGTCTTGACAATGATATTGCGGAATTGTTCGGGGGTTTGCAGCCGCGAGCGCGCGCGGACGGTGGCGTTCAGCTGTTGGCCTTCGGGTGCGGGATCAGCGCCGATCTGACCCGCCGATACCTCGACATTCTGGGACTGGATGGCGCTCTGCACGTCTGATGGCATCAGCTTGACGGTCGCCAGCTTGAACGGATCGAGCCAGATGCGCATCGCATATTGCGACCCAAAAACCTGGGTCGCGCCGATGCCGTCGATCCGCGCGATCGGGTCCTGGAAATTATTGACCAGATAGTCCGCGACATCGGCCTGCGTGACCGTGTCGGTTTCGTCATAGAGGCCAACGACCAGCAGGAAGTCGGTCTGCTGCTTGGTGACGGTCAGACCCTGTTGCTGCACCGCATTGGGCAGGCGGCTGAGCGCTTGCTGCACCTTGTTCTGTACCTGCACCTGCGCGGTGTCGGGGTCGGTGCCCTTCTGGAAGGTGACGGTGATCCGCGCCTGCCCATTGTTGGTGGAGGAGGACGAAAAATACATGAGGCCGTCAATGCCGGTCAGCTGCTGCTCGATGACCTGCGTGACGCTGGTTTCCACGGTTTCGGCGTTGGCGCCGGGATAGGTGGCGCTGATGCCGACGGCGGGCGGGGCAATGTCGGGATATTGCGCGATGGGGAGCGACAGCATCGCGCCCAAACCCGCCAGCATGATGCCGATGGCGATGACCCAGGCGAAGATCGGCCGGTCGATGAAATAACGACTGAGCATGACGGCCCTATTTCACGCTGGCCGGCACGGGCTTCACCAAGGCGTCGGGCTGCACCTTGTCCGTGCCTTCGACGATCAGCCGGTCGCCCGCCTTCAACCCTGCGGTAATCAGCCATTTGTCGCCGATCGCCTGCGCCGCCGTCACAGTGCGCTGCTGAACCTTGTTGTCCGCGGCGACGACCAGAGCGGTCGCATTGCCCTTCGCGTCGCGCGCAATCCCCTGCTGCGGCGCCAATATCGCGTTGGGGACGACAGATTGCGGCGCGACCACGCGCACGAACATGCCGGGCAGCAGCAGGCCGTCGGGATTGGGGAAGCGCGCGCGCAGTGTCACCGTGCCGCTGTCGGGATCGACGATCGGTTCGGCGAATTCGATGCGGCCCTCCAGCGGATAGTCGCTGCCATCGTCCAGTTTCAGCCGGATCGTCGCGCTGGCGGGCAGCGTCTTGCCCGACGCTAACGACCGGCGCAGCGCCAGCAATTGCGCGCTGGATTGCGTCACATCGACATAAATGGGGTCCAGTTGCTGGATCGTGGTCAGCGGATCGGCCTGGCTGGCAGTGACCAGCGCGCCGGGCGTGAAAAGCGTGCGGCCGGCGCGCCCGCTGATCGGCGCGCGCACCAGCGTGAATTCCAGATTGACGTTGCTTGTCTGCAGCGTGGCGCGCGCCTGCTGCACCGCCGCCTGCGCCTGACGCGCGGTGGCGATCACGTCATCCCGGTCCTGCGCGCTGACTGCTTCGGTGTCGCCCAGACTGCGATAACGCTGCGCCTTGGCCTGCGCGGCGGCGGCGGTGGCCTGTGCGCTGGCAAGCGTGGCGAGCGCCTCGTCGCGCGATGCGCGATAAAGGCGCTGGTCGATCTGGTAGAGCGGCTGGCCGGCGCTCACCAGCGCGCCTTCGGTGAAGAGGCGTTTCTGGATGATGCCAGACACTTGCGGCCGCACTTGCGACATCAGCGTGGACACCGTGCGGCCAGGCAGTTCGCTGGCCACCGTCACATTTTGCGTCGTCAGCGTGACCACGCCGACCTCCACCGGTCCCTTTTTCGGGGCCTTTTCCTGACTGCATGCGGCCAGCATCATCATCAGGGCAATCGGTGCGACCCGAAGGCCATGGGATCGTGCGGAGGTCGGCATGGATCGGCTGTCGTTCCTTGGCATCGGCGTTACGGGCTCCTGCGATGCCGCCGGTCGGAAACAGGGGGATGATCGGGCGCGCAGGGGGGAAGGGTGGGGGCGCGCGCCTGGTCGATCAGGCCTGTCCGTTCGGTTTTTCCGGCCGCATCAGCGGCGAGGGGTCATCGCAGAAGCTCCGCTTTGCGTCGGCCACAGGGGGTCGGCCGACCGCATCCTCTTCGGGAGTTTGCACGTCACGTCATAGTGGGACTTGTTTTCGCTTGCGCTCCAACTGTTGCAGCCCCGTGCCCCTTCGTATCCCTTTGTATCAGCCTGTATCGCGCGCGAAGAAGCGCAGACTTTGCCGGGATCACGCGGTAGGAAAGGGCATGCTGGACTCAATCCCTGCCCGCCCGGCCACCGTGCTGGTGGTCGACGACGACGCGGATATCCGTGACCTCATCATTGGTCAGCTGCATCAGGAAAATTATCGCCTGCTGGCCGCCGCCAGCCTGGCCGATCTGCGCCGCACGCTGAAGGAGGAGGCGGTGGACCTGATCGTCCTCGATCTCAACCTGCCCGATGGCGACGGGTTGATGCTGTGCCGCGAATTGCGCGCTGAGGGGACGGAGGTGCAGATCATCATGGTGACGGCGCGCGGCAGCGCGATAGACCGGGTGCTGGGGCTGGAACTGGGTGCGGACGATTATCTCACCAAGCCGTTCGAGCCGCGCGAATTGCTGGTGCGCATCCGCAACCTGTTGCGACGCGGGCGCAATGAGCCGGCGGCGCGTCCGGCTGCCGCGCGCTTCACCCGCTTCGGCCCTTGGCGACTGGATTTGCAACAGCGGCGACTGGTCGCGCCCGACGACAGTCTGGTGATGCTTTCCTCCGCCGAATTCCGGCTGCTGTCCCGGTTCATCGAGGAACCCAATGTCGTGCTGTCGCGCGAGACCTTGGTGCCCGAACGGCGCGCGACCGCCGCTTTCGACCGGTCGATCGATTTGCAGGTCAGCCGCCTGCGTCAAAAGCTGGCGACGGTGCCGGGCGGGGACGAACTGATCCTGACGGTCCGGGGCGAAGGCTATGTGCTTGCCAGCGCGGTGGAGCAGCTATGACGGGCATGCGGCCTGTGGAGCGAATCCGTGCCTTTTTCGGGACGATGGCGGGGCAGATTTTCCTGATCCTGACGCTCGGCATGTCGGTGGCCGCGATCATCGCCCTGCTGGTCGCGGAACAGGCGCGGCATCATGATTTCGAACGGGTACGGCGCGCGCGGGTAGTGGCGAGCGCGGTCGACATCGCCGACCGGCTGCAACGCGATCCCGCCCGCGTAGAGGTGATGATGGCCAACCACCGCATCATCGGCGCGGCTATGGCGCCGGCCGGGGTAGCGCTCAGCGACACGGATACCGAACTGGAATCGATCCTGACCGAACGGCTCGGCAGGCGTTCGCAGCCCGAAGCGGGGCAGGTGCCGGCCGGCCTGTGCTTTCCCAGCGGCAACAAGGAACGCGCGGCCGGCGTGATCGACGCGCCGCGCCCGGATTGCTGGATCGTGCGCTTCACCGATGTGCGTGGCGCGCGGCGCGCCATGGCCTTGAGCTTCCCCCGGCTGGTCAAACCGCCCAGCACCATCTTCAATCCGGCCTATTTGCTGGTCATCATCGCAGCGTCGGCGGGGCTGGCGATCCTGGTCGCGCGGTCGGTGGCCGAGCCGCTACGGCGGCTGGAGCGCGCGGCCGAAGCCTTCTCGCTGTCGCTCGACCCTGAAGAAATTCCCGAGCGCGGCCCGGAGGAGGTGCGCGCCGCTTTGTTTACCTTCAACCTGATGCAACGCCGGGCGCGGGCGGGCTTTGCCGAACGCACGCAGTTGCTGGCGGCGATCAGCCATGATCTCCAGACGCCGCTGACCCGCATGCGGCTGCGGCTGGAACTGGTCGACAATGTCGAACTTCGCGAACGGCTGCTGGCCGATCATCAGGCAATGCTGACGCTGGTGCGCGAAGGGTTGGACTTGGCGAGCAGCACCGAATCGCGCGAAGAATGGTCGGTCATCGACATCGATTCCCTGCTCGCCAGCATGGCCGAGGATGCCGAGGATCTGGGCGCGCCCGTGCGGTTCGTAAGCGGATGTGGCGGCACGGTGCGGGTGAAGCCCAATGCGCTTACGCGCTGCATCTCCAACCTGGTGGACAATGGCGTCAAATATGGCGGCAGCGCGGACATCAGCTGCACGCGCGCAAACGGCCGGCTGATGATCCATGTGCGCGACCATGGCCCCGGCATCCCCGCCGACCAGATCGACCAGATGTTCGAACCCTTCACACGTGGGCCGAGCGGTCAGCCGGGCGGGCGGCATGGCACGGGCATTGGCCTCACCATCGCGCGGTCGCTGGCGATGAGTTTCGAGGCGTCGGTGCGCTTGCGCAATGCGCCCGAAGGCGGGGTTGTCGCCACTATCGACATGAAGGGATAAGGCGTCAGGCGCCGGTCATGATCCCAAGGATGACGATCGCGATCGCGCCGCCTAGACCCTGCACCAGCCATCGCGGCCGGTAGCTGAGGCCAAGCAGCAGCAGTCCGCCGACCAGCGGCAGCAGCCCGATCCAGCTGACCAGCCCGATACCCCCCTGCCAATGTGGCAGCATCGCGATCAGGGAGCAAAGGATCAGCAACCAGCCGCCGGGGGCGAGCAGCGACGCAGCCGCTTGCTGGTGCCAGGGGCCGGCAAGCGCGCGTTGGTGCCGGTTCATGCTCGCGGCCAGTGCGAACAGCCCCAGATAGAGAAAGCCCGCCGCCGCGATCATGCCGGCACCGCCCGGCGGCGCACGGGAGCGGCTGCCACGCGACGCCGGACATGGCGCAGGATCACCGGCGCCAGCGCGGCAGCGACGGCGAGCAGCATCAGGTTCATCGTCAGCATGACTGGCTCGACCGCCCAGATCGGTCCCAGCAGCGCAGCCACTGTGCAGGCCAGCGCCAGCAGGCCAAGCAACAGCGGCCAGCCAAGCGCCGATGGCAGCAGCAGCCCGGCCAGCACCGCCCCGCTGGCGCTCCAGAGCGCGACCGAAACCTCCGCCTCCGCGCGCGCGGCCATGTCGAGCGGCAGCAGGCGGTTCGCGATCAGAAATGCGGCCGCGCCGATCGGCACGCCAGTCAGCATGCCGATATTGATCCGTTCCAACAGGCGATTACCCAGTGACAGGGGCGCGCGTTCGCGGCGCTTCACCGTCCACAATATCATGCCGGTCGCGATCGCCATGGTCAGCATCGCCCCGCCAAGGAAATAGAGCCAGCGCGTCACGTCCGGCGCGAAGCGCGCCATATGCAGGCCATAGACGGTCTGGAAGGCGCGCACGCCCGGGCGGTTTTCGGTCCAGCCTTTTATCATCCGGCCGGTGACGCCGTCGAAACTGACTTCTCCGGGCATATAGCCGATCGCCTTGGCGTCCGATGGATAGACCACCACCACCGCCCCTGTGTCGCCGGGGTTGAAGACATAGACGCGCCCGATCGGCGCTTCTCCGAACTGGCGCTGCGCAGTCGCGAGCATTGGTGCGATGGGGGCGAGCGGCGCTTTCTCGCCCGTGGCCGCGCGGGTGACGGAGCCGGGCGCAAGGTCGCTGTACATGGCGGCCACGTCCGTCCCATAGCCCGCCACAATGCCCCAGGGCAGGTTGATCGACGCCAGCGTCAGCAGCCCCGTGAATGTAATCATGATGTGGAATGGCAAGGCCAGGACGCCCAGCGCATTATGGCCGTCGAGCCAGCTGCGCTGCCCCTTGGCTGGGCGAAAGGTGAAGATGTCCTTGAAGATGCGTTTGTGCGCGATGATGCCCGTTACCAACGCGATCAGCATCATCATGGCGGCGAGCGACGCGAGCAGTCGGCCCCATGGATAGGGCAATTCCAATTCAAAATGAAGGCGGTAGAAAAACTCCCCGCCCAGCGTTTCGCGCGCGACCGGCGCGCCGCTTACCGGATCGAGCGCGCGGGTGAGATAAGCGCCATCACTGTCATACGTCGCCTGCACCACATTTTGATGGGCATGAGGGGCGGTCAGATACCAGCCGGCGGAACCTTTGCTATTGTCTTCCAGCCATCGGGTTGCCGCGACGATCGCATCAGCCGGGCTGGCGATCGCGGTCGTTTCCGGGCGCATCCAGCGGCCAATTTCGTCCTTGAAGACGGTCAGCGTGCCAGTGAGACACATGATAAACAGCACATGGCCCAGCAACAGCCCGGTCCAGCCATGCAGCCAGGCCATGGACTGGCGCGCACCATCGCGAATTGCCGCCGGCGCCGATCCTCTCATGCCGGTTGCCCCGCGACCCAGGCGCCAAGCGCAAGCAGGCCCGCAATGCCGGCAACGCCCGCCAGTGCGCGCCACGGCCCGGACGCCATAAAGGCCCAGATGGTGACGGCGGGCGCGACCGGATAGGCGATCATCGTCGCAACGGCGACGGCTTCCACCCGGCTCATCGGCAGGGTTCGCGCCAGGAGCGCTGCGGTCAGGGCCATGACGAGATAGGCGCCGACCGATCCAGCCAGCGTGCGCAGCGCCACATTGCCGCGATAGCGCCATCCCGTATGCCGCCGCGCCGATACCGTCACGCGCTCCCGGCTCCGCCCGGCGCCGCTGCCAGGAGCAAGCATCCCTGATGATGGCGGAGAAAACATTCTATCACGATCCTTCGCGCAACCGGCCTATTGGCGCGATAGGAAATCATCAGATGCGAGTCAATCGCATTAGCATATATGTCAGGCTAGCACGGCCCGCCATCCGCGCACAAAAGCCTGTGCTGCTTCACTCACATCAGCCGCGCTCGCGCCGGGCTTGTAAAGCGCCGAACCCAGGCCAAAGCCATCGGCGCCCGCTGCGATCCAAGGGGCCATGTTGCCGGGGTTGATTCCGCCCACGACCAGGATTGGCAGATCCTTGGGCAGCACGGCGCGTTGGGCCTTCAATACCGCAGGCGTTGCCGCTTCGGCGGGGAAGAGCTTGAGCGCGCGGGCACCGGCCTGCACCGCCGCGAAGGCTTCGGTCGGGGTAAAATAGCCCGGCATGGAGATGAGGCCCGCCTGCGCGCTCCGGCCGATCACCGACTGGTCGCTATTGGGCGAAATGATGAGCTGGCCGCCGGCCTGCTGCACGGCATCCACCTGATCGGGGGTCAGCACCGTGCCCGCGCCGACCAGGGCTCTGCCCTCCAACCGACGTGCCAGCCGCCCGATGCTGTCCAGCGGATCGGGCGAATTCATCGGCACTTCGACCAAGCTAAAGCCGGCGTCGACCAAGGCGTCGCCAATCGGTTCGACTTCGTCCGGTCGCACGCCGCGCAGAATGGCGACCAGCGGGCAGCGCGCAAAGGCGGTCGCGAAATCAAGGTTCATGTCATAGTCTCCCAAAGGCGGGTGGCGCCGGTGATGAAGGCAGCCTGACTGTCGATCCGCACCGCTTCCCCACCCAATTGCGCGATCGCGCTGGCATAGAGCGCGCCCAGTGCTGGGTCGGCGAGCAGATGCACCCTTTCTCCCGCAGCGTGCGCGGCGCAATCCGCACCGATCAGCAGGCCGCTGACATAAGATGCGGCGTCCGCGCGGGCGCGCAGGCCAAGCAGGCTCGCCGGACGCACGCCGAACAGCGACGCCAGCACATCGCCGCGCGCGCCGTCACGCACACCGTCGGCAAAGGCGTCGCCTGGGCTAACGTCGCCCGTCATTTCCTGCCCGATCAGCGCGTGATTCTTGAGCAGCGCAAACATCTCCCCCGTCATGGCGGTGACAAAGCGAGCGATCGCACCATCGGTCATCCAGGCCCATTTGCAATGGGTTCCCGGCTGGCACAGCAAGGCATCACGCGGCGCAAGTCCCGCGCACATCGCGCCCAGCAATTGCACTTCCTCGCCCCGCATCACGTCGCCGCGCCCGTCCGCGACATGGGATATGCCAGGAATGATGCGCACGTCCTCCATCGGCGTGACCATGGCGGCGGCAATCCGCTCCAGGGTCGCGGGCGTCGCCACATAGCCCGCGTCCACCCAGCCGCGATTGGACCCCACCATGCCCGCGAGCAGCATCGGCACATCGCCAAGGCGCGCGCGCAATTGCGCCACCGCCTGTTCAAAGCCGCCAGGCGCGACGGCGGTGACGCCCAGGCCGTCGGCAATACTGTCGATCACCGCGCCGTCGCGAAGGCGATAGGCGCGCCGGTTGGTCGTTCCCCAATCGACGGCGATAAAGTCCTGCTGGCCCATATTGTCCGAGTATATCGCGCCTCTGCGTTTGGCAACCGCGCGAGGGTGCAACGCAAAAGCATCCTTCGACGTTGCTGCGTTCAGCTTTGGTCAAAGCGGCCCGGTTCATCGCCGACAATCACTTCAGGGAGACACGCCATGCCCTCGACACATGCTCTTCTTTCCGACCGGCGCAGCCTTGTCGCGGCGCTGGCCCTGCTGCCACTTGCCGCCTGCGCGACGCCGATGGGGCGCTATACCGTCGAGCAGGCGGTGCGCCGGCTGCTACAATTGTCGAGCGAGCGCGCCTTTGCGCGCCTGACCGAGCCGGGCGGTTTTTATGACGATCAATTGACGCGCATCAGTCCGCCCGATCTGGGCGGTGGGCAGGGCGGCGCGGTCCTGTCGGCGTTGCTGCGCACCAATGCGGTGCGCAATCGCGTGGCGATGGCGCTGAACGATGTGGCGGTCGACCTCGCCGACAATGCAGCGCCGATCGTCATGGACGCGGTGCAGCGCATGACAGTGGCTGATGCCGTGTCGGTGCTGCGTGGCGGCCCGACCGCGGCCAGCGACCTGCTCGCCCGGGAAACGCGCGGAGCAGTGGTCGATGCGCTGATCCCCGGTGCGTCGCGCGCGCTTCGGTCGGATATGTTCGAAATGGTGTCTGCCGCGCTGTCGGCCAGCGGGGGCCGGGATTATGCGGCCATGGCCACCAATATCTCGAACCAGATAGGTGACGCCATTTTTCGTGCGATCGGGCGGGAAGAGGCGGAAATCCGCCGCGATCCGCGCGCCACAGGCGATCCTGTGCTGATCGCCCTGCTGGGTTAGGCCTTGATTTCGCGCGCGCGCCGTGGTGACGCAACATGATGGAACAGAAATTTCCCGGCGTCGCGTCCATCCCCTGGGATCAGGCCGCGACCATGATCGACCTGGACGGAAAACCGCCGCTCATTGGCACGATCCGCGATTGCGCGGTGCATTTCGGCTTGTACAAGCCTGCCGCCCGCGCGCAGGCTCGCGTGCTGTTGACCCAGCCCGTGCACCGCGAAGGACGCAAGACGCGCACCTGGTTGCTGGAGCCGGAGGAGATCGAGGCTCTGGCCGAGCGATTGAAGCGCGAAACCAACTAGACTTGGCCAACAGGCCCGGCTTTGCGGCCAATCCGCCGCGCCGGGCCTGCCCGGTCCGCTCAACGCTGAGCCAGCTGCATGCTGGACTTGCGGCTGATGGTCAACCCGGCCTGCGCCCATTCCGCCTTGGTGCGGCATTCGGTGCGCGGCACCATGGAGCCGGCGGGCGTTTCGCGGAAGCAATAGGTGTCGGACTGTTCGTGATAGCTGACCTTGGCGCGGCCGAAAGTGCCTTCGGGTTGCGCCAGAGCGGGGGTGGCTACAAAAGCGGCGGCGATGGTGGCGATGATGATGGTCTTCATGATATGGTTCCTTCCCTGGCTATGTCACGGTCCCTTGTGGATCGTGCCAACAGCATTGCAGGGGGTGTGCCAACTTCGCGAAAAGCCCGGATTTGCGCCGATTACTAAAATAAAGCCGTAATACTCTGTGTGTAAATCACCATATGCTCGGATAAAATGTCGAGTGTTCGTGAATTTGGCGCACTACGTTGCGGGAAAGGTGGCTGACCGACGGCGCGCACGCCGTCGGCCAAAATTCTCATGCCGCTTTGTCGGCCGCCCGCGCGATGATGCTTTCGGCCATTTCATCCGCCACGACCGCCGGGGACCGGCCTTCGCGCGCGGCCTGCTCCAAAATGCGCGCGACGCGCGGGCCGATCCGGGCGACGCGGGTGCGAACGCTCGCTTCGTCCTCACCCAGATATTCGGCGGACACGCTGATGATGCCGCCCGCATTGACGACATAGTCGGGGGCGTAGACGATGCCGCGCGCCAGCAGGGCATCGGCGACGTCCGGCGTCGCGAGCTGGTTGTTGGCCGCGCCGCAGACGAGCCTGGCCTTCATTGCCGCGACGCTGTCCTGCGTCAGCGCCCCGCCAAGGGCGCAGGGAGCGAAGATGTCGGCCTCCGCCGCGGCGATCTCCGCCACGTCGACCATGCGCGCGCCCAGTTCGTCCGCCAGCGCGCGGCAGCGATCCGCATCAATGTCGGCAATGACCAGCTTCGCGCCAGCCTCAGCTAATTGTCGACACAGGCTCGCGCCGACATTGCCGACACCCTGCACGGCGACGGTGAGCGCATCAAGGTCCGCCTTCAGCGCGAATTGCGCGGCCATGCGCATGGAATCGAACACGCCGAGCGCCGTCCAAGGGGACGGATCGCCGCCAGCCATGTCCTGCGCCGGGTGCAGGCCCGCGACATGGCGGGTCATGGTCGACACCTGCTCCATATCGGCCACGCTGGTGCCGACATCCTCCGCCGTCACATAAAGCCCCTCAAGCGCCTCGACCGCCTTGCCAAAGGCCCGGAACAGGGCGGCCCGATCAAAATCACCGTCAGGATAGCGCAGCACCGCCTTCGCCCCGCCGAGCGGCAATTCGGCCATGGCGTTCTTGTAGCTCATGCCCTTGGCCAGGCGGCAGGCATCTTGGGTCGCCGCCTCGATATCGGGATAGCGCCAGAAGCGGCAGCCGCCCGCGCCCGGGCCGAGCGCGGTCGAATGAATGGCGATCACGCCGTCAAGACCGCTCGCCGCATCGCGCAGCCGCACGGTGCGCATCATCTGGCTGGGGGAAGGGGCGTGATCGACCATCATATTCTCCTGTGGGGGCATTTCGGAGGCGGCTTATGGACGCAGTCGTGCGAAGAGTCTTGCTCGAAATCGGGTGAGCATTGCCCTGTTTGGGGTGATTTATCCCGAATTTGCTGCTAACAAGGTAAATATGATCCACCTCGACCCGTTTGAGCGCAAGATTCTCCGCGAGCTGCAACGCGATGCCAGCCTGACCACGGCGCAGATCGCCGAACGGGTGGGGCTGACGCCTTCGCCGTGCTGGCGCAGGATCGACCGGCTGGAGCGCGAAGGGCTGATCCGCAAGCGCGTGGCCCTGCTCGACCGGCGCAAGGTCGGGCTCAATGCGCAGATTTTCGCGCAAGTGAAGCTCAACGCTCATGGCCGCGCCAATCTGGACGAATTCGGCGCCACCATCGGCGCCTTCCCCGAAGTGCTCGACGCCTATGTGCTGATGGGCACGATGGATTTCATGCTGCGCATCGTCACGCAGGATATCGACGCCTATGAGCGTTTCTTCTTCGAACGGTTGAGCAAATTGCCGGGCGTTCAGGAAATTCATTCGACCGTCGCACTGTCCGAAATCAAATCCACCAACGAACTACCGATTTGATCCAGGTCCCGTTTCAGCGGCATCAATAGCCCACCGCATAGCCCATGCGGCGGGGATCGCTGCCGCCCATGCGCGCGCCCGACGCATCGACCAGCACGCCTTGAATGCTGCCAATTGCATAAGGGCTGACCATGTCCAGCCTGTGCCCCATCGCTGCCAGCCCTTGCGTGATGGCGGGATCGAAGCGGCTTTCCATCTGCACGCTGATCGCTGCTCCCGCCTTGTAAAAGCTGGGTTCGGCATGCAGCGCGAAGCGCGGCGCTTCGATCGCCTGCTGTATCGGCATGGCCCGGTCAATGACATTGACCAGGAACTGGAATTGCGTCTGGCCGATCGTTTCGCCACCAGGCGTTCCGCACACCAGCTTGAGCCGCCCCTTGTCCAGCACGATGATCGGGCCATTGCCCAGCAACGCCCGCTTGCCCGGCGCGGCGCGGTTGGGATGACCGTCATAGGGCGCGGTCGATCCGATACGCAGGCCGTTGTTGCACAGCAGGCCCGTGTCGCCCATCACGACGGATGTGCCAAATCCGCCGCCGACGGTGGTCGTGACGGCAATCGCATTACCATCGGCATCCACAACCGACAGGCTGGTCGTGTCGCCACCGCGCGAGCGCGAGTCCGCCATCGCCAACAGCGGCGGGCTGCCCCTTTGGGCGATGTCCGCTCCTTGTGGAAGGGCGATGGCGCGCGTGCGGTCGATAAGCGCGCGGCGCTGGGCGGCGAAATCCTTGGACAGCAGGCGGTCGACCGGCACGGTGACGAAGCGCGGATCGCCGGCATGACGGTAGACGTCCGCCTTGGTCACCTTGATCGCTTCTATCAGCCAGTGGGTCAGCAGCGGGTCGGTGGCATTCAGGGCGGCCAGGTCCCACCCCTCGACAATGTTGAGCTGCTCGCACAGTTCAAGGCCGGTGCGGGACGTGAGCGGGCTGCAATAGACGTCCAGTCCGCGATAGCGGGTCGACACCGGCGCGTCCCAGACCGGCTTGTAGGCCGCCATGTCCGCCATGCGCAGCCAACCGCCATTGGCGGCGGAAAAGCGGGACATCTCCTGCGCGACCGGGCCGGTGTAGAAATAGTCATAGGCGGCGTTCAACGCCGCGTCGCGATCCGCGCCGCCTTGCAGCGCACGTGTTTCCGCGTCGGCCAGGCTTTGCAATGTGCGCGCAAGGGGCAGGTTCTTGAACAGGGCGTGCGGGGCAGGGGGCTTGCCGCCGGGCAGGAAGATCGCGGCGCTGGTCGGATAGCGGGCGAGCACCGCCTGCTGCCGGCCGATAAACATGGCGATGGACGCGTCGAGCGGGTGACCATCGCGGGCATAGCCGATAGCGGGTTCCAGCAGGGTTGCGAGCGGCAACCTGCCGAACCGCCGCGCCAGCGCGATCCAGCCGCCAAAGGCGCCGGGCACGGTCACCGCCTTGTGCCCGCTGTCCAGCTCTGCCGGATCGACGTCCGGATCGAATAGGGCCGGCGCGCCGCCGGTGAAGGCGAGCGAATGGACCTGTCCCGCCTTGCGGTCGAGGCAGGTGGCAAAGCCATTGCCCGCCGCACTCGACGCCCAGGGTTCAACGACGTTCATCACCGCCATCGCCGCGACCGCCGCATCGGCCGCGCTGCCGCCCTGCAGCAGCATCCGCGTTCCGGCCATCGCGGCCAGGGGGTGCCCGGCGGCGACGCCGCCATGGGGCATGGGCACTTCGACGCGGTGGGCGCGGACCGTGGCCGGCGCACTGCGCGGCGCATCGGGCGCGAGCGTGCCCGATTGCGCCAGCCCGGGCATGGGCAGGCCCGCGACCGCGCTGGCGAGGCCCGCCGCGATCAACTCGCGGCGGGCAAGGCCCTTATCCTGCATCAGAAGCTCTTTTTGATGCTGGTATACCAGTAACGCGCCTGCGGCTGGTAGAGGCTGGACAGATAGCCGGTCGATGCCAGCGGCGGGTTCTTGTCGAAAATGTTGCGCGCGCCGATCGTAATCGCCGTGCCCTTCATCATGCCCTGGTCGAACTTGTAGGTGGCGTAAAGATTGACCGTCGTTTGCCCCTTGACCACGAAATTATTGCCGGCCGCGTCGAACACGCCATTTTGATAGACGTCGGAGATGAACTGGGTGAAGGCGCCGATCCGCACCGGGCCATAGTCCCAGGTCAGATTGCCCGATATGCGCCAGCGTGGCTGGCCGTCGCGCTTCACCACGTCGCCGCCGCCCGACACCGGTACGGCGGCGTTGATCGTGCCGTCGGCCTGTCCGTCGATCACCGCCTGTACCGCAGCCGGCGCATCAACCTGATATTTGATGAGCCGCGCGGCATTGACGTTCAGGCTGAAATTGCCAAACGAACTGGTGTTGACCCGATAGTCCAGATTGAAGTCGATGCCGTCGACCTGGATCGGCAGAAGGTTCTGGAACGGCGCGGTGACGTAGAGCAGCTCGCCCACCGGCGCCAATCCGGTGCCCGCGACCAGCGCGATATCGTCCGCCGTCGGCTCGCGCCGGACAACCGCCGGATTGCTGCTGCCCTGCACCCGCAGCAGATAGTCGAGGTTGAGCGCATTCTGATAATCGAGCAGGCCCACGACGCCCTTCTGCTTGATCCGCCACCGATCGACGGTGAAGGTCACCTGGCCCAGCCCGTCGGGCAGCGGCGGCTGAAGCACGGCGCCGAAATTCCAGCTGGTGGATTCCTCGGGCTTCAGGTCGGGATTGCCGCCTGATCGCCGCAGCACCGACACGTTGCGGGCGCATTGGGAAAAGCTGCTGATCCGCCCGGCGCGCAGGTCCGCCTCGCACAATATATATTCGGTGCCGCCGTTCACGCGATCCAGCGTCGCGGTATTGAGCACTTCCAGATTGGGGGCGCGAAAGCCCTGCGACCAGGAGCCGCGCAGGCGGAACCCCTGAAGCAGGTCCCAGCTTGCCGCGACCTTGGGCTTGGCGACGTCACCGACATCGCTGTAGCGTTCATATCGGCCCGCGACCTGAATGTCGAAGGAGCGGATCATCGGGATTTCCATCTCCGGACTGACCAGCGGGAGCGCCAGTTCGGCATAGGCGGACCAGACCTTGCGGCTGCCCGACACGTCCGGGCTGGGGCTGGCGCCCATCAGGTCCGACCCGTAGAAAATGCCGGTCACAGCGTCGGTATAGGTGATGTCGACGCCCGCGACCCCGCCCTGGCGCGGATCGCGATCATCGCGGTAGGTTTCGCGCCGGAACTCGACGCCGCTGGCGATGCCGATGCTGTTGCCGCCCCACAAATCGAGCAGGTTGGCGTTGGAGATTTTGAGGTCCCACAAGGCCAGCGTGGTCTTGTTCCGCCGGGTCGACTGGATGCGGAAACTGTCCACGACCGCTTCGTCATTGGGGGTGCAATCGCCGACCGATGGCGTATCGACGCATCCGCCGTTGAAGGGATTATAGGCGTCGGGCGTGGTCTTGTTGATCGCCGCCTGCAACAGCGTGCTGGACGTGCCGTCCATAACGTCCTTCACCGTCGCCCAGGTGTAGAGGCCCGCCGATTCCCAGTTCCACTCGCCGAAACTGCCGCGCAGACCGCCTAGGAAGCGATATTGATAATTGGTGACGTTCACCATCTTCTTGCCAGCGTCGACATAGTTGAGGCTGCGGATCGTGACCGGCAGCCCTTCGTCGGGCACGCCGACCAGGCCGGGCAAACGGTTGGGATTGGCCGATCCGTCGGCCAGCAAGGTCGGGCCAAGCGGATTCCAATAGGCGTCGGCGGCCACCGTGATCGGGATATTGCCCAGCGACCCGCCGCTGCCGATGATGGCTTCGGTCTTGCCCCGGTAGAAACCCACTTCGCCGAAGAAATCCAGATTGTCGGTCAGTTCGTAATTGATGAAACTGAACAGGTTGATGCGCCTGACCGACGGCTGGGTCGTTAGGTCCGGGAATGTCTGATTGGCGTCGTAGCGCAGGTTGGAATCGACCGTCGCCATCTGTGTCGTGCCGCTGGCATCGTCCCAGCACATGCCCGGCGTCGTGGCCGCGACCTGGCACCCCGGATTGGTCGATGGCTGGATGTGAAATTGCTGGGACGCATTGGTCAGGGCGACGCCATTGCTGGTGATGATGCCCGATCCGGTCGCCTGGAACGTGCCCCAGGGCGTGCTGGTCGATGTGCCGTTGAACGCGGCATTGCCTTCGAATGGTGTGCCCACGACATAGGGCCGCCGGTCGAGATTGGCGGTATAGTTCTGATCGCTGAGATAGAGTTTCGACTTTTGCGCATAGCCGCCAAAGAGCGAGATGTTGCCGCGCCCACCGCCGAAGTTGAAGCCGACCAGGCCGTTGACGGTGAATTCTCGCAAATTGGTGCCTTCGGCCGCGCCATATTGTGCGTCGAAAGTGGCCCCGGTGAAGTTGGCTTTCAGCACATTGTTGACGACGCCCGCGACCGCGTCGGAGCCGTAAAGCGCCGCCGCGCCATCGCGCAGCACTTCGACCCGCTCGATCGCGCCCACCGGAATGGTGTTGGCGTTAAAGCCAAAGGTCGGCACGCCGGAATCGACCACGCCGGTGATCGCCTGCGATGTCGGGTGCAACACCGTGCGGCGGCCGTTGATCAGCAGCAGGGTATTGCCCTGGCCCAGGCCGCGCAGCGATACGGTGGACACGTCGCCGCGCGCCGCGTTGCCCGAACCGCCGCCCAGCACCTGCTCGTTGAAGGTGACGCCGCCCAATTGCGGGATGGACCGAAACAGGTCGCCACCTGATACGGCCGCTACCGCATCCACCTGTTCCTGACCGACGACGCTGACCGGCAGCGCGCCGGTGGTCTTCGCACCCTTGATCTGCGTGCCGACGACGACGATTTCTGCGCCGTCCGTTCCCTGCGGTTCGGCGGGCAGGGGTGCGGGCGCGGCATCCGACATGGCGCCTGCCACCTGCATTTCGGCAAAGGCGATAGGGCGCTGCGCCTTATTGTCGCCGCGCAGCGCAGACAAATTCCTGTCGCGCAGCGTCACCACATCATTGCGATCCGACGCGATGACCAGATCGGTGCCGCGGATCAGGCGTTTGAGCGCCTGTCGCGCATCATAGGCGCCCTGCAGGCGCGGCGTACGGGTATCGCGCAGTTTGCGCGCCGGGGCGATGATCTGCAATCCGCTTTGCAGGGCAAAGGATGGCAATATGTCGGCGGCGCGGCCTTCGGGCAGGTCGAAATTGCGTTGCTGCGCCATCGCCGTGCCGCTGTTGAGCGCCAGCGCGCTCGCCCCGCCCAGGATCATGGCCGTCCATTTCAATCTGATCATGTCTTCGCTTCCCCCTCATGACGCGCCATGGGCGCGCGCCTTCCCCCGGGCGCACGGCTCGCACCGTGCACCGGACTGGCAGATCGACAAGAAAATCCCACTGCTTCGATGCCGGTATCGCTGCCGGCTGACGCCTCTCTGCACCTTCCTTGCGGAAAGCGGCGGCATCCCCTCCCTGCGCCCGGCTTCATGGCCGCCGGTCACATGAGGAAAGACAGCGGCGCGCGCATTATCCGCCATGGCGCCGTCACATTTTTTACATGGCGCCTTTTTTCATCCGATACGGCGGATTTGCCCCACCCCTTCGTTGAACAGCGATGATCGTCTTGGGGAAGGGATCGACCGATTCAGGACAGCAGGGCTTTCTGGCTGGCGCGCCACATATGTCCGCACGAACCGGCGCTAAGGCGCTGGCTTTCGGGCCGTATTCAGCATGGCGTTCTGATCGACGACGTGATTCAGGAAACCTATGCCAAGCTCGCCAGCCTGGCCGCCGTCGACCATATCGAAAATCCCCGCGCCTATTTCTTCCGCGCCGCGCTGTCGGTGGTGGCGAGCGAATTGCGCCGCGCGCCGGTCGTATCGATGGAAACGCTTAGCGAGGTCGAGCGAATGACGTTCGCCGCCGACGATCTGCCACCCGACATTCAGGCTGAACAGCGCGAGGAGTTTCGGCTGGTCGCCGACGCGATCGACCAGTTGCCGGCGCGGTGCCGCGAGGCCTTTATGTTGCGCAAGGTGCAGGGATTGTCGCAGCGAGAAACCGCGCAGCGGCTGGGCTTGTCGGAAAGCACGGTGGAAAAGCATGTCGGTCGCGGCATCCGGCACCTGATAAATATTTTCGGACGTGGCGGAAAATCCGGTCAGCCCGCGTCTTACGACCAAATCCCGGATACGGAGCATCATGACAGCCAGGGACAGCAGCGCGCAGATCGAGCAACAGGCGGCCATATGGGCGGCCCGTCTTGACGCGCGCGCGCTGACCCCGGCGGAACAGGCGGATCTGGATGCCTGGCTTGCCGGCGACAGCCGTAGGCTGGGCGCCTGGGCGATGGCGCGGGCGGCGCTGGCGCGCGTGGAGCTGGCGCAGGCGTCCGGAAACACTCATACCCCCGGACGCATCCCATGGCTGAACCGTCGATTCCTGCTGCGCGGCGCAGGCATGGCGCTGGCGGCGTCGGCGGTCGGGGCGGTCGCCCTCGGCCTGTGGAGCGACGGCGATCATTATGCGACCGGCAAGGGCGAAATGCTGCGCATCGCCCTGTCGGACGGCAGCATCGTTAATCTTAATACCGCCAGCGAAATGGACGTGCAGTTCACCGATCAGCAGCGCAGGATCGTCCTGCGTGGTGGCGAGGCGCTGTTCGCCGTCGCCAAGGATGCGTCGCGGCCTTTCGTCGTCATTGCCGGTGATGCGCGGGTCCGCGCGGTGGGCACGGCCTTCACCGTCCGTCACGAAGCGCGCCGTCCGGTCGACGTCATCGTTAGTGAAGGCGTGGTGGAGGTGAGCGAGCCCAAGGCGGCGCCGGTCCGTGTATCCCAAGGGATGCGCGCGATGGTCGATCCCCGCGCCGCGACCCCGATCGAGACTGCGGCGATCGCGCCCGACATGATCGAACAGGAACTCTATTGGCGCGAAGGCAAGATCGCCTTTCGCGATACCACGCTGGCCAGCGCAGCCGCGCAATTTGCCCGTTACAATGACGAACATATCGTCATCACCGATCCGGTGCTGGCGCAGGAAACCATTACCGGCCTGTTCATCGCCAATGATCCGCGCGGCTTTGCCCAGGCAGTGGCCGAAAGCCTGGGCGTGGTGACGCGGATCGACGCTGGTCGGATCATCTTGAGCCCGTCCTGACCGGTTCGGGCAAGCGCAAACGCGTTTCTCCTGCACGCGCATGGAGAAAAGGGGGAGAAGCAGACATGAGGACAAAGGACCCGGTAACGGGATTGAGCCGTCGCGCGCTCGGCGCATGGGCTGTGGGCGGCGGCGCGGCCATGGTCGCAGGCCTGTCGGAGGCCGCCGCCCAGACACCCCCGCCGCCGCCCGAACCCACGCGCCTTAAAAGCGCAGGCGAAACGCTGCGGCCCGAAATCGTCGGCAATTTCGGCATCGTCGCGGCCGGTCGCCATTATGCCGTGGCGGCGGGCACCCGCATTTTGATGGCGGGGGGCAATGCCACCGATGCGGGCGTCGCGGCCGTCTTTGCCGCCGCCGTCACCGAAATATCGCATTTCGGCTTTGGCGGCGAAGCGCCCACGATCATCTATGACAGCGGCGCGAAGGACGTGACGGTCATCAACGGGCAGGGGACCGCTCCGGCGCTTGCCACGCCCGACAGGTTTGCGTCCCTTGGCATGATCCCGGGCAATGGCCCGATGGGCGGGACGATCCCCGCCATGGTCGACGCCATGGCGCGCGCGTTGCAACTCAATGGCACCATGTCGCTCGATCAGGTGATGCAGCCCGCGATCGAACTGGCCGACGGCTTTGTCATGTATAATTTCCTGGCCGAGGTGTTTGTCAGCCAGCAGAAGGCGACGGCAAAATACAAGACCGCCTATGACACTTATTATCCCGGCGGCGCGCTGCCCAGGGTGGGCGAGATATTTCGCCAGCCCAACCTGGCGCGCACGATGCGCGCCATCGCCGCGGCGGACAAGGCGACGCTCGCCCGGACCAAGGATCGCAAGGCCGCGATCCAGGCCGGGCGCGATGAATTTTACAAGGGCGATATTGCGCGGCGGATCGGCGCGTCGATGGAAGCGGATGGCGGCCTCATGCGCTATGCAGACCTTGCCAGCTACCAGGGCAAGACGGAGGCACCGGTCACGACGGACGTGTTCGGTTACACCGTGTGCAAGGGCGGCTTCTGGAGCCAGGGCCCAGCGCTGCTGATCGCGCTCAACATCGCCGAAGCAGCCGGCATCGGCGCGATGGAGCCGGGCAGCGAAGACTATCTCCACACGCTGGCGGAATCGATCAAGCTCGCCTTCGACGATCGCAATGCCTATTTTGGCGATCCCGACTTTGCCAAGGTGCCGGCCAAGACCCTGTTGTCCAAGGCCTATGCCGCCCAGCGTGCGAAATTGATCGGACCCAAGGCGTCGCTGGAGCATCGCTATGGCGACCCATGGGCGATGGAGGGCGGCGCGCGGCCAACGCCGGTCTTCACGCCCCATATGCTCAAAAAGCCGCCGGTTCCCACCGCCGACACGACCGCGATCGAGGTGGTGGACCGGCATGGCAATCTGTTCAGCTGCACGCCCAGTTCCGGCTGGATGCTGGGCGGCGCCTATATTGCCGGCGATACGGGCGTGCCGATGAGCAATCGCATGACCGTGTTCGATCTGGACCCGGAAAGCCCCAATGTCCTGGCGCCGGGCAAGCGGCCGCGCACGACCCTGTCGCCGTCGATGGTGATGAAGGATGGCGCGCCCTATCTCGCCATCGGCACGCCGGGCGGCGACAATCAGGACCAGCAGATCATGAATGTGCTGCTGCGCGTGCTCGCCTTTGGCCAGCCGCTACAGGTGGCGATCGAAGCGCCGCGCATCAATTCCAGTCATTTCCATGGCTCCTTCGCGATCAAGAAGGACGAACCGGGCGTGCTGGAGATTGAGGATCGGGTGCCGCAGGCGGTGCGCGACGGGCTGGCCGCGCGCGGGCACAAGCTCGACGTGCTGGGGCCGTTCGGCGTGTCGACCGGCATCGTCGCGGCGGGCGTAGTGCCGGAAACCGGCACCCTGCGCGGCGCGGCGGACGTGCGGCGCGAACGTTATGTCTTTGGTTGGTAAGGGGGAATATAGGATGACAGTGTCGCTCAAGGCCATGGCCCTCCTCGCATGGCTCGGCACGGCCGCGCCGGTGCTGGCCCAGCCCGCCAACCTCCCGCCCCCCGGCGGCGAAAAGTCGATCGTGTTCGACGTGCATGAAGGCACGTCGATGGCGGTATCGGCCTCCCCCGATGGCAAATGGCTGGCGGTCGACCTGCAGGGCAGTCTCTGGATCATCCCGGCCGCCGGGGGCAAGGCGCAGCGCATCACCGACTATTTCAACGACGCGCGCCAGCCTGTGTGGGCGCCGGACGGATCGCATCTCCTCTATTTCGCCTATCGCGACGGCGGCTATGACCTGTGGACCATCAAGCCCGATGGCAGCGACATGCGTAAGGTGACGCAAGGCGCTTATGACGATCGGGAACCCGTCTATTCGCCTGACGGCAGGACCATCGCCTTTTCCTCCGATCGCAGTGGCAATTACGACATCTGGACGATGGACGTCGCGACCGGGGCGATGAAGCAGATCAGTAGCAATCCGCGCGAAGACCGGATGCCGACCTGGTCGCCCGACGGCCAGCGCATCGCCTATGCGGGCGCGGACGGAGCGAGCACCGCCATCTACGTCACCAGCCTGGGCGACGGCGCGGAAACGCTGCTGAAACAGGGTGAGGGCAAGGTCGACGCCCCCTCCTTCGGCCCCGACGGCGCGCTTGCCTATGTCGTGCAGGATGCAAGCGGCAGCCATTTGGTCATCGATGACAAGATAGTCAGCGGCACCGAAAATGTCTTTCCCTTCCGTATCTCCTGGGGGCCGGGCGGGCGCTATCATTATGTCTCGGACGGCAAGATCCGGCAGGGCGGTTCGCGGAAATCCACCGTCGATTTTGCAGCAACGCTGGAAGTCGTGCGGCCCAATTATGCGCGTGCCAAACGCGACTGGGATTCGACCGCGCCGCGCAAGGCGCTGGGTATCACCCATCCACGCCTGTCGCCCGATGGCAGCCGCATCGCCTTTGTCGCGCTCGGCGACCTTTATATTGTCTCATCCAAGGGCGGAAAACCTGAAAACTTGACCAATGACGCCGCGCTCGACGCCGACGCCGACTGGTCGCCCGATGGAACCAGCATCGTCTTTTCCTCTGACCGGGTCGGCGGCCTGCCACAGCTCTTCATCAAGGATCTGAAGACCGGCAAGGACCGGCAACTGACCAGCATGGACACGCAACCGCTGGGCGCGGCCTGGTCGCCGGATGGCAAGCAGATCGCCTTCATCGACGTGGATGGCCGCTGGGGCGTGGCGGGCGTATGCGTGGTCGATGTCGCGAGCGGCAAGGTGACGCGACTCCAGGGATCGCTCGGCCAGCCCGGCAGCCCCAGCTGGTCGGCGGACGGCAAATATGTCGTCATCAGTCTGTCCTACAAATATTCCAACAGCTTCCGCGAAGGGACCAATCAGGTCTATGTCATTCCGGTCGACGGCACGACCAAACCCTTCTGGCAGATACCGCAGGACAATATGTCGCTCGACACGCGCAGCGGCAGCGGTCCGGTGTGGTCGCCGGACGGCACCCGCATGGCGGGGATTTACGAAGGCCTGCTCAAGGTCTGGCCGGTCGCGGCCGACGCCAAGCCGCTCGGCCCGGCGCGCAGCTACACGTCGGACATCGCCTTCTTCCCCACCTGGAGCGGCGATGGCAAAACCATTCTAATTCAGTCGAACGACGCGCTAAAGACCGTCAACCTGGAAACCGGCGTCATCACCGACGTGCCGATCGACCTTACGTACCGTCTCGCCAAGCCGACCGGGCGCACCATCATCCATGTGGGGGCGCTCGTTGATTCCGTCACCGACGCAACGCAGACCAACAAGGATATCGTCATCGACGGCAACCGGATCACCGCCATTCGCGATCATGACCCGGCCCAAAGCGACAAGACCGCGCGCTATGTCGACGCCAGCACCCTGACCGCCATCCCCGGCCTCATCGAATATCATTCCCATATCCAGAAGGATTTCGGATCGAACCTGGAAAAAGCCTGGCTGGCCTATGGCATCACCACCGTGCGCGACCCCGGCACGCAAGTCTATGACGCGATCGAGGATCGGGAAGCGGCGGAAGCGGGCGTGCGGATCAGCCCGCGTCTTTACACCGGCGGCCCGCTGCTCGAATGGCAGCGCGTCTATTACAAGATGGGCATCGCCGTCTCCAGCCCCGCGCATCTGGAACGCGAGCTCGGTCGCGCCCGCGCGCTCCGATATGACATTCAGAAAAGCTATGTGCGCATGCCCGACCTGTATCAGCGGCGCATCGTGGAGGCGGCGCACGCCATGGGTATTCCGGTGTCGGGCCATGAAATCTTCCCCGCCGCTTATTCGGGCGTCGATGGCACCGAACATATGGGCGCGACCAGCCGGCGCGGCTATTCGCCCAAACAGGGGCCGGGCGGCATGGCCTATGAGGATTTGATCCAGCTGTTCGGGCAAAGCCGGCGGACGCTCACGCCGACCAATTTCGGCGCGCTCACCGGCTATCTGCAACGGCATCCCGACTATCGCAATGATCCGCGCGTCAAGCTCTATCCCGGCTGGGCGCAGGAGAGCGTGACGCAGGATGATGATGCGATCGCGCGCATCGTCGGCCCGCTGCTCAAGGGCGGCCTTGCCTCCATGAAGAAGATGTATGACGCGGGCACGCAGGTCGTGGCCGGCACCGATACGATGATCGCGACCAACCTTCATGCGGAAATCGCGTCCTATGTCGATGGCGGGCTGACCCCGTTTCAGGCGTTGCAGACCGCCACGGTCAATTCGGCCCGCGCGCTCAATCTGGATGCGGGCACTCTGGAACCGGGCAAGCTGGCCGACATCGCCCTGATCGAAGGGGATCCGCGCGCCGACATCGCCAATACGTTCAAGGTGAAGACGGTGGTCGCCAATGGCGTGGTCCACCAGGTGGCGGACCTGATCGCCGCCGTGCAATAAGGGAACAGGCCGCCGGGATGCGTCGCGCACCCCGGCGGCTGATCGTCAGGCCTTGAGGTCGAACCGGTCGGCGTTCATGACTTTCGTCCAGGCGCGGGCGAAATCGGCCACGAACTTGTCGCCTGCGTCGGACGCGGCATAGACTTCCGACAGCGCGCGCAGCTGCGAATTGGACCCGAACACCAGGTCGGTCCGCGTCGCGGTCCATTTCTCTTCATCGCTGGCGCGATCGGTGCCGACAAACACCTCGTCCCCGCGATCGTCCACTTCCTTCCACGCCGTACCCATGTCGAGCAGATTGACGAAGAAGTCGTTGGTCAGCTGCCCCGGCCGGTCGGTGAACACGCCATGCTGCGTGCCGCCATGATTGGCGCCCAGCACCCGCAAGCCGCCGACCAGCACGGTCATCTCCGGCGCGCTGAGGCCCAGCAATTGCGCACGGTCGACCATCAGTTCCTCCGTCGGCACGTTGAAGCGCACCTGCAGATAGTTGCGGAAACCATCGGCCTTTGGCTCCAGCGGCTCAAAGCTATGGGCGTCGGTCTGCTCGTTCGTCGCATCACCCCGACCCGAGGCAAAGGGCAGGTGCAGATCGTGCCCGGCTGCCTTCGCCGCCTGCTCGACGCCGACATTGCCGCCCAGCACGATCAGGTCGGCGATGCTGACACGGCCGCCAAAGTCGCGCTGAATGCCCTCATAAATCGCCAGCACCTTGGCCAGTTCGTCGGGCTCATTGACGTCCCAGTCCTTTTGCGGTGCCAGGCGGATGCGCGCGCCATTGGCGCCGCCGCGCTTGTCGGAGTCGCGATACGTCGCGGCCGATGCCCAGGCGGTCTTGACCAGCTGGCTGATGCTGAGGCCACTATCGGTGATCTTGCCCTTGAGCGTCGACACGTCGGCGTCTCTCAGCACGGGGCCGGCTGGAACCGGGTCCTGCCAGATTAGATCCTCTTCCGGCACGTCGGGACCAAGATAGCGAACCTTGGGGCCCATGTCCCGATGGGTCAGCTTAAACCAGGCTCTGGCGAAGGCGTCGGCAAACTGGTCCGGATTGGCATAGAATCGCTCGGCGATCTTGCGATATTCGGGGTCCATCTTGAACGCCATGTCGGCGGTCGTCATCATCGTGGGCAACCGTTTGTCCGGGCTGTGCGCGCCGGGCGCCATATCCTCGGGCTTCTGGTTGATCGGCTGCCACTGCTGCGCGCCGGCCGGGCTTTTCACCAGCTCATACTCATAGTCCAGCAGCATGCGGAAATAGTTCATCGACCACTGGATCGGCGTTGGCGTCCACGCGCCCTCCAGGCCACTGGTGATGGTATGATCGCCGATGCCGGTTTCATGGCCGCTCTGCCAGCCCAGCCCCTGCTGCGCGATGTCCGCGCCCTCGGGTTCCGCGCCGACCAGAGATGCGTCGCCTGCGCCATGGCATTTGCCGAAAGTATGGCCACCCGCCGTCAGCGCGAGCGTTTCCTCATCATTCATCGCCATGCGGGCAAAGGTTTCGCGAATGTCGCGCGCCGACTGGAGCGGATCGGGCTTGCCGCCCGGCCCTTCGGGATTGACGTAGATGAGGCCCATCTGGATGGCGGCCAGCGGGCTTTCCAGCGCGCGGCCTTCCTCTTCGTCGATGCGGGTCAGATTGCCTTCCTGGCCGACCCAGAATTCTTCCGTGCCCCAGTAAATATCCTTTTCCGGCTCGAATATGTCCGCGCGTCCGCCGCCAAAGCCGAATACCGGGCCGCCCATCGATTCGATCGCGACATTGCCCGCCAGGATCATGAGGTCCGCCCAGCTCAGCTTGCGGCCATATTTCTGCTTGATCGGCCACAGCAGGCGACGCGCCTTGTCCAGATTGGCGTTGTCGGGCCAGCTGTTGAGCGGCGCGAAGCGCTGCGTACCCGAAGATGCACCGCCGCGTCCGTCGCCGGTGCGATAGGTGCCCGCGCTGTGCCAGGCCATGCGGATGAAGAAGGGGCCGTAATGGCCATAGTCGGCCGGCCACCAAGGCTGGCTGTCGGTCATCAGCGCGGTGAGGTCGCGCTTCACCGCGGCCAGGTCCAGCGTCTTGAATTCCGCGGCATAAGCGAAATCGTCACCCATCGGATCGCCGGTGCGGCCCTGCTGATGAAGAATGTCGAGCGACAGCTGGTTGGGCCACCAGTCGCGGTTGGTCCGGCCCAGCAGGCTGCGCATCGCGGCAGGCTCCTTGCCCGGATCGCTCAGGGGGCTTCCACTCGTCCTTGCGTCCATGGGTTGACTCCTCTCTCAATCGGCCGCTCGGGGGAACAGCGGCCGGTAACCTATACGCCCCACGCGTAGGGGAAGGAAAATCGGAAAAACCGCTGACAGTGACAAGCGCAACCGAACAGTCCCTGCGACCGTTCGAGCCGATAAGGCGGCGATTTGCCGGCTTTGGTAAGGAAATCTTAGGATTAGGCGCTAAACTATTGGCTAAGAAGGAAAGGGCGCATGCACCAGACGCTGGAGGACGCCCGCCTGCGCAAGCTGGCGAGTTTCCACATCCTCGACACGCCGCCGGAGCGGGATTTTGACGCGCTGACCGCGCTGGCGCAGCGGTTGCTGGGTTGCCCGATCGCTCTGGTCTCGCTGGTGGATCAGGACCGGCAATGGTTCAAATCGGCGCAGGGTCTGGGCAAGGTGCGGGAAACGCCACGCGACCAGGCCTTTTGCGCGCACACCATCCATAATGACGATATGCTGGTGGTGGAAGATGCCAGCGCCGATCCCCGCTTCGCGGACAATCCGCTCGTGGTCGGAAATCCGCATATTCGCTTCTACGCCGGCGTTCCGCTGCGCCCGCATCATGACGGATTTTCCGGTACCCTCCCGGGGCTTGGGTCCTTCTGCGTCCTCGACACGCAGCCGCGCACCTTGTCGGATGAGGAACAGGCGATTTTGCGCGATCTGGCAACGGTCGCGGAATCGCTGCTGCGCGCGCATGCCACGGCGCAGGATGCCCATTATCTCGCGGAACTGGCGGAGGAGCGGGCAGACATATTGGACGGTCAGCACCGGCTGTTGCGCCAGGCGGAAAAGCTCGCCGGTGTGGGATCATGGCGCGTATCGCTCGACGATGGCGCGATCCAGTGGTCCGATCAGGTTTATGTCATCCATGGCCTGCCGGTCGGGTCCGCCCCGCCGCTGGAGGAAGCACTCGCTTTCTATTCAGCCGAAGACGGGCGCATGATCGAAAAGCACTTGCGCAAGGCCATGCGGACCGGGCAGGGCTTCGACTTTGAAACCGACCTGATCGCGGCCGACGGACAGATGCGGCGGGTGCGCAGTATCGGCGAAGTAGAGTTCCGGCATGATCGGCCTGCCGCCATTGTTGGCGTGTTTCAGGACGTGACCGACCGTCATTTGCGCGAGCAGGAATTGCGTCACGACGCCAGCACCGACAGCTTGAGCGGCCTGTCCAATCGCGCGAGCTTCGAAAAGCGTCTGGCCGATGTCTTGGCGCGGGCGAACCGACGGTCCGAACCCCTCGCTCTCCTGCTCATCGATCTGGATGGGTTCAAGGCGGTCAACGATAATTTCGGCCATGCCGCGGGCGACGACATTCTTCGGGCGATGGCGGCGCGTATGCGCGAGGGATGCATGGCGAACGCCTTTGCGGCGCGACTAGGCGGCGACGAATTTGCGCTACTGGTGACGCGCCCGCGCGATTGCGCTGATCTGCAATCCTATGTCCGGCAGGTTCTGGATCAGTTGCAGGTGTCCATCACCCAGGATGGCCAGACGCGGCGTGTGTCGGCCACGGTCGGCGCGACGCTCGCCGACGGCCCCGGCACCACGCAAATGGACTTGATGCGGCGTGCCGACCTGGCCTTGTATCAGGCCAAACGACATATGCGGGGCACTGGCAGGATATTTGGGTCAGACGAACCGATCATGCGGGACGGAGTCGCGATTTCCTAGGCCGTACGCGATGCTACCGGCCACATTGAGGGACGATCGGACAAGTCATTAAAGCTTCGTCTCGCCGCATTTTTCACAATCAAGTCGCTGATTTAACGACCCCTTTTGCGCGATCCTGTCGACGCGCCGAAAAGGGACGCTTGACAACAACCATCATTTCTTTCCAAATAACGCAATCAAAGCCCAATATGTGGAATATTGGAAAGGGAGGATGACTGGTGCGGTTGCGTTATGTGAAACTTGCTACGATCTCTTATGCGGCTCTCGCGGCGGTGGCGCCGCTTGCCGTTGCTGCACAGGACGTTGCTCCTCAAGCGGCCCAGGATGACGACGTTGCCGACATCGTCGTCACCGGCATCCGCTCCAGCCTTCAGGGCGCGCTCAATGCGAAGCGCAATTCGCCGACTGTATTGGACGCGATCTCGGCGGAAGATATCGGTAAATTCCCTGACAAGAATGTCGGCGAAGCGTTGCAGCGCGTCACCGGCGTCCAGATCACCCGTTCGGACGGTGAAGGGTCGGGCGTCACAATTCGCGGCGCCGATCCCAGCCTGAACCGGGTCGAAATCAACGGCACCACCGCCTTGTCGACTACGGTCGGCGGTGGCCGCGATGTCGATTTCCGCGATTTGCCTTCCGAATTCGTCAATCGCGTGGAAGTGGTGAAGTCCGCCACGGCCGACATGACCGAAGGCGGCGTGGGCGGCACCGTGCGCATCATCACCCGTCGTCCGTTCGACAATGGCGGCAAGCCCTATCTCGCAGGATCGGCGCAAGCCATTTATGCCGATATCGGCGACCATATGGACCCGCGCCTCGCCCTGATCGGCAGCGACACCTTCGCCGATGGCACGATCGGCATCCTGGTGTCGGGCACGTTTGAAAACCGCAATGTCGAAAGCCATCAGGCCCGAACCACCGGCTGGGTCCAGCTTCGCGATCCCAATGGCGATCTCTATGATCTCAACGACGATGGCATGGGCGATTTCTTCCCGGATATTCCCCGCTATGTCATCAATCGTCTGGAAACCCGCCGCTACGCGCTGAACGGCATCTTGGAATGGCAGCCGAGCGATGACCTCAAGGCCTATTTCGAAGGAAACTGGACGCGGTCCAACCAGTCCGTCACCTCGCAATATCTGCAAACCGGCACCAGCGGCGGCATCGTCGATACCGAAAACACCATCATCGGACCGGACAATACCGTCCAGCATCTGGAAATGACCAACAATCCCGCGCTGGCGCAGACCAGCCAGCTGGGCGTTTCCTACCGCAACATTCTTGGCGATATTCGCCGCACCACATATAATCTGGCGCTGGGTGCGGAATGGACGACCGGCAACCTGACGCTGACGCCGAAAATCTCCTATTCCAAGGCCAAGGCTTATAATAACGAGATCAACGCGACCGCCGCCGTCACCGGCATGGACAGCCTGATCGTCGATTATGCCAATGGCCAGAATGCGCCCAACATCATCCTGCCCAACGATCCCACCACCCGCGCGGGGATCAACCAGCTGACCGTCCTACGCCGCCCGCGCTACGACGATCAGTCGGAGAAAATGGCCAAGCTGGACGCGGAATATAAGCCCGATGGCGGCTTCCTGACCTCGATCAAGATCGGCGGCCAGTATCGCGATTTGGAAGTCACGAGCAAATTCTTCAACCGGTCGACCGTGCTCAACGGCTTTTCCGACCCCGCCGTGCAGCAACAGATCGACAATGCGGTCGGCTTTGCCTCGCTCGGTACTGCGCCCTTCTTCCATACCGGGGATCTCGGCTTCAGCGACGGTTATCGCGGCTGGCTCAACATGACGCAGGGCGTGGCCGATGCGATCGGCGTGCCCGATCCGTTCGAAGCCAATGGCTGTCCGACACGGCCGGGAGGCACCTGTCAGGTATTTACCGACACGTGGAAGGTGGGTGAGAAAAACCTGGCCGGTTATGCACAGGCCGCCTTCGCCTTCGACGTCGGCGCTGTGCCGGTCACGGGCGTCATCGGCGCGCGCGTCGTCAATACAAAGGTCGACACCTCAGGCTATCTGAGCCAGGGCGGCATCGTCTCCCCGGTCGCCTATGACAGCAAGAACACCGAATTCCTGCCATCGCTGAATATGAAGGCGGAGCTTATTCCCAACAAGCTGATGGCGCGCGTCACGGCGACCGAAGTCATGGCGCGCCCGCTGCCCCAGCAGCTTGCGCCGCGCTTCACGCTCGATGTCGTGGGCCTCACCGGATCGCGCGGCAATCCGGGGCTCCAGCCCTTCCGCGCACGCCAATATGATGCGGGCCTGGAATATTATATCAACCGCACCAGCTTTGCGTCTGTGACCTATTTCCGCAAGGAAATCAGTAGCTTCATCCAGAACACGACGGAAGATTACACGGATCCGGCGACGAACGTCACCTATACCATCACCGTGCCCACCAACGGCACGCAGAAGGTGACGATCAATGGCGTTGAGGCCGGCGCGCAGCTTGCCTTCGACTTCCTTGACGTGCCGGTTCTTAAGCAGATGGGTGTGATCGCCAACTACACCTATTCCAAGGATAGCGGCTACGAAGGCGTGGATCGCTTCACGGGCGACTCCCTGCCGTTCCAGGGCCTCTCGCGCCACAGCTACAATCTGTCGGCCTATTATGAAGATGATGTGGTCAGCCTGCGCGGCGCCTATAACTGGCGGTCCAAATATCTGATCAATGCGGCCGGCCGCGGTGGCAACCCGGAATTTGGCGAAGCCTATGGCCAGCTGGACGCATCGCTCAACATCACGGTGATGCCGGGCGTCGCCTTCTTCCTCGAAGGCGTCAATCTGCTCGACGCCACGCGCAAGGAGAATGCGAACAGCGTCTATCGCCGTACGATCATCGAAACCTTCGGTCGCCGTGTCTATGGCGGTGTCCGCCTGAAACTGTGATCGGGACCGGCCTTTCGCGCCGGACACTGCTCGCCGCGCTGGCATCCACGCCAGTCGCGGCGTGCGCTGCCCGTGAGCTGATCGCTCAAGACGATTTCTCGCGCGGCCTCGACCAATGGCAGCTGGAAGCGGCGTCTCCACAGGCCCGCGTCTCCGCCGCGCAGGGCGTGCTCGACATCGATACGCCTGCCGGCCTTACCCTATGGTTTCGCCGGCTTCTGCACGGGCCGGTCGCAATCGCCTATGACGTCCGCGCGGTTGAGGCCGGCGGGCCGCAGGACGCGGTCAGCGATGTCAATGCCTTTTGGATGGCGCAGGACCCAGCCATGCCGGGCGGATCGGCGCTCGCCGCCCGCAGGAGCGGCGTGTTCGAGGACTATGACAGTCTGCGCACCTATTATGTCGGCATCGGCGGCAATCGGAACAGCACCACGCGCATGCGTCGTTACGTCGGCCGCGCCGGTGATCGCCCGCTGCTGCCCGCGCATGACCGGACCGATCCCGCCACAATGCTGACGCCCAACCGCTGGTTCCATCTGCGCCTGATTGCGGACGGCAGCCATATCGCGGTGGAGCGCGACCGCGAAACCCTCTTCACCATGACGGATCAACACCCCTATCGCAGTGGCCATTTCGGCGTGCGCACGACCCAAAGCCATATCCAGCTTCGCAATTTCTCGATCACCCGGCTTTAAAGCCCGGAAAAGGAGGGGACATGAACCGCATTTTGACCATCGGCCGTCGCGATATGCTGCGCGCCAGCCTGATGGGCAGTGCCGCCGCGCTGCTCCCCACCGCTGCCCGCGCCGCGTCGACCGTACCGCGCAGCACGCCCGTCAGCTGGATCGACGGCGAAGCGCCCATGCTCAGCCTCGGGCAGACCTTCGGCGTGCCCTGGCCGCGTGGAGCCGTGAAGCCGGGTGCGCCTCTGGTGGTGCGCAGCGACGGCAAGCCGCTTTCGTCCCAGCACTGGACGCTCGCCACCTGGCCCGATGGCTCGCTCAAATGGTCGGCGCATGCGCTTCCGGCCGGCATGGACCAGCCCGCAACCCTAGATGTCGCCCTTGGCCGCGCCCCTGTCCCCCAGCCGGGCCTTTTCGTCCGTGAACAGGAAGATGCGGTGGAAATCGTCAGCGGCGCGACCCGCTGGCGGTTCCCGCGCAAAGGTGCGGTTGTGGTCGCCGGCGCCTGGTCGGGTAATCGCCAGGTCATGGGGCCGCTGACGCTGGTTGCCAGCGTCGATGACGCGCCAGAGAACGGCCGCCGCACTCCGCTAATCGGCCGGATCGCCCGGGTGACCGTCGAGCAGAAAGGCCCGGTGCGCGCGGTTGTCAGGATAGAGGGCATGCATGAGGGGGCAGGGCGCAGTCTGCTGCCCTTCTCCGTGCGTTTCTATGCCTATGCCGGCGGGGATCACGTGCGCGTGGTGCACAGTTTCATCTTCGATGGCGATCCGGAGAAGGATTTTGTCAGCAGCCTGGGCCTCGCCGCCGCTGTCCCGATGACCGGCGCGCCGCATGACCGCCATGTCCGCCTTGCTACCACGCAGGGGCATCTCTTTTCCGAAGCCGTCCTCCCGCTCACGGGCCTGCGCCGTGATCCGGGTGAAGCGGTGCGCGAGGCCCAGATTGCCGGTCGCGCCGTGCCGATGGATGCGATGGCGGACAGCGTCCGTCCCCTGCTGGACCGGATTCCGACATGGAGCGATTTCAGCCTCAGCCAGCTCAGCGCCGATGGTTTCGCCATCGTGAAGCGCACGCAGGCCGGCCATGCCTGGGTCGACGCAACCGCAGGAACCCGCGCGCTGGGACTCGGCTATGTCGGCTCGCCGGCAGGCGGCGTGGCGCTCGCGGCGCGCTATTTCTGGCAGCGGCACCCGACCCAGATCGATGTCAGGGACGCTGCGGCCGATGAGGCGCGCCTGACGCTCTGGCTGTGGTCGCCCGAAGCGCGTCCCATGGATATGCGCCCCTATCGCGGCGTGCTCGGCATGGAGGGTTACGACGCCCAGAATGAAGGGCTGGCCATCACCTATGAGGATTATGAGCCGGGCTGGGACAGCGCGACCGGCACGGCCCGCACCAGCGAACTGACACTCTGGGCCTGCGCCGCGACGCCCGACGCTGACCGGCTCGCGGCCATGGCGCAGGCCAATGCCGTTCCGCCGCAACTGATGGTCGTACCGCAGCGAATCCACGCCGCGAACGTCTTTGGTCCCTGGGCGCTGCCCGATCGATCGACGCCGATGAAGGCGCGGATCGAGGACCAGATCGCCAATCTCGCCGCTTTCTATGAGGCGGAGGTCGACCGTCGCCGCTGGTATGGCTTCTGGAATCATGGCGACGTCATGCACACCTATGACGCAGACCGGCACCAATGGCGTTACGACATTGGCGGTTTTGCCTGGGATAACAGCGAATTGTCGCCCGACTTGTGGCTGTGGCTGAGCGTCCTGCGCACGGGCGATGCGGGCCTGTTCCGCTTTGCCGAGGCGATGACCCGCCACACCGGAGAGGTCGACGTCTATCACCTCGGCCGCTTCAAGGGGCTGGGCACCCGCCATGGCGTCCAGCATTGGAGCGACAGCAGCAAGCAGCCACGCATTTCCAACGCCATCTATCGGCGCATCTATTATTATCTGACCGGCGACGAACGGGTCGGCGACCTGATGCGCGATCTGCTGCTGTCCGACCAGACGCTCGCCCATGTCGAAATCGGCCGCAAAGTGCCGGGGGCGGAGCGCAAGACTTTGCCCGAGGGCGTCATAGAGATGACCTTCGGCACCACTTGGTGCGCGGTCGCCTCCTCCTGGCTTGCCGAGTGGGAACGGACCGGGGATCGCAAATGGCGCGACCGGCTGCTTGCCGGCATGACCAGCATTGGCGGCCTCCAATATGGCTGGCTGACCGGGACCGCGCCGTTCGACCTGTCGACGGGCCGCTTCCTGGGCAAGGGCGACGACATATCGGTTTCGCATCTCAATGCCGTGTTCGGTGCGCTCGAACTCAATGCCGAACTGATCGACCTGCTGGACGTGCCGACCTATCGAACCGCTTGGCTCGATTATTGCCGCTGGTTCAACGCTCCGCGTGCGGAATGGGAGGCGAAATTCCCCGTGCCCTATCGCGGCCGCAATCTGCGCGAAGGCCATTCTCGGCTGACAGCCTATCTGGCCCATGAAACCCGCGATCCCGCCATGGCGCGGCGCGCCTGGGAAGAATTCTTCTCGGGCGAAGCGGGCCTTGGCCTTTCGCAGGGCGATCCGCGCGTGACGTTGAAGGGGCCGCAAATCCTTGGTCCCACGGTCGAATGGCCCCATGTCTCCACCAATGCCGCTGCCCAATGGGGGCTGGCGGCGATCGAAAATCTGGCGCTCATCGCCGATGCCCTGCCGGCCCAAGGCTGAAGAAGAAGGATATCTCCATGAAAAGTGGCATCTCGCTCCTCGCACTGGCGGGGCTCGCCTGGACCGGCGCTTCGTTGGCCAAACCGGTGAAGCAGTGGACCGACGCCACCACCGGACATGAGATCGTCCAGATCACCGATGCGCCCGGCGGCGCGGCCAGCCTCTATTTCCACCAGAACAGCTATACGCCCCAAGGCGACAAGATGGTCATTTCCACGCCCGATGGCATCAGCGTCGTGACGCTGGCCGACTGGAGCGTGAAGCCGCTGGTCAAAGGGCGCGACCTGCAACTGCTTTTCACTGGCCGCCGCACACGCACGGCCTATTATGCCGGCCGCCGCCGCGATGATGCGGGTGGGGCGACGACCATTTTCGCGGCCGACATAGACAGCGGCAGGACGCGGCGCATCGCGACCGTGGCAAAGGGCTCGATCGGATCGATCAACGCTGACGAAACCCTGCTGCTTGGCCAATGGGCGGCTAGCGACAAGCCCCTTCAGCCCGATGGCACCAAGAAGGGGAGCGAACCTGAGATCAAGCAGCAATTCGGTCAGGCCAACTACGCCGCCACCGGCCCCGACGGCCAGCCGCTGACCTTCGCCGAGGCCAAGGAAGTGCGCCTCAACGAACGTCTGGAGGCGAAAATCCCGATGGAAATCTTCACCATCGACATTCGCACCGGCGAGCGGAAGGTGGTGGTCGCCTCGACCGACTGGCTGAACCATGTCCAATTCTCGCCCACCGACCCCGGCCTCATCATGTATTGCCACGAAGGCCCCTGGCACAAGGTCGACCGCATCTGGACCATCCGCACCGATGGCACCGGCAAGCAACTTGTCCACAAGCGCTTCATGAACATGGAAATCGCCGGTCACGAATTTTTCTCGCCGGACGGCAAATGGATCTGGTACGATCTTCAGACGCCGCGTGGGGAAGTGTTCTGGCTTGCGGGCTATGAACTGGCGACCGGCCATCGCCGCTGGTATCATGTCGACCGCAATATGTGGTCGGTCCATTACAACCAGGCGCCCGATCTGCAACGTTTCTCCGGCGATGGCGGCGACAGCGAAATGGTCGCCCATGCACCCGACGGCAAATATCTCTATCTCTTCACGCCCAGGGACATTCCCGACGTGGCGGGCATCCATGCCGACAATGCGGCCGACCTCGTCGCGCCCGGCACGTTCGACGCCGAAAAAATCGTCGACATGGCGCGGCACGACTATCGGCTGGAGCCCAACATCACCTTCACGCCCGATGGCGCCTGGATGATCTTCCGCTCCAACATGGATGGCAGCAATCAGGTCTATGCCGTCAGGGTGAAGAAATAGGCGCTGGGGCGGGTTGCTGATTCAGACTGGGGGGCGCGGCGCCAAACCGCCGATCAGCGTATCGACCAACGCGACGGCAATGTCCTGCGGCCCGCTCGGCCCGCTGGGGTCGTGCCAGCGGGCCGGCCAGTTGAGCGCGCCGGCAATCGCAAAGGCGCTCATCTTGACGTCCACCGGGGCGATCGTCCCGTCCGCTATGCCATCAGCGATCAGCGCGCGCAGCGTCTTGTCGATCTCGCTTTTGCGCGCGCGAATTTCCGCCGCGCTCGCCGGTGACAGCAACTCATCACCCGTGCGCACCATGCACCGCCCGAAATCGTCCATGTTGGTGCGCGCATAGGCGATCAGGAAGCGCCGCAACCGATCAATGCCCCGCCCTCCCTCGCTCTGCGCCTGCTCGGCAGCGATCCGCAGCGGTTCCAATCCGCGCGTCACGCATTCGATCAGCACCTGCTCCTTATTGCCCAGATAATGGTAGATGGTGGGCTTGCTGATCCCCAATGACGCCGCGACATCATCCAGCGACGTGGCATGAAACCCGCGCGCGTTGAACATGCGCACCGCCGCCGTCAGCACGGCGTCCCGTTTCTGCTCGCGCTCCTGCGCCTTTTCCGCCCGTGTCCGAAACGGGGAAGCGGGCTTGGTATCCACGTCTACTTGCACTGTCTGTCTCCGTCCGTCAGCTTGACAAAAAACGCGTGGATAAGCAATATACTCATCAGTAGATTTACGGCGTCAGCGACGCTGCAAGGAAGAGGACGCGCCAATGCAAGAGGACCCGATCGTCATCGCCGGCTATGCCCGCACCCCCATGGGCGGTTTTCAAGGTGCGCTGTCACCCTTGAAGGCAACCGATCTTGGCGCGGCGGCAGTCAGGGCGGCGATCGAGCGCGCTAAGCTCCCCGCCGACGCCGTAGATCGCATCTATATGGGCTGCGTCCTTCCCGCCGGCCTGGGCCAGGCGCCCGCGCGCCAGGCGGCGCTCGGCGCTGGCCTTGGCCTCAATACGGAGGCCACGACCGTAAACAAGATGTGTGGATCAGGCATGCAGGCCGCGATCATGGCGCATGAGGCGCTGGCGGCCGGCGCGGCGGACATCATCGTGGCGGGCGGCATGGAAAGCATGACCAACGCCCCCTATGCGCTGCCCAAGCATCGCGCCGGCGCGCGTATCGGCCATGACCGCATCATCGACACGATGATGATGGACGGGCTGGAGGATGCCTATGAGCCGGGCAAGGCGATGGGTGTTTTCGCCGAAGAAGCCGTGCGCGACTATCAGTTTAGCCGTGCGGATCAGGATGACTATGCGATCCGCTCGCTCTCCCGCGCCAATGACGCGATTGAGTCGGGCGCTTTCGTGCGCGAAATCACTCCCGTGACCGTGTCGGGGCGCGGCGGTGACACGATCATCGACACGGATGAACAGCCCGGCAAGGCGAAGCCCGACAAGATCCCGTCGCTGCGCCCGGCCTTTACCACGGATGGCACGATCACCGCCGCCAATGCCTCGTCCATATCTGATGGCGCTGCGGCGTTGGTGATGACCCGGCGCAGCGTGGCCGACCGGCTTGGCCTGCCCGTCGTGGCCCAGGTTGTGGCGACCGCCGCCCATGCGCACGAGCCATCCAAATTCACGACCGCGCCCGTGCCTGCGATGCGCAAGCTGCTCGACAAGGCCGGATGGTCGGTGGATGACGTCGACCTGTTCGAAGTCAATGAAGCCTTTGCCGTCGTCGCCATGATCGCGGCGCGTGAACTATCGATCCCGGCTGAAAAGCTTAACGTCAATGGCGGCGCGACCGCGCTCGGCCATCCCATCGGCGCGTCGGGCGCGCGCATCCTGACGACGCTGATTGCGGCGCTGGAAAACCGCGGCCTGCGGCGCGGCGTCGCCAGCCTGTGCATCGGCGGCGGGGAAGCCACCGCCATGGCCGTCGAACTGATCTGAACAAAGGGGTAAAGCCATGGACATCAACAATATGGCCGCCATCGTCACGGGCGGCGCGTCGGGGCTTGGCAAGGCTACGGCCGCGATGCTGGTCGCCAATGGCGCGAAGGTCGCGATCCTCGACCTGAATGAGGATGCCGCCAACGCCGCCGCGCAGGATATCGGCGCTGCCGCCTTTGCGCTCAATGTCGCCGATGACGCTGCCGTAGCCGCCGCCCTCGAAGCGGCGGAACAGGCCCACGGGGTCGCCCGCATCCTTGTCAACTGCGCGGGGATCGCGCCGGCCAGCAAGACCGTGGGAAAGGAAAATGCGCCCCACCCCCTGGACATTTTCCGCCGGACGATAGAGGTCAACCTGATCGGCAGCTTCAACCTCATATCCAAATTCGCCGCCCGCGCCGCCGCTGCACCGGATGTGGAGGGGGAGCGCGCCGTCATCGTCAATACGGCGTCCGTTGCCGCCTATGACGGCCAGATCGGTCAGGCCGCCTATGCCGCGTCAAAGGGCGGCGTCGTCGGCATGACGTTGCCGATCGCGCGCGATCTGGCGCAACATCATATCCGCGTCATGACCATAGCGCCGGGCATTTTCTGCACGCCCATGGTGGAAGGTTTCCCGCAGCATGTGCAGGATGCGCTGGGCGCGCAGGTGCCCCATCCCAGCCGTCTGGGCGCCCCGGCCGAATATGCGCAGCTGGTCGAATCGATCATCCGCAACCCTATGCTGAACGGCGAGGTCATCCGCCTGGACGGGGCGATCCGGATGCAACCGCGCTGAATGTCTGCGCCCCTGTCCTCAGGCAACTGACGAAAAGTCGCATAAAGATATTGCTTGGAAGCTGATAGAAACGATGCGCATGATGCGTATTGCCGCCGCCACAGGACAGAAATAGAGGCGGGGTAACGATAGATCGGGGGTATCGAGACGCGCTTAGAGCATGGGCGCATCTTGCTTTCCCCGCGATTGACCGGCGCGTCTGGCGCGCCGGTACAGGATAAGGGAGAGGGGATAGTGAAAATCGCGATCGTGCGGGAGCAGGCGGACGGCGAACGCCGCGTCGCCGCCACGCCGGAAACCGTCAAGAAATTCAAGGCGCTTGGCGCGGACGTCGCCATCGAATCCGGGGCAGGGCTTACCGCTTCGATCGCCGACGCTGATTATGCAGCCGCTGGCGCGGCAGTCGCCGACCGCGCCGCCACGGTCGCAGGCGCCGACATTCTATTGGGCGTGCAGGGGCCATCGCCCGACAGCCTGGCCGGTGCGAAGCCGGGCGCGTGGATCGTGGCTGGCCTCAACCCCTTTGGAGAGCGCGCCCGCGTCGATGCCTATGCTGCTGCGGGTTTCGAGGCTCTGGCGATGGAGTTCATGCCGCGCATCACCCGCGCGCAATCGATGGATATCCTGTCCTCGCAATCCAATCTGTCGGGTTACAAGGCTGTCCTTGACGCCGCCGCCGAATATGGCCGCGCCTTTCCGATGATGATGACGGCCGCCGGCACGGTGTCGGCGGCCAAGGTGTTCGTGATGGGTGTCGGCGTCGCGGGGCTTCAGGCCATCGCCACCGCCAAGCGGCTGGGCGCGCAGGTCAGCGCCACCGACGTGCGCGCCGCGACCAAGGAACAGATCGAATCCCTGGGGGCCAAGGCCATCTTCGTCGAAAAGGTCGCAGGGATTGAGGGTGAGGGCAGCGGTGGCTACGCCACGGAAATGTCCGACGACTATAAGGCCGCGCAGGCCGAACTCGTGTCCGGCCATATCGCCAAGCAGGATATCGTCATTACCACCGCGCTGATCCCGGGCCGGCCCGCGCCGCGCCTTATCAGCGACGCTCAGATTGCTACGATGAAGCCGGGTAGCGTGATTGTCGACCTGGCGGTCGAACAGGGCGGCAATGTCGAGGGCGCGGTCGCCGGCGACGTGGTCGAGCGTCACGGCGTCAAGATCGTCGGCCATCGCAATGTTCCCTCGCGCCTCGCCGCCGACACCTCCGCCCTCTTCGCGCGCAACCTCTATAATTTCCTCTCCGCCTTCTGGGACAAGGACAGGAATGCGCCAGTGCTGGACGAGGAGATCGGCAATGCCATCCGCCTGACGCAGGACGGGAAGGTCGTCAACGAACGGCTGCTGGGGTGACGATCATTTGGGCGCGTCCGGCCAATTAGGTGCGGACCGCGTGATAACGCCCTGGCTCAAACAGGGTGAACGGGGAGTAGGAACGATGGACTTCATTTCCATCCTGTCGATTTTCGTGCTGGCGTGTTTCGTCGGCTATTATGTGGTATGGTCGGTGACGCCGGCGCTGCACACGCCGCTGATGGCGGTCACCAATGCAATTTCATCCGTCATCATCGTCGGTGCGCTGGTCGCATCGGCCGAAGCAGGCAGCACGGCGGCCAAATATCTGGGCCTGCTCGCGGTCGTCTTTGCCTCGGTCAACATCTTCGGCGGCTTTGCCGTCACCGAACGCATGCTCGCCATGTACAAGAAGAAGGAGCGCAAGTGATGCACGAGCTTGCTCCAGTCTCGCCCTTCGTTGCGCTCGCCTATCTGATTGCGGGCGTCCTCTTCATCCTGGCGCTGCGCGGCCTCTCCAGCCCGGCGACCAGCCGGCGCGGCAATCGCATGGGGATGATCGGCATGGCCATTGCGGTCGTGACGACGCTCTATACCCATGACATTGCCAGCCTGCCCGAAATCATCGGCGCCATCCTGATCGGCGGCGGCATCGGCTTCGTCATCGCCCGCCGCATCGCCATGACTGCCATGCCGCAGCTGGTCGCGGCGTTCCACAGCCTCGTTGGCCTTGCCGCCGTGCTGGTGGGCGCGGCCGCCTATCTCAATCCCGGCGCCTTTGGCATCCTCGACATGCTGACCGGCCAGATCCATCAGGCCAGCCGGGTCGAAATGGGCCTGGGCGTCGCGATCGGCGCGATCACCTTTTCCGGGTCAATCATCGCCTTCCTGAAACTCAATGGCAATATGTCGGGCAAGCCGATCATGCTGCCCGCGCGCCACCTCGTCAACCTGGGCACGCTGGCGGCGATCCTTGGCCTCGTCACCTATTTCGTGACCGACCAGAGCCCCTGGGTGTTCTGGACGGTGACGGCGCTGAGCTTTGTCATCGGGTTCCTGCTGATCATTCCCATCGGTGGCGCGGACATGCCCGTCGTCGTGTCGATGCTCAACAGCTATTCGGGCTGGGCCGCCGCCGCCATGGGCTTCACGCTGGGCAACAGCGCGATGATCATCACCGGCGCGCTGGTCGGATCGTCGGGCGCGATTCTTTCCTACATCATGTGCAAGGCGATGAACCGCAGCTTCATCAGCGTCATTGCCGGCGGCTTCGGCGCGGAAAGCGGGGGCGCGTCGGGTGGCGCGGCAGCGATGGACCGCCCCTATAAGCGCGGCAGCGCGGAGGATGCGGCCTTCCTGATGAGCCAGGCGGACAGCGTCATCGTCGTGCCGGGCTATGGCATGGCCGTCAGCCAGGCACAGCATGCGCTGCGCGAAATGGGCGACATGCTCAAGAAGGCTGGCGTCAGCGTCAAATATGCGATTCACCCCGTCGCGGGCCGCATGCCGGGCCACATGAACGTGCTGCTGGCCGAAGCCAATGTCCCCTACGACGAAGTGTTCGAGCTGGAGGACATCAACGGCGAGTTTGGCCAGGCCGACGTCGCCTTCGTCATCGGCGCGAACGATGTGACCAACCCGGCGGCGAAGACCGACAAGACCTCGCCCATCTACGGCATGCCGATCCTCGACGTCGCCAACGCCAAGTCGGTGCTGTTCGTGAAGCGTTCCATGGGCGGCGCTGGCTATGCCGGCGTCGACAACGAGGTGTTCTACATGGACAATACGATGATGCTGCTGGCCGACGCCAAGAAAATGGTGGAGGAAATCGTCAAGTCGCTGGATTGATCGGCACGTCGCTGGCCGGTCCGGGGACACTCCCGCCGGCCAGCGACTTGCGCTCCTGCCGCGCGACGACGGCGGTGACGGTCAAATTGGCGCTGGCGCTGGCAACCGTGCGCGTCATGTCGAGCAGCCGGTCGAACGGCAGGACAAAGCCCACCACCAGCGTCGTCTGTTCGGGCGCAACGCCCACAGCCGACAGCACCGCCGCCAGCATGAACAGCGAAGCCGACGGAATGGGTGCGGTGCCAAAGGCGGCGAGCGATCCGGTCAGCAGCATGATCGCCAGCATCGGGCCATCGGCCTGAACCCCAAGCGCCTGCAGGCTGAAAACGCTGAGCAGCCCGACATACATGGCCGTCCCGTCCTTGCCGATGCTCGCCCCGATCGGCAGCACGGTAGACGCGACCGCAGGCTCGATTGCCAACTTCTCCTGCGCGACGCGCAGCGCGACCGGCAGCGTCGCGGCCGAGGATGCGGTGGAAAAGGCGACGAGCAACGGGTCGACCGAAGCGCGGAAGAAGCGGCGGATCGATAGGCGCGCCGCCAGCCCGATCAGCGGCAGATGCACCAGCAGGATCTGCGCCACCACGCCCAGCACGACGCACAGCGCCAGCCAGCCGATATTGGTGAAGACCGCAACGCCATTGTCCGCGACCGCCTGCGCGATCAGCGCCAGCACGCCAAAGGGCGTCACCTCCATCACGATCCGCACCAGGTGAAACAGCACGCGCCCGGCCGATTCCAGCACGCGCGCCATCGGGCGCCCATCCTCGCCCGACAGGATGACGCCAAAGCCGAACAGCATCGCAAAGAAGATGATCGCCAGCATGTCGCCTTCGACCAGCGCCGCGACGATATTGACCGGCACGATGCCGATCAGCTGGTCATGCACCGATTTGGCGACGCCCAGCGCATGGGGTGCCGCGCCCCCCAACGCCGCGCCGCCGCCCGGTTCGACGATAAGGCCCAGCGCCATGCCGATCGACACCGCGCAGGCCGTCGTCGCCGCGAACAGCAAGAGCGTGCGTCCGCCCACCGCGCCCAGCCGCCGGGGATCGCCAAGAGCCGTCACGCCCGACACGATTGACACGAACACGATCGGTACGACCAGCATGCGGATCAGCCGCACGAACAATTCGCCGATGAAGGCGATCCATGGCGCGGCGGCTGGCCAGAACAGTCCAATTGCGACGCCCAGGACCAGCCCGCCGACCACCCGCTGCCACAAGGGGATGGCGAACCAGCGGCGCGCCGCCCCCATGGTCAAAGGCCGCCCCAGAAGCCCGGCTGCGCCGGCAGTAAATAGCCCTTGTCGCCGGCAAGGCCGCCCGCCCGGTCCGCCGCCAGCCATAATGGCCCGTCCAGGTCGACGAAGTCGCTCTGCGCCGCGATCGCCCAGGCCGGGGCGATCGACAGCGATGAACAGATCATGCAGCCGGTCATGACGCCCAGTCCGCGCGCCCGCGCCGCTTCCGCCAGCGCCAGGGCGGCGGTCAGCCCGCCGGCCTTGTCCAGCTTGATGTTCACCACGCCATAGCCATCGGGCAAATCGTCGAGATCGGCGGCGACATGGACCGACTCGTCCGCTGCAATCGGGATAACCGATGCATAGCCGCGCAGCGCATCATCGGCTCCCGCTGGCAATGGCTGTTCCAGCAGGTCGATGCGCAATTCCCGCGCCAGGCCCTGCATTGTTTCGACCTCAGCGATGGTCCAGCTTTCATTGGGATCGACGATCATGCGCGGCCCCGGCGCGGCGACCCGCACCGCCCGCAACTGCGCGACCGGGTCGCTGGCGTCCACCTTCACCTTGATGAGCGGCACATCGGCCAGCGCCGCCGCTGCCAGCCGCATATTGTCCGGCGTGTCGAGGCCCACCGTCATCGCCGTGGCGATTGGTTGCAATGGCGTCGCGATCCCCGTCGCCGCCGCTAAATCCCGCCCTTCAAGCCGCAATTCCAGGTCCCATAGCGCGCAATCGACCGCATTGCGCGCCGCGCCCGCCGGTAGAATTTCCAGCAGCCCGCGCCGGCTCACCCCAGCTTCGATCGCCGCGCGCACCGCCTCGATCTCGGCGATGCTGCCCGCGACGCTTTCGCCATAGCGCGGATAGGGGACGCTTTCGCCGCGCCCCTCGACCCCGCCTTCCGCGATCGTCACGGTGACGACATCGGCCGCCGTCTTGACGCCGCGCGATATGCGAAAGGGGGTGGCGAGCGGGAATGTCTCGCCCGTGACGGACAGGGAACGGGGCATGGGGATCAGATCGTCTCCGTGGCGGGGGCGGGCGCCTCCATGGCTATCAGCAAATCGACCATCGCGTCGACACCCATGCGATAGGGGTCGCAGCAGGGCAGGCCCATCCGGTCGGCGGTGCGGGCGCATAGCGCCGCCGCCGCGCCGTCTTCCATCGCCGACGTGTTGAGCGCGATGCCCACCGCGCGCACATCCGGGTTGGTCAGCCGCGCGGCGCGCAGGTTCGCCTCCAGGCAGTCCTCCAGCGACGGCGGCGCATAGTGGGGCAGCCCCCGCATCGTCTGGCGCATGGGGTCATGACACAGCACCAGCGCATCGGGCTGCGCACCATGGATCAATCCGGTCGACACCCCGGCGAAGGACGGGTGGAACAACGACCCCTGACCTTCGATCAGGTCCCATCCGCCATCATGACGGTCGGGCGAAATCTGCTCGACCGCGCCGGAAATGAAATCGGCCACCACCGCGTCCAGCGGCACGCCGTCGCCCGCGATCAGGATGCCCGTCTGCCCGGTCGCGCGAAAGTCCGCCTTCACCCCGCGCGCCTGCAACCCCCGCGTCAGGCACAAGGTCGTATACATTTTGCCGACCGAACAATCGGTGCCGACTGTCAGCAGCCGCTTGCCCGCGCGCCGCTTGCCGGTGCCGACCGGAATGTCGGGCCGGGGATCGCGCACGTCATGCAGCGTCCGGCCCAGCCGCGCCGCCGCTGCGACCAGTCGCGGCTCGTCCTTCAGTCGCTGGTGCAGGCCCGACGCGATATCCAGCCCTGCCTCCATCGCCGCCAGCGCGTCTTCGACCAGATCGCTGCCCAGCCGCCCGCCCGCATTGGCGATGCCCAGCACCAGCGTGCGTGCGCCCGCATCATGGGCCTGCGCAAAATCCATGCGCGGCAGGTTCAGTGTCAGTCCGCAATCGTCATGGCGAAATTCGCCGACGCAAATGTCGGGCCGAAACACCGCCAGCCCGCGCGACGTCTTGATTCCAATCTCGTCATTGCTGTGGCCAAGGTAGAGGAGATAGGGCGTCGCGATCATGGATGGATGAACCTGCTTGGATATGGGACCGCGACCTTATCGCCCGCCCGAGCCGTTCCCCAATATCCATGGCCGCATAGGCTATAGCCTTTTGCTATAGGCTCTCGATAACCTCCGACAACAGCGTCAGGAATTCCGACGCCGTCTTGGATGGCGGCCGGTTCTGCAAATAGACCGCGTTGATGTCGAATGTGATCGCCGGTTGCAGCGGCCGATTGGACAGGCCCGGCGAAACGCTGGCATGGGCGGTGAAATTATCGACTATGGCCATGCCGACGCCCGCGCGCACCAGCGCGGCGGCGATATAATAGGTGCGCGCCGACACCACCTCGTTCAATTCGACATCCTGCCGCTTCAATTCGCTCGACAGCATCCGGCCAATGGGACCGCCCTGCACCGGGCTGATGAATTTATGCTCGCGCAATTCCTCCAGATGCAGCCGGCTCGGCGCATCGGGCATGTCCTCCTCACGATAAAGCACGACCAATTCGCCTTCACCGACCACCTGATGCGCCACCGGCGCCGACAGCGGCACTTCGAAACTGACCGCGATGTCGGTTTCGCGCTCATATAATTTGCGTACCATTTCATCATGATGCAGCGTCTGCAGGTCGAACATGATATCCTCATGCCCGCGCAGGAACCGCGCGACCGCGTCGGGAATCGCGCCCAGGCCCAGCGATGGCAGGGCGGATATGCGCAGCAACCCGCCCCGGCCATGCCGCATATTCTGCGTCGCCTGCCGCAGCGATCGCACGCGCTCCTGAATGTCGGCCACTTCGTCGAACAGCGTGCGTGCATCCTGCGTCGGGATCAGCCGCCCCTTGGCCCGCTCGAACAACGGCAGGCCGATGGAGCGTTCGGCGTGGCGCAGCACCTTGGTCACAGCGGGCTGCGACACGTTAAGCGCGCGCGCCGCGGCGCTGACCGTGCCGTGCAGATAGACGGCGTGAAAAATCTCGATCTGGCGCAGGTTCATCGGTTCACTTTCTTCGGCTGTCGCTTGCCGTCCGGCGCGACGATCCGGCTTGTCATGGCCGCTATGCCATTTGGTTATGGCATGTGCAACAGACCCGCTCTGGACGCAGGGGATAAAGACGGCCCATGGTGCCGATTTGCGCCTTCAAGCCAAGGACCCTTGCCCATGCCGTTTCTTCCCGTCCGCCGCCGCGCCCGCCAGGCGGCCCGCACCTTGCTGCTGTCGGGCAGCATCATGCTGCTGCCCGCCGCCACCGGCGCCGCGCCTGCCGGCACGTCGGGTGCGGACAGGGCGGACATACTCATTACCGGCGGGACCATCTATGACGGCGGGACGGGCAAGCCCTATGTCGGCGACGTGGCGCTGAAAGGGGACAGGATCGTCTATGTCGGCCGCGCGGCGCCGATGCAGGCGGCGCAGCGTATCGACGCCAAGGGGATGATCGTCGCGCCTGGCTTCATCGACGCCCACACCCATGCCGATGGTTTTCTACGCTCGTCCGATGCGGCGGAGCGGGTCAATCCCGCTTGGCTGGACCAGGGCGTCAGCACCGTGGTCATCGGCGTCGATGGCTATGGCACGCCCGACGTCGGCGCTGATGCGGCGAAGATCGAAGCGTCGGGCGTCGGCACCAATTTCATTCCCTTCGTCGGCTTCGGCGCGGTGCGCCAGCGCGTGCTGGGCCAGGACGCCCGCGCGCCCAACGCGCAGGAACTCAGCGCGATGAAGGCGTTGGTGGCCAAGGGCATGTGCGAAGGCGCGACGGGCTTTTCCGCTGGCCTCTTCTATGCGCCGCAAAGCTTCGCCAAGACGGACGAGGTGATCGCCGTCGCTCGCGAAGCCGCGGTTCGGGGCGGCCTCTACGACACGCATCAGCGCGACGAATCGAGCTATTCCATCGGCTTGCTCGGCTCCGTCCGCGAAGCGATCGAGATCGGCAAAAAGGCAGGGATGCCGGTTCACTTCGCGCATTTGAAGGCGCTGGGCGTGGACGTACAGGGGCAGGCCCCGGCCGTGATCGCGGAAATCGACGCCGCGCGGAAGGCTGGGCATGACGTCACCGCCGATCAATATCCCTGGCTCGCCTCCGGCTCCAGCCTCGATGCGTCGCTGCTGCCGCGCTGGGCCGTAGATGGCGGCGGGGACGCGCTGTTGAAGCGGCTCGATGATGCGACGACGCTGGCGCGCATCCGGCGGGAAATGGCCGAAAATATGCGTCGGCGCGGGGGCGCCAAATCCCTGCTGCTGATCGCGCAGGGCTTTCCCTGGACCGGCAAGACGCTGGAGGAGGTCGCGACGCAGTGGCAGCTCGACCCGCGCGATGCCGCGCTGCGCATCATCCGGCAAAGCGTTGAAAAGGATGCGGGCCGGGGCACCGCCGTCGCCTCCTTCAACATGGCGCAGGCCGACGTCGATCTGCTGATGCGCCAGCCATGGATGGTGACGTCGTCGGATGGATCGAACGGCCATCCGCGCATGTTCGCCACCTTCCCGGAAAAATATGTCCGTTACGTCCGCGACCGCAAGGTGATCGACCTTGGCACGTTCGTACGGCAATCGACGGGGCGCACCGCCGACATTTATCGCATCGACCATCGTGGCTATCTGCGTCCGGGCTATTATGCCGATGTGGTGGTGATCGACCCCGCGCGTTATGCGCCGCGCGCCGATTATATGCACCCGCGCGAACTCAGCGTTGGCGTCGCTAAATTGTTCGTGAACGGCGCGCTTGCCGTCAGCGACAGCCAGGCCACGGGCACGACCGCCGGGCGCGCTCTTCTCCGTCCCACGCCGGCCCATTGCCCGCCGGAATGACCATCTCCTATATATAGTTAGCTAACTAATCATTCCGGCATAAATTTTCACTTGTCGCTATCATTGTCGCGGTGAACTGCACCAGACATGAAAAAGGGCGAGGAACCTGTGGTTCCCCGCCCTTTCGTCTATGCTGTTTTTTCTCAGTTGGTCTTGAACCGCACCCCGACGCGGAAGGCCCGGCCCAGCAAGTCGCTATAGGTCGAATTGGCCGACAGGCCGGTTTCCGGCAGCAGGATCGGATCGGTGTCGAACAGGTTGGTGACGTTCAGGAAGAACTGCCCGTCCGCCCCGCCGACATTGATTTTCGCGGTGAAATTGAGGTCAGTGTAGAATGTCCCGTCGATATGATTGCTGTTGATCGTCGGGTTGGCCGCCGTGCTGGTCGGGCAATCGGTGGTGCACACGATATAGGTATTGTTGTAGGTGCCCGAACTCACCCCGCGCCCGACTGCCGTGATCGAATAGGTCGGCGTGTCGAACGTCGCCGACATGCGGAAGATCCAGTCCGGCGTGCTCGACTGGCCGCTATTCTGGCCAACGGTGTCGACCGGCACGGAAATGCCGTTGTCGACGGTATTCTCCAGATAGTTGGTCGCCGTCCCGCGCAGCGTCAGGTTGCTCGAACTGCCGTTGAATATCTTGTCGAGCGGCACGCGATAGCTGGCTTCATAGTCGATCCCGCGCACCTTGACCTTCGCGAAGTTGAAGGGGCTGGCTGACACGAAATAATCGCGCACCCCTTCGGGGTCCGGCACGATCGCCGCGCAGAAGCTCTGGAACCCTTCGGTGCAGCGCTGGGCGATATCGTCGGCATAGAATTGGCTGATCGCGTCAGATACCTTGGTGCGGAACCAGTCGACCGAGAAGGAAAAGCCGGGCAGGAAGCGCGGCTGGAGCACCGCGCCCAATGTCAGCGTATCTGCCTTTTCCGGGTCGAGGTTTAGATTGCCCGTGGTCAGCTCGCGGAAGGTCGCGCCGGCATATTGCCCCACCGCCGTATTGGTGGCGAAGGTGTTGGTGCGCGACGTGCCCGACTGGAACAGTTCGTTGAGGTTGGGCGCGCGAATGTCCCGCGACCTCGTCCCGCGCAGGCGGATGTCCTCGATCGGCTGCCAGGTCAGGCCTGCCTTCCATGTCGTCACATATCCCGACGTCGAATAGTCGGTGGCGCGCACCGCACCGTTAAATTCCGCGCCGAAGCCCAGTGGGATCAGCGTTTCCAGATAGGCTTCCTTGACATTGTAGCTGCCAAAGGTTGGACGGAAATTGCCGACCGACCAGCCGGACTGGAACTCGGGCGGAACATAGCCGGACACTTCTTCCTTGCGATATTCGCCGCCCACCGCGACGCTCACGTCCCCTGCCCAAGTGGCGAACGGCGTGACGGACAGGTTGGCGCCTGCGACCGTCTGCTTGAACCGCTGGTTGCGATAGGGATCGCCCATGATCCAGTCGACCGCTGCGGCATTGGCGACGCCGATGCCCAGGCGATTGAGCGGAATGCAGCCATTGCCCGGATCGGTCAATGTCGAGCGGCAGACGATCGACCCGTCGGGCGCGAAGACGGCATCGGTCGCCAAGCCCAGGCGCGACGTGTTCATGATGTCGCGCAGCTGTTCATGCGTATCGGTCTGCCCATATTGGGCATAGACGTCCCACACCGCCTTGTTGCCGAACGCGGCGAATTCGCCGCCCGCGCCCAGCGCATAACGCTGCACTTCGCGGCTGCTGTTATTCTTGCGATAGGGGAGGTCCGCCGCCGACGTGCCGAGTGAAACCGACGTCACCCCGGCCAGGGCCGCTGGTCCCAGCGCCTGGATCAGATAGGCATTGTCCGATTGCAGGGTGAAGGTCGCAGCCTGCGGCCCCGCATTGAACAGCGTCTTGTTCCAGTTGTAGGATGCTTCGGCAAATAGCTCTACCCAGTCGGCCAGCTCATAGCTCAGCCGGCCATAGACGCCGCGCCGGTCGTCGGTCGCGTCCAGCCCGATGCGGCGCGACGTGTCGTTGATCTGCCAGTCGCCCCCGACCGTCTGGCTGCTGTCGGTGATGCTGCCGAACTGATATTGCTGGGCGACGCCGCCTTGTCCGAAATAGGTGCCGCGCAAGGCGGTGGTCCCGCCCACTTGCGAGCGGATGATGCTGCCGGGGGTCGAATTCCAGGTGCCCGCGCCGCGCACGACGATATTCGCGGGCTGCCCATTGTCGGCGGTATAATCGGGGTTGGACAAGGTCCTGTACCCGATCTGGTTCCAGCCGCGATCCACCTCGAATATGCCATCCTTGTGCGCATATTCGCCCGCGACCAATATGTGCCCGCGTCCATCGGCGAAATCCATGCCCGCCGCGCCGGAGAAGCTATAGTTGAACCCGTCGCCCCGGTCGGTGATGCCGACATCGGCATTGACCTTGAACCCGGTATATTTCTTGTCGAGCACATAGTTGACCACGCCCGCGACCGCGTCCGACCCATAAGCCGCCGATGCGCCGCCGGTCACGATCTCGACATTCTTCACCAGCGCCTGCGGGAAGGTGTTGATGTCGACGAGGCCAGTGATGGTCGAGCCTACGGAACGGCGGCCATCGAGCAGCACCAGCGTGCGGACCTCGCCCAGGTTGCGCAGGTTCATCGTGTTGATGCCCGCCAGGCCCGAACTGATCGCCAAGCGCGAGTTGGCGGGGCGGGTGCTGCCGGCAAGCGCCGGAATCTGGTTGATGAAGTCGGCCAGATTGTTGGTCGGCGACTGGTTCAGTATTTCCTGCTGCGTGACGACCGTCAGCGGGGTAGGCGACTGAAACCCGTCCCGCGCAATGCGGGTGCCCGTGACAATGATCTGGTCGGCCGTGGCGGCTTCTGCACTTTCCTGCGGCGCAATGGCATCCTGCGCGATCGATGGCGCTGCGTGGACAAGGGCGATGGCGGTCATCGCCAGTCCCAGGCTATGCCGGTGGCCGATCGGCCGGCGAGTTTTTCCGAAATCACCCATATAAACCCCCTCTGCCAGGGAGGAGCTGCACGCGGTTGCAGCGTGCGCAGCGTCAGAGCGCCGTCTTGCCCGACCCATTCTAGCGATGACGACGGCGTAGCGAGGCGCTGTCCGCCAGCTGCCGCCGAGGCGCCGCGCCCTGCCGCCGACTGGCGGTCATGACCGGTTCCATGACATGAAGGTTACAGGCCGGTCGCGGCTGGTCAATAGTTTTGGTATTACTTTGATCGCATAAAGGTATAGCCCTGCGGAATGGAGGGTCATGGCTCCATCGATGCTACAGGCAGGATAGCTCAGGGTTATGCCTCGCAGGTGGGTTGCTATAGCTCTGGCCGGCGAACCTGCGATAGGTTTCATGGGCTTCGCACTGGGAATTTCATACGGATAAGAAAAAGGGAGGCTGTATTGCTTCAGCGTCGTGCATTTCTGTTGGCTACCGCAGCCGCTCTCACCGTGCCGGCTGTGTCCGCGTGGGGCAGGCCGCTGGTAAAGGGCCGGTCTACCCGCGCGCGACTGACCGGAGCGCGTGCGCCACTCGACATAGTCGAGGACGAACTGGGTGTGCCCCATGTGCGCGCCAATTCGCTGCATGATGCGTATTTCGGCCAGGGCTATCTGGTCGCGCGTGATCGGCTGTTCCAGATCGATATCGACCATCGCCGCGACATGGGGCGCATGGCCGAAGCCTTTGGCGAAGCCTTCGTCGCGGCGGACAAGGCGGCGCGCCTGTTCCACTATCGCGGCGATATCGACACCGAACTTGCCGACTTGCCGCCGGGCGTGCTGGAATGTGCCGAAGGCTATGTCGCTGGCGTCAACGCGCGCATCGCGGAGCTGGAGGCCGATCCGGCGCAGATGCCGCTGGAATATGGCATATTGGGCATCAGCCCGATGCGGTGGGACGTGCGCGACCTTGTCCGGGCTCGCGGCATCGGCATGGGCGACGCTGATGACGAGGTGCGCCGCGCGCAGATGCAGGCGCAAGGACTGCTGGAAGCGGATCAGTTGATGGCGCCGCTGCGGCCCGCCTGGTCCTATACGGTGCCCGAGGGGCTGGATTGTGCTGCCGTGAGCGAGGCGGACCTTGGCATATTGCTGCCATCGGCGCGGCCGGTGCCGTTCGACGCCATTCAGGAAGCCGCCCTCGATCCGGCCGAACGCCGGACCGATCGCTTCGCCCAAGGCAGCAATGCCTGGACCATCGCGCCGTCGCGCAGTACCACCGGACGGCCGATCCTGGCCAATGATCCGCATCTGGGCATTGGCGGGTTCAGCCCGCGCCATATGGTGCATCTGACCGCGCCGGGCCTCGATGTTATCGGCGCGGGCGCGCCGGGCCTTCCTGGCATCATGCAGGGGCATACCGACCGATTCGCCTTTGGCCGCACCAATTTCCATATCGACCAGACCGACCTGTTCATCCTGCGGACCGCGAAGGAAGACCCCGAGCTGTACTGGCACAAGGGGCAATGGAAGCGGTTCGAAACCTTCGAGGATGAGATCAAGGTCAAGGATGCGCCACCGCAGCGGGTGGTGCAGCGTTACGCCCAAGGCCGGCCGATCGTGGCGCAGGATCCCGAGCGTCAGCGCGCCAGCGCCTTCGCCACCGTATCGATGCTGCCCGGCGGCAATATGCGCTTTGCCATCATCGCCATCAATCTGGCGAAGGACTGGACCAGCCTGCGCCGGGCCTTCCGCATCCATACTTCGCCGACCAATTTCCATTATGCCGATATTGACGGGAATACCGGATGGCAGACCATCGGCTATACGCCGATCCGACCCAAGCATGATGGCCTCTTCCCCGCGCCGGGCGACGGCGAATATGACTGGGCGGGCATCTTGCCGGTCGAGGAAATGCCCCATGTCCATAATCCGAAGGAAGGGTGGTTCGCCTCGGCCAACCAGATGAATATTCCTGCCGATTATCCCTACGACAAGAGGATCATCAGCTTCAACTGGAGCGATCCGTTTCGATATGATCGCATTTCCGAAGTGCTGAACGCGCAGCCCCGGCACAGTATCGCGGACAGCATCGCGTTGCAGCATGATGTTCAGTCGCTGCCGGCCCGATCGCTGATCGCGCTGATTCCGGCCAAGCTGTCGCCCGATGCCGCCAAGGCCGCCGGGCTGCTGCGGCGATGGGATTGCGGGATCGAGGCGGATAGCGCGGCGGCGCTGCTGTATGAAATGGTGATGCCGCAATTGCTGAGCGATTTTCGCGACGCGGTGGTGCCGGAGGCGGCAAAGGCTTTCATCCCCTCGGTCAATCTCTACGAAATGCTGAGCATATTGGCCAAGCCTGACAAACGGTTGGGCGCCGACCCCGTTGCGGCGCGGGATGCGCTTATCGACGGCGCGCTGGCTGAAGGGTGGAAAAAGGCGCAGGCGCAGGCGGGCGGCGACCCGGCGGCATGGCGTTGGGGCGACCTGCACCGGGTCAGGATCACCCATCCGCTCGCGTCGTCGGTGCCGGCGATCGCGGCCGCATTTCCGCCGATCGAAGGTGGGCGTTCGGGAGGTGACAGCTACACGCCCATGGCGCGCGGGTTCAATGCCAAGCGTGGCTATCAGGTGTCGCACGGCGCCAGCTATCTGCTCGTCGCGGACGTGGGGGCGTGGGACAATAGCCGCTTCCTCCTTCTCCCCGGCCAGTCGGCCGATCCCCGCTCGCCACGTTACCGCGATTTTTATCCGCGCTGGCTGGCAGGAGAGATGCAACCGCTCTGGTTCAGCCGGGAGGCGGTGGAGCGCCATGCCGTGGCGCGCACGCTGGTGACGCCCGGCTGATCGCTACATCGCTTCGGCAAGAGCGACGAGCGCCCGGTCGACCGTGGCGCTCGCCTGCGCGTCGGTGCCATCGGGCATGTCGTTGGCGAGGGCGGAAAAGACGAGGGTACGACCGCTTTTCGTGATGAAATAGCCCGACAGCGCGCGCGAGGCGTTGAGCGATCCGGTCTTGGCGAACAATTTCCCCTCCAGCACGGTGCCCTTGAAACGATTTCGCAGGGTGCCGTCCTGTCCGGCGATCGGCAGCGTGTCCCGCCATGCCCCGCCCCAGGGCTGCCGTGCAATCCAGCTAAGCAACGTGACGGCTGCGCGGGGCGTAATGCGGTTATAGGATGACATGCCCGACCCGTCGGCGAAGCTGTAGCTTGCCTTGTCGACGCCTGCCTGGACCATCAGCCGGTCGAGCGCGGCCTGGCCGTCGGCGATGGAGCCGCTGCCCTTCGCCCGAGACACGCGTCGCAGCATCAGGTCGGCATGGAGATTCTGGCTCTGCTTGTTGATGATGCGCATGTCATCGGCCAGCGGCAGGGCGGGCAATTGCGCGAGCAGCGGCGCTGCGGGCGGACGCGAGGCCGGTGCGGCGCGCCGGGTGGCGGGATCATCGCCCGGACTGAGCGGGCGATGGCGCGTGCGGATGGTGCCGGTGACGGTGACGCCCCGCGCAACCAGCAAGTCGCGCAGCCGCCAGGCGGCATAATGCGCCGGATCATCGACGCTGAAATAGAGCGTGTCGGGTGCGGCGTCCTGGCCGATGGTTCCCGTCAGCCGGACCAGCCGGCCATTGGGTGCGCGGTCCGCAACGATCGCCTGTTCCTTGCCCGGAACGGTGATGATGCGATTATCGATGGCATAGTAGCCCGTTGCCTGCACCGCCGGCGGCGCGCCGATCGCGCCGGCGGTGATGGTGGCGGCCAGCTGATTATCGTCCAGCGTCAGCGCCGAAGTGCCGGTCCCATAGCGGGACTGGATATTGTTCCAGCTCATGCCCGGACCCCAGCGTTCATCTGGATACCAGCTGTCGTCGCCCACCACATCGCGCACGCGCCGGGTGCGGGCGGCAATGGCGTCGGCCAGCGTCGCGAGGCAATCGACGGTGCAATCCGGCGCGCTGGAGAGGCGGGCGTCGCCACGTCCTTCCAATATGGCGTCGCCCTGATCGAGCCGCACGCCCGTGCCCTGCGCCGCCCGATCCAGCGCGGGCAGATCGGCATAGGCGGTGGCAGTCGTGAACATCTTGGTATTGGAGGCAGGGATGAAGCGTTCGTCTGGCGCGATGGCAAGAATTGGCGCGCCATCCAGCGTGGCGACCAACAGGCCGTATCGGGTGCCTTTTGGCCCCTGCTCCAATTGCTGTTCGATGCTGGCCAACAGCGGCGGCGGCGCATTTTGGGCGGCAGCGCCAGCGAATGGCAGGGCGAGAGCGGCGAGGGAAAGGAGGAGGCGCATGAGGCCGATCCTAGACCGCAAGCAGACCGGTTGAACAGATGCGCGCACGGCGCAAGCCATAACCTGTGGCAATGCCCCTGCCAGGGCAGATCCGGCCCGATGCGAGTCATGAGGGGTAGCGTCGAAGTTCACAGTGTCATGGGCCTTTTTTCAGGCGCGAAGCGACCATCACGCGACCACGAGGCGACAGGAACGCGACCGCGAAGCGACACCGGAAAGATGAGGGCCGTCGCGGGAACGTTCCGGTGGATGCGCAGAAATCAGGAGGGGCACTCATTTCGAATTGTAGATCAGACAAAATCCTATTTTGGAAGAGAAATGAGGGATCGGCGCTTCGGGATCGGCTGCGGCTGTCACTTTGCCGAAATATGGACAGCGCCGCACCGGTAGGATAATCTAGCGCAAGCCAATTCTTTGAGTGACAGCTATGCCATGGCAGCGGTGACATCCATCAAACTCGATGATGCCCTGGAAGGGCGTCTCCGGCAATTGGCGGAAGTCCGTCGACGCAGTTCGGAGTCGATCATGCGCGAAGCCATCGCGCAATATGTCGAGCGGGAGGAAAAGCGAGAGACTTTCCGACAGGATGCCATCCGCGCCTGGGAAGAGTATCGCCGGACCGGCTTGCATCTGTCTCATGAGGAAGCCGATGCTTGGTTGGGCAAGCTCGAAGCAGGAGAGGATGTCGAGCCGCCAACGTGCCACGGCTGATCTGGACAGCTGCTGCGCTGGAGGATGTTCAGCGCCTCTATCACTGGCTGTTGCCCAAGGATGCAGAAGCCGCGTCGCGCGCAGTTGCGACAATCCGGGCGGAAATAGGCATATTGGCGACATCGCCGCATATAGGTCGCCCGGTAGAGAATATGGACCTCGAATATCGGGAGAGGCTGATCAAGTTCGGCGATAGTGGCTATGTCGCCCTGTATCGCGTTGATGACAGGATAGTCGCCATATTGGCGATCCGCCATCAGAGGGAAGCCGGCTACAGCTGAGTGTCCCACGTCCTAACCAGCGCATCGCCCACGGCGGGCCGCAGGGTGAAGATGCCGCTGTCGGCGTGGCGCGTCGGGTGGACGCGGTTGGTGAGAAGGGTCCAGGCCAGGCCGCGGTCGAAATCGATCCACAGGCCCGTGCCGGTAAAGCCGGTATGGCCGATGGTTTCCGCCGAGCAGGCGTCGCCGCCCGACCATCCGGGAAAGGCGAGTTCCCAGCCGCAGGTGCGGTGCCCTTCCTGTGCGGTGCGAACCTGCGCCATCATCGCAGGAGACAGGATCGACCCGTCGAGCATGGCGCGCGCGAAGGCCAGCACGCCATCGACCGTGCCGAACAGCCCGGCATGACCGGGCGCGCCGCCCAGTGCGTGAGCGTTTTCGTCATGGACTTCGCCCTTCAGCACCCGGCCGCGCCAGCTGCACGCTTCGGTGGCAACGGCGGGGCCGGGCGGCGGTCCGAAGGAGAGGCCTTCGCCAAGCGGCCAGTTCGACAGCGGCGCGCTGGTGATGCGTTCGATCGCGATGCCGAGCAGGATGAAGTTGATGTCGGAATAGACGGCCGGCCCCTGCCGCCATTCGCGCTGGAGAACGAAAGCGCGCAGGCGGGCGGGATCGTCGCCATAGGTGTAGATCGATTCGACCGCAGGCAGGAAGGTGCGGTGGGCGAGGCAATCGCGGAAGGTGAGGCGACGCTCCGCCGCATGAGCGACATCATATTGGCGCAGGTCGGGAATGGCGTCAGTCAGCGGTCGGTCGAGGTCGAGCCGGCCCTGCTCCGCCAATGTGAGGATCATCGTCGTGGTCGCGATCACTTTCGACACCGATGCGAGGTCGAACCAATGGTCGCGGGTCAGGGCTTCGCGATCCGGCACGATCGCGGCCGACCCGGCAAAGCGAACTGCGCTGCGCCCGTCGGCGGTGACGATCCCGAGGGTTGCGCCGGGGATGCGGCCATCCGCCACGGCCCGGGCGGCGGGCGCGAAGGCGGCTTCGCAATATTGCTCGATCATGGTCATGGACCTCAAGCCGTGCGTGCGCGAACGCGCATCACGAAGGGCAGGAAGAAGATGGCGGCAAAGCTCAAAGCGCCAGACAGGATGAAGAAGCCGTCATAGCCGATCTGTTTCTGAATCGCGCCCGCCGCGCCACCGATCAGGCGGGGGAGAAGGAAGGCAAAGCCCGACAGAAACGCATATTGCGTACCGGGATAGCGCGGGCTGACCAGCATGGAGAGGTAGACGACGAACACCGCCCCCTCCAGCCCATGGCCGAACTGATCGACGCCGGCGGCGACATAGAGGACGAAGGCGGAGGGTTCGGCATACCAGAGCCAGACGAACACCCAATTGCCGATCGCCGAGGCGCAGGCCCCGATGATGAGCGCGGCCGTCATCGGCAGGCGCGCGGCGCATAGCCCGCCAAGCGCCACGCCCGCCATCGAGCAGGTCAAGGCGACCACGCCGTCGGCCATGCTGATCTGTTCCAGGCTGTAGCCCGCTGCATTCCAGAGCGGATGCGACAAAGTGAGGGTGAGCACGTCGCCCATTCGGTAGAAGGAGACGAAGGCCAGCACCGGCAGCACGGCATAGCCATAGCGCCAGAAAATCTCGACATAGGGCGCGATGAAGGTTGGCATTTTCGCCGGCGCGTCGGCGGGCAGGCGGCGGATGCGCGGCAAAGCGATGGCGAGCGCGACGAAAGGCAGCAGGGCGACAGCGAGCACAATGGGCGTGACATTGGTTTCGGCCGAAAAGCCAGCGCCCTGGACAGCGGACAATATGCCCCAACCCAGGATTGCGGTGGCCACGCCGGTGCCGGTCAGGATCAGAAAAGCGAAGAGGGTGCCGCCCAGCAATGCGCCGGCGCGGCCGCGCGCGCCATCCTGTTCCGGGCGCATCGCGGCGAGGATGGGGAAGGGGAGAAAGGCGGCGGCGGCGATCACCAGATAGGCCCAGGCCCAGTCCGCCCAAGCGGCGACCAGCACCGCGCCGCTGCCCGCCGCGACCATGGCGCTGCGATAGCCCCACAGATTAGCCGCGACGATTGGCCCCTGCTGCGCCTGCGTCGGCGCGAGTTCGATGCGCCAGCCATCGGCGGCAACTTCCAGCGTGGTGGTCCAGAAGGCGAGCAATATGGCGAAGAGGGCGGTGAGGGGCAGGCTCTGGTCGCTGGAGGTGAAGGCCATGGCGACCATCGAGAGGAAAATGCCAAGCTGCGACAGCATGATCCAGCCGCGCCGCCTGCCCCAGAAGCGGGAAAAGCCGGGCACGCTGTAGCGGTCAAGCAGCGGCGCCCAAAGGAATTTGAAGGTCGGCAGCAGCGCGATCCATGCGAAAAAGCCGATGATGACGATGTCGATGCCATGGCGGGCGAGCCGCAGCGTCAGCACCGCGTTGAACATGTAGAAGGGCAGGCCGGCGGAAAAGCCGAGCAGCAGATAGAGGCCAAGCGTGCGCATCGGCGGGCGGGGGACATCCGCCACAGGTGACGAGGCAGGCGCGGATATGGCCGGAGCGGGGGCGCTCATCCGTCGATCTCCTTGAGTTCGGTCACGAAGTCGTAGCGGTCGCCGCGATAGACCGAGCGGGTGAATTCCACCACGCGGCCGCCGGGAATGCGGGTGAGGCGTTCGATGCGCAGCACTTCGCTATTCTGTCGGACGCTGAGCAATCCCGCTTCGGTCGGGGTGGCGAGCGAAGCGCGCACGCGCTGTGTGCCCGATGTCGGGCGAAAGCCGCTGCGGCCCATGGCTTCGTAGAGAGAGTCGCCGATGGTCGACAGGTCAGGCAGACAATCGGCGGGCACGACGGCATGTTCGATCGCGAGCGGTTCGCCGCCAGACAGGCGCACGCGGCCCAGGCGGGCGACGCGGGCCGACAGGGAGAGGGCGAGCGCAGCGGCTTCCTCCTCGGTCGGCTGGGCGTAATTTTTCATCATCCATATGACGCCGGGATCTTCGCCGCGCGATCGGGCATCATGGGTGAAGCTGGAAAGGACGGAGGCGGGCGCCTCGATCCGGCGGGCGACGAAGGTGCCTGAACCCTGTTTGCGGAATAGCACGCCTTCCTCGATCAGCTGCTCGATCGCCTTGCGCACGGTGACGCGCGAGATGCCGGCCATTTCGCTGAGGTCGCGTTCGGAGGGCAGGGCGTTGCCGGGGCTGATGCCGCCGCTGTCGATATGGTCGCGCAAATTGCGCGCCAATTGCAGGTAGAGCGGCGTCCCGTCGTCGCTGCGCGCCACCAACTTGTCTCGCATCGCTTATGCCCCCCCTTGCATTGCTCCGATTGCGTCGGCCAGATTGTCGCCATGCGCCGCCAGCAGGCCTTCGGCGGCGTGGCGATCAAGCCCGCTAGCGATCAGCACGGCCAGCTTGATATCCTGTCCGGCCAAGTCGAGCGCCTGCGCCGCGGCGGCCTGATCGACCTGAGCGAGGTCGCATATCATCGCTTCGCCCCGTTTGCGCAGCTTGGCATTGGAGATGCGCATGTTGACCATACGGCCGCGATAGATGAGGCCCAGCCGCAACATGATCGCGGTCGAGAGGATGTTGAGCACCGCCTTTTGCGCCGTGCCCGCCTTCATCCGCGTCGACCCGGCGATGATCTCGGTGCCGGTGTCCACGACAATGCCATGGTCAGCCGCGTCCGGAAGCGGGGTGGCGGCGTTATTGGCGATGCCGATGGTGAGCGCGCCGGCTTCGCGAGCGGCGGTGATGGCGGCGCAGGTGAAGGGGGTGCGGCCGCTGGCGGCGACACCGATCACGACATCATTGGGGGCAATTTGCGCAGTAGCAACGGCGGCGCGGGCGGCGTTGGCGTCATCCTCCGCGCCTTCGGCCGCCTGCGTCAGCGCGTCGAGGCCGCCCGCCATCAGGAAGAGCAGGCGTTCCTCCGGCCAGTTATAGGTGGGGTAGAGTTCGACGCCGTCCTGCACCGCGACACGGCCGGAGGTTCCTGCGCCGACATAGACCAGCCGGCCCTTGCGGCCCTGATCTTGGCTGAGGCGCGTGGCGGCGGCTTCGGCCGCCTGCGCGATGGCCAGGGTCTGTGATCCTATCGCGGCGATGGCGGCCATCTGCCCTTCCAGCATCGCTTCGACCGCGAGCGTGGTCGGCCATTGGTCGATATCGACATAGCGGGGATCAATGGCTTCGGTACTCATAGAGGCTCCGGGGCGAGGGCATCGGCGTCGTCACATTGGTATTATCAGTTTACGACATGATGCAACCAAATTAAATCCAATTGCCCTGGATCGCCTATTTGGTATGGTGGCCGTATGACCGATCACTCCAACGCAATCGGGACGTTGATGGCGCGTGAAACCGCGCAGGCGCCCGACCGCTGTGCGCAGCAACTGGCGCGCAATGCCGACCTGATGCGGGAGGCGGGCGCAAGATTGCGGAAACTGGCTCCGCCCTTTGCGGCAACGCTGGCGCGCGGCAGTTCGGACCATGCCGCCGCCTTCGCCAAAGTACTGCTGGAAACGCGGGCGGGCATCCCGACCCTGAGCCATGCCCCGTCGATCGGGTCGCTCTATGGCGCGACGTCCGCGCATTTCCGGGACGTGCCGCTGATCGCCATTTCGCAGTCGGGCCGCAGCCCAGACCTGATCGCGGCGGCGCGCGATGCCAAACGCCAGGGCGCGCTGCTGATCGCGATCGTCAACGATGCCGAAGCGCCATTGGCGCAGCTCGCCGATATCTGCATCCCGATCCATGCCGGGCCGGAAACCAGCGTGGCCGCGACCAAGAGCTTCATTGCGACGCTGGTGGCGCTGACGCATCTGGTGACGGAATGGAGCGGCGATAAGGCGCTGCTCGACGCGCTGCCGGCGATCGGCCCGACCTTGCAGGATGCCCTGGCGGCCGACTGGACCGGCGCGGTGCCGTTGTTCAAGGACGCGCGGGCGATGCTGGTGCTGGGACGCGGGCTGACGCTGCCGATCGCGGGAGAGGCGGCGTTGAAACTCAAGGAAACGTCGCGCGTGCATGCGGAAGCCTTCAGCATCGCGGAGGTGGCGCACGGCCCGATGACGCTGATCGGGGAGGGCGATCCGGTGCTGGCGTTCGGGCCAGTGGATGTGGCGCGCGAAGGGCTGCACGACCGATTGGCGGATTTTCGCGCACGCGGGGCGAAGGTCATCGCGGCAGGGCTGGACGAGGATATGGCCGGCGCGACGCTGGCGCTGCCCGGCGTGGCGACGGACCATCCCGTGCTCGCCGCCATCGCGCAGGTGCAGAGCTTCTACGGGCTGGCCAATGCGCTGGCGCTGGCGCGGGGCCTTGATCCCGACCAGCCGCCGCATCTGGCCAAGGTGACGCGGACGCTATGAGCGTTACCGCCCTTGTCGGCGCGGAAATCGTGCAGCCGCATGGCATCGCGCAGGATCATGCGCTGCTGATAGAGGGCGCGCATATCGTCGATGTGGTGCCGAGGAACGCGCTGCCGTCTGGTTGCGGGGAGATCGAGCTGCAGGACGGGTGGTTGCTGCCCGGCTTCATCGATACGCAGGTCAATGGCGGCGGGGACGTGCTGCTCAACGATCGTCCCGATGTCGAGGGCATCCGCGCGATCGCCCAGGCGCATCGGCGCTTTGGCACCACCGGCATGATGCCGACATTGATCAGCGATGATGCGGACGTCGTCGACGCCGCCATGGCCGCTGGCGAGGCGGCGATCGCGCAATCGGTGCCGGGCATATGGGGCGTACATGTCGAGGGGCCGCACCTGAACCCCGGCAAGAAAGGCATTCATGATGCGGCCAAGTTCACGCCGATCGATGCCGTCGTGCTGGAACGATACACGCGACCGACGGGTGGACGGCGCATCGTGACGCTGGCGCCCGAACTTGCGCCACCCGGCGCGATTCGGGCATTGGCGAAAGCTGGGGTGATCGTCGCCGCCGGCCATAGCCTGGCAAATTATGACCAGACGGTTATGGCTTTGGGGGAGGGGCTGGCCGGCTTTACCCATTTGTTCAACGCGATGACGCAGATGGGTAGCCGGGAGCCCGGCATGGTTGCCGCCGCTTTGTTGGATCGGAACAGTTATTTCGGGCTGATCGTCGATGGCCTGCATGTCCATCCGGCCGCCTTGCGCGTGGCGCTGGCGGCGCGGGGGTTGGACGGCGCGATGCTGGTGACGGACGCCATGCCGCCCGTTGGCGGCACGCAAGGGCGCTTTTCTCTGATGGGGCAGGATATTCATGTGGTCGACGGCACCTGCCGAGGCCCGGACGGCACGCTGGCCGGATCGGCGCTTAGCATGGCGCAGGCCCTTCGCAATGCGATGGACATGTTGGGCTGCTCCATGGTGGAGGCGTCCCGCATGGCGAGCGGCAATCCCGCGCGCTTCCTGCGGATCGAGCGGCAGACCGGAGCCATCCTGCCCGGATTGCGCGCCGATCTGGTGCATCTGAACGCGCAGCGGCGGGTGCGCCGGACCTGGATTGCCGGCGCGATCAGCGAGGAAGGCGAGTGAGCGATCTGCTGCCCAGGTTGCGGGCCATTGTCGGGCATCGCCATGTCCTGACCGGCGACCGCCAGACGGCGCGCTATCGGGCGGGATACCGCACCGGATCAGGCGCGGCTTTGGCGGTGGTGCGGCCGGGGAGCCTGGTCGAGCTATGGCGGGTCGCGAAGGCCTGCGTCGCGGCGGATGTGTCGATCATCATGCAGGCGGCCAATACCGGGCTGACCGGCGGATCGACCCCCGATGGCGACGATTATCCCGGTGGCTGCGTCATCATCAGCACGACGCGGATCGCGGCGCTGCACCTGATCGACGGTGGCCGGCAAGCCATCTGCCTTCCCGGCACGACCCTGCATGCGCTGGAACAGGCGCTGGCACCCCTGGGGCGCGAGCCGCATTCGGTGATCGGATCATCCTGTTTCGGTGCGTCGGTAGTGGGAGGCATCTGCAACAATAGCGGCGGATCGCTGGTGCAGCGTGGCCCTGCTTTCACGCAACTGAGCCTCCATGCGGTCGTGCGTGCCGATGGGGCGCTGGACCTCGTCAATCATCTGGGCGTGGCGCTGGGCGATGATCCCGAAACCATTTTGCGACGCCTGGATGCGGGCGATTTCGACGCGTCCGATGTCGAGGATGCGGCGGATCGCTGGGCGCATGACCATGATTATGCCGCCCATGTGCGCGACATCGACAGCGCCAGCCCCGCGCGCTTCAATGCTGACGCCCGGCGGCTGTTCGAGGCGTCGGGCAGCGCGGGCAAGGCGATCGTCTTTGCCGTTCGAGTCGACAGCTTTCCCAAGGAGGAAGACGCGGTCACTTTCTATATCGGCACCAATGATCCGGCGCGGCTGACGCGGCTGCGTCGCACGATATTGCGTGATTTTACGGCCCTCCCCATCGCCGGCGAATATATGCATCGCGATGCGTTCGATATTGCCGACCGCTATGGCAAGGACATGTTCGTCGCGATCGAGCGCTTGGGCACCGCGCGCCTGCCCCGGTTATTCGCCGCCAAGGCGTGGGTAGACGCCTTGCCCTTCGTCAGGCCGGGGGCGAGCGACCGGATGATGCAGCGGGCGGGCCGCCTACTCCCCGATCATTTGCCGCCCCAAATGCGGCGCTTTCGCGATCGTTTCGCCCATCATCTGCTACTGAAAATGCCTGCAAGCGGGGTGAGCGAGGCGCGCGCCTTGCTGAGCGCCGACTGCACAGGGGACGAGGCCGATCATTTTGAATGCACACCGCAGCTGGCGGCCAAGGCCTTTCTGCATCGTTTCGTCGCGGCGGGGGCGGCCGTGCGCTATCGCGCGGTGCATCGGCGAACGGTGGCCGATATCGTGGCGCTGGACATCGCGCTGCCGCGCAACGCTAGCGAATGGCAGGAAATCCTGCCGCCCGACCTGGCAGAGCAATGTGTCCACAGCCTCTATTACGGCCATTTCTTTTGCCACGTCTTTCATCAGGATTATATCGTGCGCGCCGGGGTCGATCCGCTGGCGTTCGAACATCATATCTGGGCGCTGCTGGACGCGCGGGGCGCGGAATATCCGGCGGAACATAATGTCGGGCATCTGTATCGCGCCAAGCCCGCGCTGGAGCATTTCTACCGCCGTATCGATCCGCGTAACCAGTGCAATCCGGGCCTTGGCCAGACCAGCCGAGAGCGATATTGGGGCGAGCAGCAGAAGGAGGCGGCGCGTCCATGACCTATTATCTGGGAATAGACGCTGGCGGCAGCCATTGCCGCGTGCGTTTGGTGCGTAGCGATGGTGTAGTGATCGGCACCGGTCACGGTGGCGCTGCCAATGCGCGGATCGGCCTCGACGCGCTTTACGACAGGTTGCGCGATGTATGCGACCAGGCCGTGGCGCAAGCGGGTCTCGGCACCGATGAGGTCGCGACGATCCGCGCGGGCATGGGGATAGCGGGCATATCGCGGCCCGGCGTGCGCGACGCGTTGGAAGGCTTTGCCTTTCCCTTCGCATCGGTGGCCTATGAAACCGACGCCTTTATCGCCAATCTGGGCGCGCATGGCGGGCGGGATGGAGCCATCCTGATCCTGGGGACGGGCAGCATCGCGCAGGTGCGGGCGAAGGGGCGGGATTTCACCATCGGGGGCTATGGCTTTCCGATTTCGGACGAGGGCAGCGGCGCGGCTTTGGGGCTGAGCGCGATGCGCCACGCGCTGCGCGCGCTCGATGGGCGGACACAGGCGACGCCGCTCAGCCGCGCCGTGACGCAGCGGTTCGACCATGACACCGCGCGCGCCATCGCGTGGATGGATGCGGCCAGCCCCAAGGATTATGGCAGTTTCGCGCCGCTGGTCATGGACCATGCCGAAGCCGATGACGCGATCGCCCGGTCGATCGTCGAGGATGCGGTCCAGCATATCGAGCGGTTCATCGAGACGATCTTCGAACGGGGTGCGGAGCGGTGCGCGTTGCTGGGCGGGCTGGCCCCGCGCATGCAGCCATGGTTGCGGGCGCGGACCGTCGCGAGCCTCAGCCCGGCAGCGGGCGATGCCCTGGACGGCGCGCTGTTCCTTGCGGGTTATCGCGCCAACGGACGCTGAAGGTTCGACCCGCTATTCCGCGTCCGGCTGGCATTCGGGCGCGGCATCGGCGAAGGCTGGCAGGGCCAGGCAGGCGCGTTCGATGTCCAGCAGCCGGGGCCAGCGCAAATCGGCGCCGAAGCGGCGGGCATTGACCAGTTGCGGCACGAGGAACAGGTCCGCCAGCGTGACTTGCGACCCGAAGCAATAGGGACCGGGTTGATCCGCGATCATGGCAGCGCAGGCGTCAAGCCCATCCTCTATCACGGTGGCCGCCCAGAGTTTGACCGCGGCATTGTCCAGGCCCGCGTCACGCAGGCGATCAAGGATGCGCAGATTCTGGATCGGATGAATGTCGCAGGCGATCACCTGCGCGAAGGCGCGAACCTTGGCGCGCAGGATCGGGTCTGAGGGCAGGAGCGGGGGATTGGGTTGACGCTCGTCCAGATAGTCGCAGATCGCAAGGCTCTGCGTCAGCACCGCGCCGTCGATTTCCAGCGCAGGGACCATGGCCTGCGGGTTGAGCGCGCGATAGGCCGGGGCTTTCTGCTCGCCCTTGCGCAAATGATGCGATTGCTGGCGATAGGGCAGGCCCTTGAGATTAAGGGCAATGCGCACGCGATAGCTGGCGGTCGACCGGTAATAGCCGTGGAGAAGAATGTCACTCATGCGCGCTGCGGATCATAGCTGGGTCTCCAATCAGGCGGGGTGGCGGGACCAGCCCGACCATCCCATCCTTGTCGCAGCGTCAGCGACGTTGTTCAACCCGCCACCCCGTCAGCCCTTGGGCGTCAGCCAGCCATGCATGTCCATCCAGCGGGTGAAGGCGTCGAACCAGCCGGTGCTGGTCGTGGACTTCTGATACATGCCAAAGCCATGGCCGCCCTGCTCATAAAGATGGAATTCCACGGGCTTTCCGGCCTTTTTCCAGCTGTCGATGAGGCCAAAACCGCCATTGGCGAAGAAGGGATCGTCGGCGGCCAGCGCGACGAACATCGGCGGGGCATCGGCGGGCACGGTGACGGGAGAGAGCGGACCGTAAATGTCGCCGATGAAGGCCGGTTTTGCGTCCTGGCCCTTGAGCGCGGTTGCCAGTGTCAGCATCGCGCCGGCCGAGAAGCCGACCATGCCGATGCGTTGCGGGTCGACATGCCATTCAGCCGCGCGACTACGGATGAGGGCGAAGGCGGCGCGGGCGTCAGCAATTTGTGGCGCGATGTCCTCCATCGCGCGTTCCGGGTCCATCCGGGGCCGGCGGGCGACGCCCGAGAACATCTCGGCCATGGAGCGCTCGAAAGCGGGCATGTCGGCCGGCGTCTGGTTCAGGCGATATTTAAGGACGAAGGCCGCGACCCCCTTGGCCGCCAGCGCGCGCGCGACGTCCCAGCCCTCATTTTCCATCGACAGCGTGCGAAAGCCGCCGCCGGGCGTCACCACGACGGCCGTGCCATTGGCCTTGGCAGGGTCCGGCAGGAAGGGGGTGAGCGTCGCTTCGGTCACATTGCGGGCAAAGACGCTGCCATATTGGCTGTGCCAGCTTTCCTTGTTCGTGGCGCCGGGCAACGGGCCGGTGTTGAGGGGAATGGCGTCAGGCTGCGCGGGAATCGCGATCGGCGTCATCTTGTCGTCCTGCGCCCATGCGGACGGGACGGCGATGACGGGCGGGAGCGCCACGATCCCCAGCGCGATGGCCGGCAAGGCGGCGCGCCGGAGCGGATGCCGCGACAGGCGGGAAATCCATGACTTAGATGACATATCTCACTCTCCCTTTCGATCCGGCCGATTGGCGGCCGCTTATGTCTTTCCTATTTCGGCAAGGGCATGGCCGTGCCGATGGTGTAGCGCGCGTGCTCGACGGGCGCCTGCGTACCTGGCTGGCCGCCGCCGACGCTGAGGTCATAGTCGCCCGGGATCAGCATGCGATCGCCCGCCATGGTGACAAAGCTCATGTCGCGGGGCGACAAGGTGAAGGACAGCGTGCGGCTTTCGCCGGGTTTGAGCGTCAGCCGCTGGAATCCCCGAAGTGCGGTGCGCGGCGCGCCGTCAAAGGCGGGCGGGGTGATATAGAGCTGCGCGACTTCGTCGCCCGGCCGCTGACCGACATTGGTGATCCGGGTCGTGACGCGAAGCCCCTTTTCCACCGCGCCATCGACGGGTTCGACGACAAGCGGCGCATAGGCGAAGCGCGTGTAGCTGAGGCCGTGGCCGAATGGATAGACCGGCGCGCCCTTGAAATAGCGATAGGTGCGGCCTTCCATGCTGTAGTCGTTGAACGGCGGCAGATCATCGACGCTGTGATAGAAGGTCAGCGGCAGTCGGCCGCCCGGATCGGCCTTGCCCGACAGGATGTTGGCGATGGCAAGGCCGCCCGACTGGCCGGGATACCAGGCCTCCAATATGGCGGCGGCATTGTCCTTCGCCCAGCCAAGGTCGATCGCGCTGCCATTCATCGTTACCAGGATCAGCGGCTTGCCGGTCGCTTTCGCCTTTTCCAGGAACATACGCTGATCCGCGGGAAGGGCGAGTGTCGTGCGGTCGCCGCCTTCGAAGCCATCGACCTTGACGGGCATTTCCTCCCCTTCCAGGTCGGAGGTGAGGCCCATGACCGCAATGATGACGTCGGCATCCTGCGCGCCCGAGGCAAGATCGCCGTCGAGATCGTCGGTGACGCGCTTCCAGAAGATGGCGGGTGCGGCCGCGACGCCGCTCTGCCCCTCCAGACGGATAGGATAGCGCTCGCCCTTCGTCAGCCGCACATCGACCAGTTTCAGCGGTTCCGCCCAGCGCGAAAAGTCGGTGGCGGAAACGATCGGCTGCCCCTTGCGGGAAACCTGCCCTTTCACCCCGGTCAGCGCCAGACGGTAGAGGCCGGTTTCCGGCGGGACGAGATAGCCGGTCCAGATGACCTTGTGGTCATCGGCGACCTGGCGATATTGCGATGCACGCGACACAATGCTGTCTTCGGTGCGCACCAGGGCAGGCTTGTCCGTATAGCGGTCGCCATCGACGCGGTTATAATATTCCGCGCGAATGCCCGGTCGGCCATCGGGCGTGCGAAGCGCCGTGCCGGGGACTGGATCGCCATCCGTGATGGAGGGTGAAAAGGGGATCAGTGTGACGGTCGCATCCGGCATCGCCTGCCGTAACCCGTCCGCTACCGAGACAGGCGGAGCGCTTCGCGTCGAGCTGTAATTGCCGCGCAGGACGCGGGTTGCGTCGGCCAGCGGCCCCGCCAGTGCGATCCGGACGCCGGGCTTCAGAGGAAGCGCGCCCTCATTTTTGAGCAGCACGAGGCTTTTGACCGCAGCGTCGAGCGCCAGCGCGCTGTGCGCCTGCGTGCCGATCGTCGACACGGGCGTGCTGTTGGGTTTGCGGGCGGAAAGGCCCGGCAGGTCGCCATTGCGCAGGCGGGCGGAGAACAGGCGGACCAGCGCGCTGTCTATGTCGCCGATGCTGATATGGTTGGCCGCCAGAGCGTCCCTGTAACGATCGCCTAGCCCCGCCTGACCCGACAAAGTGGCATTGTTGCATTCGCTGTCGACGCCGCGCCGCAGAGCGACGGATACGCCGGTCGCAGGGCTGGGCGCGTATTTGTGATGGGCATAGATATCCACCACGGCATCGCAGTCGGACACGACATAGCCCTTGAAACCCCAGGCATCGCGCAGATAGTCGGTAAGGAGCATCGTGCTGCCACAGGCCGGTTCGCCATCGACGCGATTATAGGCGCACATGATCGAACCGGCCCTGGCTTCGACGATGGCGGCGCGAAAGGCCGGTAGGTAGGTGTCTTCCAGATCGCGCTTGGTCGCGAAAATATTGTCAGTGTGGCGGCTGGGTTCCGGCCCGGAATGAACCGCGAAATGTTTGGGCGTGGCGACGACGTCGGGCAGATCGGGATAGTCGCCCTGTATCCCCTGGATGAAGGCAACGCCCATGCGCGCGGTCAGATAGGGATCTTCGCCATAGGTTTCCTGGCCACGACCCCAACGCGGATCGCGAAAGATGTTGATATTGGGCGACCAGGTATCAAGCCCGGTGCCGATGCGACCCAAATGGCCGGTCTGGCGGCCCAGCGTGTGCAGCGCCCGCACTTCGGTGCTGATGACGGACGCAACCGCATGGACCAGGGGCGCATCGAAGGTGGCGGCAAGGCCGATAGGTTCGGGGAAATTGGTGGTCGGCACTGGGCCGATCGCACCATGGAGCGATTCCGTCCACCAATTATAGGCCGGTATGCCAAGGCGCGGAATGGCGGGCGCGGTGTTGAGTAACTGCTCGGTTTTTTCCTGAAGGGTGAGTTGGCGGACGATGGCACGCGCCTTGTCGTCGGCTTGCGCCCAGGCATCCGTTTCGGGTGCACCCCATGCAGTCGAGCATGGCGCGGCGGCAATGGCGATCGTGATGGCGAGCCTGCGCTTCATCCGTCCTCCCCAATCGTTCCGATGCGCGTGCGCACATCTAGATTCCCTACTTCCATGGTGCGCCAGCGCGATCCGAGGAGTCGGTTCTGTTTTCTCAACAAATGGATAGCGCTAACAATATTGTCTTGCAAGGCTGCATTCGCCATTGATCGGTCGCACTTCAAATGACAGAATGACTTCAGATAATGCGCCGCCAAGATGTGATAGCGCAATCATGAGGGGATGACATGAGGCAGACCATGGGTTCGCTGGCGGCCTTCGTCGCGGTAATGATAAGCGGTCCTGCAAGTGCGCAAGCGGGTGCGCCGGAAGGCTTGCAGATCAATGACAAGGGCTATTTCGAAGCGCCGGCGGTCAACATCCTGGCCTTTTCCAACTGGTATGACGGTCTGTTCGCTGACGCGAAGATCGGCGGAGTGGAAATCATCCAGCGCGGCGTTCGCAGTGCCACCAATGGCGATGTCAGGCTGTCCGCGACGCCGGGACAATGGGATCCAGCGGCCGCGCTGGTCGAGCGCAAGGTCGATGCGAAGGCTGGCGTCATCGAAACGCGGTTGCGCTACGCCGCGCAGGATTTCAGCTATAGCGTGCGGGCCCAGCGTCAGGGCAGTGCCCTGCAGGTGCAGGTGATCCTGGACAAGCCGCTGCCTGCGTCGCTGGTTGGAAAGGCCGGTTTCGATCTGGAATTCCTGCCGTCGGCCTATTTTCATCACGCCTATATGGCCGATGGGCAAAGCGGGCTATTTCCGCTCTATCCCGCCAGCGACATGACGCGCACCCCGGACCGCAACGCCGCGAGCGGCCGCAGCGAAGGGCCTGGCGCAGAGCCGTTGCCGATCGCTCAGGGCCGTCGGTTCGTCCTGTCGCCAGAAGATGCGGCAAAAAGGGTCACGGTTCAGAGCGACCAGCCCATCGCACTGTATGACGGGCGTAACCAGGCGCAAAATGGGTGGTTCGTCCTGCGATCGATCCTGCCCGCAGGGCGAACGGGCACGGTGCTGCAATGGACGATCACGCCGCAGGCTGACCCCGCCTGGCTGCGCACGCCGGTCATCGCGCATTCGCAACTGGGCTATGCCCCCGACGCGCCCAAGACCGCGACGATCGAATTAGACCCGAAGGACAAAAGACGGCCGCCGGTCACTTTGCTGCGTGTCGGCGCCGATGGGGGGACGCAGCCTGTGCTGACGAAAAGCGCGCAGGAATGGGGCGATTATCTGCGTTATCATTATCTGCAACTGGATTTCAGCGCGGTGCGCGAACCGGGCCTTTATATGCTGGAATATGGCGATGTGCGCACGGCGCCGTTCCGGATCGATGCCCATGTCTATGATGATGCCTGGCACCCGACCAATGACGTCTATTTCCCGGTCGCGATGGATCATATGTCGGTCAACGAAGCCTATCGCACATGGCATGGGGATTCCCATCGCGACGATGCGCGGCAGGCGCCGGTCGATCATGAGCATATCGACCTCTATCGCCAGGGGCCGACCACCGACACGCGCTTTGCGCCGGGCGAGCATATTCCAGGCCTCAATGTCGGGGGATGGTATGATGCGGGCGATTTCGACATTCGGACCCAATCCCAATATCAGGTCATCCGGTCGCTGGCCGATGCAGCCGAACGCTATGGCCTGACACGCGATACGGTAAGCGTCGATCAGGCGCGGCGGCATGTGGAAATGCATGTGCCCGACGGCAAGCCCGACATCGTGCAGCAGGTCGGCCATGGGACGTTGCAGTTGCTGGCGCAATTCGATGCGGTGGGCCATGCGATCCATGGCATCGTCGAGCCGGATGTGGCGCAATATACGCATCTGGGCGACGCCGTGACGAAGACCGACGGCCTTCCTTATGATCCCACGCTGAAAAGCGGGCAGGTGCGCGATGGCCGAAGCGGCACGCCGGACGATCGCTGGGCCTTTACCAGCAAATCGTCGGCGTTGAATTATGGGTCGATCGCCGGGCTGGCGGCGGCGGCGCGGGTGCTTGTCGGTCAGGATGATGCGCTTGCGAAGCGCGCGCTTGCCATAGCGGAGCGGGTCTGGGCACAGGAGCAAAGCCAGGCGCCAGACCTGTTCCGTCACGGCAATACCACGGGCGGGCCCCTGGAGGCCGAAATGTTCGGCGCGGCCGTCGAATTGCTGCGGACCACGAACAAGCCGATCTATGCCAATTCGGTTATGGATTTATGGCCCAAGATAGAACCGCATTTCGCCGCCAATGCGCAGACGGCAGTGGCGGCGATACCCCATATGCCCGCAGCCTATCGCGCGGCTATGGTCCCGGCCGTGCGCCAATGGCAGGCGCAGAACGCGGCGATGGCCAAGGCCAATCCCTTTGGCGTGCCGATCACCACCGGAGGCTGGGCGGGATCGGGCACGGTGCTGGGCCATGCGCTGACCGCCGATGCCCTGCATCGCGCCTTTCCAGAAATTGTCGGCCGCGACGCAATGTATCGCGGGGTCGCATTTCTGACCGGGCATCATCCCGGTTCCGACATCAGTTTCGTGTCGGGCGTGGGCGCGCGGTCAAAGGAAGTCGCCTACGGCAATAACCGCGCGGACTTTTCCTTCATCGCGGGCGGCGTGGTGCCCGGCGTGCTGATCGTCAAACCCGATTTCCCCGAAAATCACGAGGATTGGCCCTTCTTCTGGGGCGAAAATGAATATGTCATCCCCGAGGGCGCGGCGTGGATCGAACTGGCCAATGCAGCCGCAAGCGCCAGTCGGCGGTCGGAGTGAAGGGGCGTCTGCGGCCGGTCAGACCGGCTGCAGGCCGTGCGAGACGATCCGGTCGATAAGGTCGCGATGGCGGGGGAGGCCGGCGCGCAACCGCGCGGTCGCGGAGGCGTTTTCGCGCATCGCCCGGCTGGCGAGATGGGCGTCGCGCCCCAGGGCTGCTGGCGGAACCTGCGTGCGAAATCCCATGCCGTAGAGGACATATTGATAGCTGGCGGCGGGAAACACCTCCTCCGCGCGATCAAATTCATCATGGAACCAGGGCGACTGGTAGCGCCAGAGATGCAGCAGTTCGCGCAGGCGATCCGGCATGGTTTCGGGACGCACATTGTCGCGCCAGAAATCGCTGTCGGTACGCTGCGTCAACACATAATGGAGCTTGAGAAAATCGATAATTCGGCCCCAGCGATAGTGGGTCGTCGCATTGAAGCGCGATGCGATGATGTCCATCACTTCGCGGCAAGCGGGCATTTGTTCGGCGATGATCTTGGTCGACAATTCGATGAGGACGATTGCCGACGCTTCGAGCGGCTCCAGGAATCCGGCGGCAAGGCCGACCGCGACGCAGTTGCGCTTCCAAAAGGTTTCGCGGTGGCCCGAGCGGATCTTGATCTTGCGCGCGGTCAGCCCGTCGCTGGCCGGACCGACATAGGCGCGCAGTTCGCGTTCGGCTTGCTCGTCCGTGATATGGCTGCTGGAAAAGACATGGCCGACGCCGCGCCGCGTCTGGATGCCGATGTCCCAGATCCAGCCGGCGCTTTGCGCGGTGGAAATGGTGTGCGATGCGATCGGGCTGTCGGGCGCGGCATAGGGCACCTGCATCGCGAGCGCCGTGTCGCAGAACAGCACGTCGTTGCAGTCGCGGAAGGGCACGCCCATCGCGCCCTCGATCAGCAATGCCTTGAAGCCGGTGCAGTCGACGAACAGGTCGCCCTCCACCAGCCCGGCCTGTGTCGTGCGGACAGCGGCAATGTCGCCATCATCGTGCAGGACCACCTGCTCGACATCGGCCAGGACATGACGAACGCCCAGTTTCTCGCAGCAGTGGCGCTGGAGAAAGGGCGCGAACTTGCCAGCGTCGAGATGGTAGGCATAGTTGGCGAGCGCGTCATATTCCGCCGTCGCCATCGTCTTGGGCGCAAGGCCGTCGTCGCAGATGCGCCCTTGCGCGCAGACGGCGTCGCAAAAACTCTCGTCTCCATCCTGCGCCAGCCAGTGCGGGGCAAGGTTCACCTGACCGAAATTCTGCGGCAGCATGAGTGGGTGATAATAGCCATCGGAGGCTGAGCCGTCGGTCCAGCGCGCGAACCAGGCACCCTGTTTGAAGGCGGCGTCGCATTGCCGGAACAGGTCGGTTTCCGAAATGCCCATGCGCGACAGGGTGGTGCGCAAGGTGGGCCAGGTGCCTTCGCCGACGCCGATGATCGGGGTGTTGGGTGATTCGACCAGCGTCACGCTGAAATCCTGGCCGATGCGGGTACGATGGCGCGCCGCGATGACGCCCGCGGTAAGCCATCCGGCGGTGCCACCGCCAACGATCACGATGTTACGAACCGGTCTGACCATATGTCTGTGGGACCATTAAAAGGGAAGGGATGTCAACCGACATCCCTTCCAAGGCGAGAACCGTCAGAAGCGGTAGCGCACGCCGGCGGTGAAGCGCCGCCCATAGCCATAAACATCCAGCAGCTGGTTGGAGAAGCGGCCGTGGGTGCTGTAGGTTTCGTTGGTGATGTTGAGCGCTTCGCCAAACAGGCTGAATTGCTCGGTCAGGCGCAGGCTGCCGCTAAGGTCGATCTGCAAGGCGGAATTGACGAAGGTCGGCTCCGCGCCGAAGGCCGAATTATTCTGGGCCTGGCCGAACTGGAGCAGATATTTGTCGCGCCAGTTGACCGCGGTGCGGAATTCGATGCCGTCCTTGTCGTAGAAGGCGACAAGATTGGCCGAATTGGCGAGACCCGTTACCGCAAAGCCGCTCTGCGACAGGTCGCTTTCATCATAGGGCTTGTTGGTTTCGACGAAGGTGGCGTTGGCGTTGAAGCCAAAGCCGCTGTCGCCGAACACATGCTGCCATGCAAGTTCGATGCCCTTGACGGTCGCTTCCGGCCCATTGATGCGACGCGATACGGTAAAGACAGCTTCCTGCCCGGTCGACGGGTCGATGACGCCGTTGATCGTCTGCCGATCGGTGCCCGCTACGATGAAGTTGGACACATCCTTGAGGAACAGGTTCACCGCGGCATAGGAGTTTGGCTGATAGTACCATTCCAGGCCGAGGTCGAAATTGTCCGCCAGATAGGGCTTCAGGAACGGGTTGTTGCCCGTCGCCGTCAGCGCGCCAACACGCTGCCCCGCGCCGACGTTCAGCACCGGCCCCAGATAGTCGAGGCGCGGCCGCGTCATGGTACGCGACGCGTCGAACCGAAGGTGCAGGCTGTCGGTCAGCTCCAGCTTCATATCCAGTGCGGGCAGGAAGTAGGAATAGCTGCTGCTTTCCGTCACCGCCTGCGAATCCGAGAAGTTGACCGTGAGCAGCGTCGGGTCCGCGGTGCTGGGCGTGATCGAGATGGGCACACGGCCGATCCCGCGCGAAATCACCTTGACGATTTCCTCGCGCGCGCCGGCGTTGAAGTGGAAAGGCATGCCGGCGACGTCAGCCTTGAAATTGACGCTGACATAAGCCGACCAGTTCTTTTCCGTGATCCGCTGAACACTGCCGGGGTCAAGCGCGAGGTCGAACGTGCCATTGAAGCCAGTGCAACAGCCCGCATTGTAACCTGGCGTGGTCGGCCCCTGCCACAGGCCTTCAAGATAGCGCTGATAGGCGCGGGCGTCATATTTGAGCAGCACCGGCGGGAGATTGCCGGAGAAGCCAGGCAGCCAATTCTTGGTGCTGATCGTGCCGTCGATCAGGCTGGCCGGGATGGGCACGCCGGTGTCGCGGCCCGACGGTGCGCCATAGCCCGCATAAGCCTGCCAGAAATTATTGGCGAAGGTGTTGCGGTTTTCGAGGGCGAATTCATCCTCCATATAGCGGCCGCCCAGCTTGATCGTCAGATCATCCTGTTTCCAGGTTGCGCCAAGGCGGAACTGCTTGATCTCGTCACTGTTGAGCTGCTGCTGGCGGACGGTGACGTGCGATCCAATGATCGCCTGATCGGTCCAGGCTGCTTCATTGCCGGCCGGGCCATAGGTGGTGAGTTCAGGGAAGCTGCTGCTGCTGTTGCCATTGACCCGGACGCCCAGAGTCGTGCCGATCAGGCCGCCATAGCCGATATCGCCATTTTCGCTGCTGATCTGGCCATCGGGATTGAGCCGGCTCTTGGAATAGCTGGCGTCAGCGTCGATCTGGAGATTTTCCGTCGCATCCCATTTGACGTTCAGGCCGACCTGGTTGGTTTCAAGAACCGACGTATCCGTGCCGGCGGTGAAGTCGGTCGGCGATCCGGCCTGCAGGAAGTTGATGGTCGTGCCATTGCTGTCCTGTTCGACATTGCGCAGGTCGCCCTGGTTGAACCAGATGCCAAAGCCCGAAATATCGGTAACGACCTTTTGCCGCGAATAATTGTCGTCGATCGTCAGCACGACATCGTCGGACGGCTGCCACTGGAAGGCGATGCGGCCGTCGATGCGCTCATCCTTGGTATAGCGCTGGTCCGCGCCATATTGTTGCTGATACCAACCCACGACGCTTTTGCGGTCTGATGCGGGTGCCGCCACATCATCGGTAGGCGCGCAGCTGGCGGCTCCGCTACCGGCCAGCTGACAGGGCGCAAACAGCCCGCCTTGCCAGCCCGAGACATAGACGCGGTTCGCTTGCGTATCGCGGCGGGTATAGACCGCGTCGACCAGAATCCCCATCGTATCGTCGGCAAAGGTGGTGCTGAACAGGCCGCCGATGGTCGGCACGACCTTGCCCGCTTCATCCTGCACCGACCCGGCCGCCGTGAAGGCCATGCGCGTGCCGGGCTTGTCGAAGGGCTTGGGGTAGGAAATGTTGAGCGTGGCGCCGATCGAGCTGCTGGACAGCGACACTTCGGGCGTCTTGTAGACCGCCAACTGTCCGACAAAGTCCGCGCCCACGGTGGTGAAATCGACCGAACGACCGCCGGACGCGGTCGACAGGCGCCGTCCGTCGATGAGCGTTTCGTTGAAGTCGCCGCCAAAGCCGCGCACGGAAATTCCCTGCGGTTCACCGCGCGACCCGGAGCGCTGGATCGATACGCCGGGCAGGCGCTGAAGCGACGCAGCAACGTTGGAATCGGGGAACTTGCCGATATCCTCCGCCGAGATGACGTCGACGACGCCCGAGGATTCGCGCTTGATGTCGAGATTGCGTTGCAGCGATCCGCGAATGCCCGTGACGACGATATCGGCGGTGCTAACACCGTCGGCAATGTCACCCTGACCCGCCTGCTGCGCGGATGCGGGCATGGCGATAGCCAAAGCCATGCAACTGGCCGTCATGGCCAGGCCGATGCGAGTGCGCATGTTTGCGGCACGAAGTGGAATTGACGTCATGATCCTCCCCTAGTCCAGACAATATCTCGCCCGAACGCCGCGACACCATCGCCGCGACGATCCCATAGTCTTATCCGGGGTGATTTTTTCCGCCGGTTCGGCGGCCTTCACCCTCACCCAATGCTTCTTTTTATGGATGGAAATGTTAGCGCTATCGAAACTGCTGTTCAAGCGAAATTATATGCGCCATGATCATGTTTGCCGGACTGGCCGAAATTCACGCAAATATGCGGATCGGCGCAGGGGGACGCAGGTGGGAGGATGACTTTGGAACTGCTTAATAGTGACACACATGCAACAGTACGCATGCACCCGGGCGATGCGATGAGCGACCCGCTGGTGCGCATTGTTATCAGTGAAATCGCGACCGCAGCAGCGGCATGCCCGGTATTTTTTTCCAAACATGCCGAAAGCGGCGCCTTCTACGTCGGCGCGCTGACCGGTTTTCGACGGGGCGAACCGCTGATCGATTCGCCCGATGGCCGCTGGGCATTTCGGCCGTTCGAAATCGACCGGCAGGGCTTCTTTGCATCGGGAGACAGCATTGCGCTCGACCCGGATCACCCGCGTTTCGCCGTGGGCGGCAGCGAAGCGCTCTTCCATCCCGATCGGACCCCCACCGCAGCGCTGCGCGCCGTTCAAAAGGCGATTGGCGGACTGATGGCTGGGGCGGCCGCGACGGACGCTTTCATCGCGGCCATGCTGGCCCATCGCCTGATCGAACCCGTCGACATCAGCCTGTCGTTCGACGATGGTGACACGTTGCGGCTGGACGGACTTTATACGGTCAGCCTGGACGCGCTGAGCGAATTGCCGGACTCGGTTGTGGTGGATCTGTTTCGTTCCGGTCACTTGCAGCCGGCGTTCGCCCTGGCCGGGTCGCTGCATCATGTCGGCTTGATGGCCCGGCGGCGCAATGCCCGACTGACGCAAATCGGCTGACGGGGCTGGAGCGTGCCATGCAGATCGAGGAAATAGAGGGCGCGCAGATCCGGCAGCCTGAGGATTTGCGGCCGGTAATTGACCAATGCCGGCCGACCGTCATTCGCGGTTTGTGTAGGGACTGGCCGATCGTGCGCGTGGCGCAGGGCGGCGGCAATGGCGCGGCGCTCGATCATCTGCGGCGTTATGCCAGCGACGGCAGTGTCGACTATTTCGTTGCCGATGCAAAGCTGGGCGGGCGCTACGCCTATGGAGAGGGACCAGATGGGTTCAACTTCACGCGTCAGCGCAGCGAGATGGGCGCAGCGCTCGATCGCATTGCGGCGAACGCGCATGATGGCGCACAGACATGCTATATTGGCTCCTTGCCATCCGATACCTATTTCCCCGGTTTCGCGCGGGATCATGGCTGCGCGCTGCTGCCGACCACCGTCCGGCCCCGCCTATGGATCGGCAATGCGTCCGACATTGCCTGCCATTATGACAGCTTCGACAATCTGGCGATCGCGGTTGCGGGGCGACGGCAATTTACCCTGTATCCGCCTGATGCGATTGGCGACCTGTATGTGGGGCCGATCGACCATACTATGGCGGGCCAGCCGGTATCGCTCGCAGCGATAGACCCCGGCGCACAAGAGCGCTTTCCGCGTTTCGAGGCCGCAGCGCAGCGCAGGCTTCATGTTGAACTGAACCCGGGCGATGCATTGTATCTGCCCAAATTATGGTGGCACGGCGTGAGGGCGCGCGATGGCATCAATATCCTGACCAATTACTGGTGGGATGCGTCCGCAGCGGGTCCCGATGCGCCCTATGCTGCGATGTTGCTGGCGATGATCGCCATTGCCGAGCGGCCGGAGCCGGAACGGGCGGCGTGGCGCGCCTTTTTCGATCATTATGTGTTCAGGCCGGATGGCCATCCGCTGGCACACCTGCCCGCCGAGCGGCACGGGATATTAGGGCCGCTGAAAGAGGGCAATTACGGGCGTATCCGCGCGCTCGTCATGCGCATGTTGCGGGGCGGATAACGGCTAATGTGGTAGCGATATCATGTTTACAAACTTGAATTTGGGAGAAGGCGATGCGGAAGGCGCGGACGATATCAATTCTTTTGGCTGCGGCGATGCCATCGGTCGCCTTGGCGCAGGGCGACAATTTGCTCAGCATCGATCCCATGTTTAGGAGCAATGCGGTGATTCAACGGGACGAGCCCGTCACCATCACCGGTTCCGCGCCAGCCGGGAAGCTGGTAACGGTATCTGTGGGTGGCGCGGAGCGTTCGGTCAGAGCAGGGAGGGATGGTCGCTTTGCGGCGACCTTCCCTCCCGTCACCGCAGGGCAGCCGTTCGATATCGAGGCGCGCAGCCCGTCGGGTCGCGTGGTGTCGCATAATGTGTTGGCGGGCGACGTGTATCTCTGTTCCGGCCAATCCAACATGGAACTGGAAGTGCGCCATGCGCAGGACGCGATGGGCCAGATAAGCAGCTCGGCCGATCCGGCGCTTCGGTTGATGACGATCCCTCGCGCCGTAGCAGACCAGCCCCTCGACACCTTCGCCCAAACGCCCCTGTGGAAAGCCGCCGGGCCGGACAGCGTCCCCGATTTTTCGGCCGCCTGCTATTATATGGCGCGCACCCTGCGCAAGAGTGCGGATGTCCCGATCGGCGCGATCGCGAGCAGCTGGGGCGGGTCGCAGATCAGCCCGTGGATGGGCGGACGCGCACAGGCGGCGGTCGGCAATAGTGCGCAATCCGCTTTGCTGGCGCTTCACGCCCGCAACGCCACAGAGGGCGAAAGGGCGGCCAGCGCGCAATGGGAAGGCTGGTGGCGGGCGGCGACCGGTGATCGCGCCGGCGCGGAGCCCTGGCAGGCGGATGCGAAGATGGATTGGACCGACGCGCCGGCGATCGGCGCGTGGGAGGATTGGAATGTCCCCCGCCTGGCGGACTATAATGGGATGGTCTGGTTTCGGCGTGACTTCACCCTGACAGCGGAGCAGGCGAGGGGCGAAGCGGCGCTGTCGCTCGGCACATTGGACGATGTGGGACGCGCCTGGATCAACGGGCAGCCGATCGGCATGGGTGCGCGCGCCTGGCAGCCCACGACGCTGAACGTGCCGGCGAGTATCCTCAAGGCCGGACGCAATGTGCTGATCGTCAATGTCGTCGACAATTATGCCAAGGGCGGCCTGCTGGGGCCGGCGGCGGACATGGCGCTGCGCCCGGCGCAGGGCGATGCGCTGTCGCTGGGCGACGGCTGGGCTTACGCGGTCGCGCGCATGTCTCCCCCCGGCGCGCCGCGCGTGCCGTGGAGCGATGTGACTGGCACCAGCACGCTGTACAATGGGATGATCGCGCCGATCGGGGCGATCAAGCTGAAGGGCGTCGCCTGGTATCAGGGGGAATCCGACACCGACATTCCGGGCTACGCCGATCGACTGGCGGCGATGATGGCGGACTGGCGGCAGCAGTTCGGGCAACCGGACCTCAGCTTTGCGATCGTCCAGCTGGCCGGCTATGGCGAGCCGGCTACGAAGCCGGAGAATAGCGGCTGGGCACGGCTGCGGGAGGCGCAACGTCAGGCCGTCGTGGCAGATAAGCATGCGGGACTGGCGACGGCCATTGATCTGGGCGATCCCTTCGATATTCATCCGGGCGAGAAGCAGGAACTGGGGCGGCGGCTGGCGCGGGTGATGCGCGCGTTGGCGTATGACGCGCCCATCGCGCGGGCGGGGCCGCAGGCGGCCAGTGCGGTCAAGGGCGGCGACGGAACCGTCATCCTTCGTTTCTCTGGTGTCGAAGGAGGGCTGCACCTGCGAAGCGGGGGGCAGGCGCTGGGGTTTGAACTTTGCGGGTCGGACGACCAATCCTGCCGCTATGTTCCCGCGACGGTGCAGGGGGATCAGGTCATCCTGACCGGAGACGGCAAGTCGGCGGAGCGCGTGCGCTATGCCTGGGCCGATTATCCTGTCATGAACCTGTACGACGGGACGCCGCTGCCGATCGGGCCATTCGAGATGCCGATCGCGCGGTGATGGGTTACGGGGCGGTTTGGGGCGGACATGACGGACAATGAGCTATTTCTGCTGATCCTCGTGCTCGTCATGGGGCTGCCATGGATTGCGTGGCGGCTGCTGGGCGATGCCGATCATGCGCCATTGGTGGTGGTGCAGATTGTGGTCGGCGTGCTGCTGGGACCAGGTGTGCTGGGCGCCGCCGCGCCGGGGCTTCATGCACAGATATTCACGCCGACCGCGATCACCATGCTGAATGGCATCGCTTTATGGGCGGTCATGCTATTCGTCTGGCTGGCAGGGATCGAGCTCGATCTTGGCGCGGCATGGGCCGCGCGGCGGGACAGTTGGGTGACGGCGGGGATGGCGCTACTGACCCCGCTCGCGCTTGGCAGCACGGCAGGCGCGCTGATCCTGATGCATCCGGGCTGGATCGGACCGAAGGGGGAGCCATGGCAGGCGATACTGGGCATCGGCATGGCTTGCGCGGTAACAGCGTTGCCGATCCTGATCCTGTTGATGGAACGGTTGGCGATCCTGCGCACGCCGCTGGGCCAGCGCGTGCTGCGCTATGCCAGCCTGGATGATATTGCCATCTGGGCCGTGCTGGCGGTGATTCTGCTCGACTGGCCGCGCATGGAACGCCAGCTTGCCTTCATCTGCGCTTTTCCCTTCGTTGCCTGGGGCATCCGCCTCCTGATGCGCCGACTTGCAGAAGCAGAGCGATTGCGCGCGTCGATGGTTTGGCTGGCGGTGGCAGGACTGGCGGCCGACTGGGCCGGGCTGCATTTCATGGTCGGCGCCTTTCTGGCCGGCGTGATCCTCGATCGATCCTGGTTCGATGCGCAGGCGCTCGACCGGCTGCGCGACATGCTGCTGCTGACCGTGATGCCCATCTTCTTCCTCAGCACCGGGTTGCGCACTGCCTGGTCCATGGGGGGCGTGGACCTGATCGCGGTGGCGGCGCTGCTGCTGGCGGCAGCGGTCGGCGGCAAGCTGATCGGTCTGCGCGTCGCCGGGCATTGGCTGCAATGGCGGCGCGGGGAAGCTGGCGTCATTGGCTGGTTGTTGCAGACCAAGGCATTGATCATGATCATCTTCGTCAACATCCTGCTCGACCGGCAAGTCATCAGCGGCGGCACCTTCACCGCCCTGTTGCTGATGGCGCTGGCGAGCACCATGCTGACCACCCCGATGGCGCGGCGCGGCTTGCGCGCTCTAGCCGCGCTTGAGAGGCAGGACGATCCGCCTGTCAGCGCCTTAGGGCAGCGTCGCCCCAACTGACCGGCAGCATTTCGCCAGGGGCGTCCGGCGCCTGTGCGACCAGTTCGACGATCGCGACGCCGCGCACGTCGACGTCGATCGGCTTTGCAGCCTCGCCCCGGCGCGCGCTTGCGCTCGCCAGCCTGCGACCATCGCCATAGACGGTAATGCGCACGGGATGGGCGGCATCGCGCGCGCTATCATCAACGCCGACCTGTGCGGTGAAGCGGCTGAAGCCCTCATTGCGAATTTCAAGCCGGGAATTTGCGAGCACACCGACGCCCGATCCGAAAGCCTTCCCGGCAATGGCGAGCGGCTGATTATAGGGCGTGGCGTCCGGCATGGCGCCGCCCCAGCCGGCATAGAGGGGGCGTTCGCCCACGCCGCGCGTGCCGCGCCAGCCGGGGATCGATCGATGAATGGTCGGATCGGGTTCGGGATGGCTGACGCCATCGACCGCAGGGTTCACGCTACCAGGTTGTTCGGACAAATATAGCCCGTCCTGAAGCTGGCGCTCGCCGGTGGCCCTGAACACAAGCGTCTGGTGCGGCTCAAGGTCGAAGGCCTGTTCGCCGGAGAACTGGTTGGCGGCGCCGGTCCACATATCCTTGAGCGCGATAGGCCTGTTCGCGCTGAATTTCAGATGTTCGGCCGTCAACACGGTCTGCATCGGTGTCGCAGTGCGGTTGAAGAGCGCCACGGCCCTGTCACCATTGGCAAGAGACTTGACCAAAATCTGCACATCGTCGCTGTCGAAGGCGATCGTCGCCTGATTGCCGGCTGCGTCCTGATTGATGGCGATAAGGTCGCCATTGCCGAAAATGTCGAGCAACGATTGCGGCACGGTGCGCAGGTCCGCACCGATCAGCAGGGGCGCGTTCATCATCGCCCAGAGCGCGAAATGCGACCGTGCTTCGGTAAGATGCGCGGCATCGAAATCGCCCTTGCCGATGAACAGCATATCGGGATCGTTCCAGCTGCCCGGATGCGCGTAGAATGCCCGACGCACGGCGCTGTCATAATTGGTCAACATCCGGCTCCAGTCGGGCGTAATATCGTCGCTGGTCCGGGAGATATTGCCGACATCCTTGCCCCAGGCGCGGACATTGGCGCTGCCCCAGATACAGAGGGAGAGCATATAGTCGCCGTCCGGATTGTAACGCGCGAGCGACTGGTTGATGTCGGCGAACAGCGCCTTGACAGCCGGGATGTTCGACCGGGCGACGCTGTGCTGGTCGATGAGCGGCGGCAGGGCGCGATATTGACCGCTGCGTACACGGGGGGCGTCGGCGGCGAAGGCGCGGATGCCGCATCCGTCGACCTTGATCGCATCGAAACCCCATTCCGCGAAGAACAGGCGCAAATCCTGGTCGCTATGGCCATAGAGCCCGACCTCTCGTTCGACCACGCTGCCTTCGGGCAGCTGCGCTGGCCCTTCCGAATAGGCTTGGGAGCAGCTGTTGCGGCCAAGATCGGAATAGATGCCGGCCTTGAAGCCCATGCCGTGCAACCGGTCGGTCAGCGGGCGGAAGGTCGGATCGCCCTGGCCCGTCTGCGCGGACGGGAATTTGTCGGCGCGGATGATGAGGCGCCCATCGCTGGTGCGGCGCTTCAGCCACCAGCCGTCATCGATATTGATGTAGCGATAGCCCTTTTTCGCCAGGCCCGTGTCAACGATGCGCTGCGCCGACCCCATCAGCTTTTCTTCGTCGATTTCGGTGAAGAAGGCGTTCCAGCTGTTCCATCCCATCGGCGGCAATTGCGCGTTGCCTCCCTGGTACGCGGTCCAACGCGCGGTGGGCGCGAGCGGGTCCGGGCTTTGCGCGGAGAGCGTCGTGCCAGCGACCAGCAGGGTGAGCGGCAGAACAGAGCGGAACAACGTCATACAAGGTCCTTGCAATGTGGCGGGGCGACCGGTGCCTATGGCTGGATAGCGTCAGCGAGCGGCATGAGCGTGACGCTGTCGACGTCCATATAGCCTCCGGAAGAACCCGGATTATAGCAGGACAGGGCAATCTGCTGGCCCTGAAAGGTACCCGTTCGCCAATCGAAAGCGAGCGGAAAGGGGCTGCCCACATCGCGCCATTGCCGATTGTCGCTGCTATAGGCGAACCGGCCGAAATTGGACTGAAAATCCAGGTCGACGCGTAGCCAGACCCTCGCCGCATCCAGGGAAAGCGCGGGCACGCGGACGTCGGTTTGCGGACCGTCCTGCGTGCTTTCCGTGATCTGCATCCGCACACTGCGCTGGCCGTCGGTAGCTCCGACCACGGAGAGTTGCGCGCTATATTTGCCAAAGCTGCCGAAACCGCAGAGATCGCCCGGCTGGAGGCCCTGCACATCGACCTTTGCAATCGCACGCATGCGCGGTCCCTGCGCCTTTTGCGTCAGCGTATTGCGTGCCGTCCAGATGCCGTCGGACCGTGTGGCGTGGAGCCGCAGAAAGCCGGGCCGCTGGGTCAACGACCATTTGCTGTCATCCGGATTATGGTTCCACTGCCATTGCAATCCTAGTCTTTTGGCCGAAAAATCATCGGACGACGGCGGTTCGGAAAAGCCATGCCCTGCAATCGGTTTGGGCGATCGTTCGGGGACGACATCGGGTCGATCGGGCGTTCCCCACCAGGGCCAGCCATCCTTCCAGAAAATCGGGCTGATATTGGTCATGCGGCCGATCGCGCCCGCGTCGACCATGACGAAACCATACCAGCTGCCATCGGGCATATCGACGATCGCGCCCTGATGGCCCCCGGTCCTGTCGTCGATGGACGGCTTCGTTTCCCAAGGACCCCACAGGCTGCGCGCGCGCGATACGGTCATCGCCAGCTTGCCGGGTATGGCGTTGAAGAGATAATAATAGCCATTGTGGCGGATGATCTTCGATCCTTCCGCGCCCTTGTTGTAATAGGCTTTGCGCGCGGCGGTGACCGCGGTCAGGTCCTTGGTCAACGTCAACAGCGTGACAGTGCCGTCGCTGCCGATGGAGGTGCCAAGATAGGCGGTCCCATCATCGTCGATGAACAGAGCGGGATCGAAGGCCTCGCGGTCCAGTTCGCTGTAGGTCCAGGGACCGGCGATCGTCTTTGCGCGATAGATGCGGGTCTTGTGCCCGACGGGCGTCACCGCGACGTAGAAGTGGCCATCATGATAGCGCAGGCTGGCGGCGTAGAAGCCCCGGCGATAGGCATTGCCTTGGGTCAGATCATAGCGCGGATCGCCATCCAGCCGATCGACAACATGGCTTGCGATCCGCCAATTCACCAGATCCTTCGAATGAAGGATGGTGACGCCCGGCGCATTGGCGAAGGTGGTCGATACGAAATAGAAATCTTCCCCAACCCGGATGATGTCGGGATCAGGATAGTCGGCGTAGAGCACGGGATTGCGATAGGTGCCATCGCCCTGATCCGAGCGCCAGACCTGCGCGGGCAACGGGGCAGCAAGGCCGGCGGCCAGCAACAGCGCGCAGAGGTGGGCCCATGTCCGTCCGCTCATGACGCGGGCGTATAATGATAAGGCCCGACCACCGTGCCGACGAAGCCGCCAGCCTTTTTGGTGCTGAGCAAGGTGGCATCGATATCGTCCGCCAGCGTTTGAGCGCGGCCGCCGACACTATAATCAAATCCCATCGTTCCACCGGTCATGCGAATGGTCAGGGTGATGGGGCGGTCTGTCGTGAGAGGGGCCGATTGCACCAGCCTATCGGCATCCGCCGCATCACGGGTATAGAGCGCGAGCATAGGTCGACCCGCAATCTGGGTCACGCCGAAGAAGAGGTTGCTGCGATCGCTTTGCACCGCCGCCAGGCCCGCGCGGTCGCCATCCTTTTCCGGAACATAGCGCAGCGTCGTTGAGAAAGTGGCGTTTATATGTTGCTGCCGCCGTCCGATGAACGCCGGCACGCCATCGAGGTCGCCGAGCGGCGCCCCGCTGTCCAGTTCCAGCATGCCGTTGCTCAGGCGATAGAAAGGCTGTTTGGGTGTGCGAATGCCGATCCACTGCATCGGCAGCTTGGGGCCATCGAATGTTTCGGTATAGGCGATGTCCCCGCTGGTGGGGAGCGCCGGGGCGGATTGCGGGGGAAGGTCGGGGGCTTTGAGCGTATGGGGAATGGCCTCGCCTTTCGGCAAGATGATCGGCCAGCCGTCCTTCCATGTCACGGGCAGCAGGAATGTTTCGCGGCCGATATTATAATAATCATCGGCATAGGGCCGGACCGCCAGAAATGTCGCCCACCAGTCGCCCTTTTGCGTCTGCACCAGCTTCGCATGACCGGCGGACCCGATGGCGTCGGGGCGCGCGGGATCAAGGTCGCGCTGCGTCAATATGGGGTTTTGGTCGAACGGCACATAGGGGCCGCGCAGGGATTTGGCGCGCAACACGACCTGCGAGTGATTGACGCTGGTGCCGCCCTCTGCTGCGGTCAGATAATAATAGCCGTCCTTGCGGAAAATATGCGGACCTTCGATCCACACGGGCTTTTTGCTGATGTCGACACCGCCGGTGATCAGTTGCGTACTGTCGCCCACCATTTTGCCGGCGCGCCAGTCATATTCCTGGATCCAGATGGCGCGATGGCCGTCATAGCGGGGCGGCTCGTCGGGCGCGCGGTTATTGACGATATAGGCCTTGTCCCCCTCCCAATAGAGGGACGGGTCGATGCCTTCGAAGGGGAGCCAGACGGGGTCCGACCAGGGACCGGCCGGATCGTCTGCTGTGATGACGAAGTTACCGCCGCATTCAACGCAGGTGTTGACGATGTAGAAGCGGCCGTCGTGCCAGCTGATGTCAGGCGCGAAGACGGCCTGCGAGATGCGCCGGCCGGAAAAGTCGAGCTGGCTGGGGCGGTCGATTGCGTTGGCGATCTGGGTCCAGTGCACAAGGTCTTTCGACGTGAAAATCGGCAGACCCGGAAAATGCGCAAAGGAACTGTTGACGAGATAATAGTCGTCGCCGACCCGCGTCACCGAAGGGTCGGGATAGTAGCCGGCCAATATGGGATTGCGAAATTCGCCCTCTTGCGGCGCGACGCCTTTATCCGCCTCGCCACTGTAGCGAAACTGGTCAAACCGCGCTGGGGCGGCAGGAAGGGCGCTCGATATACTCAGCAAGAGCGCTGCACATAAGGCTTTCCTGCGATGGCGCATCGGCATGTTCTCCCCTTCGGACGGCGCGGCGGTTCCCGTTTAACTGCGTCCGCTAAGACTGATAGCGCTATCACTTTCGCTTGTCGAGCGGAACGGGCCAGTGCGATCCGTCAATCAGGATAGACGCAAAGGAACGACGGCCAGCATATCGCTGGACGTCAGGAACAGACTTTTGCCCGTGTTTCCGATGCAGCAATTAGCGATCGCCTTGCCCGTACGTATGACACCCAGACGTCGGCCATCGGGCGCACAGACATGGACGCCACCCGGCCCGGTCGCAAAGACATGACCATCCGGCGCCACATCCATGCCATCTGGCAATCCCGGCTCGCCGGCGGCAAGTTGGGCATGCATGTCGAGAAACAGATGGGGGCTGCCCACCTGGCCTTTTGCATCGAGCGGATAGGCCAGCACTTGCGGACGTTTCTCGTCGGACAGCGCCAGATAAAGCGTGGCGCCGTCGGGCGAAAGGCCAACGCCATTAGGGCGGCGATGGCTGCGATCGAGCAATGTGACGGCGTCGTCGGGATCAAGCCGGAACAGCCCGCAGAAATCCAGCTCGCGCAGCGGCGATTCGTCCGCCTGCGCCAAGCCATAGGGCGGATCGGTGAAATAGATGGCCCCTGACGGCGCTACGCACAGATCGTTGGGACTGTTGAAACGCTTGCCTTCATAACGATCCGCCAGGATCGTGCGCTGCTTAGTGCGCAAGTCGATCTGGACGATGGCGCGCGTACCGCTGTCCGCGCCTACCAACATGCCGCCAGGCGTGATCGCAATGCCGTTGAGGCCCGGCTCCCTTATTCCCTCTGGCACAATTGTCTGCAAACCAGACGGGGACAGGAAGGGCGTGACGCCCTGCGCCTTTGTCCAGCGATACAGGATGTTGGACGGTGGATCGTTGAACAGCAGATAATCGCCCTGAGGCACCCAGGCCGGCCCTTCGGCCCAGCGATAGCCACGCCCGATGACCTTTACCTGCGCGTCCGGCGCAAGGATGCGATCGAGCGCCGGATCGAGCCGGTCAATGCGGGGCGCGGCCATGCCGCCCGCCGCTTGTGCCAGCATGGGCGTGAGCGGACTCGTGGCCAAGCCGGCGAGGATGGTCCGGCGGCCGATCATGCGGTCATGGCGATGGTGCGCCCCTCCGCCGCCGAACGATAAATGGCTTCGATAACGCGCAGGTCGGCGAGGCCTTCTTCTCCCGGCACGATCGGCGTGGTGCCATTCACGATGCATTCGGCCAGATGGTCAAGCTGCCCGGCAAACTGGTTCTTGGCCGGGGCAGGAAGGACACGCGGAGTGACAATGCCGTCCTTCCGGATGCGCATGGCATGGCCTTCATAAGGGGTTGCCGGCTCCATGTCGATCCAGCCTTGGGTGCTGACCACGCGATAGGCATTATGCGCCGAACTATAGCTCGACACGCAGGTCGCCTCGATACCCGATGGGAAGCGCAGCAGGAAGCTGATCCGGTCCTCCACGGTGCGGAAGCGGGGGTCGGACCGGTCGGTCGCCTCGATCGCGCTGACCGACACAGGTTCCTCCCCACTGAGATAGCGCGTTGCGTTGAGGCTGTAGATACCGATGTCCATCAGCGACCCGCCACCCGACAACGGGCGATCGAGCCGCCATTGGTTGGGCTGGATGGGGAAACCATGTTCGGAGGTGATGATGCGCGTCGGCCCGACATGCCCGCGCCGCGCCAGGTCAATGGCCAGACGATTATAGGGCTCGAAGCGCGACCGGTAGCCGATCATCAACAGCTTGCCCGCCTTGCGGCTGGCGTCGATCATCGCGTGGCATTCGGCCACGGATATGGCCATCGGCTTTTCGCACATGACATGCTTGCCCGCCTGCGCCGCCCGGATGCTATATTCCGCGTGCATGCTGTTGGGCAGCACGACATACACCACGTCAATGTCGGGATTATCGCGGATGCGATCATAATTAGCGTAGTTGTAGCGGTGCGTAGCGGGGATATTGTACTGCTCGCCATAGCGCTGCAATTTCTCGGGCGTGCCGCTGACCAGCGCCACCAAGCGCGCATGTTCGCAGCCGGCAAAATTGGGCATGATCTGTCGCGTCGCGTAAGTGCCAAGCCCGACTATCGCATAGCCTATCGGTCGCTGCGCGGCCCGGGCTGCTCCCGCGCCGATGGCGGAGAGGGCCAAACCCGCGCCAACCGTTTTCAATGCCGATCGTCGCGATCCGTCCATGACTTATCCTCCCGTTGCGCCAAGCGCCTTATTTCGCCCTGTAACAGGTTGGAACGACCCGTTCAGTCAGCCATTTTGCTGAGCGATCGATCGGAGGCGTCCGGCAGCCAGGCGAGCGAATTGGCGATGATCGCGACTTGCGTGCGGTTGCGCACGTTGAGCTTGCGCATCAGGGCAGTCATATGGACCTTCACCGTCGCTTCGGCCATGCCGAGCTCATAGGCGATCTGCTTGTTGAGCAGGCCTGAGTGGACGCAGCGCATCACTTTCATCTGGGTGGGCGTCAGGCGAGGCGGCGTGACAGCTGCCGGCGCGGGTGCGCCGTTGTCGTGAACGCGATAGCCGTGCGGATTCGAGGCGACGTGCATCTTCCCTCTCCCTGTTTCCGATCCGGAAAATATCAATGAGCTTCTGAACCTGACTCGTTAGCGATATCTTATGAGGACTAGTCATACAGGTTCAAGCAGAAATATTGCAGAAAAGCATATTTTATCTGGATATCGTCCTGAAACGCAGTAAACCTGTCCAACAGGTTCAACCGTTAATCACCGGTTTGCGGCGAGTCTGAGGATAGCGACAACATTGGGGGAGAGGATGACGATGGCATTGCGTCGACTTGATCGCGGCCTGCACTGTCTGAAAGGGCTGCGGCTGTGACTCCGGCCGATTATCGGCTGATCGCAGCGGCCATCATCGGCATTGCGCTTTCCATCATCCTGATCATCCGCGGACGACTGCATCCCTTCGTGGGATTGCTCTGCGGCGCGTTTACGGTTGGCCTTCTGGCCGGACTTCCCATGGAGGAAACAGCCAAGGCCGTCGAAAAAGGCGCGGGCGCGATCCTTGGCGGCACCGGACTTGTGGTCGCGCTCGGCCTCGGGCTCGGGGCCATGTTGCAACTCTCCGATGGCGCCGGCGGTCTTGCCCGCGCGGCGTTGCGACTCTCCGGCGCGCGCGGCGCGCCCTGGGCAAGTCTTCTGACGGCCATCGTCATAGGCCTGCCCCTGTTTTTCGAGACCGGGCTGGTATTGCTATTGCCGATCGTCGCGTCAGCGGCGGCGGCTTTGCCGGCCGGTCAGAATGGCGACACGGCAAAGCTGCGCCTCATGCTGCCGGCGCTGTCGGGCCTGTCCGTCGTTCATGCACTGGTGCCACCGCATCCGGGGCCTTTGCTGGCCGTTAATGCTTTGGGCGCCAATCTGGGCCTTACTCTTCTTTATGGGCTGATCGTCGGGATTCCGACCGCGATCATCGCGGGTCCGCTCTTGGCACGCTTCACCGCCCCGGGCGTGAAGCTCAGCCCCCCCCTGCTTGATCCGGTCCGGGCCGATGTGCCGACGCCATCAGTGGGACGGGCGTTGACGGCCGTGTTGCTGCCCGTCGTCCTCATCGCCGCAGGACAGGCGGTTGCCCTGATGCCCGCGCCCGTGGCCGCGCACTTCACCTGGCTGGCCTGGGTAAGCGATCCCGTCGTAGCGTTGCTGGTCGCGACGCTGGTGGCCTTGCCGCTGCTCTTTGGTCGGCGCATCACCGAAAGCCGGATTCAGGGCGCGATCTGGACCGAGGCGATGACCCCGGCCGGCGGCATCATCCTGGCGATCGGCGCAGGAGGCGCGCTCAAGCAGGTGCTGGTGACCGCCGGCCTGTCCGACCTTCTGGTGAGGTTGGCAGACGGCGGCGCAATCTCGCCGCTGGTACTGGCCTGGGGCGTATCGGTCTGCATCCGCCTGGCGACCGGTTCGGCGACGGTGGCGACGATCACTACGGCCGGCGTGATGCAAGGGCTGGTTTCCGCGTCCGGCGTGGACCCTGAATGGATGGTGCTGGCGATCGGGGCGGGATCGCTATTTTTCAGCCATGTCAACGATCCCGGGTTCTGGCTGGTGAAAAGCTATCTCGGCACCGATATGGCAGGGACGTTCAAGACCTGGTCCATCATGGAAACTGTGGTGGCGGTGGTCGGCCTGCTGCTGGTAATGCTGGCGAGCAGCATAATGTAGGGAGCGGAGCCGCAATGGCCATCGCAGCAGGACGAGCGACGTCATGAGCCAGATCCGGTTGTCCGATCAGGCCTATGCCGGCATCGTCGAGATCATCAAGTCGGAGGATCTGGAAGTCGGCGCGCGCCTGCCGTCAGAGGCGAAGCTCGCGGAAACCTTTGGCGTATCGCGCGCCATCGTGCGCGAAGCGCTGGTGCGGCTGGCGTCGGACGGCATTACGGAGGCGCGGCGAGGCGCCGGGTCCTTCGTCAAGAGCCGGCCTTCCGAGCGGCTGGCAGCCTTCATGCCGATGAGCGAATTGTCCACGACGCTGGGCAGTTATGAAGTTCGTTTCGTGCTGGAGGCGGAGGCGGCCCGGCTGGCGGCAACCCGCCGAACCGCGCAGGAAATGGCGCATGTGGAGGAAGGCATGGCGTTGCTGCGCGAGGCTTTGCTGTCCAGTGAGCCAGCCCATGCCGAAGACATGGACCTGCACCGGCGGATCGCGGCGGCGACCGGCAATCCCGCCTTCATCCAGGCGTTCGATGCGCTGTGGCCCGATGTCGAAAAGATCATGCGCGCAGGCGTCGATATTTCCCGGTCCCGGCCCCCGGAGGTCGTTGAAACGATGCTGCGAGAACATGAAGTGATCGTCGCCGCCATTCGCGCGCAGGACCCTGAGGGCGCGGCGCTGGCGATGCGCTGGCATTTGTGGGAGGGACGCCGGCGTCTGATGCCCTGACGCTCTGGTCGATCAGCGCAGCCAGTGCAGCGCTGCATCCCGCAATGCGGCGGGGTCCGCGTCTGTATTCAGGATCATGGCGTCTTCATCCTGACCTGGCCGCTCCAATGTTGCCAGCTGGCTGTCGAGCAGACTGGTAGGCATATAATGGTTGGCCCGAGACTTCAGTCTTGCGAGCAGGCGTTCGCGGCTATTTTCCAGCAGGATGAACCGCACGGGCGCTGCAATGGCGGCGCGCAGCCGCGCCCTATAGGCCGCACGCAACGCGGAACAGGCGATCACCGTGCGGCCTTGGGTTTCAACGGCGGCATTGGCAGCCAAGCCGATGCGATCGAGCCAGGGCCAGCGATCCTCGTCGGTCAGGGGGCAGCCCGCGCGCATCTTGGCCACCGCCTCGGGCGCGTGGAAGTCATCGCCTTCCAGAAAGGGCGCGTCGAGTGCCGCCCCCAGCAGCGATCCGAGTGTGGACTTGCCGCAGCCGCTGACCCCCATCACGATGGCGGCAAAATTCGGCGTGGCAGCAGGGTCTGGTAGGGGCGGCAAAGCAGGTCCTCGCAATCGGTGCGAAACCCCTGCACAGGCGTCGCTATGTGGGATCATGCTATAGGAGCGCGGGCCAACCCCTGAAAACTACGACCTTTGTCGCAAGTGCCCCCGTCATCATGCTCCTTTAGCCCTGATCCCTGGATGCAATGATTTTGGGAGAGGCGATGATGATCGGACGCAGCATCATGGCGGCGCTTTTGACCGCAACCGCGATGGCGGGTGTAAGTTCGGCTCACGCCGCCGAGCCATCGGTCTTTCCCACCGCCCCCCAGGAACCGAGCGCGATTACGGTTGCGGGCAAGGGCGACGGCCACGCGGACGACAGCGACGCAATCCAGCGAGCGCTCGATAGCGCGCGGGACAAGACGGGTCATGGCATGGTCTTCCTGCCGTCGGGCACCTATCGCATCAGCCGCACGCTGGTCGTGCCTCCCGGCGTGCGCATCTATGGCGTGGGTCCGACGCGGCCCGTCATCCTGCTAGGAGCCAGGACTCCCGGGTTCCAGCAGGGTGTGTCGACCATGATCGTCTTTGGCGGCGGGGATCAATATCGCGTCGGCGATGTGCCCGTGCCGGTGCCCACCATCGTTCCCCGCGACAAGGTCGTACGCGACGCCAATTCCGGCACCTTCTATTCGGCGATGAGCAATGTCGACATAGAGATTGGCGCGGGCAATCCCGCAGCGGCCGGCGTGCGTTTCCACATGGCGCAGCACGCCTTCCTCAGCCATATGGAATTTCGCCTGGGGGACGGATTTGCCGGCGTTTATCAGGCAGGCAACATCATCGAAAATGTCCATTTCCAGGGCGGCCGCTATGGCATCGTGACGGAAAAGACCTCCCCCGCCTGGCAATTCACGCTGATCGATTCGACCTTCGATGGTCAGCGCGACGCCGCGATCCGCGAGCATGAGGTGGACCTGACCCTGGTCAATGTGGCCATCCGCAATACGCCGGTGGGGATCGAAGTAAACCGGGGCTATGGCGACAGCCTGTGGGGCAAGGATGTCCGCTTTGAAAATGTCAGCCGGGCGGGCGTCGTCATTTCGAACGAAAACAATGTTTTCACCCAAATCGGCTTTGAAAATGCGCTGGCAAAGAACAGCCCGGTTTTCGCGCGCTTCCGCGAAAGCGGACGCACGGTCGACGGCAAGGGCGATGCCTATAAGGTCGCGTCCTTTTCCTACGGCTTGATGGTGCCGGACCTGGGCCATGTCGGCGAATATCGCACCGATGCCGAGATCGAGGCGCTGCCCGCACTGCCGGCGCGACGCACGCCTGCCATTCGCGACCTGCCGCCCATGCAAGACTGGGTCAATGTCCGAACGCTGGGAATCGTAGGCGACGGCAAGGCAGACGATACCGCCGCTATTCAAAAGGCGATCAATGCCCATCCGATCCTGTATTTTCCAACCGGCTTCTACAAGGTCACGGACAAGCTGACTTTGCGGCCGGACAGCATTCTCATCGGTCTGCATCCCGCCATCACGCAGCTTTATATCCCCGACGAAAACCCGCGCCATGCCGGGCTGGGATCGGTGCTGCCGATCTTGGAGAGCCGCAAGGGCGGGGATAATATCCTGTCGGGATTGGGGTTGTTTACGGGTCGGGTCAATCCGCGCGCGTCGGCGCTGCTGTGGCGGTCAGGCGAAAAGAGCCTGGTGGAAGACCTCAAGATCATGGGCGGTGGCGGCACGCCTACCGCAGACGGCAAGATGCTGGGGACATTGACGGTCCATACCGGCGACCCGGTGACCGACCATCGGCTGGATGCGCAATATCCCAGCATCTGGGTGACGGACGGCGGCGGCGGCACTTTTGCGGACGTATGGAGCCCCAACAGCTTCGCCCAGGCCGGCTTCTACATCAGCGACACCAGCACGCCCGGCCATGTCTATGAAATGTCGGTCGAACATCATGCCCGCAATGAGTTCGTGCTCGACAATGTGCAGAACTGGGAATTTTTGGCGCCCCAGACCGAGCAGGAAGTGGGTGACGGACCGGACGCCGTGTCGCTCGACATTCGCAATTCGAAAAACCTGCTGTTCGCCAATTATCACGGCTATCGCGTCACCCGGACCTACGCGCCGGAAAAGAGCGCAGTGAAGCTGTATAATTCCAGCGATATCCGCTTTCGCAATGTCCATGTGAACGCCGAAAGCGGCTATGCGACCTGCGACGATGAAGGATGCGGCACCTTCCTGCGCGCCAGCAAATATCCGTTCGACAATGCGATCGAGGATGTCTCGCGCAAATTGTTCGTGCAGGAGCGGGAGTTTGCCAAGCTCGACATCGGCGCGGCCGACCGGGCGATTCCAGCGCCCACACCCAGCATGGCCCCGGTCGAGAAGCTGGAGGATGGCTTCTGGTCCATTTCCGGGGCGGCTGTGGACACCAAGGGCGCACTGTATTTCATCGACCGACGGTTCCAGCGCATTCACCGCTGGAGCGAGGGCAAGGGTCTGGAGATCGTGCGCGATCAGGCGCTGGACCCGGTCAATCTGGCGGTGGATGCATCAGGGCATCTGCTCATACTCTCCTCGCTTGGCCCCAAGGCCGGGGTCTATTCGATCGATCCCGAAGGACCGCTCGACGCATTGACGCTCATCAAGCCGACCCCGGTGCGGCCTGCCAGCCAGAAGCGTACCTTGCTGCCCGTCAACTGGTGGAACAATGGCGAATTTCGTGACCAGCTGGATCACAAAAGCTATGAGTTCACGACACTGGCCGAAATGTTCGCCCGCGATGTTGGCACTCCCAAGGCGCAGGAATATGTTTCCCCCGACGGCAGCCTGGCGCTCCCGGCGTTTCGGGTCTGGCAACAGGGGCCGATCGATCATACCGGCTGGCGCTGGTCCGACGGGCTTAACGCCAATGGCTTCGTGAGCGGTAAAATGGGTGAACGGATATTCGTCACCAACGCTTCGGAAAATAAGACCTATAGCGGGACGATCGGGAAGGGTGGGTCGCTTGTTGATATCAAGCCCTTCGCCAATCGCGGCGGCGAAAGCGTTGCCGTGGACGGGCAGGGGCGCGTCTTCGTCGCCAATGGACAGATTTTCGTCTACGGTCCCGACGGCGCGCAGAAGGGTCGGATCGACGTGCCGGATCGTCCGCTTCAAATCCTGTTCGGCGGTCCTGACAAGCAAACGCTCTTCATCCTGACGCATCACGCGCTTTACGCAGCAAAGCCATGAAAAACGGCGGTTTCGTAGCGTCTACGACCTATGTCGTAAGTGCCCTAGAAGCCCTGTTACGATAGGGAAACCGATAATCGCCGCACAAGGCGTGGCCAACCCGGGGAGGGTGGCCGACAGAGGGAAGGATCAAGGAAGGTGAGGAAGTCCATTATCCGCCATTGCATGGGCGCCAGTTTGGTAGCGGTAACGATCATGTCCTTGTCGGGCCTGGCGCACGCACAAAGTGTCGCCGACGTCGCCCCTCAGGACGAATCCGCAGCGACATCGGCGCAGAGCGCCGCGGACATTGTCGTTACCGGGTCGCGCATCACCACCAGCGGCTTCACCGCGCCGACGCCGACCACGGTGATCGGCGAAGAGCAGATCGCCAACAACGCGCAGCCCAATGTGTTCAACACCATCGCGCAGCTGCCCTCGTTGCAAGGGTCGACCGGCGCAGCCACCGGGACATTCAGCACGTCGAGCGGTCAGCAGGGCCTTTCGTCCTTCTCGCTGCGCGGCCTTGGCACCATTCGGACGCTGACACTGCTCGACGGCCAGCGTGTTGTCGGCGCAAACGTGACCGGCGTCCCCGACATTTCGATGTTCCCGCAATTGCTGGTGAAGCGGGTCGACGTGGTGACGGGCGGCGCATCGGCTTCCTACGGATCGGACGCGGTTGGCGGCGTCGTCAACTTCATCACCGACACCCGATTTGAAGGGTTCAAGGGCAATATCCTGGGCAGCATCACCAAATATGGCGACGATGAAACCGCGCTCGTCCAGGCGGCCTATGGCACATCGGCGATGGATGGTCGGCTGCATTTCGTCGTCAGCGGCGAATATGACCATGAAGGAGGCGTGGGCGCAGGCGACTTCGGCACCGATCTCGCCGGCAGCCGCGACTGGTATCGCGCCACGACGCTGTTCAACACGGGCCAGACCAACAACGGCCTGCCGCAATATGTCTATGGCGATTATGCGCAGCCCTACCAATATGCCCGCTATGGCCTGATCAACAATGGTCCGCTTCAGGGCATCGCTTTCGACGCGAACGGCACGCCCTATAATTTCCAATATGGATCCAATGGTCAGCCGCTCGGCAATGGCCGGGTCAGCAATTGTTTTCAGGGGAACAGCTTCTGCCAGGGTGGCGACCTGTCGGGCGCGCCCGGTTCGGGCGCATCGCTTAAATCATCGCTGGAGCGGATCAACGGCTATACGCGCCTTGGCTATGACTTTGCCGATAACAATGAAGCCTATCTGACGGTCAATATCGCGCAGGTGAAGACCAACAACCAGCCGAGCCCCGGCTATGGGCGCGCCAACCTGACCGTCCAGTGCGACAATGCCTTCCTGCCGCAGACGATCCGCGATCAGTGCGCGGCGGCTGGCATCACCAGCTTCGGTTTCGGCTCTTCCAACGCCCAACTGCCCGACCCGCAGGTCTATACCGATCGCAAGCAATATCGCTTCGTTGGCGGCCTTAAGGGGCAGTTCGGCCTCGGCGGCACGGACTGGAATTATGACGCCTATTATGAACATGGCATCACGATCTCCGACATTCGGGTACGCGATATCGTCCTGCAAAATCGCTATGTCGCGGCGGCCGATGCGATCACGCTGAACGGTGCGGTCGTATGCCGCGACCCGGTGGCGCGGGCCAATGGCTGCGTGCCGATGAACATCTTTGGCAACTTCACCCCCTCCGCCTCAGCGCTGGCCTATGTCGCGCCGCACGAAAATGGCCCCTTCCAGCACACCAAATTGACCCAGGACGTGGTCAGCGCCAACTTTTCGGGTGAACCGGTTGAACTGTGGGCAGGGCCGCTCGCGGTGGCGTTCGGCGGCGAATATCGGCGCGAATTTTATCGCGTCAACGCCGATCCCTATGGCGCAGGCGTGTCGCCACTCAGTCCGAATGACGAGAATTACCCCGCCGATCCGCTGCTCAATTCCGACCTTGGCAGCAACTGGGCGGCGGGTAATTATAAAAATGGCCGCGGCAAATATGAAGTTTATGAAGGCTTCCTTGAAATCAACCTGCCGCTGTTCGACAGCCAGGGGGCGGGCCGCGCGAACCTGAACGCGGCGGGTCGCGGCACCCATTATAGCACGTCGGGCACGGTCTGGGCCTGGAAGGTCGGCGGCACCTGGGACACGCCGCTGGATGGCATTCGCCTGCGCGCCGTCACGTCGCGCGACGTGCGTGCGCCCAACCTGTCGGAGCTGTTCGCCGCGCCGACGGTGACGACGCTGCCCAACTTCAACGATCCGTTCCGCAACGTCGCTGTGTCGACCTTCCAGAACACGATCGGCAATCCGAACCTCAAGCCGGAAATTGCGCGCAACACCGAGGTCGGCATCGTCCTGTCCCGGCCATCCTGGGCGCCGGGCCTCAGCCTGTCCTTCGACTATTACAACATCAAGCTGAATGGCGTTGTGTCCAGCCTGTCCGCGCAGCAGATCGTGCAATTCTGCTTCGAAGGCAATCAAGCCTTCTGCGGGGGCTTCAGCCTCGACAATGCGAACCAGCAGCAGAATTTCGTCAACGTCCAGCCGTTCAACCTGGCGTCGTGGAAGACCAGCGGCTTTGACATAGAGGCAAGCTATCAGTGGCAACAGCCGCTCGGCCTGCCCGGCACCTTCACCGTCCGTGCGCTGGGCACCCACATCCGCGAGTTCATCGTCAATGCCGGCATCGCCGGCGTCGATCCGGTGGATCAGGCGGGCGCCAACAATGGCGCCACGCCCGATTGGAAATGGCTGGCGGTCCAGACCTACGATACGGGCAAGCTGACACTGACGGTGCAGGAACGCTGGTTCAGCGACGGCACCTTCGGCAATCAATATATCGTCTGTCAGTCCAGCTGCCCCGCATCGACCGGCAACCACCCGACGATCAACTACAACAAAATGAAGGGCGCCTTCTACATGGACGTTGGCGCGACCTACAAGATCACGGATCAGGTATCGATCTATGGCAAGGTCGACAATCTGTTCGACAAGGATCCCGTGGCATCGCCGCAGACCAACACCGGTCTGGACATCAACCCGGCGCTCTATGACACATTGGGCCGCATCTATCGTGCAGGCGTCCGTTTCAACTTCTGATCTGATATTCCCTGTCCCCACCCACCTGTCCCGGCCCTGCACGGCCGGGACATATTTTTCCCAGTGGAGAGCATTGCATGAAATACGGATTGAGTGGAGCCTGCGCATCGATGCTGCTGTGCCTGGCGGGCGCGCAGCCGGTGCTGGCGTCGCCATCCGTCTATGTGACGGCCCCGGACGAGCCGCGTGCCGTGACGGTGAAGGGCGTAGGCGACGGCCGCGCCGATGACAGCGCCGCGATCCAGCAGGCGATCGACCAGGCCGCGACTGCCGGGGGCGGTATCGTTTTCCTGCCCGCCGGCACCTATCGCATCAGCCGGACATTGTTCCTTTATCCCGGCGTGCGGCTTTTCGGCATCGGCGCGCAGCGACCCGTCATCCTCCTTGGCGCGAACACGCCCGGATTTCAGCGGGGCGTCGCCCATATGCTGATGTTCACTGGCAGCCAGCGCCAGACCGACAAGGGCACGCCGGCCGCGGCGTTTCCGCCAGCGGGCAGCGTTCCGTTCAACAAGGATATTGCCGACGCCAACCCCGGCACCTTCTACTCCGCGCTCGCCAATGTCGATTTTCGCATATTGGATGGCAATCCGGCCGCGACGGCAATCCGATTTCATTCGGCACAGCATAGTTTCGTGTCCCACGCGGACTTCCACATCGGGTCCGGGCTGGCCGGGCTCTATCATGTCGCCAATGAAGCCGAGGATCTGCACTTTTATGGCGGACGCTATGGCATATTGGCCGAGAAAACCTCCCCTGCCTGGCCCTTTGCCCTTGTCGACTCCACATTTGAAGGGCAGCGCGACGCCGCCATTCGGGAGCATGAAGCCGGGTTGACCATGGTCAATGTATCAATTCGCGACACGCCGGTCGGCATCGAAATCGACAAGGGCTATGGCGACTGGCTGTGGGGCCAGGACATGCGCTTTGAAAATGTCTCCAGGGCCGGCGTCATCATCTCCAACGAGGAGAATGTCTACACGCAGGTTGGCTTCCAGAATGTGGTGGTCGCCAACATGCCTGTGTTCGCGCATTTCCGGGACAGTGGCCGCACCCAGCAAGGAGCGGGCGCCGCCTATAAGGTCGACAGCTTCACCTATGGGCTGACCCTGCCCGGCACGGGGCGCATGGGCACCTATGAAACCGCCATGAAGGCGACAGCGCTCAATGCCCTGCCAAAAGCGAGCGATACCGCGATCCGCGCGCTGCCCCCGGTCAGCGACTGGGTCAGCGTGCGTGCGCTGGGCGCGAAGGGAGATGACCGGACGGATGACACCGACGCGTTGCAACGGGCGATCGACACGCATCGCGTCGTCTACCTGCCAGCCGGCTTCTATCGCGTCAGTGACACTTTGCGCCTGCGCCCCGACACGGTACTGGTGGGCCTGCACCCCAGCCTGACGCAGATCGTTCTGCCGGACGGGTCGCCAGGGTTTCAAGGCGTCGGCGCGCCCAAGGCCGTCATCGAAAGCGCACAGGGCGGCGATGCGATCGTCCAGGGCATCGGCATCAATAGCAACGGCGCCAACCAGCGGGCGACCGCCCTGCTGTGGAAGGCCGGCGAGAAGTCGATGGTCAATGACGTCAAATTCCAGGGCGGGCATGGCACCAACCTGTTCGATGGCACGCGCGTCAATCCCTATAACAACAACGCGACGGGCGACCCCGATGCGGCGCGGCGCTGGGACGGGCAATATGCCAGCTTGTGGGTGACGCAGGGCGGCGGCGGCACCTTCGCCAATATATGGAGTCCCAGCACCTTCGCGCATCCCGGCATCCTGATTTCCGACACGAAAACGCCCGGACGGATCATTCAGGCGTCTGTCGAACATCATGTCCGCAGCGAGATTACGCTGAACCGGGTGTCCAACTGGGAATTGCTGGCCCCGCAGACCGAAGGTGAGGGGGGTGAAAGCGGTGACGCCACTGCGCTGGAAATTCGTGACTCCGACAATATCCTGGTTGCCAATTTTCACGGCTATCGCGTCACCCGCACGCGCAAGGCCGCGCCGGCGGCCGTCACCTTGTATAATGTGCGCGACATTCGTTTTCGCAATGTTCATGTGAATGGCGAGAGCGGCCTTGGCACCTGCGACGAAAATGGCTGCGCGACATTCCTGCGCGTCACCAAATTTCCCTATTCCAACGCGATTCAAGACGTGACCCACGGCATCGACGTGCGCGAACGCGAATTTGCCGTGCTCGACGTGACGGATAATCCTGCTGCTCCCGAACCGTCCCGCCTTGGCGCGCCGGTCGAAAAACTGGCCGATGACTTTCATTCGATCGGCGGCGGCGCAGTGGATGAAGAGGGCAGGCTGTACTTCATCGATCGGCAGTTTCAGCGCATCTGGCGCTGGTCCGAGGATGGGAGACTGGAGATCGTCCGCGACGCCGCGCTCGACCCTGTCAATCTGACGATCGACAAATCCGGCAATCTGCTGGTGCTCTCCTCGCAGGGACGCAATGGTACGGTCTACAGCTTCAAGCCCGGCACGCCCGAGACGCAGATAACCGTCATTGCGCCGACACCGGTCGCGCAGGGCAAGGACGCGATCGTCACCATGCCCGTCAATTGGTGGAACAACGGCGAATTTCGCGACCAGATCGACCCCGACACCTATCGTTTCACGACGCTCCAGGAAATGTTCGCACGCGACATGGCCAAGCCCAAGGCGCTTCAGTTTGTCTCGCCCGATGGCTCTGTCGCGCTTCCGGCATTTCGCGTCTTTTCCCAAGGTCCGACGGATCATCGCGGCCGCCGCTTTTCCGATGCACTCGACACCTATGGCTTCGTTCAGGCGCCGCCAGGCGAAAGGCTGTTCGTCACCAACGGATCGGAGAACCGCACCTATAGCGGGGTGGTGGGTGCAGGTGGCACATTGACCGATCTCAAGCCCTTCGCAAACCGTGGCGGGGAAGGGGTCGCCACCGATGCGCAGGGACGCGTCTATGTCGCCAATGGCCAGATTTTCGTCTACGCGCCCGGCGGCAAGGAGATTGGACGGATAGACGTGCCCGAGCGACCTTTGCAGCTGGTCTTTGGCGGCAAGGACGGCAGGACGCTCTACATCCTCACGCATCATGCCCTGTACGCCACGCGGACGCCTGAGGCGTAAAGGGACAGGCTGCGATGCGAAAGCGGTCATCACATGACTGCCCATGCGAAATCACGCTGATCCATAGCGCAGGCAAGCGGCGAAGAGAAAGATGATGCACCGTGTCTTTGGCCTCGCCGCGATGGCCCTGCTCTTTTCCCTCGCCACAGCCGCACAGTCGGCGGATGCAGCAACGTCTTTGCCGCGGCTGGAACGCGGGGACGGCCGACACGCCCTCCTGGTCGATGACGCCCCTTTTCTGATTCTGGGCGCTCAGGCCAATAATGCCGTCAATTATCCGACCATGTTGGATACGGTCTGGCCCGTGCTGGACGAAATTCACGCCAATACGCTGGAGATCCCGGTTGCGTGGCAGCAGATCGAGCCTGTCGAGGGCAAGTTCGACTTTTCCTATCTCGATACACTGCTGAAGCAGGCGCGAGAGCATGACAAGCGGTTGATTTTGCTGTGGTTTGGAACCTGGAAAAACACCGGATACGGTTACACACCAGACTGGGTGAAGTTGGACAGCAAGCGCTTTCCGCGGATGAAGACGAAAGAGGGCAAAGACCATGATGTGCTGAGCCCCCATGGCGCGCAGACAATGGCCGCCGATCGGACGGCTTTCGTCAAGCTGATGGAATATCTGCGCGATCATGATGCGCAGAACAGCGTCATCATGGTTCAGGTTGAAAATGAAACCGGCAGCTACCGTGTTCCGCGCGACTATGGTGCGGAGGGCAATCGCCTTTTCGCCAAGCCGATACCGGAGCCATTGTCACGCGCGACGGGTAAACGAGGCACATGGGCACGCGCTTTTGGAGATCAGGCTGACCGCGCATTCAACAGCTGGTATATCGCAGCCTATGTCGAGGAGGTCGCGCGCGCGGGGAAAGCGATCAAGGCTCTGCCAATGTATGTCAATGCGTCATTGGCGGGGCCGTCAAACGTCCCCGATCCAACCGGCGTGGCGAGCGGCGGGCCACAGCAGGATGTTCTTGATATCTGGAAGGCCGCCGCCCCATCCGTCGATTTCCAGGCGCCGGACATCTATGACGCCAAAAGTGCCAACGTCGTCCAATATCTCGACAAATATGCGCGGCCTGACAATGCGCTGATGGTGCCGGAAATCGGCAATTCCCTTCCGTTCGCACGGTATTTTTACGAGGCGATCGGGCGAGGGGCGATCGGCTTTGCGCCTTTCGGCATGGATCGCAGCGGCTATTTCAATTACCCTCTTGGGGCCAAGGCGTTGGATGATGAGATTATCGGCGCATTTGCTTTGCCGTACGCCATGGTCGGATCGATGATGCGGGACTGGGCGCGTTTGTCCTATGCCCACCCGACCTGGGGACGCGCAAAGCCTGACGATGGGTCGGCTGTATCCGCCATCATGGGAAACTGGAAAATCACTGGGGAGTGGGACCAATGGCAGTTCGGCATGAAGGAATGGAAAGCCTTTGCCGCCGAACCGCCGCCTGCGGCCGCTGAGCCGGTTGGCGGTTTTGCCCTGATTCAATTATCGGCCGACGAATTCCTGCTGATCGGTGATCATGTGCGTGTCACGTTCGAACCCGCGCCTGGCTCTCCGCCTAACGCTATCATGCTTCGGGTCGAGGAAGGCCGCTTCAAACAAGGGACTTGGCAGATGAAGCGGATATGGAATGGCGACCAGACCGACTATGGTTTGAACCTGACGGACCGGCCGCAGGTTCTGAAAATCATAATGGGCCATTATCGATAACGGAGCGACAGGGGGGGCATGCCAAAGCCGTCCCTATCATCTCTCGCACTGGCGATTACATCCACGCGCCCAGTTGCCAGGGCACGAACTCGAAATCGCCAACGCCGATAATCTCCGAGCGGGTCGGTTCGCCGGACGCGGTGGATAGGATGCGCTCGTAGATCCAAGCGCCTACGTCTTCGAGCGACATGCCGTCCAGGATGGGCGAACAATCGATATCGATGTCGTCCGCCATTCCGCGCGCAAGAGCGGCGTTGGAGGCCAGTTTCAGACATGGCGCAGGCTGTGACCCGAACACCGACCCCCGCCCGGTCGTGAAAGCCAGGACGTTGGCGCCCGATGCGATCTGACCGGTTGCCGAACAGGGGTCGTAGCCTGGCGAGTCCATGAAACTCAGGCCATGCGCGCGCCGCGGCTCTCCGTAGAGCAGCACATCCGCCAGCGGAGAACTGCCCGCCTTTGCGATCGCGCCCAGCGACTTTTCGAAAATAGTCGTGAGGCCGCCCGCTTTGTTGCCGGGCGAAGGATTATTGTCGAGGCTGGCGCCGTTGCGCGCTGCATAGCTTTCCCACCAGGCAATCCTGTCCTGAAGCGCGCGGACGACGGTCGGATCAGCTGCCCGTGCCATCAACAGATGCTCCGCCCCATAAATTTCGGGGGTTTCGGACAGATAGGCGGATCCGCCGGCCGCGATCAGCAGGTCGGTCGCGACCCCAAGCGCCGGATTCGCGGTCACGCCGGACCAGCTGTCTGATCCCCCGCATTGCAGACCAAGAACAAGGTCGGACACCGGGCGGGTCTGCCGACTATCGGCCGCAGCCTCCTCGATCAGTTCCTGGACGATGGCGGTTCCCTGATCGATAGCCGCCGCCGTGCCGCCGGCGTCCTGGATCGTCAGCCTGCGCAGGCGCGGGCCGGCGCTCAAGCCGTGACGGTCCAGCAACTCGTCGATTTGGGCGACTTCGCATCCCACCCCAGCATCAGCATACCGCCGAAATTCGGGTGGCGGGCATAGCCGGCCAAGGTCCGTTCCAGGACTTCGAAGCCGTCCCCGGACTTCGCCATGCCGCAGCCGCTGCTGTGCGTGAAGGGAGCGACGGCGTCGATGGAGCCGGGAAGGTCCCGTTCAAACTTGCGCGCGATCCGGCGCACCGCCGTCGCCGCACAATTGACGCTGGCGATGATGCCAATGACATTGCGCGTCCCAACCTGTCCATCGGCGCGCAGATAGCCATCGAACGTCGTCCTTTCGGGACAAGGGCGCGCTACCGGGCAGGCGGGGGAGGGCGGAAGTGACGTTGATGGCGTCGCTGCACAGCCGCTGACTGTCAAATTGTGGGAATGCACATGCGCACCAGCCGGAATGAACCGGGACGCCTGGCCGATGACCTGCCCATATTTGCGCACCGGTTCACCAACAGCAAGGTCGCGCAACGCCAGCTTATGGCCCGATGGAATCGGGTCAAGCACGGCCACGCCCAGAACAGCGTCGCCCGCAGCCACGGTCTGGGTTACGACGGCGACGTCGTCATTAGTCGCTATGCGCAGCGCAGGAACCACGGTCATCGTCCTCCATATCGGACCATCGGTTCACATATAGGAAGGGCAAAGGCAAGTGCGCGACGACAAACCCCATTCTTCCAGACGATATGTTCTCATACGTGATTGCTACGACCGCGCCGCGGTCGCGTTTAGATGCAGCGCATCTCCGCCGACATCTGATCGCGGATATGATCGATGGCCGCCCGAATTTTTGGCATCAAATGCCGGCGTCGGGGATAAACGGCCCAAATCGGTTCTTCGTCCGGCCTTAAGCCAGGAAGGACCAGCCTCAGCTGTCCGCTGCGAATATGCGGCAAAACATAAAATTCCGGAAGCTGGCAAATGCCCATGCCCGCGAGGCACGCATCCACCACCGCATGGCCGCTATTGCAGCGAAAACGAGCGTTGGGCCGGTAAAGCAGCGTTTTGCCGTCGACTTTGAAATGCCATGTCGGGCTTGTGCCAGCGACGCAGTCATGGCGGTCGAGATCTTCAACGCATATGAGCGCCGGCGCGCGGTCCAGATAGGCGGGGGCCGCGCATGTCAGAAAGGATCGATCGCCAATCTTCGTACCCATCAGGCGCGTGTCGGTCAGCGCGCCCGTGCGGATCGCAAGGTCATGTCCCTCCACGATCAGGTCCACGACCCTGTTGGTCAAATCCAGGGTGACGCTTAAGCGGGGATGCCGCACGGCAAAGCGGCGCATGATGGGAGCGAGAAACCGTTCGCCCATGGCCGTGGAGCAGGTGAGCCGCAACTCGCCTTGGGGTTCGCTTTCCTCATGGATGAGCGCCAGCATGTCCTCCCTGTCCGCGATCAGCTGCCGGCAATGATCGAGCAGCGACCGGCCAGTATCGCTCAGCCTGACGACGCGGGTCGTACGGTGGAAAAGCCGAGTATCCAGGCGTTGCTCCATATCGTGGATGGCACGGCTGATATGCGATGGAGACACGCCCAGTGCCCGCGCTCCGCCAATGAAAGAGCCAGCGGTCGCGACTGCGACAAATTCGTCAATCCCGTCCCAACCTGACATGCTATTGTCCCAAATATGGCGCGATGAATTTTCCATCGGAAGCCTTATGCCATTTTGGGGATAGTGATAACAGGCATTGAACGGGTGAATGAGACAATCGGTTTAACATGCAATTCTGCACGCCGAACCAGTCTATCAAGGAGTTGAGCATGAAGACGAGAGCCGCCGTAGCTTTTGCCGCGAAGACGCCGCTGGAAATCGTCGAGGTCGATCTGGAAGGACCGAAAGCAGGCGAGGTGCTAGTCGAAATCATGGCGACGGGCATCTGCCATACCGACGCTTACACGCTGGACGGCTTTGACAGCGAGGGCATTTTCCCGTCAATCCTGGGTCATGAAGGTGCGGGCGTCGTCCGGGACATCGGCCCGGGCGTCACCAGCGTCAAGCCTGGCGACCATGTCATTCCACTTTACACCCCTGAATGTCGCCAGTGCAAAAGCTGCCTGTCGGGCAAGACCAACCTGTGCACTGCGATCCGGGCTACCCAGGGGAAGGGCTTGATGCCTGATGGCACGACCCGCTTTTCCTACAAGGGTCAGCCGATCTTTCATTATATGGGCTGTTCCACTTTCTCCAACTTTACCGTGCTCCCCGAAATTGCGGTTGCGAAGATTCGCGAAGATGCGCCCTTTGACAAGAGCTGCTATATCGGTTGCGGCGTTACGACCGGGGTAGGCGCTGTCATCAACAGCGCCAAGGTGACGCCCGGTTCGAACGTGATCGTTTTCGGTTTGGGCGGGATCGGCCTCAATGTCCTGCAGGCCGCCCGACTGGTTGGGGCCGACCGGATCATCGGGGTTGATATCAACGCGGACAAGGCCGAATGGGGCGAACGTTTTGGCATGACCCATTTCTACAACCCGGCTGGCAAAAGCACTGCGGATGTGGTCGCCGATCTGGTCGCGTTGACAGACGGGGGGGCGGATTACACGTTCGACTGCACAGGCAATACCGAAGTCATGCGCCAGGCGCTGGAGGCATGCCATCGCGGTTGGGGCGTTTCCACGGTGATCGGCGTCGCGGAAGCAGGTAAGGAAATCTCGACGCGCCCATTCCAGTTGGTCACGGGCCGGGTTTGGCAGGGTAGCGCCTTTGGTGGCGCCAAGGGACGGACAGACGTGCCCAAGATCGTGGATTGGTACATGAACGGCAAAATCGAAATCGATCCAATGATCACCCATTTCCTGAATTTGGAAGATATCAACAAGGGGTTCGATCTGATGCATGCGGGCGAAAGCATCCGATCGGTCGTGGTCTTCTAATCCCACCGGGTCGGGAAGGGCAGGAGCGTCTGACCGTGGGTGCGGCGCCCTGGCCTTGGTCTGACCTCTTACCCCGGCCCATCTTTGCGGAGAGACAAGCATGACGATCGAAACCGTGTCTGCCAACCAGAGCTTTGGCGGCGTGCAGGGTGTGTACAGGCACGCATCTTCAGCCACAGGGACGGACATGGTGTTTTCGGTTTTCGTGCCCCCGCATGAGGAAGGCGCGAAGCTGCCGGTCGTATGGTATCTGTCGGGCCTCACCTGCACCCATGCCAATGTGACGGAAAAGGGCGAATATCGCCGGCTGTGTTCGGAACTTGGCCTGATCTTCGTCGCACCCGATACCAGCCCGAGAGT
>NZ_BCYT01000007.1 GCF_001598335.1 Sphingobium abikonense NBRC 16140
CTGATCAGCATCCAACGATCCTCGCTGGAGGAGCCGAGGTCGTTCTTGGTTCCGAGGCCGCATGCGCTGAGTTTCGCAAGGCTGCGTGCGCGGCGGAGAACCCAATGGCTGGTGAGTCCACCGAGTTCGACCAGTTTAGAAGCGCCGTCATTGCGCCTGGAGACGGTCGGCGAGTAGAGGTGGCCCTAGAGTGCCTGTTGAACTCATATGCAACCTCACCGTTGAAGTTTCGCTTCCTCGAACTCTACCGCGTCATGGAGGCTCTCTTTCTTGCGGATGTGAAGAACAGGCTCATCACAGCGTTCGACGCTGAGCCTGCCACCTCGCTAGCAGAGGCGACGGAAGCCCTTAAGTCAGAGTTGCGGCAGATCACGGCACTTGCTGAGCCGTACCAGGATCTGTTCGAGGAATGCTGGAACAAGCTGGAAGCGCTCAAGAACACGAACCAGTTCGCAGCTGCCCTCTTTCGGCGCGTTGCGGAAAAGAAAGTCAATGCCCAAGGAAAGTGGAAAACCGGTGCCGCGCTCGTCTACCAGACCCGTTGCGCCGTGGTCCACGCCGGTGAAAAGGACATGATATTCGAGAAATTCTCGGATGGGGACGCCGCGATCATGGCCATCCTCCCGCCTATCGAGCGTGCGGCACTTCGGATGCTCGGAATCACCCTGGGCTGAGAACGGGCACTTACGGGTGCCTTAAACCCAGCAGCAGCGCTCCTGTGAACGGCGCTGTAGTTGATCGTTGGTCGAGCTGACCACCGATAGCTGCCGTTTCATCTGCCCTCTAACGAGCGGCAGCTTTCGGGATTAGCGCAAGTCGAGCTGAACGGCCGCGTTTGGCGCATACCAGCCATTAGGCGGGAGACGCCCTACAGCCCTCCCGCCCACACCCTCTTTACCGCAACAACTCCCGCGCAATCGTATTGCGTTGAATCTCCGACGACCCCTCGTAGATCCGCGTAATCCGAATGTCGCGGTACAGGCGCTCGATCGCAAAGCCCCGGCAATAGCCTGATCCACCGAAAATCTGGACTGCTGTGTCGACCGTGCGGCTGCCGGCTTCGGTGGCGAACAATTTGGCCATGGACGCCAGCTCACGTTTTTTCTCACCCTGGTCGTAGCGCCAGCAGGCGTCGAGCAGGATCAGGCGTGCAGCGCGCATGTCCGTCGCCATGGTGGCGATATAGTGGCGGATCGCCTGAAAATCGGAGATGACGCCGCCAAAGGCGGGGCGCTGTTTCGATTCCTCGATCGCCAGTTCCAGCGCATATTCGCCCATGCCGACGGCGGTCGCGCCGACATTCATGCGGCCCTCGTTCAGGCCTTCGAGCGCATAGTGGAAGCCGCGCCCTTCTTCGCCGAGCAGGGCGTCGGCGGGCAATTGGCATTCGTCGAAGGTCAGTTCATAGACGCCCGGCGTTGCGGTGCCCATCAGTTCGATCGTGCCAGTGACGGCAAAGCCGGGCGTGTCGGCGGGCATTAGGAAGGCGGAAATGCCGCCGCGTGGCCCGGCGGCCTTGTCGGTATAGGCATAGACGATCACATATTTGGCGTTCTTGCCGTTGGAAATATAGGTTTTGGAGCCGTTGATGACCCAGCCGTCGGCATTGCGGGTGGCGGTGGTGCGCATCGAGCCCGGATCGGAGCCGCTATTGGGTTCGGTGAGGGCAAAGGCGATCGGGATTTCGCCTGACACCATGCCGGGGATCAACTGCTGCTTTTGCGCTTCCGAAGCATGATAGACGATGTTGCGCGCGCCCGGACCCATGAGCGGGCGCAATTCGGTCCAGAATTGGGGGGGAAGGCGGGCGAGTTCTATCTGCACTGCCGCCTGCGCGAGTGCGCCGAGGCCCAGGCCGCCATATTCTTCCGGCAGCGACAGGCCGAAATAGCCATTATCGACCAGCGTTTGCCGCACGATCGGCGGCACTTTGCCGGTGGCCTGAAATTCCGTTTCATAAGGCAGCAGGTCGCGCACGATGGCGCGGGTGACGTCGCAAAATTCCTTGATGTCGTCGGGCAGTTCAAAGTCCATGGGTGCCTCCTTTTTATCCGAATCCGTCGGGCGGCAGTGCGCGCCTCTCGCTAATGGTCCTACCATTACGGTAATGGTCAGTCCATTAGAATTTCGACTGATTTGGGCAAGGGGCCGCTGTCCTTTGGGGTAGTTGTCCGGTAAGGCTGCGGTCGCCCGATGACGACACAGCGCGCGGGCGCAGGGTAACAAGAGTAAGCGGCATGGCGACCGATCCGTTCGACCTCAATCTGCGCCACCTGCGCGCGCTGCTGGCGATCCGCGAACATGGCAGCATCACCGCCGCCGCCGATGTGGTCAGCCTGTCGCAACCGGCGCTGACGCAGGGGCTGGCCAAGCTGGAGCGGCAGTTCGGCTACACCTTTTTTGAGCGTCGGTCGGGCGGGATGGTGCCAACGCCCATGGGCGAGATCGTGATCGAGCGGGCGCGCGCGGCGCTCGATCATCTGTCGCAGGCGGCCAAGGGCTTGTCGGGCGTGTTCCATTATCCCGAGCGGCTAATGACGATGACGCAGTTGCGCGCCTTTCTGGCGTTGGCGGAGGCAGGGAGTTTCGCGGCGGCGGCGCATGGTAGCACTCTGTCGCAGACGGCGGTGCATCGCGCGGTCGGCGACCTGGAGCAGATGATCGGCGGGAAGCTGGTCGAACGGCGGGGGCGGGCGGTGTGGCTCAATCCGGCGGGGAAAAGGCTGGCGCGCGGGACAAGGCTGGCGGTGGCGGAGATCGTCGCGGCGCTGGCGGACATCGGGCGCGATAGCGGGAGCGGGAGCGAGCTGATCGCGTTCGGGGCGCTTCCATTGGCGCGGCCTTATCTGGTCCCCGCCGCCATGGCGCGGATGGCGCGGAGCGATCCGCGCGCGGCGTTCAAGGTGCTGGAGGGAAGCTGGCGCGAGCTGGTGGAGCCGCTGCGCGACGGAGTGATCGACATGGTGGTCGGCGCGTTGCGGCCGTTCGAGATTGCTGATCTTTATCAGTTGCCCTTGTCGGAGGATCGACTGGTGATTGCGGCGGGGAGCCAGCATCCGCTGGCCAAGGTGGACAAGCCGACGATGGAGCAACTGGCCAGCTATCCCTGGATCGTCGCGCCTGCCAATTCGCCGTTGCGCGAACAGTGGGAAAAGCTGTTCGGGGAAAGCAAGGTGCCAGCGACGCCGGTCGAGTGCGGGTCGGTGATGATCATCGGGCGGTTGCTGACGGAGGGGGATTTCCTGACGCTGCTGTCGCCCGATCAGGTGGCGCTCCAGATCCGCAGCGGGCTGCTGACGCAGGTCGGGCCGCCGCTGGAAGGCAGCAAGCGCGTGGTGGGGATCACGACGCGGCGCAGTTGGCGCCCCACAGCGACCCAGCGCCGCTTTCTCGACATGCTGAGCGAGGCGGCCAAGGGCGAGCGCGTGGCAGGCGCGCCGCCGGACTTGCGGGAATCGGGCTGGGTGTGAGGCTATCGCGGGTTGTTGGCCTCAAGCGCGGCGATGCGGCCCTTCAGACGATCAGCGAGCGAAGGGCGGATCGGCTGTCCGGCGAGCAATTTGCGCCATGTATTGTAACTGATGCCGAAGCGGGCGTTAAGCGCTTCGTCGGTGCGGCCAGTCACCAGCCTTTGCATCTGGAGGATCATCTCCTCCTCCAGATGCACGCCATTGCTGTTGTCCTGTTGCACGATGCGCGCCTCAGTCCAGGTTGATCCAGACCGCCTTCGTTTCCAGATAATCCTCGATATGGTGCGCGCCGGACTCGCGGCCGAAGCCGCTCATGCGATAGCCGCCGAAGGGGACGGCGGGGTCGAGCATCTGGTAGCAATTGACCCAGACGGACCCGGCGCGGATGCCGCGCGCCATGCGGTGCGCGGTGGCCAGGTCGCGGGTCCATACGCCGCCTCCCAGGCCAAATTCGGTGGCGTTGGCGCGGGTTAGAACCTCCTCTACGTGCTCGAATGTGAAGGCGGAGAGCACCGGGCCGAAAATCTCTTCCCGCGCGATCGTCATGTCGTCGGCGACATGGGTGAAGATGGTGGGTTCGATGAAATAGCCTGCATCATAGCCCGCGCCGCTCATGCGATTGCCGCCGGTCAGCGGGTGGGCGCCTTGCGTGTTGGCGCTGGCGATGAAGCCGAGGATCTTGTCCATTTGGGGCAGGGAAATGACAGGCCCAATCTGGGTGGTCGGGTCCAGGGGGTCGCCGACCTTGATCGTCTTCGTGAAGGCGGCCAGGCGCTCCATGAATTCGTCGTGGATTGTGCTTTGCACGAACAGGCGCGTGCCCGCGCTGCAAATCTGCCCGGCATTGGCGAACACGGCCATGGCGGCCGCAGGGACGGCCTTGTCGAGATCAGCGTCCGCAAAGACGATGTTGGGCGACTTGCCGCCCAGTTCCACCGTTACGCGCTTCATCGTTCCGGCGGCGGCGTGCAGGATTTTTTCACCGACGCCGGTGGAGCCAGTGAAGGCGATCTTGTCGACGTCCGGGTGGCTGGAGAGCGCCGCGCCTGCATCGCCAAGGCCCGTGACGATGTTGATGACTCCGTCCGGTACGCCCGCTTCCAGGCATAGTTCGCCAAAGCGCAGCGCGGAAAGGGGCGTCTGTTCAGCGGGCTTCATGACGAGGGTGCAGCCGGTAGCGAGTACCGGCCCCGCCTTCCACACCGACATGCCGATCGGGCCATTCCATGGGTTGATTGCTGCGACCACGCCGATCGGTTCCTTGAGCGTATGGGAGAGGACGTCGCCCATCGCGCTATTGTCGATCGTGTCGCCCGCGATCAGCGTTGCCTGCCCCGCATAATAGCGCAGCAATGCGCCTGCGCGGGTTTTGCCCATGATCGTGCGGCTATAGGGTGCGCCAAGGTCCAGCGTGTCGAGCATCGCCAGTTCCTCGAAATCCTGCTCCACCAGATCGGCGAGGCGCAGCATGATGCGCTGGCGCTCCACCGGCTTCATGCGCCGCCATGGCCCCTCGAACGCGGCGCGGGCCGATTTGACCGCGCGGTCGACATCCTCCGCCCCGCCCTGCGCAACGGTAGCCAACAGATCGCCGGTGGCGGGGTTGCGGGTCTCGAAACGCTGCCCCGACAAAGCGGGGACGCGCTGGCCGCCGATCAGCATGTCCTGATGCGGGGTGTCGAGCAAGGCGGGGCGCGGGGGGATGATGAGTTGGGTCATGGGAGCTTCTTTCAGGCGGCGATGTTGGATGTGACGGCGTCTTGCAGGATGAACTGTGCCGCGCGCTGGGCGATCATCATGGTGGGGGCGGAGGTGTTGCCGCTGATGATGTCGGGCATGACCGATGCATCGACGACGCGCAGGCCGGATACGCCGCGCACGCGCAGGCGATTGTCCACGACGGCCATCGGGTCGCTGTCCGGCCCCATCTTGCAGGTGCCGGTCGGATGATAGGCAGTGTTGACGATCTTGCGCAGGGCGGCGCCGATCTCGGCGTCGCTTTGATGCTGCGCGCCCGGTTCGATTTCTGCGCCGGTCATGGCGGCGAGCGCGGGCTGGGCGAAGATATGGCGGCAGGCGCGAAACCCGGCGATCAGCGTCTGCATGTCATAGGGATCGGCAAAGAAATTGGGATCAATGACCGGCTTGTCCTCCGGCCGGTTGCTGGCCAAGCGGACCGACCCGCTGCTTTTGGGACGCAGCAACTGAATGAGCCCCATATAGCCGTGGCGGCGGGGGACCGAACGGGCGTCGAGCTTCAGCCCGGCGAGGAAGGTGATCTGGATGTCCGGGCGGCCCGTTCCGTCGGTGCAAAGGAAACCGCCGGCCTCCGCGACATTGGACGCCAGCATCCCTTCGCGTTTCAGCAGATATTTGAACGGGCTGGCCAGGATGCGGGGCAGAACCTTGGCCGATACGGCATAGGATTCCGCCGACGGGTTCTCCATCGCGACATGGACGGTGGGATGGTCCTGCAAATGCGCGCCGACGCCGGGCAGATGGTGGACCAAGTCGATGCCCTTCTCGCGCAGATGATCCTGCGGCCCGATGCCTGACAGCATCAGCAGTTGCGGCGAATTGGTCGCACCCGCGCACAGGATGATTTCCCGCCGGGCGGCGATGGTGCTGCGCGCGCCGCCCGTCTCGATCTCCAGCCCTACCGCGCGACCCCGGTCGAACAGGATGCGGCGGACCATGGTGTCCGCCATGACAGTCAGGTTGGCGCGATCCAGCACGGGGTGGAGGAAGGCGCGGGCGCTCGACAGGCGGGTGCCGTTGCGTTGGTTGAGGTCGTAACGGCCAAAGCCGTCCTGCCGATCGCTGGCGAAATCATCATTGCGGCGATGCCCGGCTTGTTCTGCCGCGTCGACGATGGCGGCGCTGACGGGGTTCCAGCTTTTGGGCTTCTGCACGTCCAGTTCGCCGCCCTTGCCGTGCCAGGGCGTATCGGGACCGGCGTAATTTTCGACCGCCTTGAACGCGGGCAGGACATCGTCATAGGCCCAGCCATCATTGCCCGCATCGGCCCAGGCGTCATAGTCCGCCCGTTGCCCGCGAATGTAGACGCCACCGTTGATGGCGCTGCATCCCCCGAACAGCTTGCCGCGCGGAAAGTTGATCGTACGGTCGTTGACGGCGGCGTTGCCGGTCAGCGCCTGTTTCCAGTTATATTTTGCGTGCGGCAGCAGGAAGATATTGCCGACCGGCATCGCGGTCTTGAGGTTCACCGGCCATTGTTTGTCGGATGGCCCGGCTTCGATCAGAGTGACGCGGTTGGCCGGGTCGGCGGACAGGCGATTGGCCATCAGGCTGCCCGCCGAGCCGGAGCCGATCACGATATAGTCGAAGCTGTCGCTCATATCTGTGCATCCTTGCGGCCGATGGCGGGCACATGGCCCCGCACGGCGATGAAGCCCAAGGCGTTGACCAGCATCAGGGCGGCGAGCGCGCCGAAGAAGCCGAGATTGCCCCAGTCGATGAGGAGCGCGCCCGCCACCGCGCTGACGATCGCGCCGACCCGGCCCGCCGCGCCCATCAGGCCCAGGCCACGGGCGCGCAGGCCGGTGGGGAAAGCGTGTGCGCCCACCGCGAACATGGCCGACTGGGCTGCACTGGCGAACAGGCCGAGCGCACCGAGGCAGGCAAGGACAGCCCCTTCGTTCCGCGCGCCGCTGATGGGGAGCAGGGCGAGGGTGGCGCAGACGGCCGCCCCGACGATCGCCATCAGGATCAGCACCGGGCGCGATCCGAAGCGGATGATGGCCAGCGACGCGATCATCGCGCCGGTGGTGCCACCAATGTTAAAGCTGGTCAGGCCAAGGCTGGCGGTCTGGAGGCCGAAGCCCGCGCTGGTGAGCATGGTCGGCGCCCAGTTGAACATGAGATAGATCATGAACATGCCGGAGAACATCGCCACCGACAGCGCCAGCGTGTCGCGCAACAGCGCCTTGCCGAACAGGTTGCGCATCGGTTCGTAGCGGGGCGCTTCCCCGGCGGCGAGGGGGCTGTGGGCGACAAAGGTGGGATCAGGGTGGCCGATGCGGCGCAAGATGCGGTCGAGTTCAACGGCGCGATCCGGCCGGTCCGCCAGATAGCGGGGGGATTCGGGCAGGATGAACCAGAGCCATGCGACGAAGATCATCGTCACGCTGCCGCCGATATAGAAGAGCCATCGCCAACCAAGGCCCGGCAGGATAAGCGCGGCCGCGACCCCGCCCAATATCCCGCCGATCGACACGCACACCACGCCGAAGGTGACGGCGACGCTGCGCCAGCGGACGGGGGTGAATTCGGCGATCATGGCGCTAGCGGTGCCGGGGACGCCGCCAAGGCCCACGCCCGCCAGCGTCTTGAGCGCAGCAACCTGCCACAATGCCGTGGAAAAGCCGGTAAGCAAGGTCGCAATGCCGAAGATGGCGACGCCGATGATGAGCGCGCCGCGCCGTCCGAAACGGTCGCCGACCCAGCCCGACGTCAGCGTGCCGATGGCCATGCCGACAAAGCCCAGCGCGAACACGGACCCCAACGCCGTGCGGTCGATGCCCCATTCCTGGAGCAAGGAGGGCGCGGCTAGGCCAAGCATCTGATTGTCGAGGCCGTCGAGAATGACGGTCGCGGCGATCATCAGCACGGACCAGATCTGGTAGGACGACATGGGTATGTCATCCAGCATCCCCTTACTGCTGCCTTTCATTGGGACGACCGCCAACACCTTCTCCTTATCCTGGGCCATGTGTGGCCGCTCTATTCATTTATCGACAGGCAATTGAAAAACCGGAATAACGCAATCAGATGTCGAGGACGAGGTTGGCACTTTTTGACCCCGAACAGCAGACCATGATCGACCTGTTGGCGGCTTTGTCGTCATCCGACAGGAAATGGTCGCGATGGTCGGGAATGCCGTCCAGCACCTTGACCTCGCAGGTGCCGCAAATTCCTTCCGAACAAGCAAAGCCGACATTGACACCGGCGCTGAGCAGCGCGTCGAGCATCGTTTCGCCTTCTTCCACCGCGATGGTCTTGCCGCTTTTGGCCAGTTCCAGCGTGTAGCCGCCCTCGGTCGCTATTTCGGTTTCGGCCGAGAAATATTCGATATGGGCGTGGCCCTTGGGCCGGTTGCAATTGATCGCCACGAAAGCATCGAGCATCCCGCCCGGACCGCAGCAATAGAGATGCGCGTCGGCAGGCGCAGCCGCGCAGATGGCCTTGAGGTCCAGGCGGCGGCCGCCGGGAATGCCGTCATAGGCGATTTCCACCTGGTCATAATCAGACAGGCGATCGACATAGGCGGCGCGCTCAGGCGAGGCGGCGACATAATGGAGTTCCCAGCTACGCCCAAGTTTTTCGAGACGCGCGATCATGGGCAACATCGGCGTAATGCCGATCCCGCCACCGATCATCACGGTGTGGCTGGCATCCTCCACCATCGGAAAATTGTTTTTCGGTTCCGAGATGTCGAGGATCTGGCCGACCTGCCATTTTTCATGGATGTGGCGCGATCCGCCGCGACCGTCGATCGCATGATGGACGGCGATTTCATAATAGCCGCGAATGGCGGGATCGTTGACCAACGAATAGCTGCGCGCCAAGCCGGGGGAAAGCTGCACGTCGATATGTGCGCCGGGATCGAAGGGCGGCATCAGCCCGCCATCGACCGGTTCGAGGATGTAGCTGTTGATGCCTTCGGCTTCCCAGCGGATATTCTTCAATCGTGCGCGCATCACCCTCTCCGTCCGGTGCGATGCGTCTTTTGGCAGGGCCGGGGCGCCATGGATCGGCGAACCGGACAATCCGCAATGCGTGTCGTCACCTCTGTCATCCTTGTCTGAGGCACCGGGGCATGGATCGCCCCGGCCCTTATATATGTGTCACTCAGCCGCTTCGACCTTGTCGGGCCAGCGTACCGCCTTGGCTAGTGCCGATTCATAGGCGTTGGCGAGCGTGTCGCTGGGGTCGTGAAGGAAGGAGCCTGCGCGCGCGCGATAGAAGATGCTGGGGTCTTCGATGCCCGGCGGCAGCGTGCCCTTATTGGCGAGCGCACGGGCGGCCAGCAGCACGCGGCGGCGCACGCGGGCGATCATCTGGTCAGTCGGCGCCAGATTTTCAAAGCTGTGGTCGGTGATCGGTCCCATGCTTTCGGTCACCGCCTGATCCTGCATCGTGATGTTGGGGATGCCGGTGAACTGGGTGCCGTTGCGCTGGGATTCACGGTCGATCGCCCAGTCATTCTTCTCGCTATCGGGCGAGCGCCAGCGGCCAAACCAGTCGGTGGTCGTCGGCGCATATTCCAGCGGCGCGAACAAGGGCGTGCCGTCCTTGAGCGTCGAGGTATAGGCCGGGTTGCCCGCGTCCACGCCGCAGGTGATGTCGAACAGCATCGAATGTTCGTCGTCCATCGGCACCCAGGCGCGGGCAATGGCGCGGGTGGCGAAGCGATTGTTGGGTGTCTGCGTCCAGAAGGGGAACATATAGTGGGCGACGCGCCAGCTCATCTGGCCATCATCATTCGGGCGATAGCCTCCATACATGACGCCCCAGTCGGCCTGCGCCACTTCATAGTCGGGCGCGCGGTTGAGGACGGTGGGACGCATCGGATGATCCTCATCCAGATCGTCCGCCTCGATCGATCCGACATGCAGGAAGCCGACATGGCTGGTGTCGATGTCGCCCTCCAGCGCCTGAAGCCAGTTGCAGTCGCGCTGCAGGCACCAGATTTCCGCGTCCGGGTGCATCGTTGCTTCGATTTCCGGCAAGGGCGGCGGCGCGGACTGGTTTTCGCCCATATAAACCCAGATCAGGCCATTGGCCTCGTGCGTCTTATACGCTTTGGCATGGACCTTGTCCTTGAAGTCCATGCGGGCGGGGACGGACGGCATGTCGACGCACTTGCCGTCGACGTCGAACTTCCAGCCATGATAGACGCAGCGTATGCCGTTTTCTTCGTTGCGGCCGATGAACAGTGACGCGCAGCGATGTGGGCAGCGATGGTCCATGATGCCTACGCGGCCTGAGCTGTCGCGAAAGGCGATCAGCTTTTCGCACAGGATCATCAGGCGGACCGGATCGCCGTCAGCGGTAACTTCGGACGAAAGGCAGGCGGGCAGCCAATATTGGCGCATCATCGTGCCCATGACCGTGCCCGGTCCTACCCTGGTCATGTCTGCGCTATCTGTGGACTGCATGAGTTTTTCAGCCTCTTCCTTGCTTCTCGTTATCGGCGCGGCGTGAATCGAAGCCAGCGCCATTCCCTGATCCCTGACTAGAGCCACTGCACGCCCCGCCCCAATCGGAATGTGGTCGGACCATTCAATAACCGGGACGATGCTATTGCGCCTCTTTTGTTTTTGCTGCTTCACGGTTGGCAGACGGCATCAAGCCGTGTTGTCAAGGGAGAGTCCGGGAATGCCTTTCAGCTTCAAAACATCCTGCGCCATGGGCGCGATCATCGCCGCGATGACGAGCGTTTCGGCCTTTGCGCAGGCCGATCAGCCAGTGCCGCAGGACGCCGCGCCCCAGCAGGCGATCTTCCCCGAAGACATCGTCGTCACTGCCGAGCGGCGCGAATCGACGGTGCGCGAAGTGCCTTTTTCCATTGCGGCGTTCGGCGGCGAATTGCTGCGCGAAGCGCAGGTCTACAGCCCCGCCGCGCTGACGCAGCAGATGCCGGGCATCACCATCAACACCGCCGACAAGTCGCTGTCGATCGTCGCGATCCGTGGCAATGTGTCGACATTCCGTACCGCCACGCTGGACACGCCGGTCGCCTTCTTCATGGACGACGTCTATTATGTGTTCAACAATGACCTGAACGCCAATTTCTACGACACCGACCGCGTCGAAGTGTTGCGCGGCCCGCAGGGGACATTGTTCGGGCGCAACGTGGTAGGCGGCGCGATTGCCGTCATCACCAATAATCCCAAATTTGAGGACGACTATTTCGCGCAGGTCACTGGCGGCAATGGCGGCTTCGTGCGGACCGAAGGGATGCTGAACGGCGCGCTGGTCGAGGACAAGATCGCCGCTCGCTTCGCGTTCAGCACCGAACATAGCGATGGCCTGATCGACACGCCCAACCAGTCGGGACGTTACGGCAAATATGACAGCTATTCGGCGCGCGGCAAGCTGCTGTTCCAGCCGACCGATACGCTGCAGGTCGTCCTGTCGGGCGACTATAGCTATACCAAAGGCAATGGCGGCGCGATCCAGCTCGGCATTGGCGGCAATCAGGTCATCCCCGATACGTTCGGCGCCTATACCGACGACGAATGGACCAATAACGACTTCGTATCATCACCCTATCGCCAGCGGCTGCGCGGCGGCTATCTGCGCGGCGACCTTGACCTGCTCGGCGGCACGCTGACGTCGATCACCGGCTATCGCATGAACGACAGCCGCGCGATCAATGACGACGTGCCGGTGGGGACGGTCGTGCCGGTGTTCGACCGCCGCCAAGTGGTCAAGAACCGCAGCTTCACGCAGGAAGTGCGCTTCGCATCGGCACCGGGCCGCTTCTCCTATGTCGTGGGTGCCTATTTCCTGTCGGCGGATGTTTCGACGACCAACATCTTCTTCTACAGCCCGCTGCCCGGATCGGCCGTGCCCGGCAGCATCCGCCGCAATCCTGACGTCACCAACATCACGCGCGTCCAGGACGGCAATGTCCGCAGCCTGGCCGTGTTCGGCGAGGCGACGTTCGAAATCACTGACAATCTGGCCGTGGTCGCGGGCGGTCGTTATACGTCGGATCGCAAGAAGGTCGATTATCGTGCCTTTTCGACGACGGATGCAGGGACCATTCCCGGTTTCGGTTTCCCCGGCGAAGTGCGCGCATCGGGCGGCCGCACCTGGGATGCCTTCACGCCGCGCTTCACGATCAAGTTCGAGCCGACCGAACAGATCAACATGTATGCGACCTATGCCAAGGGATTCAAATCGGGCGGCTTCGTCGACAATGCCTATCGCGACCCGACCATCCCGCTGGCGCCGGAAAATGCCGAAAATTATGAAATCGGCGCAAAGTCCCGCCTGTTCGACAACAGACTGGATCTGAACGTCGCGCTGTTCCACCAGACGACCAAGAATCTCCAGAATTTCTCCGGCGCGGGCGGTATTGCCCATACCTATAATGGCACGCTCAAGATGAAGGGCATGGAGGTCGAATCCGTCATTCGACCGGTCGAGGATCTACGCCTGACCGCCAATTATACGCATCTGGTCGGCACCTATACCGATCTGCGCGATCCGCTGGTGAACCTCGATTATTCGGGCAATCCCGCCAAGTTCGCACCGCGCGACAGCTTCACCGTTGGCGCGGCCTATACCGGGCGGCTGGGCAATGGCGCGACGCTGACGCCGCAGGCGGATTTCAACTTCTCCACCCGCATTTCGACCGACGACGCCAATACGCTGCGGCTTTATGACAATCTGCATCGCGATACGCGCGGCCGGACACTCAATGCCCGTCTGAATTATGAAACAGCCGATGGCCGGTTCCAGATCGGCCTGTGGGGCAAGAACCTAACCAACAATTATCAGATCGTGAATGCGGACGACATCACCGCCTTCCTGGCCGTGCCCGGCAATGGCACGACTTATTGGAAGATCTTTACCAATACGCCGCGGACCTATGGCCTGACGCTGTCGATCCGCCGCTGACGAACGGCATGGGCGGGGAGGGTGCGGCCTTCCCCGCCATTTCATTGCAGGACGATATCATGAGCGATCACTTCACGCTGCCTGCCAATGGCAGTTTTTCCTTTGCAGGCCGCACCGCACTGGTGACGGGCGGTGGCCGTGGTGTGGGGGAGGCGGTGGCGCGCGAGATTCACGCCGGGGGTGGGCGCGTGGCCGTCAGCGATGTGGACAGCGCTGTGGCGCAGGCGGTGGCGGCCTCGCTCGATCCGTCGGGCGAAACGGCGATCGCCTTGACGCTGGACGTGCGGGAGAAGGCGCATTTCATCGCTGCGCGGGATCATATGGCGGGCCTGTGGGGCAAGGTCGACATCGTGGTCAACAATGCTGGCTTCGCCAAGCGCACGCCGACGCAGGATATCAGCCCGGAAGAGTTTGACGCGATCGTCCAGATCAACATGCGCAGCGTATTCCTGAGCTGCCAGATATTCTCCGACCATATGCGCGAGAATGGTTATGGGCGGATCGTCAACATCACCTCGCTCGCCGGGCAGAATGGCGGGACGGTGGCCTCCCCCCATTATGCCGCGTCCAAAGCCGGGGCGATCATGCTGACCAAATATTTCGCGCGCTATCTGGCCGGAACCGGCGTGACCGTAAACGCCATCGCACCCGGCCCGATCGACACCGCCAAGGCGCGGCTGTCGGCCGAACAGATCGCGCGGGTCGAGGGGGAAGTGCCGGTCGGGCGCTTCATGGAAGTGGGCGAGATCGCGGCGGCGACGGCGCTGCTGGCTTCGGATCGCGGTGGGTTCTTCGTGGGCGCGACGCTGGACATGAATGGCGGGCTGTATTTGCGCTGATCCCGCTTTACCGTCTTTGTTTCCCGCTTTTCTTATGGCGTTATGGGATTGCGATTGGCGGTTCTGCGCGGGCCATCCATAATCACCACCAACAATAGGGTAGCGCCGGAGCCGTGAACGGCCCGGCCGGATAATGGAGAGCAGCATGTTCATTCACAACGCATGGTATGTGGCCGCTTTCGCCGCCGATATCGAAGCGGGCAAGACGCTTGGGCGCAAATATCTGAACAAGGCGGTCGTGCTGTTCCGCACCGAAAGCGGCGAGATCGCCGCGTTGGAGGATCGGTGCAGCCATCGGGCGATGCCGCTCTCTTCGGGTCATGTGGATGGCGACGTCATCCGCTGCTGCTATCATGGCGTGGAATTCGACGGCAAAGGCACCTGCACCCGCATCCCCAACCAGGCGCGTATCCCTGCCGCCGCCAACGTCCGCCATTATCCGGTGGTGGAAAAGGATCATCTCATCTGGATCTGGATGGGCGAACCGGCGCTGGCTGATCCGTCGATCATCGTCGACAGCCCGGAACATAATGATCCGGCCTGGACGTGGCGGCCCTATAATTTCCCGGTGAAGGCCAATTGGCAGCTGATCATCGACAATATCATGGACCTGACCCATGTGCCTTATATCCATGCGCGCACGATCGGCGGGAACCCGGAGCAGCATTATAATGCCGATACCAAGGTCGAGTTCGACGGTCGCAAGGTGACGTTGCTGCGCAAGATGCCCAATTCGATCCCGCCCAAATCCTATATCGATGCTGGTGGGTTCAAAGGCCGGGTCGATCGCTGGCAGGAAGTGCGGTTCGAGCCGGGCATCGGCATGACGTGCCGCGTCAACGCGGGGGGCTGTGATGCTGGCACCGGTGCCTATGAAGGCAAACGCGACAATGGCTTCATGCTGGCCAACAACCATTTCATCACGCCGGAAACGGAAACGACCAGCCATTATCTGTGGACTATCTGCACCACCGCGCCAAAGGAAAGCGGTGTGCCCGACGTGCTGTTCGACCAGTTTTTCGATACCATCACCGAGGATGAGGTGACGCTTGAAGCGCAGCAGCGGCGGATCGACGATGAACCGGAACGGGCATTTGTGGGTATCGCCAGCGATGGCGCGGTCAACCAGGCGCGGCGGCTGCTCAGCGCGATGCAGGAAGCGGAGGATGGCGGCAAGGTCGCTGCCTGAACCACCATGCCTTGCGTATATAAGTAACATAGCGGCTTGCCCTGTCCGGTGCGCCATGCTGTAGCGCCATCATGAAGATGCGCGAACTGGAGGATCGGACAGGGGTTCATCGGGAGACAATCCGCGTCTATCTGCGCGAAGGATTGATCCCGGAGCCAGAGCGGCCGCGCAAGACGGTTGCCGATTATGGGGAGGAGCATGTCCAGGCGATCCTGTCTGTGCGTCGGCTCCAGCGTGAGAACCGGCTGACACTGGCACAGATTAAGGCGATCATCGGCGGCGAGGGCACTGAAGGCCGGGTCGAGGCCAGCGCGTTCGACCAGCTGGAGCAACTGGTCGCGCATCGCGTCGGCGTGGACGGGCCGCCGGTGACGATCGCGTCGCTGCTGGAACGCCATCCGCATGCGGCGGAGGATGCCCGCACGCTGGCGAAGATCGGCATATTGGATATCATCGAAACGGATCAGGGCGAGGCGCTGAGCATCACCTGTGCGCAGCTGGTGCGTATCTGGGGCGACATGCGCAAGGCCGGGTTCGATCAGCGGCTTGATTATACGCCCGACATTCTGGGTTTCTACACAGAGGCAGCGGATTTCGTTGGACGCTGGGAAGCGTCGACCTTCATGGAGCGGGTCGACGGGCATATCGATGTGGCTGAGGCAGCCACCATGGTCGAACATGCGCTTCCGCTCATGCTCGATTTCTTCGGCCTGATGCGGCAGCGCGCTTTCTTCCGCCATGTCGAGGCGATCCGCGCCGGCAAGGAAACGGATCGCCCGGCGGGCAAGGTCACGCCATCGTCAGTACAGCCTTGACGCAGCGGCCATCATGCTGGTCCTCGATCGCTTGGTTGATGTCTTCCAGCCTGTAGGTCGTTATCAGCTTCTCGAATGGGAACAGCCCTTTGGCATTCAGCGCGATCAGTTCGGGCAGGAACGTCTGCGGGTCGGCATTGCCTTCGGTCACGCCGCAGATCGAGATGCCAAGCGACAGGAGGGTTAGGATGTTGAGGCTGATCGCCGCATCCAGCGCCTTGGGCACACCGACGATGGCAAGACGCCCCAGAGGGGCAAGAGAGGCCACGCCGGCGTCGATCGCCGGGACCGCGCCCGACGTGTCCAGCACGCAATCGACGCCTTGGGGCAACAGCTTGCGCAACTGTTCGGCGGTGTCGCTCGCGGTCACGTCGATGACATGGGTCGCGCCCAAGTCGAGCGCCATGGCGCGGCGTGTTGCCAAAGGATCCGCGACGATGATCTGCCCAGCGCCCGAAGCCTTCGCCGCCATGACGGCGCTCAGACCGACGGGGCCGCCGCCAGTGATCAGGATGGTCTCGCCAGCCTGAAGTTTGAGCGCCTTCATCACCGCGCCTGCCCCGGTCATGATACCGCAGCCCAGCGGGCCGAGCAGTTCGAGCGGTGCTTCGGCCGGTACCTTCACCAGATTATGGGCGGCCGCGATGGCGTGGCTGGCGAAGGAGGATTGGCCGAAGAAGTGACTGCTGACCGGTGCTACGCCGTCATGCAGGCAGGTCGAGCCGTCCGCCCGGCAGCCGCCGAAGTTGAGTGCGGAAAAATCGCGGCAATAGGCTGGGTGTCCCGCCACACATTGGGGGCATTCGCGGCAGGCGGCAAAGCCCATCACGACGCGATCACCCGGCAAGAGCGTGGTGACATCCGCGCCGACCGCCTCGACGATGCCTGCACCTTCATGGCCCAGCACAGCGGGCAGGGGCGTCGGCAGCAACTGATCGCGCACGACGATATCGGTATGGCACAGGCCCGTCGCGACGATCCGCACCAGCACTTCGTCGGCGCGCATATCGGACAAAGTGAGCTGCTCTAGCGTAAAGTCACCACCCGCTATCCGTGCGACAGCTGCCTTCACTTCCATGGGTCTTCTCCTATTCAATCTTTGGGTTCGTCATTCAGTTTCGGGGATGGGAGCGGATGATTTGCGCCGTAAAGTCGCGTATTTTCTACGATTCCCGTCCTTAAAAGGCTGAATGGTCCGACCTCTTTTTACGATTGACGAATCCGCTTGTCCATAGTTACGTAATGACGATACGCAATACGTAATTTTCCCTAGGACAGCGTGTAGGAGAGGGTAGTTTCATGGCGACTTCGCTGGATGCCGATGTGCGTCCCATCATCCCCGACGACATTGCGCGGATCGTGATCGCGCCCAAAAGCTATACGGACGAGGCGACGATCTATGGCGCTTTTCGCTGGCTGCGCGAACATATGCCGCTGGGTATCGCACAGGTGCCTGGCTATGACCCGGTCTGGGTCGTCACCAAACATGGCGACATCAAGGAAGTGGAACGCAACGGCAAGCTGTTCCACAACGCCGATCACAACCCGATTCTGGTCGATCAGGCGTCGGACGCCTTCACGCGAGACATCAACGGCGGGTCGATCCGCATCTTGTCGTCGCTGACCTATATGGACCCGCCGGAACATGCGTCCTACCGCACCCTGACGTCCAACTGGTTCCTGCCCGGCAAGATCAGCAAGCTGGAGGACCAGATCCGCGTGCTGGCGCGCCAGTCGGTGGACAATCTGCTGAGCTTCGATGGCGAATGCGATTTCGTCAGCGATTTCGCGCTGCATTATCCGCTGCGCGTCATCATGACGCTGTTCGGCGTGCCACCCGAAGACGAACCGCGGATGCTCAAGCTGACGCAAGAGTTTTTCGGCGTGCATGATCCCGAAGAACAGCGGCCCGAAATGGCGGCGGACCCGGTTGTGGCGGCAAAGCAGTGGGCAGCCTCGATCGAGGATTTCTACACCTATTTCGACAAATTGAGCGCCGACCGCCGGGAAAAACCGACCGATGACCTGTTGTCGCTGATCGCCAATTCGCGGATCAACGGTGCGCCGATCCCGCGCGATGAGGCGAATGGCTATTATGTCGCGATCGCCACGGCGGGCCATGACACGACGTCGTCCTCGACCGCTGGTGGGCTGCACGGGATGATGGTCTATCCCGAAAATTGGGCCAAGGTGAAGGCGGACCCGTCGCTCATCCCCGGCCTGGTGGATGAGGCGATCCGCTGGACCAGTCCGGTCAAGCATTTCATGCGCAATGCCACCGCCGATACGCAGGTGCGCGGCATGGACATCCGCGCGATGGAACGGCTGATGATCTGTTACCCGTCGGGCAATCGCGACGAGGCGGTGTTCGACGACGCTGACCGCTTCGACATTACCCGCTCGCCCAATCCGCACATCGCCTTTGGCTTTGGTCCGCATATGTGCCTGGGCCAGCATCTCGCCAAGCTGGAGATGCGCATCCTGTTCGAGGAATTGCTGCCGCATCTCAGGTCGGTCGAAATGGCGGGCGATCCCCGCATGGTCGAGACCAATTTCGTCGGCGGGTACAAGGCCCTGCCGATCCGCTTCACGAAGAACTGACGCACATCGCCGCTGGATCACCGCCAAAGCGAGACCGGCGCACAGGCCCAGGATGGGAACATCCGGGCGATAAATGGGAGGAGTCTGAACATGACCAAGAGGTTTATCACGCTCGCCGCCACCGTATCGGCCGTTGTATTGCATGCGCAGGCCTGGGGCCAGACCGACGTTGCGCCACAGGCGACATCATCGGGCCTTGGCGACATCGTCGTGACGGCACAGAAGCGCGAGCAGGCGATCAATGATGTGCCGCTGTCGATCACCGCGGCATCCGGCGAGAAGCTGGCGAACCAGGGCATCACCAATGTCGCGGATCTGGTAAAGATCGTGCCGGGGTTCAACTATACCGAGAGCGCCTTTGCAACGCCGGTCTACACATTGCGCGGCATCGGCTTTTACGACACCAGCCTCGCCGCCAAGCCGACGGTCAGCATCTATCAGGATCAGGTGCCGATCCCCTTTTCCATCATGACGCGCGGCGCGACGCTCGATCTGGAGCGGGTGGAAGTGCTGAAAGGGCCGCAGGGCACGCTGTTCGGATCGAACGCGACGGGCGGTGCGATCAACTATATCGCGGCCAAGCCGACATCGACCTTCAAAGCCGGTCTTGATGCGGGTCTGGACAGTTTCGGGCAGGTGTCGGGTGGCGGTTTCATTAGCGGGCCGATCAGCGACACAGTGTCGGCGCGGGTCGCGGTGCGGACCGAGCAGGGTGGGGCATGGCAACGCAGCTACACGCGCGATGAAAAGCTCGGCGATCGCAACTTCACCACCGGCCGCATCCTCATCGACTTCGAGCCGTCCGACAGCGCACGCTTTTCGCTCAACCTCAACGGTTTCATCGACAAGAGCGACGGGCAGGCAGCGCAACTGATCGGCGTGGTGCCGCTGGGCAATCCCGCGCGGTTAGGGCCTTTGGCCACCTATCCTATCGCGCCGCGCAACAATCGGGACGCCGACTGGACACCGGAACAGAGGCCCAAGCGTGACGACTGGTTCTATCAGGCCTCGTTTCGGGGGGATATCGATCTGACCGACGATGTCAGCCTGACTTCGATCAGCAGCTGGTCGGAATATCATAACGACCAGGATATCGACCCGGACGGCGTCGCCCTGCGTGACTATTTCTACAACACCACCGGAAAGATCACGGCACTGTCGCAGGAATTGCGTCTGCAAGGGCGGACCGGCGGCCTGACCTATATTCTGGGTGCCAATTATGCGCGCGAAAAAACCTATCAGCAGGATGATGCCGGTCCCTATGACCAATCGACATCGGCCTATAATTTCGTCGACGCTGGCCTTGGCATCCCCTTTTTCGTCTACAGCCAATATGCGCGCCAGAAATTCGTGAACAAGGCGGTGTTCGCCAATCTGGACTATGACATCGGTGACAGCATCACCCTGCATGGCGGCGTGCGTTATACCAAGACCAATATCGATTTTGCCGGTTGTACGGCCGATCGCGGCAATGCGTTGGGGCTGGGGATCGAAAATCTGGTCAACTTCATTCGCGGCGGCGCAGGGTTGGCACCCATCGATATTCCCACCAATGGCTGCGTCACGATCGACGGATCGACGCTGACCGTGGGCGAGGTGCGCAAGTCGCTGAACGAGGATAATATATCCTGGCGGGCGGGTGTCGATTACAAGCCGAGCAGGGACGTGCTGCTCTACGCTTCCGTCAGCAAAGGCTACAAGTCGGGCAGCTTTCCCCTGCTGTCGGCCAGCGACGCCAACCAGTTCAATCCCGTCACGCAGGAATCCGTGACCGCTTATGAACTCGGCGCGAAACTGACCTTGCTGGAGAATACCGCCCAGATCAACGGCGCCCTTTTTTATTACGACTATAGCGACAAGCAGTTGAAGGGCCGCGTGATCGCAAGTCCCAATGTCTTCGGCCCGCTCGAAGCGTTGGTCAATGTCCCGAAAAGCCGGGTAAAGGGCGCGGAAATTCAACTCGACCTCGCGCCGACCGATGGCTTGCGCGTCAGCATCGGCGCGACCTATCTCGACACGCGGATCAAGGGCAGTTTCGTCAACTATGACAGCTATGGCAGCCAGCTGGATTTTGGCGGATCGGCCTTTCCCTACACGCCCAAATTTCAGATCGTGACCGATGCCCAATATGACTGGGCGCTCAGCGACGATGTCGAGGCTTTCGTCGGTGCCAATCTGAATTTCCAGAGCGATACCAAGGCGGTGCTGGGCAACGCCCGCGCTACGCCATCGGCGGACCTAAGCGCGCAGGGTGGCCTGACGATCGAGGATTATACGCTGATCGATCTGCGCGCTGGCCTGTCCTTTGCCGACAAGCGCTACAAGATCAGCGCCTTCGTGCGGAACCTGGGCAACACCTACTATTGGTCCAACGCCACGCGCATCACGGACACGACGGTCCGTTTTGCCGGACGACCACGCACATTCGGCGCGACCCTGTCGGCGCGCTTCTGACCTGCTCCCCCTGGGCCGCGCCCTGAAAGGCGGGCGCGGCTCTTTCTTGATCCCCGGAGACATGTTCCATGACCGCACCCGTTTTGATCGCCGCTGGATTACATGGTGACGCCGGTTTCAAGGTCCGCCTGCCACAGCAAAAAATGTTGATCGGCCAATCATGGGAAGCGGCCGCGGACGGCCGCGTCATCGATGTGGAAGACCCGGCTACCGGCAAGGTGTTCGCCGCTGTTCCCGCAGGAACGGCCGCCGATGTCGATCGCGCCGTCAGGGCAGCGCGGACCGCGTTCGAATCAGCCGCCTGGAGCCGGATGCGCCCGCTCGATCGCGGCCGGATCATCGAGGCGATCGCGCGCAAGATCGAGGATCATTCGCAAGAACTGGCGCTGCTCGAAAGCTATGACAATGGCAAGGCGGTGCATCATGCGCTGGCGGTGGACGTGCCCGCCGCCGTCGATATTTTTCGCTACATGGCGGGCTGGGCATCTAAGATTTATGGGCAGGTGAACCCCATTTCCGGCGATGGCCGCCAATATCACAGTTACTCGGTGCGCGAGCCGATCGGTGTTGTCGGCCAAATCGTGCCGTGGAATTATCCGCTGGCGATGGCGGCCTGGAAGATCGCGTCGGCGCTGGCGGCGGGCTGCACCATTGTGCTGAAGCCGTCCGAAGTCACCCCACTGACCGCGCTGCGCCTCGCGGAACTGGCGCTGGAGGCGGGGCTGCCTGACGGTGTGCTGAACATCGTCACCGGCTATGGGCATGAAGCTGGGCAGGCGCTGGTTGAGCATCCCGGCATCGACAAGATCGCTTTTACCGGATCGACCCGCGTCGGCAAGCGGATCGTCCAGACCTGTGCGAAAGACCTCAAGCGCGTCACGCTGGAACTGGGCGGCAAGTCGCCCTCGCTCATCTTCGCCGATGCCGATCTCGACAAGGCGGCGATCGGCGCGGCGCTCGCCATTTTCTTCAATTCGGGCCAGGTTTGCTTGGCCGCCTCGCGCCTCTATGTCGAACGGTCGGTGTTCGACAAGGTGATCGACGGTATCGCGCAGGTCGCTAAGAGCTTCAAACTTGGCCATGGGCGCGATCCTGACACGATGCTCGGACCGCTGGTATCGAAGGTGCAGCAGGGGCGCGTGCTGGACTTTATCGCGCAAGGCAAGGCGACCGGCGCGGACCTTGTCACAGGTGGCGGGACCGGGGACCGGGACGGCTATTTCGTCGAGCCGACGATCTTCGCCAATCCCGATGCTGATGCCAGCATCGTGCGGGAGGAGATTTTTGGCCCGGTACTGGTTGCGACCCCCTTTGACGATATCGATGACGTGGTCAGGCAAGCCAATGACACCCGCTACGGCCTGGCTGCCAATATCTGGACCCGCGACCTGTCCCGCGCTCATCTGACCGCAAGACGGCTTCAGGCCGGCACGGTCTGGATCAATACGCACGGGATGAACGATCCCTCCGCCCCCTTTGGCGGGGTCAAGGAATCAGGCTGGGGCCGGGAGGTTGGCGAAGAAGGTGTCCTCCATTACACGGAGACAAAAACCGTGACAGCACTTTTGGCCGATTGAAGCCGCGCCGCGAATGATGGTTGTGGCGGGACGAGGATGATCGTTTTAAGCGTGATCGTCGTAGACGACCCATGAGGGCAAAGAACGTCTGGCGCTGTCTGGGAAACAGGGAAATTATTACGGGCGAGATCGTGGTCGATCTTCCCCTCTCCAAATAGGCGCGCTTTGCAAATCGTCCCATCGGTATTGCTTCTCCGAATCAGAATGTTAGTCTTGTTCCGCGTCGCGAAGGCGGCGCCGAGGCTTGAGAACCTCGCTTGGGAAGAATGGACCCGCCATCGACGCGGCCGGGTGGCCGACGCGCATGTCCAAGCCGCTTGCGGCCAAAGGCGTCGGCGCATGTCTCAAGTCGATTTCCACACCTGGGCGCTGCTCAAGGGCGTCGCGATATCGACATTGCTCGGCGTCGGGGCGAACGTCACCTTTTCCGGTGAAAGCGATCTTGTGCAAGCGATCCGTCAATCCACGCAGCAGAATGTGTCCCGCGCCGGAGACCAGATCACATCCCGCAATCTTCAGATCCAACCGACCATCACCATTCGGCCCGGTGCCCCGGTCCGACTCATAGTGCATCGCGATCTCATTTTGGCACCGTGGACAGAATAGGAGCACGATATGACGGATATAAAACTTGGTCGTCTGCCCGACAGAACGCCGGTCAAACTAGCTATCAGCGTCCCGCCAGACCTTCATTTGGCGTTGGCGGATTTTGACACCATCTATCATGAGACCTATGGCGATGATCAGGCGATCGCCGATTTGGTCCCGCATATGCTTTTTGCCTTCCTCGCGAGTGACCGCGGCTTTGCCAAAGCGCGGGCAGGGCTCGCCGCACGGCGTAAATGAGGGCAGGCAGCGACAAAATACAGCATGTCGACTGAGCCGGTTATCCCTATCGGCATGTGTCAAACACCGCGAAGGCTTTATAAGATCGTGACAATCTCAGCATTCTGACATCCGGGCGCAGGCGTAAACTTAGCTAATGGCCAGCATCAATGGTTCAGCGTGTGAGCCGGAACGCACGCTTACCTTGGTAATCGATAAGCAAGGAGATGCACATGGAAGTGCTAGCAATCTCTATTAACGACACCGCTAAGGCGCTCGGCATCGGTCGGTCATCGGTTTATGCCTTACTCAAATCGGGCAAACTTGATGCGATCAAAATCGGTAGGCGAACTTTGCTGACCACTGAGTCCATCAAGCGGCTGGCACAATCCCGAGATATGGCTTGATACGCCAGCGCTACACGGCTCTTGCTGAAAAAATGCCCGCGGTAGAGTAGGGCAAGGCGGGCCCGTCATCTGTTTCCGCCCTTTCGCAGTTCATCCATATAGTCGCTCCACCACTGCGCCATTTCAACACGTTCAGCTCAATAGGCGGACTGGTTATATATGCGACGTACGGACCCGGCCACCATATGTGCCAGTGCGCGCTCGATGGCGTCCGGGTTCCGTTTGCCGGATTCGTTCAACAGCGATGATGCGGACGTGCGGAAGCCGTGGGCCGTCATTTGCTCTTTGGAATAGCCCATGCGCCGCAATGCCGCGTTGATGGTGTTTTCGCTGATCGGTCTTGCTCGGGTGCGGATCGAAGGGAACACATAGCGCCCGGAGCCGGATAAGGATCGCATGGCTTGCAGTATCGCGAGAGCCTGCCGAGACAGAGGCACCGAATGGGGCTGGCGCATTTTCATCTTTGTTACCGGGATCGTCCAGACAGCTTTGTCGAAATTAACCTCAGCCCATTCCATTTGCCGCAGTTCACCCGGGCGCTGAAAGACATGAGGTGTGAGTTTAAGGGCGTACATGACGGCGGGATCGCCCTGATAATCCTCGATAGCGCGCAGGAGAGCGCCGAACTCGTTTGGATCGATGATGGCGGCGAAGTGCTTGACTCGCGGTGTGGTCAATGCGCCGATCAGGAGTTGCGCCGGATCACGTTCGGCACGCGCCGTTGCGACTGCAAAGCGGAAAACGCGGCTGGCAAAGGCGCGCAGCAGATTGGCGGTTTCCGAGCGGCCACGTCGTTCATGCTTCTGCAGTTCATGAAGAAGTTCCTGAGGCGTGATATCGGTGACAGGCCGCTTTCCGAAGTTTGCCCCCATCAGTTTCACAAACCAGCGCATCTTCTCCAGCGTTGGCTCAGCCAACCCCTCACGCGCTTTCTTCTCTATCAATTCCTCGGCCACGCTAGCGAAACTGTTGCTGGCCCGAATGCTCGCCTCAATGCGGGCTTGTCGTTTGGCTACGTTGGGATCGATCGCATGAGCCAGCTGCCTACGGGCGGCATCCCTGGCAGCGCGCGCCTCGGCCAAGGTAATCTCGGGATACGCCCCGAGCGACAGTTTCCGTTCTACGCCGTCGATCCGGTATTTGATTCGCCACAGCTTGCTGCCTCTTGGATTGACGAGCAGATACAAACCTTGGGAGTCAGTAACCTTGTAAGGCTTATCTGCGGGCTTGGCATTGCGGATAGCGGTATCGGTTAGCACCATTGGGGGCCTCGATTCTGCTGGGGCCTTTTGGGCCCCCAAATTAGGCCCCAATCATTCGCAATTGCAGGCAAACAGGGCATCCACTGACAATCAGAGAATGCCCATAAACTACCGGAAATCAGGGGTTTTTCAACTGTGGGCAGACGTCGCCAAACAGAATTTTGGAGGCCCGAGCCGGAATCGAACCGGCGTGCAAGGATTTGCAGTCCTCTGCGTAACCACTCCGCCATCGGGCCTCGGCAGTGGGTGGCCGCAAATGTGCGGCTTTGGCGGCAAAGTCAAGCCGGATGGCGCGGCGGTGGCTCAAGAATCTTGGGCGCCTTCTTGCAAAGCGGCTTGGCGCGGCGCGCCCGCTGATTTAGAGGTCCGATGATCTCCTTAGTGTATTGCATTGCCAATACAGTTGTGCCAAGCGAGGAACTATCGTGAGCGAGCAGACCTATTCTTCGATGCGGACCGCCATGGTCGAAAGCCAGTTGCGCACCAGCGACGTGGATGACCAGCGCGTGATCGCCGTGATGGCCCGGGTGCCGCGGGAAGATTATGTGCCCGCCGAGCGCCGCGCCATGACCTATATCGACCGTCCCATCCCGCTGAACGGCGGCCGCGCGCTCAATGCGCCGCTGGTGACGGGACGGCTGCTCAAGGAAGCGCAGGTCGACGCGGGTGACAAGGTGCTGCTGATCGGCGCGGCGACCGGATATAGCGCGGCGCTGCTTGCCGAAATGGGCGCGCAGGTGACGGCGGTGGAAGAAGAGGGCGGCCCCGAAATCGCCGTGCCGGGCATGACGGTCGTGCGCGGTGCGCTGGCCCAAGGGGCGCCCGACGGCGCGCCCTATGACATATTGTTCATCGACGGTGCGGTGGAGGAAGTTCCCGCCGCACTCGTTCAGCAGCTTGCCGATGGCGCCCGCGTCGTGACCGGGATCATCGACCGTGGCGTCACGCGGCTGTGCGCGGGTCGGATGGTCGGCGGCGCGCTGGGGCTCAACAGCCTGGCGGATATCGAAATGGTGGCCTTGCCCGGGTTCGGCGCGGCCAAGACGTTTACGTTCTAGAAGGAGGATGAGCGGGGGAGATGACAGGCAAGCGCACCTATAAACGGCACCATGCCGCAGCTGCCCTGCTGTTGCTGTCTTCCGCCATCAGCCTGCCCGCGCATGCCGAAACGCTGCAGGGCGCGCTGGCGAAGGCCTATGCGTCGAACCCGACGCTGACCGGCGCGCGCGCGGGGCAGCGTGCGACCGACGAGAATGTGCCGATCCAGAAGGCGAATGGCCGCCCGGCCGCCGACGTCCAGGGCAGTTATAGTGAGAGCATCCTCAAGCCCACGATCAGCTTCACCTCACCCCAGCGCACGCTGAACGCCCAAGCGTCCTTGAGCGTGCCGATTTATTCCGGCGGGTCCGTGCGCAACAGCGTCAAGGCCGCGCAAGTGCGGGTGGAGGCGGGGCAGGCGGGCCTTCGCGGCACGGAAGCCAGCATTTTCTCGCAAACGGTCGCGGCCTATATGGACGTGATCCGCGACAGCGCGATCGTGTCGCTCAACCAAGCCAATGTGAATGTGCTGGAGGTCAATCTTCAGGCGACCAACGACCGGTTCGAGGTCGGCGACCTGACGCGCACCGACGTGGCCCAGTCCGAATCGCGACTGGCGCTGGCGCGGTCCGACCTTCAGACCGCGCAGGCCAACCTCATCACCAGCCGCGAAAATTATATCGCGCTGGTCGGGGAAGCGCCCGACGCGCTGGAGCCGCCGCCGCAGCTTCCCGGCCTGCCGGCCGATCCGTCGATCGCGGTTCGCGTCGCGCTCAATGACAATCCCGACATATTGTCCGCCAAGAAGCAGCGCGAGGCCCGGCGCTATGACGTGAAGGCGGCGCGCGGCACCGTGTTGCCCACCGTTTCCGCCTTCACCCAGGCGGGCTATACCAACTATCTCCATTCGCTCGACAGCACGGCGCTCGACGCGGATGGCAACAGCATCGAAGGGCCGCAGATCAACAAGCAGGCCGCCGCCGGCGTCCAGCTGACGATCCCGCTCTACCAGGGCGGACGGCCCGCCGCGCAGGTGCGGCAGAACCAAGCGCTCGAATCGCAGGCGATCGAGCAGGAGATTGAAACCGAGCGCAACGTCATCGCGCAGACGCGCGCGGCCTATGCCAGCTGGCAGGCATCGCTCCAGACGATCCAGTCCAGCCGCAAGGCGGTCGACGCCACCGCTCTGTCGCTGGAAGGCGTGCGGGCGGAAAATTCGGTGGGCAGCCGCACCATCCTCGACATCCTCAACGCCGAGCAGGAAGCGCTGATCGCGCGGGTCGAACTGGTGTCGGCGCAGCGCAACGCCTATGTCGCCGGCTTCTCACTGCTCGCCGCGATGGGCCATGCCGAAGCCAAGGATCTGGGGCTGGAAAGCGGCACCCTTTATGATCCGATGGTCAATTATGACCGGGTCGAGGGCAAATGGTTCGACTGGGATTGGGGCGCAGCGCCGACGCCCGTGGCGACGCGCACCGTTGACACGCCTGCGCAGGATGCCAAAGTCGATCCCGCGACGGCCCGCCAGCCTTAACTGCTTGTTAACCGGGTCAGGTAATTCTAAGGCGGTATTGCTGCGCAATGGATTTTGGACGGGGACTATCCATGGGTGACATGACCAAGGAACCCTCGATGGAAGAGATACTCTCGTCCATCAAGCGGATCATCGCCGAAGAAGGCGAGGAGGCGGTGCAGGCCGCGCCCCGCCGCACGCGCGGCGACAGCGCCCGGACGACGTCCGCCCCGGTCGCGCCCGCGATCGACGAAGTGCTGGAATTGACCGATGAGGTCGCGGAGGAGGAAGTGATGCCCGCTCCCAAAGCTGCTGCCGCCAAACCGTCCGATCCGAAGGGCGACGATACGATCCTTTCGGTCGAAAGCGAAGTGGCCGCGCGCCATTCGCTTTCCGCGCTGTCCTCCATGCTGGTCGCGCCGCGCGATGGCGAGGAAAACACGCTCGACGGCCTGGTCCGCTCCATGCTGCGGCCGATGCTCAAGGAATGGCTCGATGCGCGCCTGCCTGCGCTGGTCGAGGATATGGTGGCCAAGGAAATCGCGCGCATCACCGGTCGTTAAGGCTGGCCTTGCGGCCGCTGGCGCAGCGGCCTAGACCCATGTCATCCTGACGGCGCACGACCCTATCGGGTCCGGGCGCCGCCTGCACGACATGGGACGATATGCATGAAGACTTTGCTGCTTGCGGGCATCGGCGCGATGGCGCTGGCCTGCGCGCCCGCGCTTGCCCGGCCGTTCACGCCGGCCGACATGGTGAATCTTGACCGGATCGGCGCGCCGGCGGTTTCCCCGGACGGCAAATGGCTGGCCTATCAGCTGCGCAGCACCGACCTGGCCGCCAATCGTGGGCGCACCGACCTGTATCTGCTTGCCATCGACAAGCCGGGCCAAGCACCGCGCAAGATCGCTTCGATGGCGGACAAGAATGAAGCCTCGCCCGTTTTTTCGCCCGACGGATCGGCGCTCTATTTTCAGTCGGACGCGAGCGGCGACGACCAACTCTGGCGCGTATCGCTGAGCGGCGGCGATCCGGTGCAGATCAGCAAGGCGCCCGGTGGCATTTCCGGCTTCCTGCTCAGCCCCGATGGCATGAAGGTCGCGCTTTGGGCCGACCGTCCGATAGGCGCGAAGACGCTGGACGATGTGAAGCCCGACGCGCCGGCGGATGCGGGCAGCGGCCGCGTCTATGACCAGCTGTTCGTGCGCCATTGGGACACATGGTCGGATGGCCAGCGGTCGCAGATTTTCGTCATGCCTGTCGCGGGCGGCCCTGCCGTGTCGGTGATGGGCGGACTGGTCGGCGACAGCCCGTCAAAGCCCTTTGGCGGCGCGGAGGAGATGGCCTGGAGCAAGGATGGCAAGACCCTGTTCTTCACTCTGCGGGAGGCGGGGCGGATCGAGCCGCTGTCGACTAATCTCGACATTTTTGCGACGCCCGCCGACGGCAGCGCCGCGCCGACCAACCTGACCGACGCCAATGACGCCACCGACACGATGCCGGCGGTCTCGCCGGACGGACAATGGCTGGCCTATGCGGCGATGAAGCGGCCGGGTTATGAAGCGGACCAGCTGGTGCTGACGCTGCGCAACATCGCGACCGGCGAAACCCGTGCGCTGACGGAAGGATGGGACCGGTCGGTCGGGTCGATCGCCTGGGCGGCGGACGGCAAGTCATTGCTGGTGACGGCCAATGACGTGCTCGACAATCCGGTATTCCGGGTCGATGTCGCGTCTGGCAAGGTGACGCGCCTGACCGGCAAGGGCCATGCCGGCAGCGTCATTCCCTTGCCGCAGGGCGGGTTCGTCTACGCGCTCGACAGCATCCAGTCGCCCGCTGATTTCTGGAAGATGCCCGCTAGGGGCAAGCCGGTGCGTCTGACCCAGGTCAACGCCGATAAGCTGGCGGGCGTCGATGATGTGTCGGTCGAACGCTACAGCTTCAAGGGCGCCAATGGCGACACCGTCTGGGGGCAGATCGTCAAGCCGAAAGGCGCGACCGGCAAGCTGCCCGTCGCCTTCCTAGTCCATGGCGGGCCGCAGGGCAGCTTCAGCGACAGCTGGTCCTATCGCTGGAACCCCAAGGCGTTCGCCGCCCATGGCTATGCCGCGGTGATCGTCGATTTCCACGGCTCCACCGGCTATGGTCAGGCCTTTACCGACAGCATCAGCAAGGACTGGGGCGGCAAGCCGCTGGAAGACCTGAAACTGGGCCTGGCGGCGGCTGCGGCGCAGGACGGGCAGGCGGATGCCGGCAATGCCTGCGCGCTCGGCGCCAGCTATGGCGGCTATATGATGAACTGGATCGCGGGGCAGTGGCCCGACGGGTTCAAATGCCTGGTCCAGCATGACGGCGTGTTCGACGCGCGGGCCATGGCCTATGAAACCGAGGAGCTGTGGTTCGACGAATGGGAACATGGCGGCCCTTATTTCGAGGTGCCGCAGGAATTCGAGAAATGGAACCCGGTCAATCATGTCGCCCAGTGGAAGACGCCGATGCTGGTGGTGACGGGCGAAAAGGATTTCCGCATTCCCTATACCCAGGGGCTGGCGGCTTTCACCGCGCTGCAACGGCGGAATATCCCCTCGAAGCTGCTGGTCTTTCCCGATGAAAATCATTGGGTGCTGAAGCCGAAAAACTCGCTGCAATGGTATGGCGAGGCGCTGGGCTGGCTCGACAAATGGACAGCAAAATAGACAGCTGCGCGCGCTGTGATAGACTGGTCGCTTCCTTGGATAGGGGGCGGCCATGTCGATGGTGATGATCGCAGCGATTGCCTTTGTCGGCACGCATTTCCTTCTGTCCCATCCCCTGCGCGCGCCGATTGTGGGGCGGGTGGCGGAGAAGGGGTTTCTGGCGCTCTATTCGCTGGTGGCCTTTGCGACCCTGGGGTGGCTGGTCGTCGCCTATCGTTCCGAAACCGTAACGAATATGCTCTGGCCGGTGGGCGATGGTCTGTGGGCCATTGCGACCATCGTCATGCTGCTGGCGTCGGTGCTGCTGATGGGGTCGCTGATCGGCAATCCGGCGATGCCCGACCCGGATGGCGCGGTGCGGGTGCCGGCGCAGGCCAAGGGCGTGTTTGCAGTCACGCGCCATCCGATGCTCTGGGCCTTTGCCCTGTGGGGGCTGAGCCATATTCTGGTCTACCCGGTGGCGAAGAATATCATCGTCGCGCTCGCCATCCTGATCCTGTCGCTCGTCGGCGCGGCCTTGCAGGACCGCAAGAAAGAACAGCTGCAACCGGCGCAATGGCGGGAATGGGAGGCGAAAACCAGCTATTGGCCCTTTGCCGCCATCGCGGCGGGGCGCGCGCGCTTCGGGCAGTTCGGCGCTCATGCCTTGGCGGGCGGCGTGGTGCTATGGCTGGCCGCGACCTGGGCGCATATGCCTCTGGCGGGCCGGGCGGCGGGCATATGGCGCTGGATCGGCTGATAGTTTCGCTGGAATGGAGCGGGCAGGGCCTTTAAGGGCGCTGTCATGACCGAGCTGCCCAAGACATTCGACCCCGCGTCCATCGAAGCCCGCTGGTATCAGCATTGGGAGGAAAAGGGGCTGTTCCGCCCCGACCGCCCCGACGCCACGCCCTTCACCATCGTCAACCCGCCGCCCAATGTGACGGGCAGCCTGCATATCGGCCATGCGCTGGACAATACGTTGCAGGATATCGTCATCCGCTACGAACGGCTGCGCGGCAAGGATGCGCTGTGGGTGGTGGGCACCGACCATGCCGGCATTGCGACGCAGATGGTGGTGGAGCGCCAGCTCAACGCCAAGGGCGAAAAGCGCACCGATTACAGCCGCGAGGATTTCATCGCCAAGGTGTGGGAGTGGAAAGCCGAAAGCGGCGGCGCGATCACGCGCCAGCTGCGGCGGCTTGGCTGTTCGATGGACTGGGCGAATGAACGCTTCACCATGGATGAGGGCTTTTCAAAGGCCGTGGTCAAGGTGTTCGTGGAGTTGCACAAGCGCGGCCTGCTCTACCGTGACAAAAGGCTGGTCAATTGGGACCCGCATTTCCGCTCCGCCATTTCGGACCTTGAGGTCGAGACGGTCGAGACCAAGGGCGGTTTCTGGCGCTTCCGCTATCCGCTGGCCGATGGCGTGACCCTGGCTGACGGCAGCGATCATATCGTGGTGGCGACGACTCGGCCCGAAACCATGCTGGCTGACATGGCGGTCGCGGTGCATCCCGACGACGCGCGGTACAAGGATGTGATCGGCAAGGAGATAATTTTGCCCATAACGGGCCGGCGCATCCCCATCGTCGCGGACGATCATGCCGACCCGGAATTGGGCACGGGCGCGGTCAAGATCACGCCGGGGCATGACTTCAACGACTTCGAAGTCGGCAAGCGTGCGGGCTTCAAGGCGGGCGACATGCTCAACATGCTGGATGCCGACGCCAATGTCGTCCAGACCGCCGACGGCCTGATCCCCGAGGCTTTTCTGGGGCTGCACCGCTTCAAGCGCGACGGCGTCGATGGCGCGCGCGAAGCCGTGGTGGCGGAGATGAAGGCGCAGGGCTTCCTCGTGCCGCATGTGACGAAAAACAAGGAAGGCGAGGAGGTCACGGCCGATTTCGAACCGCGCACCATCCAGACTCCCTTCGGCGACCGGTCGGGTGTCGTCATCGAACCCTGGCTGACCGATCAATGGTATGTCGACGCCGCAAAGCTGGCGCAGGCGCCGATGCAGGCCGTGCGCGACGGCGCGATCGAGATCGTGCCAAGGACGTGGGAAAAGACCTTCTTCAACTGGATGGAGAATATCCAGCCCTGGTGCGTCTCGCGGCAACTGTGGTGGGGGCACCGGATTCCGGCATGGTTCGACGCGGACGGCAACAGCTATGTCGCTGAAACCGAAGCCGAAGCGCAGACGCTGGCAGGCAACAAGGCGCTGACCCGCGATCCCGACGTGCTCGACACGTGGTTCTCCTCGGCGCTATGGCCGTTCGGCACGCTTGGCTGGCCCGAAGAATCAACCGCCGTTCGCCCTGAGCTTGTCGAAGGGCAGTCTTTGTCTTCTGAAAACAAGGACAGGGCTTCGACAGGCTCAGCCCGAACGGGTCAGAGCTTGCTCGCGCGTCATTATCCCAATGACCTGCTGATTTCCGGGTTCGACATATTGTTCTTCTGGGACGCGCGCATGGCGATGATGGGACAAGAGTTCATGGGGGATGTCCCGTGGCGCAAACTCTATCTCCATGGCCTCGTTCGCGCGGCGGATGGGCAGAAAATGTCCAAGTCCAAGGGCAATGTCGTCGATCCGCTGGGCCTGATCGATCGGTTCGGCGCGGACGCGCTGCGCTTCTTCATGGCGGCGATGGAAAGCCAGGGCCGCGACGTGAAGATGGATGAGAAGCGGGTCGAGGGCTATCGCAATTTCGCGACCAAGCTGTGGAATGCGGCGCGCTTCCTCCAGTCCAATGGGATTACGGCCTCCGCGACCCATGAAGCGCCCGCCGCCACGCTGCCGGTCAATCGCTGGATCATCGCAGAAACGGTCGGCTGCGTGCAGGCGATCGACACGGCGATGGCCGAACTGCGCTTCGACGCGGCGGCCAACGCCATCTATCACTTCGTCTGGGACCAGTTTTGCGACTGGTATATCGAGCTGACTAAGGGCGCGATGGACGATGAAACCCGCGCCGTCGCGGGCTGGGCGTTCGACCAGATCCTCGTCATGCTGCACCCGTTCATGCCATTCATAACGGAAGAGTTATGGAACCTGACCGGCAAGCGCGCGAACGAATTGATCGTCGCGCAATGGCCGCAGGCGCTGGCCGCCGTCGACAGGCAAGCGCAGGCGGAAATCGACTGGCTGATCCGGCTGGTGAGTGCGATCCGCACCGCGCGCACCGAACTCAATGTGCCGCCCGGCGCGAAGCTGCCGATGGTCGTGAGCGGCGCGGCGGAGGATACGCATCGCCGGCTGGACCGGCAGGGCGTGGCGCTGGCGCGGCTGGGCCGGGTGGAGAGCCTGAGCCTTGGCGAACCGCCCGCTGGCGGCGCGGCGCAAATCGTCCTGGACGAAGCGACCTTCATCCTGCCGCTGGAAGGCGTGATCGACATTGCGGCGGAAAAGGCGCGGCTTGCCAAGGCGCTGGCCGGGGCGGAAAAGGAACGCGATTCGCTGGGCGGTCGCCTGTCCAACGCCAGTTTCGTGGAAAAGGCCAAGCCTGAAGCCGTCGCCAAGGCGCGCGAGGACCATGCCGAAAAGACCGCCGAGGCCGAGCGGCTGAAAGCGGCACTGGAACGGTTGGGATAAGCCCGGGCATATGACCCGTTCGGGCTGAGCTTGTCGAAGCCCTGTTCTTCCTTGATAGAAGAACGGCCCTTCGACAGGCTCAGGGCGAACGGTGGCGGCCATGGTCCGCTTCCTTATCCAGCCTGCGTGGGGAGGTGCAGACAATGGCGACACGCGAATCAGGCAGCAAGGACCTGACGCAGGGGGCGATCGGATCGACGCTGCTGCTCTTTGCCATGCCGACGCTGGCGTCCAACATCCTCCAGTCCTTGAATGGCTCGATCAACGCCATCTGGGTTGGCCGCTTCCTGGGCGCGCAGGCGCTGGCGGCGACCGCCAACGCCAATATCATCATGTTCCTCATGTTCTCGGTCGTGTTCGGGTTCGGCATGGCCTCGACCGTGGTGGTCGCCCAGTCGGTCGGCGCGAAGGATATCGACGCGGCGCGCCGCGCGTTCGGTACGGCGGTCGGCTTTTGTTCGATGCTGGGGCTGGGCGTCGCCATCGCCGGCTGGATCGGCGCGCCCGCATTGCTGCGGTTGCTCGCGACGCCGCAGGAGGCGTTCGACCTGGCGCTCGTTTATCTGCGCGTCATCTTCTTCGCCATGCCAGCGACCTTGCTGGTCGTCATGATCATGATGGGCCTGCGCGGCGCGGGCGACGCGCGCACCCCGCTCATCTTCATGATTGTCAGCGTCGCCATTGACCTGGTGCTCAATCCCGTGCTGATCCTGGGGCTTGGGCCGGTTCCGGCCTTCGGCATTGCGGGGTCTGCGGCGGCGACGGCGGCGGCCGGGTTCATCAGCCTGATCGGCGTCGTCGCCTTCATCTACGCCAAGGACATGCCGCTGCGGCTGCGTGGCGCGGAACTGCGCTACCTCTGGCCTGCCGCCGACCAGATGCGCGTGCTGCTGGGCAAGGGATTGCCGATGGGGTTGCAGATGATCGTCATGTCCCTGTCGGGCCTGGTCATGATCGGCCTCGTCAACCGCGAGGGGCTGCTGGTGACGGCCGCCTATGGCGCGGCGCAGCAGATATGGACCTATCTTCAGATGCCGGCGATGGCGATGGGCGCGGCGGTCAGCGCGATGGCGGCGCAGAATATCGGTGCGGCGCGGTGGGACCGGATCAGCCGCATCACCGGCTATGGCCTGGGCTATCTGCTGGCCGTGACCAGCGCAATGGTCCTGGTCATTCTGTTGTTCCACGAACCGCTGCTGGCGCTGTTCCTGGGCGATAATCAGGCGGCAATCGCGGCAGCCTGGACGATGCAGCTGCTCGCCAGCTGGAGCTTCATCTTCTTTGGCTGCACCATGATCCTGTTCGGCGTCATGCGCGCCAATGGCGTGGTGGTCGCGCCGCTGCTGATTCTCATCTTCACATTGTTCGCGGTGCGGCTGGGCTTTTATCATCTCGCCTATCCGGTGCTGGACGCGAACGCCCTGTGGCTGAGCTTCCCCGTCGGGTCGCTGACCGCGCTGCTGCTGGCAGCGGCGGTGTATCTGCACGGCGGCTGGCGCAAGGCGAAGCTGATGGCGCCGGTCCATGCCGAACAATGCCGCGAAAGCGTGAACAGCGAAGCCGAACCGGCCGGGCGCATCACCCCGGTCGGCTAAGCCGTCAGCGCCCCTGGCTGCGCCAGCGGGTGATGGTGCGCGCCAGAATATCCTGCTCGCCGCCCGATTGACGCCACAGGTCGGTGAAGCTGGGGTCGCTCGACGCCGGGCGTCGCTGCGGCTCCAGCGTGTCGAGCGCGACGCGGATCGGCACGGCGACGCCTTCCCCGCAGATGATCGCCTCGCGGTTGCGAAGCGCGGGGATGCTGTCCAGAAATCCGCGCGCGCCTTCGGGCATCGCCGCCTTTACGAACGCCTGGTCGCGATCATTGTTGAGGCGCATGGCGATGATGGTGCCGCATTGCGACAGCACGCCTTCGGCAAGGTCCGACGGGCGCTGCGTGATGAGGCCCAGTGATACGCCATATTTGCGGCCTTCCTTGGCGATCCGCTCCAATATCTTGCGCACGGCTTGCCCCGACCCGCTGGTGGAGGCGGGGATGTAGCGATGCGCCTCCTCGCACACCAGCAGGATCGGCCGCTGCGGCTCGTCCCGTGCCCAGATGGCATAGTCGAACACCAGCCGCGACAGCACCGACACCACGGTCGATGTGATGTCGGATGGCATGGCCGACACGTCGATGATGGAAATGGGCTTGCCATCGGAGGGCAGGCGGAAAATCTTGGCAATGAACTGCTGCATCGTGTCCGCGACCAGCATGCCCGAAAACATGAAGCTGTAGCGCGGATCGGCCTTGATCTCGTCAATCTTGGTCTTGAGCCGCATATAGGGGAGCGCGCCGGTGCCCTTGTCCAGCTTTCCCATCTCGTTCTGGAGGATGGTGGTGAGGTCGGACAGCAGATAGGGCACGGGCGAATCCACCGTCAGGCGGCCGATGCTGTCGGCCAGCCGGTTCTTCGACCGCGCGGCGAGCAGGCACTTGGCCAGGATATCGCTGTCGACGGTGCGGTCGGCACCCTGCGAGGTCACGAACACCTCGCAATGTTCCTCGAAATTCATCAGCCAATAGGGCAGCGCCAGATTGCTGACGTCATAGACCGCGCCATTCTGCGCGAAGGCGGCGCCATATTCGCCATGGGGGTCGATCATGACGATATGCCCCTGGGGCGACAGGTCGCAGATGCGGTGCAGGATCAGCGCCGCGCTGGTCGATTTGCCGGTGCCGGTCGATCCCAGCAGCGCGAAATGCTTGCCCAGCATCGAATCGACATACAGCGCCGCGCGCGTGTCGCTGGTGGGGTAGACGGTGCCGATCTCCACATTGGCGCGGTCGTCGGCGGCGTAGATTTGCTGCATGTCGGCGCTCGACACCGGGAAGATGTCGGTGCCGGGCGTGGGATAGCGGGTGATGCCGCGCCGGAAATGATGAATGCACCCCGTCGCCGGCTCCTCATCGCCTTCGCCCAGAAAATCAATGTCGGCAATGACGCTGTGCGTCGCCTGATCCAGCGCCATGGCGCGTACGCTGGCGATCGCCCAGCTGGCCCCGACCCGCATCTTGACCTGGCTGCCGACCTGTCCCGCCATGGCGACGCAAGGGTCGGCGTCCTGGCCCAATATGCCCAGCCGCTGAGCGTCGATCAGCACCTTGGAACTGGACCCGGCGATCTGGAACACCATGCCCATGGAATGGGGATGATCCGGCGTGGTCGACGCGGCGAAACTCTGGGCGTCCGACATATAGGACATGATGCATCCGTTTCCTTGGCGCCGATCACGATCCGGCAAACATCAAGGCTCTAGGAGCAAGAGGTAAATTTTGGCTTAGCTGCGTCCGGGGCTGTCATCCCGATTGCTTGCACAGGCCGGACAAGGGAACATGGATCAGCTTCACGCATTAGAAGCGCCAGCTTAAATACAGGATGCTTTCTTGTCCGAAACGATAGTTGCCGACCGCGCCCGCCGATCCGACGCCATCGCCATCGCGCGCGTCATCTGCATATTGGGCGTGGTCTATGTCCATGCCTGGACCGGGCTGAACGGCATCGCGCTGGCGGCCTTGCGCGGCACCGGGCAGGACACGCTGCGCTGGACGCTGATGGAGGTGTTCGGGCGCAGCGCGGTGCCGCTCCTGGGCCTGATTTCCGGCTGGCTGGTGGCGGGATCGGGCACATCGCGCGCCTGGACCACCCATGTCGCGCGCAAGGCGCGCACCATTTTGCTGCCGATGGTCTTGTGGAATGCGCTGGCCATCCTGTTCGTATCGGGCGCGGCGTTGCTGTTCCACCTTCAGGCGCCGACGCCCAGTTCGCTGGAGTGGGTGGCGCAGGAATTGTTCATCCTGACGCGCAATCCCGACATCAACGTGCAAATGCCGTTCCTGCGCGACCTGTTCCTGTGCATGCTGGCCGCGCCCTTGCTGGTGCGGTTGCCCGGATGGATGCTGATCCTGCTCGCCCTGATCGCGGCGGCGGCGCAGGTGGCGGGGCTGGGACCGCCGGTGCTGATGCGCGCGTCGATCCTGTTCTTCTTCGTCATCGGGATTTTGGCGCGGCGGCAGGGTGCGGAGCAGACCGTTGCGCGCCTGCCGTTGTGGCTTGCGCTGGTGCCCTTCCTCTTGCTGATGATGGTGCAGCTTTACCGTGCCGTGGCGGTAGGGAACGGCGAATGGACGACGGTGCAGCGCGCGATTGACATGAGCGTGCGCATTACCGCCGCCGTCGCCTTCTGGCGGATCGCCTGGGCGCTGGCGGGATCGGGCGCGCGGGGGCTGTTGCTGCGGATCGAACCCTATATGTTCTTCCTGTTCTGCGCCCACCTGATCCTGATCTGGCTGGGCGGGCCGCTGATCGGCAAACTCACCGGCGACATGGGATCGCCCCTTTATCCCCTCTACCTGGTCCTTCAGCCGCTGATCGTGCTGATCACTGTCATCGCGATCGGATCGACACTGCGCCGGATCGCTCCGGGCGCGGCGGCATTGCTGAGCGGAGGGCGGCTTGGCCCCGCGCGGATCAAAGATCAACCGGTTCTGGTGCGCGCGCCGTGATCGCCTGCGCAGCGGCCATGGCGATGGCAAAGCTGTGCTTGCGCGCTTCGGGATCGTAAATCTGCCCGGTCAGCATGATTTCGTCGGCCTGCGTGCGCGTGAGAAAGGCGGCCAGATCGCGTTCGACATCCTGCCGGGTGCCGATGCTCGACACATTCATCACATCGGCCAGCATCGCGCGCCCCGGCGCAGGCAGGCTATCGAGATAGCCGGGCACCGGCGGTTGCAGCTTGCCCGGCTGGCCGGTGCGCAGCCGCACAAAGGCTTGCTGCATCGAACTGGCGAGGAGCGTGGCCTCCTCCTGGCTATCGGCGGCAAAGACATTATAGGCCGCCATCACATAGGGCCGGTGGAGCTGGGCGGACGGGCGAAAGTCGCGGCGGTAGAGGGCGATCGCCTCGTCCAGCGCAGCCGGCGCGAAATGCGAGGCGAAGGCATAGGGAAGACCGAGCGCCGCGGCGAGTTGCGCGCCATAGAGGCTTGAGCCCAAGATCCACAGCGGCACGTTCGCGCCCGCGCCCGGCGTCGCCTCTATGCCCAGCCGGTCGTCGCCGGCCAGGAAAGCCTGCAATTCCATCACGTCACGGGGAAACTGGTCGACGCCGCCGCTCAAATTGCGGCGGATCGCCTGCGCGACCTTCTGGTCCGATCCCGGCGCGCGGCCAAGGCCAAGGTCGATGCGGCCGGGAAACAGCGCGTCCAATGTCCCGAACTGTTCGGCGATCACCAGCGGCGCATGATTGGGCAGCATGATGCCGCCCGCGCCGATGCGCATGGTGGAGGTGGCATGGCCGATATGCGCCAGCACGACGGCGGTCGCGGCCGATGCAATGCCCGCCATGCCATGATGCTCGGCCACCCAGAAACGATGATAGCCAAGGCGTTCGGCATGGGCGGCAAGGTCAGCTGTCTGCGCCAGCGCGGACGCGACGTCGCTGCCTTCGCGGACGGGGACCAGGTCGAGCAGGGAAAAGCGTGTCATGCCGCTCATATGGGGGCATGATGCGTTTCAGTTCAAGACTGAACCTAACTGGCGCGGCCGAAACTGGGCTGCGGCGCCGTCACGCGGCGACCAAAGCCTGTCGGACGGCGCGCCGCCAGCGGATTGGCGTCCCGATCGAGCAGCGCCACGGTTTCGCTGAAGCAGGGACGCAGCGCGACCACCGTTTCGATCAATTCGTCGGGCGTCTCATGCATTTCGACACAGCGCCGGGCAGTCATCTCGATCGTTTCGGCGAGCGCGGACAGGCGATGCGCGCAGAACTGCGCCGACTCGCCCTTCAGCGTGTGGGCCGGGCGCACCAGCGCGGTCGCATTGCGGGTCCGCATGGCTTCCTCAATTTCATGGATCGACTTGATGCCGTCTTCCTTGAAATAGCTCAGGATGCGCAAATAGGCCGCGCCCAGCTCCGCGCGCGCACGCGCCAGCTCGGTGAAGTCCACCAGATCGGATTGTTGATGCAGCACCCGCCACTCCCTCACATGCCCCATGCATGCCGTGCCGAACATAAGGGGCACGCGTAAACAGGCGGTTAAATTCTGCGCGATTCCGGGGCGCTGTCGGGATGGCTCAGCAGATAGCGGTCCTGCCCCATTTCACTGAAATACCAGCCATTTTGCGCGGCAAGCGCCGCCAGCTCCGCGCCCGCGATCGGATCATCCGCCTCGATCACAATTTCGCGCGCGCCCCGCATCGCGCGCGCGGCGCGCAATGCGGGCCAGGGGCATTTCATCCCCCGCGCATTGATCGCGACGGGCGCATCCTCATTTGCCAAAAGGGTTCTTCGCGCTGCGCAGCGTCAACCGCACCGGCACCGCGCCAAAGCCCAGTTCCTTGCGGATGCCGTTCACCAGATAGCGGCGATAGCTTTCGGGCAGTTCGTCAAGCCGGGTGCCGAACAGTACGAAGGTCGGCGGCCGCGTCTTGTTCTGCGTGATGTAGCGCAGCTTGATGCGCTTGCCGCCGGGCGCGGGCGGGGGATTGGCCTCCAGCGCGCGTTCGAACCAGCGGTTCAAAATGCCGGTGGAAATGCGCTGCGACCAGGCGGTGCGGGTTTCGAAGGCGACATGGATCAGGTCATCCAGGCCCTTTCCGGTCGCGGCCGACACCGTCATGATCGGCACGCCGCGCACCTGCGCCAGACCGTCGGACAGCGCCTGCTTGATGCCCTGATAGAGGGCGGAGCCATTGTCGACCGTATCCCATTTGTTGAGCGCGATGACGAGCGCGCGCCCTTCCACCAGCACCTTGTCGGCGATGCGCAGATCCTGCGCCTCCAGCCCGCGCGTGGAATCGAGCAACAGCACGACCACTTCGGCGAAGTTCACAGCGTTCAGGCCATCGGATACCGCCAGCTTTTCGAGCTTGTCCTGAACCTTGGCGCGCTTGCGCATGCCCGCTGTGTCGATGAGGCGCACGGGCCGTTCCAGCCCATCCCGGCTGGTCCAGCTCCAGTCGACGGCGATGCTATCACGGGTGATGCCGGCCTCCGGCCCCGTCAGCAACCGGTTTTCACCCAACAACCTGTTGATAAGTGTGGACTTTCCTGCGTTCGGGCGGCCCACGATCGCCAGTTTGAGCGGCGCGTTCTCCATGTCGGCTTCGCTGTCGCCGGCGGCTTCCGGCTCATCTCCCTCCTCGCGGTCGAGATGGGGCAGCAGGGCCTGGAACAGGTCGGCCATGCCCTGGCCATGTTCGGCGGAAAAGGGGATGGGTTCGCCAAGGCCCAGCCCAAAGGCTTCCATGACGCCGCCTTCCGACGATTTCCCTTCCGCCTTGTTGGCGACCAGCACGACCGGCGCATCGCCTTCGCGCAGCCAGCGGGCGATCTCCTCGTCCAGCGGTGTGATGCCCGCGCGCGCGTCGACCAGGAACAGGGCGACATCGCAATTTTCGACCGCCGCCTGTGTCTGGAGACGCATCCGGCCGGGGAGCGACTGCGGGTCTTCGTCCTCATAACCGGCGGTGTCGATGATGGTGAAGTCCAGCCCCAGAAGATGCGCCTCGCCCTCCCGCCGGTCGCGCGTGACGCCCGGCTGGTCATCCACCAGCGCCAGCTTCTTGCCGACCAGGCGGTTGAACAGGGTGGACTTGCCCACATTAGGCCGTCCCACGATCGCTACGGTCGGCAGCATGGCCCTTTTCCTTCCAGTCAAAAAACAGATGCTCCCGCGCGGGCAGGGGGCTGGCCCATCGGCTGGACCCCGCCCCCTGCCTGCGCAGGAGCACGCTTAGCATGAGTGTGCGGCTTAACGGAACGCCGTCAGTTTTCCGTCATCGGCCAAGATGTAAAGCATGCTGTTGGCGACGACCGGGGACAGCGACATGGACCGCTTCATGTCGACCGTCGACTGCACATCGCCCGACGCGGGGTCGACATAGACCAGTTCGCCCCGCGTGGACACGACGATCAGGCGGCCGCCGGCCAGCACCGGGCCGGTCCAGCGGATCGCCTTGTCCTTCTTCTTTTCTTTCACCCAGCGGCGCAACTGGCTGATCCAGCGAATCTTGCCGGTGGCGCGCGATACGCACAGCAGCTTGGCGTCGCTGGTGACGGCGAACACCCATTCGCCCACCACCGCCGGGGTCGAAATGCCCGCGATATTGATTTCCCAGATGCGCTGGCCGCTGGTCAGTTCATAGCTCGCCATGCGGCCGCCCTGGCCGATCGCGAACACGCGGCCGCGGTCGATCACCGGATCGGCGTCGATGTCGGTCAGCGTGGCGACGGCGGTCGAAATGCTGGTGCGCGACAGTGCGTCACCCCAGAGCGATCGGCCATTCTCGTAGCGATAGGCCGAAATTTCGCCAGAGCTGTAGCCGGCGATCACCGTGCCCTGCGCGGCGGCGGGTGCTGCCACGCCGAAAATACCCGTCACCTGCAGCGTGCCGCTGTCGGTCCATTGGGTGACGCCATCGCTCTGGTTCAGCGCAAAAATCTGGTTGTCCTGGCCCATGACATAGACATGGCCATTTTCCAGCGTCGGCGCGCCGCGCAGCGGGCCACCCAGATGCTTCTGCCACAGGATTTTGCCGGTTGCCGCTTCCATCGCGACCACGTCACCGACGCCCGTGCTGGCGAACAGACGGTCGCCCAGCACGCTGACGCCGCCGCCGAACAGGGCGCGGCCATTGCCTTCGGCCGGCAACGATGTCTGCCACAGTTTCGATCCGCTTGCGGCGTCGAAGGCGATGACATGCGCGCCCGCGTCGATGACATAGAGCTTGCCGTCCGCAACCACCGGCGACGCGGCGAGGCGCGCCTGGGGCTTGCTGCCCTGGATGGAGACGGTCCACGCCTGGCTGGGCGATCCGGCCAGCGAGACATGGCCCATCGCCTTGGCCGAATTGCCGCCCGGCTGGCTCCAGCTGTCGTTGACATAGGGGGCGGGCAGGGTGACGGGCACGTCCGCCAGCGCCGGGTCCACTTCCACGCCCTGTTCGTTGGACAGGATCGACACGCGGTTGCCGACGACCGGCGTCTTGGGGCCGCCCTTCTTGCCGCCGACGATGCCGCAACCAGCCAGCAAAGCGATCATCGCCGCCACGGTCACGGCGCGGCCCACAGGCGCCAGGCTTTTCATGCTCACCATCGCCATCTTGTCGCTCATCCCTCGCTCGGCTCCGCCGGTATCTCCACCGCGTCGATACCCATGACGCCCGCCATCTGACGCGCGCGTGAACGGATCGACTGCGGCACCTTCTCATCCTTGGCCATGGCCGCGAACATCGGGCCGGCCAGGTCATTCTTGCCCATCTTCATATAGGCGATGGCGACCAGTTCACCCGCGCTGCCGAACCAGGGCGCGCCTTCCACCGCCAGCGGCTTCAGCCGGTCGACCACCTGCTGGGGTTTCAGGCTGTCAAATTCCAGCGAGGTCTGGCGGATCAGCGCCAGATCGCGATAGGGCTGGTCCAGGCTGTCGTCCGCCGCGATGGCGCGATAGGCGGCGATCGCGGCCTTCGCATCGCCCTTGCGCGCGGCGACGCCCGCCTGCACCAGCAGCGCCGACGCGCGATAGCCCGGCTGGCTGGCCTTGGTCAGCGCGTCCAGCTGCTTCGCGTCGGGCGTGCCGCCGCCCACCGCCGTGTCGAGCAGCGTATCCATCTGTTCCGACACCGCTTCCGACTGCGTTTTCTGATGATGCTGCCAGTAAAGCCAGCCGCCAAAGGCCGCCAAGCCCACGACCAGCAGGACAATGAGGATGCGGCCATAGCGTTGCCAGAAGGTCGTCAGCTGGTCCTGGCGGACGGCGTCATCGACCTCGCGCATGAAGGCTTCGCTATTTTGCGGCGTCAGGGCCACGATATTCTCCGAGAAATGGATCAGAAACGTCTGGCAGAAGGCGCGATCAATAGCGGCGCTTATGCCACAGGCAAATCACTTTTTGGGGCGATAGACCTGATCGGCGGTGGGGAAGGCGCGGCTGCGCACATCGGCGGCATAGCGGGCGGCGGCGTCGCTGATGGTTTCGGCCATGGCGCCATAGCGTTTGACGAAGCGGGGCGTGCGCTCGAACATGCCCAGCATGTCTTCGGCGACCAGCACCTGCCCGTCGCAGCGCGCCGACGCGCCGATGCCGATGACCGGCACCGCCACAGCATCGGTGATGATGTCGGCCAGTTCCTCCATCACGCCTTCGACCACCATGGCGAAGGCGCCGGCGGATGCGACCGCGCGGGCGTCGCCCACGATCTTGGCATGTTCCGCCTCGCTCTTGCCGCGCGCGCCATAGCCACCCAGCGCGTTCACCGCCTGGGGCGTCAGGCCGATATGCGCCATCACCGGGATGCCGCGCTGGCTCAGGAAGGCGATGGTGTCGGCCATGGCCTCCCCGCCCTCCAGCTTGACGCCCGCCGCGCCGGTTTCGGCAAGAATGCGGCTGGCGCTGGCAAAGGCCTGCTGTGGCGATGCTTCATAGCTGCCAAAGGGCATGTCGACGATGACGACGCTGTGATAGCTGCCGCGCACCACCGCCGCGCCATGGGCGATCATCATGTCCAGCGTCACCGGCAGGGTGGAGGGCAGGCCGTAAATCACCTGGCCCAGCGAATCGCCCACCAGCAGCATGTCGCAATGCGGATCGAGCAGTTGCGCCTGCCGCGCGGTATAGGCGGTCAGCATCACCAGCGGTTCGGCGGTCCGCCCGTCGACCTTGCGCCGCTGGATGGCGGGCACGGTCAGCCGCTTCATGGGCGCGGGCGTCGGCGTGGCGCGGCTCGTCGCGGTGTCGATCGTGAAGGTCGTAGACATGAGCGCGCTCTACCCCAGCGGCGGGCGTCGCGCAAATGATGCAAAGGGAAGAGGAGCGGCACTGCCATGTCGCTCCTCCCCAGGGGGCCGTTCCTAAAAGTCCGCCTTGATGGTGAGGCCATAGGTGCGCGGGTCGCCTGGCTGGCCGGCGATGAGGCCCGTATTGCCGGGCGTGGTGGCCAGCACTTCCATATAATTTTGATCGAAGATGTTGCGCACCCAGCCATAGACATTGATCCCGTCGCTGTTGCGGAAGCCCAGGCGCAGATTGTTGAGGCTGTATCCCTTGATATCCATGTAGATGGAGCGCGACGCGTTGGACGAGAAGGTCGAGCGATAGCTGCCGTCCCAGCCGAGATAAAATTGCCCGTCCCCGCCCAGCACCGCGGTCGGGACGTTGAATTCCACGCCATAGGACAGCGAATATTTGGAAATGCCGGGCAGCAACTGGCCGGATATGTCGCAGGTCACGGGGCTGGACGATCCGCCCGACAGTTCGGGCGGGCAGGGGGCGTTGGTGAAGCGCAGATATTTGGGATCAGTATAGGCGCCGCTCGCATAGGCGTTGACGCGATCGGACGGGCGGACCGAAAAATCCGCCTCCACGCCGCGCACCCGCACCTTGTCCGCATTGGCGAGATAGCCGCGCAGAACGCTGTTCTGGCCATTGTTGACGATCGCCTGATAATCGCGGATCTCGGTCCAGAAGCCGCTCAGGTTGAGCGTTGCGCGCCTGTCCCAGAATTGCGTTTTCAGGCCGACTTCATAATGATTGACCTTCTCCGGCTTGACGGTCGCCACGTTAAGCTGGGGGTTGCCGTTCGCGTCCAGCGGCACTCCGTTCAAATTGATGCCACCAGATTTGAAGGCCCGCGACCAGGTGGCATAGGCCATCACATCGTCGCTGACTTCATAGGATGCCGTCAGGTCCCAGGACAGGTTCCAGTCACTGAACTTCGCGTCGAAGGACTGCGGCGCCAGCACGCCACGCTGCGCGACGATCCAGGGATCGGTGCTGGCGAAGGTGACGGTCTGACGCGTGCCGTCCGACGCGGTGCCGGTGACGACCGAATCATAGCTGCCGGTCTTGCGGTCATAGTTGAGCCGCAGCCCCGGCTGAAGGCTGAGCCGATCGGTCACATGCCAGGTCAGCTGGCCGAACAGCGCGGCGCTGCTGTTCTTGAGGCGAATGTCATTGTCGGCGGTCAGCCCTTCCAGCACGGCCGGGATTTGCGAGAGCGGGCTGGATGGGTTGAGCAGCCATGCGCTGGCGTCTGCGCCCTGCACCTGGCTGCCGGTGGTGTGGATCGTCTGGTGAAAGGCGAACGCGCCGACGACAAAGTCGATCGTCTGCCCTTCCTGCGCATAGCGCAATTCCTGCGTCCATTGTTTTTGCTGGGTCGGGTTCTGCGATTTGGCGGTGATATCAAGGCCGGTGAAATCGCGGTCGTTGGACGGCTGCCAGTCCCAGTAGCGATAGGCCGACACCGACGTCAGCGTGCCGGGGCCAAGGTCCCATTCGGCGCGCAGCGACGCACCGCCCATTTCATTGCGGGCGCGCAGCGCAGCGTCCAGGTCGGTCAGGCGATCATAGGGATTGGTGCTCGGCACCTGATAGCCCAGCGCCGCCGTCAGCGCCGGATATTGGCGGTTGGCCGTGCGCTGGGTCGGACCATAGCCGGCATAGATTTGCGCGCAGCAGACCGGGTTTTGAAGGTTATAATCGCCCGACAGGGTGAAGCTCAGCGTATCGGTGGCCTTCCACAGCAGGGAAGCTTTGAGGCCCAGGAAATCCTGGCTGTTGACGCGCTGATTGGTGGCGACATTGTAGATTGTGCCGTTTCGGTCGGTCACGGACGCGCCGATGCGCACCGCCAGCCGATCGGTAATCGGTCCCGACACCGTCGCCTTGGCCTGTTTGAAGCCAAGATTGCCGACCGAGATTTCCGCCTTGCCTTCATAGCTGAAGCTGGGGGCGCGGGTGGTGATGTTGATCGCGCCGGCGGTCGTGTTCTTGCCATAGAGCGTGCCCTGCGGCCCGCGCAGCACCTCCACCTGTTCGATATCGACGAAATCCAGCGTCGCGGCGGCGACCCGGTTATAATAGACCTGGTCGATATAGATGCCCACGCCCTGTTCGATGCCGTCATTGGTCAGGCCAAGCGGCGCGCCGATCCCGCGAATGTTGATGGAGCTGTTGCGCGGGTTGGTGGAATAAAATTGCAGCGTCGGCTGCAACTGCGTCAGCCGCTGGATATTATAGCTGCCGGTCTGCTCGATCGCCTCGGCATTCAGGACGGAGACGGAGAGCGGCACATCCTGCAACTCTTCGGCGCGTCGGCGCGCGGTGACAACGATGGCGCCGCCGACGATGGCCGTGTCCGCTTGGTCCGGTGCGCTGTCCTGCGCATGCGCGGCAGGCAGGATGAAGGATGCGCTCGCGACGCTCGCGAGCAACAGGAAACGCGCAATCATGACAAATCCCTTTCCGGCTGTCCGGTGGTTGTTGATCGCGGCATTTCCGGCGGTCCGGTCAAAGCCACAGGTCTGTGCGGGAATGACAGAAGGTCACATCATGCGGCTCACCCCCAAACCGCATGGGGCCGATCGGGCGCGAGCCCGGAACGGCTATGGTCGTTGCTTCAGGCGGTCAGTCGCGTCTTTTCGGTAACGTCGATCTGGACCACACGGCCGTCATGAACCGTCAGCGTGATCGACCCGAAGCGGAGCTGGTCCAGCACGTCGCGCACCTTGTCGATGCTGGCGACGATATCGCCGCGCATGCCGTCGGCGCGCGCATGGCGGTAATCAATCGGTCGTTGGTCGGTCATGAGCACCTCTTGTCGCTGCTTTTATCTCAATCGCAAAGGTAGACAAAGAAGGAAAAATGAAGGGCGGTCAAGTTTGCCTTGTCCCACCCGGATAAATGCACGTCTCAGGTTTATCGCGGCGCAGCCGGCCCAGTGTCACGGGTCGGCACCGACCTCTGGCGAGGCGGGACTGGTGCGGCCTCAGCGCCCAGCGTCAGGCCGTGCGCGTCGTCGATCAGTTCATCGAGCAGATTTTGACCGAAAGCCCAGTCCCCAAGCCCCGATCGCGCATTGATATGCCCGCAATGACCCGCATCGACAAAGCGGCTGCCCCAAAATTTGCCCATGCTGTGGGCGCGTTCGAAGAAAATATAGGGGTCGTCCCGGCTGGCGACCAGGATCGATGGGAAGGGCAGCGGCGATCGCGGCACGGGGCCGAAATTGCCGATCATGTCGGGCGTTTCGGCCCGGTCGCAATCGGGCGGCGCGACCAGCAACGCCCCGGTCACAGGCCAGCCATAGGCCTGATTTTGCAGTGCTCCCCACCAGGCCACGGTGATGCAGCCCAGGCTGTGCGCCGCCAGGATCACCGGCCCGTCGATCTGGCGGATTGCCGCATCGAGGCGCGTGACCCAGGCGTTGCGATTGGGGCTGGCCCAACGGCCCAGGTCCACGCGCTGGCAATCGCCGCGCTCCTCTTCCCACAGCGTCTGCCAATGATCCGGCCCGCTGTTATTGAGGCCCGGCACGGTCAGCACCACGGGCGACCCGTGGCTGCCGGCAAATCCGAATCGGTTCATGGTCCTTCTCCTCATCGTGATGGGAGCAACCGATATAGTCTATATAAATGGTAGACAATAGATCGGCGTTCAAATGTGCCTGAATGTCGCCATGCAGAAACAGAAGGGGGCGGCAGCGCCATGCTGCCGCCCCCTCTTCAGATGGTTGGTTCCGCGCTCACCAAGGATAGACCACGCCATAATATTGGTAGACGTTGCGGCCATAGGCCTCGTCATAATCGGGGCGGGCATCGGCAGCGTAGCGCGGCGCATTGTCCAGCACCTGCTTGTCCAGGTCGATGACATAGCCGCCCTTGTCAGTGTCATAGGTCAGGATCGACCAGGGCAGCGGATAATGGTCATTGCCAATGCCGAGGAATCCGCCAAAGGACAGCACGGCATAGCGGACCTGGCCGCTGCGCTTTTCGACCATGAAATTGTCGATCTTGCCCAGATGCTCGCCTTGGCGATTATAGACGGCCGTGCCTTCCACCCGGTCGGACGCGATCAGGTCATGCCGGCTGTCGGTCATGAAATCGGTCATTGTCACTCTCCTGCATGAAATTACCTATCTAAAGGCAACAAGGCGGGGCCGCAGGGGTTCCCCCTTTCTTTGGCATGGAGACGCATATGAAGATCAATCGCAGCGGATCGGCGGCCTGGAGCGGCGGCCTGAAAGACGGGAAGGGCACGATCTCGACCCAGAGCGGCGCGCTCGACGCCTATCCCTATGGTTTCGCCACCCGGTTCGAGGGCGTGCCGGGCAGCAATCCCGAAGAACTGATCGCCGCCGCCCATGCGTCCTGCTTCACCATGGCGCTGTCGATGATTCTGGGCGAAGCCGGGTTGACCGCGGAAAAGATGGAAACCAGCGCGGTCGTGACGCTGGAACAGCAGGATGGCGGCTTTGCCGTCACCGCCAGCCGCCTGTCGCTCAAGGCGACCATTCCGGGCGCCGATGATGAGACATTCCAGGAGCTTGCGGCCAAGGCAAAGGCCAATTGCCCCATTTCCAAGCTGCTGAAGGCGGATATCAGCCTCGAGGCGGAACTGCTGCGCTGACGACCGGTCGCCTGGCGCGGAGATGTTCGCGCCAGGCGATATAGAGGCCGCTGGCGACGATCAGCGCCGCGCCGATCCAGGTGGTGGTGAGCGGCCAATTCTCGCCGATCGCCACGCCGAGCAACGTGGTCCAGATGATCGCGCTATAATCCATCGGCAGAACGACGGACACCGGCCCCCAGCGCAGCGCGGCGGTCAGACATAGCTGCGCGATGCCGCCGAACAGGCCGATCATCAGCAACAGCCCCCATGTCATCAGATCATGATTTTTCGCCACGAACGGCATTGCCAGTCCCAGCGGGATCATCGACAGGGTCGTGAACCAGAAGACGACGACACCGGCCGGTTCCGTGCGACCAAGCTCGCGCAGGACCAGGCTGACGCTTGCCGTCACCAGCGCAGCGGCGATGGCGACAGCAACCCCCTGGATCGGGAAATGGCCCGCATCCGGCCGTATCATCACCAGCACGCCGACGAAGCCCAGCGCCACCGCGCCCCAGCGATGCCATCCGGTTGCTTCGCGCAGAATGACTGCCGATAAAATGGTGCCGAATATCGGCATGGTGAAGCCTATCGTCGCGGCTTCAGCGGGCGGCAACAGGATGTAGGACAGGAAATTGAGGCACATGCCGGTGAGGCCAATGGCCATCCGGCTGGCATGCACGCCGATCCTCTTGGTGCGAACGGTCGCCAGCCCGCCTGCCGACATCAGCCAGAGCGCGACCACCGGCAGGGCCAGCGCCTGGCGATAGAAAAGGGATTCGATGACATGCACGCCGCGCTCGCTCGCCAGCCGGACGGTGATGAACATGACCGACAGGCAGATGACGGCGGTCAGGCGCAGCGCAATGGCGAATAGCGGGCGATGGGGGCGGGCGGGGGCAGTCACGCCCCCGCCTTAGCCTGCCTGCGTCCCTACGCAAGCGGCTTGCCGGACGATCCGGTCAGGCGGCCGGCTTGCGGAATTTCAGTGTCATGCGATCGCTTTCGCCGATGCCCAGATATTTGTCCTTGTCGACGTCTTTGTTGCGCAGCACCGGCGGCAGGGTCCACACGCCCTTGTCCCAATCGGCCGTATCCTTGGGGTTGGCATTCACTTCGGACGCGCCGACATATTCAAACCCGGCATCCTCGGCCAATTTGCGAACGGTCGAGACTTTGAGATAGCCGCTCTTCATTTCGGCCGCGCTGTCGCGATCCTCCGGCAGACGGTGATCGACCACCCCCAGCGTGCCGCCGGGCTTCAGCATCGTGTAGAAGGCCTTGAACGTGTCGGCCGCCTTGCCGCCCATGACCATGTTGTGGACATTGCGGAAGGTCAGCACCGTATCGACGCTGCCCGCCGGAATGCTGGCGGCTTCCTCTGGATAGGCGACCAGCTTCACTTGGTCATAGACCGGGTTGGATGCCAGGAAGCTCTTATAGCCATCCAGATAGCTGCCGCTCGGTTGCAAGGCGTAGAAAGTGCCATGATCGCGGATCAGCGGGGCCAGGATTTCGCTATACCAGCCGCCGCTGGGGGAATATTCGACCACGGTCTGCATCGGTGTCACGCCAAAAAAGGCCAGCGTTTCTGCCGGATGGCGATATTGGTCGCGCGCGACATTGGCGGGCTTGCGCGTGGGGGCAGCGACAGCGGCGGCGATGGGATCGGCGGCCATCTGGTGGCCGGCATGGGCATCATGCTGCGCCAGCAGCGGCATGGCGGGCAGGGCAAGGCCGGCAATCGCCAGGCCAATCGGAACGAGACGGTTCATGGCAGCAATCCTCTCTTCATCGCGGATGAAGGCAGATGTGCCGTTGTGAACAGAGGCGCGCAAGGGGGCGGCGGGGAATATTCCCCGCCCGCCGCGCAATGTTACAAGCAGGCTTCCAGGAACGGCTGGTCGAAACCGAACATCCGCGCCTTGTCCAGCGTGTAGGGGCGAAGGCCCATGGATCGATATTCGCCCACGATCTTTCCGCTGTCATCCTCGTCATGATATTCGAACTTGAACAGTTCCTGCGTGACGATGACGTCGCCTTCCATGCCGATGACTTCGGTGACGTTGGTGACGCGGCGCGAGCCGTCGCGCAGGCGCTTCACCTGCACGATGAGGTCGACCGAATCGGCGATCTGCTTTGAAATCGCTTCCTTCGGGATCTTGATGTCGCCCATCAGGATCATGTTTTCCATACGGCCCAGGCACTCGCGCGGGGAGTTGGCGTGCAGCGTGCACATGGAGCCGTCATGGCCGGTGTTCATCGCGGCGAGCAGATCGAAACATTCCGCGCCACGAATTTCGCCCAGGATGATGCGATCCGGCCGCATACGCAGTGCGTTCTTGACGAGATCTCCGATGGTGATCGCGCCCTGACCCTCCAGGTTTGGCGGACGCGTTTCGAGCGGCAGCCAGTGCGGCTGTTGCAGGCGCAGTTCGGCGGCGTCCTCGATCGTCAGCACGCGCTCGCCCGGATCGATCATCTTCGACAGGGCGTTGAGCATCGTTGTCTTGCCCGAGCCGGTGCCGCCCGAAATGACGATGTTGAACCGGCACGCGCCCGCGATCTTGAGCGCAGTCGCCATCTTGGGGCTCATCGCGCCCCATTGGGCGAGCATGTCGATGGTGATCGGCTTGGCCGAGAATTTACGAATGGAGATGGCCGTGCCGCGCAGGCTGAGCGGCGGCACGATGACGTTGACGCGGGACCCGTCAGGCAGGCGGGCGTCGGCCAGCGGCGTGGTCTGGTCGACGCGGCGGCCGACCTTGTTCACGATGCGCTGCGCGATCTGGAACAGATGCTCCTCGTCGCGGAACTTGATCGGCGCGATCTGGAGCTTGCCCTTCTTTTCGATATAGGTCTGTTCCGGGCCGTTCACCATGATGTCGCTGACGTCCGGGTCGGACAGCAATTCCTCCAGCGGCCCCAGGCCCAGCAATTCGTCAACCAGCACCTTTTCCAGCGCGAACTGCTCGCGCCGGTTGAGCGTCAGTTTCAGCTCCGCCAGCACTTCCATGATGATCGGGCGGAATTCCTCCGCCAATTCATCCTTGGTCAGCGTCGCGGCCGCTTCGGGGTCGACCCGTTCCAGCAGGCGGGGGAGCACCTGTTCCTTGATCTTGTGGACGCTGGCTTCAAAACCCTGCGGCCCGGCGTCGGGCACATGCTCGGCATTGGCGCGTTCGGACAGGCGCGACATCGCGTCGGCGTTGCGCTGCATCTGGCTGGTCGGCGCGGCGAGCGGATCGAAGGGCGCTTCGCCGGGCAGGGACGCGATATCCAGCGGCGGAAACTGATCGCCGCCGACCGGCAACTCCTCCTTGGTCGCGGTTCCGCCGCCCTGCATCGGCCGTGCAACGCCAAAGCCGGGCTTGGCGCCGGCAGGTCCATTCTTCCGTCCAAAGGCGCTCATATTTCTCCGCCATCATTGCATGATCGGCCCGGCGAACCCGTTTGGACCGATGTAAGACTGAAAAAGGTGAATAGGCTGGAAACTTTGATAAATGCCTAATGGCGGCGGGCGGCGGGCGCGGGCGCGGTGACGAAGCGCGGGTCGGCGCCGAACCATCCGCCCACCAGCCGCGCGCCCTCCAGCAGCCTGCGGCCCTGCGGCGTGATGTGGATGCGGCCGCGCTCGACCCGGATCGTGCCCGACAGGCTCTGTTCGGCAATCCGCCGGTCGATCTGGCGCAGGTCGCCCAGATATTGGCGGACAAAGACCTGTTCCAGGCCGCTGGGGTCCAGCTGCCCGTCCTGCCGCTCGATCCGCGCCAGCAGAAACATGGTGATCGACCGGTCGAAGGTGACGGGAAAGACGATCAGGAAGCTGATGTTGAAGGCGAGCGAGAGGGCGACCGCGCCGACAAGCGTTTTCGGCGCCAGATGCAGCCGGTGCCGCGCGACGATTCCCGCGACCAGCAGCAGGAATGCGATCACGCCCGCAATTACCACGCCCCTGTAAAAGAGGATGGCGACGCCGCCCAGCAGCGGGCTGCGGATCAACGCGACATAGAGCAGAAAGCCCAGCGCGATGGTGGCGCAATAGGCCAGCGCCAGCAGCAGGAGGCTGCGGATCAGGATCATGGCAGGGTCTTTCCAGGTAGCGTCGTTCGGGTCGGGGATGCGATGCAGATATCGGCCGTGCGGTAGAGGCAGGGGAGGGCGCGTGGTGGGCCGCCCAGCTTCTTCCAGACCGGATCGCGCCGGGTGAAGAGCAGAGTGTCGCTCCGCCCGCGCGCGGCGCGATCCCGGTATTGGGCAGGGGTGAGCGGCCGGATAAAGATCGGGGCGAGCAGCGCCACGCGGGCAGCGACAGCGTGCCGGTCCGCCCCGAACAGGAAGGCATCCCTGTCCGCGACCGCTGGCCAGTGCCGGGTATAAAGGCCAAAGTCGAGCGCGCGGCGCTTGAGCACCGGATTATGCTGGAGCGTCGCGCCTTCGGGCAGATGCCCGTCGGCCCAGCGATAGGCGTCCCGCAGGGCATAGGCCATGGCGGGGTCGTCATTCACTTCGATCGCGCGGACGGGGAAGGCGGGGGCACGAATGATGCGCAGGCCGACAATGTCCCAAGCCGTGCCGGCAAGGCCCAGCGCCAGAAGCAAGGCACCCGGAACGCCAAAGCGCCGCAAGGCATGGTCTTCCTGCGCCACCCGCATCGTCCAGACCATCAGCGGCACCAGGATGAACAGCGCCGCGCGCCAGCCCAAGTCATTGTTGATGATGACCGATTGCAGGAAACTCGCGACCAGCAGCCCCGCGATCAGAGTTCCAACCAACAACGCACGCACCGGGCGGCCGGCGTCATCGGTCGGCCGGACGCTGCGGGCATAGAGGCCTGCGCCCAGCATCATGAAGCCGAATTCCAGCGCATAGTTAAGCGGCAGGAGGATGAGGCTCCACAGCTGCGCGGCCATGTCATGACCGGCGAAGAGCAGGGTGAAGGGCCGGACATGCAGCGCGACCGGGAAAATATCGGGCGCTCGGCCATGGAGAAGGTCGATGGATTGCGGCACCGATAACAAAAGGGCGACGACGCCCGACAGCAGCAGCGTGCCATCCCGTCGCCATAGCGCCATCACGCCCCAGACCATGAGGACAGGCGCGATGGTCAGGCTGATCCACACCGACGCGCCGAACATGCTGGCATATGCGGCCCCAGCCGCGACGGCGAGCCACAGGCGCTGCGGCGTTTCGCCTCTGCGGGCCCGTGCGTTGAGCAGCAGCCCGGTCCACCCCGCGACCAGCGCCATGATGTGATGCGGCACCCAGATGGTCGAGGTGGCGAGCATGCGGATCTCGCTGTTCCAATTCTCGATTTCCGGTTCGATCCGCCCCACCATCAGATAGCGCAGCGCCATGAAGAGGAGGTCCGCGCCCGCGACGAAGCAGAGCAGGATGGCGAGCATCAATGCGCGTCGGCCGCATCCCTTCCGGATCAGGCTAGCATCAGCGGCAATGCGCCACAGCAGGGCGACGACCGCGATGCCCGTCCAATAGGCGCAGGCGGCAAAGGCCATGACCGGCGAGATGTGAAAGCCGCTGACCCAGCGGATGGCGGCGGGCCAGACGTAGAAATAATGATAATAGCCCGCGATCCCGTCGCGCGCGAAAAAGGGGTCGGTGAAGGGAATGCCCTGCCGCGCAATCTGTTCGACGACGGCGGCGTGCTTCACCATGTCGAACACGACCAGGCTTTGATAGAGCCGCCCGTCGTGATCGAAATCCACAAGGGTCCAGGCGCAGATCAGCCACCAGCCCAGTGCGATCAGCAGAAAGACGCCCGCGCCGCGACAGGCAGACGCGATGCCTCTCAGTTGCCGGATGCCAAACAGAGCGAGCGCGCCATTGAGGAGCAGCATGCCCGGCATGCCGATGGCCCGAATGGCGAGCGCATCCAGCACCGGTAAGATGGCAAGCGACAGAACCATGGCCCAGCCGGCGCGCGGCCAGACGTCTTCCGTAGCCGCCAATCCCCGGCACTCCAGCAGGCGCAGCAGCCCGAAGCCGGCGCAGCACAGCAGCACCGGTGCGAGCAGCGTCGCGACGATCAGACCGCCAAGATCCTCAAGCAGATAGGACATGCGCACTCCCCGACCGGTCGTCGGTCTAGATGCGCAAGGTTAAGGAGGCGCTAACCAGAAAAGGGCCGCGCCTCCGTGGTGGAGGGCGGCCCTTTTTTATCTTGTCGTAAAATGGGCGTCAGCCGGCCTTTTCAGCCAGAACCGTCAGGCCCTTTTCATTCACTTCGGCAAAGCCGCCTTCGACCGGAATGACTTCGGGTGCGGCGCCAGCGCTGGCGAAAATCTGGATCGCCCCGTCGCGCACAGTCGACATGAAGGGCGCATGGCCCTCCAGCACGCCGAAATCGCCATCGGTGCCGGGCACGACGACCTGATAGACTTCGGCCGAGCGGACCAGCTTTTCCGGGGTCACGAGTTCGAAATGCAGTGCCATTTTCATTTCCTTAGCCCCTCCCTTCCAGAGAGGGTTGGCCGGAGTCACGTGCCTCCGGTCAAGGGTGGGTGCCATTGCGAAGCAATGGCCTGCGCCCTAGCCGAGAGGCAAGAAGCTCGCTTCGCTCGCTCCCCACCCCTCAATCCCCTCCCTATAAGGAGGGGAGGGTTTGTTATTACGCCGCTTCGGCCGCCAGCTTCTTGGCCTTTTCGACCGCCTCGTCGATGCCGCCGACCATGTAGAAGGCGTTTTCGGGCAGGTGGTCATATTCGCCTTCGACCACGGCCTTGAACGACTTCACCGTGTCCTCGATCTGGACGAACTTGCCGCTGATGCCGGTGAAGACTTCGGCGACGTGGAAGGGCTGCGACAGGAACTTCTGGATCTTGCGCGCGCGGGCGACGGTCAGCTTGTCCTCTTCGGACAGCTCGTCCATGCCCAGAATGGCGATGATGTCCTGAAGCGACTTGTACTTCTGGAGGATCGCCTGAACCGCGCGGGCGGTTTCATAATGTTCCTGGCCGACGACGCGCGGCTCCAGAACACGGCTGGTCGAATCGAGCGGATCGACCGCCGGATAGATGCCGAGTTCGGAAATGGCGCGGTTAAGCACGGTCGTCGCGTCAAGGTGCGCGAAGCTGGTCGCCGGCGCCGGGTCGGTCAAGTCGTCCGCGGGGACGTAGACGGCCTGCACCGAGGTGATCGATCCCTTGTTGGTCGACGTGATGCGCTCCTGCAGCGCGCCCATGTCGGTCGACAGGGTCGGCTGATAGCCCACGGCCGAGGGAATACGGCCGAGCAGCGCCGACACTTCCGCGCCCGCCTGGGTGAAGCGGAAGATATTGTCGACGAAGAACAGCACGTCCTGGTTCTCGACGTCGCGGAAATATTCGGCGATCGTCAGGCCCGACAGGGCGACGCGGGCGCGGGCGCCCGGGGGCTCGTTCATCTGGCCATAGACCAGCGCGACCTTTGAGCCTTCGCTGATCGCGTTGCCGTCGGCGTCCTTGGCGATGACGCCCGCATCGAGAAATTCATGATAGAGGTCGTTGCCCTCGCGGGTCCGTTCACCCACGCCCGCGAACACCGACGTGCCGCCATGGCCCTTGGCGATGTTGTTGATCAGTTCCTGAATCAGCACGGTCTTGCCCACGCCCGCGCCGCCGAACAGGCCGATCTTGCCGCCCTTGGCATAGGGGGCGAGAAGGTCGATGACCTTGATGCCGGTGACGAGGATCGACGCGTCGGTCGACTGGTCGACGAACTCGGGGGCCTTGGCATGGATCGGCGACTTGAGCTCGGTCGCGACCGGGCCGCGCTCGTCGATCGGCTCGCCGACAACGTTCAGAATACGGCCGAGGGTGGCTGGGCCGACAGGCACGCTGATCTGCGCACCGGTGTCGGTCACTTCCTGACCGCGGGTCAGACCGTCGGTCGAGTCCATCGCGATGGTGCGGACGGTGTTCTCACCCAGATGCTGGGCGACTTCCAGCACCAGGCGCTGGCCGTTGTTGCTGGTTTCCAGCGCCGAAAGGATCGCCGGGAGCGCATCGGGGAAGGTCACGTCGACGACGGCGCCGATGACCTGCGAAATGCGGCCTACATTGTTGGTGGTTGCCATGACTTCTGTCCTTGCCTGCACTTAGAGGGCTTCGGCGCCCGAGATGATTTCGACCAGTTCGGTGGTGATCGCGGCCTGGCGGCTGCGGTTATACTGGATGGTCAGCTTGTTGATGAGGTCGCCGGCGTTGCGGGTCGCATTGTCCATCGCTGTCATCGACGCGCCCTGCTCCGACGCGTTGTTTTCCAGCAGCGCCTTGAAGATCTGCACCGTCACGTTGCGCGGCAGCAGGTCGTCCAGTATCGCTTCCTCGCTCGGTTCATATTCGACCGTCGCGGGGATGGCGTTGCGGTCGGCATCGGCGGGGATCTTCACCGGAATGATCTGCTGTTCGGTCGGAATCTGCGCCAGCGCCGACTTGAAGCGCGAATAGAAGAGGTGCGCGACGTCGAACTTGCCGTTCAGATACATGTCGGTCAGCTCATGCGCGATCGCCTGGGCCTGATCGAAGCCGGGTTCCTTGACCCCCGTGGTGTCGAACTGCGCGACGATCTTGCCGGGATAGGTGCGGTTGATGACCGGACGGCCCTTGCGCCCGATCAGGTAGAACTGCACCTTCTTGCCGTCCAGCTCCAGCGCGCGCGCCTTGGCGAGCGCGGCCTTGACGATGTTCGCGTTGAACGCGCCGGCAAGGCCACGGTCAGAGTTGGCGACGACCAGCAGATGCACGTCATCCTTGCCGGTGCCAGCGAGCAGCGGCGAGGCGCCTTCGCCCGAACCACCGGCTATCTTGGTCGCCAGGCTGGCGACGACCGCTTCCAGCCGCTCGCTATAGGGGCGCGCGGCTTCGGCCGCGGCCTGCGCCTTGCGCAGCTTCGCGGCGGCGACCATCTGCTTGGCCTTCGTGATCTTCTGGGTCGATTTGACCGACCCGATCCGAATTTTCAGTTCCTTGAGGCTAGGCATAGTCTCTTATGGTCCCTTTCGTCCGACCGTCACTGCGCGCGCTGCGCGTTCCAGTTGAACAGGAAATTGCGATGTTCGGCCCAGGTCTGGCCCTCCACATGATCGCCCGCGAGGCAGGCCGCCGTGTGGTAGGGTCCGGCCCCGTCCGTGGTGCGGAAGCTGACGCAGGTGCGGCCCCGTGCCGTCTTCCACCGGCCGGCCTGGATGTCGCTGTCGTAGAAGCTGCCCTTGACCATGCCGTTCGCATCGAGCGTCAGGTCCATGGTCTTGAGGTAGCTCCCGTCTCCGTTGGAGGACAGATCGACGGTCCAGCGGCCGTTCAGCGCGCCGCCCGCAGCCGCCTGACCCTGCGCCATTGCGTGCGCAGCGGTTAGGGCGAGCAGGAGAGCGGCGCGGACGATCATGCGAAAGTCTTGCCGAAGCTGTCGAGCGCGGCCTTGAGCTTGCCCTTGGCGTCGTCGCCCAGATCCTTGCTGTCGCGGATCGCGGCCAGCACTTCGGGATGATCGTGGCGCAGATAGGCCAGCATCATTTCCTCGTAACGGGTCACATCCTTGACGGCGACATTGTCGAGATAGCCGTTGGTGCCGGCGAAGATCGACGCGGTCTGCTCTTCGAAGGGCAGGGGCGAGAATTGCGGCTGCTTGAGCAATTCGGTGAGGCGCGCGCCACGATTGAGCAGCTTCTGCGTCGAGGCGTCGAGGTCCGAACCGAACTGGGCGAAGGCCGCCATTTCGCGATACTGCGCCAGCTCCAGCTTGATGCTGCCCGACACTTTCTTCATCGCCTTGGTCTGCGCGGCGGAACCGACGCGCGACACCGACAGGCCCACGTTGATGGCCGGACGGATGCCCTGGTAGAAAAGGTTGGTTTCGAGGAAGATCTGGCCGTCGGTGATGGAGATCACGTTGGTCGGAATATAGGCCGACACGTCGCCCGCCTGCGTCTCGATGATCGGCAGCGCGGTCAGCGAGCCGGCGCCGTTGGCGTCGTTCATCTTGGCCGCGCGCTCCAGCAGGCGGCTGTGCAGGTAGAAAACGTCGCCCGGATAGGCTTCGCGGCCCGGAGGACGACGCAGCAGCAGCGACATCTGGCGATAGGCGACGGCCTGTTTGGACAGGTCGTCATAGACGATGACGGCGTGCATGCCGTTGTCGCGGAAATATTCGCCCATCGTCACGCCGGTATAGGGCGCGAGATACTGGAGCGGCGCGGGTTCCGAAGCGGTCGCGGCGACGACAATGGAATAGTCCATCGCGCCATTTTCCTCGAGCTGCTTGACGATCTGCGCGACGGTCGAGCGCTTCTGGCCGACCGCGACGTAGATGCAGTAGAGCTTCTTGCTCTCATCGTGGCCCGCGTTGATGCCCTTCTGGTTGATGAAGGTGTCGATCGCGACGGCGGTCTTGCCGGTCTGACGGTCGCCGATGATCAGCTCGCGCTGGCCACGGCCGACGGGGACCAGGGCGTCGATGGCCTTGAGGCCGGTCTGCACGGGCTCGTGCACCGACTTGCGCGGGATGATGCCTGGAGCCTTCACTTCCACGCGCTTGCGCTCGGTATAGAGGATCGGCCCCTTGCCATCGATCGGGTTGCCGAGGCCGTCGACGACGCGGCCCAGCAGGCCCTTGCCCACGGGCACGTCGACGATGGTGCCGGTGCGCTTGACGGTGTCGCCTTCCTTGATCTCGGCGTCCGAGCCGAAGATCACGACGCCGACATTGTCGGCTTCCAAGTTCAGCGCCATGCCCTGCACGCCATTGGCGAACTCGACCATTTCGCCCGCCTGGACATTGTCGAGGCCATGGACACGGGCGATGCCGTCACCCACGGTCAGCACGGAACCGACTTCGCTCACCTGCGCTTCGGTGCCGAAATTGGCGATCTGGTCCTTGATGACCTTCGAAATTTCTGCGGCGTTGATATCCATGTTCAGCCTTTCAGCCTTTCATCGCGTGGGCGAGCGTGTTCAAACGGGTACGAATGGAGGAATCGATCATCTGGCTGCCGATCTTGACGACCAGCCCGCCCAGGATCGCGGGATCGACCTTGGTGCTGACCGCCACGTCCCGGCCGACGCGGGCGCGCAGGTTGCGGGCGAGGGCGGCGACCTGATCGGCGTCGAGCGGATGGGCGCTGGTTACTTCGGCGCGGGCCTCGCCCTTGTGATTCGACAGCAAGGTTTCATAGGCGCGAATAACCGCGGGCAACTGGGCCAGGCGACGGTTCTGCGCCAGCACGCCCAGGAATTTCGTGGTCAGCGGGTCGGTGCCCATGGCGGATGCGACGGCGGCGATCGTCTTGCCCGATGCGTCGCGGCTCAACACCGGATTGTTGATCAGCGCCTTGAAGTCCGCCGATTCGGCCAGCGCCGCCTTCAGCGCGGCCAGACTGCCGGCCACGGTGTCGAGCGACTGTGCGTCGCGCGCCAGATCAAACAGCGCCACCGCATAGCGGCCGCTGAGGCTGGCCTGTATCCCGCCGCTAGTCTCCACGCGCTTTCCGTCCTCCGCTATATTTGCAGTTCGTGCAAAAAAGAGGGGCGCGGTGTGATGCCGTCCCGAACCCCTGTCGCGGGCCGGTTAGCAGTGCCCATATGACTATGCAAGTCATGTGACACGATTCCGGCCTAAGGTCGGACAGCGGACCATTTGCCTGAGTTTTTCTGGCGCCGCGATCGGCTCATCGCGCGTCGTCGGCTGGCGCGAGCCGTCCCTTCTGGCAATGATAGACGATGCGCTCATTGGGCTGGGCGGGCAACAGCGCGGCGGCGTCGGACCGCAGCGTGGCGATCTGGCGCAGCAGGTCGGGGTCGCTGCCGCATCCCTTGACGGATTTGTCCTTTACCAGCGCACGCAGCTTTTCCATCGTATCAAGGTCAGGCAGCCAGCGTTCCACGCGCAAGGTGCCGGTGGCCGGGTCGAACCGACTGGAGGAGACATAATTGCCCTCCGCCGGAACAGTCGTGCGCTGCCACGCGGTCCCGTCCGCGCCATATTGCGTCTCGCCATTGACGCAGCCGCCCTCGGCCCAGTTGAAGGCGATGTCATTGGGCTGCGACACCGTCAGGCGGCTGCGGGGCAGGTCGACCTTGCAGATATTGTCGCCCGCCCAGGCGAAGGCGCTGTTGGCGGTCACGCCCTTGTCCTGCGGCATCTTCACCCGCTCGTCGATGCTGTCGAAGCTGGGCTTGAAGACGAACAGGCCGAGCGCGCCGAGCAACGCCACGCCGCCGCCCGCCAGCAGCCACGTCGCCTGCCGTTCCTTGCCCTGCGTATAAAACAGGCCGCCCGCGCCCAGCCCCAACACCGCGATCGCCAGCAGCACCGCCGCGCCCGCCATCGCATTTTCGCGCGCGGTGATGATATCGCGCTCCGCATCGTCGCGCGCCCGGGCCAGCGCGGCGTCGCGCGCCTGGCTGGCGGCGCGGTCCTTTTGCTCGCTCGCCTGCGCCTCGCGCTGCGTCAGCGACGCTTCGGCGGCATCGGCCTCCGCCATCGACCGGCAGGGGACGACCGTATGCAGCGACGCCACGCCCGCCTGCCGCAGGAAGGACGCGATTTCGCGCCAGGATACGGCAAAGCCGAATTCCGCGTCATTGCCGTCGGAAATCGACCCGAAACTGTTGACGCCCAGCACCCGGCCGCAATCATCGACCAATGGCCCGCCGCTATTGCCCGCGGCGAGCGGCGCAGTGTGCAGGATCGTGTCGAAGCTTTGGCTCGCGCGCCCCGACGATATGTTGCCGCTGGTCTTCACCGTCGCCAGCGGCTCGACCATCTGCTTGAGGCCCAGGCCCTGCGCGCGGTCGACCGTGCCGGGATAGCCGATGGCGGTCACATGCTGCCCGTCCGCCACCGCGCCCGCATAAAAGGTGCTGACCGGCAGGCTTCCTTCCTCCAGCTGGATGAGCGCCAGGTCGTTGCCGGGCGAATAGGCGATGATTCGCCCGCCATAGGTCTTGCTGCCTTCGGACGGGATGACGCCGATCACCAGATTGCGCTCCTCGCGCGCCAGTTCGACGACATGGGCGTTGGTCAGCACCTTGTCCGGCGCGACCGCAAAGCCGCTGCCATGGCCCACGAAATAGGCGTCGGACCCATCGGTCGCGACCAGCGCCACGCGCACTACCCCGCGTGCGGCGGCGGCAATGTCCTGTTGCTCGGCATGGAGCGGCATCGGCGCCAGCAGCGCGAGGATAGGGCCAAGAACGGGGGCGAAGCGGCGGAGTAGGGCGACCATCGTGGCGCATTCATATGCAATGCCGGGCGCGGCGCAATCGGGAAAAGGCGAAATGCTTTGACCGCAAGGCGCGGGAAGCAGGGCGCGCGCGCCCTCTTTATCTCCTATATCCATGCACCAGATGACTCGCCCCGCCACCACCACCATGCCCGATCCCGATGCCTGCTGGGCCGCCTTCCTGCGGCGCGACCGGGCGATGGACGGGCTTTTCGTGGGCTGCGTGTCCACCACCGGCATTTATTGCAAGCCCAGCTGCGCCGCGCGTCATCCCCGGCGGGACAATATGTCCTTCCTGCCCGATCCGGCAGCCGCGCGCGCGGCGGGCTTCCGCGCCTGCCTGCGATGTCGCCCGGATGAGGTCGGGCGGGACCGACTGGCGGTGGAAGCGGCGATCGCGATGATCGAGGCGGCGGAGGAGGCGCCCCAGCTGGACGCCATCGCCGCCCATGTCGGTTACGCCCCGCATCATTTCCATCGGCTGTTCAAGCGGGAAACCGGCATGACGCCGGCGGGATGGAGCCGCGCGCTGCGGGCCGAGCGACTGAAGAGGGCGCTGGGGGAGCAGGCGCGAATCACCGACGCCATCTATGATGCGGGCTATGCCGCCCCCAGCCGCGCCTATGCCGATGCGCAGCGCCATCTGGGCATGACGCCGTCAGCCTGGAAGGATGGCGGGCGCGGCGTCACGATCCGCTGGCGCACGGCCGACACCAGCCTGGGGCCGGTGCTGGTCGCCGCCACGGCCAAGGGGCTGTGCCGGATCAGCTTTGGCGAGGGCGAGGCGGACCTGCGCGCGCGCTTCCCCCATGCGCGCCTGTGCCCGGCCGACGCGGCGCTCGACGCGATGGCCGGGCATGTCGCCGCTCTGGTCGAGGACCCGCGCGCTGACGTGACATTGCCCACCGATGTCGAGGGCACCGCCTTTCAACAGGCCGTCTGGACGGCGCTGCGCGCGATCCCGCCGGGTGAAACGCGCAGCTATGGCGACATTGCCGCCGCCATCGGCCGCCCCGGCGCGATGCGTGCGGCGGGCAGCGCCTGCGGTGATAATCGGCTGGCCGTCCTCATCCCCTGTCATCGCGTGCTGCGCAGCGACGGCGCATTGGGCGGCTATGCCTGGGGGCTGGATCGCAAGCAGGCGCTGCTGGCGCGCGAAAAGGGCAAGTAGCGGAAAAGATTTGGGCTTTCGCCCAATGTCCTTTTGCGTCACCGTGATGCGGGGACGTGAGGGGGTGAGCATGATGCGTTTGTGGGGACGGCTGCTGGTGGCATGGGGCCTGTTGCTGGCTGGCGCGGGCAATGCGCAGGCGGCGTGGTGGCAGGCAAGGACTGACCATTTCACCGTCTATAGCGAAGGCAACGACGACAAGCTGCGCGAATTTGCGGAGCGGCTGGAAAAATTCGACTATCTGCTGCGCAAGATGACGGGCAAGACCGCCGCGGGCCAGGCAGCAGCGGACCAGACAGCGGCGGATAGGGGCAGCCCGGTGAAGGTCTATCTTCTGTCCAGCGAAGCCAAGGTTAAGGACCTGGCCCGCAATCCGAATATCGCTGGCTTTTATACCACGTCCGATCGCAGCGCCTATGCCTTCCTGTCCCGCTCGTCGAAGGGCGGGATGTTCGGGTTCGACGCGGAACAGATATTGTTCCACGAATATACCCATCATTTCATGCTGCACTATTTCCCCGCTGCCTATCCGGCCTGGTATGTGGAGGGGTTTGCGGAATATTTCTCGGTCGTCGATTTTCCCAAGGACGGGTCCATCCGCTTCGCGCAGGTGCCGATGGCGCGCGTCCCCGGACTAGTGCTGGGCCAGCCCTATCCGCTCAAGCAGCTTTTCGCGCAGACCACCGATGGGCTCAATCGCGCGGATGGCGACAGATATTATGGCACCGCCTGGCTGCTGACCCATTATTATTTCAATGCCAAGACCGGACGCAGCGCCGAATTGTCGCGCTATTTGAACGATCTTGCGCGTGGGGAGGTGGGCGAACTGGACAGCTATTTCGCAGGGGGGCTGGAGAGTCTGGAAAGGGACCTCAAGGCCTATATGCGACATCGGACCAATATGCTGGTGCTGAGGCCCGGCGAGATGCAATTGGGCGCCATCACCGTCAGCCCGGTCGATGCGGCTGACGGCGCGCTGATCGAGGACGAACTGCATCTGATCCATCGTCCCCGGACCGAAGACCTGCCCGATCTGGTGTCGTCGATCCGCGCGACGGCAGCGAAATTCCCGCAAAGCGCCGCTGCTCTGGCATTGCTGGCCGAGGCGGAATGGAAAGCCGACATGCGCGAGGCCGCCCTTGCCGATGCCGAGTGTGCGATCGCCATCGACCCGCAATCCTCGCGCGCTTATGCGGTGCGGGCGCAGGCCATTCTGGACCGCGCCCATGACAGCGACAGCGCGGACGATTGGAAGGCCGCGCTCACCGCCATCGTGCGCGCCAACCGCGCCGATACCGAAGACCCGGTGCCGCTGGCGCTATTCTACCGCTATCATGCGATGCGCGGCGGCAAGATGCCCGACCTTGGCTATGACGGGCTTTACAAGGCCTACACCCTCCTGCCGCAAAATCCCGATTATCGCTTCAATCTCGCCCATGCGCTGGCCATCCGCGGCGATTATGAAGCCGCCTCCACCCTGCTCGACCCCATCGCCTATTCGCCGCACGGGTCTGACATGCGGGACGCCGCGCTGCGGCTCAAGGCGCGGTTCGACGCGCAGGCGGCGGAGAAGGGGGCGCAAAGTCGCACACCCGCGCCATGACGGCGGCGCGCTGCGCGTCGGTCATGCTGCGCCAGTGCACGATTTCCTCGATCGTTCGCCCGCAGCCCGTGCAGGCCGCCCGATCCCGGTCGAGCGCGCACAGGTTGCGGCAGGGGCTCGCGATCGGCGTCGTCATCACATGAAGCTGTAGGGGTCGACGTCGACCGCGACGCGCGTGCCCGATTTCCAGGCCAGATTGCCCAGCCATTCGCGAATCGCCGCCTGGATATCGACCTGCCGGCTGGCATGGATCAATAGCCGGTGGCGGTGCCGCCCGCGCAGCACGGCCAGCGGGGCGGGGGCGGGGCCATAGACGCGCATCCCCTCGATCACCGGGGCGGACTTGCCGATCAGGCGGGCCGTCTGCGCCGCTTCGTCGGCATCCTCGCTCGAGACGATGATCGCGGCGAAGCGGCCGAAGGGCGGGGCGTTGGCGCGTCGCCTGTTTTCCGTTTCCACCACATAGAAACGCTCCGGGTCCGCGTCGATCAGCGCCTGGATGACCTCGCTTTCGGGCATGCGGGTCTGGATGAAGACATGGCCCGGCTTTTCCCCGCGTCCCGCGCGTCCGGCGACCTGCATCACCTGCTGGAACGTGCGTTCGGCCGCGCGCAGGTCGCCGCCTTCCAGCCCCAGATCGGCGTCGATAACGCCCACCAGCGTCAGATTGGGGAAATGATAGCCCTTCGTCACCAATTGCGTGCCGATGATGATGTCGACATCGCCCCCTTCCACCGACTTCACGAAATCGGCGGCGCGCGCGGGCGACCAGAGCGTATCGGATGTGGCGATGGCGGTGCGCGCCTGCGGCCAGAGCGCCTTCACCTCATCGGCGATGCGCTCGACGCCGGGGCCGCAGGCGACCAGGCTATCCTCCTCCTTGCACTCCGGGCAGCGGCGCGGCGCGGGAATGACATGGCCGCAATGATGGCAGGCCAGTCGATGCGTCAGCCGATGCTCGACCATCCAGGCGGTGCAATTGGGACATTGGAAGCGATAGCCGCAATGGCGGCACAGGGTCAGCGGCGCATAGCCGCGCCGATTGAGGAACAGCAGGCTTTGTTCGCCCCGTCCCATCGTCTCGTCGATTGCCGCGACCAGCGGCGGCGCGATCCAGCGGCCGCGCTCCGGCGGGTCGGTAAGCAGGTTGATGCCGTGAATGTCCGGCATTTCCGCGCCGCCAAAGCGCGAAGGCAGCTTGATTTCGGCATAGCGGCCCAGTTCCACCTGATGCCGCGTCTCGATGGCGGGCGTGGCCGACGCCAGCACGACCGGGAATTTTTCAATGAGGCCGCGCATCACCGCCACGTCGCGGGCATGATAATGGACGCCGTCTTCCTGCTTGAAACTCGCCTCATGCGCTTCGTCAACGATGATAAGGCCCAGGTTCGGATAGGGCAGGAACAGCGCCGACCGCGCGCCCACCACCACCTGCGCCTGCCCGCTGGCGATGGCGCGCCAGGCCCGCCGCCGCTCGCTCTGCCGCAGGCCGCTGTGCCAGTTAACTGGAACGCACCCGAAACGTTTTTCGAACCGCTCCAGAAACGGCTCTGTCAGCGCGATTTCGGGCAGCAGCACCAACACTTGCCGGTCCGCCCGGATCGCAGCCGCGATCCCCTCGAAATAGACTTCGGTCTTGCCCGATCCGGTAACGCCGTCGAGCAGGAAGGGCGCGAAATCGGCCGCCCGCACCGCGTCCGCCATCTGCCCGGCGGCGGCGCGCTGCGCCTCCGACAGGGCGGGCGGGGCATGGTCGGGATCGGGCATGGGGAAGGGCGTGTCGACGCTCACCTCCACCGGCTCGAATATGTCCTGCTTGATCAGGCCGCGGATCACCGCGTCGCTTACCCCGCCGATCATCGCGAGTTCGCGGATCAGCCCCTGCCGCTCGCCGATCCGTTCCAGCGCCTGCGCGCGCTGTTCGGTCATCCGTTCGGGCACCGCGCCGGTGGCGCGATATTCAATGACCGTGCGCGCCCCCTCCAGCGCGGACATGGACGACAGCGCCATGCGCAGCACCGCGGCCGGGGGGCTGAGATAATAGTCCGCCGTCCATTCGATCAGCCGGCGCAGCGGTTCGGGCAAGGGCGGGGCGTCCACCACCTCCAGCAGGTTGCGCAGGCGATTGTCGCCCACGCTCTCGACGTCGGGAAAGCGGTCCTCCTCCCATACCACGCCGACGATCTGGCGCGGCCCCAATGGCGCGACGACGATGCTGCCATGCTCGACCCGCATGCCGTGCGGCACCCGATAGTCGAGCGGGCCAAGAGCGGCATTAAGGAGCAGGACGCGCGCGCGGGAGGACATGGTGCGTCCTTACCCGCTGGCGCAGCCGGCGCAAACAGCCCCGCCGCTAAATCCGCCAGTTGAGCGATAGCCAGGGCACATGGTTGAATGTGTCGGCTTTATTGTCGCGAAATGTCTGCTGGCGCATGTAGAGCAGCTGGATATCGACGGATTTGCTCAGGGATCGACGAATGCCGCCTTGCAGGCGCATGACCGCCAGGCCCGTCTTGTCGCTGGGCTTCGCGCGGTTCAGATGAAAGAAGAATTCCGTAGCCCCGACCAGCGCCCACTTCTTGTCGGCATCCAGCGGCACCGTCGCCTGGATCCGTTCGCGCAGACGCCAGCTGGCTTCATCGGCATTGTCGAAGAAGCGTTGCTCCAGCCGGGTGCGGCTTTGCAATATGCCGTAGGTGACGGTCAGTTGCTGGTGAAAGCGCAGCTCCTGATCGACTTCGCTTTTGAGATAGGCAAAGCCGCCGCCGACCTGAACGCCATCGGCTATCCTGTGATCCCAGGTGATGCGGCTGAGCGACTGTTCCCCGCCACTGGTCGCATCGGACCGCGCGCGCTGGCTGAAGTCCAGTGTGACGCTGTCATTGCCGTCCGCCTTGAACGTCAGCGCTTCCGATACCCAGAGCTGCGTGTCCTCGGCAGCGCGGGCCGGAGCAACGATCAGGGGCAGCGTTATCGCCGCCAGCAATATCGGGAAACGCATCAGTGATCCTTTGGAAAGGTGATCGCGCCCTTACCGACCCGGCGGCGTCCGGGCAACCGATGGCGAATCCCGGCCCCAAAGGCTAAAGGGAGCCGAATCGCCAATTGCCCGGAGCATCCCCATGAAATTCTTCGTCGACACCGCCGACACCGCCGACATTCGCGAACTGGCCGCCACCGGCCTGCTGGACGGCGTCACCACCAACCCGACCCTGATCCACAAGTCAGGGCGCAAATTCATGGAAGTGGTGGAGGAAATCTGCGGCATCGTCGATGGCCCCGTGTCCGCCGAAGTCGTGGCGCTCGACCATGAAACGATGATGAAGGAAGCAGAAATCCTGCGGAAGATCGCGGACAATGTCTGCATCAAGGTGCCGCTCACCATCGACGGGCTCAAGACCTGCAAGGCGCTGACGGACGAGGGCACGCTGGTCAACGTCACGCTCTGCTTCTCGGCCAACCAGGCGCTGCTCGCGGCGAAGGCGGGGGCCAGCTTCATTTCGCCCTTCGTCGGCCGTCACGACGATAATGGCTTTGATGGCCTGAAGCTGATCGAGGATATTCGCCTCATCTACGACAATTATCAGTTCGACACCGAAATCCTGGCGGCCTCGCTGCGCCATCCGATCCATGTGCTGGAATGCGCGAAGATCGGCGCCGACGTCATCACCGCCCCGCCCGCTGTCATCAAGATGCTGTCCAAGCATGTGTTGACCGACAAGGGTCTGGAAGGCTTCGCCGCCGACTGGGCGAAGACCGGCCAGACCATCATCTAAACCGGCATCGGGCGGGCCGCGGCCGGAACCGCTGCCCCGTCCGGCTCATTGTGTCTTCGTAACAAGGAGGCACGCTGCATGTTCGTTGCTGTCTATTGGTGGCGGGTCCATCCGGGCAAGGAGGATCAGTTTCGTGCCGCCTGGCGACGCGGCACTGACCTTATCCGTGAAAAATATGGCAGTCTGGGGTCGCGCCTGCATCGCGACGCCGATGGACGCTTCGTCGGCTATGCCGAATGGCCCGACGAAGCGACCTGGCGCGCCGCCTTCGACCGCAAGATGGTCTATGACGATCCTGCGACGCGCGCGGCTTTCGTCGACGCCATCGCCGAAGTGCCCGCCGATGCCGATCCCATTTTCACCATGACCGTGACTGACGATCTGCTCGCCCGTTCGGTCGCCAGCGCCGAGGAGCAAAGCCATGCGTGATCCCGACAAGCCCGACCTCGGCTTCCTCTGGTTTTCCCTGTTGCTGACCGCAATCGGCCTGCTGCTGATGCTTTTCTACGGATGATCCGCGGAACATCCGCCCGCACGGCTGATTTTCGCTTTCACATAGATTAGGGGGAAGCGGATGAAGACACAGATGAATCCGCGCGTATTCTGGGGGGCATCGATCATCGTCGCCCTCATGCTGTCCAGCACTGTGATCGCGCCGGGCGCGTCGGACCAGATATTCAGCGCCGCGCAAAGCTGGGCCATCGACACATTCGGATGGTTCTACGTCGCCTCTGTGGCGGCATTTGTGGTGGTCGTCCTGGTGCTGGGATTTGGACCGGCCGGACGGCTGCGCCTTGGCCCCGACGATTCCGAACCCGATTTCCCCTATATGTCCTGGCTCGCCATGCTGTTTGCCGCGGGCATGGGCATTGGCCTCATGTATTTCGGCGTGGCTGAGCCGGTTCAGCATTATATCTCTCCGCCAGAGGCGGAGCCTGGCACGATATTGGCCGCGCGGGAGGCGATGGCCATCACCTTCCACCATTATGGCATCCACGCCTGGGCGATCTATGCGCTGGTGGGGCTCAGCCTGGCCTATTTTTCCTACCGCCGGGGATTGCCGCTGACGCTGCGGTCGGGGCTGCATCCGATATTGGGCAAGCGCATTCACGGTCCGATGGGCGATGCGATCGACATATTCGCGGTGTGCGGCACCGTCTTCGGCGTGTCGACATCGCTGGGCTTTGGCGTGTCGCAGATGACCGCTGGCCTTGCCTATAATTATGGTCTTGCCGACACGATTTCCCTGCAGGTGGGTGTCATCGTGGTGGTCATGGGCGCGGCCACACTGTCGGTGCTTAGCGGGGCCGATCGGGGCGTGCGGCGCCTGTCGGAACTCAATCTCACGCTCGCTGTCCTGCTGATGCTGTTCGTCATGCTGTGGGGGCCGACCCTGTTCCTGCTGAATGCCCTGGTTCAGAATTTCGGTCTCTATCTCGATCATTTCATCCAGCGCACCTTCACCCTCTACGCCTATGAACCGCGCGCCTGGATGGCCGACTGGACCCTGTTCTACTGGGCGTGGTGGATCGCCTGGTCGCCCTTTGTCGGCATGTTCATCGCCCGGATTTCGCGCGGGCGCACCATCCGGGAATTCGTCGTCGGCGTGCTGTTCGTACCGGCGGGCTTCACCTTCCTGTGGATGACGGTGTTCGGCAATACCGCAATCGCGCTGGACCTGGGCGCGGCGCATGGGGCGATCGCAAAGGCGGTCGACGCCAATCTGTCGACGGCGCTATTCAAATTCCTGGCCTATCTGCCCGGCGCGGGCTTCACCTCCGCTCTTGCCATCACGCTGGTTGCGGTGTTCTTCATCACCTCCGCCGATTCTGGAGCGCTCGTCATCGACACGCTGGCATCGGGCGGAGCGGACGAAACGCCGCGCTGGCAGCGCGTCTATTGGTGCCTGCTGCTGGGCGTGACGGCGACCTTGCTGTTGCTGGCAGGCGGCCTTGGCGCCTTGCAGACCGCGACCTTGCTCGCCGCGCTCCCCTTTTGCATCATCATGCTGTTGCTGGCCGTCGGCCTGGTGCGTCAGACCACGGCCGATCTGGAAGGCGTCGCCATCAGCGAGGATGCGCCCGCCGTCACCGAAAGGCTCAAGCGCCTGTTCGTGCCGGCCACTAAAAGCGATATCACGCGCCAGATCGCCGACAATGGCGTGCCCGCGCTGGAAACGGTGCGCGACGCGATGCTGGAGGAAGGCTGGGCGGAAAGCGACGTGCAACGGCAGGAGGATGGCGCGGCGGTGCTGACCATCCGCTTCGGGCCTGAGCGCGTCTTTCGCTATCATCTGACCCCCCGGTCCCGTCCGCTCGCCGCCTATACCGCGCTGGAGGCGTCGGAAAGCCGCCGCAGCCACGGCTGGATCATGTCCGGCGGATCGGAAGGGCAACAGCGCAAGCGCGATCTTACCGGCCTGTCGACCGAACAGATCACCCACGACATATTGCTGCATCTGGAAGGCTGGCGTCCCGTAGCGCCGTAAGTTCTGCCGACCGGTTCTGCGTGGCGACCCCGGCAGGATTCGAACCTGCGACCATCCGCTTAGAAGGCGGATGCTCTATCCAACTGAGCTACGGGGCCGTGGCTTGCGCGATAGCGGCAGGGAAGGCCGCTTGCAATCGCCTGTCCGCCCGATAAGCAGGAAGCCATGGACGACAAGGCGGTGCAAAGGATCGGGGCGGGAGCGCTCGGCGCGCGGCCGCTGCGCTATTATGATTTCTTCATGGCGGCCTTTGTCGCCATCCTGCTGCTGTCGAACCTCATTGGCGCCGCCAAGCTGTCGACGCTGGGCGGCGTGACATTTGGCGCTGGCATCCTCTTCTTCCCGCTCGGCTATGTGCTGGGCGACCTCCTGACCGAAGTCTATGGCTATGCCCGCGCGCGCCGGTGCGTCTGGGCGGGTTTCGCCGCGATGCTGTTCATGGCGCTGATGAGCTGGGTCGTCGTCGCCTTGCCGCCGGCCGCCGGCTGGCCGGACCAGGCGGCCTATGAGGCGGTGTTCGGCAGCACATGGCGCATCGTCTTTGCCTCGCTCATCGCCTTCTGGGCGGGGGAACTGGCCAACAGTTTCGTGCTGGCGCGGATGAAGCTGCTGACCCAGGGGCGGCATTTGTGGATGCGCACCATCGGATCGACCATCGTGGGGCAGGGGGTGGACAGCCTGCTTTTCTACCCGCTCGCTTTCTATGGCGACTGGACCAATGCGCAGGTGGCGACCGTCATGGTGACGAACTGGGCGATGAAGGTCGGGTGGGAGGCGATATTGACGCCCGTCACCTATGCGGTGGTGGGCTTCGTCAAGCGGCGGGAAGGGCTGGACATCTACGACGAGGGCACGAATTTCACGCCCTTCCGCGCCAGCATCCCTCAGGGATAGGTCGCGCTTACGAAATACAGGCCATCGGGCGGGGCGTTGAGGCCCAGCGCCGCGCGGTCCTTCGCCTCCAGGGCGTCGCGCAGGTCATTGGCGGTCCAGCGCCCCATGCCGACCATGGCGAGGCAGCCCACCATCGATCGCACCTGATGATGCAGGAAGGAGCGGGCGGCGGCATGGATGGCGATGCGATCGCCCAGCCTTTCCACATCCAGCCGATCCAGCGTTTTCACCGGACTGTGCGCTTGGCAATGGGCGGAGCGGAATGTCGTGAAGTCGTGGCTCCCCACCAGATACTGCGCCGCCGCCTGCATGGCGTCGGCATCGAGCGGCTGGACGACGCGCCACGTGAGCCCGGCATCGACGGTCAGCGGCGCGCGGCGATTGGCGATGCGGTAGACATAGGATCGCCCGACGCAGGAAAAGCGCGCATGCCAGTCGTCCGCCACCGTTTCGCACGCCAGGATGGCGACCGGTGCGGGCCGCATCCGCGCGTTGATCGCCTCCATCAGGCGGAAGGGGGTGATGTCTTTGGCAATATCGGCATGGGCGCGCATCGCCAGGCCATGCACCCCGGCATCCGTCCGTCCGGCGGCATGGATCACCGTCGTCTCGCCAGTGACGGCGGCGATTGCATCCTCGATCGTCTGCTGGACGCTCGGCCCATGCGCCTGCCGCTGCCAGCCCATGAAGGGTCGGCCGTCAAATTCGACGGTGAAGGCGAAGCGGGGCATGATCCTACCCCCGTGCGTTTCGAATGGCGTGCGGCAACGGGCTGAGTTGCGCTTTCCGTATCTCGATACGATGGAAGCGACCGGGGGTGCTCTTACCCATCCACCCGGCTCCCGGCCGGCATCTCAAAGCCGCGCAGCAATTCGCCCGGGCTCATGGCGCCCTTGCCCGCGCGCTGGATCAGCGTGGGGCGGATCGCGTCATGGCCGCACCCGATCAGCAGGCTGTCATCCAGCAACTCGCCCGGTGCGCCGGCATGATGTTCGACATGGGCGGCCAGGATACGGAACCGCTCACCTTGATAGGCGAAGAACGCGCCGGGAAAGGGATTGAAGGCGCGGACCTGTCGCTCGATCGCATGGGCGTCGTGCGTGAAGTCGATGCGCGATTCCGCCTTGTCGATCTTGGCGGCATAGGTGACGCCCTCTTCCGGCTGAGGCATGGGCGGATGCAGCGTCAGGTCGTCCAGCACCTCGACCATCAATTCCGCCCCGGCATCGGCCAGTTCCTGCGTCAGCGCGCCCGCCGTCTTGCCCTCGATCGGGGTGACATGCTTGGCGCGCATCGGGCCGGTATCCAGCCCCGCCTCCATGTCCATGATAGTGACGCCGGTCACATTGTCGCCCGCCAGGATCGCGCGCTGGATCGGCGCCGCCCCGCGCCAGCGGGGTAACAGCGAGGCGTGAATGTTCATGCAGCCATGGCGCGGCGCGGCCAATATGGCCGGTGGCAGGATCAGCCCATAGGCCGCCACCACCGCGACGTCGGCCTCCAGCGCGGCGAAGGCCGCCTGCGTATCGCCGTCCTTGAGCGACAAGGGCGTGCGCACCTCCAGGCCCATCGCTTCGGCGCGCTGATGCACGGGCGATGCGCGCAGTCCCTTGCCGCGACCGGCGGGACGAGGCGGCTGACTGTAGACGGCGGCGATCTCATGACCGGCCGCGACCAGCGCGTCGAGCGCCGGAACGGCGAATTCGGGGGTGCCCATATAGATGATACGCATGATCGGCTCCTCAAACCCCTTGTCGATGGGACATGCAACCCCTTATCTCACCTTATGGCTTCACCAGAAATCGAGACGCTGACGCAGGCGCTGTCCCGCTTGCCCGGCCTTGGCCCCCGGTCGGCGCGACGTGCGGTGCTGCACCTGCTCAAGCGGCGGGAGGGGGCTATGGAGCCATTGCTGCGCGCTTTGGAGGCGGTGAACGAACGGCTCGTCACCTGTCATCTTTGCGGCAATGTCGACACGGTCGATCCCTGCGGCATCTGTGCCGATCCGCGCCGTGACCCGCGGGCGCTGTGCGTGGTGGAGGATGTGTCGGACCTGTGGGCACTCGACAAGTCGCGCCTGTTTCCCGGCCGCTTTCATGTATTGGGCGGGCGGCTTTCCGCGCTGGACGGGGTCCGGCCGGAGGATCTGACCATCGATGGGCTGGTCGCGCGCGTGGAGGCGGGCGGCATTGATGAGGTGGTGCTGGCGATGAATGCCACGCTGGAGGGGCAGACCACCGCCCATTATCTCGCCGAACGGCTGGAGCGTTTTCCGATCCGGCTGACGCAACTGGCCCATGGCGTGCCGGTGGGGGGAGAGCTGGACTATCTGGACGAAGGCACGCTGGCGCAGGCACTGCGGGCGCGGCGGCCGGTAGGCTGAGGCGCGCAGATGCGTCGCGGACGGCTTGATAAAGCCGTGCGTTCCGCCTATGTTCGGCGCATGGCAATCCGTCCCATTCTCGAAGCGCCCGATCCCCGGCTGCGCACCATTTCGACCCGTGTCGAGGCGATCGACGACGATCTGCAAACGCTGATCGACGATATGTTCGACACCATGTATGACGCGCCCGGCATCGGCCTTGCCGCCATTCAGGTGGGCGTGCCCAAGCGGGTGCTCGTCATCGACCTGCAGGAACCTGAATCGGATGAGGAAGGCGCGCCACCGGTCAAGAATCCGATGGTGTTCATCAACCCGGAAATTCTCAAAGGTTCGGACGACCTGTCTGTTTATAATGAGGGCTGCCTGTCGGTTCCCGACCAGTTTGCCGAGGTCGAACGGCCCTCCGTGATCCGCGCCAGCTGGATGGACCGCGAAGGCCGTATTCATGAGGAACAGCTGGACGGGTTGCTCGCCACCTGCCTCCAGCATGAGATGGATCATCTGGAGGGCATACTCTTCATCGATCATCTTTCGCGCCTGAAGCGCGACATGCTGATGAAGAAACTCAACAAGGCGCGCCGCGCGGCCTGATGGTCGCAGTGCCCAAAAGCGTCAGCTAATCGCGTTCGTTCTCCCCCGTTCGTTCTTAGTAGGGGCTGAGCGAAGTCGACGACCCGTATCGAAGCATCCTTCGATACGCCATTTCGGCAAGCTCAATGGCCACTCAGGACGAACGGGCAGCGTGAGCAAAGGCGAGTAGCCGCCAGCCTCAGGCCACGCCATCCGTGTCCAGCGCATAACCGGCCGATCGCACGGTGCGGATGATGTCCTGATATTGCCCATCGGCATTGATCGCCTTGCGCAGGCGGCGGATATGGACGTCGACGGTGCGCAGCTCAATGTCGCTATCCTGCCCCCAGACGCTGTCAAGCAGCCGCTCGCGCGAGAAAACCCAGCCGGGATGCTCCAGGAAATGCTTGAGCAGGCGAAATTCGGTGGGGCCAAGCGGAATGACCTGGCCGGAACGGCGCACCTTGTGGCCGACCGTGTCCATTTCCACATCGGCAAAGGTCAGCGTTTCGCCTGCCAGCGCCGGGCGGACGCGGCGCAGCACCGCGCCGACGCGCGCCACCAGTTCGCGCGGGGAAAAGGGCTTGGTCACATAATCGTCCGCGCCCGTTTCCAGCCCGCGCACGCGATCTTCCTCCTCGCCCCGCGCGGTCAGCATGATGATGGGCACATTGGCGGTGCCGCTCATGCGGCGCAGGCGGCGACACACTTCGATCCCCGACAGGCTTTCCACCATCCAGTCGAGCAGGACGATGTCCGGCACGCTTTCCTGCGCCATCAACAACGCTTCTTCGCCATCGACGGTGTGGGAGACGTCGAAATCCTCGCGCTTGAAATGCCAGATCAACAGCTCGGCAAGCGCCGCGTCGTCTTCCACCAGCAGCATCTTGGCCCGCGGCATGCTCAATCCTCCATCTGGATGTCGGGGCCGCGTTCCCGTTCGGGCAATGTCTTGCCAGTGGCGGCGTAATAGACCATCTCAGCGACATTGGTCGCATGATCGCCGATGCGTTCGATATTCTTCGCGATGAACAGCAGATGCGCGCATTCGCTGATCGTCTTGGGATTTTCGACCATGTAGGTCACAAGCGTGCGGAACACGCTGTTGTAGAAGTCGTCCACCACCGTATCGCGTTCGACCACCGCAAGCGCCAGATCAGCGTCGCGCGCGGCATAGGCGTTGAGTACGTCATGCACCATCTCGCCCGCGACCTGCCCCATGGATGGCAGCAGCGAAATCGGCTCGACGGTCCGGCTGTTGGTCGCGACCAGCGGCACGCGCTTGGCGATATTCTTGGCATAGTCGCCGATCCGCTCGACGACGCTAACGATCTTCAATGCCGCGATCACGTCGCGCAGGTCGTTGGCCATCGGCGCGCGCAGCGCGATCACCTCCACCACCAGCTTCTCAACCTCCGCCTCGATCGCGTCGATGCGCCTGTCATCGGCCACGACCTCCGCGGCCAAGACCTTGTCGTGGCGTTGGAGCGCGAGCATCGCATTTTCGATGGCCGCCTCGGCCCGGCCACCCATTTCGGCGATCAAGCCCCGCAGCCGGTCGATTTCGTCGTCAAACGCCTTGATTGTATGTTCTGCCATGATGCTTCTCTCCGCGCGGATCAGCCGTAGCGACCCGTGATATAATCCTTGGTCCGCTCCGCCTTGGGATTGGTGAAGATGTCGGATGTCACGCCATATTCGACCAGTTCGCCCAGGTGGAAGAAGGCGGTGCGCTGCGACACGCGGGCGGCCTGCTGCATGTTGTGGGTCACGATGACGATGGCGTAACGGCCGCGCAATTCGTGGATCAGTTCCTCGATCTTGGCGGTCGCGATCGGGTCGAGCGCCGAGCAGGGCTCGTCCATCAGGATGACTTCTGGTTCGACCGCGATGGCGCGGCCGATGCACAGGCGCTGCTGCTGCCCGCCCGACAGGGCCGTGCCGCTGTCCTGCAGCCGGTCCTTCACTTCTTCCCACAAACCCGCACGACGGAGCGATTTTTCGACGATCACGTCCATGTCCGCCTTCGACGCAGCCAGGCCGTGGATCCGCGGGCCATAGGCGATATTTTCGTAGATCGACTTGGGGAAGGGATTGGGTTTCTGGAATACCATGCCGACGCGCGCGCGCAGCTGCACGACGTCCATCGACGGGGCGTAGATATCTTCGCCATCCAGCGTGATTGTGCCTTCCACCCGCGCCGACGCCACGGTGTCGTTCATGCGGTTCAGCGTCCGCAGGAAAGTGGACTTGCCGCAGCCTGACGGGCCGATGAAGGCGGTGACATTATCCATGTCGACGTCGATGGAGACGCCCTTGATCGCCTGCTTGGGACCGTAGAAGACCTTGACGTCACGCGCGGTCATCTTCGGATTGGCCGGAGCCAGGCTTTTTTGTTCGTCAGTCATGGGGCTGATTACCACCGTTTTTCAAACTTGTTGCGCAGGTAGATGGCGAGGCCGTTCATCGCGAGCAGGAAGACCAGCAGCACGATAATCGCGGCGGATGTCTTTTCGACAAAGCCCTTGGATACCTCATCCGACCAGAGGAAGATCTGCACCGGCAGCACGGTCGCCGGATCGGTCACGCCGCCCGGCGGCGTGGCGATGAAGGCGCGCATCCCGATCATCAGCAGCGGCGCGGTTTCGCCAAGTGCACGTGCCATGCCAATGATGGTGCCGGTCAGGATGCCGGGCAAGGCAAGCGGCAGGACATGCTGGAACACGACCTGTACCGGCGACGCGCCGATGCCAAGCGCCGCGTCGCGGATGCTGGGCGGCACGGACTTGATCGCGTTGCGCCCGGCGATGACGATGACGGGCATCGTCATGAGCGCCAGCGTCATGCCACCGACCAGTGCGGCCGACCGTGGCAGGTGCAGGAGATTGAGGAAGATCGAGAGGCCAAGCAGGCCGAAGATGATCGAAGGCACCGCTGCCAGATTGTTGATCGACACTTCGATGATGTCGGTCCACCAGGCCTTGGGCGCATATTCCTCCAGATACAGGGCGGTGGCGACGCCGATCGGGAAGCTGAGCACCAGCGTCACCAGCATCGTCAGCAACGATCCCTTGAACGCGCCCCAGATGCCGACCTGCGTCGGGTCCGTGCCGTCGCTGCCCGACAGGAAGCCCCAGTTGAAGCCCGTCGACAGGATGCCGGCTTGGTTGAGCCGCTTGACGGCGGCCTCTGCGGCCGGCGTTCCGTCGCTCTTGGCGGCCAGATCAATGTCCGTCGAGGCGGGGACGCGTATGACCTCGGTACGATTGAGGATCGTCGGATCAGCCTTGATCGCGTCGCGCAGGCTGGTCCACGCGGTCGGGGCCAGCAAGGCGTCCGCGCCCTCGCCCAATTGCTTTTCTGCGACGCTGCTCGTCACCATCGGCAGATTGGCGTTGGCGAGCGCTTCGTCGGTGATCGCTTGTGGGTCGAGCAGCATCGGCGATGCCGGAAAATCGACGTTGAGCGCGATTTCGGTCCGGGTGAAGCCGCGAAGGCCGTTGCCCATCATCGTCACCAGCAGGAAAGCGAGGAAGGCAGCGGACAGCAGCACCGCGCCCAGGCCCAGCAGGCGAAAGCGACGTTCGGCCGCGTAGCGCCGCGCGATCCGCTTGCGCATGGCGTCGGACTTCCAGTCGGTGGGATTTCTTGCGCTCATTGCGCAAACCTCCGTTCACCCTGAGCCTGTCGAAGGGCTGTATTTTTCTGTGCAGAAGGGCAGGGCTTCGACAAGCTCAGCCCGAGCGGGGTTTTGCTGTTTCGGCTCATTCGTAGGCCTCGCGATATTTTTTCACGACCCGCAGGGCCACGATGTTGAGCAGCAAGGTGACGACAAACAGGACAAGTCCCAGCGCAAAGGCGGCCAGCGTCTTGGCGCTGTCAAATTCCTGGTCGCCGGTCAGCAACTGGACGATCTGCGTCGTCACCGTCGTCACGCTGGCGAAGGGATTGAGCGTGAGGTTGGCGGCAAGGCCGGCGGCCATGACCACGATCATGGTTTCGCCGATCGCGCGGCTGACGGCCAGCAGCACGCCGCCCACGACGCCGGGCAGGGCGGCGGGGACTAGGACGCGTTTAATTGTCTCGCTCGTCGTCGCGCCCATCGCCAGGCTGCCGTCGCGCATCGACTGCGGAACGGCGGCGATGCTGTCGTCGGCCATGGATGACACGAAGGGGATGATCATCACGCCCATGACAAGGCCGGCGGCGAGCGCGCTTTCGGAGGATGCCCCCTGGATGCCGATGGCGACGGCAAAGTCGCGCAGGGCCGGCGCAACCGTCAGCGCCGCGAAATAGCCATAGACCACCGTCGGAACGCCTGCCAGCACCTCCAGCAGCGGCTTCATCCATTTGCGGACCGCCGGGCTGGCATATTGGGTGAGGTAGACCGCGCTCATCAGCCCCAGCGGGATGGCGACGATCATGGCGATGATGGCGCCGATAAAGATCGTGCCCCAGAACAGCGGGATCGCGCCGAACGCATCGTCATTGCCATAGCCCATGGCGGCCGACTGCGGCGACCATTTGAAGCCGAACAGGAAGTCGATGGGATTGACCATCGAGAAAAAGCGGAAGCTTTCCCACAGCAGCGACGCGACAATGCCCAGGGTGGTCACGATCGCCAGCAGGGACGCCAGCAGCAACGCCATCATCACCAGCCGTTCGACCCGGGTGCGGGCGCGAAAGTCCGGCCGGATGCGGGTGAAGGCATAGGCGCCGCCGGCAAAGGCGAGGATCAGCGCCAGCGCCGCGCCGGCAATGCCATATTCGCTGATCGCCGTGCGATAGGGTTCGACCAGCGCCTGGCTCGCGGGATTGAAGGCCCCGGCCTGTAGCCCGCTGGCGATGGCGCGCGCTTCGCCCAATATTGCGGAGCGCGCGAAGCCGTCGGCGGGCAGGGCCTGGGCCGCCGGGTCCGCCAGCACGCTCTGCGTGACGAGGCCCGGCGCGATATTGGCCCAGACCGCCAGGAAAATGCCGGCAGGGATCAGCGTCCACAGCGCCACATACCAGCCATGATAGCCGGGCAGCGAGTGGACGGCGTCGCGACGCCCGGTTGCGCGCGCGGCGGTCTGCAACCGCATGGCGCGGGCGCGGGCGCTGACCCAGGCGATAGCGCCCAGGCCTGCGAGCAGCAGGATGATGGCAGGTCCGGTCATTGGCCTTCGCTTATTTGAGGTCGGCGCCGTCGAGCACGGTCAGCAACTTGACCGTCTCGGCATTGGCCTTGCGCACATCGTCGGGCGCCGGGACCATGCCGCGCTTGGCGAGCACGCCGCCCGGACCCCAGTTGGAGGCGAAGATGTTGAGATAGGCCTGGAGGCCTGGGACCGCCTGCATATGCGCCTTCTTCACATAGATGTAGAGCGGGCGCGCGCCGGGATACTGGCCGGTCGATACGGTTTCATAGGTCGCCTGGATGCCATTGATCGGCACGTCTTTCAGCGTGTTCTTATTCTCTTCCAGGAAGCTGAAACCGAAAACGCCGACCGCGTTGGGATTGGCGCCCAGTTTCTGCACGATCAGATTGTCGTTCTCGCCCGAATCGACATATTTGCCGTCTTCGCGAATGCGGGTGCAGGTCGCCTTATATTCATCCTCATTCTTGTCCTTGAGCGCCGCCATGGCGGGATCGGTCTGGCAGCCCTTTTCGAGGATCAGTTCAGCGAGCGAATCGCGCGTGCCGCTGGTGGATGGCGGGCCGAAGACGGAAATGGGGATGGCGGGCAGGCTGGCGTCGACATCCTTCCAGGTCTGCGCCTTGTTCGCGCCCTTGCCATAGGGGTTGGCGGCCAGCGCTTCATAGACCATCTTGGGCGTCAGCGAGAGGCCGGGGCCTTCCTTGGATTCGGCGAAGGCCAGACCGTCGACGCCGATCTGCACTTCGATGATGTCCTTGACGCCATTGGCCTGGCACTGGTCGAACTCGGACTTCTTCATCCGGCGCGACGCGTCTTCGATATCGGGATGCTGAGCGCCGACGCCGGCGCAGAACAGCTTCATGCCGCCGCCCGTGCCGGTCGATTCGATGATCGGCGATTTCATGCCGGGATTGCTCTGGACGAACAGTTCGGCGGCCGCGGTGGCGAAGGGATAGACTGTGGAGGAACCGACGGCGCGGATCTGGTCGCGGGTGCTGCCGGCGCTGCCCGACTGGTCTCCGCAGGCGGCAAGGCTGAGGACGCTCGTGGCCGCAGCGGCGAGCAAGGCGAATGTCTTCACGTCTATCTCCATTGTCGAAGCCGCGAATCCTGTGTCGCCGCCCCCCTTGGAGCCGGCCCTAGTCGCGGACAGTCGCGCCTTTGTGACATTCCCATTTCAATTTCATGACATCGTGCCCGATAGCGCCGATGGGCGTTTCTTTTCGTCCATATTCGCCGCCACGTCGTCCGCCGGCAGTGGCAGCAGCACGGTGATGCTGGTGCCCTTGCCCAGCGTGCTGGCTATGTCCAGGCGACCGCGATGGCGTTCCACGATGTGCTTGACGATGGCAAGGCCCAGGCCCGTGCCGCCCATGGCGCGGCTGCGGCCCGAATCGACGCGGTAGAAGCGCTCGGTCAAGCGCGGCAGGTGATCGGGGCCGATGCCTTCGCCTTCATCGGCGACGCAGAGCCGGGCCATGCCGCTCGACCCTTCGGACAGCGTCACCTTGATCGGCGTTCCGGGTCGGCCATATTTGACCGAATTGCCGATCAGATTGTGAATGAGCTGCGACAATTGCGCTCGATCGCCGAGCACCGGCGGCAGTGACGGCACGATGTCCATTTCCACGTCGCGGCCCCGCTCGCCATGGCTGGAACGGAACACGCCGACGACTTCGGCCACCAGTTCGGAGAGGTCCACCGCGCTGTCGGGCGTGCGATATTTTTCCGCCTCGATCCTGGACAGCGAAATCAGGTCGTCGATCAATCGCTGCATTCGGCGCGCTTCGCCGTCCATGATCTTGAGGAAGCGCTGGCGGGTTTCGACGTCCTTGCCCAGTTCGGGGTCGGCGAGCGTTTCGATGAAGCCCAATATGCCCGCCAGGGGCGTGCGCAGTTCGTGGCTTGCATTGGCGACGAAGTCCACGCGCATCCGCTCGGCGGCGTGGGTGCCGCTATGATCGACCAGATGGACCAGTCGCCGCATCGCTTCCACCGCACCGACCGGCGCGACGCGCATCTGCCAGCGCTGGTCGCGAGTGCCAAGGCCCACCAGTTCGATCATGATCGGTTCCGCCAGCGGGGCCATGCTGGCCAACCGTTCGGCCGCGGCGGGGTGGCGGATGGCGATGCGCGCATCCTCGCCTTCGATATGGGCACCCAGCAGGCGCATGGCGGCGCGGTTGGCGCGGGCGATGCGCCCCTTTTCCACCAGCATCAGCGGGTCCGAAATCCCTTCCAGCAGGCTGGGGAAGTCGGGGTGTGCGGTGATATCGGTCTGTTCGGGTGCGGCGATGGCGAGCGTCGTTTCCGCCGGTCGCAGGCCCGCATCGCCCGATGTGATGATCAGGACCACGACGCCCGCCAGGATCGGCAAGGCGATGTGCAGGGGGGGCGCGCCCATCATCAGGGCGCCGCCCGTGCCCAGCAACAGCATGGCGAGCGAGGCGGTGATTTGCGAGATACTGAGCCGATTCATGGTTACCGCACTGGAATTGTCGCGCATTTGCTGCGAATGTCTTGTTCCAATAGCGGGCAATCTTTACGCTTTGGCAAGTGCCCGATGCGAAATGGAGCGATATGACCGATCCCAAGCCCGATCAGGACGGGGATGTCCCGCATCAGCCTTCCGCCGCCGATGGCCTGGCCGAAGGTGGCGTCGCGTCACGTCGCCAATTGCTGATGGGCGGGGCGGTCGCCGCGTCGACCATCGTGTCCATCCGGCCGGCCCTGGCCAATACCGCGGCGTCGGTCCTTAACTGCACCATCCCGGTGCCCGACCAGGGACGGGCGGGCAAATATATCGCGCCCAATGGGCAGGTCGTGCCGCCGGGAACGCCGGGCGCCTTTCCCGGCACCGGGCGCAGCTATACCGGCGAGCAGGTGAAACAGGCGCTGCGCGGACGGCCGTTGCCGGGCACGAGCTACGACCAGAACCAGGCCTATCTCAACTATATCCGCCGACTCCAGTCGGGAACGAGCGGCTTTACCTGCTACGCATCGCTGCAAATGCCGCGATAGTGCGACCTGCCGCCGCGTCGTCCGGTGCGGGCGAGCGGGAGCCGATACGGAACGCGCGCGTTGATGCCGTCAAACCAGCGATACTGGTTCAGACGGCGGAGACACAATGTTTCAGCATGGCGTCGGGTCAAGGGACGACCTGTCAGCGGCGATATATCTCTACCGACCGGGCGATGGCGGACTGGATCGGGTCGCCATCATGCTGGCCAATCACATGGCGCGCCAGGGCAAGGCCGTAGAACTATGGATGGCGCATACCGACGGCGTCAGCGCGCATCTTGTCGATTCCCGCGTGCCGGTGCGGCGGGTGGCGGCTCCAGGCGGCAACCGACGCCTGTCGATGATCGCCCAATTCCCCGCGCTCGCCGCGATGGTGCGGCGGCACCGGCCGGACATCCTCTATTCCGCCGGCAACCAGAGCAACATGCTGGTCGCGCTGGCGTGCCTGGGGACCACGACCCGGTCGGTGGCGCGCATTTCCAACCCCATCTGCCCGGCCGGTCGCCGCGACCTTGCCGCCTGGGCGCGGTGGAAACGATTTTGCGCGATCAGCCGGATCAGCGACCTGACCATCGTCATGGGCGAGCATGATCGCGCGTTGCTGGGCCGGAGCGGGACCGTGCGCCTGCTGCCCCGGCCGACCGTGACCCCGATCATGGACAAGGTGCGAATGCAGCGGCAACCGCGTGATGCCGACGCGCCTTATCAACTGCTGATGGTCGGGCGACTGGTCGAGCAGAAGGATCATGCAACGGCATTGTCGGCGCTGGCGCGGCTGTCGCATCTTGATTGGCGGCTGACGATCGTGGGCGAAGGGCCACTGCGCGCGGCATTGGCAGCGCAGGCGGCAGCGCTCGGCATTGGCGATCGCGTCGTCTTCACAGGCTATGTCGCCGATCCTGAAAGGCTCGCCAATTTGATGGGGCAGGCGGACCTGCTGTTGCAGCCCTCCCGCTGGGAGGGGTTGTGCGCCACGCTGATCGAGGCGCTGGCCTGCGGCGCAAACGTCGTGGCGACCGACAGTACGCCCAATATTCGTCCGGTTCTGGCCGCTGCTGGCCAGCATCCCCCCGTGCCAACTGGCGACAGCGCGGCCCTGGCCCAGGCGATCGGACGGACCTTGGCGCGTCCCGCGCCCATGTCGCTCATGGAAGCGGCGATCCGCGACCACCGGGCGGCGCAGGCGCTCGACGCCTATGTCGCGGCGTTCGCCGATCTGATCCCGTCACCCGTAGCTTCGATCCTGCCCTCGCCTGCATGGCCCTGATGCGTTAGCGTCTTGGCTACCCTCTCCCCTTATGGGTGGGGTGATGCCGCAGGACCAGCGACCTTTGGACCGGATCAAGCGTTACCGTATCGACCCGCGCGACGCGTGCCTGACCTGCGCGCTCGATGATCTGACTTTGCTCTATCATGGTCGATCGGGGCAAACGCACATGGTGATCAGCCCCGTGCCAGAAATGTTGCGCGCGATGCAGGATGGCGCCACCCTGACGGTGAACGACCTGTGGCATCGGCTGGCGCAAAGCTATGACTTGGGCGATCGCGATGACGCTTTGGCGCAAATCGGCGCGCAACTGGAGGCGCTGGAGGCGCTGGGTCTGGTGCGCGCGGCATGAAGCATAGCCTGACCCTGCAAATCGGACCCGCCACCTTCCGGATCGGGTCGGCCTGGCGCGCGCCGATAGACCAGCTTGCGGACCTTTATGCCGGCTATCCCGACCGTCGCGGGGCCATTGCCGACTTCACGGTGCGGTTGCAGCCGACCAATATGTTGCGGCGATGGGTACGGCCGTCCATCTTCATCACTGGCGATCACGGCCTGGCCGACGCCGCGCCGATGAGCCTGCCCCACGGACTGCTGGCGGCGGAAATGGGGATGAACCTGCAAATGGCGCTGGGATGGCGGCGGCATCTGCTGCTCCATGCGTCGAGCGTGGAAAGGGACGGCCGCGTACTGGTGATGACGGGTGAGTCGGGGTCCGGAAAATCGACATTGGCCGCGCTCTTGGGGGAACGAGGCTGGCGGTTGATGGGCGACGAGTTCGCACTGCTGGACCTCGACAAGGGCGCGATCCTGCCCTTTCCGCGCCTCGTTTCCCTGAAAAATCAGGCCATCGGCGTCGTGCAGCATGTGGTGGGCGCGCAGCGCATGGGGCCGCTGCTGCGTGCCACGGCCAAGGGCGACATCCGCCATCTGGTGCCGCGACCCGACGTTGTGGCGCGAATGGCGCAAGGGGCGATGCCGGCACTGCTGCTCTTCCCGCGCTTTGGCCATGCGGCTGCGATCCGTCCGGTGGGCCAGGGGGAAGCGTTCATGCGGCTGACCCAGGCGTCGACCAATTATGTCGCGCTGGGTGAGGCGGGCTTTGTCGCTTTGACGCGCTTCGTCACCGGCGTGCCTGCCTGCGCGATCGACTTCCCGTCGGGGGAAGCTGCGTTCGAGATGATCGACCGGCTGTGGGATGAAGGCGTGTGAGCGCGGCCCTGCTGGTGCGGGTGCTGCGAAATCCCGCCGCCGCCGAGCATCTGGACGCGGCGCAGTGGAACGCCCTGATCGCGGCGGCGAAGGCGGAGCGGCTGATTGCGACATTGGCGTGGCGTGTGGAGGGGGTGCGCTTGCCAGATCATGTCCAGCCCATCCTGCGGGACGCGCGCATGGACGCAGAACGGGAGGCGCGGCAGGCCCTTTGGGAGGCGGATCGCGCCGCGGCGGCGCTTGCGCCGATCGGCGTGCGGCTGGTGGTGCTCAAAGGCACGGCCTATGCCGCCGCCGGATTGCTGGCGGGGCAGGGGCGTTTCATCGGCGACCTCGATATTCTGGTGCCACGCTCGGCGATGCCCCAGGTCGAGCGGGCGTTGATGGCCGCAGGCTGGGAATGGGTGAAGGAAGACGCCTATGACGATGCCTATTACCGCAAGTGGATGCACGAATTGCCGCCGATGATCCATGTCGAGCGCGACCAGATGATCGACGTGCACCACACCATATTGCCGCTGACGGCGCGGCCCAAGCCCGATGCCGATGCCCTGCTGGCCGACGCAGTGCCGGCGGGGGAGAATGTCTGGACGCTGTCGCCTGAAGACCGGGTGATCCACGCCGCCGCGCATATGCTGGCCGATGGCGATTTGCAGGGTGGGTTGCGCAATCTTTGGGATATTCATTGTCTGCTGGAGCATGTTGATCCCGTCGCGCTTGATCGACGGGCGGCGCGCCATGGCTTGCGGCGGCATGTGGCGCAGGCGCAACGACTGGCCGGCGCGTTATATGGCGGCGGCGGGGCGCTGACGCTGTGGGACCGCATCGTCCGTGCCCGCCTGCTCGCGCGCGACGGCTGGGGGCGGGAGACGCGCAAACTGCTGGTCTTCGCCTTTTATCTGCGCTCGCATTGGCTGCGGATGCCGCCGCTGATGCTGGCGCGGCATTTATGGACCAAGTGGCGCAAGGGGCATCGACCGCGCTAGGCGGGCGTCGGCGCTAGCATTGCCCGGATCGCCAGGGCGGCCATATCGGCGATGGCGGCCAGGCGCTCGGGCGGATGGCCCGCGCGCGCATCGGCGGACATGCCGGACATGACCGCCGCGACATAGTCCGCGACCACGTCCGCCTTTTGCGGATGGGTGCAGGCGATGAAGTCGCGGATGCGCCCGCGCCCCAAGTCCAGCCAGTTCCGCGCGCGGCAGGCGGCATCGGGATCGGCGCTGCGCGCGCCCTCCAGAACCAGGCATCCCGCCATCTGCGGATCGGCGGCATAGATATGCGCGGCCTCGCGCAGCAATTGGGGCAGCGTGACCGCGGGATCGGCGCCCAGCTGCATCAGCGCATGCAATGGCGCCGCGGCCGCATCATAGCGGGCCAGCACTTCGTCATAGAGCGCCGCCTTGCAGCCGAAAGCGGCATAGAGGCTGGGCGGATTGATCCCCATTGCTTCGGCCAGAGCCGCGACGCCGACCCCTTCATAGCCATGGGCGTGAAACAAGGATCGCGCCGTTTCCAGCGCCGCTTCCCGGTCAAAGGCGCGGGGTCGACCACGCTTGCGGATTTTTTCTGTATCAACCACTATAATAATCCTTGAACCGTGATTTCCCCATTTTATATAGCGGTCGGTACATAATTCTCAAGGATGACCGACATGACTGACCTGACTTCCAAAAAGACCCTGATCATTGGCGGCAGCCGTGGCATTGGCGCGGCGATCGTGCGGCGTTTCGTTCGGGACGGGGCGCAGGTCGCCTTTACCTATTCCGGGTCGCATGACGCCGCGCAGGCGCTGAGCCAGGAAACAGGGGCCAGCGCGATCCGGTCCGACGCGGCCGACCGGCAGCAGGTGATCGATGTGGTGGCGCAGCAGGGGCCCCTCGATATCCTGGTGGTTAATGCCGGCGTCGCGATGATCGGCGATCCGCTGACATTCGATTCCGATGCCGTCGACCGGATGATCGATATCAATGTGCGCGCGCCCTATCATGCAGCGGTCGAGGCGGCGCGAATGATGGCGGACGGCGGGCGTATCATCGTCATCGGATCGGTCAATGGCGACGCCGTGCCTTTCGCCGGGGCGGCGGCCTATGCGATGACCAAGTCTGCCTTGCAGGGCATGGCGCGCGGGCTGGCGCGGGACCTGGGCGACCGCGGCATCACCGTCAATGTCGTCCAGCCCGGCCCGGTCGATACCGACATGAATCCCGCGGACGGCGAGATTGCAGGCATGGTCATGCCGTTCATGGCGATCAAGCGCTATGGCAAGGCGGACGAGATTGCCGGACTGACCGCCTATCTGGCCGGGCCGGAGGCCGCCTATGTAACCGGCGCGATGCACACGATCGACGGCGGCTTCGGCGCCTGATGCGCGCGGGGCGCCGGGTGCGGCGCCCCGGTTTGTGTTGTGTCGTGATGACTTAAATTGATGGCCGTCATTCGATAACCGACTTTGCCAGTTTGAGAGGATTTACATTTCAAACCGTTTCCTCAGATAATCGAGGATTTCCTGAGTAGCATTGTTCATTTCATTGCCAAAAACACTACGCGGACCGTTTACGACGGGTTTCGGCATTTCAGAGGCATTTACCTCAATATCATGGCTGCTAAGCAGGCGCGCAAGGTCAGCGCTTGTGCTCTCGGCTAGCCCGTCCGCGATAGACAGAATGAAGACGCTGCCCGTATTGGGCGCTTCAAGATGGCCTAATGCGGAGTTAGCCCTTCGTGCTTCGGTCGTCTCGCCCAAGGCTTCTAGAACCTCCTCACGGCGATCCGGTCGCATCTTTTCGACGACGCGCTCGGGATCGACACCCAATGGTTCGATCAAGACCAACCCGCGCAAATGGGAAAAGGTGAGCGCGGGTTGATCGGCCCAACTGTCATCGGTAGCCATCAAGGCCGCTGGTGCGGCGCCCCCACCCACGCCTATAATCACATATTGATCCGTACGAAGGCCGCGCCGGGCGGCCTGTGACAGCAAAAATTTCATCAGGCTTGTCGTGTCCGCCACGATTTCGCGAACGCCGGGAAGACGATCAGGTCGTGCCGGCAGTCGGGCTACGGCAATGCCGTGACTGGCAAGCGTTCCAGCAAGTTGGTAGGTGGAGGGGCCGGGAGCCGTAGACCAGCCGCCATTATCGACAATGATGACCAATGGCGCCGGCTGTTTTCCGGACGCGCGCCAGAAGTTAGCCGTCTGCGAGCGTTCGGTTCCATATCGAACAGACACAGGTTTGCGAAGCGGCGCAGCATATTCTCCTGCGAACGACGGCTGAGCGGACGATGGCGGGCCGGCAATTGTCAGACCGATTGCCACACACGCCGCCAGAGCAATGAGCCGGTTCACCATTCCGTCTTAGCCCTTCTTCAATATGTCGAGCGCCAGCAGGGTCATCGCCTCGCTGGCGGTGGCGATGACCTTGTCGGCCTGGGGTGCCCAGAAGGGGCTGTGGAGCGATGGCAGGCTGATCTGCCCGGCCTTGGCCGCGGCCATCTTGTCGGCAGGCACGCCGCCGACCCAGAAGATGAAGCTCTTGATCGACTTGTCGGCGCGGTAGAAGCGGCCGAAATCCTCGCCTCCCATGACCGCGCTGGTTTGAACGACGCGCCCTTCGGGGAAATTCGCCTTGAGCAGGCCCGCCATCTCCTCGGCAAATTCGGGCGGGTTGTAGGTGGAGGGCGTGAATTCGTCCTTGACGCTCACCACCGGCATCTTGTCGTCGGGCATGCCGGCGGCGATTGCTTCGCCGCGCGCCACCCGCTTGATCCCGTCGATCAGCTTCTGCCGGGTTTCGTCGGAGTAGCTGCGCACGGTCAGCAGCAGCTTGGCTTCATCGGGGATGATATTATGCTTGGCCCCGGCCTGGAAACTGCCGACCGTCACCACGGCGGGGTCCTGCGGGTCCTGTTCGCGGCTCACCAAAGTCTGGAGCGTGCCGACGATGCGCGATCCCAGCACGATCGGGTCCTTGGCGGTCTGCGGATAGGCGCCGTGGCCGCCCACGCCCTTCACATCAATGTCGACGCTGTCGACATTGGCCAGCGCATAGCCGGGCGTATAGCCGATGACACCCGCTTCCAGATTGGCCGCATCATGGAAGGCGAGCGCATGGGTGGGACGCGGAAAGCGGGTATAGAGCCCGTCCTCCAGCATGTCGCGCGCGCCTTTCCCCACTTCCTCGGCCGGCTGGAGGATCATGACCAGCGTGCCCTTCCAGTCATCCTTGCGCGCGGCGAGCAGCTTGGCGGTTTCGATGAAGGCGGTCATGTGCGTGTCATGGCCGCAGGCGTGCATGACGCCGGTTTCAACGCCCTCGGGGGTCTTGGTGCGGACCTTTGACGCGAAATCGAGGCCCGTCTGTTCGACCACGGGCAGGCCATCCATGTCGGCGCGGATCAGCAACGTGGGGCCGGTACCATTCTTCATCACCGCGACGACGCCGGTGCCGCCGACCTTTTCGGTAACGTCATATTTGAGGGCCTTCAGCCGCTTGGCGAGCTTGGCGGCGGTGTTGACTTCCTTGAGCGACAATTCGGGATTGGCGTGCAGATCGCGATAGAGCGCCATCATGGCGTCCATATCCTTGGCGACCGCCGCACCGATCGCGCTTTGGGCGGGCGGTGTCGCGGGGGCGGCTGTGGTGGCGGGACTGGTCTGAGCGGCGGCGGCGGACGTGAAGCTGGCAACGGCCAACAGGGCCGCGAGCGTGTGGCGCATAATCAAAATCTCCCTTGCTGGCGCGCAGCATAAGGGCAATTTGGCGCGGTTGAAGAGCCAAGTTTTCGCCATCCCGATCACCGGTCGGAAATGAAGGCGCGAATATCGGCGCTCAATTTGCGCAGGTCGTCGGGGCGGACATACATCATGTGGCCGGCGTCATAATAATGATAGCGGATGCGCGCGGGATCGAAACCGGTGCGGCTCATGGCATATTCGGCACCGAAGAAGGGTGTGGCGAAATCATACCAGCCCTGGCCGACAAACACCTTTAGCCCGCTATTTTCCCGCAGGGCTTTGCCAAGATACGGTGCGACGCTTGTGTAGACTTCACTGGCCCGGCCATTTTTGCCCTCCAGTTTCCAGTCCCAGCCGCTGACCCCTCCGATCGTCACATAGGAGCGGTCGGTGCGATATTTCAGCGTGTCGCGGGCATAGCTGTTCATCGCGGCGGTATAGGCGCCGTCGATTGCGTAAAAGCTGGGATCGTTATCCGGCTCCTCGCCCGCCGCGTCATAATCCTTGCCGGTATAGCGGGTGTCGAGTCGGCCGATGCTGACTCCCTGGTCGCGCAGCAATTCCTTGTAGAAGCGGCCGGGCGATACGCGCAGGTCGGCATGATCGACAAAGGTTTCGGAAAGCCCCGTCAGGCGGGAGAGTTCAGCGCGGACGCTCGCACGCTCCTGCGGCGACAACTGATTGCCCTTGAGCAAGGCGGCCGCATAGGGACCGATGGCAAAGGCGCGCGCCTGCTGCGCGGCCTGCGCTACGGTGGCCGGCGGATTTCCCATTTTCTTGTGATACCAGGCGGTGGTCGCCATTGAAGGCAGGTTGATGATGTAGGGCATTTCATTACCCTGGACCTCGGCTGTGGCCCCGAAGTCGAGGATGGTCGAGATCAGGATGATGCCGTTGACCGCGACATCATTATAGGTGCCTTCCAGTTCGTTGATGAGCGCCACCGATCGCGTCGTGCCGTAGCTTTCGCCGCCAATATATTTAGGCGAGGACCAGCGGCCATTGTCGTTCAGCCACAGGCGGATGAACTGGGCAATCGACTTGGCGTCAGCGGAGACGCCCCAATAATCCTTCGGGTCCTTGTCGCCAAGGGCGTGAGAAAAGCCGGTGCCGACAGGATCGATGAAGACAAGGTCAGTAATGTCGAGCAGGGATTCGGCATTGTCTACCAGTGAATAGGGTGGCGCGCCATCATCCTGCGCGTCGGGGAGGACGACCCGCTTAGGACCAAAAGCGCCCATGTGCAGCCACAGCGAGCCCGAGCCGGGGCCGCCATTATAAAGGAAGGTGATCGGGCGTTTCCCGTCGCCGCCATCCTTCACATAGGAGGTGGCAAAGATCGCGGCGAGCGGCTTGCCATCCTTGTCCTTGAGATAGGTTTCGCCGGTGGTCGCGGTATAGCTGATCGCCTTGCCGCCGAACACGCCCTTGTGCCGGGTCACCGAAACATTGGGGGCCGGAACAGGGGCTTCAGCTGCCTCGTCCTTTTTCTTCGGTTCGTCCTGGGCATGAGCGATGGTGGCGGAAAAGGCCAGCGCCAGGGCGGCGAGGCTGGACGTCAAATGCATGATAATCCCCTTGTCTTATGTCCGTCTGGCTAGCGGAGGGCAGAGCCGGAGGGAAGAGGCGACGCGACAGCGACGCTATCGGGCAAAGTTCACACGCTTTTGCGATTTTCGCGCGGAAGCGACCGCAAGGCGACGCCAAAGCGACCACAACGCGACACTGAAGCGACAGGGGGGCAGGACGGCGGGGGCGGCTATGAACAGGATCAGAGCGGGCCTGGATGAGCGGGATCGTCATCCCGGAGGGTAGCGCCCTGGCGCTAGGCCAAGGGCCCGCCTGACATTATTGCGCGGTCCAGCCGCCGTCGATGGACAGGTTGGCGCCGGTGACCTGCGCGGCGGCGTCGCTGCAAAGATAGAGGGCGGTGGCGGCGACCTGTTCTGCGGTGACGAACTCCTTGGTCGGTTGGCCCGCAAGCAGCACGTCGTTCATCACCTGCTCGCGCGTCATGTTGCGCGCCTTCATCGTGTCGGGAATCTGGTTTTCGACAAGCGGGGTCCAAACATAACCGGGCGAAATGCAATTGGCGGTGACGCCGAAGGTCGCGACTTCCAGCGCCACCGTCTTGGTAAAGCCGGCCAAGCCGTGCTTGGCGGTCACATAGGCGCTTTTATAGGGGGAGGCGACCAGCGAATGGGCGGAGGCCGTCTGGATGATCCGGCCCCATTTCTTTTCCTTCATATAGGGCACGGCGAGGCGCGTCGTGTGGAAGGCGGCGTTGAGGTTGAGCGCGATGATGAGGTCCCATTTGTCGAGCGGGAACTCCTCGACCGGGGCGACATGCTGCATGCCCGCATTGTTGATGAGAATGTCCACTCCGCCAAAGGCGTTGGCGGCCTCCTTCATCATCGCCTCGATCTGGTCGACCTTGGTGAGATCATGGCCCGAATAGAGTGCCTTGGCGCCGGACAGGCTTTCCAGGCCCTGCCGTTCCTTCTCTATCGCGTCTGCGTCGCCGAAGCCGTTGATGACAATGTTCGCGCCTTCGCCGGCCAGCGCCTTGGCATAAGCAAGGCCGATGCCGGAGGTCGATCCGGTGATCAGGGCCGTCTTGCCAGTGAGGAACTTGCTCATGCCGTTTTCTCCTTCAGGTGATCGGGTGCGTCGAGATCGAAGGTCGCGCTTTTGCCGTCGAGGATGTTGCGGGCGATGAGGTCGCCCTTGTGCATGACTTCCTCCACCGCCTCGCGGCCCTGGCTCCAATGGTCGAGCATGGTCGAGCGGGAAAATTCGAAATCCTTGGCGCCGCTTTCCCAGTTGCGCGACCGGTAGATGAGGTGGACGATATTGACCGACCCCTGGTCCAGACACTGGCGCAGCGACTGGGCTTCGGATGAATTCTGAAGGTCGGGCGGCAATTTCTTGAGCAGCGCCTCGATCGCGCCATGTTCGCGGCGCAGGCGCAGATACTGGTCCGTCACCTGACGGGTGCGGCTGCTATACTGAATGTCTTTCATGCGCGAATAGACATCGGTCATCTGCTGCGGCATCGGCCCTTCGGCCGGGAACAGATCGACCTGGAAAACCAGCATGTCCTCGGTCTGGTGCGTGAGGACATGGGCGAGCGGCGTGTTGGAGACGATGCCGCCATCCCAATACCAGCGCCCGTCAATCTCGATTGGAGGAAGGCCCGGCGGCAACGCGCCCGAGGCCATGATGTGGCGCGCGTCGATCCGCGTATTGCCGCCCGGCCCGCGCGTGTCCCAATAGGCGAAATTGCCGCTTTCGACGTCGACCGCGCCGACCGACAGCCGCACCGGCCCGTCATTGAGCAGGTCCCAGTCGACGCAGGCGTCCAGCATGTCCTTGAGCGGCGCGCTGTCATAGAAGCTGATCGCGCCAGGCGATCCTTCGGGCATCAGCGTGGCCGGCCACAAGCGCGGGCGGAACATGCCAGGCACGCCGAAGCTGGCGACGGTGGCGGCCGCGCCCAGATGCGCGACTTCGCGGATCTGGTCGATATCGGGCAGGATGACGTTGGGCATGCCGCCCGACACGGTATACCAGAATTTCTTGAGGCGGCTGAGCCGGCGATGCGGTTCGTTGCCCGCGATGATGGCGGCGTTGACCGCGCCGATGGAAATGCCCGCGACCCAGCTGATGTCGATGCCCAGTTCATCGAGCCGTTCGAACACCCCGGACTGAAAGGACCCGAGCGCGCCCCCGCCCTGAAGCAGCAGCGCGATTTCGCGCGGCAGGGAGAGGGACGTGCGCGCGCGGCGGTGCGGACGGGGCTGTGCAGCCGTGGGTTCTATGTCTGCCATGTCGCAGCGCAATATAGGCATTGCCGCGCACGTTCCAACTCAATGTCTTGCAAGAAAGCAGCCTGTTGGCGCAACCTTCGCGAATACCGGCGGTTTTCGCGCAACGGCACTTCGCGTAAGCGATGACGCGGGCAACAGGGAGGACGCGATGCGGCTGGACGACGAACAGGAAAGCAGCCATTTCGAGGTGCAGGACGGGCGCGGCGGCGGCGGATTTGGCGGCGGCGGGCTGGGCATGTTGCTGCCGCTGATCGGCAGCCGCTTTGGCTGCGGCGGTATCGTCGTCGTGCTGATCATCATGGTCGTCATGGGGATGAATCCGTTGAGCCTGCTGGGTGGCGGCGGTGGTGGCGGGCAGCAGGTACAGACCGAGCGGCCTTCCACTGCGGAACTGACCGATATGCAGCGCACGTCGCTCAAGGTATTGGGATCGACCGAGCGGCGCTGGGCCGACATCTTCCGGGCGCAGGGGCAGACCTATCCGCCCCCGACGCTGGTCTTCTACAGCCAGAATGGGCAGTCGGGGTGCGGCGCGGCGATGTCGGCCATGGGGCCTTTTTATTGCCCGGCCGACCAGCGCATCTATCTCGACACCGATTTCTTCCGCGAGATGGAAACGCGGTTCAACGCACCCGGCGATTTCCCGATCGGCTATATCATCGCGCATGAAGTGGGCCATCATATCCAGACCATCACCGGCGAGGCCGACCGCATCCGAAAGGCGCAGCAGCGCGTGTCGGAAGCGCAGGGTAACGCCCTTCAGGTGAAGATGGAGTTGCAGGCGGACTGTTATGCCGGCGTCTGGGCGGCGCGCGATGAAAATCTGATGGAGCCGGGCGACCTGGAAGAAGGGATGCGCGCGGCGCAGGCGATCGGCGACGACACGTTGCAGAAAGCGGCCGGGCGGCGGCCTGTGCCCGAAAGCTTCACCCATGGGTCGAGCGCCCAGCGCATGGAATGGCTGCGCAAAGGGCTGAGCACCGGCGATCCGGCGCAATGCGATACGTTCGGCGGTGCGATTTGAGTTGGCGCGATTACCGCTGGCGTCGGAATGACGGAGCTAGCGTCAATATTCCGCGTTGGGCGATCCGGCCGGCGCCTGTTGCGGCGTGGAATATGGGTTTGCCCCGCCATCAGCCGAAGAGGACGCCGAAGGAAGGCCCTGGCCGGGGGATAGCATCGGCTGGCCCGCCCCGGGCAGGGGTTCCCCCGCCATGGGCGCGGACGCCGCAAAATCGGCAGGGGCAGGAATGGTCGCAGGCGGTGGCGGAGCGACGCTTGGCGCGGCGACAGGTGGCTGGGTCGGAGGCGGGACAGGCGCCGCGGCGACCTGCTCCTCGGGCGCGTCCGGCGCGGTGGGCAGGAAATTCTGCACGGCCATGACAATCAATGGCGCGGCGACCAGCGTGGCGATGGCAAAGCTGCGATACATCATGGTGGCGGCACTCCGGTTCCAAGCCCGAACGTGACGCAATTATGCCGGCCAAAAGGTAACGAAAAGCTTAAACTTAATGTCGATCAAGTTTTCCGAGCAAGGCCATCATGTCATCCGGTAGGGCGTCGCGAGGCGGCTTATAGGTTGAACGTAGCGCTTTCCCGACGCCTTCATAGGGCGCGGGCAGGCTGACGGTGACGATGCGGCCCAGTTCGCCGTCTCGTCCCAATGCCGGTTGGCCAGTCATTTTGCGCTGCATCTCCATGGGGTAGGAAACGGGCGAGGCGCGCAAAAGTTTCTGGAATTCATCTGCTTTGCGCGCGATAGCCCCGCCCGATAAGGAGAAGATGGTGTTGGACTGGCCGCAGACCGAAGCGCGAATCCGCGCAAATTCGCCATTTCTGGCGCGGGCGATGGAGCGCTACCCCCTCGTCGTGGCGCAGATGGCACAGGGGAATATGGACGGGGCGCTGGCCGCCGCCCATGCCGCCGCCGACCCGCAGGACGGCGTTGCGCGATCACTGCGGCGGCGGCGCGGGGCGATCGCGCTGGCGGTGGCGGGGGCCGACCTGTCGGGCGCATGGGACCTGGATCGGGTGACGCGCGCCTTGTCGGACTTTGCCGATCAGGCGCTGGAAGAAGCGATCGCGGCGGCGATGCAGGAACGCTATCCCGATGCCGACCATAGGGGCTTTGTCGTGCTGGCGCTGGGCAAGCATGGCAGCCGCGAACTCAATTATTCATCCGATATCGATCCGATTTTGCTCTATGACCCCGCCACCCTGCCGCACGGCGCGCGCGAGGATGTGGCGGATGCGGCGGTGCGAATCGGCCGGCGGGTGAGCGAATTATTGAGCGCCCGCGATGGCGACGGCTATGTGTTCCGCGTGGACCTGCGGTTGCGGCCCTCGCCCGAAGCGACGCCGATCGCCCTGCCGGTGGACGCGGCGATCGGCTATTATGAATCGACCGCCCTGGGATGGGAGCAGGCGGCCTTCATCCGCGCGCGAGCGGCAGCCGGGGACAAGGCGCTGGGCGAGGAGTTCCTGCGCCAGATCCGCCCCTTCGTCTGGCGGCGCAGCCTGGACTTCGGCGCGATCGACGCGATCGTCGATATTTCCCGCCGCATCCGCGACCATTATGCGCAGGGGCAGGCCTTCGGGCCGGGCTATGACTTGAAGCGCGGACGCGGAGGCATCCGCGAGGTCGAGTTTTTCGCGCAGGTGCACCAGCTGATCCATGGCGGACGCGACCCGTCGCTGCGATCGGGCAACACGCGTGAGGCGCTGCGCGCGCTGGCCGAGGCCGGGGTGATCGAGGGGCAAGTCGCCGCGCGGCTGGACGAGGCCTATGTCCTGCTGCGCACCATCGAGCATCGGTTGCAGATGGTCGAGGACCGCCAGACGCATGAACTGCCGCCGACGATGGCCGGCATCGACACGGTCGCGCGGCTGCATGGGCTGGCCGACGGCGCGGCCCTGCTGGACCTGCTGCGGCCGCAAGTGGAGTGGGTGGGCCGTAATTATGACCGGTTGAACCCGGACAATGACGACGCATCCCTGTCGCAGGATGAGGACAAGCTGAAAACGCAACTGATCGAGATGGGCTTTGCCGATGCCGACACGCCGCTGGCGCGGATCGGGCGCTGGCGCGGAGGAACGGTGCGGGCGTTGCGCAGCGCGGCATCGCGCGACGCGCTGGAGCAATTGCTGCCGGGGCTGATGCGCACGTTGGCGCAGGCGCCCGACCCGACCCGCGCATTGAACCGGCTGGACGACATGATCGGCCGGCTGCCCAGCGCGATCAATTTCTTCAAGCTGCTGGCGGCACGCCCGGCGCTGGTCGAATTGCTGGCGGACGTGCTGAGCCATGCGCCGACGCTGGCGGATGCGCTGGGGCGGCGGACGGAATTGCTGGACGGGCTGATCGACGCCAGCGCCTTCGACCCGCCGCCGCCGGTGCCGCAACTGGTGGAACAATTGTCAGCGCTGGAGCCGGGCGAGGATTATCAGATGCTGCTCGACCGGGTGCGGCAGAAGGTCGGCGACCGGCGCTTTGCCCTGGGCGTGCAGATCATCCGGGGGGGCGATCCGATCGAGGCGGGGCGGGGCTATGGCCGCGTGGCGCTGGCGGCGATCGAAGCGCTGAGCGCGGCGACGGTCGCCGAGTTCGAGGCGGCGCATGGCAAGGTGCCGGGCGGCGAACTGCTGATCCTGGCGCTGGGGCGGCTGGGCGGCGGGGTGCTGACGCATGCGTCGGACCTGGATCTGGTCTATCTGTTCACCGGCGATTTCCTGGCCGAATCCGACGGGCCAAAGCCGCTGGGCGCGACGCAATATTTCAACCGGCTGGGGCAGCGGATCACCAATGCGCTGTCGGTACATACCGCTTCGGGTCCGCTCTATGAGGTGGATACGCGGTTGCGGCCATCGGGCGCGCAGGGGTTGCTGGCGGTCAGCCTGGATAGTTTCGCCCGCTATCAGCGCGAGGAAGCCTGGACCTGGGAGCATCTGGCGCTCACGCGGGCGCGGCCGGTCTTTGGTTCGGTGCAGGCGCGCGCGGCGCTGGACGCGGTGCTGAAGGAAACGCTGGAGCGGCCGCGCGACAAGGAGGAATTGACGCGACAGGCGGTCAAGATGCGCGGCGACATCGCGCGGCACAAGCCGCCCGCCAGCGACATGGACGTCAAGCTGGTGCCCGGTGGCCTTGTCGACCTAGAGTTTCTGATCCATGTCAGCCAGTTCCGCCATGGCATGGCGTTCGATCCCGACCTGTCGGTGGCGCTGTCGCAATTGGTCGAGGCGGGGCATCTGCCGGCCGCGCTGATCGACGCGCATGACCTCATCACCCGTTATCTGATCGTGTCGCGACTGGTATCGCCCGGATCGACCGTGCCACCCGAAGCCACACGTCCGCTGATGGCGCGCGCCTGCGGCCAGGCGGATTGGGACGCATTGCTTGCAAGCTATGCGCAGGCGCGGCAATGCGTGGGCGAAACATGGGCGGCGATCGCCGCGCCCTATCAGGAGGACGCATGATGCTGGAAGTTGGGGACGCCATTCCCGCAGTGACGCTCAAGGACATGGAGGGCGTGGACTTCGCGCTGGACCATTATAGCGGCAAGCCACTGGTGGTCTATTTCTACCCCAAGGCCGACACGCCCGGCTGCACCAACGAGGCGAAAGACTTCACCGCGCTGGCCGACGAATATGCCGCCGCCGGCGTGCCCGTGATCGGCATTTCCAAGGACAAGCCGGCCAAGCTCAAGAAATTTTCCGAGAAATATGGGCTGAGCGTCATATTGGCCTCGGACGAGCCGGGCGACGCCTGCGCGGCGTTCGGGACCTGGGTCGAAAAATCCATGTATGGCCGCACCTATATGGGCATCGAGCGGGCGACCTTCCTGTTCGGCGCCGACGGCATGGTGCAGCGGGTCTGGCCCAAGGTGAAGGTGAAGGGCCACGCGGCCGAGGTGCTGGAGGCGGCGCGGGCGCTTTGACCCTGCCAACACATATCGACACGGTGGGCGCGGCTTGTGCCCATGTGCTGATGACGCCCGAGCCGCCCGCCAAGTTGATGGCGGCGCGGGCGGTGGCGCGTGCGTGGCGGTTGGGGCGGCTGGCGCATCGGTTCGAAGCGGCGATGCCCGACGTGCCGGCGCGACCGGCTGCGCCGACGCTGCTGCCGCCCAACCAGATGCCACGGCGCGGCAGGATCGGCTCCGAGCGGTCGCGGATCGCAATGATCCATGCATTAGCGCATATCGAATTTGTGGCGATCGACCTGGCGTTCGATCTGATCGGCCGCTTTGGCGGGGAATTTCCCGCAGCCTTCACCGACGAATGGATGCGGGTGGGGGCGGATGAGGCGATGCATTTCGCCCTGCTCGACCGGCGGCTGCGGCAGATGGGGAGTCATTATGGCGCGCTGCCCGCGCATGACGGGCTGTGGGACGCGGCGCGCGAGACGGCGGGCGACGCGCTGGCGCGGCTGGCGATCGTGCCGATGGTGCTGGAGGCGCGCGCGCTCGACATCACGCCCGCGACCGTCACGCGTTTCGAAGGCGCTGGCGATCATGTGACCGGCCGCATCCTTCGCCGCATTGTCGATGATGAGATTCGGCATGTCGCGGCGGGGACGGGCTGGTTCAACTGGGCGACGAACGGAAGAGGGCTGGATGCCCCGCAATGTTACCAAATACTTGTGAAACGGCATTTTCGCGGCAGCCTGAAGCCGCCGTTCAACGACTCGGCGCGTCGACAGGCCGGTTTAACCGAAGATTTTTACGCCGCGCTTGCAAGCTGACCGCCGATTTGCAGTCTGCACCACCAGCGGGGGCGACACATGTCGCCAAACATACAACACGGGAAGCGCCGAGAGACATAGTCTCCGGCTGATAGTCGGGGTCTGCATGTCGGTTCTTAATATGGTCAATGCGCGCGGTTCGATGATGTTCCAGACCGTGTCGAAATTTTTGACGCTGGTTGGAGGGATGGCAGTCGCAGGCGCGCTGAGTGCCGTCGCCCCGGCGCAGGCCGCCACCGATGATGATGACCCCTATGGCGATGTGCCCGCCGCCGCGGCGCAGACCAACCAGAATGACGCGGGCTTTGCCAACCTGTTCGCCAGCCTGCAGCGTCTGGACGGCGTGACCAAGGCGTCGGCCTATATCCCGTCGGGCCGGCCGGTTTCCAAATTGTCGCTGACGTCCAACTTCGGTGTGCGGTCCGATCCGTTCAACGGCGGCGCGCGCATGCACAAGGGCATCGACATTCCCGGCCCCGTGGGCACGCCGATCTACGCAACCGCCGATGGCGTCGTCAGCCGCGCCGGATGGGCCAGCGGCTATGGCAATCTGGTCCAGATCACCCATGGCAGCGGCATGGAAACGCGCTACGGCCATATGTCGAAGCTGCTGGTGTCGCCCAACAGCTATGTGAAGCGCGGCCAGATCATCGGCCTGATGGGATCGACCGGCCGTTCGACCGGCAGCCACCTTCATTATGAAGTCCGCGTCGATGGCGCGGCAATCAACCCCATTCCTTTCGTGTCCGGCCCCGATTATCTGGTGGCGATGAACACCAAGCCGCCGGTCGCCATGGGCGGCCCGACCAAGGCCGAAGAACAAGCGGCCGACTGATCCTCCTTATTCCCGCACTTTCGCAAAGGCCCGGCCCCCGATGGGTTGCCGGGCCTTTTGCCTGATCCTATCTAGACGCCATGGCCGACATCGACCTTACCCCCTCCGCCGCCGCCCGCGTCGCGGCGATCGCCGCCAAACAGGGCAAGCCAGCCATTCTTCGCCTGTCGGTGGAAGGCGGCGGTTGTTCGGGCTTTCAATATCGCTTCGGCCTGGCCGAGGCGGTCGAGCCTGAGGATATGGCGGTGGAGCGCGATGGCGTGACGCTGGTGGTCGATGATGTCAGCATTGACCTGGTGCGCGGATCGGCGGTCGATTTCGTGTCGGATCTGGGCGGGCAGGCGTTCAAGGTGACGAACCCCAACGCGACCGCAGGGTGCGGATGCGGGACCAGCTTTTCGGTCTGACGCGTCTTCCGTTTGAAAAGCCGGGCGCGGCTGCGTAGGCAGGGGCCTGTTCCTCTTGCAACGGATGGCCATTCATGCGCATCGCGACCTTCAACATCAACGGCATCAAGGCGCGTCTGCCGCGGCTGCTGGAATGGCTGGATGAAACGCGGCCCGATGTCGCTTGCCTTCAGGAGATCAAGACCAGCGACGAAACCTTCCCGATCAAGGATATCGAGGAGGCCGGCTATGGCGCGATATGGCACGGGCAAAAGGGTTTCAACGGCGTCGCCATCCTGGCGCGCGGCGACACGCCGGTCGAGGTGCGGCGCGGGCTGGAGGGCGAGCCGGAGGACGAGCATAGCCGCTATCTGGAGGCGGATGTGATGGGCGTGCGGGTCGCGTCCATCTACCTGCCCAACGGCAATCCGCAGCCGGGGCCGAAATTCGACTACAAGCTGCGCTGGATGGAACGGCTGCGCCGGCGCGCGGCGGAAATCTGGGCGGAAGAAGTGCCGGCGGTGCTGGCAGGCGACTATAATGTCATCCCACGCGACGTGGATACCTTTTCGGTGAAGGCGATGGCGGACGATGCGCTGATGCAGCCGGAAAGCCGGGCGGCCTATCGCCGGATGCTGAATGACGGGTGGACCGACGCGATAGTGAGCCGCCATCCCGCCGGGGGCGTGTGGACCTTCTGGGACTATCAGGCCAATAGCTGGCCGCGCGATGCGGGGTTCCGCATTGACCATCTGCTGCTCAGTCCGGCGGCGGCAGACCGCCTGATCGACGCGCAGGTGGACAAGGACTTTCGCGGCCGGGAAAAGGCCAGCGACCATGCGCCGACCTGGGTGGAACTGCGCCCGGCCTGACGCGAGCGGATCAGGCGGCGAGGCGCAGGAAGGGGACGGGTTCGGTCGAGCGCAGGACGATGGGCTTGCCCTCGGACGCTTCGAACAATTCGCCGTCGAGGATGACGCTGCTGTGATCGCCCTCAATCCGGATCATGTCGCCCTGTTCCAGATGGATGCCGTGCATCTTGGCCTTGCCCACGCGGCCCCAGAGGCTGGCCCAGACGAGCCGCAGCAGGGCGGGAAGATTCTGGTCCACCGCCATCAGTTTCATGTTGCCGCGGCTGCTGCCGCCGGGCTGAACGCCCAGCAATAGCCGTTCGAGCGTCGTCACGATCAGCACGGCGAACCGCCCGGCGATCTGGCCGTCGCGGATCAGGGAAATGCTGACGGGTTTGCCCGAGGGCGGCAGGAAACGCGCGCGGATGCCGAACAGAAGCGACACGATGACCGCCAGTGCGGTGATGAAATGGCTGAGGCCATTGGACAGGCCCAGCGGATAAATCTGGTTGCGGCAATAGAGCATATAGTCGGCCAGCCCAGCGCCGCCCAGGAACATGCCGAGCACCGGGCGGCTGCCCGCCGCGCCGTCGGACAGGGCGATGAGTTCGCGCGCGACGACATGATCGTCGACGCCCGACTTGGCGATGGCGACGATGCGCTCCAGCGCCTTGATGGGGTCGCCATGGATGCCAAGGTCCAGCGCGATCAGGTTGGTCTTGCCATTGGGCAGGACCGCGATTGGCGGCACCCGGCCGGTGAAATGTTCGCCCTGATAAAGTTCGGTCAGCGACGCCTGCACCGTGCCGTCGCCGCCATTGATGACGATGACGGCCGGATCGACGCGGGCGATCGTCTGGAACGCCCGGCCGATCTGGTCGACATGCTCCACTTCATAATGGAAGATGTCGGGGTTGCTGGCGCAATAGCTGCGGACGCGCGGGAGGGTCTGGCGGTTGCCCGTCGACTTGGGGTTGGAAAGAAGCGCGACGCAGACCATGGGCTCTGGTTCACATATATTTGAGGTTGATCGTGATTTTCGTCACGCCGGGGCCAGCCTGGAACGCGGCCTTGCTGATGCTCGGCTTGCCCAGGTTGAAGATGTTGATCGACGGATTGTTGGAAAAGCCGCCGCCATCGCGCGAGATGTCGGTCTTGCCATTGCCGTCGCGATCATGCCGCACGGCGATGCCATAGGTGCCCGGATGCGGCACCGGCATGCAAAAGCGCATGCCGCCATTGGTGGGCTTCACCGGCACGTCGATGCGGTAGAGCCATTCGCCCTTTTCCAGCCAGGCCGCCTTCGTGCCCGGATAGGATTGCACGCGCACCTTGCCCGTGGGCGCGACGAAACCGCGCACATCGACCAGGACCGCCGGCCCTTTCGCATCGGCCGCGCAGCGTTCAAGATTATTCGGGATTTCCTGCCCATGGGCCAGGGCCGGCACGGCGATCACCATCGCTGCCACCGACATCAAACCCATTGCAACTTTTACCATGACCATCAGACTCCTGGAAGCTATAGCCATCCGCATGGATCGGATGGCGAGCCCCTGTTCGCCCCGCAAACTTACCCGTTCCGATATGGGCGGGCTTTGCGGCCAAAACATGGTGATGGGACGACGACTTAGAGAATGCTGACCGCCACCGACCGATATCTCGCCCGCCTGATCGCCGTGCCGATGCTGGGCACGCTGGTGATCGCCGCAATGCTGCTGGTGCTCGACAAGATGTTGAGCCTGTTCGACTTTGTCGCGGCGGAGGGCGGGCCGGTCAGCGTGGTGTGGCGTATGCTGGCCAACATGCTGCCCGAATATCTGTCGCTCGGCATCCCGATCGGCCTGATGCTGGGCATATTGCTGGCGTTCCGCAAGCTTGCTTTGTCATCGGAACTGGACGTGATGCGCGCGGTCGGCCTGTCCTACGGCCGGCTGCTGCGCGTGCCTTATCTGTTTGCGATCGGGCTGGCGCTCATCAATTTCGGCATTGTGGGTTTCGTCCAGCCATTGTCGCGCCATGCCTATGAGGCGCTGCGGTTCGAGCTGCGGTCGGGCGCGCTGGGCGCGTCGATCAAGGTCGGCGAATTCACCAATCTGGGCAAGCGCATGACGCTGCGCATCGAGCGCAGCCGCGACCAGGGGCGCAATTTGCAGGGCATTTTCGTGCGCGCGACAAGCCGCGACGGCCAGTCGGTCGCGGTGACGGCGGCGCAGGGCACATTCCTGGCGACGGACGATCCCGATGTCATCATCTTCCGCCTGCGCGACGGCGTGCTGGTCAACGACGCGCCCAAATATAAGACGCCGCGCATCCTGTCCTTTTCCAGCCATGACCTGCCGATCGACCTGCCGCAGATCGAAAGTTTCCGCGGGCGCGACAATGACCGGGAAAAGACGATTCCCGAACTGGTGGTGATCGGCAAGAATCAGGCGACGCCCGCCAAGCTGCGCAACGAGGTGCGCGCCAATTTCCATTTCCGCATCGTGGAGGTGGTGTTCATGCTGTTGCTGCCGCTGGCGGCGCTGGCCTTTGCCATACCGCCCAAGCGATCGACATCGGCGCTGGGCGTGTTCCTGTCGATCGTGTTCATCGTAACCTATCACAAGGTCAATCAATATGGCGAAAGTGTGGGCGCTTTGGGCAAGATCGACCCGATCATCGCCCTGTGGGGGCCATTCCTGCTGGCGTCGGGCCTGGTGCTGTGGATGTATCATGTGATTGCCCATCGTCCGGGCGGGCAGCCGATCGCCGCGCTGGAATTCGCCTTTGCCAAGATCGGCAAGCAGGTCGGCCGGTTGCTCCGGCTGGGCCGGCGACGGCCTTCGGCGGAAGGAGCCGCCTGACCCATGCATGTCAATTTCTTCCCGTCGCGCCAGATCAGCCTTTACATGGCGCGGCTGTTCCTGACCCGCACCTTCGCCGTGCTGGCGATGCTGGTGGTGGTGCTCCAGACGCTCGACCTGCTGGGCAATTCGGGCGACATCCTGGCCTATCCCGGCAATAGCGACGCGCAGCTATGGCATTATGTCGGCCTGCGCGCGCCGCAGATCATCGCTACTTTCCTGCCCTTTTCCGTGCTGCTGGGCACGCTGGTGATGCTGGCGACGCTGAACCAGAATAGCGAGATCATCTCGATGAAGGCGGCCGGCCTGTCGGCGCACCAGATATTGGCGCCGCTGGTGCTGGCGGCGCTGGGCGTGTCGATCATCAGCTTCGTGTTCAACGAACGGATCGTGGTGCGATCAACCGCGGCGCTCAGCGCATGGGAGGCGGTGGATTATGGTCCGGTGCCGCCCGACAGCGGGGTCAAGTCCAACCCCTGGGTGCGCGACGGCAATAATCTGGTCAATGCGGCGATCGTCGCGGGACGCGGCACCGCCGTCCAGTTGCGGCAGGTGGAAATCTACAACCGCATCAACAACCGGCTGACGACGATCGTGCAGGCGCCCAAGGGCCATTATGACGCCGCGTCCAAAAGCTGGGTGCTGGAAGGCGCGCGCCAGTTCGACGTGGCGCGCGGCACGGTCAGCAATATCGGCACGGTCCGGTTCGGGCGCGATATCAGGCCCGATCAGTTCACGCTGGCGCGGGTCGACCCCGACGCGCTGACATTCCATGAACTGGAGGCGGCGATCAGCGACCTGCGCGACGCGGGACGGCCGACCAAGGAATTGGAAGGCAGTTTGTGGCACAAGCTGTCGGGGCCTTTGTCGGCGTTGCTGATGCCGATTTTGGGATCGGTCGCGGCCTTTGGCCTGGCGCGGTCCGGGCAGTTGTTCATGCGCGCCGTGCTGGGCATGGCGCTGGGCTTTGCCTATTTCGTGGCCGACAATTTCTCGCTCGCGATGGGCAATCTGGGGGCCTATCCGCCCGTGCTGGCGGCGTGGGCGCCCTTCTTCCTGTTCCTGCTGGTGGGCGAGACAGTGTTGTTCCGCACCGAGGAATAGGCACGAAAAAGGCCCCGGCGACCAAGGGGTGTCGCGCGGGGCCTCGCCTCTAGGGGGCGTCCCGGCCCTCATGAGGGGGAGGGGTAGGGCCGGAACAACCGGGATATGGGCAGGCGATTGCCCGTTTCAAGCTGAAACTGAAAAATTTTAAGGTTTCGCGCTTTTCAGGCTCGGCGCGTCATGGTGCTGCGTGCGATCTTGCCCACCAGCGGGATCATGCCGGTGTAATTGCCCCGGTGATAGGGCGATTCCGCGTCGATCATGGCCATCAGGCGGGCGTGGGCCGTGCCGAGCGCATGATAGGGCACGCTGGGCAGCAAATGATGCAGCGCATGATAGCGCAGGCCAACAGGCGCCCAGAGCGCCGGCAGGGTAGCCGGCGGCGGCACATTGACCGAATCGAGATATTGCGCGGTGACGGTCATCGCCTCGCCCTCATTTTCCCAGAGATGCGCGACCAGCGTGCGCAACTGGTTGATAACGGTCATGGCGGAGTGCACGGCCATATAGACAAGCAGCGGCTTCCACCCGAAGGCGAGGACGCTGCCGACCAGCGCCAGCGCGACGACGCAGGTGCCCGTTTCCTGCCAGGCCCATTGCCGTGCGAAATCGCCTTCTGGCGCGCGGCGGCGATAGGCCGGGTTGATCGAGAGCGCCGAAAATTCCGCCACCACCTTGCGGCGCAGCGCGGGGATCAGCAGCGACAGCGGCGTCAGCACGCCAAAGCGCAGGATGAGCCCGATGGGGGCGAGCGCGGCGACCAGGATGAACAGCGGCAGCGACCAGGGCTTCATCAGCGCCAGCGGCAGATATTCGGGGTCTTCCGCCGTGCCATAGCGGGTGCGGGCATGATGCTGGGTGTGCACGCCTTCGTACATGAAGGAGGGGATCATGAGCGGCAGGCCCGCGAGAAGGTTCCATCCCAGGCGGAACCCCGGCAGCGCGCCCTTGCGGATATGGGTCAGCTCATGGATGAAGCTGGCCGCCCGATAGAGGGCCAGCATCGAGACGAGGCCGCAGGCCAGGGCGACCGCCGGATTATCGACCAGGATCGCGCCCGCCAGCGCGCTCCAGCCAATCAGCGCGGAGGCCAGCAGGTCGGGCCAGTAGATGCGTGGGTCGGCATGCGCATAGTCGCGCGCCAGTTCGGCCGCCGCGCGCAGCATCACCGTATCGTCGGGAATGGCCGCGCGCGCGCGCTGGGCGGCGGCAAGTATGGGATCATGCACTGTCATGCGGCCCGTCCTAATCTCCAAATGCGCTCGATTCATGGCAGCACCATGTCATGTTTGGCCTCATAGCCGCAGGCGCGATGCACGTGATTGACATTGCGCAAACAAGCGCCGAACTGCACCGCATCCCTGTTATTTTCGAAGGCGGCATCCGTGGCGCATACTGATCTGGTTATCACTCCCGTTTCCGGCAAGGCCGATATGAAGGCGTTCATCGACCTGCCCTGGCGGCTTTATGCCAAGGACCCAAACTGGGTCCCGCCGCTGAAGGCCGAGGTCAAGGAATTGCTGACGCCGGGGAAGAATCCCTTTTTTGGCCATGCTAGTGCGCAATATTTTCTGGCGCGCCGCAACGGGCAGGTCGTGGGGCGCGTGTCCGCGCATATCGACGAGCTTGCGCTCGGCCAGCCTGCTGAACAGGGCATGGGGCCAGGCACCGGCAATTTCGGCCTGTTCGAGGCGGAGGATGCGCAGGTTGGTGAAGCGCTGATCGCGGCGGCCGAGCAGTGGCTGCGCGCGCAGGGCATGACACGCGTGCTGGGACCGATTTCGCTGTCCATCTGGGAAGAGCCGGGGCTGCTGGTCGAGGGCCATGACCATCCGCCCACGGTGATGATGGGGCATAATAGCCCGGCCTATCAGGCGATGATCGAAGGCGCGGGCTATGCGCCGGTCAAGCAGCTCAAGACCTATGAGCTGGATATCACACAGCAATTTCCGCCGCTCATTCAGCGCATCGTCCAGTCGGGCGAAAAAAATGGCCGCATTCGCATCCGCAATGTCGACAAGGCGAAGTTCGACCAGGAGGCGGCGATCATCCTTGGCATATTGAACGACGCCTGGGGGCAGAATTGGGGCTTCGTGCCGATCACCGACGCCGAAGTCGCGCATACCGGCAAGAAGCTGAAGCCGATCGTGTTCGAGGATCTGATCATGATCGCCGAGCTGGATGGCGAGCCGGTCGCGTTCATGATGACCCTGCCCGACCTTAACGAAGCGATCGGCCCGCTCAACGGATCGCTGTTTCCGTTCGGCTGGATCAAGCTGCTGCGCTGGCTGAAAAAGCCGCAGGTGCGCACGATGCGCGTGCCGCTGATGGGGGTGGTGCAGCGGCTGCAAAGTTCGCGCATGGCGAGCCAGCTGGCCTTCATGATGATCGAATATATCCGCCGCAATGCGATTACCCATTATGGCGCGACGCGTGGCGAGATCGGCTGGGTGCTGGACGATAATCAGGGCATGAACGCGATCGCCGACGCGATCGAGAGCCGGGTGAACAAGGTGTACCAGATTTACGAGAAGGCGCTGTAGGCCGGGAACTTACAGCGCATCGGCGCGATCCTGGTCCAGGAAGGCGGCGACGTCGTCCAGCGCGACATCCTTCGACAGGAAGGTCTGGCCGATGCCGCGCGCCAGCAGGAAGGGCAGGGTGCCGCTCGCCATCTTCTTGTCATGCAGCATATGCCCGACCAGCGTTGCGCCATCCGCGCCGACGCGGGCGCTGGCAAGGTCGTGCGGCAGGCCGACGGCCTTCAAATGCGCGGTGACGCACGCGGCGTCCTCGGCCGGGCACAGGCCAAGGCGGGCGGAGTAGCGGAAGGCGAGCGCCATGCCAGCCGCGACCGCTTCGCCATGCAGCAACGTGTCGGAAAAGCCGGTATCGGCCTCCAGCGCGTGGCCGAATGTGTGGCCAAGGTTGAGCAAGGCGCGGCGGCCGGAGGTCTCGCGTTCGTCGTCCGCGACGATCGCCGCCTTGGCCGCCACGCTTTTTTCGATGGCATGGGTGCGCGCGGCAGCATCGCCCGCAAGCAGGCGGTGGCCATCGCTTTCGCACCAGGCGAAGAAATCGGGATTGTCGATCAGGCCATATTTGACGACTTCGGCATAGCCGGCGCGGGTTTCGCGCGGCGGCAGGCTGTCGAGCGTGGCAGGGTCGATCAGGACCAGCGCGGGCTGGTAGAAGCTGCCGACCAGATTCTTGCCCGCGCGGGTGTTGATCGCGGTCTTGCCGCCGACCGACGAATCGACCTGCGCCAGCAAGGTGGTGGGCAGCTGTACGAAATGGCAGCCGCGCTTGAGGATGGAGGCGGCAAAGCCGACCAGATCGCCAATGACGCCGCCGCCCAACGCGACGATATGGTCGCCCCGTTCGATCTCCAGGCCAAGCAGGGCGTCGAGCAACTGTTCCAGATGCCGCCAGCTCTTGGTCTGTTCGCCCGGCGGCAGGATGATGGGTTCGATCCCGACATTGGCGGCGCGCAGGCTGGCGTCGAGGCGAGGCAGCTGCGCGGCGGCAACGTTGGCGTCGGTGACGACCACAAGCCGGCCGCCCCGGGCGAAACGGGCAAGCTGGTCCCCGGCGCGGTCGAGCGCGCCCTGTTCGATCACGATGTCGTAGCTGCGCGCGTCCAGCGCGACCCGGACTAAGGCCATTGCGTCAATTGCTCCATGATGCGGTCGACCGCGACTTCGTGCGGGGCTGCGATGCTCTTCACATGAATGGGGGCGAGCGCGTAGACAGGGTTGCGCACCGCCGCCAATTCGGTGAGCACGGTGCGCGGATCGCGATCCTTGAGCAGCGGCCGGCTTTCGCGGCGGGACACGCGGTCGACCAATATGTCGATGTCGGCGTCGAGCCAGATGGCGGTGGCGGCCTCCAGGATCAGGCGGCGGGTTTCATCCTGCATGAAGGCGCCGCCGCCGGTCGCGATCACCTTGGGCGCGCCGTCGAGCAGGCGGGCGATCACACGCCGTTCGCCGTCGCGGAAATAGGCTTCGCCATAGCGTTCGAAAATCTCGCTGACGCTCATGTCAGCCGCCTTCTCAATCTCTTCATCCGCGTCGACGAAGGCGAGTCCCAGGCGCGCTGCCAAGCGGCGGCCGACGGTCGATTTGCCCACGCCCATCATGCCCACCAGGACGATGGGACCGCGCCTGCCGGGGCTGTGCGGGATTTTGCTGTTTCGTTGCATGGCAGGCGGGGCTATACAGCCAGCCGTCACTGAGGCAAATCGCATCTTTCCAAGTCACCCGGCCTTGCAGGCCCGGACAGCCAAGCCAAGGACCCATGAAGAATAATCGCACCTTCAGCAGTTTCGAGGGCAGTGCACGTCGCCGTGGCGGCCGCTTGCCGATCATTCCCATCGTCATCGTCATTCTGGTCGTCGCGCTGCTCGCCTTCTTCTGGTCGCGCGGTGGTGAAAAGCCGCAGCAGCGCGTCGAAAAGGTCATCCCCGCCGAGAAGCTGGGTCAGTAAGGCCGATGCGCTGGCCGCGGGGGAACGCCAAATGGGCGCTGGGCAGCTTCGCGCTTGCCCTGACCTTGCCCGTGGTTGCGCAGCAGGCGCCCGAATCGTTGCTGCCGCCCGGATTTGGCGATGCGCCCGAGACGCCCGCGCCCCGTCCGTCGCGCCCCGCGACGCCAGCGCCGGGCGGCACGCCTGCGCCCGCACCGGCAACGCCAGCGGCTCCTGCGGCCGTGCCGATGGTGCAGCCGCTCGATCCATCCTTGAGCGCGGCGCTGGGCGACGAGGCCGCCAACGCGGCCGAGGACGAACTGACGCCCGAGGAAATCGCGGCGGAAAAGGCCAAATATGACCTGCCTGACAGCGCGCGCCGGTCGCTGGACCGCATCGGCCCGCTGACGCCGCAGACGCGGGGGTTCGAACCGGACGCCTTTGGCAATGAACAGGGCCAATATCTCGCCGCGCTGATGCGCAGCACCCATGCGCCGATCGTGTCGCGCTGGGCCTCCATCCTGCTGCGCCGCGCGCTGCTGAGCGCGACCGATACGCCGCGCGGGATCAATGGCGCGGACTGGGCGGCGGAGCGGGCCTGGCTGTTGCTGCGCATGGGCGAGGCCGACAGCGCGCGGCTGATGGTGCAGAGCGTCGACGCGGACCAGTTTACGCCGCGCCTTTATGCAGTGGCGATGGAAACCTATCTCGCGGCGGCCGATCCCGCTGGCCTGTGCCCGCTGTCAGCCGGGGCGCTGCGCACCAGCAAGGCACCGGGATGGGACATGACGCGTGCGATATGCCCGGCGCTGTCGGGCGATCAAGGCACGGCGAGCGGCGCGCTCAACCAGGCGCAGCGGCGCGGCGTGGTGCGCGGCATCGACTATAGGCTGGCGGAGAAGGTCGTCGGCACCGGGTTCAACGCGCGGCGGTCGGTCAATATCGAATGGGACGGGGTGGATCGGCTGACCGCCTGGCGCTTTGGCCTGGCGACCGCGCTCAATGTCGAGATACCCGATGATCTGTATGCGACGGTCGGGCCGCATGTGCGGGCGTGGGAAGCGCGCGCGCCCGCGCTCAGCCCCATGCGACGCCGGCCGGGCGCGGATATTGCCGCGCGGCTGGGCGTGTTTTCGAGCGCGGCGCTGGTGGGTTTCTATAGCCAGATCGACAGCGAGGGCGACAGCTCCGGCGAGGTTGCGGATCGGATCGACGCGCTGCGCACCGCCTTTGCGGGCAACACGGTGCGCGACCGGATCGGGGCGATGCGGACATGGTGGGGCGACGGGGCGCGGCCCGATTATGTCGGGCTGATCGCGACGGCGCGGGCGGCCGCGGCCTTGCCGGTGGCGCAGGCGGACGGGCAGGATGCCGCCAATCTTGTCGGATCGATGCTGACCGCCGGCTATGATCGCAATGCCGCGCGCTGGGCGCGGGCGATCGGCCAGCTGGACGGCGATGGCGCCAGCCAGGTCTGGGCCTTGCTGGCGGTGGGCGCGCCAAGCCCGGTGGTGGACATCAACAGCAGCCGGGTGTCGTCCTATATCGACGTCATGGGCGCGGACAAAGGCCGGGCGCTGATCGCGGCGCTGGCCGGCTTGTCGCGCCTGTCGCCGCAGGATGCCGGATCGCTGGCGCAGGATAATGGCCTGTCGATGGCGGCGGGCAGCCGCTGGGCGCGCGCGATCGGCGCGGCGGCGCAGCGCGGCGAAAAGGCGACGGTGGCGTTGCTGGCGGCTGTCGGCATGCAGGGCCAGGACTGGAGCGGATTGCCCGCGACGCATCTCTATCATGTGGTGGCGGCGCTGCATCGGGTGGGCCTCGACCCCGAAGCGCGGATGATCGCGGCCGAGGCGCTCAGCCGCAGCTGATATGGGGCAGGAAGATGCCGTCCTGATCGACCGCTTTCTGGAGATGATGGCGGCGGAACGCGGGGCGTCGCGCAACACGCTGATGGCCTATCGCACCGACCTGACCGGCGCGGGCGACCTGCTGGGCGGACTGGCCGGCGCGGACAAGGCGGCGTTGGGGACGCTGGCGGCCCTTTGGGCGCGCCTGGCGGCATCGTCGGTGGCGCGCAAGGCGTCGGCGCTGCGGGCCTTTTACGGATTTCTGGAGGAAGAGGGGCTGCGGGCGGATAACCCGTCCGCCGCCCTGCCGCGCCCGGTGACGCGCCGGCCGTTGCCCAAGATATTGTCGACCGCCGAGGTCGACCGGCTGTTCGCGCTGATCGCCGAGCGGCTGGCGGCGGAAAACCCAGCGCCGCTGGACCTGAGGCTGTCGGCCTTGATCGAGCTGCTCTACGGATCGGGCTTGCGCGCGACCGAACTGGTGTCGCTGCCGCGCCGCGCGCTGGCGGCGGATCGCCCGTTCCTGATCCTGAAGGGCAAGGGCGCGCGCGAGCGGCTGGTGCCGATTTCCGACCGGGCGCGGGCGGCGGTATCCGCCTGGCTGGCCCATGTGCCTGGGGACAGCGCCTGGCTGTTCCCGTCGGGGAAAAGCCATTTGAGCCGCATTCGCCTGTATCAACTGGTGAAGGCGCTGGCCGGGGCGGCGGGGATCGCGCCGGAACGGGTCAGCCCGCATGTTCTGCGTCATGCTTTTGCGACGCATTTGCTGGAAGGGGGCGCGGACCTGCGTGCCTTGCAGGCCATGCTGGGTCATGCCGATATCGGCACGACGCAAATCTACACCCATGTCGATAGCCGCCGGCTGGTCGAGCTGGTGAACCAGCGCCACCCCTTAGCGACAATGGCGCTGCGGCAGCCGCAACGCCGCGTTGACGACGCGCCGCCATCGCCTTAACGCCATCGCCCATGGTAAGTTTTCTGGAATTCGAAAAGCCGATCGCGGAGCTGGAAGCGCGCATCGTGGAATTGCGCGCCACCGCGAGCGTGGGCGACATCAATATCGATGGCGAGATCGCGACGCTGGAGCAGCGCGCGGCCAAGCTGCTGGCCGACACCTATGCCAAGCTGACGCCGTGGCAGAAGACGCAGGTGGCGCGCCATCCCGACCGGCCGCACTTCAAGGATTATGTCGCGGGACTGTTCGACAATTTCATGCCGCTGGCCGGCGACCGCGCCTTTGCCGACGATCAGGCGATATTGGGCGGATTCGCGACGCTGGGCGAGCGCAAGGTCATGGTGATCGGCCATGAAAAGGGCGACGATACGGCAAGCCGCGTGCGCCACAATTTCGGCATGGCCAAGCCCGAAGGCTATCGCAAGGCGATCCGCCTGATGGAACTGGCCGACCGCTTCGGCTTGCCGGTGGTGACGCTGGTCGACACGTCGGGCGCTTTCCCAGGCGTGCAGGCGGAGGAGCGCGGCCAGGCCGAAGCCATTGCGCGATCGACCGAGGCGTGCCTGAAGCTGGGCGTGCCGATGGTGGCCGCGGTGGTGGGCGAAGGCGGATCGGGCGGCGCGATTGCGCTGGCGGCCGCCAATCGCGTGCTGATGTTCGAACATGCGGTCTATTCGGTGATCTCCCCCGAAGGCTGCGCGTCGATCCTGTGGCGCACCGCCGACAAGGCGAGTGATGCGGCGACTGCGATGCAGGTGACGGCACAGCATCTGAAAGGGCTGGGCGTCATCGACCGGATCGTGGCCGAGCCGGTGGGCGGCGCGCATCGCGAACCGGTCGAGGCGATCGCCAATCTGGGCGCGGCGATCGAGGCCGAACTGGACTCGCTCGACGCGATGGACGCCGATGCGCTGCGCACAGACCGGGCGGACAAGTTTCTGGCGATCGGCGCCTGATCGCCTGACGACATTTTCACGGAACGTCCCGCCGGGGTTGCTTGTTACGTCAGGGTAATGGCGTAACTTCCAGGGGTGAGGGTGTATGAAGTGGACTTTGGCGCTGGGCGGCACCGGCGCGGCGCTGGCGATGGCTTTGAGCGCGCCGGCGGTGATCGGGCAGCAGCGGGCAATCCGCACCGTGTCGTCGATCAGTCAGCAAGACAAGGCGTCGGGCGCAAAGCAACATCCTGAATTGCTGAGGGAATTTGGCGGTCCCTATGCCGGGCCGCAGGCGCGCTATGTCGAGACGGTGGGGCGGCGCATTGCCGTGCAGTCGGGCCTGTCCAATGCGCAGAGCGACTTCACCGTCACCTTGCTCAATTCCCCGGTCAACAACGCCTTCGCGATCCCCGGCGGCTATGTCTATGTGACGCGGCAGTTGATGGCGCTGATGAATGACGAGGCCGAACTGGCGGGCGTGCTGGGCCATGAGGTCGGCCATGTCGCCGCGCAGCATGGGCAGAGGCGGCAGAAGACGGCGCAGCGCAACGCGATTGGCGGCGCATTGTTGCAGGTGCTGACTGGCGCGTTGCTGGGCGATTCGGGCTTTGCCGGGCTGATCCAGCGGGGCATCGGCACGGGCAGCCAATTGCTGACGCTCAAATTTTCGCGCAGCCAGGAATATGAGGCGGATGACCTGGGCATCCGATATCTGGCGGCGGGCGGCTATGATCCGCGCGCCCTGTCCGACATGCTGGCGTCGCTGGCGGCGCAGAGCAATCTCGACGCGCGGGTGGCGGGCAGCGCGCGTTCCATGCCGGAATGGGCGAGCACCCACCCCGACCCCGCATCGCGCGTCGACCGCGCGGCGCGCGAGGCGCAGGCCACGCGGTCGACCAGCACGACGCGCAATCGCGACGTGTTTCTCGCCGCGCTGGATGGCGTGCTCTATGGCGACGATCCCAAGCAGGGGGTGATCGACGGCAACCGGTTCCGGCACCCCGATCTGCGGCTGAGCTTTGCCGCGCCGAGCGGGTTCGGGATGGAAAATGGCAGCGATGCCGTGTCGATCACGGGGTCCGGCGGGCAGGCGCAATTCGGGACGGCCGCCTATCGCGGCGATTTGAGCGCCTATATCGACAGCGTCTTTGCCGCCCTGGGCGATGGCAAGGGCGTGCCGGGCGGGTCGGTGAGCCGCACGACGATCAACGGCATTCCGGCCGCATGGCGGACGGTGCGGGCGACCAGCCAGTCGAGCCAGGTGGATGCAACGGTGTTTGCCTATGATTTTGGTGGCGGCAAGGCCTATCACTTCCTGCTGCTGACGCCGGCGGGGCGGGGCATTGGCCCCTTCACGTCCATGGTGCAGTCGGTGGAGCGGCTGTCGGCGAAGGATGCGGCGGCGATCAAGCCGCGCCGGATCGACGTAGTGACGGTGAAGGCGGGCGACACGGTTCAGTCCTTGAGCCGGCGCATGGCCTATGGCGATCTTCAACTGGAACGGTTCCTGACGATCAACGCGCTGGACGCCAATGCGACGCTGCGGCCGGGGCAGAAGGTCAAGATCGTCGTCTGAGGCCCGATCAGGACAATATAAAAGGGCGGCGGACATGGTGTCCGCCGCCCTTTTTCAATCAGTCAGTGTCGCGACTTACTGGTCCAGGTTGTCGCTGACGCTGTTGAAGGTGTTCTTGAGGTTGCCACCCAGGCTGGTCATGGCGCCGATGGCGGCGACAGCGATAAGCGCGGCGATCAGGCCGTATTCAATCGCGGTGGCACCCTTTTCATTCTTCAGCATCTTACGGACGAACTGCATTTCATGTCTCCTTGATGGACATACGCACTAAAACTACCCCGCCGCCCCCGTTTGATTTGTTCGTGGTCAGCGATGACCGAACTACCGTCTTTCGGTTGAAAATTGTTTAATGGTCGTCGGGACTGTAAAAATCTTATGGTTAAGCGTTGGTAACCTTATTATCGACGTCGTCCCACATATGGATGGTTCGTTCAGCGACGTTGGACAAAGCGACCAGCATGGCGAGCACGATCATCGCGAGGATGAGGCCATATTCGACCGCCGTGGCACCGCGTTCGCATTTGATGAGCCCCTGTCGGGCGATGATGTCGATAAGCCCGCGCATGCGTTTCCCCAGTTCGCTACAGACAGTCCCGGACAGATGTGTAAAGCGGGGAGGGTTAACAAATAGCCCTTGAGTATCCCCTGAAATGACGTCTTTTTCTCCCCTGCTGGTGGTCGCTGTCGCTTTGGTGGACGCCGAGGGGCGGGTATTGTTGCAGCAGCGCCCGCCGGGTAAGCCCATGGCGGGCCTGTGGGAATTTCCCGGCGGCAAGGTGGAGGCGGGGGAAACGCCCGAAGCCGCGCTGGTGCGCGAACTGGAGGAAGAACTGGGTATCGCGACGCAGGAAAGCTGCCTGGCGCCCGCGAGTTTCGCCAGCGAAGCGCTGGGCGACCGGCATTTGCTGCTGCTGCTTTATGTCTGCCGCAAATGGCGGGGGGTGCCCGAGGCGCGCCATGCGACCGCGCTCAGCTGGAAGCGGCCGGCGCAGATGTATGCGCTGAACATGCCGCCTGCGGACCTGCCGCTGATCGGGTTGCTCGACGCCTTGCTGTAACGACAAAGGGAGCGCGCCTTGTCCAGGCACGCCCCCTTTTAGAGCGCCGAGCGTAAAAATCGGGATCACTTATTTCCGTTCGCCCTGAGTAGTCGCTGAGCCTGTCGAAGCGGCGTATCGAAGGGTCCTTCGATACAGGCCCTCGACGAGCTCGGTCCTTACTCAGGACGAACGGGTCAGATTTATGGCTCGATGCTCCAGCTGCGCGTCGGAGCCGCGATCAGTCCTCGACGGGTCGGCTTTGCAGCTGGATATAATTCTGGATGCCCATGCGTTCGATCATTTCGAACTGGGTTTCCAGCGTGTCGACATGCTCCTCCTCGCTCTTGAGGATATAGTCGAACAGGTCGCGGCTGACGAAATCGCGGATCGATTCGCAATGGGCGATCGCTTCGCGTAGAACCGGCAGCGCCTCATATTCCAGCTCAAGATCGGCTTTCAGGATTTCCTCCACCGTCTCGCCGATCTTGAGGCGGCCGAGCAGCTGGAAATTGGGCAAGCCGTCGAGGAACAGGATGCGCTCCGCCAGCTTGTCGGCATGCTTCATCTCGTCGATGGATTCTTCATATTCGAACTTGGCGAGCTTCTTGACGCCCCAATGGTCGAGCATGCGGTAATGGAGGAAATATTGGTTGATCGCGGTCAGCTCATTCTTGAGGACCTCGTTCAGATATTCGATGACCTTGGCGTCGCCCTTCATGGCGCTATACTCCGAATTGCGGGAACGGAGCGACTATAGCGGGGCGGATAGCGGCTGTTAAGCTGAAAAACCGCAGAAATCAGCCATTTATTGCGATGCTATTGCTTCGGGTTCGCGCGCATGGGCTGCGCATGATTTGCATTTGTGTCAGGCGGACGCGCGCTCGGCCGCGATGATCGTGCGGGCGAAGGATACGCACTGGCCGCATTTGGGGCGGCGGCCATATTGAGCATAGGCGCTGCATGGCGTGTCCGCGCCGTTGCGCGCGGCTTCCCGCACGTCCTTTTCCCGAATGGCATTACAAACGCAGACGACCATATGCGATGCTCTCCAGTGTGACGGAGAGATAGCCTATATGATAATAGGTCGCAATAGTAATCAGCTGCTCTTGCGAATCTTTTGCGGTTGCGCGCGAACCAGGCTGCGCCATAGCCATTCAGCGGGGCCAATGGCGAATCGATTGGCATAGGGTTGCGACCAGAGCAGCATCGCCGCCCAGCCCACGGCGACGAACAGCGGCAGCGCGCCGAGCGGGACATGGGCGAAATTGCCAAGGCCCCAGCCGTAGAAGATGGTGGTCATGAGAAGGCTGGTGCCCAGATAATTGCTGAGCGCGAGGCGGCCGGCAGCGCCCAGGCGCGAGGCGAGGGGATGGCCGGGATTGCGGGTGAAGAGCCAGAGGATGAGCGCGGCCCAGCCAACGCTCAGCGGCACGCGGAAGGGGAAAGACCAGGCAAGCGCGGTGCCGAGCGCCGGCAGCGCGGCAAAGCCGCTGACCCAGACCCATGCCGCCAGCGCGATCATCGGCGGCACGCCGATCAGGAAGCAATGGCGGGCGGTGCGGCGATATTGATCCGCATCCCAGCGGCCGGTGAGAAAGCCGCTTTTGAGCATGGCCATGCCAAGCAGCATGAAGCCGAGCGTTTCGAGCGCGCTGAGCATGAAGCCCAGCGACCAGCTGCGCGGCAGATCGACGATCTTGTGCGACAGGATGGAGAGGAAATCGCCGCGGTACAGGGCGATTTCGCGTTGGACCACGGGGCTGGCGGGGTCGGACAGGCTGGCGGCGAAGGAGGCGAAACCCGCTGTGCCGCCGCTGGCGTGGCTCCAGGCGTAGAAGGACGCGACATAGCCGGCGACGAGCAGGAAATGCAGCAGGAAGAACAGGAATGCGGCCTTGACCAGCTGCATCGGGTCGCGATGGACGAAGCGCAGCGCGGCAAGCCCGACGAGCGCATAGAGCGTCAATATGTCGCCCCACCAGAGCAGCAGATAATGCGCCGCGCCAATGACGAACAGCCAGCCCGCGCGGACCATCTGGGTGCGGGCGCCGTTGCGCCCGGCCATCTCCTCCCGGTCGATCAGCAGCAGCATCGATGCGCCGAACAGCATTGCGAACAGCCCGCGCATCTTGCCATCGACCAGGATCAGGCTGGTCGCCCAGAAGGCGATGTCGCCTGCACTGAGCGGACCGGCGGCGGCCGGATCGATATAGGCGCTTTGCGGCTGGGCGAAGGCGGTGATGTTCATCCACAATATGCCCATGACCGCGCAGCCGCGCAGAACGTCCATGGCGGGAATGCGGGAGGATGGGGGCATGGGGAAATCCTTGAAGATGCTGGTCAGCGGCGAACGGCTCTGCCAAGGGGCCTAGCCATGAACGAGGGGCGCAAGCAACGGATAAGCGATGCATTCGGCGCGGCGGCGACGCATTATGACGATCATGCCGGGCCGCAGCGCTTCGCCGCGCGGCTGGTGGCGGACCTGGCGCAGCGGCAACGCCCGAGTGGCGTCGTGCGCATATTGGAGATTGGCTGCGGCACCGGATTGCTGACCCGCGACATTCAGGCGCGCTGGCCCGGCGCGCAGCTGGTCGTGACCGACCTGTCGCCCGCTATGCTCGACCGGGCGGCGGCGCAGGGGCTGGTGGGCGGCACATTCCTGGCGATGGACGGGGAATCGCCGCCGTTCGAGGGGCCGTGGTTCGACCTTATCCTGTCCAGCCTGGCCTTCCAGTGGTTTGACGATCTGCCGGGCGCGATCGGGCGGCTGGCGAGCCTGCTGACGCCGGGCGGAAGCCTGATCTTCTCGACCATGGGGCAGGACAGTTTTGCCGCCTGGCGCGCGGCGCATGATGCGTGCGAGGTGGCGGCCGGGGTGCCGGACTATCCGTCGCTGGAGGCGGTCCGGGCGATGCTGCGGGCATATGACGACAGCTTCGCCTTTGACGAGAGGGTGCCGCTGGACTGCGGCGGCGCGCGCGGGCTGATCGCGCACCTGAAGGGCATCGGCGCGGTGGTGCCGGAAACGGGGCGCAGGCCCCTGACGCCGGCGCAGCTGCGCGCGGCTATGGCTGCGTTCGATGCTGCGAGCGGCACGGACGCCTATCAGATTCTGTTCGGGCGGGTGACGCGCGCGGGTTGAGGGCGCAGCGGTTGCGCGGGGGCGCGCAGACTGGCATCCAGCGGCCATGTCCCATGATGATCTGACCATCAGGCGGGCGGAACCGGCCGATGCGGCCGCCCTGTCCGCGCTCAAGCTCGCCGCGTTTCGGGAGACGTTTCTCGACGGCTTCGCCATTCCCTATCCGCCCGCCGATCTGGCGCGGTTCGAGGCGGATAGCTATGGCGAGGGGACGGTGGCGCGCGAACTGGCTGCGCCCGATCATGCGACCTGGGTGGCGCAGGCGCGCGACGGGCGGCTGCTCGCCTATGCCCATGCCGGCCCTTGCAAATTGCCGCACCCGCAGGCGTCGGCGGCGCAGGGGGAATTATACCAGCTCTATGCGCTCAATGCCGCGCAGGGCCGGGGCGTGGGCCGGGCGCTGATGGAGGCGGCGCAGGGCTTGCTGGCGCAAGCCTTTCCCGGTCCGCAATGGCTGGGCGTATGGTCCGGCAACGCGCTGGCGCAGGCCTTCTACGCCAAGCGCGGCTTTGAGAAGGTCGGCGATTACGGGTTCAAGGTTGGCGACTGGACCGATGCGGAGTTCATCTACCGGCGCGGGTGATTGCGCGGGGTGGGGTCAAATTTTCGGCGTCGGAAATCTCATGCAATGTGAGATTTAACCACTAGCGATAAACTTCAAAAAATCCGCGTAATTTCCAGTTGAGAAGAGGCTGATATCATAAAATTCTACTGTCCAGGCTCATAGGATAACACTTGCAGATCGGGACTTCCCTGCCTTAAATAATTGAGTGTATTAGAATCTACATAAATCGTGCATTTAAAAATTTCACAGCTTCTTATATCGCAATTCTGTAGCCCAGTGGCAGCATAGGCTGGTATATTTTTATGGGTATTCAGTAATACAAAATCACAATTATGAAAATTGTTTCTGACTATAGTGTTGTCTAAAAGAAGTATCAAATTCGCTGGACCAACCAATTCGCAACTATAAAAGCGTTTATTCCGAATTAAATTGGAAACGGGATGGGCAATATCGAGCAGTTTTATCCGACGGTTTTCAAAATACTCCGAAAGCGGATTTATATCTTCAGCGTCTTTTGACCATTTAATAGTCGCTTTTGCTGACGCGATTGTTTCCCATGCGAGGGCACCAGCAAAAATGATAACGGAAATGAGAAATGCCGCTAACAGGCCAATGCCCACCCAAGCGACCAGACCATAGGGTTTCAATGCTTCGGACCAGCTGCCTACCCAACCCGTAAAAGTCCCGCCTACGAAGCTAATCACTATTGGCCAAAGATTTTTGACGCTGCTTGCTATTGCTAGAACTTGACTTGTTTTCTTTAGCAACGATTTTGCTCCAAATCAGGATGCACCTTTTTGCCAAAAACTTCGTCGGTACACTTCCGCCGAGGATATCTTACGTTAGAGTTCGTTGTTCATCAGGGCGGGGAAGAAGCCTTCATGGGCTTTGCGCAGCGTGTCGAGGGCGACGCCCGCGACACTGTCGCCGCCGACCGTGCCGATCCGCGTCGCGCCGGGGATGGCGGTGCCGGCGGGCGCGGTGACGACATAGCGCGCCTGGTCCTCGCCAAAGGCCGAAGCGGTGGTGAGGATGGTGTCGAGCGCCACGCCCTTGTCGCCGGCGAGCGCCATTTCGGCGAGCGTGACAAGCAGGCCGCCATCGGAAATGTCGTGGACGGCGTTGACCGTGCCAGCGGCGACCAGCGCGCGTACGGCGTCGGCATTGGCGCGTTCGGCGGCGAGATCGACGGCAGGCGCGTCGCCCGCTTCACGGCCCGCGACTTCGCGCAGCCAGATGGATTGGCCCAGATGCGTGCCTTCGCCGCCGATCAGCCAGATGGCGTCGCCTTCGTTCTTGAAGGCAATGGTCGCCATGATGTCGACATTGGCGAGCAGGCCGATGCCGCCGATGGCGGGGGTGGGGAGGATGGCGGAGCCGCCACCCGTCGCCTTTGATTCATTATAAAGGCTGACATTGCCCGACACGATCGGGAAGTCGAGGGCGCGACAGGCGTCGCCCATGCCCTCCAGGCATCCGGTCAGCTGCGCCATGATTTCAGGCCGTTGCGGGTTGGCGAAGTTGAGGCAGTTGGTGACGGCGAGTGGGGTCGAGCCGACGGCGGACAGGTTGCGATAGCATTCGGCGATAGCCTGCTTGCCGCCTTCATAAGGGTCGGCATAGCAATAGCGCGGCGTGCAATCGGTGCTGATCGCGATGCCCTTTTGCGTGCCATGGACGCGCACCACGGCGGCGTCGCCGCCCGGGCGCTGGACCGTGTCGGCACCGACCATATGGTCATATTGTTCCCAGATCCATCGGCGGCTGGCAATGTCTGGGCTGCCCATCAGCGTGACCAGGTCCGCGCCGATGTCGGCGCTTGCCGGCACGTCGCCGAGGGGTTCGACCTTGGCCCATGCCTTATAGTCATCCTTCGGCATGGAGGGGCGATCATAGAGCGGGGCGTCGTCGGCGAGCGGGGCGAGCGGGATGTCGCAGACGATCTCGCCCTTATGCTCCAGCACCATGCGGCCGGTGTCGGTGACATGGCCGATGACGGCGAAGTCCAGCTCCCATTTGCGGAAGATGGCCTCGGCAAAGGCTTCGCGACCGGGCTTCAAGACCATGAGCATCCGCTCCTGGCTTTCCGACAGCATCATTTCATAGGTCGTCATGCCGGTTTCGCGCTGGGGCACGTCATCCATCTTGAGGTGGATGCCAACGCCGCCCTTGGACGCCATTTCGACGCTGGAGGAGGTAAGGCCGGCCGCGCCCATGTCCTGAATGGCGACGATCGCATCGGACGCCATCAGTTCCAGGCACGCCTCGATCAGCAGCTTTTCGGTGAAGGGATCGCCGACCTGCACGGTGGGGCGCTTTTCCTCGCTATCCTCGCCGAAATCGGCCGAGGCCATGGTCGCGCCATGGATGCCGTCACGGCCGGTCTTGGACCCTACATAGACGATCGGGTTGCCGACGCCGCTGGCGGCCGAATAGAAAATCTTGTCGGTGTCGGCGACGCCCACGGTCATCGCGTTGACCAGGATATTGCCGTCATAGGCGCTGTGGAAATTCACTTCGCCGCCCACGGTCGGCACGCCGACGCAATTGCCATAGCCGCCAATGCCATGGACGACCCCGGCGATGAGATGCTTCATCTTGGGGTGATCGGGCCGGCCGAAGCGCAGCGCGTTCATGTTGGCGACTGGGCGCGCGCCCATGGTGAACACGTCGCGCAGGATGCCGCCCACGCCCGTCGCCGCGCCCTGATAGGGTTCGATATAGCTGGGGTGATTATGGCTTTCCATCTTGAAGATGGCGGCCTGGCCATCGCCGATATCGACGACGCCGGCATTTTCGCCCGGTCCGCAAATCACCTGCGGGCCTTTGGTCGGCAGCTTCATCAGGTGGATCTTGGAGCTTTTATAGCTGCAATGTTCCGACCACATCACCGAGAAGATGCCGAGTTCGGTCAGGTTCGGCTCGCGGCCGATCGCCTTTAACACGCGGTCATATTCTTCCGGGCTGAGGCCATGTTCGGCGACGACTTCCGGGGTGATCTGGGTGGCGGTGCTGGACATGCCCGCGCCTTTAGCGAGGGCGTCGCGGATTCACAATGGCAAGGCGGCGCGGGGCGCATTTCATGCTAGGGGTGATGCGGATGACGCACGAAGGGGAACGCGCATGACTGCATGGGACTGGATGATATTGCCGCTGCGGCGCTATGCACGGTTCAGCGGGCGGGCGCGGCCGCGCGAATATTGGATGTTCGTGCTGTTCGTGGTGCTGGCGATGATCGCGCTGTCGATTCTGGAAACGGCGCTGGGCCTGGCGGTGACGGAGCGATGGGTGCAGACCGGACCATGGAGCGCGAGCGCGGTCTACCGCACCCATGGCGGGCCGCTCACGGGCCTGTTCGCGCTCGGCATCTTCATCCCGCATCTGGCGGTGATGGTGCGGCGGCTGCATGATACGGATCGCAGCGGATGGTGGCTGCTGCTGGGTTTCATCCCGATACTGGGCGGGCTGGTGCTGCTCATCTTCTTCATCATCGGCGGCACGCGCGGGCCGAATCGCTTTGGCCCAGACCCGGTCGAAGTGGGCGAGCGGCGCGCATAAGGCCAGGCAACGCCGGACAAGGAAAAGGCCGGCCTCTTGCGAGGACCGGCCCTGAAATTGTCAGACGAAAAGCGTCCGTCGATCAGACGTGGCAGCTCTGCGCGCTCTTGCCGGGGACGGTGATCTTTACCTCGTCGCCCTGGCCCGACACTTCATAGCCGCCTTCGGCGGTGAAGGCCTGGCCCGCTTCGGCCGCCTTCAGCTGGGTCGGCTCGCCGCCCTTCTTCGTGCGGAAATTGGCGGTCTTGTCGTCGGTCATGAAGTCGACGAAATAGAGGCTGTTGTCCTTGCAGCGATACTGCTTGGTCGCCTTGACCGAAGGCGGCAGTTCGACCGGCGCTGCGTTGGCGAGCTGGTCAGCCATCGGGTCGGCGGGGCCGCCCACGACTTCGGGTTCGTCATTCTTGTTGCAGGCCGACAGCAGGGCGACGCCGGCCAAGGCGATCATGGGGAGATGAAGTTTCATAGCGATCCTTTTATGTGCATGTGCAACATGTCCCGTCAACGCAAAAGCACGGGATAACCGCCATGTCCCCTGAAATGACGTCATGACGCGATGATGACAACGATGTCGAAAGCGCCGCCGGGCTGGACGGGAGGCGCTGCGCACTTGACCGGGGCGTTGGGCGCGGCCAATGCAGGGCCATGGCTGAGGAAATGTCCCCCGATCCGTCGTCTTTGTCCTTCGAGGACGCCCTGCGCGCGCTGGAGCAGATTGTGCGCCGGCTGGAAAGCGGGGACGTGCCGCTGGACGAATCGATCGCGCTCTATGCCAAGGGCGAGGCATTGCGCAAACGCTGCGCCGACCGGTTGCAGGCGGCCGAAGCGCGCATCGCCAAGCTGACGCTCGACGCCAATGGCGCGGTGACCGGCGCCCAGCCCTTTGGCGCGGACTGAGGTTGATGACCGAAGGCGGGGGCGCGGTCACGGACATGCTGGCGCGGGCGCGCGATGTTGCAGCGCAGATCGACAAGGGCTTCGACCGCTTGCTGGCCGTGCCCGACGATGCGCGCGCGCGGCTGTATGAAGCGATGCGCCATGCCGCGATCGGCGGGGGCAAGCGATTGCGCCCGCTGCTGGTGCAGGCGGCGTGCGACCTGTTCCACATTTCGCGCGAATCGGCGTTGCGGGTCGGCCTGGCGATCGAATGCATCCATGTCTATTCGCTGATCCACGACGATCTGCCGGCGATGGACGATGATGACATGCGCCGGGGCAAGCCCACGGTGCACAAGGCGTTCGACGAGGCGACGGCGATCCTGGCGGGCGATTGCCTGCATGACCTGGCGTTCGAGGTGCTGGCGGATGAGGAAACGCATCCCGATCCGTTCGTGCGCATCGAACTGGTCAAGGCGCTGGCGACGTGCAGCGGGCCGGCGGGCATGGCCGGCGGGCAGATGATGGATTTAGAGGCGGAGCGTACGCGGTTCGACCTGGCGACGGTCACGCGGTTGCAGAACCTCAAGACCGGGGCGCTGATCTGTTTCTGCGTCGAGGCCGCGGCGATCATGGCGCGCCTGCCGCAGGAGGCGCGCACCGGCCTGCACGGTTATGCCCGCGACATTGGCCTGGCGTTCCAGATTGCCGACGATCTGCTGGACGTGGAGGGCGATGCGGCGCTGGCGGGCAAGGCGCTGGGCAAGGATGCGGCGGCGGGCAAGGAAACCTTCGTATCGCTGCTGGGCGTCGAGGCCGCGCGCGAACGGGCGCACATGCTGGTCGACCAGGCGAAGGACCATCTGCGCACCCATGGCGCGGAGGCCGACCTGCTGCGCGCGATTGCCGACTATATCGTGGAAAGGGACCGCTAAGCCCATGAGCAAGCAGCGTATCGGCGTCTATCCCGGCACGTTCGACCCCATTACGCTGGGGCATATGGACATCATCCGGCGCGGCGCGAAACTGGTCGACCGGCTGGTCATCGGCGTCACCACCAATATCGCCAAGTCGCCGATGTTTTCCGACGAGGAACGGCTGGAGATGGTGCGGCGCGAATGTGCCGGCATCGACAGCGACATTTGCGTGGTCGGGTTCAATTCGCTGCTGATGGACTTTGCCGAATCGCAGGGCGCCAGCGTCATCATTCGCGGGCTGCGCGCGGTCGCGGACTTCGAATATGAATATCAGATGGCGGGCATGAACCAGCAGATCAACGGCCGGGTCGAAACCGTATTCCTGATGGCGGACGTGTCGTTGCAGCCGATTGCATCGCGGCTGGTCAAGGAAATCGCGCTCTATGGCGGGCCGATCCACAAATTCGTCAGCCCGTGCGTGCGCGAGGAAGTCGAGGCGCGGGTGGCGCGGATCGGACGCAAGGGCGAGGGCTGAGGCGGCTGCCCCCGGCGTCGTTTCAGGCTGGGTTCAGTTGCCAATCGCGATCAGCGCGCTATCAGGGCGGGGAATGACGGCCCCGTTTGTCGGCACACAGGATCAAGGAAGTTCTGCCTCATGCGTTTTACTTGCGCGCTCAAGACCATGGCGATCACACTCGCCCTGACCGCGTCCGGCGTGGCCTTTGCTCAAGGTGGCGGGGGCGGTGGCGGCCAGGGCGAGGATTTCAAGAAGGCCGAAACCGCCGCGCGCGCGCAGGAAAATGCCAAGTCGCTGGAAGATTCGGGTACGCCGCAATTGCCGCCCGCGACAGTGCCGGTCGACCCGCAAAATGTGTGGGACCTGGACCTGTCGAGCGGCGGGCGGGTGCGCATCCAGCTGCGCCCCGATATCGCGCCCAACCATGTCGAGCGGATCAAGACGCTGACGCGGGAGGGTTTCTACAATGGCCTGAAATTCCATCGCGTCATTCCCGGCTTCATGGCGCAGGGCGGCGACCCCAAGGGTGATGGCACCGGCGGATCGCAGCTGCCGGACCTGAAGGCCGAATTCAATCCGATGCCGCATCTGCGCGGCACCGTGTCGATGGCGCGCGCGCAGAGCGAGGATAGCGCCAACAGCCAGTTCTTCATCGTGCTGCTACCGCGCATGCAGCTGGACAAGAAATATACGGTTTTCGGCCGGGTGATCGAAGGCATGCAATATGTCGACGCCATCGCGCAGGGCGAGCCGCCGGCCAGTCCGACGGTGATCCTGCAGGCGTCGATCGAGAGCGATGGCAAGCCGCCGGTGACGGCTCCGGTCGCGCCTACTGCCCCGGCCGCGCCCGACGCGTTGCCATCCGGCCCGCTGACACCGCCGGCGCAATAAGCGGCGATCGCGCCTGAAAGCGTTTCCATGCGCGTAGACCTGTTCGATTTCGATTTGCCGCCGGACAATATCGCGCTGCGGCCCGCGTCGCCGCGCGATTCGGCGCGGCTGCTGGTCGCGGCGGGAGCGAGCGGTGTCGACGATCGCATCGTGCGCGACCTGCCGTCGCTGTTGCGGGCGGGCGACATGCTGGTGTTCAACGATACGCGGGTGATCCCGGCGCAGCTGGAGGGGCGCAGGGGCGAGGCGCGCATCGGCGCGACGCTGCACAAGCGCCTGGGGCTGCGGCAATGGCAGGCCTTTTTGCGCAACGCCAAGCGGGTGCGGGACGGCGACCGGATCGATTTTGGCGCTGGCGTGACCGCGATTGCGGGGGCGCGTGACGCCGACGGCGGCGTGACGCTGGATTTCGAAGGCGCGGAGCCGGTCGAAATCCTGCTGGAACGGGCCGGGACCATGCCCTTGCCGCCCTATATCGCCAGCAAGCGGCCGACCGACGAGCAGGATCGCAGCGATTATCAGACGATGTTCGCGCGCGAGGATGGCGCGGTGGCGGCGCCGACCGCGGCCTTGCACTTCACGCCCGAATTGATGGACGCGATCGCGGCGGCGGGCGTGCTGACGCAGACACTGACGCTGCATGTCGGAGCGGGGACATTCCTGCCGGTCAAGGCGGAGGATACCCAGGATCATCGCATGCATGCCGAATGGGGCCGGATCGACGCGGCGGCAGCTGATCGGATGAATGCCGCGCGCGCCGCGGGCGGCCGGGTGATCGCGGTGGGCACAACGTCGCTGCGGCTGCTGGAAAGCGCGGCGGGGGAGGATGGAGTGATCCGCCCCTTTGCCGACGAAACGCGGATCTTCATCACGCCGGGCTATCGCTTCCGGGCGGTCGATGGGCTTATGACCAATTTCCACCTGCCCAAATCGACCCTGTTCATGCTGGTCAGCGCGCTGATGGGGCGCGAGCGGATGCAGGCGATCTATGCCCATGCGATCGCGCAGGGCTATCGCTTCTACAGCTATGGTGATTCGAGCCTGTTGTTGCCGCACGCCTGATCGATCCGTCGGCAGACCGACGCCAGCTTTTTTCCGTGGTTTGCCGAAAGTCCGGTCATTGAGGCCTTGGCCCGAGTTGGTGTCATGGCCATTAAGTATATTTGACCAATCGTACAGACGATGCGATATGCGGGCATAATAACCGGGCCGATGGAATTGGTCCGGGCAAGACATTCGTGCTGCGGGACGCAGGTGGCGCGAAGTCTTGAATTCAAGGAGGGGTGGACTTTGCAAGACAAGTCCGGAAACGAGCGCCTATGGGCGGGTGCAATTGCACCTGCATGTGTCGAGGATCACCCATCATCGGGTATATCGCGATTGGCGAACGCGCTGGAGCGGCATCTGGCGCGACGCGTCGTCGGGGCGCAGCCGAACGCCATGGCGGCGAACGCCATAACGGCGAATGGAAGCGCGACGGGTGAGCCGCGTGGCATCAACCGGCTCTTTTTTGGTCGGTCCGCGCCTGACCCCATGGCAACGCCACATGGCTCGCCGATCGAGGATGACGCGGATGCCTTGCTGTCGGGCGAGCATGAGGGGGCTGCGGAATTGGCGCTGCTCACCGACGCGTTCGAAGCGATCGGCCAAGGGCATGAGGCGTTGCAGGGGCTGGTCGACCTGACCTGCACCGGCATGTTCATTTTCGATACGGACGCGCATCTGGTCTTTGCCAATCGCTATGGCGAGCGGATGCTGGAGGGCAGCAGCGAATTGCAGGTCGGCGGCGGCAAGCTGTCGGCCAGCCGCCCGGACAATATGATGCGGATCAGCCAGCTCTTTGCCCGCCTGAGCGGCGCGCAGGCGCCTGCGGTCGGCATGACGCGGATCGAGCGACTGAGCGCATCGCCCTATGTCATGCTGCTCGCGCGCTGCCTGCTGGGATGCAATGAGGCGCTGGTCGCCTTTATCACCGATACGGAACAGCGCGCGACAGTCGCGGGGGACATGCTGCGCGATCTTTACGGGCTGGGGCGCGCGGAAGCGGAGATCGCCACCGCACTGGCGCGCGGGTTGGACCTGGACGCGATCGCGGAGCAGCGGTCGACCAGCGTCGGCACCGTGCGGAACCAGGTGAAGGCGATCGCGGCGAAGATGGAGTGCACGCGGCAGGTCGACATCGTGCGCAAGATATTGTCGATCCCGATCATCTGTTTGCCCGACGAAAAGGGGCGCGCGTAAATATTTGCCGGCCGGACTGCCCCAATGCGGAACAGCCGGACATATTTCGAACGGTATATACCAAATGGTAGATGCGACTCACCCGGCAGGGGATTAACGAAGCCTTAATAACAGGGTCGAGTTACTTCATAGCCTTCGTGGGAGTGGGGCGTGCAAAGGTTAGTAGTCTCGACACTGGCACTGTTGTGCCTGGGGTATCCCTGCGCATCCAGCGCACAGGATCTGGTCCATTCACCGATCAGCCCGACCTTCGGGGGCAATCCCTTCAATTCGGCGCACATCCTGGGCACGGCCAATGCGCAGAATGATTATCGCGACCCGAAGACGGCGACGTCGTCTTCGCAGGCGGATATTTTCGCACGGCAATTGCAGTCGCGCCTGTTGTCGGCGCTGTCTTCCCAGCTGGTCGACGCGATCTTCGGCGAAAACCCGCAGGAAAGCGGAACGATCAGCTTTGGCGGGCAGACGATCGATTTCGTGCGCGGGCTGGAAGAGGTGACGATCAACATCTTCACCGAGGCGACGGGCGAAACCACGACCATCGTGGTGCCGACCTTCGTCGATGTGAACTGAAGAAGGGGCGGGGGCTCTTTGCATGTTGAGGCAGATATTCCTGACAACGAGCGCGGCGCTGCTGCTGGGCGGATGCAATTCGCTGGCGACGACGGGGCGGGACGATATTCCCTCGATGAACCCGATGGCGGTTTATCCCCGCTATACGCAGGCGCAGCGGCAGTTGATGGAATTGCCGCCGCCGCAGCGGCCGGTGGCGATCGCCGTCTATAATTTTTCCGACCAGACCGGCCAGTATCGCGTTGGCGAAGGGGGAACGCAGACGCTGTCGCGCGCGGTGACGCAGGGCGCTGCGTCGATCCTGGTGCGGGCGTTGCAGGATGCGGGCAACCGCAAATGGTTCACGATCGTCGAGCGTGAGCAGCTGCGCAATCTGCTCAACGAACGGCAGATCATCCGCGAGATGCGCGAACGCTATCTGGGCGAAAATAACGTCAACCCGCAGGCGTTGCCGGCGATGCTGTTTGCCGGCGTGCTGCTGGAAGGCGGGATCATCAGTTTCGACACCAATACGGTGACGGGCGGCGCGGGCGCTTCGTTCCTGGGGATCGGCGCCAGCACGCAGTATCGGCAGGATACGGTGACGGTCTATCTGCGCGCCATTTCGGTGCGCACCGGCGAGGTGCTGACCACCGTCACCGCGTCCAAGACGATCGCGTCGCAGTCATTGGGCGCGTCGGCGTTCCGCTTTGTCGGCTTCAAGGAGCTGCTGGAGGCGGAAGTAGGCATGACGACGAACGAGCCCGATCATATCGCCCTGCAACAGGCGATCGAGAAGGCGGTCTATGGCCTCGTCATGGAGGGCATTGACCTCAACCTGTGGAATTTCGCGGACACCCAGGCGGGCTGGCCGATGCTGTGGCGCTACCGTCAGGAGCGCGACGGCGTCTTCACGCCCAAACAGGTGGAAGCGGCAATGGATACCGCGCGCAAGGCTGCGCCGATGAAGATGAAGCCACGCGCGGTGCCGATGACGGAAATGCCCAAATCCTCCAGCAAAGCCAAGCAGGGAGGGCCGGGCGTGGGTCGTTAAACGAGACGATTGACCGCCATCAGGCAGTCAGCGTTTCAAAAGGTGCGGGGGACCGCCTGGTGTTCCCCGGACCATGACAAGAACCAGGCGAACATTCGCCCGCCGGAGGTGGAAGCTCCGACGGGCGAGCATGAGTGAATGAATGTGCCACCAATCATGCGGCCCTGAAGTAGGTTTACTTCGGGACAGCATGGTTATCGCCCTTTTCAAAAGGAATGACAACCATGAAACGGACCATCTATACTTCGGTTTCGGCCTTGGCGCTGCTGGCAGCGGCCCCGGTTTTCGCGCAAAGCAACGATTCGACCGTGACCCAGTCGGGTGACAGCCAGACCGCATCGGTGACGCAGAGCGGCGCCAACGACGTGTCGTTCGTGACGCAGGAAGATGCGAACAACGACGCCACCGTGTCGCAGGCCGGCGCGACCGGCAGCTATTCGAACGTCCTGCAGACCGGCGCGGGCAACACCGCTTCGGTGACGCAGGATGACGATGGCACCGGCGTCGCGCCGACCCAGACGTCGGAAGTCCAGCAGACCGGCAGCGACAATGAAGCGACCGTCGCGCAGACGCAGACTTCATCCTTCCTGGGCACCACCAATGATTCGACGGTCGTCCAGTCGGGCAGCAGCAACCTCGCGTCGGTGTCGCAGGCGGATGACGGCCAGTTTTCCAGCCTCTATCAGACGTCGGACAACAATATCGCCAATGTGAGCCAGGGCGTCGATGGCGCACCCGAAGGCGGTTCGGCCGGCACCACCTATGAAAACACGTCCTATGTCACGCAGGGCGGCACCGGCGGCAATGACGCCACCGTTACCCAGAGCGGCGCGGTCAACTATTCGTCGGTGAACCAGCAGGGTGCCGACAGCATCGCCGATGTGCTGCAGAGCGGCGACGGCAATGATTCGACCGTAAACCAGCTGGACGACGCGGGCGGCACCGCCACCGTCACCCAGGGCGGCAACAACAATGATTCGACCATCAACCAGACGTCGAACGGGTCGATCGCGACCGTCGATCAGGATGGCTCGAACAATGTGTCGCAGCTGACTCAGGGCCGCAATGACGGCAACCCGTTCCAGACCAATGGCCAGCAGGCGCTGATCACGCAGGGCGGTGACAACAACCAGTCCTATGCGACGCAGAGCGGTTCGTCGGGCGATCTGAATGTCGACCAGTCGGGCGACAACAACCTGTCGGACGTAGTCCAGTCGGGCTTCGACAATTCGGCTGGCGACAATACCGGCATGGTCGGCGTCAACCAGTCGGGCAACAGCAACGAAGCCTATGTGACACAGGCCGGCCAGCTGTCCGACGCCATGATCGACCAGATCGGCGATGATAACTTTGCGTCGATCAACCAGAGCGTCGGCAATGCTCCGAACCCTTCGGGCGGTCCCGATCCGCGCGTTGCAACTGCCTCGATCGAGCAGGGCGGCAGCAACAACCGCAGCACGATCGACCAGTTCGGCGGCAGCGCCACCATCAGCGCGCGTCTGATGGAAGCGAGCAGCAATCAGTCGGGCGACAACAACCAGAGCAGCATCTCGCAGACCAACACGCTGGTCGCGGGCGCAAGCTCGGGTAACTTCGCCAGCGTCGATCAGGGCGGCAACGACAACATCTCCACGGTGATGCAGGACGGTGCGCTGAACGAAGCCACGGTCGACCAGAGCGGCAGCACCAACGAGTCCTGGGTGTCGCAGTCGGGTTCGGGTCACACCGCGACCGTCACGCAGAGCAGCGACATGAACAATTCGGTCGTCAACCAGACCGGCATGAACAACACGGCCACTGTCACGCAGGGCATGTGATCGGAAAGGGGACCAGCGCCGCAGAATCGCGGCGCTGGTCCCTCCTTTCGCACAAGATAAAGGGATAAGATCATGCAGCGCATCCTTCTTGCGAGCGCTTCGGCGCTTGCCTTCCTGGCCGCGGTTCCGGCCTTGGCGCAGAATAATGGCTCCACCGTGACGCAGACCGGCACGGACGCGACGGCCACCGTCACCCAGTCCGGGTCCAGCGCCTCCTCCACCGTCACCCAGGGCGGCGACAATAATGCGGCGACCGTGACGCAGGCCGGCAATGGCGCTGAATCCATCGTCCTGCAGGACAATGGCACCGGCGGCGGCAGCAACGCCAGCGACGATAATAACAGCGCCACCGTCGACCAGACCGGCGACGCTTATTCGCGGGTCCGCCAGTATAATGACAATGCCGACGCGCAGGTGACGCAGAATGGCGATGGCAACAGCTCCGACATTTTGCAGACCGGCGACAATGACGACGCGACCGTCGACCAGCAGGGCACGGACCTGACGTCCACCATCGCCCAGGCGGGCAACAGCAATGATGCCAATGTCAGCCAGAGCGGCGACACCAACCAGTCGGGCATCATTCAGAGTTCCGGTTCCAACGTCGCGATCGTGACGCAGGAAGGGTCGCTGAACGAATCGTCGATTTTGCAGAACGGCCTTGGCCTCAACACCGCCAATGTCGAGCAGACCGGCGAGGACAATGAGTCGCAGGTGACGCAGGGCGGCATCGCCAATGATGCGGGCGACGATGCGACCGTGCGCGGCGTGTTCCAGAGCGGCGACCGCAACAGCTCGCGGATCAGCCAGTCGGGCGGCTTGCAGGACGCGGCCGTCCGCCAGACCGGCGACGACAATGACTCGCAGATCACCCAGGGCGGTTCGCTGGGCGCGGCGCATTATGCCGATGTCGACCAGAGCGGGAGCGGCAATGAGTCGGTCATCACCCAGGCGGGGGCGCTGTCGGATGCGCTGGTAGACCAGAGCGGCGACGACAACAGCTCTTCGGTCAACCAGGGCCTGCTGGGTTCGCATCTGGCCGATGTCGACCAGAGCGGCAACGGCAACAGCTCGACCGTGACGCAATATGGCTGGAGCCAGGCCGCCTATGTCGACCAGGTGGGCGATGGCAACACGTCCTCGATCGACCAGGGCACCGCGCTCAACGGATCGGACCAATATGCGTCGGTGGCGCAGAATGGCGATGATGGCATGTCGACCATCACCCAGCGCGGCCAGGACCAGCGGGCCGAACTGACGCAGGGCGGCGTGTCGAACGAGTCGTTCATCGACCAGTCGGGATCGGACCATCTGGCCGAAGTGACGCAGGACGGCGCCGACAATTATTCGTCGGTGATCCAGTCGGGCAGCGGCAGCAGCGCGACCGTCACCCAGACGAGCGACCTCAACAACAGCTGGGTCAACCAGAGCGGCAACGGCCACAGCGCCACGGTCGTCCAGGGTTCGGCCGGCGCGATGTAAACGCAAGGCCCGCCGGCCCGCCCATGATCGGGCGGGCCGGCGGGTCGCTTTTTACCTGAAGGAGGCTGTGATGGGGAAATTCGGCATGGCGGCGCTGCTGGCGCTGGCTCTGGCAGGCGCACTGGCGGCGCAGGCTGGCGAAGCGCAGTCCGGCGTCCCCGCGCCCAGCCTGCCCTATATGCTGGAGATACCGGCATCGACCGGGCGCAGCGTCTATATCGAGCAGGTGGGGTCCTATAATCGCGCGACTTCGGTGCAGGCGGCGCCGCGCGCGGCGGCCCGGATCACGCAGGACGGCGCGCGCAATATCGCCCATGTCGAGCAGCGTGGCGAAGCGGCCGCAGCCGCCCTGACCCAGCGCGGCGATGATAATGCCGCGCGCGTGACACAGCAGGGTGCAGGCCAGAATATGCTGGCGCTGGCGCAGGTCGGCCATGGCAACAGCGCCGTGGTGCAGCAGCGCGCGATGGCCGCGAGCAGCAATCAGGCGACGATCGCGCAGACCGGCAATGGCAATCAGGTCGCACTGACGCAGGATGGCGGCGACAATCAGGCGACGCTGGCGCAGACGGGCGACAATAATGCGATGACCGCCAGCCAGACCGGCGCGGGCAATCAATTGACCTGGACGCAGGAGGGCAATTACAATGCCGACCTGGGCGTGCAGCAGCAGGGCGGCAGCGCCATCGCCATCCATCAGAGCGGCGGTGTCGGCAGCAAATAACGCCATGGAGAGGCGGCGATGACGGGCGGTCGAACACTATCGGGACTGACGATCGCATCGCTGATGCTGGCGGCGCCGATTGCGGCCGCGCAGGTGAGCGTGATCGACGGCGAGCCTGCCCGGGCGGCGGGAGAGGTCGAGCAAATCAGCGACAAGGGCGCGCATGCGGGACCGGTGCTGCCCCCTGAGGATATCGTCACCTGGCGCGAGGAAGGGACCGATATGCTGGCGGACCCGGTGCGGACCGAGGACCGCCGGCAGTCCGTGCAGGCGGTGGGGCAGCTAACGCCCGTTCAGGATGGTGAGCCGGTGACGCAGCTCTATCGCGGCGGCCCGACCGCCCAGCCCAGCGCGCCGCTCTCTTCCCCGGCGCAGGGGCGCACTGGTGCGGTCGAGGCAGTCGATGGGCAAGACCGGTGCGATCCGGGCGCGGCCGACAGGGAGTCGCCAACGCGCTGCGCGCAGGTGATCGAGACGCGGTCGGCCGAATTTGCCAAGCCATCGCCCACCGCCCTGTCGCCCGAACAGAAATTGCTGGTCGACGGGCGCATCCGCAACGAGCCGGTCGCCCCCGATCGCCGGATCGCCGCCCGGTCCGATGTCGACGACCCCGATTATCAGCAGATTGCCGCCGCCGCCTTGCAGGGCGCGCCCGCCAGCGCGGCGGATAAGCCGGCCGACGAGGAAAAGGACCCGCAGGCGCAAGCCTTGCAGAATGCGGCGATTGGCGCCGTTGTCGATATTCTGACGCCGCGATGACGGGGTGACGATGCCGGGGCGCTTGATGATGATGCTGGCGGCGATGGGAGCAGTGCCGATGGAGGCGCAGGAAACGACTGGTCGCCCAGTCGAGGCGGTGCTGACGCCAGCAGAGGGCGTTGACGTGCTGACCGTGCGCGGGCTGTCGCCGGTGGCGGTATCGGGCACCTATGAACTGGATGTGCTGTCGGGCGCGCAGGCGGGCAATCATGCGGTGCAGAAGGGGCGCATCCACCTGGCCGCGAACGTGCCCGCGACCTTCGTGACATTGCGGCTGAACCAGTTTCGCAGCGCGCGGCTGACCGTCAGGATCGATGGCCAGCCGGCCTATGACCAGATGCTGGGGGCGGCGCGCTGACGCGAAAGGCGCGCGTCAAACCGCCATTCGTCGCGGCTGCGGGCCGGGTCATGGCATCTTAATGCGGCTTTAACTTCACTTGCTTCACAAGGGCGGCGCGGGCGCATATGCGGTTGGCGGGCGTCGTGGCGAACAGATGCCCTTGGGGGTCGCGGGTTTGTTTCAGGATAGCCAGGTCGGGTTTCAGCAGGGCGGCGCGCCCATGTCGCTGTGGATGGCGGAATCGCTGCGGCGCGGCGTGCCGATCCCGACGCGCGACTGGCGCACGCGGCTGCGCGACTGGGCCGACGATGTGGAACTGGTCCCCGACCTGGGCCAGCGGATCGGCAGCCGGACGTGGTTTCGAGGCCTCGCCACCTGTTTCGGACTTTGCGCGAGCGCGCTCTACCTCTCGCCCGGTTTTCAGCCCGTGCCCGGCGCGCCCGGCCCGACGCTGAGCGATGCGCAGTATGACGAGGTGCGCAGCCAGATGATCACGCCGCTGGCGCTGGGCGGCGACAGCGGGCATCGCATGGGATCGACCGACGCGGTGCAGCCGCTGCGCGAGACGCCCGAGCGGCCGCAGATTGAACTCAGCGCCCAGGTCGGCAGCAGCGACACGCTGGCGCGCGCCTTGTCGCGCGCGGGCGTCAGCAGCGCGGACGTCGCCGCCGTGGTCGGCATGGCGGGCGCGGATATTGCCGGCGGGGTGAAGCCGGGCACGCGGCTCAACATCATTCTGGGTCGCCGCGCGAGCCGCGACCGGCCCCGGCCGCTGGACCATCTGGCGTTCCGGGCGCGGCTGGACCTGGACATGACGTTCGAGCGGCTGGGCGGGGTGCTGTCGGTGCAGCGCGTGCCGATCCGCGTCGATGATACGCCGTTGCGCATCCAGGGCGTGGTGGGGGACAGCATCTATCGATCCGCGCGCGCGGCCGGCGCGCCGCCCAAGGCGGTGCAGGCGTTCCTGCGCGTGATCGCCAAGCAGGTCGACCTCGGCTCCATCGCGGCGGGCGACCGCTATGATATCGTCACCAAATATCGGCAGGCCGAAACCGGCGACGTGGAAGTGGGCGAATTGCTCTATGCGGGCCTGAAGCGCGCGCGGGGCAAGGATGTCGACATGGTGAAATGGACCAGCAACGGCCGCACCGAATGGTATGAGGCGTCGGGCGTGGGCGAGCGGCGCGGCGTGTTGTCCGCGCCGGTCGCCGGGCGCATGTCGTCGGGCTATGGCCAGCGGCGGCACCCGATATTGGGCTATACCAGGATGCATGCCGGCATCGATTTCGCAGCGCGATATGGATCGCCCATTTATGCCGTGACCGATGGCGTGGTGTCCTTTGCCGGGCGGCATGGCGGCCATGGTAATTATGTGCGCATTCAGCATGGCGGCGGCCTGGCGACGGGCTATGCGCATATGAGCCGGATAGCGGCGGCGTCCGGGCAGCGGGTGCGGCGGGGGCAGGTGATCGGCTATGTCGGGTCGACCGGCCTGTCGACCGGGCCGCATCTTCATTATGAACTGTATCGCAACGGCGCGACGGTCAACCCGCTGTCGGTCAAGTTCACGACGACGGCGCAATTGGCGGGCCGTGAACTGGCGGCGTTCCGGGCGAAACTGGCGGCCTATAAGGGGCTGGCGGTGGGTGCGCATCAGCGGTTCGCCCAAGGGGCGGCGCAGGACGTGGCGCCGGCCGAACGCGGCAAATAATTCGCGGGCGCGAAACGATCTTTCCGCCGGTGCGCCGCTGCGCTAACGGGCGGGGATGACAGGCACCGTTACTGGCACCGTTACCGCCATCCTGCTTGCAGGCGCGCGTCCCATTCCCGATCCGCTGGCCAAGGCCGCGGGCGTTGCGGTGAAGCCGCTGGTGCCGGTGGCGGGCGAGCCGATGATCAACCGGCCGGCGCGGGCGTTGCTGGATCATCCCGCGATCGGCGAGGTCATCATCCTGACGCAACGGCCCGACGCCTATGCCGCCGATCCGGCCACCGCCTGGCTGGCGACCCATCCGCGCGTGCGGTTCGAAACGGGCGGGCAGGGTATCGCATCGTCGCTGCTGGCGATGATGGATGCAGGGGCGCTGGCCTTTCCCGCGCTGCTGACGACGGCGGACCATGTGCTGCTGGACCGGGCGATGCTGGACCAGTTTGTCGGCGAGGCGAATGGCGCGGACATCGCCGTCGCCATGGTCGAACGGGCGACGATGCTGGCGCGCTATCCGCAGTCGCGGCGGACATGGCTCAAATTCCGGGATGGCGGATGGTCGGGGGCCAATATCTTCTGGATCGGCAGCGACCGGGCGCGGCGCGCGATCGCGTTGTGGCAGGAGGTGGAGCAGGACCGCAAGAAGGGGTGGAAGATCCTGGCGGCGTTCGGGCCGCTGGCGCTGGTGGGCGCCTTGCTGCGGATATCGAGCCTGCGCGGCGGCATGGCGCGGGCGGGCCGACGGCTGGGGCTGGAGGCGCGGCTGGTGGCGATGGCGAAGCCCGAGGCGTGCATCGACGCCGACAAGGCCGAGGATGTGACGCTGATCGAGGCGATATTGGCCGCGCGCTAATCCTTGATGGCGACGGCGCGGCGGCTGGCGAGGCCCATCATCGTGAAGGCGGCGAGCGAGGAGAGGATGTTCGCCATCGCCGCGCCCTGCGTGCCATAGAGGGGCAGGAGCGCCGATTGGAGGCCGAGCAACAGCAATGTCGCGATGACGCTGATCCGCAGCGACAGTCCGGCGCGGTCGGTGGCCATGAGCAGCGGGCGGTAGCTGACCCCGGCAAGGTCGATGCAGGCCGCAACCCCCAGCATCAGCAGCAGCGGATAGGCGGGCAGGAATTCGTCGCCCGCGATGAGGCCCAGCAGCGGCCGGCCGATCGTGAGGATGATCGTGATGATGACCGCGCCGGCGATCAGCGCCAGCCGGTTGGTGCGGCGGAACAGCGCGCCCAGGGCTTCGGTTCCCTGCGCCGTGGTGCGCGAGAGTTCGACGAAGATGCTGCGCGAGAGCAGGCTGGAAATCTTGGTCAGCGAATTGGCGAGCTGATTGGCGAGGCGATAAAGACCCGCGCCCGCCGGGCCGACAAAGGCGCCGACGATGAGCACTGCCACCTGCTGCCCGACCGAGGACAGGCTGGTCTGAAGATTGGTGGCGGTGAGGAAGCCGACGATGCCGGGATTTTCCCCGCGTGCGTCGAGCGCCCGGCCGGCGCGCCAGCTGCCGATCTGGGTTCCCCCCACGCGCAGGGCAAGGAACCAGTAACTGGCGGCGCAAAGCAGTTCCGCAAAGGCCCAGGCGAGCAGGAAGGCGGTGATGCCGGGCGCGGCCACCCAGGCGACCAGCGCGCCGATCATGCGGCCGACCGGGATCATGGTTTCGGCAAAGGCGGCGGAATCGAAGCGGTCGAACAGGCGCAGCACACCCGTCGGGCTGGAGCGGATGGTGATCATCATCAAGAGCGCGAACAGCCAGACCTGAAGCCCCATGTCCGGTTCCAGCCCCAGCAGCGGCCCGGCAAAGAGGATGACGCCCGCCGCAATGGCCGCGCCCGCCGCGGCGGACGCCAGATCGATGAGGATGCAGAAGCGCAGCACGCGGTTGAGCGCGTCGCCATTGCCAGCGGCGAGATGCGGCTGGCCATAGCGCACGACGATCTGCCAGCTGTCGAAGCTGACCAGCGTCTTGATGACATTGGCGGCGCTCAGGACCAGGGCGAAACGGCCGAAATCGGCGACGCCCAGCGTGCGGGTGACGATGGCGAGATAGGCGAGGCTCAGCACCGCGCCCACGCCCTTGCCCCCCAGCAGCCAGCCGGTATTGGCCAGGATGCGGGCGAAGGCGTCCGCCGCCGCGCCTGATCCGCGCTTGAACATCACTTTTGTCGCCGGCCCTTCCTGTCCCCAGCCGGTCGTCCGGCGGGGCCTATCTAGGGCCTGACGCGCCCGGTTTGAAGCCGCCTTTTTTTCGGCCCAATTGCGGGCTAAAGCCGCGCGCCATGACGATCAGCAAAGCCATCATCCTTTCCGCCGGCCAGGGGTCGCGCCTGTTGCCGCTGACGCGCGACGTGCCCAAATGCATGATCGATTTCAACGGCCGCAGCCTCATAAGCTGGCAGGTCGCGGCGCTGGTCGCCAATGGCGTGACGGACATCGTGGTGGTGACGGGGTTCCGCACCGAGCGGGTGGAGGATCATGCGTTGCAGCTGTATCGCGACACCGGCGCGCGCATCCGCACCATATTCAACCCCTTTTTCCAGGTGGCCGATAATCTGGGCACCTGCTGGATCGTGCGGGAGGAGATGGACCGGGATTTCATCATCCTGAACGGCGATACCATCGTGTCGGACGAGATTGTCGCCAGGCTGGTCACAGGAGCCAAGGACGCGATCACCGTCACCGTCGACGTGAAGCCGCAGGGCGATTATGACGACGATGACATGAAGGTCAGCCGCGACGCCGACGGGCGGTTGCACGCGATCGGCAAGCGGTTGCTGCCGCCCGACACCAATGCGGAATCGATCGGCATGCTGGCCTTCACCGGGGAAGGGCCGGCGATATTCCGCAACCAGATCGACCAGATGATGCGCACGCCCGAGGGGGTCGAACGCTGGTATCTGCGCGCGATCGACATTATCGCCAAGGGCAACCGCGTCGGCACCGTGTCGATCGAGGGGCTGGAGTGGCAGGAGGTCGATTTTCCCCAGGATGTCGAAGCGGCGCAGGCGCTGACGGCCAAGTGGATCGCGGAAGGGCGCTACGCGCGATAAGGCAGGCTTGCCCGCGCGGGCGTGCCGGGTTAAGGGGCGCGCATTCGCATGGACCCGGTGCAATTCCGGGTGGCTATTCCGGCCGCCGATCCGCCGGACAACATCACACATGATTTTCAAAGACCGCGGGCGATCCGCGTCATGTGCCTTGTTGTGGACATTCAGATACAATGACAAATTCCCTCATCCGCTACCGGCAGGAGTGGTTCAGCAGCGGCGCGGGCGCGCGCCGCGACATATTGGCCGGCATCGTCGTCGCGCTGGCGCTGATCCCCGAAGCCATCGGCTTTTCCATCATCGCGGGCGTCGATCCGCGTGTCGGCCTGTATGCATCGGTCGCGATTGCCATGACGATCGCGCTGATCGGCGGGCGGCCGGGCATGATTTCCGCCGCGACCGCCGCCGTCGCCGTTCTGGTGACGCCGCTGGTGCGCGACCATGGCGTCCAATATCTGTTCGCCGCGACGATCCTGATGGGCGTCATCCAGGCAATCGCCGGGCTGTTGCGGCTGGACCTGCTGATGCAGTTCGTCTCGCGATCGGTCATCACCGGCTTCGTCAATGCGCTGGCGATCCTGATATTCCTGGCGCAGCTGCCGCAGCTGACCAATGTCGGCTGGGAAACATACGCCATGGTCGCGGGCGGGCTGGCGATCATCTATGGGTTTCCGCGGATCACCAGGGCGGTGCCATCGCCGCTGGTGGCGATCCTGGTGCTGACCGCGATCAGCATCGGCATGGGCCTTCCGGTCAACATGGTCGGCGACATGGGCAAGCTGCCCGAAGGATTGCCGAGCCTGGCGCTGCCGCAGGTCCCGCTGAGCTGGGAAACGCTGCGCATCATCGCGCCCTATTCGGTGACGATGGCGGCCGTCGGGCTGCTGGAATCGCTGCTGACCGCGCACATCGTCGATGACATGACGGACAGTGACAGCGACAAGAAGCGCGAATGCATGGGCCAGGGCGGCGCCAACATCGTGGCGGCGATGCTGGGCGGCATGGGCGGGTGCGCGATGATCGGCCAGTCGGTCATCAATGTGACGTCGGGCGGGCGCGGGCGATTGTCCACTTTTGTCGCCGGCGCGTTCCTGCTGTTCCTGCTGGCGGTGTTGGGGCCGTGGGTCGGGCGCGTGCCGATGCCGGCACTGGTCGCGGTGATGATCATGGTATCAATCGGCACGTTCAGCTGGAATTCGATCCCCAATTTGCGGCGGCATCCGCCGACATCGTCGGTGGTGATGCTGGTGACGGTGGTGGTCGTGGTGGCGACGCGCGACCTGTCGCTGGGCGTGCTGGCGGGCGTGCTGCTGTCGGGCATCTTCTTTGCCGGCAAGGTGCAGCGGATGTTCGGCGTGGAGCGGAGCGAGGATGCGGGCCGGGCGACCTATCGGGTGACGGGGCAGATCTTCTTTGCCTCGGTCGACCGCTTCACCCGCGCTTTCCAGGACGAGAGTGGAGCGGAAGCCGTGCTGATCGACGTGTCGGCCGCGCATTTCTGGGATATTTCGGGCGTCGGCGCGCTGGACAAGGTGGTGGCGAAGCTGCGCGCGCAGGGCGTGGCAGTAGAGGTGGTCGGCTATAACCGGGCGAGCGCGGACCTGATTGACCGGTTCGCGCTGCACGACAAGACCGGCGTCGAGATGGGCGTCGTGCCGCATTGAACAGGGTTGCGTTCTGCCACTGATGTGACATGGTCCGGCTCCAGGCAAGAGAGGAGTCGGACCGATGATCATCCATGGTGCCAGAGTGTCGCCCTTCGTGCGCAAAGTTCTTGTTTTTGCGGCGGAAAAGGGGATCGAGACGGAGGTTCGGATGGCCGGTTTCGGGCGCGGCGATCCGGGCTATCTGGAAGGATCGCCCTTTGGCAAGATACCGGCGCTGGAAGATGGCGACTTTCTGCTCTGCGATTCGACCGCGATCATAACCTATATGGATGCGTTGCGTCCTGAGCCCAATCTGATCCCGACCGAAGCCAGGGCGCGGGCGCGCACCGTCTGGTTCGAGGAATTTGGTGACACGATCGCGCAGCAGGCGGGGCAGAAGATTTTCTTCAACCGGGCGGTGGCGAAGCGGTTGAAGCGCGAGCCGGACTTGGCGGCGGCGGACCGGGCGGAGGCCGAGGAGATGCCCAAAATCTACGATTATCTGGAAAAAATGCTGCCCGAAAGCGGCTGGCTGGTGGAGGATCGCTTCACCCTGGCGGACCTGGCGGCGGCGTGCCCGATCATCAATGTGGGCTATTGTTCAGACGGGCTGGACGCGGGGAGATGGCCCAAGGTCGCGGCGTGGCTGGCGGCGGTTAAGGCGCGGCCGAGCGTGGCGGCGGCCATGGAGGAAGAGGCGACGGCGGTTCGCGCCATGCTGGACACTTAACCCATCTGGCACATTTTGCTTGACATCGTCACGCTGATCTGACAGATAGGTCGATATTGGGAAAATGTGAGTCGCCAAGGCGGCGCGAGGGCAGGTCGGTTCCGAAAGCGGGGCCGGCCTTTTTCGTGTCTGGCGAACCGGGCGGGGGAATGCGGGCGATGACGGGAACGGCGATGGAAACGGGGGAGGAAAGGCGGCTGGTGCCGCAACGGCAGGCGCGGGCGGGTGGCGCGCGCGTGCAGCAGCGACAGGCGCGCAAGGATAGCTGGACGCTGGAGGAGGAGCGGATATTCCTGCTGACGCTGGCGGAATGCTGCAATGTCAGCGAGGCCGCGCGGGAAATCGGCAAATGCCGGCAGGGCGCCTATGCGCGGCGCAAGCGCCGGATCGCCTTTGCCCGCGCCTGGGACGCGGCGCTGGAGGAAGGCTATTGCGAACTGGAGATGATGCTGATGCGCGCGTCGCTGTTCGGCAGCGAGAGCGAGGAAATCGTCATGGATGGCGATGGCGTGGTGAAAAGCCGCAAGGTCAAGCGCGCGCCCAACCTGACCATCGGGTTGCGGCTGTTGCAGCATCATCGCGCCCGCGTGACGCAGATCCGCGCGGCCAAGGGGCGCAAGCGAAGCGGGCCGGACAGCGCCGACGCCAAGGCGCGGGTGCGCGCGATGCTGGAGGAAATAAGGCGGCGGCGCGCGGCTGCGGGCGAATGACGCGGGCGCGCCATGCGGTCGTGACGGGGCCGACGAAGCGGGCCGGGGGTGCGACGGTCGGCGCGTTAACCCTTTTTCCACCGGAACGGATTGTGCAACTGCGGCATTCGAAGGGCATGACGTTAGAAAGCCGGATTTTACAACAGCTTGGCGCGGGGCCGATCCGCCGATTGACGCTGGAGGGCGTGGACGCGGACGAACTGGCGACGACGCTGCGGCATATGGCGGCGCGGCGGCAAATCTGCATCCGGCCTGACCAGATTTCGCTATACTGGCATCGCCATATGATCCTGTCGCCCATGGCGGCGCTGGTGCGCAAGGTGACGGCGCGGCCGGTCGCGGCGTGAGGCGGTGGTGGAAGGGCGGGGGATGCTCTCGTTGGCCTGTGGCCGTTCTTCGGGGCGCGGGGATGGGATGGTTTGTGGCCCGTGTGTTTCCTTTCGTCATCCCCGTGGAGGCGGGGGTCCGTCTTTCCGCACAGCGCATGGGCTACGGTCGAGAGATGGGTTCCCGCTTTCGCGGGAATGACGGAGTGGGACGGAAATGAGATCGTCCGGTATTCGTGGCAGTCAAAGGACAGCTGACGTTGCCAAAGTATAGAATACTCGCCATCATCGGTTCATGTGGAAGCAAACCATCATAGCTGCATATCTTGGAGCGACTGTAACGATCCCCTCATCTGTACAGGCATGCTCAGTGGTCCGGGGCTATCGGGTCCCGACCACTTTGCAACTGGTGGAAGGCTCGGACGCAATTGTTCTGGCAAAAGTCAAAGCGGGGGCACTTCATTCTGAATTTGGCTTTCGCCAAGCGTCGCTAACGCCAGTCGCGCTTCTAAAGGGTGACCGACTGCCCGAACAAATATCTTGTGAATATTGCGCTATATCAAGAAGTCGATGGAAGGCTGTCGCAAGTAATCCTCGCGATTTGCAAGAGCCAAATCCTGATGTCTTTTCAGGCGGATGTAATCGGCAGGTTTTCGATAAAGGCATGCTCGTTGTAGCCTTCCTGAAGAAAGAAGGCGATACATATGTCGTTAACGCACCTCCATTTTCGAGGGCATTGGAGGATGTGCCATCGTCAGATGCTCTTTGGGTGAAGGCAATCAAAATATACGTCAAGATTGTGGCGTTGCCGGGCGTGAAGCGCCGACAAGCCATGGAAGCGGAACAGGCGCGGTTGGCAGCGAGAAAAAATGACCCGGATGCTACATTGCTTGCTCGCGAGCTAGACAGGGCACTTCATGAAAACCCATGAGGTTTCGCAAGGGCGGGGGGAATCTCTGTTCTAGGTATATGCAGGAATCACCTTGGCTGACCTAACATGGTCGCTTCCACACGAGCATCCCCTGTAAGGGGAGGTGGCTGGCTGTTGGCCAGACGGAGGGGTGTCGTGCTTTTGGTAGGGTGATACCCCTCCACCACTTCGTGGTCCCCCTCCCCTTGCAGGGGAGGATTTTTGCCGTCGCTTTTGGTCGGAGCATGACGTCCGCAACCGCTTTTGTAGATCAGATGGAGGGGGGATTCCGGCTTTTGCGGGAATGACGGGCGGCTCGCCTGGACCAAAAAAGAACCCCCGGCGTGGCGCCGGGGGTCGAGGTTCAGGGAGGATCAGCGGCGCAGAGGGGGACTGCGTGGTGCCGCTGACAGGGGCATGACTAGCGCGGCAATGCTGCGGGGGAATGTCCGGTTTGTAGCCGGAGTGACACAAGCGCCGACAGGGGACGGTATTCCCGATATGCGCCGGGGCGGCTTTACAGTCGTCAAATAGCCGATAAGGTCTGCCCCCATGAAAAATTTGATCCTGCTTGCCGCCGCTTCCGCCCTCTCGACGTCCGCCAGCGCGCAGACGCGCGCGCCCGATCCGGCGCGGTTGAAGGCGACGGTGGAGAAGCTGGTGAGTTTCGGCACGCGCCATACGCTGTCGTCGGCGACCGGCCCCAGGCGCGGGATCGGCGCGGCGCGGCGCTGGGGCGCGGCGGAGTTCGAGAAGATCGCCAAGGGCTGTGGCGGGTGCCTGACCGTCGAGACGATCGCGGATCGCTTCACCGGGCCGCGCGCGCCCGACGGGGTCGAGGTGGTGGACGTGCTGGCGATCCAGAAGGGGACGGGGGACCCCAATCAGGTGGTGATCGTCGCCGGGCATATCGACAGCCGGGTGAGCGACGTGATGAATGTCACCAGCGATGCGCCGGGGGCGAACGACAATGCGTCAGGCACGGCCTTGGTGATCGAGGCGGCGCGGGTGCTGGCGGGCGAAAAATTCGACGGGACGATCGTCTATGCGCTGCTGTCGGGCGAGGAGCAGGGGCTGTGGGGCGGCAAGCTGCTGGCGGCCACGGCCAAGGCGCGCGGCTGGCAGGTGCGCGCGATGCTGAACAACGACATCGTCGGCAATACGCTGGGCCAGAATGGGCAGATCGTCGCCGACCGGGTGCGGGTTTTCTCCGAAGGCATACGCTTTGCCGAGGATGAGAAGGCGGCGCGGACCCGCCGGGCGATCGGTGGGGAGGATGACGGGCCGTCGCGCGCGCTGGCCAAGAAGATCGACGGCATTGCCGAGGCCAATCCGCAGGTCGGGCTGGACGTGTTCGCGGTGCGGCGGCTGGACCGGTTCGGGCGCGGCGGCGACCATTCGCCTTTCCTGGAACTGGGCTTTCCCGCGGTGCGCTTTTCGGTGGGGATAGAGAATTACGACCGGCAGCATCAGGATCTGCGGACCGAAAATGGCCGCGTCTATGGCGATACGGTCGACGCGATGGACTTTCCCTATCTGGCGAAGGTGACGGCGCTCAATGTCGCGGCGCTGCGTGAGCTGGCCGATGCGCCGGCCGCGCCCGCTAGCGTATCGCTGGACGGGGCGCTGTCGATGGATACGCGGGTGTTCTGGGACGCGGTGCCGGGCGCTGCGGCCTACAAGGTCTATTGGCGGCGCGCGGACGCGCAGGACTGGACCGACAGCCGCGTCGTGACAGGCGCGACCGAAACGCTGCTGAAAAATGTCGTCGTCGACGATCATTTCATCGGCGTGGCGGCAGTGGCCAGCGACGGGGCGGAAAGCATCGTCACCTTTGGCGGGATGGCGCCGAGGAAATAAGAGCAGGGCATGGCCGCCCCGCGCGGGGCGGCCGGGACGCGATCAATCCCTGACGGGTTTTGCGCCCGCCAGCGCCATGGCGTTCGCGGTGCCGGTGGCGGGCTTGACCGTGGCCGGGCGGTCGCTGATCGCGCTGGCGGCGACCATGCCGCCGCCGACGATGGCGGCGATTCCAAGAATGGCGAGCAGGGTGCGCTGCCGGCCGGAAGGATCATGGGAAGGGGGATGCATGAAGGTCCTTTCTGCTGCGTATGCGCTAGGCAGAATGGCGATGATGACGGTGCGTTCCCGCACATTTCTGTAAGATTTTGTTGCAGCGCGGTGGCCTGCGAAACAGGGGAGGAGCGCGATGCAGCTTTCGGACCGGGAGTGGCTGGCGCGCGCCGATGCGGCGCAGCAGGGGGCGATGCTGAAACTGCTGACGCAGGGCGCGGCGGAGCGGATCGCGGCGGACTGGGACTTTGTGGCGCGGCCGGGGCAGCGCGCGCCGGCGGGCGACTGGCGCATTTGGCTGATGATGGCGGGGCGCGGCTTTGGCAAGACGCGGGCCGGGGCGGAATGGGTGCGCGGCATTGCGGAGGCCGACGCCACGGCACGGATCGCGCTGGTCGGGGCGAGCCTGGGCGAGGCGCGGGCGGTGATGGTGGAGGGGGAGAGCGGGCTGCTCAGCATCGCGCCGCACTGGGCGCGGCCGGCCTATGCCCCGGCGCTGCGGCGGCTGACCTGGCCCAATGGCGCGGTGGCGATGCTGTTCGGCGCGGCCGACCCCGAAGGGTTGCGCGGGCCGCAATTCAGCCATGGCTGGGCCGACGAGATCGCCAAATGGGCAGGCGGCGAGGCGGCCTGGCATAATCTGATGATGGGCTTGCGGCTGGGGCGCGACCCGCGCGTGCTGGCGACGACGACGCCGAGGCCGGTGCCGCTGGTGCGCAGCCTTATGGCGCGGGACGGCGATGACGTGGTGGTGACGCGGGGACGGACGGCGGACAATGAAGCCAATCTGGCGCCCGGCTTCGTCGCGGCGATGACGGCGGGCTATGGCGGCACGCGGCTGGGGCGGCAGGAACTGGATGGCGAGCTGATCGAGGAGGTGGAGGGCGCGCTGTGGACGCGGGCGCTGATCGAGCAATGCCGCGTCGTGCATGTGCCGGGCGCGCTGACCCGCGTGGTGGTGGCGGTCGATCCGCCCGCGAGCGTGGGCGGCGACGCGTGCGGTATTGTGGTCGCGGGTGTGGGCGGCGACGGGCGCGCCTATGTGATCGCCGACGCAAGCGTGGCGGGGGTGCGGCCCTAAGGCTGGGCGCGGGCGGTGGCGGCGGCGGCGATGGTGCATGGCGCGGACCGGGTGGTGGCCGAGGCGAATAATGGCGGCGCGATGGTGGAAAGCGTGCTGCGCGCGGCGGAAGAGACGCTGCCAGTGAAACTGGTCCATGCAAGCCGGGGGAAGGTGGCGCGGGCGGAGCCGGTGGCGGCGCTCTATGAAGCGGGCCGGGTGGCGCATCGCGCGGCCTTCCCGGAACTGGAGGACGAAATGTGCGGATTGCTGGCGGGGGGCGGCTATGTCGGGCCGGGACGGTCGCCCGATCGCGCCGACGCATTGGTGTGGGCGATGAGTGAGCTGATGCTGGGGAAGATGGGGGAGGCGCGGGTTCGGGGGATGTGAGGGCTAGTTAAACCCCGATGTCCTTATGCCTCGCCATTACATTCGACAGTCAATACCCGATGCGCAGCAATATCATATTCGACATTAATCTGGGTGCAGCCACCGTCGTTTATAAAGGGGAGGCCTTTTGGGCTGTCATGCCAACGTACCTCTCCCGCGGGCGTCTGACTCTCTACCATGCTGGCTTCGCTATCTGCCAACTCCCTGATTTCACTCTGCGTGCATGGGCGCGATTCAAAATTGTCCAGCATCACTTCGCATCCCTCGTCCAAGGATGGGTTCGAGAACGGGATCAAATAGGTCGCAACCACCTTACCCTGTCCATCGAATGCATAGTTCCGACCGTAGGCCATTAGCGGTCGGGCACCATCAGGCAGCGTGATTGCGCGTTCAATTTCGTCTGTAAGCGCTTGCCTCTCGGAAGGTCGATCAGCCGCCGCACATAAGACCATGGGAAGACCAATGAAGAGGATTTGCAGCTTCATTGGCCGGAAATATCACAAGAATGCGCAGAAAGACGAATGGAATTTCGGGAGGTAAGGAGCGAGGCGACGGTGATCCGTTATGGCGGGAGCTTCCCGAAACGACAGTCCGAAGGCAGCGGGACCCCGGCTCAAGGCCGGGGTGACGGGTGAGTGGCTGTCAGCAAGGGCTATGCCAGAAAATGCTTTTGCCGGGCTGGGAATAGCATTGGGCTGGCATGGCAAGGCTGTGCCCGTCGCGCGGGATTTCGTAGCCATAGCCACCATCGAAGCCCTGCTGGATGAGGATATGGACGCGCCGGTCGTCCACTCGCACATTTTGCGGGCCAAGGGCAGCGATGGTAGGCGGCCAGTGCTTCCTGGGGATGTCTATGGTGGCTTGGCCAGCGGCAGGTTGGCGTCGCGCAAGGGAGAGAGCCTCTTGCGTGATCGCTTCCAGTCTTGCGGGATCGGAGATGGGGCGGGCGCACGCGGTGAGGAGCATCAGCGTTGCGAGTACAGTAACGGAGATGCGGGGGATGACGCGGCTTTTCACTGGCATAGCTAAGCATGGCCGGCGCCTGCGTGCCAAGGGCGTTTCGGTTCGCGCCCTGTGACGGATCCCATCTTTCGGGAACCTCCCGCCCGCGGTTGCCGTTTTCCTGAGGTAATCAGGAGTATGGATCATGAAGACGGTTAAGGTGCTGGCGGCGATCGTTGGCGTTTCTGTGGTGGCGAGCCCGGTGATGGCGGCGAGCCTGAATAGCAAGGACCGGGCGCGGGTCGCGCGGGCGGCTCCGCGGGATCGGGATGATGTGCGCTATTGCCTGCTCAAGGGCAAGGAAGGGCGCGACAAGGGCACGGTGATCGGCGCGGCCGGTGGTGCCGGTGTCGGCGCTCTGGCGGGCGGCAGCCTGGGCGAAAGCCTGCTGGCCGGCGCGGCGGGTGCGGTGGCTGGCCGGGTGATCGGCAAGAGCGAAGGCACCAATTCGGAATGTGACCGGGTGTTGGCGCGCAATCCGTGACTAGCGGGGGCGGGTGCGCAGGCCCCCTCTCCCAATTACGTTAAGCGGCGGGGCCGCTAACCTTCATTAGCCCTCTCCCCGTGTGGGGAGAGGGTTTTGCTTTGTGGGGAGCAATTCATGAAATGGTTCGGTACGAAGGCCGCGCAGGCGGATGCGCGGCCGGTGTTGGCGCGTGCCTGGGGCACGGGCGCGGTGGCGCTTGGCGAATGGCCGGCCAGTTACGAGGCGCAGTTGCGCGCGGGCGTGATGGGCAATCCGGTGGCGCAGCGGGCGATGCGGCTGGTGTCGGAGGGGGCAGGCGCCTGCGCGATCAAGCTGCGCGGGGTGGATGAGGCGGCGGCGGGCCGCGTGCGCGCGCTGGTCGGCCGAGCGTCGGCGGGGCAGGGCCTGATCGAGGCGCTGGCCTGCCACCTGCTGCTGCACGGCAATGGCTATGTGCAAGTGATGGCGGGGGCGGACGGGATGCCGGCCGAACTGTTCGCGCTGCGGCCCGAGCGGGTGAGCGTGGAGGCGGACGCGCGGGGGTGGCCGGCGGCCTATCTCTATCGTGTGGGTGAGAGCGTGACGCGGCTGCACCCCGAAGACGCGGCCGGGCGGACCAGCGTGCTGCATATGAAAGCGCTGCATCCGCTGGACGATCATTATGGGCTGGGCTGCGTCGGCGCGGCGGCGGGCGCGGTGGCGATCCACAATGCGGCGAGCGTGTGGAACAAGGCGCTGCTCGACAATGCGGCGCGGCCGTCGGGCGCGATGGTCTATGAGCCGGGTGACGGGTCGGTGCTGAGCCCCGAACAGTTTGAGCGGGTGAAGCGCGAGATGGAGGCGGCCTTTGCCGGCGCGGCCAATGCGGGGCGGCCGATGCTGCTGGAAGGGGGGCTTAACTGGAAAGCGATGAGCCTGACGCCCGCCGAGATGGATTTCGTGGGGTTGAAGGCGGCCGCCGCGCGGGAGATCGCCTTGGCCTTTGGCGTGCCGCCGATGCTGATGGGCCTGCCCGGCGACAATAGCTACGCCAATTATCGCGAGGCGAACAAGGCGCTGTGGCGGCAGGCCATCTTGCCGCTGGTGACGAAGATCGGCGCGGCGCTGGCCCAGGGGCTGGATGGCTGGTGGCCGGGGCTGGAGATCGAGCCGGACCTGGACGCGGTGCCGGCGCTTTCGGACGAGCGCGCCGCGCTGTGGGAGCGGGTGGCGAGCGCAGATTTCCTGTCAGCCGACGAGAAGAAGGCGATGCTGGGTATCGGGTGACGGGCGGCTTCTCGACTGCGCTCGAAGCGAACGGAGGGAGTGGTCAGCCGAAGGGATGCTGGGCGAGGCTGTCGAGGCGGCAGAAGCCGCCGTCCCAGTTCCAGCGGCCACCCTGGAGCAGGCAGTCGCCCGCGCGGTCGAGGCCGAAATGCCAGCCGACAAGGCCGAGCGCGGCGATGACGAGGACGATCAGGATTTTGCGGGTGGGGCGCTTCATGGCGTGCAGATAGGCGCGCGGTGTCGACATGAAAAGGAGCGGGGCGATGAAGGAGGAGATGCTGGCGCGGCTGGTCGCGCAGGCGCAGGGGCAGGTGGCCGACATGGTAACGATCCGCGCGCTGATCGAGGAGGCGAGCGACCTGGGCGCGGGGCGGGCGCTGGAGCGGCTGGGTCTGAGCGACCGGGGCGCGGAGACGGATGTCCGCGAACTGCGCGAATTGCTGTCCGCTTGGCGCGACGCGAAGAAGGCGGCGCGCGGGGCGGTGATCGGCTGGATCGTGCGGATCGGCATGGCGATGGTGCTGCTGGGCGTGGCGGTGAAGGTCGGGCTGGTCGGGCTGGTGCGCGGATGAGCGCGGGCGACCTGCGCTTTGCCGGCTATGCGGCGATCTTCGACCGGGTGGACCGGGGTGGCGATGTCGTGCGGGCCGGGGCGTTTGGCGACGTGGCGGCGGCGGGCGTGCCCCTGCTGTGGCAGCATGGGCCGGCGAGCGTCATCGGCGTGGTGGAAAGCGCGCGGGAGGATGCGCGCGGGCTGCGCGTGATCGGGCGCGTTTCGCGCGCAAGCGCGGCCGGGCGCGAGGCGGCGGCGGCGATCGCGCAGGGCGCGGTCGACGGGCTGAGTTTCGGATATCGGGTGAAGACGGCGCGGGGGGCAAGGCCGCGCGAATTGCTGGCGCTGGAGCTGGTGGAGGTGAGCGTGGTGACGCACCCGATGCAGCCAATGGCGCGGGTGGTGGCGGTGGAGGGGTAGCGCTTTTCCTCCTCATCCAACTTCGCCTGGCCAGCAGGCTGGCAGGGTTTCGTATCCTTCTACCCCACAGGGAGAAGGTTTTCAGATGATCCCCAGCCAATTCAATTCGCCCGGCAGATCGTCGGCGCTGTAGTCTATTTGCAGCACGTGGCGGTGGCGGGGGTTGGATGCCGCGTCGGACGCGTGGAGGATCGGCGTGGCGTAGAGCCAGATGTCCCCGCGGTCAGCCAAGCAGGCATGGGTGCCGCAACGTGCGACGAGGGCGGCAACGGCGCTTTCAGAGATGCGGCCGAGGCGATGCGAGCCGGGGGCGATCAGCAGCGGAGCATTATCTGCGTCGACGGGGTCGAGATGGATGCGCAGGGTGAGCATCCGATCAAGCAGGGATTGCGGCGGCGCGACGTGCTGAATACCGGACTTGAGAGTCCAGGGGCCGAAGCCCGGCGTGTCGATGCGGGTGCGCACGGCGATGGTCCGGTCTTGATGCCAGCCGAGCGCCCAGTTGGTCGCAGGGCTTTTGTCGAACAGGATGGCGCGGACGGCTTTTGTGGTCGTGCCTTGGTGCGCGGCGGCGTGGCGGCCGATCGCGCCGGTGGCGCGGAGCATGCTGGCGAGGGCGGGCAGGCTGGCGAGACGCAGACCGGGCTGGCCGGGCGGCAAATCTGCGAGCAGGGATTCTATGGTGGCCAGCGCGGTAGGATCGAGAGCGGCGGGGATAAGCTGCGCGCCGTCGGTGGCAAGGGCGAGAGGCATCATCTTCAGCGCGGGTCGGGGCCGAAGCGGTTCGGGCCGTGCGTGCCGGGCCAGTAGAGCAACAGGAGCATCGCGATCACGAGGCAAACATATATGATGTCGGCCCAGCGCGGCGGGAAGACCGTAGCGAGCAGGTCGTGACGCATCATATTCCATCCAAAGCCCGCTGGCATGATGAGCACCCACCAGGCCGACCGGTTCTGGTCATGCAGGCGCCGTGCGAACAATGCAAACATCGGCAGGATGACGGCGATTTGAAGCACCGCCATCAGGAAAGACGCCCGTGTTCCCTGCAGGGCCACGCCAGCCGTGAAACCCAGCATCACGCCGACAAGCGCGATGGCGAAATGATAAAGCAGAACCTCCGTGCGGCGTGAGCGCCCATTGAAGTCTGCTATTCCATATATGGTGCGACGCAAAAGAGCGAGTTCGGCTTTGGTGCCAGACGGATAGGTCAAGGGGATTCCTCTTTTGTTCGGTAGCATGGCGGGCGGCGTTGCGATGTGCAATGGGGCGCGAGGAGAGCGCAGTCGTCCCCCTCATCCGACTTCGCCTGGCCATCGGGCTGGCAAGGCTTCGTATACTTCTCCCTGTAGGGAGAAGGTTTGATCGGGCGGTCCATTTCGGGCCGCCCTTTTTTGTGGAGACGGGCATGACGGATCAGTTGGAAGCGAGCCTGGACATGGTGGTGCAGGGGGAGCGGATTGCGGGGTTGGCGCAGGAGGTGGCGGCGCTGAAAGGGGCGTTGCTGAGCGCGCAGCGGCCGGCGCTGGATGGGGTGAAAGGCGGATTGGAGGACCCGGCGCGGGCGGCCTTTGTCGAGCGCTATCTGCGCCATGGGCAGGAAGCGGGCGTGGAACTGAAGAGCTTTTCGGGCGCGTCGGGCGCCGCGGGCGGCTATGCGGTGCCGCGCGAGATCGACCAGCTGATCGGATCGACGCTCAAAGCCATGTCGCCGATCCGCGCCATCGCCAATGTGGTGCGCACGGGGAGCGCGGGATACCGCAAGCTGGTGAGCGCCGGCGGCATCGTGTCGGGATGGGCAAGCGAGACGGGCGCGCGGGGCGAGACGGGGACGCCGAGCTTCAACGAGATCGTGCCGCCGGGCGGCGAGCTGTTCGCCAATCCGGCGGCATCCCAGGCCATGCTGGACGATGCACAGTTCGATGTCGAAGGCTGGCTGGCGAACGAGATTGCGCGCGAGTTCGCGGTGGCCGAGGGCGCGGCCTTTGTGACCGGCAATGGCACGAACAAGCCCAAGGGCTTCCTGACCTATACGACCACCAATGAGGGCGATGGCGTGCGCGCATTCGGATCGCTGCAATATGTGGCGTCGGGCGCGGCGGGCGGCTTTGCGGCGAGTAATCCGCAGGACCGGCTGATCGACCTGATCCAGAGCCTGCGCGCGCCTTATCGCCAGGGGGCGTGCTTCGTGATGAACAGCGCCACCCTGTCGGTCATTCGCAAGATGAAGACGAGCGACGGCGCGTTCCTGTGGCAGCCGGGCCTGAGCGCAGGCCAGCCGGCGACCCTGCTGGGATATCCGGTGGTCGAGGCCGAGGATATGCCCGACATTGCCGCGGGCAGCCTGTCCATCGCCTTCGGCAATTTCGCGATGGGCTATGTCATCGCGGAACGCAGCGAGACGAGCATCCTGCGCGATCCCTTCAGCAACAAGCCGTTCGTCCATTTCTACGCGGTCAAGCGCATCGGCGGCGGCGTGGCCAATAGCGAGGCGATCAAGCTGATGAAGTTCGCCGCTTCGTAAGCGGCGGGACGGCAGGCTGAGGCCTTGCTGAGGACTGGGGGAGGCGGGTGCCTTCCCCCCTTTTTTGTGTCGAGATGGGCAGGGGAGCGGGGCGTGGCGATCACGGGGCTGGAGATGGCGGAGCTGGTGCGCGAGCTGTGCCATGACGAGGGGACAGGGCCGCTGGCGCTGAGCGGCGCGGCGGCGGGCTACAGGCGCTTTGCCGACGCGGTGGGGGCCGGCGCGGCCTTTCCCTATGTGATTGTTGGCGCAGGGGATGTGCCGCAATGGGAGGCAGGCAGCGGCGTTCTGGACGAGGCCGGCCGGCTGGTGCGGACGCCATCGGCGTCTTCGGCGGGCGGCGCGGCGGTGGATTTCGGGCCGGGCGAGAAGCGCGTGACGCTGGCCCCGCATGCGGCCTGGATCGCGGCGGTCGAGGGGCATGGCCATGATGTCGCCGGGATCGAAGGATTGGCCCAGGCCTTGGCCGGGATGGAGGAACTGGGCGTGGCGGTGGAGGCCGCGGCCCAGGCGATTGACGGGCTGGGCCAGGGGCTGGCGGGCAAGCAGGCGGCGAGCGGGCAGCTGGACGCCATAGCGGCGCTGTCGACCACGGCGTTCGGGCGGTCGCTGCTGGAACAGGGGGATGCGGGCAGCGCGCGCGCGCGGATCGGCGCGCTGGGCGCGAGCGGCGTGCAGCGCATGGGGGGCGCGGAACTGCACATCAACACGATGGCCGCCGACGCTTACCCTGCCGAAGGGTGGATGGGGCGGGTGAGCGTGCTGACCCCGGCCCTGTCGGTGATCATGGATGGCGGACAGAGCAGTTTCCGCGTCGTGGGCGTGGGATCGCTGGCGAACAATCGGCTGTATCGCGCCAATGGCACGCTGGCGGCGCGGGCCGACATTGTAAGCGGCGACGTGATTGGCGACTATAATGTGTGGGGGCAGATTGGCGGCGACTTCGTCGAGCTGTCGCGGGTGCGCACCACCTATGTCGGCGCGGCGCCGGCCACCAACAATCTGGCGTCGCGGTTGAATTTCTATGTCGGGCGGACGGGATCGTCGGCGATGCAGGAAACGCTGCGGCTGGAGCATCAGGCGATCACCGCCTTCGGCGCGGTCGCGCCATCGTCCGACAATGGCTTTGCGCTGGGGAACGGGGCGGCGCGATGGTCGGCCATCTATGCCGCGAGCGGGACGATCAGCACATCTGACGCGCGGGCGAAGCAGGATCTGGCGGATATTGACGATGCGCTGATCGATGCGTGGGGGACGGTGGACTGGCGGCAATATCGCTTTGGCGAGGCGGTGGCGGCCAAGGGCGATGCCGCGCGCACGCATATGGGGCTGGTGGCGCAGGAGGTGCGCGATGCGATCGACGCGCGGCTGGGCATGGGCACGGCGGTGCGGCTGGGGCTGCTGTGCCACGACCGCTGGGACGTGCGCGAGGCGGAAACGGGCGATGATGGCGTGGTGACGGCAGGGCGCGCGGCGGGCGACCGCTGGGGGCTGCGCTACGAGGAGTGTTTGGCGCTGGAGGCGGCATGGCAGCGGCGGCGTATCGCGCGGCTGGAGGCGCGGATCGCGGCGCTGGAGACGAGCGCATGATGCAGGGTGAGGCGCTGGGCGCGCAGCCGATCGGGGATGGCGGCACGGATCGGCCCGGATGGAGCGGGCCATGGGGCATGGGCGTGCGACGGGGGCTGGGCGTGCGGGTCGACGTGCGCGCGCCGGCGATCCGGGTCGCGGCGAGGATGGGGAGCAAGATCAGATGAGCCTGTTGTTGAAGGATCCGCAGGCGCGGGTCGACCATGCGATCGACTGGTCCGCCTATCTGGCCGGGCAGAGTTTGATCGCCAGTGACTGGATGGTCGAGCCGGAGGAAGCCGGCGGGATTGTCGTCGAGGCAAGCGCGTTCGAGGCGCAGCGCAGCAGCGCGCGGGTGACCGGCGGACGGGTGGGCCAGGTCTATCGGCTGACCAATCGCGTGACCCTGTCCGACGGGCAGGCGGATGAACGATCGGTGACGATGCGGGTGGAGGAACGCTGATGCTGGCACAGCAGGAGAGCGGGGCGCTGGCGGCGCCTTTGGCGGAATTGAAGGCCTATCTGCGGATCGCGCATGACGATGAGGACGCGGTGCTGGCCGGGTTGCTGCGCGGCGCGAGCGCGCTGTGCGAGCAATTTGTCGGCCAGTGGCTGATCGCGCGGGATGCGCGCGAGACGGTGGCGGGCGGCGGCGGGTGGCAGCGGCTGTCAGCGCGGCCGGTGCTGGCGGTGAGCCAGGTGCGCGCGGTGGAGGCGGACGGGACCAGCGTGGCGCTGCCGGTCGAGGCCTATGCCATCGACATTGACGCTGCGGGCGATGGATGGGTGCGATCGACGCGGCCGGGCGACGGGCGCGCGCTGGCGGTGGACTATCGCGCGGGGATGGCGGCGGAGATGAACGGCCTGCCCGAAGCGTTGCGGCAGGGGATCATCCGGCTGGCGGCGGACCATTATCTGGCGCGTGGCAGCGAGGATGCGGCGCCGCCTGCCGTGGTGAGCGCGCTGTGGCGGCCCTATCGGCGGATGCGGCTGGCATGAGGGCGGGGCTGGAACAACACGTGGCGGCGCGGGCAGCGGCGGTGCGGGCGCGGATCGCGGCGGCGACGGCGGCGGAGGGCATCACGGCGCGGGTTGAGGGGGAAACTGTGCGGCTGTCCGCGCCGGGGCTGCGCGCGCGCTGGTGGCGCGACCTGGCGCTGCGCGAGGCGGGGCGAGGGGGGAGCGGGCAATGAGCGCGGAAGTGGCGATACGGGCGGCGGTGATCGCGGCGCTGCGGGAGGATGCGGCGCTGATGGCGATGGCGCAGGGCGTGCATGACGGCGAGCCGGGGCGGGCGGCGGCCCCTTATGCGCATGTGGGCGAATGCCTGGGTTCAGACTGGGGCGGCAAGGATGTCGAGGGGCGCGAATTGCGGCTGACCATCGGGCTGACCGTGGCGGAGGAGACGCCGGGGCGGCTTGCGGAGATGATGCCCCGGGTCGAACCGGCGCTGGGCGCGGCGGGCGTGCGCGATGGCTGGCGGATCGTGAGCGCGGGGTTGCTGCGATCGCGCGTGGCGCGGAGTGGCGGCGGCGCGGGCGCGGGGTGGCGGGCGGTGATGGATTATCGGCTGCGCGTGGTGCGGGACGGGTGAGGGGAAGTCTGTCCCATGGCGCTGCGATGGCGGCATGGTCGGGAGATGGGTTCCCGCTTGCGCGGGAATGACGGGAAGGGACGGATAGGGTCACGCCCCTCCGTCAGCATTCCGTGCTGCCACCTCCCCTTAGAGGAGAGGATGGAGGGGCGTTCGGCGGACGGGCGCAGGCCTCAGCCGGGCTGGCTGTTTTCCTCATATTCGCTGGTGATCTTGTCGACATATTCGGCGACCTGGTCGTCGGCGTCGGCGCTGGCTTCCGCGTCAGACATGCCGTCGGCCTTGTCCTGCGCGATGATGGCGGCGCGGAAGGCGGATTGCTGGGTGGCACAAGTCTGTTTGAGCGTCGACACAAAGTCGCCAAGCGGCATTTTCTTGTCGAGCGCGGGCTGCATCTGGGCGCTGAGGCACTTGGAAAAGTCGCGGCGCCCCGTTCCCACGGGATCAGCGGATGGGGCGGCGGCAAGCATCATCATGAACGAAGCGGCAACAATCATCGGGACCTCTCCTTGAAACCCTGAGCCATTGTTGTGACGGGTCGGCCAAATGCCGCCCAATCTATCTGTTTTTTCGCGATTTTCCGGGTCAAGGCGGCACGCTTTGTTGCCGGAGATCGCTTGTCGGGAGAATGCGCCATGGGCGTCGAAAAGGGAAGTGCGTTTCTGCTCAAGGTAGGCGACGGCAATGCGCCGGCAACATATGCGACGGTGGCGGGGATGCGGACCACGCAATTGTCGGTGAACGGCGAGGCGGTGAACATCACCAGCAAGGATTCGGGCGGCTGGCGCGAATTGCTGTCGGGCGCGGGCGTGCGGTCGGTCAGCGTGTCGGCGGCCGGGCTGTTTACCGGATCGGACGCGGAGGTGCGCATCCGCAACCATGCGCTGGCCGGCACGATCGAGGATTATGAGCTGAGTTTCGAGAGCGGTGAGCGGATGCGCGGGCGGTTCCTGGTCACGCGGCTGGACTATGCCGGCGACTATAATGGCGAGCGCAACTATGCGCTGAGCCTGGAAAGCTCCGGCGCGGTGGTGAGCCTGTGAGCGGCGGCGCGAACCCGGAGCGCGGGGAAACGGCGCTGATGGTGGGCGGCGAGGCGCTGGCGCTGCGGCCCAGCTTTGCCGCGCTGGTCGAGGCGGAGCAGGAATTGGGGCCGCTGTTCGACCTGGTCGAGCGGGCGGCCGACGGGAAATTGTCGCTGGGCGATCTGGTGGCGTTGCTGTGGCATTGCCTGGTCGATCGCGAGGCGTTGAGCCGCGAGGCGCTGGGCGAGGCGGTGCTGGCGCTGGGCCTGGCCCGGGTGACGCCGGTGCTGCGCGCGGTGCTGCAACAGATTTTGGCGGGGAAATGACGCGCTTTGCCGAGCGAGCCGGTCGACTGGCGGGACTGGCCGGCTGGCTGCTGGGTTGGCGGCCGGACGAGTTCTGGCGCGCGACGCCGGCCGAACTGACGAGCGTACTGACGGCGGCGAAGGGCGAGGCGGCGGAGGACGCGGCCGGGGTGGATGGCGCGGAGCTGGCGCGGCTGATGGGTGCGATGCCGGATTAGGGGCGGGCGGTGCGCCGAGCATAGCGTGACTCAAGGGTCAGCGGGCCGAGAGCGCGACACCCCTCCGTCAGCACTGCGTGCTGCCACCTCCCCTGCGAGGGGAGGATTTTTCAGAGAGCGAATGGAGGCGGCGATGGACGAGGATGTCGAGACGTTGGTGGTGCGGGTGCGGGCCGATACGCAAGGGCTGGGCCGCGATGTCGAGGCGATGCGGGCGAGCCTGGAAGGACCGCTGGCGAGCGGGGCGGAGCGGGCGGGGCTGCGCATCGAGCAGGGGCTGCTGCGCGCGGTGCGGACGGGCAAGTTCGGCTTTGAGGATCTGAAGCGACTGGCGCTGAGCACGCTGGACCAGATTGCCGCGAGCAGCCTGCGGTCGGCGCTGGGGAGCGGGGGGTCGGGCAATGGCGGGCTGGTCGGGCTGGGCGCGACCCTGCTGACGTCGGTGCTGGGGCTGCCGGGGCGAGCGACGGGCGGGCCGGTGGCGCCGGGACGCGCCTATATGGTCGGGGAGCGCGGGCCGGAAATGTTCGTGCCCACGACGAGCGGGCAGGTGGTCGCCCATGGCGGAGCCAGGCGTGACGTGCGGGTGAGCATCGCGGTGAACGGACGGGGAGGCGAGAGCGAGCCGCGCATGCTGGCGCGCAGCGCGCGACAGGTTGCGCGCGCGGTCAGGGGGGCGCTGGAGCAATGAGCATGGGATATTGGCTGGCGGACACGCGCGAGGGACAGGAGGCGGGATTCCTCAAGCGGTTCGCGGCGACGCATTGGACGGTGAATTTTCCCCGGCCGATGATGGCGAGCGTGGTGACGAGCGCGCCCGATGCCTTACGGGTCGACGCGGTCTTTTATGGGTCGGGCGATCTGGCGGGGCTGATCTGGGAGGCGGAGGACAGATGGAGCCACCCGCTGCTGGCCTATGAAACGGACCGGGATTTTCGGGATTGCGTGCTGTCGTTCCGCTGGCGCAGCGGCGGGCTGCGTCGGCTGGACGAAACGCATGGGCCGACGCTGACGATCGAGGGGCGCGACGCAGCAGGCAACCCGCGCGTCTGGTATGTGCGCTTGTGGAATTATGCGAGTGGTGGGCCGGAAGATGCTGTCATCCGGCTGGATTTTGCCGCGCTGATGGCGGGATATGACCTGCCGCAGGAGGCGGACCCGGTATGGGCAGGCGATGTCGACCGGATGTTCATTTCGCTCGTCCCGCCCGGGTATGACGAAGGAGATACGCCCTTTGTCCAAGCGCAGGAAGGCTGGGCGGAACTGAGCGCCATCGCGTGCGAGGGGGCGGGATCGGTGCTGGCGGTGGGCGACGTCATGCTGCCCGAACATGGGCTGAGCATGGCGACGGGCTATGACGATTGTTTCAACCAGACGCCCGAGCGGGTGGTCGCGGCGATCCATGCGCTGGGCTATCGCGGGGCGATCAACCATTATGTCGGGATGAGCCATTATTTCCGGCTCGAACGGCTGGGCAGCGACCTGTATGTCAGCCTGGCCGGCGGGGCGCTGAATGCGCCGTGCGCGGCGTGGCACCGGGATTTTGCGCGGCGGGCGAAGGCGCTGGGGTTCGGCGTCATATGGTCGCTATCCTATGAGCTGTTCAACGCCCATTGCTGGAACGACTGGAAGCAGCGGGCCGAAAATGGCGACCCGGCGCTGACCGGATGGGAGCCGCCATCGACATTATTGTCGCCCGCGCATGGTGGAGCGATGGCCTATTTGCAGGCGATCGCGACAGCCTTTGTTTCCAAAGGCCTGGACGCGGACTTGTCGATCCTGTTTCAGGTCGGCGAGCCATGGTGGTGGGTGATGCCGGGCGACGGGCGCATCTGCCTGTATGATGACGCGGCGCGGGCGGCGCTGGGTGGCGCGCCGGTGTCGATTCCGAGCCTATGGGGCGAAATGGACGCGGCGCAATGCGCGCTGCTGGATGCGGCGGGCGCGATGCTGGCGGCGTCGACGGCGGCGCTGTGCGCGGCGGTGAAGGCGGCTGCGCCGGGCGCGGAGACTCATCTGCTGGCCTATCTGCCCACGATATTGGACCCGCGCGCGCCCGAAGCCAAACGCGCCAACATGCCGGTCGGATGGGCGGCCCCGGCGTTCGACGTGCTGCAACTGGAAGATTATGACTGGGTGACGGAGGGGCGCCCCAACCTGACCGAGCGCGGGATCACGCTGGCGACGGTGCGGCTGGGCTATCCGGTCGAGGACCAGCATTATCTGGCCGGCTTCGTCCTGTTACCCGAACAATCCGGGCAATGGCGGGCGATCATGGCGGCGGCGCGCGCGTCCGTGGCGCGCGGGACGGCGGCGACATTCATCTGGGCACTGCCGCAAGTGTGCCGCGACGGCTTTACCTGTTTCAGCATAGAAGGGGAGGATGGGGTGCAAGCCTTTGACGATGTGCGCTTTCCGCTGGCGATCGGGCGGGAGGCGAGCCTGAGCCCGGCCTTTTCGACGCAGATTGTCGAGAGCCCTTCGGGGCATGAGCGGCGGTCGAGCGACTGGGCGGATGCGCGCCTGTCCTATGATGCCGGGCCGGGCGTGCGGTCGGAGGCGGACATAAGGGTGCTGATCGACTTTTTCCGGGCGCGGCGCGGGGCGGCGCGGGGGTTTCGCTTTACCGATCCCTATGATGACCGCAGCGGCCCGGCGGGCGCGGCGCCATCGCCGATCGACCAGCGGCTGGGCGTGGGCGACGGCGTGCGGTCGCAATTCCCGCTGATGCGCCATTATGGCGCGGGTGAGGAGGCGCAGGCGCGGCGGATCACCCGGCCGGTCGCGGGCAGCATCCGCGTCGCGGCAGACGGGGTGGAGATGATCGACGGCTGGAGCCATTCCGGGCTGGGCGTGATTGCGTTCGACGAGGCGCCGGGGGCGGGCGTGGTGCTGACCGCCGGCTACCGGTTCGATGTTCCGGTGCGCTTTGCCGAGGATCGGCTGGAGGTGAACCGCGCGACCTTTGCCGCAGGCGAAGCGGTGTCGGTGCCGCTGGTGGAGATACGCGAATGATCGGCGGACTGGACGAGGCGCTGTGCACGCTGGCCTTTTGCTGGCGGATCGCGCGGCACGACGGAGTGACGATCGGGCTCACCAGCCATGACCGCGACCTGGAGATTGGCGGCCTCATCTATCGCGCCGCGCCGGGCATGACGCCGGCGGCGGTGCGCAGCGGCATCACGCTGGACGGCGAGGACAGCGACGTGGCGGGCGCGCTGTCGAGCGAGGCGATCAGCGAGGCGGACCTGATGGCGGGGCGCTGGGACGGCGCGGCGCTGGAGTTAAGGGTGACGCAATGGGAGGCGCCGGGCGCGCTGTGGCTGCTGCTGGCGCGGGGCGAGATGGGCGCGGTGTCGCGCAAGGGGCAGGAATTTTCCGCCGAACTGGTGGGGGCGGCGGCGATATTGGGCGCGCCGGTGGCCCCGAGCACATCGCCCGACTGCCGGGCGCGGCTAGGCGACCGGGCCTGCCGGGTCGACATGGCGGGGCGGCGGCGGATCGTGGCGGTGGACGCCGCGGCGGGAGCGGAGGTCGCCGTCGCCGGGCTGGCGCCCGGGGTCTATGCCTTTGGCGCGGTGCGGTGGATGACGGGGCGCAATGCGGGGCTGACGCAGGCGGTGCTGGATAATGATGCGTCCGGCTTGACGCTGGCGGATGCGCCGGCCTTTGCGGTGGAGCCGGGAACGCTGGCGCTGCTGACCGAAGGGTGCGACCGGCAGGCGGCGACCTGTGGCGCGCGCTTCGGCAATATCGCCAATTTCCGGGGCGAGCCGTTTCTGCCGGGCATGGACCTCCTGACCCGCTATCCCGGCGCATGAGCGGGGAAGAGGGCGCGGCGGCCATCGTCGCTGCGGCGCGGGCGCTGGTGGGCGTGCCGTTCCGGCTGCATGGGCGTGGCCGGGACGGGCTGGATTGCGTGGGCGTGGCCGCGCTGGCGCTGGGGCGCGCCGCGCCACGCGCTTATGGATTGCGCAGCGGCGATGCGGAGCGCGCGGCGCATTGGCTGAACGCCGCGGGATTGCGTCTGGTGGCGGAGGGGCAGGCAGGCGACCTGGCGCTGGTGCGGCCGGGACCATTGCAACTGCATCTGATGATCGGGACCGGCGCGGGGTTCGTCCACGCCCATGCCGGGTTGCGGCGCGTGGTGGAAATGCCGGGAGAATCGCCCTGGCCGATCATCGGCTGGTGGCGGGCATGAAGGAGGGGCAAGCATGGCGACGATAGTGCTGAGCGCGGTGGGCACCGTGCTGGGCGGGCCGATCGGCGGGGCGATTGGCGGCCTGATCGGCAACGCTTTCGATAATGAAGTGCTGTTTAAGCCCAAGGGCCGGCAAGGCGCGCGCCTGTCCGATTTGCAGGTGCAGACATCCAGCTATGGCACGCAGCTTCCCGCCATCTTTGGCACGATGCGGGTGGCGGGCACGGTGATCTGGGCGACGGATTTGCAGGAGACGTCGAGCCGCAGCGGTGGTGGCAAGGGGCGGCCGAGCGTGACGAGCTACAGCTATTCGGCGAGCATCGCGGTGGCGCTGTCGTCGCGGCCGATCCGGGCGATCCGGCGGATATGGGCGGACGGCAATCTGTTGCGCGGGGCGGCGGGCGATTTCAAGACGGAGCTGGGCGCGTTCCGGGTGCATCAAGGCGATGAGGGGCAATCGCCCGATCCGCTGATCGCCTCGGCGCAGGGCATCGGTGCGACGCCGGCGCATCGCGGCCTGGCCTATGTCGTGTTCGAGGATCTGGCGCTGGCCGATTATGGCAATCGCATCCCGTCGCTGACATTCGAGGTGGAGGCGGATGAGGGGGCGGTGTCGCTGGGTCGCATTGCCGGCGAACTAAGCGGCGCGCGGCTGGCGGGGCCGGCTTCGATCAGCGTCGATGGCTTTGCCGCGAGCGGGGCGGACATGCGCGAGGCGGTGATGCCGCTGGTCGAAGCCTTTGGTCTGGGCCTGCGATCGGGAGCGGATGGGCTGGCGCTGGTGGACGCAGGCGCGGCGGCGGGTACCATTGCGGACGAGGCGCTGGCGCAGCGGGTCAATGGCCGAGCGATCGACCCGGTAGAGCATCAAGGCGGTTCGGCCGATGGCGTGCCGGTGGCGCTGAGCCTGCGTTACCATGATGCGGCGCGCGATTATCAGGCCGGGATGCAGCGGGTGACGCGGCCGGGGGCGGGGCGGAGCGAAAGCGGGATCGACCTGCCCGCCGTGCTGGACCCCGATGCGGCGCGGGCTTTGGCGAGCGACCGTCTGCGGGCGCGCTGGGCCGGCCGGGCGCGCATGACGGTGCGCTGCGACTGGCGGGCGCTTGGGCTGGCGGCGGGCGACGTTGTGACCGTGGATCGGGCGGCGGGGCTGTGGCGGATCGAGGAGCGCGAATGGGAAGCGATGGCGGTGCGGCTGGCGCTGCGGCGGCTGCCCGGTGGCGGTGGCGCGCCGCCTATAGGTGCGGGATCGGGAGCGATCGTGCGGCCGGTGGATGCGCCCCACGGGCCGACGACTTTGCTGCTGGCAGACCTGCCGCGCATTGCGGACGGCGTGGCGAGCGCGCCTCTGGTCGTGGCGGCGGCGAGCGGCGGGGCTGGCTGGCGCAATGCGGCGCTGTTCGTCACGGGCGCGAGCGGGGAGGCGGTGCCGATCGGCCGCAGCGCCGGACGCGCGGTGATGGGCGTTGCCGATACGGTCTTGCCCGGGGGCAGCGCGTTGCTGGTGGATCGCGGGCAATCCGTTTCGGTGACGCTGCTGGCGGCGGACATGGTGTTGCTGAGTGTCGATGAAGCCGCGCTGGACCAGGGACGGAACCTGGCCTTGCTGGGGCGTGAGTTGATCCAGTTCGACACGGCCGAGCGGACCGGTGCTGCGACCTATCGGCTGAGCGGGCTGCGCCGGGGGGTGCGCGGCACCGACTGGGCGATGGCGGAGCATATGGCGGGCGAGCCGTTCCTGCTGATCGAGGAAGGGCGGCTGGTCGAGCCGCTGTCGATGCAGGGCGCGGACAGCGAGGCGGGGAGCGTGCTGCGGGTTTCGGCGGTCGGCATCGGCGATGTGGCGCCGGCCGAGGCGATGCTGACCATCAGCGGCGAGGCGCTGAAGCCGCTTGCGCCCGTGCATATGCGCGCGGGGCGCGACGGGGCGGGCGGCTGGACGATCGAATGGACCCGGCGGAGTCGCGACGGATGGCGCTGGCTGAGCGGAACGGACGTGCCGCTGGGCGAGGAAAGCGAGCGCTATGGGGTGGAGGTTCTGGACGGCGCGATCGTGGTGCGGGCGCAGGAGGTGACAAGCGCCAGCTGGACCTATGGCGCCGACATGATCGCGGCGGACGGCATGGACGGGCGCGATGTGCTGATCGCGGTGCGGCAGCGGGGAACCTATGCGATCGGGCGGGGGGCGAGCCTAATGCTGACGCTGTGACAATGGGTTGCGATCACAGGGAAACGAGAGAAGGAGTCGGATGATGGATGTCACGCCGATATGGGGCCTGCCGCTGCTGTTCGCGGGCCAGGCGCACAAGGAAATCGTGCATAATGAGGCGCTGGTGCTGGTCGATGCGCTGTTGCTGAGCCGGGTGGAGAGTGCGTCGGCGGCCATGCCGCCGGAGGGGCCGGCGCCGGGGCAATGCTGGATCGTCGCGGACGGGGCGCTGGGCGCATGGGAGGGGCAGAGCGGCTCCCTCGCATGCTGGACGGAGGGTGGCTGGCGATTTGTTCCCGCCCGTGCCGGTTTTGCCGTTATGGTCGCCGACGAAGGGCTGACGCGCGTTCATGACGGGAGTCAGTGGCGGGCAGGCCCGATCCGGCCAGATGGCTTTTATATCGGTGATGAAAAAGTGGTTGGCGAGCGGCAGGCGGCTATTGCCGCGCCGAGCGGGGGGAGCGTGATTGACGCGCAGGCCCGATCAACCATCGCCGCCATTCTCGACAGCCTGCGATCCCATGGCCTGATTGTTGCGTAATATTACGGGATTGCTCATTTCTTGTTGCACGGGTGCGTCAATAGTCTAGAATTTGCAGGCATTAGCCTGATCGGATCGCGTTAAAAAGGCTAGTGCGTTATTTTTGCAACGGTTTCACTAATTGTGGACTTGCCATGAAACCTTCTCCTGACTACAGGGTTTCAGCAGTCCTTCGTGACACTTTTGAAAGGGGAATCCATATGCGGAAGCTTGCCCTCGCGGCTGCGCTTGCGACCAGTGCCCTGGCCACCCCGGCCTTGGCGCGCGATAATAGCTGGTATGTTGGCGTGGACGCCGGCGTGCTGCTCGTTGAAGATCAGGACCTGACCTTCGACGCCGTCCCTCCCGGTGGTTCGGCGGTCCCGTCGATCGACTACCACAAGGGCTATGACTTCGATGCCAACATCGGTTACGACTTCGGTGGCTTCCGCCTCGAAGCCGAAGCCGCCTACAAGCGTGCGAAGATCGATTTCGACAAGACCGGCGGCGGCTTCGGCGGCGCTGCTTCGGCCCTGTCGTTCATGCTGAACGGTTTGCTGGACTTCGGTCCCGATGATGGCCTGCAGGGCTTCGTCGGCGGCGGTGTCGGCGTGTCGCGCGGCAAGCTCGCTTCGGACATCGTGAACGACAGCGACACCGGTTTCGCCTGGCAGGCGATCGCGGGTGTTCGTTACCCGGTCACCAACAATGTCGACGTTTCGCTGAAGTATCGCTTCTTCAACCAGGACGATATCAAGCTGATCCCGGCTTATCAGAGCATCTACGGCCAGGCCGGTTCGAACGCCGAAACCAAGCTGCGCACGCACAGCCTGCTGCTCGGCCTGACCTACAACTTCGGTGCGCCGGAAGAAGCGGCTCCGCCGCCGCATCAGATGTCCCAGATACCTGCCCCCCTCCAACCCCCAATTGAATA
>NZ_BCYT01000008.1 GCF_001598335.1 Sphingobium abikonense NBRC 16140
GCGATCTTCCCCGCTCCACCCTTGAGAATAAGCCCGTGCGGCGCGACAGTCCCATAGCGTGTCGCCCGTGCCGCTTGCTGCATTGCAGCGCGGAAATACACAAGATGTTCAGCGGCTGTATACCAATTTCTGCGACAGGCGGTGCAGGACATGATGAGGGAGCGTGATGTGAAGGTGGCCATTGTGTTCGGGACGCGGCCCGAAGCGATCAAGATGTTCCCCGTCGTCCATGCACTGCAAAGACGCAAGGGCATCGATACGCGCGTGATCGTGACGGCGCAGCATCGCGGCTTGCTGGACCAGGTGCTGGAGATTGCGGGAATCGTGCCGGATATCGACCTGGACGTGATGGTGCCCAACCAGACGCTTGACGGGCTGACAGCGAAGCTGATCGTCGAACTTGGCAAGGCGTTCGACGCGGAAAAACCCGACCGGGTGGTGGTGCATGGCGACACGCTGACGACGATGGTGGCGAGCCTGGCGGCCTATTATCGCAAGATTCCGGTCGCGCATGTCGAAGCGGGGCTGCGCAGCGGCGACATTCATCATCCTTGGCCCGAAGAGGTGAACCGGCGGGTCGTCGCCTGCATCGCCGACATGAATTTCGCGCCGACGCAGGCCGCGGCGGATGCGTTGCGGAAGGAAAGTCGCGATCCCGCCTCCATCCATGTGACCGGCAATACGGTGATCGACGCGTTGCTGGCGACGCGCGACCGGGTGCGCGACATGCCCGCCATGGCGCGGGGGCTGGACGAACTGGCGGCGCGCTTTGCAGGCAAGCGGATCGTTGCAGTGACGACGCACCGGCGCGAGAATTTCGGCGGCGGCATGGAATCGATCGCCGGCGCGATCGCCGACATCGCCGCGCGGCCGGATGTGGCGGTGATCTTTCCGGTTCATCCCAATCCCAATGTCCGGCCGGTCATGGATGCCGTGCTGGGCGACCTGCCCAATGTGGCGATGATCGAGCCGCTGGATTATCCGCATTTCGTACGGCTGATGGACATGAGCCATCTGGTGCTGACCGATAGTGGTGGGGTGCAGGAGGAAGCGCCCTCACTCGGCAAGCCGGTGCTGGTCATGCGCGAGACGACCGAGCGGCCCGAGGGCGTAGACGCCGGCACGGCGCGGCTGGTCGGCGCGGATCGCGAGCGGATCGTGCGCGAAGTGCTGGCGCTGCTGGACGATGACGCCGCCTATCAGGCGATGGCGCGGGCGCATAATCCGTTCGGCGACGGGAAAGCAGCCGAACGGATCGCGGCGGTGATCAGCGGGGCGTGATGGGGCGGCCGGGCCGATGCCCGGTCGCGAAATACACCTCAGGCGCGGGCCATCAGTCCTTCGACCAGGCCATCGAACAGGCGTTTCCCATCGGTAGAGCCATGGGCGGGTTCGATGACGCGTTCGGGGTGCGGCATCATGCCAAGCACATTGCCCGTTTCATTCAGGATGCCGGCGATGTTGCGGGCCGATCCGTTGATATTTTCCGCATAGCGCAGCGCGACGCGGCCTTCGCCCTCCAGCCGGTCGAGCGTGGCGTCGTCGGCGAAATAATTGCCGTCATGATGGGCGACCGGATAGTGGATCGTCTCGCCGGCGGCATAGCGGCTGGTAAAGGCGCTTTGCGCATTTTCGACTTTCAGCGGGACGTCGCGGCAGACGAAATGCCCGCCGGCATTGCGCAGCAGCGCGCCGGGCAGCAGGCCGCTTTCGGTCAGCACCTGAAAGCCGTTGCAGACGCCCAGGACAAATGCGCCGCGCGACGCCGCCTGCGCCACCGCCTGCATGACCGGCGAACGCGCGGCCATGGCGCCTGACCGCAGATAATCGCCATAGGAAAAGCCGCCGGGTACGCCGATGAGGTCGATGTCGGCGGGCAGATACGTGTCCCGATGCCAGATCATGGCAGGCTTGACGCCGGTGGCCGCTTCGAACGCCACCGCCAGGTCGCGGTCGCAATTGCTGCCGGGAAAGACGATGACGGCGCTTTTCATGGCTCAGGCGACCTTTTCGATGCGATAATTTTCGATTACCGTGTTGGCGAGCAGCTTGCGGCACATGGCGTCGATATCCTCGTCGCTCGTCCCGTCGGCCAGGTCGAGCTCGATGAGCTTGCCGGCGCGCACGTCATTGACGCCGCCAAAGCCCAGCCCTTCGAGCGCATGATGGATCGCCTTGCCCTGGGGATCGAGGACACCGCCCTTGAGGGTGACGAAGATGCGGGCTTTCATGGCGTGCTGCTCCTTGGGATCAAGCTGGGCCGCGCGGCGGGCGGCGGCCGATAATGCGGCACCCCCTAGGCCCGGCGCGCGCGCGAGGCAAGCCATTATGAGACGGGTGCCGAGCGAGGCGCGGGCCTAGTCGCCGCGATGATAATCATAGTCGAAGGCGCGCCCCTGCTGCTTGGTCAGGATGGCGCCGATGATGACGCCGCCGGTTCGGCGCAGCCGGTCGACCGCCGTGCGCAGCCCGCCATGATGGTTGCGGCCCCATTCGACCACCATTAGCGTCGTCTGCGCGCGGGTGGCGAGCAAAGGCGTGTCACCAAGGCCCAGAATCGGCGGCGCGTCGATCAGGATCGTGTCATAGCGATCGCGCACCGACGCCAGCAGATCGTCGAGCGCGGGGGTGGCCAGCAATTCGGTGGGGTTTGGCGGCACCGCGCCGCACGGCAGCAGCGAAACGCCGGGCACGCTGGTCGCGATGACCGCGTCGGCAGCGTTCGCCTGACCCGTCAGCACTTCGCTGATCCCCTTGCCGGGCGCGACGCGGAACAAGGCGTGCTGGACTGGGCGGCGCATGTCGCCGTCGACCACCAGAACCGTCTTGTCGAGCGCGGCCAGCGCGCGGGCGAGGGCGTTGAGGGTCAGCGACTTGCCTTCCCCTTCCTGCGCGCTGGTGACGAGGATGGAGCGCGGCAGCCCGCCGGTCGATGCAAGCAGCAGCGAGCGGGCGATGGGGGCGAAGACTTCGGACGGTTGTGGATTGTCGCCCGTCACCGGCACCGCGCCGAGCAGCGGGAGGTCGACCCGTTCCGCCAGCGTTTCGGCCGATGTCACCGCATCGTCGAAGGCGTGCCGCGCGCCCACCAGCAGCAGGCCGAGCACCAGCCCGCCGAGCGCGGCGAACAGCATCGTTTCCCCGACCTTGGGCGAGAAGGGGCTGTCGGGCGGGACCGCGCGGTCGAGCGGCTGGATGCGCCCTGCCTGAAAGCCGGCTTGCGAGGCCATGTCGCGATAGCGTTGGAGCAGGCTGTCGTGCAGCATGCGATAGGTTTCGACCGAGCGTTCATACATGCCCATCTGCACGCTGCGGCCGCGCGCGGCCTGCGCATCCTGCTCCACATCGGCGATCTCGTCGGCGATCTGCTTTTCGCCACGCCGGGCCACGTCATAATCCTGCCGCAGCGAGGCGCGGATGCGATTGGCCATCTGTTGCGCCTGATCGTCGAGCGCGGCGAGCCGGGCCCGTGCTTCGCGCATTTCCGGGTGCGCATCCTTGCGGAATTGCCGTTCTTCGACCAGCTCGGCCCGCGCCTGCGCCCGCTGCGCCATCAATTCCTGCATTGCGCCATTGCCGAGCACTTCGGGCAGGGTTTCGACCGAAGCGGCGCGCGCGCTTTCCCACCGCTTCTGCGCGGCGATGCGTTCGGCGAGCGCCTGGGCGCGCAGGCTGTTGAGCTGGGCCAGCCTGCTGTCTACTTCGGACCCTGAAGGGGCCGCCGGGCTGTTTGTCGAGGACGCCCCTTCCATGTCCGCGCCGAGTGGAATCGGGGCACCGTTGCGCGCGGCATAGACCGCCAGTTCGCGCTCGGCCCGTTCCAGATCGCGCCGCGCGCCGTCCAGTTCGCCCAGCAGGAAGCGCCGCGCCTGAACGCCGGACTGGAAGCCGCGCTTGAGGTCCGATCGGATCAGGCTGTCGGCATAGCCATTGGCGATGCGGGCCGAGAGCGCGGGATCGGCGCTGACGAAATGAATGCGGATGACGCGCGACTTGCCCGGCAGGTCGACTTCCAGATGGTCGCGCAGCAGGGTGATGGTCCGCTCCTCATCGGCCTGGCGCTGGCTCTGGCCGCCGGCGGCAAGTTTCGGGCGGCTGACGCCCATGCCATGGAAGAAAGCGGGCGTGCCGACCAGCGAAAGGCTGCGCGCGACCTCCTGCGCCAGCGCGCGGCTGCGCAGCACTTCGAGTTGCGTCTGCATGAGCGTTTCTATGTCGTCGGTGCGGGACGGCGTGGGCGCGCCGGAGCCAGCCGCGCCGGCGGGCACATCCTGCACCTCGACCGAGGCGGTGGCGCGATAGTCGGGCGTGGAAAGCAGGATGTAGAGCAGCGCCGCAAGCAGACACAGCGCCATGGTGACGAACAGGATGACCCGATGCCGGCGCAGCAGCAGCCCATAGTCCCGCATGCCACGCGTCAACCGCGCGCCAAGGCCCAGGCGTTCCGGGCGGTCGTGCAGAGGGGGCGTCGTGGCGGCCATGGTCAATCTCCGTCCAACGCGATGAAGCCGGCGGCAAGCGCGGGCGCGGCGATGAGCGCGCCGCCCAGGATCGCCTTGGCGCGCGACAGGCCGACGATCAGCTGATCGCCCGGCAGAATTTCAGGATCGGCCGCCTCGCCCTTGCGAATGGCGGCAAGGTCGAACATCGCCGCCTGCCGCTGGCCGTCGAGCCGGCGGATCACGACGATCTGGCGCATGTCGGCAAGGCGGGTCGGCCCCTTGCCCAGCGCAATCGCCTGCGACAGGGTGAGCCGCCCTTCGACCGGATAGAGGCCCGGTTCGCGGATTTCACCGTCCAGCGTGATGCGGCGGCCGACCGCTTTCTTGACGAACAGGCTGACCTGCGGCGAGACGAGATAGCGTTCGCCCAGACGCCCGGCGATGACGTCGGCGGCTTCGCTGGCGGACAGGCCCGCGACCGGCACCGCGCCGATCAGCGGCATGCGCACCATGCCCTGCGCATCGACGCGCGCATCCTCCAGCGACAGGTCGGGCTCGTGATAAACCTGAATGCGCAGCACGTCGTTGGGGGAAAGGCGATAGTCCATGCCGATAGCGGGCGGTGGAGGCATGATGGCATAGGCCTGCTCCCCGCGCGGGGCGTCCTCGACCGTGGCGCAGGCGGTGACGCTGCCCAGCAACAAGACGGCGATGATCGCGCGTGGCGCTGGCTGTCGCATCATGCCTTATGTCCCCCGTCGGCCGTTGCTTTCGCACGTGCAAAAAGGCCGTGCCTGGCGGGGGTTAGCGGCGGGGCAGGGCGATGGCAACCGCGCGCGCGACGGGGTGCGCCGTCGCGGCCCTGGTCATACCGCGATGCGCCCGCTGTTCGACGCTGCCTGCCGGCGGGGCTGATCGGGCCAGATTCCCCGCGTGTCATAGACAGCCTTGTCGGCGCGTTCGTCGACGGGGACGGATTTGAACATGTCATGATCGACCAGAATGACGAACACGCCACATTGTTCCAGAGCCGTATCGAGATCGATGAGGTCTGCGCCCGTGCCGGCAAATTCCATCGGCAGTTCCTGCGCATAGGGTTCGACCAGCTTGATGCGGCGGCCATAGCGGCGGGCGAGGCGGGCGGCGATCTTTACCGCCGGGCTTTCGCGGAAATCGTCGATATTCGCCTTGAAGGCAAGGCCGAGGCAGGCAATGTCCTGACCGGCATGATCGTCGATCAGGTCCGACGCCTTGGCCACGACATAATCGGTCTTGCCGTCATTCACTTCGCGCGCGGTGCGGATGATGCGGGCATTTTCGGGATCGCCATGGACGATGAACCAGGGATCGACCGCGATGCAATGACCGCCCACGCCCGGGCCGGGATTGAGGATGTTGACGCGCGGATGGCGGTTGGCGAGGCGGATCACTTCCCACACGTCAATGTCCATATTCTCGGCGATCACGGACAATTCATTGGCGAAGGCGATGTTGACGTCCCGGAAGCTGTTTTCGACCAGCTTGACCATTTCGGCCGCGCGCGCCGTCGTCGTGATGCAGGCGCCGCGCACGAACTGGCGGTAGAAGCCCAGCGCCTTGCGCGCGCAGCGGGGCGTGATGCCGCCGATGCAGCGATCATTGTCGATCAGCTCCACCAGGATGCGGCCGGGCAACACGCGTTCGGGGCAATAGGCGATGGCGACGTCGCCCTGCGCGCCCATGCCCGGCATCTTGAGGTCGGGGCGCAACTGCGCGAAAATGTCGCGCATCGCTTCGGTCGTGCCGACGGGCGAGGTGGATTCAAGGATGACGGTATCGCCGGCCTTGAGCACCGGGGCGACCGTGCGGGCGGCCTTGAGCACGTAGGAAATGTCGGGCGCGCGGTCCTCCGCCACGGGCGTCGGGACGGCTATGATGAAGACATCGCTTTCCTCCACCGTCAGGCTGGCGCGCAGATTGCCGCGTGCAACAACGCCCTGCACCAGGCCGTCGAGATCGACCTCCTCGATATGGACGCGGCCGGAATTGACGGTTTCCACGACATGGGGCGACACGTCGATGCCCACCACCTGGCACCCGCCGCGCGCGATGAGCGCCGCGGTCGGCAGGCCGATATAGCCCAGGCCGATGACGGAAACCTTCTGCTTGGTGTCGACGGGCATGGAGCGACAAGTCCCTTGTTCAGCGGCAATGATTAGCGGCTTTTGGCCGAAATTGCTGAAGAATTCGGTAATGGCGGGATGGGGCGGCCGCGCGCCGCCCCATCGGTCAGCGCCAGAGCGTCGCAAGCACCGCCATCAAGCCATGCTCATCTGCGGCCTGGCGCGGGTGCGGCGCGCCATAGCCGCGACATTCCAGGCAGTCCGCCCGCACGCCCGCGCCCGAAACCAGCCCGCGCACGTCGCTGACCGCCTGCAACGCCCAGCCGCGCTGGAGCCAGGCCTGACGCGCCAGCATGTCGCGCGGGGCCGTGGCGTCGTCGCTTTCCCGCTCAGCGAGGTCCTGCAACCATTCGGCCCATTTGTCGGGCTGTTTTTCGATGCGGAAGGCGCGGGCCTTTGCCGGGTCGATCTTCGCGCGGCGGGCCGCTTCGGCAATCGCGTCCTCCAGCCCGCCAAAGCGGTCGACCAGGCCCAACTGCCGTGCGGTGCCGCCATCCCAGACGCGGCCCTGCGCAATCTGGTCAATCTGCTCGGGCGTCTTCTTGCGGGATTTGGCGACCAGGCCGACGAAGCGGCGATAGATATCCTCGACCCCCAATTGCATGATCTGGTCGAATTCGGGCGTGGTGCCGCCCGCCAGATCGGGCTGGCCCGACAGGGGCGTGGTGCGCACGCCGTCGGTCGTGACGCCGATCTTCGCCAGCGCCCCTTCAAAACTGGGCAATATGCCGAATACCCCGATTGAGCCGGTGATAGTGTCCGGCTCGGCAAAGATGACGTCGCCTGGCGTCGATACCCAATAGCCGCCGCTCGCCGCGACATTGGCCATCGACACGACGACGGGCAGGCCATCCTCCTTCGCCTGCATGATGGCGCTGCGGATCTTTTCCGACGCCATGACCGAACCGCCCGGCGAATCGACGCGCACCACCAGCGCCTTCAGATTGCCCTTGTCGAGCGCGCTCAGCAGCAGGTCCGAAATCGTATCACCCGCAGCGGTGCCGGGGCCAGCTTCACCATCGACGATATCGCCCGCGACCGTCAGTACGCCGATCTGCCCGTCATTGGCCGGCGCGCGGGCCTTCACATAGGATCGCAGGTCGATGGCGGCAAAGCCGGTCGCATCGCCGGCGGCCGAATCCCCGGCGATATCGGCGACATGATCGGCAAAGGCGGTCGCGTCGCCCAGCTTGTCGACCAGCCCGGCGGCGAGCGAAGCCTTGGCAATATCACCATTGGTGGCGCGGGCGGCGGCGGCGGGATCGCCGGCATAAGCCGCGACTTTGGCGCGGGGACGGGCCTTGGACACATCATCCTGCCATTGCTGCCACAAGGCGTCGGCCAGCGCCTGATTGGCCTGGCGCGCTTCGGGCGATTGTTCGGTGCGGATGAAGGGTTCGACGAAGCTCTTATAGGTCCCGACGCGATAGACATGGGTGTTGACGCCCAGCTTGTCGATCAGCCCCTTGTAATAAAGGTTGGAGCCGCCCCGGCCCAGCAGCGCCACGCCGCCGAGCGGATCGGTCCAGATTTCGCTGGCATGGGCGGCGAGTTGATAGCTGTCGTCGCTGTAGAGCGTGGCATAGGCCAGCACGGGCTTTTTCGCCGCCCGCACGGCATCGAGCGCGGCGCCGATGCGGCCGAGCGCGACCTGTCCGCCGCCCATAAACCCGTCGAGGTTGAGCACCACCGCCTTGACCTTCGCATCGCCCTTCGCCGCTTCCAGCGCGGTGACGATGTCGGACAGTCGATATTCCTTCGACTCCGGCGCGCCGCCGCTCAGCAGCGCGGTCGGGCTGATTTCGGCGGGCTGTTCAACCACCGTGCCATTGAGTTCCAGCAGCAATGCGCCGGTGCTGACCGCCTTTGCCGGCTTGGGCGAATAGGAGAGGGCGGTATAGAGCGCGCCGAAGAAGAGCAGCAGGAACAGAAGGACGAGCCCGTCCTTGATCGCGACCAATATGCGCCATGCGCCCTTCACAAATGCCAAGTCGGCTGCTCCTTGAATGTCTGGACCCGCGATCCGTGCCTGTGGCGCTATCGCATCAACGCTCGCGCTGCAATGTGGGGCATGCGTCGCTCGCGACAAGCTTGCACGCGCGATTTTGCCCGTTATGGGAAAGCGCATCATTCGCCGCTATCGTGCAGGAGACGCGCCCATGCCCACCCTAGTCCTTATCCGCCATGGCCAGTCCGCCTGGAACCTGGAAAACCGCTTCACTGGATGGTGGGATGTGGACGTGACCGAAAAGGGCGTGGAAGAAGCCCGCGCGGCGGGTCGCCTGATGGCGGAAAAGGGGCTGGATTTCGACCAGTGCTACACGTCGCTCCAGACCCGCGCGATCAAGACTCTGAATCTTGCGCTGGAGGAAATGGGGCGGCTCTGGCTGCCGGTCGAGAAGGACTGGCGGCTTAATGAACGCCATTATGGTGGCCTCACTGGCCTTAACAAGGCGGAGACGGCGGAAAAACATGGCGAGGAGCAGGTGAAGATCTGGCGCCGCAGCTTCGACACTCCGCCGCCTGCAATGGAGGCGGGCAGTGCATTCGACCTGTCGGCCGACCGCCGCTACGCCGGCATCGACGTGCCGATGACCGAGAGCCTCAAGGACACGATCGCGCGCGTTCTGCCCTATTGGAACTCGGTGATCGCGCCGGACCTCAAGGCCGGCAAGCGCGTGCTGATTTCCGCCCATGGCAATTCGCTGCGCGCGCTGGTCAAGCATTTGTCGGGCATTTCCGACGACGAAATCACCGGTCTGGAAATCCCGACCGGCCAGCCGATCGTCTATGAGCTTGCCGACGACCTGACCGCCACCGACCGCTATTATCTGTCGGAGCGTTAAGTCGCGGCGTCCGCAAAGCACATTGCCCCCTGACGGTACGGCCGCTAAGGGGCTTTGCTTTCCGCGCCATCAGGGGACATCAGCACGGTCATGAGCGCTATCGACGTCGGCATCATCATGGGCTCCCGTTCCGATTGGGAGACGATGCGCCATGCGGCCGAGACGCTGGAGGCATTGGGCGTCGCGCATGAATGCAAGGTGGTGTCGGCGCATCGCACGCCCCAGCGGCTGTATGACTATGCCAGTGGCGCAGCGGCGCGGGGGCTGAAGGTCATCATCGCAGGCGCGGGCGGGGCAGCGCATCTGCCCGGCATGGCGGCGGCGATGACGCGCCTGCCGGTGCTGGGCGTGCCGGTCGAATCCAAGGCGCTCAAGGGCATGGATTCGCTGCTGTCCATCGTCCAGATGCCCGGCGGCATTCCGGTCGGCACGCTGGCGATCGGCAAGCCCGGCGCGATCAATGCGGGCCTGCTGGCGGCGGCGATCCTGGCGACCGGGGACGACGCGCTGGCGCAGCGGCTGGACGATTGGCGCGCGCGGCAGACGCAATCCGTCGCCGATACCGTCGAAGACTGACCCAAACCAGAACAGGACCGCCATGACGACCATCCCGCCCGGTTCCACCATCGGCATCCTTGGCGGCGGCCAGCTGGGCCGGATGATCGCCGTTGCCGCCGCGCAGCTGGGCTATCGCACCCATATTTTCGCGCCCGAAGACAGCGGGCCGGCGGCGGACGTATCGCCCAACTGGACGCGCGGCGCTTATGAGGATGCCGCAGCCCTGTCCGCCTTTGCCGACAGCGTCGATGTCGTCACCTACGAGTTTGAAAATATCGACCCGTCCGCCGTCGATACGCTGGCGCGGCACGGGCTGGTGCGGCCGGGCGCGCAGGCGCTGCGCGTGGCGCAGGACCGGCTGGCGGAAAAAAGGTTCGTCTGCGACCTGGGCGGACTGACCGCGCCCTTCGCGCCGGTCGAAAGCCTGGATGATCTGGAGGCAGCGATCGAGACGATCGGCAGCCGCGCGATCCTGAAGACCAATCGCATGGGCTATGATGGCAAGGGGCAGGCGCGCCTCTCCGAGCCGGGCGATGCGGTGGGCGCGTGGAATGCGATCGGCCGGCAGAGCGCGATCCTGGAAGGGTTCGTGACCTTTGCCGAGGAATTTTCCGTCATAATGGTGCGCGGCGCGGACGGCGCGGTGCGCTTCTGGGATTCGCCCGCCAATGTCCATGTGGACGGCATATTGTCGACATCGACCGCGCCGGCCGGGCCACTGATCGAGGGGCAGGTCGAACAGGCGCGCGCGCTGGCCAAGCAGGTGGCCGACGCGCTGGACTATGTCGGCGTGCTGACGCTGGAATTTTTCGCGAGCGCGGACGGCCCGGTCTTCAACGAAATGGCGCCGCGCGTTCATAATAGCGGGCACTGGACCATCGAGGGCGCGGTGACGAGCCAGTTCGAAAATCATGTGCGCGCCATTTGCGGCCTGCCGCTGGGCGACACGGGGCTGGTTGCCCCACGGGTCGAGATGCGCAACCTGATCGGCGACGATGTGGCGGCGTGGGGGGCGATATTGTCCGACCCGGCCAACCATTTGCACCTATATGGCAAGCATGAGGCGCGACCCGGCCGCAAGATGGGGCATGTGACGCGGCTGATGCTGTGAGCGAAATCACCCTGGTCCTCGCCCGCGCCGACAATGGCGTGATTGGCAGGGACGGCGACTTGCCCTGGCGGTTGCCGGCGGACCTCAAGCATTTCAAGGCGGTCACGGCCGGGCATCCGATGCTGATGGGACGCAGGACGTTCGACAGCCTGCCCGGATTGCTGCCGGGCCGCCGCCATATCGTGCTGACGCGCGACCGGGCGTGGCGGGCCGAGGGGGCGGAGGTCGCGCATGATGTCGAAAGCGCGCTGGCGCTGGCCGACGCAGCCACCGTCATGGTGATCGGGGGCGCGGAGATATATCGGCTGTTTCTGCCGATCGCCGATCGCATCGAACTGACCGAAGTGCATCTGAATGCGGAGGGTGACACCAGCATCGCCTATCCCGATGGTGCGGACTGGCGCGAAGTCGCGCGCGCGGATCATCCGGCGACAGGCGGGCGTCCGGCCTACAGTTTTGTGACCTTTCATCGGCGAACGCTGTGATGATGGGACGGCCCAAGCGGCTCCATTGCCAGTTTTTAGTCCTGTCCCTATAGCGCGGCGCATGGAGCGGCTTTCCAGCAGCGCCCCGGTCCCGCCGCATCTGCGCGGGAGCGTCATGGCGCTCGGCAATTTCGATGGCTTTCATGCCGGGCATCAGGCGGTGGTGGGCCGCGCGATCGCGTGCGCGCGAGCAGAGGGGCGGCCGGCGATCGTCGCGACATTCGATCCGCATCCCATGCGGCTGTTCCGGCCCGATGCGCCCAATTTCCGGCTGACGACGCTGGACCAGCGGGAGGGCTTGTTCGCCCGCGCCGGCGCGGATTCGATGATGATATTCGACTTCACGCCTGCATTGGCGGCGCTGGAGCCGGCCGACTATGTCCGGCTGCTGATCGAGGATATGGGCGTCGCGGCCGTCGTGACGGGCGAGGATTTCACCTTTGGCCGCGCGCGCAGCGGCACGATCGACAGTTTCGCGGCGCTGGGCCTGCCAGCGCAAGCGGTGGGGCCGGTCAGCGACGCGCAGGGCGTCATTTCCTCGACCCGCGTGCGCGAGGCGCTGCGCGCGGGCGACTGCGAGATTGCGTGCCGGCTGCTGACGCGCCCCTTCGCCATTCGCGGCGTGGTGCAGCATGGCGACAAGCTGGGCCGCACCATTGGCTTTCCCACCGCCAATATCGACATGGGGCCATATCTGCGACCGGCCTATGGCATTTACGCGGTGCGCGGCATCCTGCCCGACGGGCGAGTGCTGAACGGGGCGGCGAACCTGGGCATCCGCCCCAGTTTCGATCCGCCCAAGGAATTGCTGGAGCCGCATTTCTTCGACTTTGCCGAAAGCCTCTATGGCCAGGAGGTGGAGGTGCAATTGATCCGCTATTTGCATGGCGAGCGCAAATATGACGGGCTGGACGCGCTGACCGCCGGTATCGCGCAGGACTGCGCCGACGCGCGGCAAATCCTTGCGGGAACGCCCATGCTCGCGTAGGGCACGCTTTCCATTCACCCCGTTCGTCCTGAGTGGCCATTGAGCGAAGTCGAAATGGCGTATCGAAGGACTGGGCCTTGGCGCGAATGCTTCGATACGGGCCTTCGACAAGCTCAGTCCCAACTCAGCGCGAACGGTTTTGCGTTTTAGTGCCGGACCCATCATGACCGACCAGCCTGCCCAGAAAACCGAAGACTATAAGTCCACCGTATTCCTGCCCCAGACCGACTTTCCGATGAAGGCGGGGCTGGCGGCGAAGGAGCCGGCCATCGCCGCGCGGTGGGAGGCGATGGATCTCTATGGCAAGCTGCGCGAGAAGCGCGCGGGGCGCGAACGCTTCATTCTGCATGACGGCCCGCCCTACGCCAATGGCGACATCCATATGGGCCATGCGATGAACAAGGTGCTGAAGGACATCATCGTTCGCTCGCAATCCCTGCTCGGCAAGGATGCGCCCTATGTGCCCGGCTGGGACTGCCACGGCCTCCCGATCGAATGGAAGATCGAGGAAGAGTATCGCAAGAAGAAGCTGAACAAGGACGAGGTTCCCGCGCAGGAATTCCGCGCCCAGTGCCGCGCCTATGCCGACAAATGGGTCGACGTGCAGCGCGAGCAGTTCAAGCGGCTCGGCATCATGGGCGATTGGGAAGATCCCTATCTGACCATGAAGTTCGATGCCGAGGCGACCATCGTGGGCGAGTTGCTCAAGTTCGCGGTGAGCGGCCAGCTCTATCGCGGGGCCAAGCCGGTGATGTGGTCGCCGGTCGAGAAGACCGCGCTGGCCGAGGCGGAAGTCGAATATGAGGATGTCACCTCGACCCAGATCGACGTGGCGTTCGAGATCGTGGAAGCGCCCCATGCGCCGGAGCTGGTCGGCGCGCATGCGGTGATCTGGACGACGACGCCCTGGACGATCCCGGTGAACCAGGCTTTGGCTTATGGGCCGGAGATTGAATACGCAGTCGTCACCTATCCCAATTGTCGATTTCTGGTGGCGCGGGAGTTGGCCGCAGAATTTATCAACCGCATTGGTAGCGCGCCGCAGGGTGATCCGATTGCCCCCTTCCCGGAAGCGGACATGTGGGATGCAAAGCTCCATATTGTTAAGGGCTCCGACCTAGCCGGTGCCGTCGCGCGTCACCCGATGCACCATCTCGGCGGCTTCTTCGCCAAGCCCCGCCCCTTCCTCCCCGGTGATTTCGTCACGACCGATGCGGGCACCGGCCTGGTCCACATGGCCCCCGACCATGGTGAGGATGATTTTACGCTGTGCAAGGCGCATGGCATCAACCCCGTCTTCGCGGTCGAGGGCGATGGGAAATATCGCGCCGACTGGCTGTGGCTCGGCGGGCAGGGGAGTGTCATCAACCCCAAGTTCGTAAGCAAAGACGGACCGATCTGCACCGACCTGCGCGACGCGGGCGCGCTGCTCGCCGCGTCGGACGATTTCCGGCACAGCTATCCGCATAGCTGGCGGTCGAAGGCGAAGATCATCTTCCGCGCGACGCCGCAATGGTTCATTCCGATGGATGCACCCCAGAATGTCATGCCAGCGAAGGCTGGCATCTCAAGCGGCGGCGCACAAACGCCTGAGACCCCAGCCTCCGCTGGGGTGACGGCAACGGGTGGCAACGGCGCAACCCTCCGCGAAATCGCCCTCGACGCGATCGCCCACACCCGCTGGGTGCCCGAGCGGTCGACAAACCGCATCCGCTCCATGGTGGAGGGACGCCCGGACTGGGTCATCTCCCGCCAGCGCGCCTGGGGCGTGCCGATCGCGCTCTATGTTCATCGCAAGAGCGGCCACTATCTGGTTGATCCGGCGGTCAACGCTCGGATCGTCGAAGCCTTCAAGCAGGGCGGCGCAGACGCCTGGTTCGGCGCGGATCATCAGGCGCTGCTCGGACCCGACTATGACCTCGCCGACTACGAAGTCGTCAACGACATTCTAGACGTCTGGTTCGACAGCGGTTCGACCCACAGCTTCGTGGTCGAGGGCCGCTATGGCGAGGGAGCCCGCGCGGACCTCTATATCGAGGGGTCGGACCAGCATCGCGGCTGGTTCCAGTCGTCGCTGCTGGAAAGCTGCGGCACGCGCGGGCAGGCGCCTTACAAGGCGGTGCTGACTCACGGCTTCGCGCTCGACGGCACGGGCAAGAAAATGTCCAAGTCGCTCGGCAATGTGGTCGATCCGCTCAAGATCATGAGCGAGAGCGGGGCGGACATTTTGCGCGTCTGGGTCGCCAGTACTGACTATTTCGACGATGTGCGCATCGGCAAGGAAGTGCTGGCCGGGGCGTCGGACGCCTATCGCAAATTGCGCAATACATTCCGCTACATGCTCGGCGCTCTTTCCGACTATGATGAAGAGACGGAGGCGGTCAGCTATGGGGAGATGCCGGAACTGGAGCGCTATATGCTCCACCGGCTGGCCACGCTGGACGCGGAATTGCGTGCGGTGGTGGACAAGAGCCAGGGGAGTGACAGCTGGCTGGAATTCAGCCGCTACAGCCGGGCGATCTTCGATTTCGCCAATAGCGACCTCAGCGCCTTCTTCTTCGATATCCGCAAGGATTGCCTCTATTGCGATGCGAAGTCGGACCCCAAGCGCCGCGCCTATCGCACCTTGCTCGACACACTCTTCCATGCGCTGGTGCGCTATGTCGCGCCGATCATCCCCTTTACCGCCGAGGAAGTATGGCAAAGCCGTTTCCCAAGTGACGAGGACAGCGTGCATTTCCTCGAATGGCCGGAGGTCGATGCGCGCTGGATCGACACGGGGCTGGCGGACAAATGGACCGAGCTGCGCGACCAGCGCGAGCAGGTGAACGAGGCGATCGAGCCGCTGCGCCGCGACAAGATCGTCCGGTCCAGCCTGGACGCGGACGTGACCATGGGCGAATTGCTGCCGGTCGGCGACGTCGATTTCGCCGAGGTGGCGATCGTCGCGCGCGTGACCATGGGCGAGGGCGACGGCATCGTCGTGCGGCCGAGCGAGTGGCATAAATGCGGCCGCTGCTGGCGCAAGCTGCCAGAGGTGAGCGAAGACGGCACGCTGTGCGACCGTTGCGCCACGGTGCTGAGCGCATGAGCGCGGTCAATCACCGGCCGCTGGGCCTGACGGTCGCGATCGTAACGCTCGCGCTCGACCAGTTGATCAAATATACCGTGACCTATCCGCTTGCGCTGCAAAGCCGGGCGGATGAGGGCATCGACCTGCTGCCGTTCTTCCGCCTGCGCTGGCTGGAAAACAGGGGCGTGTCGATGGGCTTTTTCCACGCCGATACCGACGCGATGCGCTGGGCTTTGGTGGGCATGACCTTCCTCATCGCAACCTTCGTCGCGATATGGATGTGGCGGGAAAAGGCGCGGCAGGACGTCGCGGCGCTGGGCCTGGTGCTGGGCGGCGCGATCGGCAATATCGTCGATCGGGTGCGGCTGGGCTATGTCATTGATTATGCAGATTTGCATTTCGGCGAATGGCGGCCCTTCCTGATTTTCAACCTGGCGGACGCCGCCATCACCATCGGCGTGCTGATCCTGCTTGCACGGGCGTTGCTGCTGCGCGACAAGGGCGCAAAGACGGAGACTTTGAAGTGAAGCGTAAACTGATCCTCGCTGCCGGCCTGATCGCAACCCTGTCGGCCTGTGGCGGCGGCCGTGGCCTGATGGGGCGCGACCGTCCCGACGAATTCGCCGTGTCGCGTCAGGCGCCTCTTGTCGTGCCGCCTGATTTCGCGCTGGTTCCGCCCGCCCCCGGCACGCCGGCCGCCGCGTCGGTGGACGCCAGCCAGGAAGCGATGCAGGCGATGTTCGGCGGCCCGGCCCAGCGCAGCGCCGCCGAAAGCGGCACGCTGACCCAGGCCGGCCGCGCCGATGCCGCCGCCGGCATCCGATCGCAAGCGGGCGACCCCGACACGCAGGTCGTGAACAAGGGTAACACCACCCGCGACATCATCGCCGCGCCCGAAGGCGACGGGCAGGACGCCCGCGCGGCCGTTCCGCAATAATCGCTCAACGCGGCTGATAGAGGATCTGCGCCTTGCCGGTCGCCCGGACCGGCAGGTGCAATCCCCGGCCATAGGCGTGAATCTGGCCGATATCATAGCGGTCGGCCCTGGCACGGATGACGAAGTCGCCTGTCCGCTTATCGGCGATGGCGCGGCCGATCTTGCCATTCAACTCCGCAATGTCCTTGGCGAAATTCTGCCCCAGGGCGGCGGCGATCATGTCGGAAAAGCCCGGCGCCTGGGCGATGGCTAGGGCCGTGTCGCCGCCTGCTCCATCGGTGTCGCCAGTGATGACTGGATCGACGAAATCAATCCTGGGTGAATTGGGCGCGTTGACCGGCCGGGCCGCGAGCCAGATGCGGCCATGGGTGTCTTCACCATCCACGCGGGCGGCGATATCGACGCCAACGGCGATGCGGCCACCGGTCGCGCCATAACAGTCTATGTTGGAAAAACGCGCGCGCACGGAACCGATGCCGGGCAGGGTGAAGGGGCGTGCGGATCGCTTGTCGAGCGCCCGCTGAATCACCGGTTCCAATGTGCGATAGTCGGATGTGACCGGCAGATAGAGATGGAGTCCGTCCTTGATATCGGACCGGTCGAGCGAGGGAAGCGGCGTCGGTGACGGCCGCTTTGGCCGGGGGACGCCGACCAGCGTCTGCGTTACCGCCTCCAGCCCCAGGTCCAGCCGCAGCCTGCGCCCGTCCATGCGATAGCCGTTGTAGAAAATGCGTTTGGGGGCGACTCGCATCCAGACCGGCGGGTTGCGCCTGTTGAGTTCCAGGGTTGCAAATGCCTCTTGCCAGAGCGTTTCCGCCTTGGCGCGAAGGTTGAGTTGCGCCAGTTCGCGCGGCAGATCCCGTTCCAGGCGCGCGACGATGGGGCGCAGCTTCTCATCCGCCTCATCGGTGAAGCGAATGCGCTGGCCCAGAAAGTCGATGCCCGGCGGCGTCGTCCAGTCATAATGAAGGTCGATCTTGCCGGTGGGCGTCCAGTCGGGCCTGATGTCGAGCCGGATGCGCGCCTGCACCCGTGCCGTGCCGGTTGCGGTTTCCCCTTTCAATATGCCGGCGACATCGCGCGCGCTGATCCGGGCGTGGACGGGCAGGTCGGCGATGATAATTTGCCCGTCACCGCGCAAGGTGACTGGCCCGCGGGTGACTTCACCGATGATGGTGCAGCCGATGGGCGGCGTGACGTTCAATTCCTCGCCGAACACGCGCACTTTCTGGGGCGCGATGCAGCGTGGCTCGCGGCGGTTGATGGTCCAGAGCGTGCGCGGCACGCCCCTTTCAATCGCCTGGCGCAGCGCGTCGGCATCGGCATCTATGGGGACAGACAGGATGGATGTTTCGCGCGGGGCGGGGACGGGATCGGTCGCGCGCTGCGGCGCGAGATCGACGGGTTTTTGCTGACAGGCAGAGGCGAGTAAAAGCAGGGCGAGCGGCGTTCCGCGACGAAAGGACGGCCAAGCCGCCCGCAGAACGCTGTGCAATTGCCCCTTCTCCTCTCCTCTGGTCCGCGACGGCGCATGGCCGCCGCGGTGAGATCAGGACAATCGAGCGGTGATTTGGTTCCCGACTTGCTGGTGTCAGGCCCGCGCTTCGGCACCCACGCTGTTGTGGCGCAGCGCGGTCAGCACCGTGTCGATGATGGCGTCGGCGTCCAGACGGGCCATTGCATATTGTTTTTCCGGCTTGTCCTGATCCTGAAACAGGTCGGGCAGGCGCAAAGTACGTAGTTTCAGGCCATTGTCGATCAGGCCAAGGTCACTCGCCAGCGTCAGCACATGCGCGCCAAGGCCGCCCACCGCGCCTTCCTCGATCGTGACGGCGACGTCATGGCTGGTCAGCAGCTTGCGGATCAGCGCTTCGTCCAGCGGCTTGGCGAAGCGCAGGTCGGCCACGGTGGTGGACAGGCCCTTTGCCTCCAGCGCGTCGGCGGCCTTCAACGCTTCCTCAAGGCGAGTGCCAAGCGAGAGAATCGCGACCTGCCGCCCTTCGCGCACGACGCGGCCCTTGCCAATTTCCAGCGCCTGCGGCTGTTCCGGCAACGCGATGCCGGTGCCATTGCCACGCGGATAGCGCACGGCGATGGGGCCGCTGTCATGGATGGCGCAGGTGTGGACCATATGGACCAGCTCCGCCTCATCCGCCGCGGCCATCACCACCATGTTGGGCAAGGTGGCGAGATAGGTGACGTCAAAGCTGCCGGCATGGGTCGATCCGTCCGCGCCGACCAGGCCCGCGCGGTCGATGGCGAAGCGGACGGGCAGGTTCTGGATCGCCACGTCATGCACGACCTGGTCATAGGCGCGTTGCAGGAAGGTGGAATAGATGGCGCAGAAGGGGCGCATCCCCTGCGCCGCCAGCCCGGCGGCAAAGGTGACGGCATGCTGTTCGGCGATGCCGACGTCAAAGATGCGATCGGGGAAGGCGACCTGGAACTTGTCCAGCCCCGTGCCCGACGGCATGGCGGCGGTGATGGCGCAGACGGCGGGATCGCGCTGCGCCTCGGCGATCAGCGCCTGGGCAAAGACATTGGTGTAGCTGGGCGGGCCGGGCGGCGCCTTGTCCTGCGTGCCGGTGATGACGTCGAATTTCTGGACGCCATGATATTTGTCCGCCGCCGCCTCTGCCGGGGCATAGCCCTTGCCCTTTTGCGTGACGACATGGACGAGGCACGGCCCTTGGGCTGCGTCACGGACATTTTCGAGCACCGGAATCAACTGGTCGAGATTATGGCCGTCGATGGGGCCAACATAGTAGAAGCCCAGTTCCTCGAACAAGGTGCCGCCCATCGCCATGCCGCGCGCGAATTCGTCGGTCTTGCGCGCTGCGTTGTGGAGCGGACGGGGCAGCTTGCGCGCCAGTTTCTTGGCAAGGTCGCGCAGGCCCAGAAATTCGCGACTGGAGACGAGGCGGGCGAGATAGGCGGACAGGCCACCGACCGGCGGGGCGATCGACATGTCATTGTCGTTGAGGATGACGACCAGCCGGTTGCCCGCATCGCGCGCATTGTTCATCGCTTCATAGGCCATGCCCGCCGACATGGCGCCGTCGCCGATCACCGCGATCGCCTTGCCCGGCTTGTCCTGCATCTTGTTGGCGATGGCAAAGCCAAGCGCCGCGCTGATGGAGGTGGAGCTGTGCGCCGCGCCGAACGGATCATAATCGCTTTCCGCGCGCTTGGTGAAGCCGCTGAGGCCGCCGCTTTGCCGCAGGGTGCGGATGCGGTCGCGCCGGCCGGTCAGGATCTTGTGCGGATAGCATTGATGGCCAACGTCCCAGATGAGCTTGTCGTCGGGCGTATCGAACACATAATGGATCGCGGCGGTCAGTTCGACAACGCCCAGCCCCGATCCGAGGTGGCCGCCGGTGACGCCGACGGCAGCGATGGTTTCGGCGCGCAGTTCGTCGGCCAGCTGTCGCAGCTGTTCGGGTTTCAGCTTGCGCAGGTCGGCCGGCCAGACGACCTGGTCGAGCAGTGGAGTTTCGGGGCGATCAGTCATGATAAGGCATAGTCTCCGCTGCGCGCCCGGCCTTGCGCGGGCCGGGCGTCCTTGTCGTCATCAGGCCGCGCACTTGGCGCACAGGCCGAGGATTTCGATGACGGGGCGTTCAGGGTGAAATCCATCCTGCTGCGCGATGGCGCGCACCTGGCCCGTCACCTTGTCATCATCGACATGGGTCGCCTGCTTGCAATTGCGGCAGACCATGAAGATGCAGTCGTGGTGGCAGCCCGGATGGGCATTGGCGATATAGGCGTTGGCGCTTTCCACCCGCATCGCGACATTGTTGGTCACGAAGAGGTCGAGGATGCGATAGACGCTATTGGGCGCTACGCGCTTTCCGCGCGCCTTCGACACGGTGTCAGCAATGTCATAGGCCGAAGCAGGACGTTCCTCCGACGCCAGCGCATCGAAGATGGCGGCGCGCATCGGCGTCCATTGTTCATTCTGCGCCTCCAGCGTCGCGCGGGCGGCATCCGCCAGCTTCGCGCCGGTCGGTTCATGATGATGGTGGTGGTCGGCCATAGGGGTCCAATCTATGCGCAGGCGGCGGATCGGGCAAGGGCGGCGCGTCAGCGCTGCCCGAAGGTCCATGCGGCCCACAGCCAGGCCGCGATCATCAGCGTGCCGCCGATCGGAGTCACGGCGCCCAGCCAGCGCGGTCCGCCCAGCGCCATGATGTAGAGCGAGACGGCGAACACCGCCGCGCCCGCCAGCATCAGCGCAGCCGCGCCGCGCGCCGTGCCCATCACCGCAATCGCCGCGACGGCGTGAACCAGCTGATAAAGCCCGCCGGTGCGCAGCCAGTCGGCAGCCTTCGGGTCAGCCACGCCATGCGCCCCGAACGCGCCCGCGCCGATGGCGATTGCCGCCGAAAGACAGGCCAGTGCCCCGATCATGCGCCGTCTCCATCCCCGCGACTGAGCAGCCGCATGCCGTTGCCGGGCCGATACATCAGGTCCTTGGCCGCGAGCAACGTGCCATGTTCGATCTGGAGCGCCATGCGCTGATCGTCATTGTCCCGATATTGACGCTCCACTTCCTCCACCTCCTTGGGTGGGACGCCGAGCACCTCCATTGCCTGCACGCCCATGCAGATGGCCGATTCATAGACTTCGCGCACGACGCCGGCGAGGTCGATGTCCTTGAGCGCTAGCACCTGCCGACGGTCAAAGGCGCGGACCATGATCGCGGCCTGCGGGAAGGCTTCGGCAATGGGCTGGAGCGCGCGCGAATCGAGGCTGGGATCGTCGATGCAGAAGGCGATCAGCCGCGCTTCATCCGCGCCCGATCGGCGCAGCAGGTCGATGCGGGTGCCGTCGCCATAATAGACCTTCATGTCGAACTGGCTCGACACCTCGATCTGGGCGGGCTTCTTGTCGATCAGCACGACGCCAAAGCCATGGCCCATCAGCATCTGCGCAACGGTCTGGCCAAAGCGGCCATAGCCAACGATAATCGCCGATCCGCGCTGCGCATCTTCTGGCCCCGGCAGGTCGTGGCGCTCCTTGTCCCTGGCAAATTCGAAGCGGCGGGCAAACAGCATCAGGAATGGCGTCGTCGCCATCGAGAAAGTGACGATCGCGCTGAACAGGCTGGCCGCTTCGGGTGCGATCAGCAACGCATTTTGCGCCTGGGTGAACAGGACGAAGCCGAATTCACCGCCCTGGCTCAGCAATAGGCCCGCGCCCAGCGCCTGTTGCCAGGTCATGCCGAACAGGCGGGCGAGGCCGGTGATGATCGCCGCCTTCGTCGCGACCAGGATGGCGGCCATCGAGAGGACGAACAGCGGATTGGAAATGACGGCGCGCAGGTCCAGCACCATGCCAACGGCGAGGAAGAAAAGGCCGAGCAGGATCGAGCGGAAGGGTTCGACGTCGGCCTCTATCTCGTGCCGATAGGGCGAATCGGCCAGCATGACGCCGGCGACGAAGGCGCCCAGCGCGGTCGACAGGTGCAGCGCGTGCATCAGCGCGGCGGCGGCCAGCACGGTGAACAGGCCCACGGCGACGAACAGTTCGCGCTCGCCCATGCGCCCGACCAGCGAGAGGAGCGGGCGCAGGATGAAGCGGCCGGCCAGCACCAGCCCGGCGATGGCCGCGACGGTATAGCCCGCCATCACCCATCCGGGCGGGCCGCCGGCATCGGCCGGATTGCGCGAAAGGGCGGCAATGATGGTGATGAGCGGAACGATCGAAAGATCCTGGAACAGCAGGATCGAAAAGACCTTTTCACCGAAAGGCGAGTTGATGCGGCCGCTGGACTTGAGGCCCGGCAGCACCTGCGCGGTTGAGGAGAGGGCAAGCGGCAAGCCGAGCGCGATCGCCGCGCCCCAGGTAAAGCCGGTCGAATAGAAGATGATCGCGGTCAGCACGCAGCCGCAGGTGACGACCTGCGCCAGGCCGAGCGCGAAAATGTCGCGCTTCAGTCGCCACAGCCGCGCGGGGTGGAGTTCCAGCCCGACGAGGAACAGCAGCAGCACGATGCCGATTTCCGCGATGGCGAGTTTCGATTCGCCGCCACCCACCAGGCCAAGCCCCTGCGGCCCCACCAAAGCGCCTGCGACGAGATAGCCCAGCACCGCGCCAAGCCCGAAGCGGCGGAACAGCATGACAAAAGCGACGGCCGCGCCGAGCAGGATGACGCCTTCGCTCAGCAATATGTCGGTGGCGCTGGTCGTTTCCATCAGGCGTCCGCCATCCGTGCGGCTTCCGCGATCGCTTCAAAGCCCAGGCGAATGGAGGCGTGCCGTGCAGGATAGCCGCGCGCGGGCGCCAAAACCGCAAGGCCGGGCCAGAAATCCAGATCCTCGCTCTCTCCCGCCAGATAGGCTGTCAGCCGATCGCGCGCCTCTGTCAGTTCATCGGCCGTGAGGCCGATCGCCTGCGCGGCCATCAGCGCGGCCGATGCCTGCCCCAGGGCGCAGGCCTTGACGTCCAGGCCCAGCTGCTCGACCCGTCCATCGGCCATGCGCACGTCCGCCGTCACGCGCGAACCGCAGGTGGCCGACCGCTTCTCCACACTGGCCTGTGGGTCGGCCAGGCGCTGATGATGCGGAATGCTAGCGGCGAGCCGCAATATGTCTGTATTGTAGAGGGGGGCGCTCATGCCGCCGATGTAGGGCAGGAATGCGATTTGCGGAAGGCGCGGATGGGGGCCGCAACGAAATAAGCCGCCGCCATTGTTTCGCGGGGTCACGCGGCCTATCGCGGGCGGCATGCATATTCTGGTCGATGCCGATGCCTGCCCCGTCAAGGACGAGATCTACAAGGTCGCCTGGCGCCATGCGGTGCCGGTCACCATCGTCAGCAACAGCATCATCCGCGTGCCCGCGCATCCGCTGGTGGAACGGGTGGTGGTGAGCGATGGGTTCGATGCGGCGGACGACTGGATCGCGGAGCGGGCGGGCGCGGGGAGCATCTGCATCACCGCCGACATTCTGCTGGCGGACCGGTGTCTGAAGGCGGGGGCGCAGGTGATCGCGCCCAATGGCAAGCCCTTCACCACCAGTTCGATCGGCGCGGCGGTGGCGACGCGGGCGATCATGGCGGATTTGCGCGCGGGCGCGGTGGGCGATCCGGTCGGCGGGCCGCCGCCCTTTTCCAAAACGGACCGATCGCGATTCCTCTCGGCTCTGGACGAGGCGCTGGTGCGCCTGAAAAGGGGCCACTGATGGGGGGGCAAGCGGAACAGTCATGGGATGCGATCATCCTGGGCGCGGGCGCGGCTGGCATGATGTGCGCGGCGGTTGCGGGGCAGCGGGGACGCCGCGTGCTGCTGGTCGACCATGCCGATGCGCCGGGCAAGAAAATCCTGATTTCGGGCGGGGGGCGGTGCAATTTCACCAATATCCACACCGCCGCCGACCGCTATCTGTCGGGCAATCCGCATTTCGCCAAGTCCGCGCTGGGCCGATACAGCGCGCAGGATTTCCTGGCGCTGGTCGAACGCCATGGCATCGCCTGGCACGAAAAGACGCTGGGCCAGCTGTTCTGCGACGGATCGGCGCGGCAGATCGTGGCGATGTTGCAGTCCGAATGTGATGCCGGTGGCGTCACTATGTCACTGGGCATGGCCATGACGGATATCGACCATGGCGATGGCCAGTATCGCGTTCGCATGGGCGATCAGGAGCATCGTGCGCCCGCGCTTGTGCTGGCCACGGGTGGGCCGTCGATCCCCAAAATGGGCGCGAGCGGTTTCGCCTATGACGTGGCGCGGCATTTCGGCCTGTCGGTGGTTCAGCCGCGCCCGGCGCTGGTGCCCTTCACGCTGGGGCCGGACGACGCTCTGTTCCAGGCGTTGTCGGGCGTATCGGCGGATGTGAGCGTGCGATGGGGCAAGACCCGCTTTCGCGAAGCGGCGCTGTTCACGCATCGCGGCCTGTCGGGGCCGGCGATGCTCCAGATCAGCTCCTATTGGCAGCATCGCACGCCGATCCAGGTCGACTTCCTGCCGGATCGGGCCACGGACTGGCTGTTGGAGGAAAAGCGGGCGCGGCCGCGCATGCAGCTGCGCAAACTGCTGGCGCAGGCCCTGCCCGAACGGCTGGCCGATGCGCTGCTGGAGCGGGCCGGCGCGCAGGGCGAACTGGGCGCATTGAGCGACAAGGCGCTAAGGCAGTTGGGCGCGCGGCTGGCGGACTGGCCGTTCACGCCCACGGGGACGGAGGGCTATGCCAAGGCGGAGGTGACGGTGGGTGGCATCGCCACCGCCGGCCTGTCGTCACGGACGATGGAGGCAGCGAAAGTGCCGGGCCTGTACGCCATCGGCGAAGCCGTCGACGTGACCGGATGGCTGGGCGGCTATAATTTCCAGTGGGCCTGGGCGAGCGGCTGGGCGGCGGGCCAGGCCATCTGAGCCGGCCGCCGCGCACCGTCAGGCGCGCTGGGCGCGCGCGGCCGAGATACTGGCTTGCAGATGCGAGGGGCGGAAAGGCTTGGACAGGCGCACGATGTCGGGCGCGATCAGGTCGATGCCCTGATAGCCCGATATGATGAGCAGGGCGATATCCGGATGGTCGCAACGCAGCCGGATCGCCAGTTCCGCGCCGGTCATGCCGGGCATCACATAGTCGGTGACGACGATGTCGGGACGGTAGCCCGCATCGATCATGCTGAGCGCCAGTTCGGCATGATCGACATCGACGACATCATAGCCCATGTCCGCCAGCATGTCGCGCGTGCTGGCGCGAACCAGCGCATTATCGTCGACGAGGAGGAGCTTGCCGGTCTGGCGGCGTTCGGCCGCTTGCGGTTGATCGGGGTCGCCGGTGGTCGCGCGATCCTGATCCACTGGTAGCCATAGCAGGATGGAGGTGCCCGCGCCGGCTTCGCTTTCGATCTGGAGCGTGCCGCCCAGCTGGCCGGCAAGGCCGTGCGCCATCGACAGGCCCAGGCCATGACCCGCCGTCTTGGTCGTGAAAAATGGCTCCATCGCGGCCTTGCGCACATCGGGCGTCATGCCAACGCCCGTGTCGCGAATGGCGATGCGGACATAGTCGCCGGGAGCAAGCCCTGCAGGCGGCGACAGCCGCTCCGCCTCGATCATCAGCGATCCGCCGTTCGGCATGGCATCGCGGCTGTTGATCGCGAGGTTGAGGATGGCGAGTTCCAGCTGGTTTGCATCGGCGCGCACAGGGGGGAGGTCGGCGGGCAGATCGGTCGCCAGTGTAACGCGCGACCCAAGCGTGCTGGCGAGTAGCGCCTGCATCCCGGCCAGCAGGTCGGGCAGGTTCACCGCCGTGGGCGAAAGCGGCTGGCGACGGGCGAAGGTCAGCAGCCGCTGCACCAATATCTGCGCTGTCTCGGCCGCCTGCATCGCCATGCCGGCATGGCGGTCGATCGTTTCGGGCGTGCGTCGTGGCGAAAGGATAAGGTCCAGACCGGCGATGATCGGCGTCAGCAGGTTGTTGAAGTCATGCGCGACATGACCGGTGAGCTGGCCCATCACCTCCATCTTCTGAAGCTGACGCAGCATGTCCTGCGACTGTTCCAGTTCCTGCGTCCGCTCCTGCACCCGCTGGTCAAGCTGGTCGTTGAGCGATTCCAGCGCGGCGAACAGCCGGCCATTTTCCAGCGCTGTGGAAGCGGCGCGGGCCAGTGCCTCCAGCAGGGCAACCTCATTGTCCGTCGGTTCACCCTGTTCGGACCAATAGGCGCCGACCGCCGCCGTCGCTTCGCTGCGGCCGATCGGCACCATCACCATCGATCGCACGAAGGTCTGCTCATAAGCGGCGACGGGCACCCGCGGATCGTTGTATATGTCCGGGATGATAGCGGTTTCGCCATGGCGCATGGCCCAGCCCGATACGCAATTGCCGGCGGGAAAGCGCTGCCCCGACCAGAGCGGCGCCATCGAATCCTCCGCGACATAATGGCACAGGCCACCTTCGCGCAGGATGACCGCGATGCCGTCCGCCCCCACGGCGCGCCGGGCGAAGGCGCGCAGCACGTTGACGATCGCGTCGAGCGATCGCGCGCCGGCCAGTGCTTCCATGGCTTCTGCGGCGATCGTCCATCGCGCAGCCAGCGCCTTCTGCTCCGAACTGCGCACGCTCATCAGTTCCCTGGTCATGGGCTGCCCTCTTTCAAAGAGTCGGCAGCCCTTATATCATTGAAATTGCTTGAATGTGAAATCGGATAGGCGGCGGCGGACAGCACCGCAACTCCTCAAGTACCGGTTAACCACGCAAAACAGTGCGAAACCTTGGATCAGGGACCCTCGTCCTCGCTGGAAGGCTGGGTGCGCACGGTCGGCGGCGGGGGCGCATTGGCCGGCGGACCAGGGAGCGGTGGGTCGGACGGGATGCGCAGCTGATTCGGGCCAAGATTGACGGTCATGCCATCTTCATCCACGCCCAGCCCGACATTGCCGATACCGGTTTCCACTGTGATGTTTGCGATGGCGTTGACCAGATCGGCGTCCTGCGTCTCCTCCGGCGCATCCTCGACCGGTTCGTTGATCGCGCCGCTCATGAAATTGCGCCAGATGCGTGCGGGCACGCCGCCGCCCGCCGCGCCGCCGGGTAGCGGGGCATTGTCGTCATTGCCGATCCACACCGCCGTCACCAGCCCGCCGGCATAGCCCACGAAAATGGCGTCACGGCTGTCCTGCGTCGTCCCGGTCTTGCCAAAGGTGCTGGTGCGGAGCGCCGCGGCGCTGCCCGTGCCGCGATTGGCGGCGGAGGAGAGGAGATCGCGGATCATGGCGAGCTGATTTTCGCTGAACCGGCGCTGGCGTTGCATCAGGCGCGTGAACCAGCCTTCCTCCTCGGGCGGCAGGCCGTGGGCGACGACGGGGTAGGCGCCCGCCGCCACCGCCGCATAGGCTTCGGCCAGTTCGATGAGCGGGATTTCCGACGTGCCGAGCGCCAGGCTGAGATCCTCGGTCAGGGGTGCGGTAACGCCCAAGTCGCGCGCGACCTTGATGACATTGTCGACACCCACCTGCTGCGTCAGCCGCACCGCCGCGACATTGCTGGAGGCGGCGAAAGCCTGGCGCAGGGTGATGCGGCCGCGATATTTGCCGCCATGATTGGCGGGCCGATAGCTGCCGGAGGTGAAGGGCGTGTCGTCCACCATGTCGTCGGGCGTCATGCCTGCGCGGAAGGCGGCGAGATAGACGAACAGCTTGAAGGTCGATCCGGGCTGACGTCTGGCCTGCACCGCACGGTTGAAGCTGCTCTTCGCGTAATTCTTGCCGCCAACCATCGCGACGACGCTGCCGTCGGGCTTCATCGCGACGAGCGCAGCCTGCGCCTGGCCCAGCGGCGCGCGTCGCACCGCCGCTTCGGCCAGGCGCTGGATGCGCCAGTCGAGCGTGGTTTCGATTCGCTGTTCGCCATAGACCGCGCCGGCGCGGTCGCGCGCGATCGGCAGCACCCAGTCGGCGAAGTACGTGCCGCTGGTCGCGTCAGGATCATCATGGACGTCGAGCCGCGCGGGCCGCAGCCGGTTGCGCTCGGCCTGGGTCAGATAGCCCGCATCCACCATCGCCTGAGTCACCAGCGCTGCGCGCGCGCGTGCGCCGGCCAGATTGCCAGTGGGGGCTAGGCGCGACGGGGCCTTAAGCAGGCCGGCCAGCATCGCAGCCTGCGGCACGGTCAGCCGAGCGGGCACGCGATTGAAATAATGGCGCGCCGCCGCGCGCAATCCATAGACATTGTCGCCGAAATAGACGTTGGAGAGGTATCGCTCCATGATCTGGTCCTTGGTCAGCCAGACCTCCAGCCATAGCGCGATCAGCGCCTCGCGCGCCTTGCGGCCGAGCGTCCGGTCGCTCGACAGGAAAACGCCCTTGGCGAGTTGTTGCGTGATGGTGCTGCCGCCCTGCGACGCGCCATCGGACCACAGGTTATGCCACATCGCCCGCGCGATGCCGCGTGGGTCGATGCCCCAATGGGTGGGGAAGCGCCGATCCTCGATCGCCATGAACGCCTGGGGCACATGCGGCGGCAATTCGGTCATCGTTACCGGCGTATCGATGACGGCCCCGCGCCGCGCGATCAGATGACCATCGGCCGACATCAGGCTGATGCTGGGCGGGACGATGGGTTTCAATGATCGGGACAGCGGGGCAGTGATCGCCAGCCAGGCGACGAGGATCATCACCAATGCCAGCAACACCGCGAGTATCCAGCCGACAATCTGTATTCTTCGCCGCCAGGGGGTAGGCGGGGCAAAGGCGCTGGGCGGGCCGGCGCCAAAGGCGCGCGGCGGCAGCGGAGCCGGCTCGACGGGGCGGGTGTCGTTCATCGGTTCGCTCATGCTGTGTTATTCATACCATACAGTCAAGCCTGTCCCGTGACGGGACATTGGCAAATTGCCGTCACGAAGCCATGGCACAAATGGTAAATTATTCGTTAACGACGCATGATGCGAAACCGTCCTCTCGTCCTCACGACCGAATCGGCCCGCCACCCCTTCCGGCAGAGACTGCCCGCCCATGTGCTGCGCGTACGCGACGACGGCGCGCCGCCGACCCGCAAGCTGGCGGATGACGACAAGGACTGGAAATTGTTTGCGTTGAGCTTCTGCGCCTTTTTCACTGCCTTCTACAGCTTCATCTTCTGAAGCCTGGCGCGGCGGCTCTGCCCGCGTCAGTGACAAATCGGGTCGTCGCATGCCTTGTGCAGTTTCCAGGCCATCGCCGCGCAGGGCAGCGACAGGATGGCGACCAGCAGCAATTGCATCACCACCGACACGCCCGCGATGCTGAGGCCGATGGCACAGAGCGACCCGATCACCATGGCGCCGCTGTTGACGATGTTATTGGCGGCAACGGTCCGCGCCGCCTCGCATTTTTCGACCGTGGTGGTGAGGAATGCGTAGAGCGGCACCACGAACATGCCGCCAAAGGTCGCCACGCCCAGCAGGCAGAGAGAAAGCGGCAGCGCCAGCGGGTGCGCCATAAATTCCGACAGCGACAGCATCTGTCCGTTCGGCGCGGGCGCCCACAGGTCGCACACGATGTGGAAGGCGACGATGCACAGCCCCATGCCGATCACCGAGGCGGGGGCATATTTGGCCGACACATGCCCCTGCAACAGGCGGTTGATCGCAACCGACCCGATGGCGATGCCGATGGAAAATATGGCGAGGAACAGGCTGGCGACCGGCTTGTCGGCGGTCAGCACATTTTTCACCAGCGGGGGAAACTGGATGAACAGGATCGATCCGACTGCCCAGAACAGGCTGATCGCCATGATCGCCAGGAACAGGCGGCGGATATGCATGGTGCCGCGCACCAGCGCGATGGACGAGCGGATGATGTGAAAGTCGATCGGCTGCGCGTCCAGCATGGATGGCGCCGATGGCACCTGACGCCCGGCGATATAGCCGATCAGCGCGGTCGCAATGATGCAGATGGCGGCGACCTCGACCGGGATGAGGCCGGCCAATATGGTGCCCGCCAGGATTGCGATATAGGTGCCGGCCTCCACCAGTCCGGTCCCCCCTAGCACTTCATCCTCATGCAGATGCTGCGGCAGGATGGCATATTTGATCGGGCCGAAGAAGGTGGAATGGATGCCCATGGCGAACAGCGCCGCCAGCAACAGCGGGATCGCCAGCGTGTGGACCGTGATGCCGCTCCAGATCAGCGCCAGCCCGACCGCGCCCACGGTCATGATCGCGATTTCGGCCCCTTTCACCCAGCGGATGATGACCGCCTTGTCGCGCTGGTCGGCCAATTGGCCGGACAGGGCCGACAGCAGGAAGAAGGGGAGGATGAACAGGCCCGTCGCCAGCGCACTGAACCAGGTTTCCGACTTTTCGTCATTATAGACCTGATAGACGACGAACAGCACCATCGCGTTCTTGAACAGATTGTCGTTGAACGCGCCAAGCAGCTGAGTAACGAAAAGCGGCAGGAAACGGCGCTTGTTCAGGAGCCTGAGAGAGGCTTGCATGTATGGGGGATCTTCTTTCCCGTTAGCGACCGGGGCGGGGTCTAGCGGTTGGCGGCGTCCATGTCCAATGCTTGCGCCGCGTTGGCCGGGCGCGCCATTTTCGCGTGGCTTAGCTGCTGCTTGTGCGCAGCGCCGGACTGTGGCAGTCCGCGCCCATGCTGACGCTGCCCAACCTGCTGACGCTTTCGCGCATCCTGACCGTTCCGTTGCTCGTGGCGCTGCTGTGGCCGGCGGAACTGGGCGCGCGCTGGACGACCGGCTATACGCTGGCTTTCGCGCTCTACTGCCTGATGGGCATCACCGATTATTTCGACGGCTACCTGGCCCGCGCGCAGGGCACGGTGTCCAAACTGGGCGTGTTCCTGGACCCGATCGCCGACAAGATCATGGTCGGCGCGGTGATTTTGATGCTGGCGGCGACGCGGGATATTGCGGGGCTGCACATCATCGCGGCGATGATCATATTGCTGCGCGAAATCGCTGTGTCGGGCCTGCGCGAGTTTCTCGCCGGATTACAGGTGTCGGTGCCGGTGTCCCGGCTCGCCAAGTGGAAGACGACCTTTCAGTTGATCGCGCTGGGTGCGCTGATCCTGGCGGGCGCGGTGCCGCAATTTCCCTTCGTCCAGATGGTCGGAATAGCGACCCTGTGGGCCGCCGCGATCCTGACGTTGATCACCGGCTGGGATTATCTGCGCGTCGGCATCAGTCATATGGATTGATGGCTATGGCGACGCTCACCATCGTCTATTTCGCCTGGGTGCGCGAAGCCATCGGCCGCGACGAGGAGCAGGTGGAGCGGGCGCAGGCCGGCGCCACCGTCGCGGACTTGGTCGCGATGCTGGCGGCGCGCGGCGGCGGCTATGCGCAGGCGCTGGGCGATCCCGCCCGGCTGCGCGCGGCGATCGACCAGCGGTTCGCGCCGCTCGACACCCCGATCGGCGACGCGCGGGAGATTGCGCTGTTTCCACCGGTGACGGGCGGATGAAACGGCTCGCGATCCAGGCGAAGGATTTCGACGTCGCGGCTGAACTGGCCGCGCTGGAGGCGCTGGGCGGCGGCGGGGTCGCCAGCTTCACCGGCGTGGTGCGCGGGGGCGATGGCCTGCTGGCGCTGGAACTGGAACATTATCCGGCAATGACGCAGGCACAGGTGGCGCGGATCGTCGAGGATGCCATGGCGCGCTGGCCGCTGCTGGGCGCCAGCGTCATCCATAGGGTCGGCCGGCTGGAGCCGGGCGCGCGCATCGTGTTCGTCGGCACTGCCTCCCGCCACCGCACAGCCGCGCTGGAAAGCTGCGCCTTCCTCATCGACTGGCTGAAATCCCACGCCCCCTTCTGGAAGAAGGAACATTTCGAAGGCGGCGCGACGCAGTGGGTGGAAGCACGCGCGGAAGATGAGGCGAAGGCGAAGAAGTGGGGTGGCTGACGGCCGGATACGACCATTTGCGGCCGCTTATGGATCTCTTGTGTGGTGTCCATAGCGGACATCGCAAATAATGCTAGATAATGAGTATGACCCGTTTCTCAGATGCCTTATCCAGCGCTTCGGCACACCTAATCGCAGGACGCCTAGCCGGCTGGGCGGTTGTCGCTGCAACCGCGCTACTGGCGGCGTGTTCCTATGTCTACACAGTTGAGGCCCTGTTTATCGACGGTAAGCTATCTTTTGTCAGCGAGGAGGTTAACGAAACAGGTTCGCCATACTGCCTAACCTCGTTCAAAGTAAGCGACGCTGCTGGCTCGGCAGTCTGGGAATTCGACGCATACGATCTTTATAAGAGCGCTACCAAATGCGGCCCGAACTTCCCCCTTCGATACGGTCAGGCACCACAGGGTGCAGTTACCGTGACGCCAGCTAAACCACTCAAAGCTGACGAACTCTATACTATCGAAGGCAACGCCGGGAATGCGCTTCAAGGTAGCTTTCGCTATCAGGTGAAGCGGATCACTACTGTCGAAAATCTCGACATGAAATCGCCAGAGGTAAGGGCTGCTCAGCAGCGCGGCTGGGACCGGCAAAGGGCTGATCGTGACCGTCCGATCTCGCATTTCTGAGCCGGTAGGCAGTCAGTCCCCTTTCCACCCATTCTGTTTGTGGAGCTCACCTTCAACTGTATGCGTCCCCCTCACGCGGCCTCGGGCAAGCGGCAGCTCTTCGCGGCGGCGTCGCGTAATATTTCCGCGAGCATGTGGAATTCCTTTTCGCGCGGGCTGTTGCGCCGCCATACCAGCGCGATGTCGCGCGCAGAGCGGTCGGACTTGAGCGGGCGGGCGGTGATGCGGGTATGGTCCAATATGCCGCCGGCAATCGCCATTTCCGGGATCATGGTGACGCCCAGGCCATTGTCGACCATCTGAATGAGCGTGTGCAGCGACGTGCCCATCATCGTCGCGCTCGCACGCAGGTCGGGGCGGTTGCACGCGGCGAGCGCATGGTCCTTGAGGCAATGGCCATCCTCCAGCAGCAACAGCTTGCTCTCGTCTATCATGCCGGGCTTGATCCATTCGGGCGGATTGGACGGATCATCCTGCGGGAAGGCGACATAGAGCCGATCCTCGAACAGGATTTCGCTGTCCAGTTCGCCCATGGGGAAGGGCAGGGCCAGCAACACGCAGTCGACATTGCCGTGGCGCAGCGATTCGATGGCGGCCTGACTGGTTTCTTCCCGCAGATAGAGTTTCAGTTCGGGACGATCGGCGCGCAGCCGGGGCAGCATGCGCGGCAGCAGGAAGGGCGCGATGGTCGGGATGACGCTCATGCGCAATTCGCCGGTCAGCGGCTTGCCCGACGCTTCGGCGATGGCGGCCAGTTCCTCCGCCTCCCGCAGCACGCGATGCGCCTTTTCCACGATGCGGTCGCCCAGCGCCGTGAAGCGGACCACGCGGCGCGTCCGCTCGACCAGGGTGACGCCGATCAGCGATTCCAGTTCGCGGATGCCGGCCGACAGGGTGGACTGGGTGACGAAACAGGCTTCGGCCGCCTTGCCGAAATGCCCCTGTTCCTTCAGCGCCACCAGATATTGCAACTGTTTGAGCGTCGGCAGGTAACTGGACATTTATCGGCTTCCTCGATCAGAAAGCCGAATATAAGAAAGTCACCCGATAAATCCAAGCCATTTGCCAATGCCGAACGCAGATGTGAGGGTCAGGATGACGCCCACGGCCGAGAACAGGAAGCGCGGGGCGATCCGCCGCGCCAGCATCGCGCCGAACGGGGCGGCCACCACGCCGCCGATCAGCAGGCCCACGGTGTAGGTCGTGAATGTCTCCCAACCCAGATGGAACAGGAAGGTGAGGCTGATCGAGAGCGTCAGGATGAATTCGACGCTGTTGACCGTGCCGATGGTGTGGCGCGGGCTGGACCCTTGCAGCAGCAGGTTGGACGTCACGATCGGCCCCCAGCCGCCACCGCCGGTCGCGTCCATGAAGCCGCCCGCCAGACCCAGCGGCGTCACCCATTTGGGATCGCGCGGCTTGGGAGGCAGATGGAAGCCGCGCCAGATGAGATAGAGGCCGATCGCCGCCAGATAGACCTGGACGAAGGGCTTGATGACAGATCCGTCGATGTTGGACAGCAGATAGGCGCCCGCGATGCCGCCGACGACGCCGGGAATGATGAGCCGCGCGAACAGCCGCCAGTCGACATTGCCGTGCAGGATATGGCTGATTGCCGATACGCCGGTGGTGAAGGTCTCCGCGGCATGGACGCTGGCCGACGCGCGACTGGGCGGCACGCCCATCGCCAGCAACAGCGTGCTGGAAATGACGCCATAGGCCATGCCCAGGGCACCGTCGATCATCTGCGCGCCAAAGCCGATGAGGATGAAAGGCAGGATTTCGCCGAAATTGGCCAGCAGCGCGTCAATCATCCGTCGTCCTTTGGTTTGATTGTCTACCGCATTGATAGGCATATCTTCGAAAGCAAAGCAAGTTTCTCTTTCCGGCAGGAAAGCGCGGACGCGGGGCTGCTCTGGAAAAAGTGCTGCGGGGGGCCTATGTTGGCGCACATTGGGTTCAGGATGGCAGGGACGCGGGATGCTGCGCAATCTTATTGGCTATATCGATTCCGTTAAGGCGCGCGATCCTGCGCCCCGATCCCGCGCCGAAATCCTGCTCTATCCCGGCGTCTGGTCGCTGGCCTTTCATCGGGTCGCGCACCGGCTGTATCGCGCGCGGCTGTTCTTCCTGGCGCGCCTCGTCAATCACATCGCGCGTTTCCTGACCGGCAACGACATTCATCCCGGCGCGCGGATCGGCAAGCGCTTCTTCATCGACCACGGCTTTACCGTGATCGGCGAGACGGCGGAGATTGGCGATGATGTCACGCTGTACCAGAATGTCACGCTGGGTGGGACCGATCCCGCCAACGGCATCGCTGGCAAGCGTCACCCGACGCTGCATGACGGCGTCATCGTCGGATCGGGCGCGCAGGTGCTGGGGCCGGTGCAGGTGGGCGCGCGGGCGCGGGTGGGGGCCAATGCGGTCGTCACCAAGAATGTGCCCGAAGGTGCGACCATGGTCGGCATCCCTGCGCGACAGATGCTGGTCGACGTGACCGCCTATCAGCGCGACTTCGTCCCCTATGGCACGCCCTGTTCGGACTGTTTCGACCCGGAAAAGCAGAAGCTGGAAATGCTCCAGTGCGAGGTCGAGCAGTTGCAGAAGCGGCTGGCGGAACTGATGGTCGAGCGGCAGACGCCGCGCCTGCCCGACGCTGACACGCTGTTCGAGGATCGCGACCGCGCCTGATGACCAATGTGACGCCGTTTCCCGCTGCGAATCCCGGCCAGGTCGGTTTTGAACGGCAGGAATTGCAACGGATCATGGACCTGTATGGCCGGATGGTCGCCGCGGGTCACTGGCGCGACTATGCCATGGACATGGGCCGCGATGCGGCGATCTTCAGCGCCTTTCGCCGCTCCGCCGAACGTCCGGAATATCGCATTGAAAAGCGCCCCGCGCTCCGCAACCGCCAGGGCATGTGGGCGCTGGTGGGGGAAGGCGGGGCGATATTGAAGCGCGGCGCGGACCTGCACAATGTGCTGGCGCCGGTCGAGCGCAAATTGCTGCGGATCGTCGAGGACTGACGCGCAAGCCGCTGGACGATCATGACAGCCCGCCATTGCGAAACAGGACGGGAACGCTATCTCTGCCCTGATGTCCGGTCCCCAATCCCCCGATCGTTTCCACGAAGACAAGGCAACCTACACCGTCACTGGCAGCCAGCCGGATATCGACGCTGGCGTGGAGGCGATCCGCACCGTCCTTAAAACCCTGCCGATCCGGCCCGGCGTCTATCGCATGCACGACGCGCGGGGCGACGTGCTTTATGTCGGCAAGGCGCGCGCGCTGAAGAATCGCGTGGCCAATTACACGCAGGTCGATCGCCTGCCCAAGCGGCTGCAGCGCATGGTCGCGCAGACCCGCAGCATGACGATCGTCACCACCAATAGCGAGGCCGAAGCGCTGCTGCTGGAGGCGCAGCTCATCAAGCGATATCGCCCGCCCTATAATGTCCTGCTGCGTGACGACAAAAGCTTCCCCTTCATCCTGCTGCGCGACGACCACGCCTTTCCCCGCGTGCAAAAGCATCGTGGCGCACGCAAATATCAGGGGCGCTATTATGGTCCCTTCGCCAGCGCCGGTTCGGTGACGCGCACGATCAACGCGTTGCAAAAGCTGTTCCTGCTGCGGTCCTGCACCGACAGTTTCTTCGCCAATCGCTCGCGGCCCTGCCTGCTCTATCAGATCAAGCGTTGTTCGGCTCCCTGCGTCGACCGCATCGACGAGGCGGGCTATGCCGAACTGGTCCGGGATGCGCAGGATTTCCTGGGCGGCAAATCGACCGCCGTGCAGAAGAAGCTGGGCGCGGCGATGCAGCAGGCGTCGGACGCCATGGACTTCGAGCAGGCGGCGGTAATCCGGGATCGGTTGAAGGCGCTGACCTTCATTCAGGGCAGCCAGGCGATCAATGCCGAGGGGCTGGGCGATGCCGACATTTTCGCGCTGGCGGAAAAGGGCGGGGCGATGTGCATCCAGGCCTTTTTCATTCGCGGCGGCCAGAATTGGGGGCATCGCAGCTTCTTCCCAGTCCATACCGCCGATGTCGCGACGGAGGAGGTGCTGGAAAGCTTCATGGCGCAATTTTACGAGGAAGTGCCGCCACCGCGCCTGATCCTGGCCGACCGCCAGCCCGCCGAATGCGAGCTGATGGCGCTCGCATTGTCGGAGCGCGCGGGCGGGAGGGTGCGGATCGAGGTGCCCCAGCGCGGCGAGCGCACCCGCCTCATCAAACAGGCGCAGCGCAATGCGGTGGAGGCGCTTGACCGGCGGCTGGCGGAAACCACCAGCCAGGCAAAGATATTGGACGAAATGGTCGACGCCTTCGGGCTGGAGGGCGTGCCGGATCGGATCGAAATCTACGACAACAGCCATATTCAGGGTGCGCATGCGCTGGGCGCGATGGTGGTGGCGGGGCCGGAGGGCTTCCGCAAGAACGCCTATCGCAAGTTCAACATGAAGAATCCGGAGACGAGCAACGATGATTTCGCGATGATGCGCGAAATGTTCGAGCGCCGCTTCGGCCGCGCGGCGCGCGAGGACCCTGATCGCGACAGCGGCGAATGGCCTGATCTGGTGCTGATCGACGGCGGCAAGGGCCAATTGTCGGCCGCCCGCGGCATATTGGAGGATCTGGGGATCGAGGATGTGTGCATGATCGGCGTCGCCAAGGGGCCGCATCATGGCCGCGAAGGGCGTGAGGTGTTTCACCTGATGGACGGCCGCGCAATCACGTTTCCGCTGAACCATCCGGTATTGTTCTACCTTCAGCGGCTGCGCGACGAGGCCCACCGCTTCGCGATCGGCGCGCACCGCGCCAAGCGCAGCAAGGCGATCACGGTCAGTTCACTGGACGAGGTGCCCGGCATCGGCCCCGCGCGCAAGAAGGCTCTGCTGATGCATTTCGGCACGGCGCGGGCGGTGCGCGACGCGGCGCTGGAAGACCTGGCCAAGGCCCCCGGCGTGTCCAAGGCCGTGGCGCAACAGGTCTATGATTATTTTCATGGCTGATTTGGGATAAGATCGCAGGCCAGCCTATAATCGCATGCCGCTGGCAATGTTGGAAAATCTTTGATCTACGCTGCGCAATGAGCGCCCTCGATACCCCCCAATCCGGTTTGGCACGCGGCCGTGGTCGTGCAGGTCTGGGCGGGGTGCCGACGGGGTGCGGTCTGTCGCGGAAGTGTCGCTTCGTGGTCGCCTTATGGTCGCTTCGCAGTGGCTTCGGGCTCAAAATCGCCGACGACACTGTGAACTTCGCTCCGGCGATTTCGTTGTGATCTCGCGCGGGTATCGACGTTCCCGCGCTATCGCGAATCACAATATCCGGAGCCACGCATGAAGAGCATCAATCCCGCCACCGGAGAGGAAATCGCCACTCACCAGGAGATGACGAAGGCGCAGATCGACACCGCGCTCGACCGGGCGGCGACGACCTTCGCAACCTGGCGGGAAACGCCGATCGCGGAGCGGACCACGCTGCTATCCGCGCTGGCCGACGCCTATCACGACCATCGCGATCGGCTTGCCCGCATGGCGACGATGGAAATGGGCAAGACGCTGAAATCCGCGCTGGCGGAGGTCGACAAATGCGTCGCCGCCTTCCGCCATTATGCCAAGGAAGGGCCAGCGATGCTGGAAGGGGGCAGCATCGCGCTGGCGTCGGGCGGCAAGGCCGATCTGGTTTGGCTGCCGATCGGGCCGGTGCTGGCGGTGATGCCTTGGAATTTCCCCTATTGGCAGGTGGTCCGCTTCCTTGCTCCCTGCATTCTGGCGGGCAATGTCGGCCTCCTCAAACATGCCAGCAATGTGCAGGGCGTCGCCGCGCTGATGCAGGATATGATGGGCGCGGCCGGCGCACCCGACGGGCTGTTCCAGAACTTGCCCATTCGTTCGAACGCGGTGGCGGACGTCATCGCCGACGACCGGGTGGCTGCCGTCACCTTGACCGGTAGCGAGGGTGCAGGGCGCGCCGTGGCGGAACAGGCGGGCAAGGCGCTCAAGAAAGTCGTGCTGGAACTGGGCGGGTCCGATCCGTTCATCATCATGCCCTCGGCCGATCTGGACGCGGCGGTCGAGCAGGCCGTGACCGCCCGCATCCAGAATACAGGCCAGTCCTGTATTTGCGGCAAGCGGATGATCGTCCATGCCGATATCTATGATGAATTTCTGGAGCGCTATGCCGCCGCGATGGCCGCGGTGAAGCCGGGTGATCCCTTTGCGGCGGAGAGCGACATGGGGCCGCTTTCCAGTGCAGAGCAACGGCAGACAGTGCTGGATCAGATTGACAAGATCACGGCGGCTGGCGCGACGCTGATCGGCGGGGAAAGCATGCCGGGGCCGGGCGCCTATATCCGGGCGGGTATCCTGACCGACGTGCCGGTCGACCCGGCGTTGATGGGCGAGGAAATTTTCGGTCCAATCGCGATGCTGTTCAAGGCGAAGGACATGGACGACGCCATCGCCATCGCCAATGCCATCCCCTTCGGCCTGGGATCATCTGTGTGGACTGAGGAGCCCGAGGAGGAAGAACGCTTCGTCCGCGACGTGCAGGCGGGGATGACGGCAGTGAACCAGATGCTGGCCTCCGCGCCCGAAGCCCCCTTTGGCGGCGTCAAACGGTCCGGTCATGGCCGTGAACTGGGACCGTTCGGCCTGCACGAATTCATGAACTTGAAGAGCGTCTATCGCAAATAGGCTGAACCCATCATCGTTGAGAGCATGGGCATCAAGGAGTAGAGACTGGCCCCATGCCGCACCTCTCCACCTCCGCCATCGTCTGCGCCGTGCGCGCCCATGGCGAACATGGGGCAATTGCCCGGCTGCTGACGCCCGACCACGGGCTGACGGCGGGCTATGTGCGCGGTGGCCGGTCGCGGGCGATGCGGCCGGTGCTGCTGCCGGGCAATGTGGTGAAGGCGGATTTCCGGGCGCGGACGGAGGATCAGCTGGCAGGGCTGACGGTCGAACTGGCGCACAGCCGCGCGCCCCTGCTCGCCGAACCGCTGCCCGCCGCTGCCATCGACTGGAGCTGCGCGCTGACCGCCGCCGCCCTGCCCGAAGCGACGCCCTATCCGGCGCTGCATCAGGCGCTCGCCGGCTTGCTCGACGCCGTGGAGGCCGCGCCGGCGGCACGCGGCTGGGCCGTGGCGCTGGTACGCTACGAATTGCTGCTGCTGGCGGAACTGGGTTTTGGCCTCGACCTGAGCCGCTGCGCCGCGCTCGGCGACGTCGATGACCTGGCTTATGTCAGCCCGCGCAGCGCGGCGGCGGTCAGCCGGGCGGGCGCATCGGGCTATGAACAGCGCCTGCTGCCGCTGCCGCCCTTCCTCATTGCCGGCGGCACAGGGGAATGGGCGGAGATCGTGGATGGCCTGCGCCTCACGGGATTCTTTCTGGAGCGATCGGTGCTGACCGACCGCCGCGCCGACGTGCTGGCGGCACGCGAAAGACTGGTTGAGCGACTGAAAAGGGCGGTTGCGTGAAACCTCCTGTCTCCATAAGGCGCTGCCACGCAAGATAAGGAGTTTTCGCCATGTTGATCGCCCTGTTCCCCGGAGACGGTATCGGACCCGAGATCGTCGAACAGGCAAAGCGCGTGCTTGATGCGTTGGCGATCGACGGGCTGACATATGAGGACGGGCTGGTCGGCGGTGCCGCCTACAAGGCCGTGGGCCATCCGCTGCCGCCCGAAACGCTGGACATTGCGAGGCGCGCCGACGCCATCCTGTTCGGCGCGGTGGGCAACCCGGACTGTGACGCGCTGGAACGGCATTTGCGGCCTGAACAGGCGATCCTTGGCCTGCGCAAGGAACTGGGCCTGTTCTCCAACCTGCGCCCCGCAAAGGTCTTTCCCGAACTGGCGCACGAAAGCGCGCTGAAACCCGACGTTGCTGGCTCGATCGACCTGCTCATCGTGCGGGAAACCAATGGTGACGTGTATTTCGGTGAAAAAGGCTTCCGCACGACCGCGGAGGGGCACCGTGAAGGCTATGACATCATGTCGTATAATGAAGCGGAAGTCCGGCGCATCGCCCATGCCGGTTTCCAGGCTGCGCGCGCCCGTCGCGGCAAGCTCTGTTCGGTGGACAAGGCCAATGTGCTGGAAACGAGCCAATTGTGGCGTGACGTAGTGATCGAGGTTTCGGCCGACTATCCGGACGTGGCGCTCAGCCATATGTATGTCGATAATGCCGCGATGCAGCTGGTGCGCAATCCCGGTCAGTTCGACGTGATCGTGACCGGCAACCTGTTCGGCGACATATTGTCGGATCAGGCGAGCATGTGCGTCGGGTCGATCGGGATGCTGGCGTCGGCCACGCTGAATGGCAGCGGGCAGGGCCTGTATGAACCGATCCACGGGTCCGCGCCCGACATTGCCGGTAGCGGAAAGGCCAACCCGCTGGCGACGATCCTGTCTGCCGCGATGATGCTGCGCTATTCGCTGAACCTGCCCGAACAGGCGGATCGGATCGAGGCGGCGGTGGCGCGGGCGCTGCGCAATGGCGCCCGGTCGGCGGATCTGGGCGGCACAATGACGACGGTGGAGATGGGTGACGCAGTGCTGGCTGCGCTTTGACGGCTCGATCCGTCGCAAAAGCCCCCTTCGCGCTTAACTTTCCCGGCCTCGGTCCGATTTAAGGATAAAATGGGGTCGAAGATGATGATGACGGATTTGCGGCACGATCATGATGGTCTGCGCCGGATGATGCAGGATTTCGCGCTGATGATGCGCAGCGCGCGGCCCGAGGACATGCTTGAGGTCACGCGGCGGCGGATCGCCTTTTCCCAAGCTTTTCGCGAGCATATGGCGCGCGAGGACGGGATGGTGCAGCAATTGCGCAAAATGCCACTGTCCCCAGAGGCAGGCCAGGCGCTGCGCGAGCATGGCCGTGCGATCGTGGCCCTGTTTCTGCGCTATAGCGATCATATCAAGATATGGACGCCAGCGCAGATCGAGGCGGATTGGGCAGGTTATCGGACTGCGGTCATGGGCTTGCAGGATGGCTTGCGCGAACGGATGGCGTGGGAGGAACAGTATCTTCACCCGCTGCTGAGGCCAGAGGTTCGCATCGCGGCCTGAGGGGCCAATCGGCGCGCATCGGTCCTATGCTGGTAAATGCCGGCAGCCTAAAAGCGCAAGGATGACCGATCTATCGCTCCCTTCGCTTCGCGCCGCCGCCGCCATGGTCCATGCGCAGGTGCCCCCGACGCCGCAATATGCCTGGCCGCTGCTGGCGGCACGAACGGGGTGCGATGTCTGGGTCAAGCATGAGAACCACACGCCCACCGGCGCGTTCAAGGTGCGCGGTGCCATTCCCTATATCGACTGGCTGCGGCGCACGTATCCCCATGTCACCGGCATCATCACCGCGACGCGCGGCAATCACGGGCAGGCGCAGGTGCGCGCGGCGCGGGCGGCTGGGCTGTCCGTGACCATCGTCGTGCCGCACGGCAATGCGCTGGAGAAAAATGCCGCGATGCGCGGACTGGGCGCCACACTGATCGAACATGGCCATGATTTCGACAGCGCCAAGGCGGAGGCATTGCGCCTCGCGCAGGATAAAGGGCTCTATATGGTGCCGGCCTTTCATGGCGAATTGGTGCGCGGGGTCGCGAGTTACGGGCTGGAGTTGTTCGATGCGGTGCCCGACATCGACACCGTCTATGTGCCCGTGGGTTGCGGATCGGGCCTCTGCGGGACGATCGCGGCGCGTGACGCGCTGGGTCTGGATACCAAGGTCGTGGGCGTCGTATCGGCCCATGTAGACGCCGCCAAGCGATCGTTCGAGGCCGGAAAGCTGCTGGCCAGCCCCACCGCCCACACCTTCGCCGACGGCGTCGCCGTCTGCACACCGGTACAGGAAGCGCTTGATTATTTCGGACCGCGCGCCGACCGGTTCGTCGCGGTCAGCGATGATGAAGTCGCCGACGCAATCCGCATCTACTGGGAAGATACGCATAATCTCGCCGAAGGGGCGGGCGCGGTGGCGCTGGCGGCGCTGATACAGGAAAAGGAGCGAATGCGCGGCAAGACGGTTGCGGTAATTCTGTCGGGCGGTAATGGCGACAGAAGCCAGATGGCCGAAATATTGAGCGGCGCGACGCCGCGCGTTCAGCAGGATATGCGAAGGGCGATATGAAGCGGAAGAGCGGACAGAATCCCGACATCACGAAGAACTGGAAACCGGCGACGCTGGCAGTTCGGGGAGGGACCGCGCGCAGTGAATATGGCGAAACGTCCGAGGCGCTCTTTCTGACCAGCGGTTATTGCTATGACCGGGCGGAAGACGCCGCCGCGCGCTTTGCCGGCGAGCAGACGGGCATGACCTACAGCCGGCTTCAGAACCCCACGGTCGAGATGCTGGAACAGCGCATTGCCCTGCTGGAAGGGGCGGAGGCCTGTCGCGCTACAGCCACGGGCATGGCCGCCATGACAGCCGCCTTGCTGTGCCAGCTTTCGGCGGGGGATCATGTCGTTGCGGCCAAAGCGGCGTTCGGCTCCTGCCGCTGGCTGGTCGATACGCTGCTGCCCAAATTTGGCATCGCGACGACAACGATCGACGGACGCGATACCGCTGCCTGGGAGGCAGCGATCAAGCCCAACACCAAGGTATTTTTCTTCGAAACGCCTGCCAATCCGACGATGGATGTGGTGGATATCGCAGCGGTGTGCGCCATCGCCAAGGCGCGTGGAATCACGACCGTGGTGGACAATGCCTTTGCCTCGCCCGCCTTGCAGCGCCCCATGGAATATGGCGCCGATGTCGTGGCCTATAGCGCGACCAAGATGATGGACGGGCAGGGCCGCGTATTGGCTGGCGCGATTTGCGGCACGCGGGACTGGATCGATTCGGTGCTGCTGCCCTTCCATCGCAATACCGGGCCGACGCTGAGCGCGTTCAACGCCTGGGTCGTACTCAAGGGGCTAGAAACGCTGGACCTGCGCATCCGGCGGCAGAGCGAAAATGCGCTGAAGGTGGCGCGCTTCCTGGAAGGCCGCCTGCCCAAGGTCAATTATCCGGGATTGGAAAGCCATCCCCAACATAAGCTGGCGATGCGGCAGATGGAGGCGGCGGGGCCGATCTTCTCCCTTTATGTCGGTGGCGGTCGCGCGGAAGCCCATGGCCTGCTCAATGCGCTGGAACTGGTCGATATCAGCAACAATATCGGCGATTCCCGGTCGTTGATGACGCATCCTGCGTCGACCACCCATTATGGCATGGCCGAGGAAGCACGGCTGGAAGTCGGCATTACCGAGGATATGCTGCGCCTGAATGTCGGGTTGGAAGACCCGGACGATGTCATTGCCGATTTCGATCAGGCGCTGCGGGCGATAGGCCGTTGACCTTATCGGGGGCAGGGCGCATCTGTCGGCCATGACGACCAGCTTTGCGCTTTTCCCCTTCCACGCGACGACGCGCGATATCGGCGTGCATGTGGCCGTCACTTATCTGCCCGAACAGTCGGAACCGGACCGGGGGCGCTGGTTCTGGGCCTATCATATCCGGATCGAGAACCGGGGCGATCACCCGGTACAGTTGCTGACCCGCCACTGGATCATCACCGATGGGCGCGGCAATCAGCAAAGCGTCGATGGCGACGGCGTGGTGGGCGAACAACCGGTGGTCCAGCCTGGCAAAAGCTATGATTATGTGTCCGGTTGCCCGCTCGCCACGCCCACCGGGTCGATGAAGGGCAGCTATCGCATGATCGGGCTGGACGGCGAGATATTCGAGGTGAAGATCCCGCATTTCGCGCTGATTGCCCCGGCGGTCGCGGAATGAAGCGCACGCATCTGCCGTTGAATGGCCTACGCGTTCTGGACGCGGCCGCGCGGCATCTGTCCTTCACCCGTGCCGCCGACGAACTCGCCGTGACGCCGGCAGCGGTCGGGCAGCAAATTCGCGCGTTGGAGGATATGCTGGGCGTCGTGCTGTTTCGGCGCACGCCCAAGGGGCTGGAACTGACGCCGGAAACCGAAGCCGGGCTGGAAGCCCTGCGCGCCGGCTTCCTGCAATTTGAGGAAGCGGTGCGGGCGATGCAGGCCGGGCAGTCGAGCAGCGCGCTCACCATCGCCGCGCCGCGCGACATCACCGCCAAATGGTTGCAGCCGCGCCTGGCGGCTTATGCCGCGAGCCAGCCCGACCTGACATTTCAGCTGATCGCCGCGGACGACGCGCTCGATTTTACCGAGGCCAATCTGGACCTGGCGCTGCGGCTTGCGGATGGTCCGGGCGAGCATGAAGGGGTCAAGATCGGCGAACCCGCCTATGTGACGGTCGAGGCGGCCACCGGCGGCCCTGATCTGAGGATCGATTGGCCGGGATGTCCGGCTGGCGACCGACCGGCGGTCATCCGCGTCGCTGATGGCGGCCTGGCGATCGAGGCGGCGGCAAATGGCTTTGGACGCGCGCGTGTACCGCAATTGCTGGCGCATGCGGACATCGCCGCCGGACGGGTGCGTCAGGTCGGGGAGGCCGCGCCGACGCTGCTTGCTTACTGGCTGATCGCGCCGCTGCCGCAATGGCGGCAGAAGAAGGTCAAGGCACTGGTGGAGGCCATGACGGTCTGACCCCCTGGTCAGTGACGGAAGAACAGCGTTACGGACGCAACATGATTGACGCGCGTGTTTCCGCCGCGCTGATTGATGATCTGGTTGAGATAGCCCACTTCCAGCGTCGAGGCACCGGGCAGGCCCACCTCCGCCCCGATGAAGCTGCGTAGCTGATCGAAGCCGTCGCGCGCACCCCAGTCGGTGTCGTTCAGTGCGACGAAACCTTCGGCATAGACCAGCGCGTTGAGCGCATCGCTGTTTGGCTCAAGCGGCTTTTCATAGCGGAGCATTTCGCGCAGCCGCCAGCCCATGTCATTGCCGTCAGACCGCCAGCGTTGCTCAAGGCGGGTGCGAGACGACAATTCGCCCGCCCAGGGTTTGCCAAGCGTCCAGTTGAGTTGCTGGAAGCTGCGTTCCTCATTGACGTCCTTGCCGCTCTCGACCGGCGCGACGATATGGGCAAAGCCCTGATAGAGCGTCACCGAAGGCGAGAATTTCCAGCCGAGAGCCCCGCGAAACAGCGCCTGGTCGATCCGGGATACGCCATCGCCTACGCGCGGCTGTATTTCGGCGAAGTAGACAAGGTCGTCCTTGATCGATCCCATGCCGGTGAGGTTGAGCCAGAATTGTTCGTCCTGGCGCGTTTCGGCGGAAGCGGGCGCGCTGACTAGCATCAGGGCGGCGGTAAGGCATGGAAACAGGCGGTGCATGATGGTCCGGGGCAAGGGGCAACAAGGCAGCAGCCTTTAGCCCCCCGATGTTTCCCGGCCATGTCTGCGTGGTGACTTACCGTGCCAGGCGATCAGGTAATGACGCTGGGGCTGTCCATGCCCGTAAAGCCGCGGATGTCGGCAATCTCCTGCGCCGCGGCGATCAGCGGCGCCAGCGCGTCGGCGGTTTCCATGGCCAGATTGCCATCCGGTCCGACATAGCGTTCGATATAGACGCGCAGGGTCGCGCCCTCCGTGCCGGTGCCCGACAGGCGGAAGACGACGCGCGACCCATCGTCGAACAGAATGCGGATGCCCTGGTGGCGGCTGACCGACTGGTCGGTAGGATCGCTATAGGCAAAATCGTCGGCGCTGCCGATTGTGCCGCCGCTGTTGCTGGTGCCTGGAAGAGCATCCAACTTGTTCCGCAGGGCCGCCATCAGGGCATCGGCCTTGGCCTTGGCGATCGCTTCATAATCATGCCGGGCGTAATAATTGCGGCCATAGGTCGCCCAATGATCCGCCATGATGGCAGCGACGCTTTGTTTGCGCGCAGCCAGGATGTTGAGCCACAGCAGCACCGCCCAGATGCCGTCCTTTTCGCGGACATGGTCAGATCCGGTGCCCGCGCTTTCCTCACCGCAGATCGTCGCCATGCCCGCATCAAGCAGGTTGCCGAAGAATTTCCAACCCGTGGGCGTTTCATACAGCGGGATGCCGAGTTTTTCCGCCACGCGGTCCGCCGCGCCGCTGGTCGGCATGGACCGGGCGATGCCCTTCAGCCCGGCGGCATAGCCGGGGGCGAGATGAGCATTGGCCGCTAGCACCGCCAGGGAGTCGGAGGGCGTGACATAGCAATGGCGGCCGATGATGAGGTTGCGGTCGCCATCGCCGTCCGACGCGGCGCCGAAATCCGGCGCGTCCGCCGCCATCAGCCGATCATAGAGGTCCTTGGCGTGAACCAGATTGGGATCGGGATGGTGATGGCCGAAGTCGGGGAGCGGCGTGCCGTTCATCACGGTTCCAGATGGCGCGCCCAGGCGGCGCTCGAATATCTCGGTCGCATAGGGACCGGTCACGGCGCTCATCGAATCGAAAGCCAGGGTGAAATCACCGGCGATCATCGTCTTGATTGCAGCGAAGTCGAACAGGCTTTCCATCAGGTCCGCATAGGCCGCGACGGGATCGACCACCTCAACCACCATGTCGCCAAGCTGGCGGGTGCCAAGGCTGTCGATATCGACGTCCGCTGCGTCAAGGATCTTGTAGCGATCAATGACGAGGGAGCGGGCGGCGATCGCGTCCGTCACCTTTTCCGGTGCGGGACCGCCATTGCCGATATTATATTTGATGCCGAAATCCTCGTCAGGGCCGCCCGGATTATGGCTGGCAGACAGAATCAGGCCGCCAAAGGCCCCGGACGACCGGATGAGATGCGACGCGGCAGGTGTCGAAAGAATGCCGCCCTGACCCACGAGCACGCGGCCAAAGCCATTGGCGGCCGCCATCTTGAGTACCGACTGGATGACTTCGCGGTTGAGGTAGCGGCCGTCTCCGCCGACGACCAGCGTCTCGCCTTCAAAGCCTTCCAGGCTGTCGAACACCGACTGGATGAAATTTTCCGCATAATGGGGCTGGGCGAAAACACGCACTTTCTTGCGCAGGCCCGAAGTGCCAGGTTTCTGGTCGGTGAAGGGGGTAGTGGTAACGGTCTGGATCACGCCGGCATCCTTCGCATCATTGAATATGTCCTTTTCGCGCGGCCCACCGCGTCCTGCAATGGCGCATGTTCAGCCTTTTTGCGCAAACCAGATGACATGGCGCGGCCCTTTGCCATTATCACGGGCACGAACGGCGACTTCGTCGACACGAAAGCCGGCGCTGCGCAGGCGGCGGGTGAACGCGTCATCCGATCCTGCCGACCATATGGCGAGAATGCCGCCTGGACGAAGCGCCGCGCGCGCGGCTTGCAGGCCCTTTGCATCATAGAGCCGGTCGTTGGCGGCGGCAGTGAGGCCGTCGGGTCCATTGTCGACATCGAGCAGGATCGCGTCATAGCTGCCCTGTGCGTGGGCAATTACGGCCACGACATCGTCAATCACCAGACGCACGCGCGGATCGTCGAGGCATCCGGCCGCAAGCTCCGCCATCGGGCCGCGCGCCCACTCGATGATTTCGGGCACCAGTTCGGCCACGGTGACGCGCGCGTCCGCCGACAGCGCGCCCAGCGCCGCACGCAGGGTGAAGCCCATGCCATAGCCACCGATCAACAGATGCGGGGGCTTCCCACCGCGCAGCCGGTCGATCGTCATCAACGCCAACTGCTTTTCCGATCCGCTCATGCGGCTGCTCATCAGCTCGTTTCGGTCGAGCACGATCATATGGTCGCCGCCGCGCCGATAGAGTTTCAGTTCCTGCCCGCCCGGAACGATGGCGGAGCCCAGATATTCGCGCGGCGTCATCATGATGTCCTAACAGCTTGAAAAAATCGTCTTGCGCATGGCAGCTTGGCTTGCGTCGCGCAAATGCTACCGGCCGTCGCGCGTTTGGACCGCCGCTTGGCCGACTGGCGCCGGCGATGCTATCCGCCGCTCATCCCCCCGAATCGACACAGGCAAATGTCCCCTCCATGCGCTATTTCCTCGACACAGAATTTAACGGTTTTGGCGGCACGCTGATCAGCGTTGCCCTGGTGCCCGAACATGGCGACCAGGAATGTTATGTTTCGCTGCCGTTGCCCGAAGTGATCGAGCCGTGGGTGGCGGGGCACGTCATTCCTTATCTGCGGCATGTGCCGCCGGGTATCGATCATGAACTGGATCGCGTCGAGGCGGCCGATCTCGTCGCAGCCTATCTAGCCGGCGATTCCGACCCGGTGATTATCGCGGATTGGCCGGAGGATTTGGCGCATTTTTGCGCGCTGTTGGTGACGGGGCCGGGACGGATGGCGGGCGTCGATTTCGGCCTGAAGCTGGAACTCATCAACGCAGCGGGCTTCAGCGCGGCCGCCAACAGCCGCGTGCCGCACAATGCACTGCACGATGCACGGGCGCTGCGCGATTTCTACATGCTGGACCGGGCCGGCTGAGCCCTGCCGATCCGGCTGCGCTCCAGCCACCAGAGCAGGGCGCTCACCAGCAGCCAGGCGGCGGCGAAGGGCCAGGCGGGACCAGGCGCTTGGCGGGTCGCTTCGGCGGCGGTTGTCGGGGCGCCGCGCAGCAACAATGTTGCGTCCCTGTTACGGGCGCTTTTCATGGCAGGCAGGGCGTCGCCCGGCTGGACGTAAAAGGACATGCCTCCCGTCTTTGTGACGAGCCGATGCCATCCCGACTGCGCTGGCCAGAAGGCGGCGCAATCCGCGACAGGTTGCAGAGCAATAGCGCGACCGGCGGGCTGCTCGACCGAGGCGCGCGGAGCAATTCCGCACAGCGCTACACGTTCGCCTGCCCAACTGATCGCTGGGGGTGAGAGCAGCCTTGGTGCGGGGCGGACGACCGCGCGAATGAGGCCTCTCCACCAGTCGTCATAGAGGGGTGTTCGGCCGGTAAGAACCAGTGCGTAGCTGTCGACGCCCGTAAAAAGCGCGACACGCCCCCGTCCCTGCGGTCGCCATGCCGCGATGGGCGCGTCGCCCGCATCGTGCAGCAGGGCCACAGACGTTCCGCTTGAGGGCGACAGCGCCAAACGGCTGACGTCCGGAAGGAAATCGGCGGGCAGACGCAGATCATCAGGCAAGATTTCAGTCGGGATGCCAAGGCGCGTGCGCGCAATTGGAGCAGGGGCCGCTTTTGGCAGGGCCAGCGGGGCAATGCTGTTGGCGCCGGTGAGCGCGAACCCCAGATTGCGCCACTGGGATCGGGTCGCGGCGTCCAGCGGGCCGGTGGGGCGGAGTATCAGGCCCAGGCCGTTGCGCACCGCGGCCATGAGGGCAGCTCGCTGGCCGCCCAGCGCCGTCCAACTTCGGTCGTCGATGACCACAATGTCGAACTGGCCGAGGGTGGCGGCATTGATGGCGATCGGGGCATCCCCCAGCGAGATGCCGCCGCCTGCGCTGATCTGGCTCGTGACGTCGAACCCTGCGTCGGTGGCCCAGCGGCGAAGATATTTGATTTCGGGTCCAGGCGCGGCGGCAAGGAGCAGGAGGCGCTGCGGCTTTGGCTCCAGGACGACCAGCGGGACCGAAGCCTGCGCCATAGTGCGGTCTTTAGTCCGAACACGCAAGGTGAAGAGGCTGTTTCCTGCGGCGCGTGCCGTGCCGGTCAGGCGCACGTGCCCCTGCTGGTCGGGCGTTGTCCTGTCTGTCACACGTCCGGCCGGATCGAGCAATTCGACGATTGCGTTGTTCGTCGGTGAGACTGTGGCGCCCACATCGAAGCTGTCTCCGGGAGCGGCGGCAGTTGGTGGCGTCAGGGAGAGGATACCGCTTCCTTGGGCGGGCGGGTCGAAGCGCACTGCAAGGCCCGATGCGGCCTCGATGTCGCGGGGGGTGAGGCCAGCCCCCAGCACCGTGATGCGTCGAGCCTCCGGATGGCGGCGCAGGCCGGTGGCGAGATCGGGCACATGCTCGGCGCCCTGGACAGGGCCGGCTTCCGGCAGGGCCAGCGTGAGTGCGCCAGCATTGGGAGTGAAGCGAGGGGCACCGGCGGTCGCAATGATGAATGTGCCGCCCTCGACCGGAATGGGCGGCGGGTACAAAGCCAGGAACAGCAATGCGGCGCAGGTGGGTTGCAAGACGAGCAACGCGGCTAATCGCAGCCAATGCGGATGGGGCGATGCGCGATGCCACAGGATGAGGCGAATGGCTGAAATCAGGACGGCGATCGCCAGGATCGCGGCAGTGACATGCTCCATCGTCATGAACCGCCCCCCTGTATCATTTGCAGATAGCGGGCGCCCATGTCGTCGGGACGTCTCCTTGGCAAGGCTTGGCCCATCGGTCGTTCCATGGCGGTCCAGAGCAGGGATTGCAGACGGGCGCGACAAGCTGCGCAGCGCGGACTCTGGCGCAGGGTGTCGATTGCGGCGGTAAGCGCCAGCGGATCGGGTAGCCGTCCTTCATTGGCGCGGACCCAGTTGCCAAGCGCTGTCAGGTCGGGAGCGGCGCTGCCCTCCAGCGCACGCCATGCCGATGCGGCGGGGCCATCGCTGCTTTTGACGCTGGCAAGGGGAAGCGTCCGGCTCGCAATGCCGTCCCGCTCGCCCGTCATGCGGCGGGTGGGATCGATGGGCGGAAGTTCCGGGCCGACTTTCGACAGGAAGACGCGTGTTGCCTGCTGCACTTCCTTGATGAAGCGCAGGGCGCGGTTGGCATAAGGCAGGGCAAGGTCTGGCCGTCCCTGCTTGAGTTCGCGTTCCGACCCCCACATTTCATCGACCGCTTTTTTCAGGGTCGCACGCGTCTCCGGGTCGAGGCTGGAGGCAGGGGATTCGTCATGAGGGTGGCCAAATTCCGCCAGCACATCTTCGGGGGCGCCGAAACCTGCGCTCGCTTTGGCGGGCGGGCCATGATCATGGCCATCCCCATCGGAGTGACCCTGCGCATCGGCGGTTGGCAGCGTGGGTTCGCCCTCCTCTTCGCCGCCAAGAAACTGGCTGTAGCGGCCGCGCAGAATTTGCTGATCGTTGCCGATCGTGCCGGAATTGACGAGGTAGCGATCGGCCGAGAGGCTGCCCTTGCGTTTGAGAAGGGCTTCGGCATCGATGATGATTTGACGCTGGCTGCGGAAATAGGCGGGCAGGGTGGTGTTCACCATGCCTTCCAATCCGCTGCTTTCCGGCGCGCGGGCCGATGGCCACCGCAGAATGACGCTGGGGCCGCGTACCTCCTGCGGGGCGGGGCTGCGATTGTCGCGGACGATGAGTTGCACCACCATGTCTCCGCCTGCCGCAAAGCCGAATCGGGCGAAATCGAGGCTGGGGGCGAAACGGCGATCGCGGGCCGCGCCGGTGCCGCTGACGGGAATTTCTCGTTCGGAAAAGGTCACATTTTCGCCTTCGCCAATGGCAAGCGTGACGCGCAAGCGGGCGGACGCCGCGACCCCATAATCATCGGTCGCGGCAAAGGCAGGGGTCCAGTTGCGCTGGCCCGGTTTTACGAGGGTTAGCGCCGGGCTGAGCGCTTTCACCTGCGGCGGGTTGTCGGATAGCGCATCGATGCGATGAAGCGGCGGGGTAGGGCCGCGACCGGCGGCGGCATCGACCCGGTACAGGAAGGACCGATCCAGCGTCATGCCCGTGACCCAGCTATCGCCATCGCGGCGGAGCGTCAGCGGCTTGCCATCGACCAGCAGCAGGCGGGGGGCCTTCGCTGCCGGATCAAATCGCAAGGTCCATTCCAGCCGCGAACCGAGCGGCGCTTGCGCATCAAGCCTGGCGGAGTCGCGCCTGGGAAGCGCGGTATAGGCAGGTGGCAGGATGCGGAGATTTTGGGCAATCAGTCGCGGAAGGCCGGGCGCGGCGGCGATGCCTTCCTGGCTGGGCGCAAGGGGCGGCGGACCTTCGCCGGGGCGCGGCCACAGCACCATGGCGACGACGATGAGGACGGCTGCGCACGGCAGTGCAATCAACCACCCCCTTGACCAAGGGGCAGCGAGGTCGTGCGGCGAGCCTTGGTCGAGGCGATCGGCGATCCGTGCGCGCTGAAGCGCCTGAAGGGGGGTCGGTGTTGCAGGGGGTAGGAAAAGCAAGGCACTGCTGTCCTCCAGGTCCGGGCGGGATGCATCCAGGCGGCGGATGAGCCAGGCGCGGTCATGGCTAATGGCCCGTTTGCGGGCGATGAGCAGCGCAAGTCCGCCCCCGATCACAGCCATCGCGAGCGCGACAGAAGGGCCGAAGACGCGCCAGGCCATAGCCGAAAGTGCGGCAAGGACAGGCAGGGCGAGGCCAATTATATCAAGGACCGACCGCTGGCGCGCCGGGGCGACCCATTGTGCAAAAAGACTCTCGGCGCTCATGGCGACGGGTTCCGGCTGCGTCGGGTCGCCAGCCAGCGTTCGACGCCGAAGAGCAGGGCGATGAGCAAAGCAAGCCAGGGCGTCAGCGGCTGTGGCGGCAGGTCATAAGCGCGCGCGACCGGCAAAGGCGCATAATCGCGGGCGGCAACGCGATCCGGTGGGCTGGATGCCGGGTAAAGGGCATCGCGCAGTTGGACCGGGAAATCCGCGTCCAGGAGCAGCGGCATGGCATCGGCGCGAAGCGGGCGCGTCAGGCGAAGGACGAAGCCTTGGCCAAGACGCGCGGCCTCGCCCAGAGGCAAGCCCAGTTCGTCGCGCCAGACGCTAACGAAACGGACATTTTCCGGCAAGCGGGCGTCATGGGGCAGCAGCAAGGTGCCGCCCTGAGAGGTCCAGTCCTCAACGCTTTTTGGGACTGCGCCAGCCCCCAGCCACGCGAGCGCCCGGCGACGATCGGGAAGGGGGGCGGTCAGATCGCCACTATCGGAAGCGGCTTCCTTTTCAGTCTGCCACGCCTTGGCGACCGCGCGCAGATAGCGTGCGCCATCCTGATGCGCCCTGTCATGGCGTATCGCAAGAGATGTCGCAGGCGGTTTGGCGGGAGGGCTTGACGGCATGGCGCCCGGCTGAATTCGCCACGTTGCCGTGCGCGACAGCTTGATGCGATCGGCGTCCGCGCCACTGATGATTTGAGGGGTCACGATGGTAAGGGCCGCGCCCTGCGGCAGATCAGCGTCCAGTTCCCGGATCAGGCTCGCGACGGAAATGGGACCGCGCGGCTTTTCGGTGTCGATTTTCGGGAAGCCGGGCGCAAGCCAGTGAAGCCGCGCTTCGGGATAAGCGGTGGGGTCGATCCCGGCGCCGGGAATGACCGCGACATAGGGGGAGTCATCGGCAGCGCCCCACAGCACGGGCCTGGCGAGGAAGAGCGCAAACAGCGTGAGCAAAGCCAGCCGGACGAGCAGCAGAGGCCATTCGTCGAACCGCAAGCGCGATCGAGGGCGGGGCCTTTGCCGCAGCCAGCGCAGCGCGGCGAAATCGGTTGGCTGTTGCTCGCTGCGGCGCGCGATATGGATGACGAGCGGAACGATCAACGCGGCCAGCGCAGCCAGCGCGGCGGGAAATAAGAGACCGAGACCCATCGCGCTTAGCCCACCGTGCCCTGCGCCGAGAACAGGCGACGCAAAGGCAGATCGACCGGCTCATCCAGCACATGCGTCACATGGCCTATGCCCACGGCATCCAGACGGGCGTGCAGCGCTTCCCGCGCTGCACGAAAGCGCGCCAGAAATTCGGTGCGGAGCGCAGGGCCGTCCGCCAGCAATTCCTCGCCTGTTTCCGGGTCGCGAAACCTATAGCCTCCGGTAAAGGGAAAATCCCTTTCGGCGACCGTCAGCATTTCGATCACCAATGTCTCGCGCCCTGCCGAAGCCAGCTTTTCGGCCAGGGCAATGGCTTGTTCGTCGAAAAAATCGCTGAGCAGGATCACCAGATCATGCGTGCCGACCCTTTCCCATAACGGGCCAAGCTGTTGGTCCGAAGCGAATGCCCGATCGGCGCTGACGTCCAGCAATTCCAGCATCATGCGATCGCGCTGACGCAATCCTGTCGCGGGGGGCAGCAGGCGAAGGCCCGCGTCACCGAGCGCCATGAAGCCGAACCGATCGCCTTGCTGCATCGCAAGCTCTGCGATGGCCGCGGCGATCGCCTTTGCAGCGTCAAGGCGGCTGTAGTCGGGCCGGGTGGCATCGCGCTGATCCATCGATGCGCTGGCGTCGATCAGAATCCAGACCGCGACAGGGCTTTCACGCTCAGCCTCACGCACGAAGAATTTGTCGGAGCGGGCGTACAGCTTCCAGTCGATCTGACGCAGTTCGTCGCCTGGTTCGTACGCGCGATATTGTGCGAATTCTAGGCCTGCACCCCGGCTATGACTTTGATGTAGGCCGATGCCATGCGAGCCAACCGCCCTGCGCGTGACGAGGCGAAGGCCGCGAAGGCGGCTGCGCACGTCTGTGGGCAGGAAATCGACCATGGCGGGGCGGATCAGGCCAACGGAACCGCGCGGACGAGCGCAGCGACAACGTCGTCGGCGCTGCGACCCTCCGCTTCTGCCGCGAAAGAGAGCAGCAGGCGGTGGCGCATCACCGGCGCAGCCAGCGCGGCAATGTCGTCGCGCGTGGCGGCGAGGCGGCCGTGCAGCAGGGCGCGTGCCTTGGCGCAGAGGATGAGCGACTGGCCGGCGCGCGGGCCGGCGCCCCATTTGACATATTTGCGAATGTCTTCGGGCGCTGTTTCGCCCGGGCGACTGGCGCGGACGATGCGCGTGACCCAGCCAAGCAGTTCGTCGCTGAGATGAACGTCGCGCACCATCCGTTGCAGCGCCAGAACTTCCTCGCCAGCCATCACCATCGGCACCGCGCCGCCGTCCGCGCCGGTGGTCTGGGCCAGGATCGCCCGTTCCTCCTCCTCGGATGGGTAATCGACGCGGACATGAAGAAGGAAGCGGTCAAGCTGCGCTTCGGGCAGGGGGTAGGTGCCCGCCTGCTCCAGTGGGTTCTGGGTCGCCAGCACGAAGAAGGGGCGGGGAAGCTGATGCGTGACGCCGCCATAGCTGACGGTCTTTTCCTGCATCGCCTCCAGCAGTGCTGCCTGGGTCTTGGGCGGCGTGCGGTTGAGTTCGTCGGCGAGCAGCAGGTTGGTGAAGATCGGGCCTTGCTGGAAACGGAAGCTGCGATGGCCGGTGCCATGGTCCTCCTCCAGCAATTCCGTGCCCAATATGTCGCTGGGCATCAGGTCGGGCGTGAACTGCACGCGGCGAAAATCAAGTTTCAGCGCTTCGCCCAGCGAGCGGACGAGCAGCGTCTTGCCCAGGCCCGGAACGCCTTCGAGCAGACAATGCCCACCGGCCAGAAGGCCGATCAAAAGCTGCTCCACGACATCGGCCTGGCCCACGATCGCCTGGCCAATTGCGGCGCGCAGGTCGGTGAGGCGTGCGAGGCGAGCCTGGATATCGGCTTCGGTAAGCTCGGTCATGATAGTGATGGCCCTTGTTTGACGCGCGATTGAAAAGTTACACCGACAGCGCGTACATCACGATGTTGACGGCGAATTTCGTGTTGTCTTCGGCCAGGAAGCGCTTGTTGCGCCAGTCATAATCCCATTCGCAGCCATAATCCTTGTTGCTGTAGAGAACGCCCAGGCGGCCGTTGACCTCTATGCCCTTGAGATATTTATGGACGAGGTCGTCGCCCCAGCCATTGAGTTCGAGCGCGGTGTTGGGCGGCCCGTCGAATTTGAAGAAGCTGCGGTAAATGCCATGGCTGTCGGGCAGTTCGATCATGGCTTTGGGGCCGAAGATCTTGGCCATCTGGGCTTCGAAAGATCGGGCGAACAGGCCGTCAATGTCATGGTTGCAATCATCGACCATGACAAAGCCGCCACTGCGCACATAGCGTTCGAAATTCTGACGCTCGGCCGGCGAAAATTCGACGAGCTTATGACCGGCCATATAGCAGAAAGGCGCGGTCAGCATGCGCGGGTCGGACAGCGCGATCACATGCTCCTTGGGGTCGACGCGCAATGTGGTGTAATCAATGAGCGAAGTGATGATGTTGGATGGGGTGCGCTGGTCAACGTCCCAGTCACCTGAATCGTAGCGCAGCCGGGTAAACCAGAAATCATATCCGCCCGTTGCTGCGGACAGCGGCCCGGCCAGCATTGTGCTGGACAGGCCGCCCGCCATCAGCCGGAGAAATTCGGCGCGCGTCATCCTCCGGCCGTCGTCCTTACACCGCGTCCGACAGCGACGTGAAGGTGAAGTCGCGCAGCTTCATCGGCGGAATCACCATAGTCGTATCCGATTCGTCGCTCTTCACCCGCACCGGCTTGCCGAATTCCTCGACATTGTTGAGCATGATGACGGGGCTTTCGTTGAAGCGGAAATTCTTGATCGGATATTTGATCTGGCCATTTTCGATATAGAAAGTGCCGTCGCGGGTCAGGCCGGTCAGCAGGACGGTCTGCGGATCGACCATGCGGATATACCAGGTGCGCGACACCAATATGCCGCGCTCGGTCGTGCGGATGAGGTCGGCGGTGGATTTGGTGCCGCCTTCCATGATGATGTTGCCAAAGCCGGCCTGTTCGGGCTTTCCCTGCTTTTGCGCCCAGTAGCGGCTATAGTTCATGTTCATAAGCTTGCCGTTCTGGATGATCGGCATTTTCTTGCGCGGCAGGCCTTCATCGTCCCAGGGGTAGACCGCCGCACCGGGATAGGCCGGGTCGGTAAACATCGTCACCTGCGGACCGTAGACCTGTTCGCCCAGCTTGTTGCCGCCGCCCTTCTTGGACAGGAAGCTGCGCCCTTCGTCCGCAGACCGCGCGTCGAAGAAATACATCATGAAGGCGACGAGACCAGCGGCTGCGGCAGGCTCCAGGATGACGGTGTATTTGCCCGGCTCCAGCGCCTGCGCGCCTGCAGAGGCGCTGGCCTTGCGCATGGCGACGCGAATATCCTCGCCCGCGTTGAACTGGGCGACGTCCTGGACATTATGACCGACCCAGCCTGAGCCGCGGCCGTCCTGCGTGCGAACGGTGCAGGTATAGTCGCTGCTGGTCGAAGTCTGATAACCGTAATTGCCCTTGCTGTTCATGAAGGCGACGAATCCCGCCTGATCTTCCAGATAGCCTGCGGCCACCAGATTTTCCGCGCGGCACGGTCCGATCGAATCGCTGGCGACCTTGGCGCGATAGGCCGGGTCGATGGCGGCGGTCGGCGCGCTGAACGTGTCGGTCTTGAGGTAGGTCTGCTGCGGTACGGCAGGCATGAATTCGGGGTTTTCCGGCGCCAGTCGCGCCAATTCCTCGGCGCGCCGCACCACGCGCTGGAGCGAGGCGTCATCGAACTGGTTGATCGTGGCGGTGCCTACGCGCTTGCCGAACGCGACCTGCACGGCAAGCTGGACGTCATCGGTCACACCGGCGGTCGACACGTCGTTGCGGGCAAAGCGGACATTGCCGCGCGTCGCGCCATTCAGTTGCGCGGTGCATTCGTCGGCCTGCGAAAAGCCCACGACCTTGGTCAGGATCGCCTTGGCCTGCGCTTCGGGAAGGATGCTCATCTGTTTATCTCCTAAAGCGTATCAGCCGAGCGAACGCGCGGTGTTGATGACATTGATGCCGTTGAAGCGCGCGGTCGAGGAGCCGTGCGATACGGCGGACACCTGCGCAGGCTGGCCCTTGCCATCGAAGAAGGAACCGCCGAGGCGATAATCGCTGGCGTCACATATGCCCGCGCACGCATTCCAGAATTCGGGCGTGCGAATCTGGTAGGCGACATCCTCGATCTGCTGGCCGATCTTGCCATTCTTGATTTCGTAGAAAAGCTGACCGCCAAATTGCGCATTGTAGCGCTGCTGGTCGATCGAGAAGCTGCCGTCGCCGATGATGTAGACGCCGTCTTCCACATCGGCGATCATGTCGGCCACGCTCATCTTCTGCTTGCCGGGTTCCAGGCTGACATTGGCCATGCGCTGAAACTGCACGTTGGACCAGCTGTCAGCATAGCAGCAGCCGTCCGACTCCGTCTTGCCCTCGATATGCGCCTGGTCGCGGATCGCCTGATAGCCGACGAGCTTGCCGTCGCGGATCAGGTCCCATTTCTTGGTCTTCACGCCTTCATCGTCATAGGCGACGGCGCCCAAGCTGCCGGGCTGGGTCTTGTCGGCGACGATGTTCACCTTGTCGCTGCCATATTGGAAATGGCTTTGCAGCTTGTCCATCGTGGCAAAGCTGGTGCCGGCATAATTGGCTTCGTAACCGAGCACGCGATCGAGTTCGAGCGGGTGGCCGACCGATTCGTGGATGGTGAGCCAGGTGTGCGACGGATCGAGCACCAGGTCATATTTGCCCGGCTTGACCGAGGGGGCGGCGATCTTCGCCCTGGCCTGCTTGGCCGCGGCGATCGCATCCTCCTTCATGTCATAGGACTGGCCATAGACCGTCACGCCGTTGGGCAGCACGGTTTTGCCCGACGCCGCGCCGTCGAGATACTCAAAGCCAAGGCCCATGGGAGCGGAAAGGCCTTCGCGCGTGCGGAACTTGCCGCTCGCCTGATCGACGGCGGTCACTTCCATCGGTGCCCAGATGCGGTGCACATCCTGGTCGATATAGCTGCCGTCGGTGCTGGCGAAATATTTCTGTTCGTTGACGAGGAACAGCGTGGAGCGGATGAAGCTGGCCCCCGCATCCAGCGCGGCGGCGTTGACGCCCATCAACAGATTGACCTTGTCCTTGATCGGCACGGTCATGCTGTTCTTGACGATCGGCGTGCGCCAGCTGACTTCGCCCACACCCTTGACGGGCGCGAGTTGCACCGGTGCGCTCTGGCCCGGTGCATTGGCCCTGGCGATGGCGACGGCTTCCCGCGCGGCCTTGGCGACGGCGTCTGCCGTCATGTCGTTGGTTGCGGCAAAGCCCCATGCGCCGTCTGCGATGACGCGTACGCCGACGCCCGTCGATTCGGTGTTGACGATGTTTTCCACATTACGTTCGCGCGTGATGACGAACTGGCGCAGATATCGGCCGATCCGCACGTCGGTGTAGGTCGCGCCGGCGCTCTTGGCCGCATTCATCGCGGCGTCCGCCAATTGCTTCTTCACCGCCACGTCGATGGCGCTATCCAGCGCTTCTGCGGCGATGACCCGCCCGAAAGCGGCCGGCAGCACGAGGCCGCCCACGCCCATGGCCCCGAAGGCCAGAAAATCGCGTCTATGCAAGATGTGTCTCCCACCTGCCCATGCCCGCATGATGCGGGTCGGATTATGCCGAATATCTGGCCACCGGCCGTATTGGCTTGATAAGACGGCATCATTGCCGCCCGGACGGGCGGGGGTCAAATATCTTTTACGGTCGAACAATTTTGGTTCCGCCGCTTTCGACACATGTCATCTGTCGAAAATAGATAGGCAGGATGAGAGCGCGCCGAACGATCGAAAGCGGACGCGCCAAAGAGCCGGCCCGCAATGAAGTTTTGTGAGAAGAAATGTGGTCGGGGAAAGAGGATTCGAACCTCCGGCCCCTGCCTCCCGAAGACAGTGCTCTACCAGGCTGAGCTATTCCCCGACCGATGCCGAAGCCGCTTTTTGACGGCGACCCCGTAAGGCAGGAGTGCGCCTATAGAGAGGGCGTTCCGGGCTGGCAAGCGGGCAGCGCCGCTTTTTTTGCGGGGCTTTAGAGAAGCCCGGCCGCGCGAAAGCTGAACCACTGATCGCCCGCGGCAATGAGGTGATCGGCGACATGAAGGTCGAGCGGCTTGATGCTGCGGATGACTGCGCGCGTCAGGATGATGTCATCGCGCCGGGGCGTGGCCGCCTCGCCGGCCGGGCGACGTTGCAGGAGGGCGATCCAGCGATGGTCGTCGCTTAGCAGGCTGTGCAGGAGCGTCGTCCAGTTGTCGATTACCGGCAGCAGACGACAGGGTCGCCAGCCTTCATCCAATACCGTCACGCACAGGGCCGCTGCTTCCGACATGGCGCAACAGTGCGATCAACAGAAGACGCCGCACCAGACAGAAGCCTCTCCGCTTTGGAGTTAATCGGCCGCAACAACCTCCATATTGAACCACGATTGGCGGGCGGGGCTGGCTGCGTTAGAGCCACATGCGCCAGAGTCATTTATGCAGGACATCATCTTGACCGAGACACATGCTTCGTCTGCGCCCCATTATGAGCAGCAATATCTCGACCTGATGCGCCACATCTGGTCGCATGGCGACGAGCGGATCGATCGGACCGGCATTGGTACGCGGTCGATATTGGGGGCGACGCTGCGCTTTTCACTGGCGGATGACGCGGTGCCGTTGCTGACGACCAAGCGGGTCTACTGGAAGGTCGCCGCGCGCGAGATGCTGTGGTTTCTGACCGGCGACACCAATATCCGCGAACTGGTGCGGCAGGGCGTGCATATCTGGACCGACTGGCCGCTCGATGCCTATCGCCGGGCCACCGGTGAGGCGATCGACCGCGACTCGTTTGAGGCGCGCATTATCGAGGATGCCGAATTTGCCCGCCAATGGGGTGATCTGGGGCCAGTTTATGGCGCGCAATGGGTGAATTGGCCGATCTATGAGCCGGTCGGCGATGGGCTGTATCGCAAGGCGGAGAAAGGGCGCAACCAGATTGCTGATCTGATAGAAGCAATCCGCTCGACCCCTGGATCACGCCGGTTGCTGTTTACCGGCTGGAATGTAGCGGAGGTGCCGCAAATGGCGCTTCCTCCCTGTCATATGACCTATCAGTTCCAGGTGGCGGAGGGGAAGCTCAACGGCCTGCTCTTTCAGCGCAGTTGCGACCTGGGCCTGGGTTTTGCGTTCAATATTTTCGGGCTGACCATGATAACACGGATGCTGGCACAGCAATGCGACCTGCTGCCTGGCGAGGTCATCTGGCAGGGCGGCGACGTGCACCTGTATCTCAACCACGCGGCATTGGTGGAGGAGCAATTGTCGCGCGTTCCGCAAGGGGCGCCGAAATTGCGGATCCATCGGCGGCCTTCATCCATTTTCGATTACAGGATCGAAGATTTCGAGGTGCTGGATTATAGCCCGCAAGCCCACATTGCTGCGCCGGTCGCCGTCTAAAAGCGAGACCTTAAGGCGACAGTAAAAGAAGAAATTGGGTCAGCATGGCTTGCCTTTTTCGGCGCTGAAACATAATATCTGCACGAAGCAATATTATTGCAATGCACCATAGGAGCCAGGATGAGCGATCCCCTTGGATCAGTGGAGGGACAGGCGAGGCGCAATCTGCCTTCGCTGAAGCTGCACGTACCCGAACCGCCGGCGCGGCCGGGTGAGGCGGCCGACTTCACCCATTTCGATATTCCCGCCGCCGGCGCGCAGCCGCGACCCGATGAGACTGCTCAGCCCGCTGACATGCGGGACATGGCCTATGGTCTGGTGCGAGTGCTGGATGACGGTGGACAGGCGGTGGGCCCCTGGGACCCGCGACTACCGGCCGAGACATTGCTCAAGATGCTGCGCTACATGGCGCTGACCCGGGCGTTCGACGCCCGGATGTTTCGCGCCCAGCGACAGGGCAAGACCAGTTTCTACATGAAGTCGACGGGCGAGGAGGCGGTGTCGATCGGCGCTGCGATGGCCTTGTCACGCGACGACATGTGCTTCCCCAGCTACCGCCAGCAGGGCATATTGATCGCGCGGGACTGGTCCCTCGTCGACATGATGAACCAGATTTATTCCAACAAGGGTGACCGGATGAAGGGCCGCCAGCTGCCGATCATGTATTCGGCGCGGGAGGCCGGCTTTTTCTCGATCTCCGGCAATTTGACGACACAATATCCCCAGGCCGTCGGGTGGGCGATGGCGAGCGCGGCCAAGGGCGATACGCGCATTGCCGTGACTTGGTGCGGCGAGGGGTCTACGGCGGAGGGGGATTTCCATTCCGCCTGCACTTTTGCGAGCGTCTATCGCGCGCCGGTCATCATGAATGTCGTGAATAATCAATGGGCTATCAGCAGCTTTTCAGGCTTTGCCGGAGCGGAGGCGACGACCTTTGCCGCGCGCGCCGTGGGCTATGGCATCGCCGGCCTTCGCGTCGATGGCAATGACGTGCTGGCGGTCTATGCCGCGACGCGCTGGGCGGCGGATCGCGCCCGCGCCAACGCAGGTCCGACGCTGATCGAACATTTCACCTATCGCGTCGAGGGCCACAGCACGTCGGACGACCCCAGCGCCTACCGCTCGGCCGAGGAAAGCAGCCAATGGCCGCTTGGCGATCCGATCGCGCGGCTCAAGGCGCATTGCATCGCGCTGGGCATCTGGGATGACGATCGCCACGCCGCGATGGACAAGGAACTGGCAGAGCATGTCCGCGATGCCGCGCGCGAGGCAGAGAAGAACGGCATTTTGGGTCATGGGCTGCACCATCCGATGGAGAGCATGTTCGAGGACGTGTTCGAGGAAATGCCCTGGCATCTGGAGGAACAGAAGCAGCAGATGCTGGACGAATGGAAGGCGGCAGGCCTGTGACGGAGACACATGATATCGATGCCGTGAATGCAGTCATGACGCAGGATGAAGCGCAGGCCGACGTGCGGCAAATGAACATGATCCAGGCGATCAACAGCGCGCTGGACGTGATGATGGACCGGGACCCGGACGTCGTCGTCATGGGCGAGGATGTCGGCTATTTCGGCGGCGTGTTCCGCGCCACGGCGGGCCTCCAGCAGAAATATGGCAAGAACCGGGTGTTCGACACGCCGATCACCGAATGCGGGATCATCGGCGTTGCGGTGGGAATGGGCGCCTATGGCCTGCGCCCGGTGCCCGAAATCCAGTTCGCCGACTATATCTATCCCGCGCTCGACCAATTGGTGAGCGAGGCGGCGCGTCTGCGCTATCGGTCGGCGGGCGAGTTTGTTTCGCCGATGACGGTACGGTCGCCTTTTGGCGGGGGCATCTTTGGCGGCCAGACGCACAGCCAGTCGCCCGAAGGCATCTTCACCCATGTGTCGGGCGTCAAGACGGTCATCCCGTCAACGCCCTATGACGCCAAGGGGCTGCTGATCGCGGCGATCGAGGATAATGATCCGACGATCTTTTTCGAACCCAAGCGCATCTATAATGGTCCGTTCGATGGCCATTATGATACGCCCGCCAAAAGCTGGGCCGGTCATGCGCAGGCGCAGGTGCCGCAGGGCTATTATCGCATCCCGCTGGGCAAGGCGCGCACAACGCGAGCGGGCGAGGCGCTGACGATCCTGTGCTATGGGACGATGGTGCATGTCGTCGAGAACACGGTCGCGGCAATGGGCGTCGACGCGGAGATCATCGACCTGCGCACGCTGGTGCCGCTAGATATCGAGGCGATTGAGGCGTCAGTGCGTAAAACGGGCCGCTGCCTGATCGTGCATGAAGCAACGCGCACCAGCGGCTTTGGCGCGGAACTGCTCGCACAGGTACAGGAACGCTGCTTCTACCATCTCGAAGCGCCGATCGAGCGCGTCACCGGCTTCGACACGCCTTATCCGCACAGCCTGGAATGGGCCTATTTCCCCGGACCCGTGCGCATTCGCGAGGCCATCACCAAGATCATGAAGGATTGAGCGCATGGCTCTCTTTACATTCAAGCTGCCGGATATCGGCGAAGGCATTTCCGAGGCCGAGATTGTCGGCTGGCACGTCAAGGTGGGCGACCGGGTCGAGGAAGACCAGCCCATCGCAGACATGATGACGGACAAGGCAACGGTCGAGATGGAAAGCCCGGTGGCGGGCACCGTCGTGCGGCTGGCAGGCGAGCCGGGCGATCAGGTGCCGATCGGGTCGATGCTTGTCGAAATCGAGGTGGAGAGCGATGCCCCCGCTGCGCCCCCGCCGAGCGAAGAGACGATCGAAGCGGAAACGCCGGGCGAGGCCATGGTGGAGGAGGCTGCCGCGCCGGAAGCACCGCCCGCGCCGACGCCGACGGCAACGCCGACGCCTGCGCCCACACCTGAGCCGGCCGTCGCGAAGGACGAGCCTGTGCTCGCGTCGCCCGCCGTGCGCGTCCGGGCGAAGGAACTGGGCATTGATTTGGGTCAGGTGAAGCCGAGCGGGGATCGAATCCGCCACGCCGACCTCGATGCCTATCTGCTTTATGGCGCGGGGCAGGGCTATGCGCCCGCTGGGCGGTCTGCGCGCCGCTCCGATGAGCAGGTCAAAGTGATCGGCATGCGTCGCCGGATTGCGGAAAATATGGCCGCGTCCAAGCGTCACATTCCGCATTTCACCTATGTCGAGGAAATCGACGTGACCGCGCTGGAGGAGCTGCGCGAGCAGCTTAACGCCGGTCGCGGCGAACGGCCAAAATTGACGATGCTTCCCTTGCTGATCGTCGCGATCTGCAAGGCAATCCCCGATTTTCCGATGCTCAATGCCCGTTATGATGATGAGGCGGGCGTGGTAACACGCCATGGGTCGGTGCATCTGGGCATGGCGACGCAGACCGATGCAGGCCTGATGGTGCCGGTGATCCGCGACGCGCAGGATCGTAACGTCTGGCAATTGGCGTCCGAAATCCGTCGACTGGCGGAAGCGGCGCGCAGCGGCAAGGCCAAGTCTGAGGAACTAAGCGGGTCGACGCTGACACTGACATCGCTCGGGCCATTGGGCGGGGTGGCCACCACGCCCGTGATCAATCGGCCAGAGGTTGCGATCATCGGTCCCAACCGCGTGATCGAGCGGCCGGTGTTTCGCGGCAAAGAGGTCGTCGCGGCGAAGCTGATGAACCTGTCGATCAGTTGCGACCACCGCGTGGTCGATGGCTGGGACGCCGCGAGTTTCGTGCAGGCGGTGCGCAAGTTGCTGGAAGCGCCGGCATTCCTCTTCGTCGATTAACGGAAAGGTTGGGCGCCTATTTCGTCATCACGACGACGGCGCCCTCCCGCACGTCCGGCTGGAAGATCATGCGGGCCGCACGGGCCAGCATCTTCCACCGGCGCTTGCTGAGCCAGCGGCCCGAATAGTCGCGCGGCTGGTAGAAGGTGCTGTAAAGTAACGAGGGCATGGGCAGGACGCGAAAGCCGGTAAAGCCCGCCTCCCGGCCGCGCGCCATGATGAGATGAGGCGGCATGTCGCGTTCGTTGACGCCGAACCGCGCCATCGCCTCTATCGATTCCTCGGACTGGCTGTGGCCTTCGCCCGGCTCATGGGTGATCAGTATGCCGCCGGGCCTCAGCGCGCGCCAGGCGGAGCGGATGGCGAGCGCTTCATCCTCGGCATGATGCAGCGAATCGAAGAAGATGGCGGCGTCATATTGGCCGTTCAGATCGAGATGCTCAAAGTCGCCGCAGACGAAGTCCGTGCGTGGCTCCACGTCGTTGAGCCGGGAATTGTCGCGCGCCACGGCGATCATGTCCGGCGCGATATCCTGCCCTGTCACCTGATAACCCAAGCGCGCATAGAAGATGCTGGTCCAGCCGCCGCCACAGCCCAGGTCAAGGATGCGGGCAGGCGGGGGCGGCAGCAGCCGCATGATGAAGCCGATCGCCGCCAGGTGAATGCCGCATTCCGGATCGGAAAAAGGCTTGTTGAGCGAATGTTCGACGCCCTGTGCGCCAAGATTGGCGAGATAGGCGCGCTCGGCGTCTTTGGGCATCATGGGGTCTCCGGTCGGCGCATCGCCCTAGAATAGCTGGCGACCGGCCTCAAGCCCCTGAAGATGCCTTTAGCGCAGGAGCAGGCGATAGCTGAGGCGGCCTGACTGGCCGGGCGCGGCATGCGGCAGTGGCCAGCGTATATGGGTCACATCTGCGGGAACGGCCCGGCGCACGCCACCAAGCGGCGTTGGCAGCCATAGATCCTCCAGCCGTCCCCAATGAGCGCCGCCGTCGACTGACATCTGCATTATCGGGTTATCTATGTCCGGTTCCAGCCCCCGTGGGACAGGGCGGGTGATGGCGACATTGCGCAGCGGGGCAGGGCCATCGTTGCGCCAGTCCAGAATGACGATCAACTGGTCGCCGGGCGCTGCCTGCCTGGCGCTAGCGACGATTCGACGCGGGCGCCCATTAATGTCCGCAGCCACACGTTCGACGAAGGTCTGGCTCGTGAGCCGCAGCGGCGGTTGCGCGGAAGCCGGGGCGGCCGACGCCGCCAGCCCCTGCATCGCCATAAGGACGGCCAGCCGCAACGATATGATAGTCATGCCACGCCCCCCAATTGCCGGCACGGCCCCAGATAGCGGCTGGAAACGAAAAAATGGTTAAGTGGCTCTTTTCCCTGTCAACAGTCCTTAGGCTTTGCAAATTGACGTAGGGCAGCGGTCAGCGCACATCCCTGGTGTGAGCAGCATGAGAGAATCGGGCGTGACGGCGGCGGAACAACAGGAAATAAACCGCAGGCGCGACCGTCTGCTCGCGTCGATCGCGCTGTCGACCGGACTGGGACTGATCGTCGCCTTGCCCTTTGCCCTGCGCGCGGGCGCGGAGTTTTTCCTGCCGTTGACGGCCGCGCTGGTGATCGCGATCGCCCTGGTGCCATTGCTGGAATGGATGGAGCGGCGCGGCCTGCCATCGGGACTGGCGGCGTTGCTGGCGGTAATCGGGTTCCTGCTGGTGGCCAATACGGCGCTGGTCCTGATTGTCGTGCCGGCGACCGACTGGTTCAGCGCGCTGCCTCAGCGTCTGCCGCAGATCCAGGCCAATCTGGCTCCAGTCATTGACCTGTATTCCAATTTGCAGCGCTTCGTCGATGAAACGGTGCAGATGCTGGCGACGGGGCCGGTGGCGGCTGCGCAGACGGCGGTGGTCGACGCGCCGCGATCGCTGCTGCAATTTGCTGCGACGTCGGCGCCAGCGGCGATCATCCAGATGGTCTTTGCCTTGCTGATCATCTATTTTTTCCTGGCGGGGTGGACCCGGCTGCGGCGGCGGACGATCAACAGCCGGGGCAGTTTCGACGGGGCTTTGGCGGTCGCCCGTGTGATCCAGAATGTGGTCGATGCGACATCGGCCTATGTCATCACGATCGCGACGATCAATCTGTGCCTTGGCCTGGCCGTGGCAGTGGCGCTGTGGCTCATCGGCATGCCCTCGCCATTGATGTGGGGCGGGATCGTCGCCCTGCTGAACTTCGTGCCCTATTTCGGTCCGATGCTGGCGGCCGCCTTGCTGGCGCTGGGCGGTTTGATGGTGTTCGATGACGTGTGGTTCGCGCTGCTGCCCGCCGCCTTGCAGATCGCGTTTCATCTGGTCGAGGCCAATGTCGTCACGCCGATGCTGCTGGGGCGGCGATTGACCATGAACCCCCTGCTGATCCTGGTGTCCCTCACATTTTGGGGATGGGTATGGGGAACGCCCGGCGCACTGCTGGGGGTGCCGTTGCTTATCATCCTGCAAACTGTCGTGGCGGCGGCTGGAACGCCCGATATCGCGGGTTTCCTGTTCGAGCAGGGGACGCTGACGGTGCCGCGCGTGAAAGAAAATGCGGATAAGGACGAAACAGATGGCGCGGACGGTTGACAGTATCTTCTGTCCCGCATAGACGGCCGCCCACACCGAACGCGGGTGTAGCTCAGTTGGTTAGAGCGCCGGCCTGTCACGCCGGAGGTCGCGGGTTCGAGCCCCGTCACTCGCGCCACTTTTCCAGGTTTGGGAAAGCGGAACAAAGGTTTTCAGATATGCATCGTCTGGCGACCATAGGGTCGCGATGAGATGCCGCCCTGCGCGGGTGTAGCTCAGTTGGTTAGAGCGCCGGCCTGTCACGCCGGAGGTCGCGGGTTCGAGCCCCGTCACTCGCGCCATTCCTGCCATGGGCAGGACATCAATATTTCTGCCAGATCCCGGTTTCCATCCACCGCATCAATTGCTTGAGCGGCAGGAGCCAGATCCATACGACGCCCAGCACGACATAGACCGGGACCTGCGCCCAGACGGGCATGCTGCCGATCCAGCCGGACAGGCTGCCCACCATCACGGCCCATGCCAGAATGAGCCCTACGATCGCCAACATGCCCACAGGCTTGCGCCAGCTGGGTTGGTGATGGTGGCGGGGGTCGATGGTCATGCTTCTGTCCCCTCGATCATTTCCACTTCGGTCAGGATCATATGCAGCGGCAAATCCCAGGGGTCTGCCGGCACGGCCTCCAGTTCCTGAACCGACCAGCCCATCCCAATGCGCAGCGCATCGGGAAAGCGCGCGAAGGCGCGATCATAATAGCCGCCGCCCTGACCCAACCGGTTCATCGCGCGGTCAAAAGCGACAAGCGGCGCCATGATGGCGTCCGGACTTACGGGGGCGCTTGCCGCGCCTGGATGGCTGGTGCCATAGAGGCCGGGCACCAGCGTGTCATCGCCATTCCATGCCAGAAAATCCATGCCGCCCAGTCGGTCAAGGACGCGCGGCAGGGCGACCACCTTGCCCATGGCCAATAGCTGCGGCGCGAGCCGCTGCGCCGGCGCTTCATCGTCGAGGCCCATGTAGAGCGCCACGACGTGGGCGTCGGCGAGGCCTCGCGCCAGCGGCGAGGGCATGGCCTTGAAGGCGAAGCGGTGAGCAAAAGGATCAAGCGCCGTGACGAACTCACGCCGACGCAGGCGGGCCGTTGCGCGCAGGCTGACCTTGTCGGCGGCGGGGCTCTGGTCGCTCATCATCGGCTTTCGTTCAGGCTGGGGAGGGTGACGGGACCGCCTCGGTCGTTTGCTGGAAAATCCTCTGACGCCTCAACGTCAGGTGGGGACCATGTAGATCGGGCCTGAACCCGCCCAGGGACAGCCCCCGTGGATGTGATTATCGCCTCAGGGATGTTCGCTAAAGCTCGTGCCGCGCAGTGCCCGTCGTCCTATAATCTAAGCGGCCGCGGCCGCCGCGGCAAGGGTCTCGCGCAGCTTTTCGATACGGCCCGCCAGTTGCTCGACCGCCTGCGCCGCCTGATCGTCGTCGGCCTCTAGGCTCAGCTTTTCCTGGCGGCCCGCTTCCGCCTTGCGCAGATCGGTCAGTTCGTCGGCCAGAAACAGCGCGGCGAACAAAAGTGTGCGCACTTCAGTCAGGCCCGGCGTAGATCGCTGAGCGACCCGAGCTTTTTCCTCTATCAAGTTTGCCAGCTGCGCGAGATGCGGTTCGTCCCCGTCGCGGCAACGGATGTCATAGTGACGCCCAGCGATTTGCAACGTCGTTTCAGCCATCGCTGCGCCCCTTAAGTTCGCTGATTAACGCATCGAGCGAGCGGAGCGCGGCATGGGCCGCGGGCACGTCGATCGATGGGTTGGGGGACGCGGCGGCCGACATATAGCGTGCCACATCCTGCTCAAGGCGGCCGACAGCCCGTTCCAGCGCACCAATCGCCTGCATCATCCGCTCACTTGCCATGGACTCGTCATAGCCAAAGCGCAGCCTTCGCAAAAGCCCGCCAGCACGCGGACGGGCGCGGCTTTGCCCCCGGCCATGGTTGACGCATGGGACTTGACGCGACAAAGGAAAACGCAACTCGACTCGCCGACTTGCGCGCGCCCTTTTGCAGCGCGCCAGCCCAGGAAAGACGCCCGCCTACCATGACCGTTTCCGAAAAATCGCTCGCCAACGCCATCCGCGCGCTGTCCATGGACGCCGTGCAGGCCGCCAACAGCGGGCACCCCGGGATGCCCATGGGCATGGCAGATGTCGCGACGGTCTTGTTCAACGACCACATGAAGTTCGATCCGAGCAAGCCCGACTGGGCCGATCGGGATCGCTTCGTCCTGTCGGCTGGCCACGGATCGATGCTGATCTACAGCCTGTTGCATCTGACCGGCTATGCCCGCCCGACGATCGAGGACATTGCCAGCTTCCGACAACTGCACAGCCCCTGCGCCGGGCACCCGGAAAATTTTGAACTGGCTGGCGTCGAGGCCACCACCGGGCCGTTGGGTTCGGGCCTTGCGACGGCCGTCGGCATGGCGATTGCCGAACGCCATCTGAACGCCCAATTCGGCGACGATCTGGTCGACCATCGCACCTGGGTGATTGCAGGTGACGGCTGCCTGATGGAGGGCATCAATCATGAAGCCATCGGGCTGGCCGGTCATCTGAACCTGGGGCGCCTGATCGTCCTGTGGGACGACAACAAGATCACCATCGATGGCGCGGTCGACCTGTCGAGCAGCGAGGATGTGCTGGCCCGCTATGCTGCAACCGGCTGGCATGTCGTGTCGTGCGACGGCCATGACGTCGCCGACGTGCGCCGCGCGCTGGCGGAAGCCGTGGCCGATCCGCGTCCGTCGATTGTCGCCTGCGCGACCAAGATCGGTTACGGCGCGCCGAACAAGGCGGGCACATCGGGCGTGCACGGTTCTGCGCTTGGCGAGGATGAAGTCGCCGCCGCGCGCGCATTCCTCGGTTGGGGCGCCGAACCGTTCGTTATCCCCGACGATGTCGCCGCCGCCTGGAGGGCGATCGGCGCGAAGGGGCGCGATCGTCGCGCCGCCTGGGAGGAACGGCTGGCAGGTCACGCGCAAGGCGGCGAATTTTCCCGGCGGATGGCCGGCGAACTGCCCGCCGACTTCTCGCTGGATGCCTATATCGATAGCCTGATCGCCAATCCGCAAAAGGTCGCCACGCGCAAGGCGAGCGAGCTGGCGCTGAGCGCGATCAACGACTTGCTGCCCGAAACGCTGGGCGGCTCGGCTGACCTTACCGGATCGAACAACACCAAGACCAAGTCGACCGGCCCGCTGACCCGCGACGACTATGCCGGACGCTATGTCTATTATGGCATCCGCGAATTTGGCATGGCCTGCGCGATGAACGGCATGGCGCTGCATGGTGGCGTCATCCCTTATGGGGGCACGTTCCTGGTGTTCTCCGACTATATGCGCGCTGGCATTCGCTTGGCGGCGCTTCAGCAGCAGCGGGTGATCCACGTCCTGACCCATGACTCGATCGGTCTTGGCGAGGATGGCCCGACGCACCAGCCGATCGAGCATGTCATGTCGCTGCGCATGATTCCCAACTTGGACGTCTATCGCCCGGCGGACATTGTCGAAACGGCTGAGTGCTGGGAACTGGCGCTCAAGGATGCGACCGGCCCGTCGGTGCTGGCGCTGACCCGCCAGAACCTGCCGCAGCTTCGTACCGAAAAGAGCGAGAATTTGTGCGCGAAGGGTGCTTACCGCCTGATCGCGGCAACGGCAGAGCGCAAGGTCGTGCTGATCGCCACGGGGTCGGAGGTTGAAATCGCCGTCGCCACCGCGAAGGCGCTGGAAGACAAAGGCATTGGCGCGGACGTCATTTCCATGCCCAGCTGGGCGCATTTCGAGGCGCAGCCGCAATCCTACAAGGACGATCTGCTGCCGCAGCATGTGCTGCGCGTGTCGATCGAGGCGGGAACGACCTTTGGCTGGGAACGCTATACCGGCATTGCGGGTCTGCGCTTCGGCATCGACAGCTTTGGCGCGTCTGCGCCCGCGCCTGCGCTTTACGACCATTTCGGCCTGACCGCCGCGAAGATTGCGCCGCAGATTGAAGCGGCGCTCAATTCCTAACCGACAACAACACACCAGGAGGCTAGTGCAGTGGCAACGAAGGTAGCAATTAACGGTTTTGGACGTATCGGCCGCCTGGTGGCGCGCGCCATCCTGTCGCGCACGGACCATGACCTGGAACTGGTCAGCATCAATGACCTGGGCGATGCCAACGCCAATGCCCTGCTTTTCAAGCGCGATTCCGTCCATGGCAACTGGGCCGGGGACGTGAGCGTCGACGGCGATTTCCTGGTCATCGACGGCAAGAAGATCAAGGTGACGGCCGAACGCGATCCCGCCAACCTGCCGCATGCCGAACTGGGCGTCGAAATCGCGCTGGAATGCACCGGCATCTTTACGTCCAAGGACAAGGCGGGCGCCCATCTGACCGCCGGCGCCAAGCGCGTCGTGATTTCCGCGCCCGGCACCAATGTCGACAAGACGATCGTGTTTGGCGTCAACCACGACCAGCTGACCGCCGATGACATCGTCATTTCGAACGCCAGCTGCACCACCAACTGCCTTGCCCCGCTCGCGAAGGTCCTCAACGATGCCATCGGGATCGAAAAGGGCTTTATGACCACGATCCACAGCTACACCAACGATCAGAACACGCTGGATCAGATTCACAAGGACATGCGTCGCGCCCGCGCCGCTGCCCTGTCGATGATTCCGACCACCACGGGCGCTGCGCGCGCGGTCGGCGAAGTGCTGCCTGAACTCAAGGGCAAGCTCGATGGATCGTCGGTGCGCGTGCCGACGCCGAATGTGTCGGTCGTGGATTTGAAGTTCATCGCCAAGAAGGCGACGACGAAGGAAGAGGTCAATGGCCTGCTCAAGGCGGCGTCGGAATCCGGTCCGCTCAAGGGCGTGCTCGGCTATTCGGACGAGCCGCTTGTGTCGATCGACTATAATGGCGACCCGCGCAGCTCGACCGTCGACAGCCTGGAAACGGCGGTGATCGACGGGTCGCTGGTTCGCGTGCTCAGCTGGTATGACAATGAATGGGGCTTTTCCAATCGCATGATCGACACCACTGGCGTGATGGCGAAGTTCCTGTAAGCTTCTCATGAACCCCGCCGGATCAGACCGGCGGGGTTTTTCGCCTGCGGTACGATATTCAAGAATGATTTTAGGAGCGATCATGGCCAAGCCGTTCAAGACACTCGACGACATGGGCGATATCACCGGCAAGGTGGTGCTGGTGCGCGAGGATCTGAACGTGCCGATGCAGGATGGGTCGGTGACGGATGACACGCGGCTGCGCGCCGCCATGCCCACGGTGCTGGAACTGGCCGATCGCGGCGCCAAGGTGCTGATCCTGGCGCATTTCGGTCGTCCCAAGGGACAGAAGAACCCGGAATATTCGCTGAGCAAGATCACGCGTCCGCTGACGCAGGTGCTGGGGCGCGAGGTGCAGTTCATTCCCGACTGCCAGGGTGAAGCCGCCATCGACGGCATCAAGGTGATGCGGAACGGCGACATCGCTATCCTCGAAAATACGCGTTTCCATGCCGGTGAGGAAAAAAATGATCCGGCGTTGATCGCTGCGATCGCCGCGATCGGCGACCTCTATGTCAATGACGCCTTCTCCGCGGCCCACCGCGCCCATGCGTCCACCGAAGGTCTGGCGCATAAGCTGCCCGCCTTTGCCGGGCGGTCGATGGAGAAAGAGCTGGATGCGTTGCAGGCGGCGCTCGGCGAACCGGTCAAGCCGGTTGCGGCGGTCGTCGGCGGCGCAAAGGTGTCGACAAAGCTGGACGTGCTCAACAATCTGGTCGCAAAGGTCGATCATCTGATCATCGGCGGCGGCATGGCCAACACATTCCTTTATGCGCGCGGCGTCGATGTTGGCAAATCGCTTTGCGAGAAGGAGTTGAGCGATACCGTCGATACGATCTTCGATCGCGCCGAAGCGGCGGGATGCACCATCCATTTGCCCTATGACGTTGTCGTGGCCAAGGAATTTGCCGCAAATCCGGCGTCGCTTCGAACCTGCAATGTGCATGAAGTCGCCGACGATGAGATGATCCTGGATGTCGGCCCGGCCGCCGTCGAAGCGCTGGGCGACGCACTCAAAAATTGTCGCACACTGGTGTGGAACGGGCCATTGGGTGCGTTCGAAATCACGCCCTTCGACGCGGCGACGGTTGCCCTTGCCAAGACTGCCGCGGCGCTAACCAAGGAAGGGCAGTTGACGTCCGTAGCTGGGGGCGGCGATACCGTGGCGGCGCTCAATCATGCCGGGGTGGCGGACGATTTCAGTTTTGTATCCACGGCTGGCGGCGCCTTCCTCGAATGGATGGAAGGCAAGGACCTGCCGGGCGTAAAGGCGCTTATGGGCTGAACCAGGTCAGTGCGTCAGCACGATGCACTGGCGCCCCGGTCGAACAGCAGGAAGCAAAGGGTTGCGGTGCCGCCGATGACCGCGCCGGCGAGAGCGCTGGCCGACCACCCCCCTGCTTCGTAGGTGGCTGATCCGATGACCGAGCCCAGCGCGCCGACTACGAACATGACAGTCATATAGGCCGCGTTGATCCGGCCGCGCGCGTCAGGGTCGATGGAGAAAATCAGTTTCTGACCGGTGATCTGGCTCAATTGCACCGCCGCATCGATCAACACCGCCATCACCGTGAAGCCGATGAGACTGCCGGCCGCGACGGTCCAGTCCGCCAGCAGGAATCCGATCGACAGGCCGGCAAGGCCAACGAGCGAAGTCGGGCGGGTGAGGCGGCGGTCCGCCAGCCAGCCGGCGACGGGTGCGACCAGCGCCCCGCCCGCGCCAGCCAGGGCAAACGCTCCGATTTCGGCATGACCCAGATTGAATTCCCGGATCAGCGCCAGAGGTGCTGCGGTCCAGAACAGGTTGAAGGCCGCAAACATCATCGCCTGATAGAAAGCACGCATCCGCACGACGCGATGCTGCTGCAACTGGCTGAAGGTCGAGGCCAGCGCCTCGCCATAGCGCATGTCGCCGCGCGGCAGCCGTTGCGGGCAGAGGAGCCATATGGCACCGCCGATCAGCACCATCGCGATGGCAGAGAGAATGAATATCCACCGCCAACCCAATGACCCGGCAAGGAAATTGGCAACGGGGCGAGCGAGCATGATACCGAAGAGCAGGCCGCTCATCACCGTGCCGACGACGCGACCCTGCCGTTCGGGCGCGGCCAGATGCGATGCAAGCGGGACCAGCACCTGCGCGCCGGTGGCGCCGACGCCAGTGACGATCGAGGCGACGAGGAAGCTGAGCGGCCCCTGCGAAGCCGCAACCGCAAGGCAGCCAATGACGGTGACGCCGATCGAAGCCAGAACGATGCGCCGATTTTCGAACAGGTCGGCGATGGGGACAATCAGGAAGAGTCCCAGGCCATAGCCCAATTGCGTGAGCGTCGTGATCAACCCCGCCATGCCGGCGGACATGCCGATTTCCGGTCCGATCACGTCGATCAGGGTCTGGGCATAATAGAGGTTCGCGACAATGACCCCGCACGCCAGCGCCATGAGGAAAATGGCTGGGCGGCCAAGGTCGGTTCGCGGCGAAGCGGGATATGTCGTCATCAGCGCCTAATGGGTGGTCATGCGAAACCAATCAAGGTTACGTCATCAGAAAATTGTGCGCTGCAACAATTCAGGATGGCGCCGGTTCCCGCAAAAGCGGAATGAGGACCCGGTTGAGATCTTCCAGATCGAAGGCACCCGATTGCGCATAGCGCAGCACGCCGGACCGATCGATCACGAAGTTGGTCGGGACGCCGGTCAGCGGTCCATAAGGCCCCTTTATCCGCCGTGCCGAGGGGATGTGCATGGCGGCGAACAGCTTTTTCAGGCGCACCAAGGGCACCGAATCCTCGGTGGTGATCGCGAAGACCTTGAGGCCGTGGGCCTGCTGGATCGCATAATAGCTGTCCAGCGTCGGCAATTCCTTGCGGCAGGGAACGCACCATGTCGCCCAGAAATTCAGAACGACGACCTGACCCTTGAGGTCGGCGAGGGATATTTTGCGGCCGTCGACCAGCGTCAGTTCGAAATCTGGGGCGGCGGCGCCGATGACAGGCCTGGTCGCGGCTTGGGTCGGCCATGCCAGCAGCATCGCCGTCACCAGCATGAATTTACGCATTGCCTGCATGAATATTGCCCCCTTCACACCCCGTCCTGTCGCTAGCAGGCGCGGTTCCGGCCGCAAAGGCCAAAAGGGGCGAACATTCTTGCGGTGCGGCATGGCGCTCGCTAACAGCTTGGGCGGGCAGGGCGGACTATCCGTCCGTGCGGTCCCCGCGGCTAAAGCAGTGGATCGCCCGATTTTGCGCTGCCGGAGGGGTAGCGCCATGAGAGAAGGTATGTGCAGATGCTGGATCAGGATATGAGGCAGAAGATCGCCGAAGGAAACGGCTTCATCGCCGCGCTCGACCAGAGCGGCGGGTCGACGCCCAAGGCGCTCAAGGGCTATGGGATCGAGGAAGGTGCTTGGTCGAACGATGAGGAAATGTTTGGCCTGATCCACGCGATGCGCAGCCGCATCATCACCGCGCCGGCCTTCAGTGGAGAGAAGGTTCTGGGCGCGATCCTGTTCGAACGGACGATGGACGGCACGGTCGACGGCAAGCCGACCCCGGCGGCTTTGATTGATCGGGGCGTCGTGCCCTTTATCAAGATCGACAAGGGCCTGGAGAATGAAGCCAATGGCGTCCAGATGATGAAGCCGATGCCGGAACTTGACGCGCTGTTGGCGCGCGCAAAGGGCCTGGGCGTGTTTGGTACCAAGGAGCGCTCGGTCATCAATCTCGCCAATCGTGAAGGCATTGCCGCCGTCGTCGCGCAACAGTTCGAGATCGGTCGCCAGGTGCTGGCCGGCGGCCTGATGCCGATCATCGAGCCGGAAGTGAACATCAAGTCGCCTGAACGCGCCGAGGCTGATCAGATCCTGCTGGAGGAAATCCTCAAAAATCTGGATGGCTTGCCCGAAGGCGAGCAGGTCATGCTCAAATTGTCGCTGCCGGCGAAGGCGGGGCTGTTCGATCCGTTGGTCGATCACCCCAAGGTGCTACGCGTCGTCGCCTTGTCCGGCGGCTTCAGCCGCACCGAGGCGTGCGCCGAACTGGCGAAGAACCGCGGCATCATCGCGAGCTTTAGCCGGGCGCTGTTGAACGACCTGCGCCATCAGATGAGCGACGAGGAATTCAACGCGGCGCTCGCCGAGGCGATCGACGAAATCCACGCCGCGTCGACCGCAAAACAGCCGGTCGCGGCCTGATCCCATAAAAGGTGTTGGCGGCGATCGACCGTCGCCAACGCTGTTAGGGCTTCGTCTCCAGCATAGGCAGCACCTTGTCCAAGGGCAGGGCCTGCGCGGTGCCGCGATGGCCTTCGATGGTGCGCGCCTTGAACAGGGCGTTGAGGACAGCTTCCTCGGTCGCTTCTATCGTCGCCTGAAAGATCGGCGAGATATCATCGTTGGGCAGGTCCTCAACATTGGCCACGCCCTTGCGCCTCTCGGAGGTTCGCCGCACGGCCTGTGCCGTCGAAAATGCCAGCGCATAGTCGCCTGAGCCGTTGGAGAAACTCGACCCGGTCCGGGCGATGCCGGCAAAAGCGCGCTCGGCGACCCGGCGCAGGTTGCGATCGGACAAGGGCGCGTCGGTGGCGATGACGATGACGACGGAGCCGTCGGCTTTCCTGTCCTCCACCTGTTGCCGATAGTCGTAGCGGCCAAGCTTCACGCCCACGGGAACGCCTGCAATGGTCAGGACGCCGCCATAATTGGCCTGGACAAGGACGCCGATCGTCCATCCGCCCAGCGACGCCGGCAGGATGCGGGACGCGGTTCCGATTCCTGCCTTGAACCCGAAGGCGACAGTGCCGGCGCCAGCGCCGATCGCGCCTTCCTCCACCGGGCCAGTGGCTGCCGTCTCGATCGCGCGGCGGGCATCGGCGATGCTGACATGGCGCGCGCGAATGTCGTTGAGCAGGCCATCATTGGTTTCGCCCACGACCGCGTTGACCGACCGGACTTCTTCATTGCCCGGTTGCGCCAAGGTCCATTCGACGGCAGCGGCGGCGGCTTCCGCCACGTTCAGGGTATTGGTCAGCAGGATCGGCGTTTCGACTTCGCCCAGTTCCACGACTTGGGTCGACCCCATGAACTTGCCGAACGCATTATAGGCGACGAAGCCGGCCGGCACCTTGTCCTGAAAGAGGTTGCCGCCATGGGGCAGGATGGCGGTGACGCCCGTGTTCACGTCGCGGCTGCGTGGCAATGTCACCTGGCCGACCTTGACGCCTTTGACATCGGTGATGGCATTGAGCGGGCCGGGCTGGAGGATGCCGACGGTGACGCCCGCTTCGCGCGCGCGGGGCCGGCCATCGGTCTCAGCCTGGATCGGCACGGCGGGCAACAGGAGTAAAAGGGCCAGAACGCAGCGCATGGAAACATCCCCCTAAAATTTGCGATCATGCTATCAGCGGGCTGTGGTTCGATCCATAGCCGGCCTTGGCGCGGGCGGCGGAGCAGCTATAAGGCGGCCATGACCGATTTTACCGACGAGGAACTGGCGCTCGACCCGCAATTCGCAGCCCAGTTCGAACAGGGCTTTCGCCCCGCCTGCCAGCTTTACCTGATTTCGCCTCCGGCGATCGACGCGAGCTTCGTCGATCGGCTTGCGACGGCCTTCGATGGCGGGCACGTCGCCGCTTTTCAGCTGCGGCTGAAAGGAATGCCGGACGATGACATCGCGCGCGCGGCAGAGCCTCTGCAGGCATTGTGCGTGGACCGGAATGTTGCCTTCATCATCAATGACAGCGTGGTGCTGGCGCAGCGTCTGGGCGCGGATGGCGTGCATTTGGGGCAGGGCGATGGCGACCCCAAGACCGCGCGCAAGCTGCTTGGCCCCAAGGTGCAGATTGGCGTGACATGCCATGACAGTCGGCATCTGGCCATGGAGGCCGGAGAGGCGGGCGCGGATTATGTCGCTTTCGGGGCCTTTTACCCGACGACGACCAAGGAAACGATGCACCGCCCGGAGCCGTCGATCCTTGGCTGGTGGACGACCTTGTTCGAACTGCCCTGCGTGGCGATTGGCGGCATCACGGCGGATAATGCTGCCCCCCTGGTAGCGGCGGGCGCGGATTTCCTGGCGGTCAGCGGGGCGGTGTGGAACCATCCGGCAGGGCCGCGCGCTGGGGTCGCAGCGTTCGCGGACGTTCTGGCGAGCAAGCCGCCGCCCCCGCGCGCCTGACGAAAGGAAGGCATCATGACCCGGACCGGCATCGTTACCGGCGGCGCGCAGGGCATTGGCAAGGGCATCGTTCAGCATCTGATTGCCGAGGGGTGGCGTGTCGTCGCGATCGACAAGGATGGCGAAGCTGTCCGTGATCTGACGGCCGAGATGCCCAGTGATCGCCTGCTGGCGCTGGAAGCTGATGTCAGCGATGAAGCGGCGGTGGCAAAGGCGTTTGATGCCGTGAGTGACTGGATCAAGGACGATGCGCAGCTCGGCCTGGACCTGCTCGTGTCCAATGCGGGGCTGGCCGATCCGGTCAGCGGGCCGATCGACAAGCTGGCGCTCGAGGATTGGCGGCGATGGCAGGACAGTCATGTGACCGGGGCATTTCTGATGACGCGCGCCGCCGTGCCATTGCTGAGGCAACGCAAGGGCAGCATCGTGCTGATGGCGTCCACGCGCGCGATCCAGTCGGAGCCGCATTGTGAGGCCTATGCGGCAGCCAAGGGCGCTCTCTTGGCGCTCAATCACGCACTTGCCATCAGCCTTGGCCCCGATATTCGGTGCAACGCCATCCTGCCCGGCTGGATCGAGACGGGCCCATGGGCCAAGGCATCGGAGCGCGCGCCGGCGGACCATCGCGATATCGACCGCGAGCAGCATCCAGTTGGCCGTGTCGGCGAGCCGGGGGATATTGCCGCCACGGTGGCGTTTCTGGCTTCGGAAGGTGCTGCGTTCATCACCGGGCAGCAGATCGCGGTCGATGGCGGGATGACGCGCAAGATGATCTACGCGCATTAGGGCCGCGCATCCCTTTTCTCCATGCGGCGTTGGTGCTCCACCGAAATGGAGAATATGCCTTGCGAAATACTGTCCTGCTTGCCGCCTTCCTGTGCAGCGCCTGCAACGTGACCGTCACCGACGCCAATGACAGCCAGCCGGCGCAGGAGGCCGTCAAGTCAGGCAATGACGCGGCAGCCCAGATGGCGGCAAAAAATGCGGCCTATGATTTTGAGGTCGTTCCCGAACAGACCCCCAAACAGCCCAATCGCATTTTGATGGCGCAGGTGGCGCTTGATCGGTGGGGATTTTCGCCGGGCGTGCTCGATGGAAAGGACGGCATGAGCTATAAGGCGGCGCTGCGCGGTTTCCAGGAAGCGCATGACCTGCCGGTGACGGGGGAATTTGACCAGAAGACCGCCAATATGCTGCTGGAAGGCGAAGCACGGCCGACCACATATCTGGTCAAAATCCCGGCGGATTTCGCGCGCGGACCGTTTTTCACCATCCCCACGGGATTGAACGAGCAGGCCAGCTTGCCGGCGCTGACCTATCGTAACTTGATGGAGAAGCTGGCCGAGCGCTTTCATACGACGCCCGAGGCACTGGTGGCGCTCAATTCACCCACGACAAAGGTCGGAGCGGGTGCCACCATCCGCGTGCCCGCCATCGACAATCAGCCGGTCGCGCAGATCAAGGGCGATGAACGCGGCTGGGGCGAAACGCTGGCAAGCCTGGGCGTCGCCAAGGACCAGCCACAGGCCGACCATATCGTCGTGGACAAATCAGAAGGGCTGTTGAAGGTCTATAACGCCGACAATCGCATGATCGCGCAATTTCCTGTGACCACCGGGTCGCAGCATGACCCGCTGCCGATCGGTGAATGGAAAATCAAGGGCGTCAGCCGCAATCCGGACTTCCATTATAATCCCGACCTCTTCTGGGATGCGTCATCGAAGGACGAGAAGGCGGTATTGAAGCCGGGGCCCAACGGCCCGGTCGGCGTCGTGTGGATCGACCTGTCCAAGGATCATTATGGCATTCACGGCACGCCTGAACCGCAGACGATCGGTCGGACGGAAAGCCATGGCTGCATTCGCCTGACCAATTGGGATGCCGCACGGCTTGCGCAGATGGTGAAGACCGGCGTCAAGGCGAAGTTCCAGGCGTGAGCCGCCGGGCGTGGGGCGGGGGCGTTGCTGCGCTGCTCCTTTGTATCGCATTTGCCCAATTCTGTGTGCGCATCATGCCCGCCGATGCGCCGTCGTCACCGGCATCTCCCCGATCGTCCCAACCTCCACAATTGGCTGAATCCGGCGGGCTGGTCGTTCCGGTCGAGGGCGTGTCGCCGTTCGCTCTGATGGATACGTTCACGCAGGCGCGTGCGGGTGGCGCGCGACCGCATGATGCGATCGACATCATGGCCGCGCGCGGGAGGCGGGTTGTCGCTGCCGCGAACGGCCGCATCGAAAAACTGTTCTGGAGCGAGGAAGGTGGCCGGACCGTGTATCAGCGCTCGCCCGATGGCAGGCGCATCTATTATTACGCCCATCTCGACGGCTATGCGCCGGGGCTGAGGGAAGGGCAGGGGCTGCGGCGTGGTCAGACGATCGGGACGGTCGGAAGCACAGGCAATGCAGACGACGCGGCGCCGCACCTGCATTTCGCCATTCACGAGATGCGGCCGGGCGAGGCCTGGTATGGCGGAACGCCGATCAATCCCTATCCCCTGCTTCATCGCCAATGAAGGGTGTTTGCCCTGGCAGCGTGGCGGCAGAACGCGGCCCCCCTTGCCCTGTTGCCGATCACCGGGTAAAGGCGCGCCCAGCCTCCCACGAGGCCGGCTCTTTATCCATTCAGACATATAGGCAGGCTCTTCCAATGAAGATCAGCGGCGTCGAGATTCGTCCCGGCAACAACATCGAATATGACGGCGGCCTGTGGCGCGCTGTGAAGATCCAGCATACCCAGCCCGGCAAGGGCGGTGCCTATATGCAGGTGGAACTCAAGAACCTGATCGACGGCCGCAAGAATAATGTGCGCTTCCGTTCAGCCGAAACCGTCGAGCGCATCCGGCTTGATACCAAGGATTTCCAGTATCTCTATGCCGAAGGCGACATGCTCGTCTTCATGGACACCGAAACCTATGAGCAGATCAACCTGCCGCAGGATCTGGTGGGTGAGGCATCGGCCTTCCTGCAGGACGGCATGATGGTCATGCTGGAAATGTATGAAGAACGGCCGATCAGCGTGCAACTGCCCGAAACGGTTGAAGCGACCGTTGTGGAAGCGGACGCCGTGGTGAAGGGGCAGACCGCCTCGGCCAGCTACAAGCCCGCGATCCTCGACAATGGCGTGCGCGTCATGGTTCCGCCGCATATTGTCACCGGCACGCGCATCGTGGTCGATGTCTACGAACGAGAATATGTGAAGCGGGCCGAGTAATGGGCATGGGGCGCGGCATGATGCTGGCGGGTGCGCTGGCGGCGGGCCTGTTCCCGGCGACGGTTCACGCGCAAGCCGGACCGTCCAAGGCGCAGCTTGCCAATGCAGCGTTCGTGCTGCGGGTCATGAGCAGCGCGCTCCAATCCGATGAGGTCGAACAGCCGGTGAAGAACAAGCTGTTCGAATGCCTCTACAGCAATTCGGTGTCTCAGATCAGCGGCGCGGTGGACAAGGTCGTCGCTGCCAATCCCGGCAAGGTCGACCGCAAGGATGCGTCGCAGATGCTGGCGGTAATCGCCGGCGCCTGCGGCTATCGCCCGCCCGCCGCGCCTGCCGCCGCGCCCAAGTAATAACCCAGCAAGCCGCCGGTACGGGCGGCGGAGAATGAACATGGTATCGCATTCCGGCCTTCTCACCGTCATGGAGCGCGCCGCGCGCAAGGCGGGTTCGAAACTGCGTCGCGACTTCGGCGAGGTCGAGCATCTGCAGGTCAGCCGCAAGGGGCCGGCCGATTTCGTGTCGAAGGCCGATGAGCAGGCCGAACGCACATTGGTGGAGGAATTGCAGAAGGCCCGGCCTGACTGGGGCTTCCTGCTGGAGGAAGGCGGCGAAATTGCCGGCGACCCGACCAAGCCGCGCTGGATCATCGACCCGCTCGACGGCACGACCAATTTCCTGCACGGCATTCCCCATTTCGCCATCTCGATCGCGGTCGAGGAGCCGCTCTATGGCGGCAACAAGCGGGAAGTGACGACCGGCCTTATCTATCAGCCGGTGACGGATGAAAGCTATTGGGCGGAAAAAAGCCGGGGCGCCTGGCGTCATGACCAGCGACTGCGCGTGTCGGCGCGGCGCGACATGGCCGATTGCGTCATCGCGACCGGCATTCCTTTCATGGGCCATGGCGACATGGCGCAATGGTCGCGCATCTTTGGCGCGGTCGCGCCTTCTGTCGCGGGGCTCCGCCGCTTTGGCGCGGCGTCGCTCGACCTCGCCCATGTCGCGTCCGGTCGATATGACGGCTTTTGGGAGAGCGGTCTGCAACCCTGGGACGTGGCTGCGGGCATGTTGCTGGTGCGCGAAGCCGGTGGTTTCGTCAGCGATTTTCGCGGCGGCGACCAGATGATCGACCGCCGGGAAGTGATCGCGGGCAATGACGCGATCCATTCCAAATTGCATAAATTGGTTGCTGGCGCGTTGCGATGACCGACAAGGGCCAAGCGCTTCAATGACTTGGCCTTTTTGCGATTCATTCTCATGCCCTTGGCCCCTTGCTTCGCATATGCAGCGGGCCTAAAGCGCGCCCACAACCTTTTCGCCCAGGGGACTCCGTTGGTCGATCTTGCCCAATATCTGCCGATCCTGATTTTTCTCGGGATTGCCTTGCTGCTTTCCGGCACCTTCGTTTTTCTGCCGATGCTGGTCGGCCGCCTGACTGGCGCGCATCAGCCAGACCCGGCAAAGCTCAGCGAATATGAGTGCGGTTTCCCCGCATTCGAAGAGCCGCGCAGCCAGTTCGACGTGCGTTTCTATCTGGTCGCCATTCTCTTCATCATCTTCGATCTTGAAGCGGCGTTCCTGTTTCCCTGGGCGGTCAGCCTGGACCAGATCGGCTGGGCCGGCTGGGCGACGATGATGATCTTCATAGCGGAGCTGGTGCTCGGCCTCGTCTATGCGTGGAAGAAGGGAGCACTCGATTGGGAGTAGAACTTGAGCGGCCCATCCCCGGCACCATGCCGCCGGTGGGCACCCAACCCGACCAGGACTTCTTCAACGCGCTGAACGGCGAAGTCAGCGACAAGGGCTTCCTTGTCACCTCGACCGAGGAGCTGTTTCAGTGGGCGCGCACGGGATCGCTGTGGTGGATGACCTTTGGCCTGGCGTGCTGCGCGGTCGAGATGATCCATGTGAACATGCCGCGTTACGACATGGAGCGGTTTGGCGCCGCGCCGCGTGCGTCGCCGCGCCAGTCCGACGTGATGATCGTTGCGGGCACGCTCTGCAACAAGATGGCGCCGGCCCTGCGCAAGGTCTATGACCAGATGTCCAACCCGAAATATGTGATTTCGATGGGCAGCTGCGCCAATGGCGGTGGCTATTATCACTACAGCTATTCGGTGGTGCGCGGCTGCGATCGCATCGTGCCGGTCGACATTTACGTGCCGGGTTGCCCGCCGACCGCCGAAGCGCTGCTCTATGGCGTGATGCAGTTGCAGCGGAAGATCCGCCGCATCGGGACGATCGAGCGTTAATATGGGCCATTCTGCACCCCGCATTGCGACCATCGATGGGATCGCCGAGGAAATCGGCACCCTTCTTGGGTCGATGCTGATCGAAACCGTCGACCATGCCGACGAACTGAGCTTCACGGTTGCGCGTGAGGAGCTGGCCAACGCCATGGTCGCGCTGCGCGATGGGGCGCATTATCAGCAGTTGATGGAGATTGCCGGGGTCGATTATCCCGATCGGGCCGAGCGGTTCGAGGTCTGTTATCATCTGCTGAGCGTCACGCGGAATCACCGCATCCGCGTGAAGGTGAGCACGGACGAAAATATGCCGGTGCCGACCGTCACGCACATCTGGCCGGTCGCCGGCTGGCTGGAACGCGAAGTGTTCGACATGTATGGCGTCGTGTTTGAAGGAAATACCGACCTGCGCCGCATCCTGACCGACTACGGGTTCAGGGGCCATCCGCAGCGGAAGGACTTCCCGCTGACCGGCTATGTCGAATTGCGCTATTCCGAAGAGGATAAGCGGGTCGTCTATGAGCCGGTCCGCCTGGCGCAGGATTTTCGCAGTTTCGATTTCATGAGCCCGTGGGAAGGCGCGCAATATGTGCTGCCGGGCGACGAAAAGGCCGGCCAGGCGCCCGGCGCGCCGACGCCTGCGCCCGCTCCACCGCCGCCGCCGGCCGCGCCCAAGGGCGATGCGAAGGGCGGCACGCCCAAGACGACCGAGAGCAAGAGCGATACGGGGGCTGGTGAGCCGGCCAATGCGAAGGCAGCCGCCAAGTCGGATGATGCGCCGGTGAAGCCGGAAGAGCATACTGACGAAGGCAAGGGCACAGCCAAGCCGGAGGACAAGGCGTAATGGCCGATTATCTGGACGAACTGGAGCACCGCACCGACGCCAGCGATCCGACGCTGGGCGATACGGACATCCAGAATTACACGATCAACTTCGGTCCGCAGCACCCGGCGGCGCACGGCGTGCTGCGCCTCGTCATGGAGCTGGACGGCGAGATCGTTGAGCGTTGCGACCCGCATGTCGGCCTGCTGCATCGCGGCACCGAAAAGCTGATCGAGTATAAGACCTATCTGCAGGCGCTGCCCTATTTCGACCGGCTCGACTATTGCTCGCCGCTCGGCATGGAGCATAGCTATGTGCTGGCGGTCGAAAAGCTGCTGAACCTGGAAGTGCCGCTGCGCGCGCAATATCTGCGCGTCTTCTTCGCGGAGCTGACCCGCATCTGCAATCACATGCTGAACCTCGGGTCGCACGTGATGGACGTGGGCGCGATGACGCCCAACCTGTGGCTGTTCGAGATTCGCGAGGATTGCCTCAACTTCTTCGAGCGGGCGTCGGGCGCGCGGATGCACTCGGCCTATTTCCGGCCGGGCGGCGTGCATCAGGATGTACCGCTGAAGCTTTTGACCGACATCGCCGACTGGCTCGACACGCGTTTGCCGCGTCTGTTCGAGGACGCGATGAGCCTGGTGGTTGACAACCGCATCTTCAAGCAGCGCAATGTCGACATTGCCGTGGTGAGCAAGGAAGACGCGCTGAAATGGGGCTTTTCCGGCCCGATGATCCGTGGGTCGGGTATCCCGTGGGATATCCGCAAGGCGCAGCCCTATGACGTCTATGACCGAATGGAGTTCGACGTTCCGGTCGGCACCAATTTCGACTGCTATGACCGGTTCATGGTCCGCGTCGAGGAAGTGCGCCAGTCCGCGCGGATCATGAAGCAGTGCCTCAATGAAATCCCCGAAGGGCCGATCGCGAGCTTCGACCGCAAGGTGGTGCCGCCCAAGCGTGGCGAGATGAAGCGATCGATGGAGGCGCTGATCCACCACTTCAAGCTTTACACCGAGGGCTTCCACGTCCCCGCCGGCGAAGTCTATGTGGCGACCGAAAGCCCCAAGGGCGAATTTGGCGTCTATCTGGTCGCCGACGGCAGCAACAAGCCCTATCGCTGCAAGATCCGCCCGACCGCTTTCTCGCACCTGCAGGCGATGGACTTCATGATGAAGGGCCACATGCTCGCCGACACCACCGCCGTTCTGGGCGCGATGGACATCGTGTTCGGGGAGTGTGACCGGTGATGACCGCGAAGCGCGCCGACATTTTTGGCTACCGTCGCATGTGGGCGGTGCTGCCGAAATGGGTGCGAGCCTACACGCTGTTCCTGGGACTGCCTGCTTGGGCGGTGTTTGCGCTCATGATCTTTTCGGGCCAAATTTTTGAATATGAGACATTGACCATGCTCGCGTTTGGTATCTTCGGGTCCGCTGCGGCGATCCAGACTTTCTTCGTTGCGAAAGCAACTTGGCGCGGTGAAATCTGATGGCTGACGCACCCCATATCCCTGATGAGGCCGAAACCCGCGCGCGCTGGGGCGCGTTCGAGTGGACCGCCGAAAATGCCGAACAGGCCAAGAAGGTCATCGCCCGCTATCCCGCCAGCCGCCAGCAGTCCGCCGTGATGCCGCTGCTCGATCTCGCCCAGCGGCAGGTCGGCGCGGAGACGCAGACGCAGGGCTGGCTGCCCGTGCCGGTGATGGAATATATCGCCCGCCAGCTCGATATGCCCTACATGCGCGTCTATGAAGTCGCGACCTTCTACACCATGTACAACCTCGCGCCGGTCGGCCGCTATCATGTGCAGGTGTGCGGCACGACGCCCTGCATGCTGCGCGGGTCGGACGATGTGTTTTCGGCCTGCAAGAATAAGGGGCTGGTGAAGGGGTCGACCACGCCCGACGGCCTGTTCACTCTGACCGAGGTCGAGTGCTTGGGCGCCTGCGCCAACGCGCCGATGGTCCAGATCAACGACGATAATTTCGAAGATTTGACCTATGACAGCATGAGCGCGATCCTGGACGACTTGGCAGCTGGAAAACAGCCGAAGATCGGTCCGCAGATCGAGCGGCAGACCAGCTGCCCCGAGGGAGGGCCGACCAGTCTGAAAGAGATGGTCGAGGACAATCATGATTATCGCGGCCAGTGGGGAGCCACCGCCGCATGAGCGCGCTTGTCTCCATCATCCTCGCGATCGTCGTCTTTATCATCGCGCTTAAGATATTGGGCGCGGTGCTGGGCCTCGTCCTCGGGCTGGCGGTGGCCGTGCTCGCCTATTTCGTTGCTGAAAAACTGATCGGAAAGGGCCGATAATGGCCGAAGATACCGCGCCCCCCGCGCCGCCGCCGTTTGTCGGTCCGCTGGCCGACAAGGATCGCATCTTCACCAACGTCTATGGCTTCCAGGATTGGGGCATTGACGCGGCGATGAAGCGCGGCGACTGGGACAATACCAAGGCCCTGCTGGAGATCGGCCAGGACGAGATCATCAACCGCATCAAGGCGTCCGGCCTGCGCGGTCGCGGCGGCGCGGGCTTCCCGACCGGCATGAAGTGGAGCTTCATGCCCAAGGAAAGCAAAGACGGCCGGCCGAGCTTCCTGGTCATCAACGCCGACGAATCCGAACCGGGGTCTTGCAAGGACCGCGAGATCATCCGCCACGATCCGCACAAGCTGATCGAAGGCGCGCTGATCGCCGGTTTCGCGATGCGCGCGCGCGCGGCGTACATCTATATCCGCGGCGAATTTATCTATGAGGCGAAGGTCCTCTTCGCCGCCGTCGAGCAGGCCTATGCCAAGGGCTTCCTGGGCAAGAATGCCTGCGGGTCGGGCTATGATTTCGACGTGTTCGTCCATCGCGGCGCGGGCGCCTATATTTGCGGCGAGGAAACCGCACAGATCGAAAGCCTGGAGGGCAAGAAAGGCCAGCCGCGCCTGAAGCCGCCCTTCCCGGCGGGCGCGGGCCTTTATGGATGCCCGACAACGGTCAACAATGTGGAATCGATCGCGGTCGGCCCGACGATCCTGCGGCGCTCGCCCGAATGGTTCGCCTCCATCGGGCGACCCAATAATCTGGGCACCAAGCTGTTCCAGATCAGCGGTCATGTGAACAAGCCCTGCGTGGTCGAAGAGGCGATGGGCATTCCATTCCGCGAGTTGATCGACCGCCATTGCGGCGGCATTCGCGGCGGCTGGGACAATCTGCTGGCGGTGATCCCCGGCGGTTCGTCGGTGCCGCTGGTGCCGGCGAAGGAGATCATGGACGCGCCGATGGACTTTGACGGGCTGAAGGCGCTCGGATCGGGTCTTGGCACCGCCGCTGTCATCGTCATGGACAAGTCGACCGACATCGTCCGCGCCATTTCGCGCCTGTCCTATTTCTACAAGCATGAAAGCTGCGGGCAGTGCACGCCGTGCCGCGAAGGCACCGGCTGGATGTGGCGGGTAATGGAGCGGCTGCGCACCGGCGACGCCGACCAGAGCGAAATCGACATGCTGTTCCAGGTGACCAAGCAGGTCGAAGGTCACACCATCTGCGCGCTGGGGGACGCGGCCGCCTGGCCGATCCAAGGCCTGATCCGCCATTTCCGCCCTGAGATCGAGCGCCGGATCGCCGAACGCGGCGCGCCGGTGATGGAGGCTGCCGAGTGATCGAGCAGCCTGTCACCGGCTACAAGACGCTGCGGGTGTTCGGATGGGGTTTCGCCCTTATCTGGGCGGCCTTCTTCGTCACGCTGGTGTTCGCGCTGGCGGACGCGCCGTCGCTTTATGGCGAACCGATCGTCATCGCGACGCTGGTGGGGATGGTCATGGCGGTGTTCGGCGCTTACCTGACCGGACTGGCCAAGGCGCTTGGCGTCTATCTCTATGTGGCTGGCGCGGGCATTCAGGTCATCAAGGGCTTTTTCCTGTCCCAGACATGGGGCTTTACCTGGGGCTATGCCCTGTTTCTTGTCATGTTCGTCGCGGTCGTCGTGCCGAACTGGAATCTATTCCGGGGTCGTCCCAATGCGTGAGGCGTGGATTATCCAATCATTGCTCAGGCGCCACGCGCAGGCTGTGGAGACTGCTGAGTGAGGTCGAGAACCGCCTCTATCCTTTTGATTGCGTTAGCCTGCGCGGGACAGCCCGCGTGGGGCCAGGCGCGGCTGGAAACGGAAACCGGTTCTCTGATTCGCCAACCTCGACAGGCTCGCATTCCCGATAAAATTGGCTTGTCAGACGCTGAACGTGGACGCGTGGCAGCTGAGGAATTTGCAGATTGCGTGGTTGAACGCCGGAAAGACGATGTTGCCCAGCTTTTAGGCGCGTTATATGGCAGCGCAGACGAGCGACGCGCTTTGAAGCGTATGGCAGTCGATCGTTGCTTATTCAGCGGACAACTAACCATGCCCAGCAGTCTGATGCGCGGGGCTGTTTTTCGTTCTCTCTACAAAAAGGATTTCGGTGATCGTAGCCCTGGATTGGCGCCTGCCGCTCCGGATTATACCGTCTATGTCAACGATCCGACGAGCAATGGTGGGGCAGTCCAGATATTGATGCTGGATTTCGCAAGTTGCGTCATTCGGGCTGATGTGAATGGTGCGAGAGGCTTGCTGCTTGCTCAGGCCGCAAGCGAAAAAGAAACACAGGCTTTTTCCTCTTTGGTTCCATTCATGGGAGCCTGCTTTCCAAAAGGGAAAAGCGCTCAGTTAAGTAAGTCAACGGTGATGGCAGTGATAGCCGAAGCCATGTATCGGGAGGCGCAGGCCGGCATGACCGACCCGACTCCTTCGGGGAAAATGTAATGCCCAAGGTCAAAGTAGACGGCGTAGAACTTGAAGTGCCGGCAGGGGCGACTGTCCTGCAGGCCTGCGAGTTGGCGGGGAAGGAAATCCCCCGTTTCTGCTATCATGAGCGGCTTTCGATCGCCGGCAATTGCCGCATGTGCCTGGTCGAGGTGAAGCCCGGGCCGCCTAAGCCGCAGGCCAGCTGCGCGCTGCCCGCTGCCGACAATCAGGAAATCTTCACCCAGACCGAAATGGTCAAGAAGGCGCGCGAGGGGGTAATGGAGTTTCTGCTCATCAACCACCCGCTCGACTGCCCGATTTGCGACCAGGGTGGTGAATGCGATTTGCAGGACCAGTCCGTGGCCTATGGTCGGGGCGGTAGCCGTTACGACGAGAATAAGCGGGCCGTTACCGAGAAATATATGGGGCCGATCGTCAAGACGGTCATGACCCGTTGCATCCAGTGCACCCGCTGCGTGCGCTTTGCCGAGGAAGTCGCGGGCGTGCCGGAGATCGGCGCGATCTATCGCGGCGAGAATATGCAGATCACCACCTATCTGGAACATGCCGCCAAGAGTGAGCTGTCGGGCAATGTGGTTGACCTTTGCCCGGTCGGTGCGCTGACGTCCAAACCCTACGCCTTCGAAGCGCGTCCCTGGGAGCTGAAAAAGACCCATGCGATCGACGTCATGGACGCGGTGGGGACCAATATTCGCCTCGACAGTCGCGGGCGTCAGGTGCTGCGCGCGGTGCCGCGCATCAACGATGACGTGAATGAGGAATGGGCGTCGGACAAGACCCGGCACAATGTCGACGGGCTGGTGCGCAAGCGGCTCGACAAGCCATTCGTCCGTAAGGACGGCAAGCTGATCGCCGCGACATGGGAAGAAGCGTTCCAGGCGATCGCCGCTGTCCAGCATGGCGGCAGCGTCGCGGCGATCGCCGGCGACCTGCTCGATTGCGAAACGATGTTTGCAGGCAAGCTGTTGGTCGAAAAGCTGGGCGGCACGATGCTGGAAGGGCGGCAGACCGGCCTTGCCTACGATGTGTCGAGCCTTTCGTCGGTGGTGTTCAACACGCCGCTCGCTGATCTGGAGACGGCGGACGTCATCCTGCTCGTCGGCACCAACCTGCGTTGGGAAGCGCCGCTGGTGAACACCCGCATCCGCAAGGCGATCAAGCGTGGCGCCAGGATTTTCGCGGTCGGACCGGAAGTCGACCTGACTTACAAGGTCGAGTGGCTGGGCAATGATGCCGGGCTGCTCGCCAAGCTGCCCCAAGCCGTGCTCGATGCCTTCGGCAAGGCCGCGCGTCCGGCGATGATCGTCGGCGGCGGCGTGCTGGCCAAGGACGGCGCCCATGGCGACACGCTGGCGCTCGTCGAGACGCTGGGCCTGATCAAGGACCAGTGGAACGGCTATAATGTTCTGCACTTCGCTGCCTCGCGCATGGGCGGGCTGATGCTGGGCTACGCGATGGATGGCGGCATCAAGGCGATGGCGCAGGCCGCGCCCAAGCTGCTTTTCGCGCTGGGCGCGGACGAGGTCGACTATGCGGCGTTCGGCAGCAGCTTCAAAGTCTATATCGGCCATCATGGCGACAAGGGCGCGCATGCGGCGGACGTGATTCTGCCTGGCGCGAGCTATGCCGAAAAGCCTGGCACCTATGTCAATCTGGAAGGTCGGGTCCAGCGCGGTGAAAAGGCCGTGTTCGCGCCGGGGGATGCGCGCGAAGACTGGTCGATCCTGCGGGCGTTGTCGGATGTGATGGGTGTGACGTTGCCTTTCGACAGCTTCGAGCAGTTGCGGGCTGAAATGGCCAAGGCCGTGCCGGCGCTGGGCAGCGAAGGGCTGGTCGATTTCGGCTGGTCAATGCCGAGCCTGCCCACCGGCGCGACCGGCGAGTTCGGTTCGCCGATCAAGGATTTCTACCTCACCAATGCGATTTGCCGCGCCAGTCCGACGATGCAGCAATGCTCGGCCGAGCTGATCCATGGTGAAAGCTACGCGGAGGCTGCGGAATGATGGTCGCGCGTCAATCTCCGTTCGCCCTGAGCTTGTCGAAGGGCTGCACTTTTCTTGAAGAAGGACTGGGCTTCGACAGGCTCAGCCCGAACGGTTCTGGGGTCGGGGAAGCATGACCGCCTTTTTCCAAAATCTTGGCCTGCCGTTTGAAGGCGCCTGGCTGCTCTCCACCGTCATCGGCATCTTGCTGATCGCGCTGCCGGTCATGCTGGCCGTGGCGATGATCATCTATGCCGACCGGAAGATATGGGCGGCGATGGCGTTGCGCCGCGGCCCCAACGTCGTCGGGCCGTTTGGCCTGCTCCAGTCCTTCGCGGATGGCCTCAAGGTCTTCCTGCAGGAAACCATCATTCCCTCGGCCGCGAACAAGACCCTGTTCCTGATCGCGCCGATCATCACCTTCACCGTGGCGCTGATGGCCTGGGCGGTAGTGCCGTTTCAGGTGGGCGTGGTGCTGGCGGACATCAATGTCGGCCTGCTCTACATCCTCGCGATCAGTTCGCTTGGCGTCTATGGCGTCGTGTTGTCGGGCTGGGCGTCCAACTCCAAATATCCCTTCTATTCCGCAATCCGCGCCAGCGCGCAGATGATCAGCTATGAAGTCTCGATCGGCTTCATCCTGATCTGCGTCGTTTTGTGGGCGGGCAGCTTCAACCTGACCGCCATCGTGGAGAGCCAGAAGGGTTATTATGGCTTTCTGAACGGCAACGGCTTCAACCCGCTGCTCTTCCCGATGGCGATCATGTTCCTGATTTCGGCCATGGCGGAAACCGCGCGTGCCCCGTTCGATCTCACCGAAGCGGAAAGCGAATTGGTCGCGGGCTACCAGACCGAATATTCGTCGATGGCCTTCGCGCTGTTTTGGCTGGGCGAATATGCCAACGTCATCCTGATGTGCGCGCTCAACGCGGTGTTGTTCTGGGGTGGCTATCTGCCGCCGTTCGACTGGGCGCCGCTCTATCTCGTGCCCGGCATCATCTGGCTGTTTGCCAAGATCCTGTTCTTCTTCTTCGTCTTCTCTTGGGTGAAGGCGACGGTGCCCCGTTACCGTTATGACCAACTGATGCGGCTGGGCTGGAAAATCTTCCTGCCGACCTCGCTGCTGTTCGTGTTCCTGGTGTCGGGCTTCCTCATGCTGACGCGCTATGGAGGCGCACAATGAGCCTCGGTTATTACGTCAAATCCTTTACCCTCTGGGAGTTCGTGAAGGCGCACGTCCTGACCTTGAAATATTTTTTCAAGCCAAAGGCGACGATCAACTACCCCTATGAGAAGAACCCGATTTCACCGCGGTTCCGGGGCGAGCATGCGTTGCGGCGCTATCCCAATGGCGAAGAACGCTGTATCGCGTGCAAGCTGTGCGAGGCGGTGTGTCCGGCGCAGGCCATCACCATCGAAGCGCAGCCGCGCGAGGATGGCAGCCGCCGCACGACGCGTTACGACATCGACATGACCAAGTGCATCTATTGCGGTTTCTGCCAGGAAGCCTGTCCGGTGGACGCGGTCGTGGAAGGGCCGAATTTCGAATTTTCGACCGAAACCCGCGAGGAGCTGATCTACGACAAGGCCAAGCTTCTTGAAAATGGCGACAAGTGGGAACGCGCGATCGCCGCGAACCTTGCCGCCGACGCACCCTATCGGTAATGGGCGTGCGGAATCTCCAAGAGCCGTTCGGCCCGAGTAAGGACCGAGCTTGTCGAGGGCCTGTATCGAAGGCTCTGTGCGCGTCCTTCGATACTCGATCAGGTGAACCATCCCCCGGATGGTTCAGGATCGTCCGGGGGACGATCCGACCTGATCGACTTCGACAAGCTCAGCAGCCACTTAGGATGAACGGGGTAGGGGCCGAGGGGGCCGAGTATATCCAATGATCCATGTAATCGCCTTTTACCTGTTTGCCACGATCGTGGTGTGCAGCGGCGCGCTGACGATCCTGTCGCGCAACCCCGTCCATTCGGTCCTGTGGTTGATCCTGGCCTTCTTCAACGCCGCTGGCCTGATGATCCTGCTGGGCGCCGAATTCATCGCGATGCTGCTCGTAATCGTCTATGTCGGCGCCGTAGCCGTGCTGTTCCTGTTCGTCGTCATGATGCTGGACATTGATTTCGCCGAATTGCGGGCGGGCTTCGTCAGCTATCTGCCCTTCGGTTTGCTGGTGGCGCTGGTCCTGCTGGCCGAAATCGTGCTGGGTATCGGCCTGTGGAGCGTCGGCCCGATCGAGCTGGCGCAGCGCGCCGGCCCGGTGAACCCGGAGCTTTCCAATATCCAGGCGATCGGTGCGCTTCTCTACACGCGCTACATCTTCCTGTTCGAAGCGGCGGGCATCGTTCTGCTGGTGGCCATGATCGGCGCCATCGTCCTGACGCATCGCGCCCGCGGCGGTGTTCGTCCGCAAAATATCGCGCGCCAGAACCAGCGCCGGCCGCAGGATGCCGTGCGCAATGTCAATCAGCCCGTGGGGCAGGGGGTGGAGCTGTGATCGGCCTGCAACATTATCTGGTGGTCAGCGCCATCCTGTTCGTGATGGGGGTGCTGGGCATCTTCATCAATCGCAAGAATGTCATCATCATCCTGATGGCGATCGAGCTGATCCTGCTGAGCGTGAACATCAATCTCGTCGCGTTCAGCGCCTTTCTGGGCGACCTTGTCGGGCAGGTGTTCAGCATGTTCGTGCTGACCGTCGCGGCGGGTGAGGCGGCCATCGGCCTTGCGATCCTCGTCATCTATTTCCGCGGTCGCGGCACCATCGCCGTCGATGACATCAACCAGATGAAGGGCTGAGCCGTTTCATGATCCAGCTTATCGTCCTTCTCCCGCTGCTGGCGGCTGCCATTGCCGGCCTTGGCAACAAGGCCCTGGGCAAGCTCCCCGCCAAGATCGTAACCACTGGCGCGCTGTTCGTTGCCTGCGCGATGAGCTGGATGATCTTCATCCCGTTCGTCACCGGCCAGGCCGAAGCAAGCGTGACGCCGCTCTTCACCTGGATCGAAAGCGGCAGCTTCGATGCCCAATGGGCGCTGCGCGTGGACACGATGACGGCGGTGATGCTGGTCGTCATCACCAGCGTATCCAGCCTCGTTCACCTCTATAGCTGGGGCTATATGGACGAGGAGCCGGATCAGCCGCGCTTCTTCGCCTATCTCTCGCTCTTCACCTTCGCGATGCTGATGCTCGTGACCGCGAACAATCTGTTGCAGATGTTCTTTGGCTGGGAAGGCGTGGGTCTGGCGTCCTACCTTCTCATCGGTTTCTGGTTCCGCAAGCCCAGCGCCAATGCCGCCGCGATCAAGGCATTCGTCGTCAACCGCGTCGGCGACCTTGGCTTCATGATGGGTATCTTCGGCACCTATCTGGTGTTCAATACCATATCGATCCCGGAAATTCTGGAGGCCGCGCCGTCGATGGCGGGTTCGACCATAGGGTTCCTGGGTCATCGTTTCGACACCATGACCGTTCTCTGCCTGCTGCTGTTCGTCGGCGCGATGGGCAAGTCGGCGCAGCTTGGCCTTCACACCTGGTTGCCCGATGCGATGGAAGGCCCGACGCCTGTGTCGGCGCTGATCCATGCCGCGACGATGGTCACGGCCGGCGTGTTCATGGTGTGTCGCCTGTCGCCGATGTTCGAAACCTCGCCGACGGCTCTTGGCTTCGTGACCTTCATTGGCGCTGCCACCTGTCTGTTCGCGGCGACGGTCGGCACGGTGCAGACCGACATCAAGCGCGTCATCGCCTATTCGACCTGCTCGCAGCTGGGTTATATGTTCTTCGCCGCGGGCGTTGGCGCCTATGGCGCGGCGATGTTCCACCTTTTCACGCACGCCTTCTTCAAGGCGCTGTTGTTCCTGGGCGCGGGCTCTGTCATCCATGCGATGCATCATGAACAGGACATGCGCTATTATGGTGGGCTGCGTAAAAGCATCCCCATCACCTTCTGGACGATGACGCTCGGCACGCTGGCGATCACAGGCGTTGGCATCCCGCTTGTTGGCGTTGGCTTTGCCGGCTTCTATTCGAAGGATGGCATCCTGGAAGCGGCCTTTGCCGCTGGTGGAGCGGGCGTTGGCGCCTATTATGTCGGCGTATTCGCGGCATTGCTCACCAGCTTCTACAGCTGGCGCCTGGTGTTCCTGACCTTCTTCGGCAAACCGCGCTGGGCCGCGTCGGAGCATATCCAGCATGCGCTTCACGACGCGCATGGACATGACGATCATGACACGCACGGCCATGGGTCGGAACATGATAATGCGCCTGCGCAGGAAGATGCAGGGGATGAGCCGCATGCGCATGGCGCCGCAGCACATGCCTTGCCGACGGGAACCGGCGGCTATCATCCGCATGAAAGCGGCTTGGTGATGCTGATCCCGCTAGTCGTGCTGAGCCTGGGCGCAGTCTTTGCCGGCTTTGTGTTCCATGATCAGTTCATCGGCGCGGAAGGCGGCATGGAGTTCTGGAAGGGGGCGCTCGCCTTCAACAGCCATCTGATGCACGCTGCCCATGAGGTTCCGACCTGGGTCAAGTTCGGTCCCTTCACGGTGATGGCGATCGGGCTGCTGATCGCGTGGCTTTCCTACATCAAGAATACCGACTGGCCGCAGCGCTTCGTCGCGACCTTCGGTGCGCTTTACCAGGTCCTGCTCAACAAATGGTATTTTGACGAACTGTATCATTTCCTGTTCGTCAAACCTGCCTTTGCCATCGGCCGCTTCTTCTGGAAGTTCGGGGATGTCGGCTTCATTGACCGCTTCGGGCCTAATGGCCTGGCTGCGCTGGTCGTGCAGGGCAACAAGATCACGCGTCGGATCCAGTCCGGCTACCTTTACACTTACGCGCTGGTGATGCTGATTGGCCTCGCCGCAGCCGCAACCTGGGCGATGACACGATAATGGACGGCTTCCCCATCCTTTCCCTGATGATGGCAGTGCCGATGGCGGGGGCCATCGCCTGTCTCTTCGCGGGCGCAAACAGCGCACGCTGGATCGCATTGATCGCGACGCTGGTCGATTTGCTGCTCGGCATCATGCTCTGGGCGAATTTCGACCAGGCTGGCACCGCTGCGCAATGGCAGTTCCAAGAATATGCCCCGATCTTCGGCCGCTTTGCTTGGGCGCTGGGCATTGATGGCATCGCGTTGATGCTGATCGTCCTGACCGTCTTCCTGATGCCAATCTGCATCGGCGCGAGCTGGCAGGCGATCCAGAAGCGCGTCGGTGAGTATATGGCGGCGTTCCTGTTCATGGAGGTGCTGATGATCGGCGTCTTCACGGCACAGGACATCTACCTCTTCTACGTGATGTTCGAAGCCGGGCTCATTCCGATGTACCTCATCATCGGCATTTGGGGCGGCGCGGATCGCATCTACGCCAGCTACAAATTTTTCCTCTATACGCTGCTCGGCTCGGTTCTGATGCTGATCGCGATGATGTGGATGGTGCATGAAGCCGGCACGACCGAAATTCCGGCGCTGATGGCCTATAATTTTGCTCCGGGTGCGCAGACCTGGCTGTTCCTGGCCTTCTTCGCCAGCTTCGCGGTCAAGATGCCGATGTGGCCGGTCCACACCTGGTTGCCCGACGCGCACGTTCAGGCGCCAACCGCAGGGTCGGTCATCCTGGCGGGCGTGCTGCTCAAGATGGGTGGCTACGGCTTCATCCGCTTTTCGCTGCCGATGTTCCCTGAGGCGTCGGCGCAACTCGCCTGGCTGGTCTGGGGCCTTTCGATGGTCGCTGTGGTATACACCAGCCTTGTCGCGCTCGTGCAGTCGGACATGAAGAAGTTGATCGCCTATTCCTCGGTCGCGCATATGGCGATCGTGACGGTTGGCCTGTTTGCCTTCAATCAGGCGGGTATCGAAGGCGCGATGATGGTGATGCTGGGACATGGCCTAGTGTCGGGCGCGCTGTTCCTGTGCGTCGGCGTCATCTACGACCGGCTGCATACGAGGGAAATCAGCCGCTATGGCGGACTCAGCATCAACATGCCCAAATATGCGGTGCTGTTCCTGCTGTTCACCATGGCATCCGTCGGTTTGCCGGGCACATCCAACTTCGTTGGTGAATTCCTGTCGCTGATGGGCATTTACCAGGCGTCGAGCTGGGTCGCGCTGGTCTGCACCACGGGCATCATCCTGGGCGCGGCCTATATGCTCTACCTCTATCGCCGCATCGCCTATGGCGAGCAGGTCAATGCCGACGCGGCAGCGATGCCTGACCTGTCGATGCGCGAAATTGCGCTGTTGGCCCCGATCGCCGCGGCGGTGCTGTGGATGGGCGTCTATCCCGAAAGTTTCCTCGCGCCGATGCGATCCGATATTCGCGCGCTGGAAGCGCGCCTCGCTCCTGCGGCGCCCGCAGGTGATTCCCATATCAAGATGGGCGCGTCGAAGCCTGCTGGCGGCGCCACCCATGAAGAAGCAAGCGCGCACGGGGAGGCGCATTGATGATCGAATCCGCTTCCCTTCTGGCCGTCGCGCCGGAACTGGTCCTGACCGTTGGTGGTCTGGTGCTCATGCTCATTGCCGCCTGGGGCGGAGAAGCGAGCAGTCGTTTTGTGAACTGGCTCGCTGTGCTGACGCTGGCGATTGCGGGCTTGGCTCTGTCGACATCGCTGGCCAACGGGCCGGTTGCTTTCGACGGCCTGGTTCGGGCAGACGCGTTCTCCGCGTTTGCCAAGGGCATGATCTACGCAGCCGCTGCTGCCGCCATCCTTCTTGCCCCCCGCTATTTTCAGGCGGACGGAAAGGAGCGGCCCGAATATCCGGTGCTGATCCTTTTCAGCGCCGTCGGCATGGGCATGATGGTGTCCGCCGGTGACCTTCTGACCCTCTATGTCGGGCTGGAAATGCAGAGCCTTGCCGCCTATGTGCTGGCCAGCTTCATGCGCCAGGATGCGCGCTCGTCTGAAGCGGGCCTCAAATATTTTGTGCTGGGTTCGCTGGCGAGTGGCATCCTGCTCTATGGCGCGGCGCTGCTGTACGGCTTTACCGGCACGACCGCCTTCGACGGTATTGCGGTTGCCATGGGTGATGGCGTGTCGAACGGCGAACTGTTCGGCATGGTGTTCCTGCTGGCCGGCCTTGCCTTCAAGATGAGCGCGGTGCCGTTCCATATGTGGACGCCCGACGTCTATGAAGGCGCGCCCACCCCGGTCACCACCTTCTTTGGCAGCGCGCCCAAGGTAGCCGCAATGGCGCTGGCGGTCCGCGTCGCCATCGAAGCGCTCGGGCCGGCGGGCCTCGACTGGCAGCAGATCGTCATTTTCGTCGCACTGGCATCCATCATCCTCGGTGCTGTCGCGGCGATTGGCCAGTCGAACATCAAGCGACTGATGGCCTATTCGTCGATCAACAATGTCGGCTTTGCGCTGATCGGCCTCGCCGCCGGCACGCCGGCTGGCGTTGCCGCGACCATGAGCTACATGGCGATCTATGTCGTCATGACCATCGGCGCCTTTGCCTGCATCCTGCAGATGCGTGACGCGCAGGGGCGCCCCGTCGAAACGATCGCCAGCTTGGCAGGCCTGTCGCAGTCGCGCAAAGGGCTGGCGGCCGCCTTCGCGATCTTCATGTTCTCGATGGCGGGCATCCCGCCGCTCTTCGGCTTCTGGGCGAAGTTCCTAGTGTTCGACGCCGCCGTGGCCGCTGATCTGACCGCGCTCGCCGCCTTTGGCATCGCCGCGTCGGTGATTGGCGCCTTCTATTATCTCAAGATCATCAAGACGATCTATTTTGACGAGCCTGCGGCCGCTTATGAAGCAAAGGGCGGGATGGTTGAAAATGTCATTCTGACCGCTTGCGCAGTCGTGATCGTCTTTGGTTATCTGCTGAACCCCGCGCTCGATGCTGTCAGCGCCGCCGCTGCGGCGTCGCTCTTCTGACATTGATCCGCTTCGTCGCCGAAACCGGCTCCACCAATGCCGATATGCTGGCTTTGGCGGAGCAGGGCGCGGCCGAAGGCAGCTGGTTGCGCGCCGGCAGGCAAACCGGCGGGCGCGGGCGGATGGGCCGGCATTGGGAAAGTCCGGCCGGCAATCTCCATGCGTCCACTCTGGTTCGCCTGACAGCGGGAGATCCGCCAGCGCATAGTTTGGCGCTGGTCGCTGCCAATGCGGTCCATGCGCTGATTGCGCCCCTGTGTTCGGGGAACGCCCGGATCAAATGGCCCAACGACATATTGGTCGATGGCGCAAAGATCGCCGGCATATTGCTGGAGAGGGCAGGAGACGCAGTCATTGTCGGGATCGGCGTCAACGTCACCGGCTACCCCGAAGGACTGGAGCGTCCCGTCACGAGTCTGCATGCGCAGGGCGCGAGCGAAGCCGAAGCCGGCGACCTGATAGAGCGCCTCGCTCCATTATTCGCGCACTGGTTGTCCGTATGGCGCGCGCACGGGCTGGACCCTGTGAGGACGCACTGGCTGCTCAACGCGCATTCCCGGGGGACCGCGATGCGCGTGCTCCAGCCGGATGGAGAGCAGGTGGATGGGACTTTCGACACGCTGGATCGCCAGGGTATGCTGATCCTTCGCTTGGCGGATGGGCAGAGCCGTGCCATTCACGCGGGCGACATCATCCTCAATTGAAGGATCGGACCATGCTTCTCGCGATCGACGCGGGCAATACCAACGTCGTGTTTGCCCTGCTGGAGGGCAGCACGATCAAGGCGCGCTGGCGGATTGCAACCGATCCGCGCCGCACGGCCGACGAATATGCCGTATGGCTGAACCAGCTTCTGATGCTGGAAGGCTTCACGATTGCCGATGTCGATGCGGTCATCATCGCGACCGTGGTGCCCCGGGCACTGCATAATCTACAAGTGCTGGCCGACAAATATTTCAAGACGACGGCGCTGATCGCCGGGCAGGGCGCAGTGCCATGGGGCATCCGTCTCGATGTGGCGGAACCGGCCTCTGTTGGCGCGGACCGGGTTGTAAACGCAATCGCCGCCCACCATCTCTATGCCGAAGATTTGATCGTTATTGATTTCGGCACGGCCACGACGTTCGACGTCGTCGATTATACAGGCGCTTACAAGGGTGGCATTATTGCCCCCGGCATCAACCTGTCCCTTGATGCGCTGGTCGCCGCAGCGGCCAAGCTCCCCAAGATTGCGATCGCGCCGCCGGAAAGCCGATCGGTAATTGGCCGGACGACAGAAGCTCAGATGCATATCGGCGTTTTCTGGGGATATGTGGCGATGATGGAAGGTCTGGTCGCGCGCATCCGCGCGGAAATTGGCCGGCCCGCCAAAGTGATTTCGACCGGGGGCCTGGCGGTCCTCTTCAATGACAATAGCGATATTTTCGATGCGATAGCGCCTGACCTGACCATTCAGGGCCTGGCGCTGTTGTACGAACGGAGTTTGAATACAGAATGACACCTGGAAATGAGTTGCTCTTCCTGGCCCTTGGTGGGTCGGGGGAGATTGGGATGAACGTCAATCTCTATGGCTGCCAAGGCAAATGGGTGATGGTCGATCTGGGCCTCACTTTTGCCGACCCGGCCTATCCTGGCGTGGAACTGATCCTGCCGGACCTCAGCTTCATCGAGGAGCGGCGCGACGATCTGCTCGGCATCGTGCTGACGCATGGGCATGAAGATCATATCGGCGCGATCCCTTATCTGGCGGCCGATCTTGGCGTGCCGCTTTATGCAACGCCCTTCACGGCCGGGCTGATCCGGCTGAAACTGGAGGAAGAAGGACTGAGCGATGACGTCGAACTGAACGTCATCGATAATGAGGGGAGCTTCGCTCTTGGCCCCTTCGGCTTTCGCTACGTTCCGCTGGCGCACTCCATTCCGGAGGGCAACGCGGTCCTGATCGATACGCCTTATGGGCGCATATTCCACACCGGAGACTGGAAGCTGGATGAGCGGCCTTTGCTGGGGCAACCGTCCACGCCCGAGGAACTGACGGCTATCGGAGACGACGGTGTGCTTTCGCTGGTGTGCGACAGCACCAATGTCTTCAATTCGGAGGCGAGCGGATCGGAAGGCGATGTCCGTGAAGGTTTGATGCAGACTGTCGCCAGTGCAAAAGGTCGTGTTCTGGTAACGACCTTCGCGTCCAATGCGGCGCGCTTGCAGACATTGGGCGAGGTCGCCAACGCCGCCGGCCGCAAATTGTGCGTCGCCGGCCGTTCGCTTGATCGGATTATCGGGACCGCAAAGGCTGCGGGCTATTTGAAGGACTTTCCGCCGACCATTGACTGGGATGATGCGATGGCACTGCCGCGCAGCGAGGTTATGATCATCGCAACCGGCGGGCAGGGGGAGGCCCGGGCCGCACTGTCGCGCATTGCCTTCAACAGCCATCCGATCAAACTGGCGGAAGGCGACATGGTCATCTTTTCGTCTAAGCAGATCCCTGGAAATGAAATCGCGATTGGCCGCATCCAGAACGCGTTGGCAACCGCCGGCGTTCTGATGGTCACCGATCGCCAGGCCGAGGTGCATGTGTCCGGCCATCCCGGTCGTCCCGAACTGGAGGCGATGTACCGCTGGATCCGGCCGGAGATATTGCTGCCGGTCCATGGCGAACGCCGGCACATGGCGGAACAGGCGCGGCTGGGTCTCGCATCGGGTATTCGCCATGCGCCGGTCCAGTCCAATGGCGATATGCTGCGTCTGGCGCCCGGCGCACCGGAGATTATCGGGCGGCAGGATACGGGCCGGCTGGTGCTGGATGGCGACGTCATCCTGCCTGCGGACGGAGCGACCATCAACGAGCGTCGCAAGCTCGGTCTGCATGGCCAGATCAGCGTGGCGGTCGCGATCGATCGCAAGGGCAAGTTGATCGGGACGCCCGTGCTGCGAACGCAGGGTGTGCCCGTGGAAGAGGATAAGGCCGCTTTTCTGGACGAGGCGGCGCAGGAAGCCGGATCGGTGATGGCCAAAGGATCACAGGAAGACGAAGCCTTGCGGGAGCGCATTCGCCTGGCGGTGCGGCGGACGGCAACCCGCTGGACCGGCAAGAAGCCTCTGGTGGACGTGCTTCTTATTCGCGCCTAATGAATGCCCATGAACTGGTACGCGGTCTTTGCCATCTATTTTCTGATGTGGGTGATCTGCGCCTTCATCATGCTGCCCTTCGGGCTGCGGACGCCTGACGAAACGGGCGAGACGTTGATGCGGGGGCAGGCCGACAGCGCGCCCAGCAATTTCCGACCGGGGGTGGTAGTCCTGCGGGCTACCATCCTGTCGGCGCTGCTATTTGCACTTTATTATCTGAATTACACCCAAGGTTGGATCACGATCGACATGGTACCGGGCTATCAGTCCGCGTCATAATCGGCCGCGTCGGTTGGCGCCTCCGGGTCTCAAAAGGATGTGCCCCTGCTTGATCGTGCGAGGATCATAGGCGGGGGTTTATTGCCGGAGGCGTTCGATCGCCTGCGCAAGGGCGACATACAGCTTGCCCATGTCGGAAGACAGAATCGCGACGCCGAGTGCATTGCCATCCCGCGCGGACAGGATTACCCGCAGCATGGCTTCAAAGTCGTGGATATAGCGGTTTACATGATCGCGAAATTCCGCGTCCTCGTCATAGTGCAGGGCAATCTCGCGCGATTCCCCCGCATCGAGCAGCTTGACCGCCCGACGGGTGAACACGCCGCGGTCGCCCTTCAGATAGGCCGACCATGCGGAGTCCGTGACATCATTGGACAGGATTTTGGCGACGTCGATCGCGGTGCTGTTAAGCGATTCGATCAGCAGCGCTGAACGGCGCGCGAAATGATCGCGGTCGCGTTGCTCTGTCGCCTGGCGTGCTTCCTCGATGCGGTGATCAATGCTGGCGCTGGTATCGGCAATGGTCAGAAGCTGGCGGGTCAGGCGCTCCGACGCCTGTTGTGCAGCCTGAACGGCTTGATCGGCAACCTGCGCGATCTGAGCGATCTGGGCGCTGACCTTTTCGTTGATGACGCTTTCAACGGCTTCCTCACTGGCGTCTGCCAATTGCCTCGCCGCGTCCGGGATGGCGCGCCCAAGCGCCTGGCGCGCCCGTTCGGCCGCTTGCTCTGCCGTGTCCTTGACGCGCAGGAGCGCCGTGACGAGAAGCGGGCCGGCGCCTTCGGTAATCCGGGTGGCATCCTGATGCGCCGCGTCCAGCGCGCTACGCAACCGGTTGACGAGGTCGCGATTGGCTTCCAATCCGCCCTGGGTGCTTTCCAGCCATTCGGTCAGTCGTGCGCCCTGACCCCGCAACAAGGCTTCGGCTTCCTCCGCGCGGCCGACAAGGGCCTGAGAAATCGCTTCCAGCCGCTCCATCTCGGGCGCTGCGCTGCCCAGCAGATTGCGGCTTTGCTCCATCCGGTTGTCGAACCGGTCGAGCGCAGCAGGATAGGTTTCGTCCAGTTCGCGAACGCTGGCATCAAGCGCGACCATCAACGTTTCTGCATTGCCGATCAGCCTGTCCGCCGTCGTGCCACCAGCGCTCAGGGCCTCGTCAATGCGTCGCGTTTCCGCCGCCAGTCGCTCCAGCGCTTCGGTCAGCCTCTGGTTTCTGGCGATTGCCGACTGCTCCAGAGCCTCGAACCGCGTCTCGGCGGCGCTGGCGCTGTCCTGCAGTTCTCCATGAAGGCTGGTGAGAAGCGAGCGCTGGCCTTGGACGATATCATTGATCTGATGCAATCGGCCTTCGACATCGCCAATCGCTTCGGTCAGGCCGCCGACGGTCCGGTCGCCGATCATGTCGAGATGCGCGCGCGAACGGGAAATAAGGTCGGTGAGCGCGTCGGACTGGAAGCTCAATCGCCCATCGGTGAGCGCCAGCGCTTCCTGCGCCTGATCCAGCGCCGCGCCCAAACGCCCACGCAAATCCTGCTCGATCTGGTCCATGTCGCGCGCCAATGTGGCGAGAGCCTGTTCGCTGCTGGCTTCGATGCCCGTTTGAGCCGCCGCCACAAGGGCCGTCAGCGAATCGGCGCGCCGGGTCAGGCTGTCGTCGATGGTCGACAGCGTCTGCCGCGCTTTCTGCGCCACCGCGTCCAATCGCTCGTCGATCGCGGTCTGGGTCGTTTCCAGGTCATGGACTAGGGCGGTCCGCACCTTCTCACTGGAGCGCACAAGTCCGTCCTGCATATTCTGCATCAGCTGCGACAGCGCCGCGCATTGATCTTCCAACTGCGCGCGGCTTTGCTCCATCGCCTGACGCGCGCCGGTGGCAGTGGCCTCGATCCGACTTGCGGCGATATCGGCCATCCCCGCCACTTCGTCGGTGGAGGCGCGGGTCGCTTCCTGGAGCTGGCTCAGCTGGCTGGTGAGGCTCTTGGTGGCGGCCAGCATGCGCGCCCGGGCGTCGTCGGACAATTCGGTCAGCGTGTGCAACCTGGCTTCGAGCGTATCGATCCGCTCGCCCAGCGCATGGCCATTGTCCATGATTTGCGCGGCAATGCGCGCACTGCGTTCTTCCAGCGCCGGAATGGATTCGATCAGCGCGTCCATCCGATGGATGAGCGCTGTGCCAGCCTGTTCAGCCGCCTCGGCGCGTTCCGCCGTTACCTGAGCGCGGCTTGCGATCAATTCGGCGGATGCTTCCATATTGCTGCTGGCCGCAGCGCCGTAGCTGTCGAGCAATTGGGCCTGATCCTGCATCGTCCGGCGCGCGGATTCCAGCTGGGTCACGATATGCCCAAGGCGCAATTCGAGCAGGTCGGCTTCCGCGCGCATCGCCCGCGATGTGTCGCGATAGCGCCTTGCTTCCGTCCTGCTGTTTCGCATGAGCAGCATGTAGAGAACGCCAAGGAGGATAAGCGGGGCAGCTAGGGTGGCGATGGCCTGGCTCCAGCCGGCCGGGCCGGTCCCCGTGACATCCGACGCCACAATGCCCCAACCGGCAAAAGCAACCCAGCCTATGGCCACGACACCCAGGGCGACAGACGCCGGCCCCATCCATTTGGTGTCGCTATCATCCGCCGTCGGGGCGTCATCAATGTCCATAACCGCCTGCTTAAGAAGCAGGATGTCATCGGATTGCGGCTGTGAGTCCGTCGCGATCGGTTCATCGCGCCAAAAGTCGACGATTGTGCTGCCCCCTGTCATTTCACCACCTTAACAGCTTTTGCGCGCAGGCAAATGCCCCGTTACCAAAACTTAACGCAAGCCAGATAGAGTTGGTCGCCATGTCCTATGATCCTGGCGCTCTCGATGCGGCACTGGCCGCGGCCGTCGGCGACGATACAGCGCTCGTTGCCGATCTGCGCGTCGCGTTCCTGGAAAGCGCCGCCCGTCAGATAGACCTTTTGGGGCGTGCGCGCTGTGACGCCAACTGGCATCTGGCCGCATGGCGGCTGAAAGGCCTGGCGGCAAGCTTCGGACTGACATCCCTGATGGCACTGGCGGACGAAGCAGCGCAATCTGCCCCCGGCGATCCGAAAATCTTGCGGCGATTGCAGGCCACGCTGGATATGCTGGCGCGCGATTGACACTGGACTTGCGTCCAGTGCTTGCCCTTGCGAAAAGATGGCCAGTTAAAAACGGGTCCTCGTCATCATATCATGAGTTTCGCCGCCATTTTAAGCGCCAGCCGCGCTTCGGCTGATTCGTCGGGGGGGCTGCGCGCCTGTCTGCATTTTGCGGGGCAGACGCTGGTGGAATATCAGGCGCGACAGGCGGTACGCGCCGGCGCGGACCGTATCTTCGTGATGGTAAGCGTCATCACCCCCGCCTTGTCGCAGGCCGTGGACAGGTTAAGCGCTGACGGGATCGCCGTCGCGCTGGTGCGGGATATGGTGTCGATGGTGCGCGATGCACCGCGCGACACCGATATTCTGTTGATCGCGGACGGGACGATCGTCGCCCAGGCGCATGTCGATCATATGGGCTCGGCGGCCGGGGATACGTTGCTGGTCGCGGACGATTCCCGCGCCAGCGCTCCGCTTGAACGGATCGATGCAGGTCAACGCTGGGCCGGGCTCGCCCGGATCAGTCCCGGCCTGTTGTTCGGAACGCTCGACATGATCGGCGACTGGGACCTTGCGCTTACCTTGGTGCGCAGCGCGGTCCAGAAGGGCGCGAGGCGCATCACGGTGCCGGAGGCCGACCTGCTGGAAGGCAGGGCAGCGATGGTCGAGAGCCAGCAGCAAGCGGACCTCGTCGCGCAGGCCGTCACCTCCGTCGAGACGACACGCGCCTATGATCGCGGCGGCGTGGAACATTATGTCTTCGCCCCGGTCGCGCGATCCCTCGGCGCGACCCTGATGCGCCTGCAGGTGCCGGCTTTTCAGGTGCGCATCGGCGCGATGGCGTTGGCCGCCATCGCTTTGGTGCCGATCGAATTGACCTGGATATTGCCGGGTTTCTGCCTGATGCTGCTGGCAATCCTCCTTTCCGACTCCGCCGACCGTCTGGATGAACTGGCACTGCGCCCGCCGCCGAAGGGCTGGACCGCTTTTGCCACGCCCGCCCTGGCCCTCATCGGTATCACCCTGGCTGGCGCCAGCGCGGTGGCGTTCGACCTTGCCTTGCTCGTGATGGTGCTGCTCGTCGCGCTGCGCTGGCGACGTCTGGGCGGAGCAATGCCATGGATGGTGCTGACGCCCGCCACGCTGCTGATCCTGTTGATCATCGGCGGCGCGCTTGGCTTCATGCAGGAGGCTTATCGCTTCAGCATGCTCGCCGCCATCGCGTCTGCCGGTGCGCTCATCCTGCGCCGGCGCGCCTGAATTTTCTCCTGCACGGTTTAGTGCATTTTAACGACGTACATTTATGGTTCGGGTCATGAGCGGCCCCTCAACCATTTTGCGCGCCAGCCTGTCGGCGGACAGGCGGCTGCTCAGCGCGGACGCCCCCATATTAGGGCTGCAAAGGGAGGCGGGCGGCGACATTGGCACCGCGATGGCCGTGCCGCAACTCGCGGCCATCGCGCGTCTGGTCCAACGGATGGATGCGGCGGTGTCCCGTCCCGTCATCGCGGCGACCGAGCGTGGTCTGATCGATATGTGGGTGAGGGCGCGCCCTGACGCGGGCGGCGTGGCGATGGCGATCATCGACTGGCACGAACGCCCAGTTGAAGGCGAGTCGACGGAAACGCTCCGGCGAGAGGCTGACCTGGCCGCGCTCGCCGAAGGGTGGACGTGGCAGATCGATACCGAATTGCGGTTCGAAATGACGGCGGCCGGACACGGGCCTCAGGGCGTCTTGCCCGCATCGCCACCTTTGGCGGGGTCGCGCTTTGCCGGCTTCTTTGACCTGCGTGCGGAAGAGGATGGCGACCTGCCGATGCTGCGCGGTGTCGCGCAACGCCGCGCCTTTCGACATCAAGTCGCAGCGCAGGCGAGTGATCCTGCGCGGCTGTTCCAACTGTCCGGCTATCCCCTGTTCGATCTGGCAGGCCAGTTGATCGGATATCGCGGAGCGGCTTTCCCCTTGGATCACATGGTGCTGGCACCCTTGGCCCGGGAGCCTGACGTTACACTTTATCCCGCCGAGTTTGGCAAGCGGCTAGACCGGTCCTTGCGGCAGCCATTGGGGCGCATCATCGCCAATGCCGACACGATCAGTGCGCAGATGGAAGGACCATTGCGGGCCGATTATGCCGGCTATGCCAATGACATTGCGTCGGCCGGCCGTCATCTGATGGCATTGATTGACGATCTAGCCGATCTTCAGGCGATTGATCGCCCGGATTTTTCCGTCATCCTGGAAGACGTGGATCTGGCCGATCTTGGTCGTCGCGCGGCCGGTCTGCTTCGCGTCAAGGCGCTGGATCGCCAGATATTGATCGTTCCACCGCCCGAAGATGCCAGCGCGATGGCGACCGGCGAATTTCGACGTGTTTTGCAAATTCTGGTCAACCTGATCAGCAACGCAGTCCGCTACTCGCCCGAAGGCAGCATGGTGCGGGTGGTCACCGAACAGGCGCGTGGCCAGGCCCGGATCATGGTGATCGATCAAGGCAATGGTGTGGCCATGGCGGACCGGGAACGTATTTTCGAAAAGTTTGAACGGCTGGGGCGTGACGACGCTGGTGGCAGTGGCCTTGGCCTCTATATTTCCCGGCGTCTGGCGAGAGCGATGGGCGGAGATATCGAAATTGGCGGCGCGGTCGGCGAGGGCGCGCGGTTCATCCTCAGCTTGCCGGCGAAGAATTAGCGTCACGACCCCTCAGCGCGAAACAAAAACGGCGCCCGAACCGGACGCCGCCTTCGTTGGATGGTATCCCGATCAGCGCTTGTCGACCGGCACATAATCGCGTTGCGTCGGCCCAGTGTAGAGCTGGCGCGGACGACCGATCTTCTGCGCAGGATCGGAGATCATTTCGTTCCACTGCGCAACCCAGCCAACGGTGCGCGCGAGGGCGAACAGTACGGTGAACATTTCCGTCGGGAAGCCGATGGCCGACAGGATGACGCCCGAATAGAAGTCGACATTCGGGTAGAGTTTCTTTTCGATGAAATAAGGATCGTTGAGCGCGATCTGCTCCAGTTCCTTGGCAACGTCGAAAATCGGATCGTCGACGCCCAGCTTTTCCAGCACGTCCTTTGCCGTTTTCTGCATGACGGTCGCGCGCGGATCGTAATTTTTGTAGACCCGGTGGCCAAAGCCCATCAGGCGGAACGGATCGTCCTTGTTCTTGGCGCGGGCGATATATTCCGGAATCCGGTCCACCGTGCCGATTTCACGCAGCATGTTGAGCGCGGCCTCATTGGCGCCGCCATGCGCGGGACCCCACAGGCAGGCGATGCCGGCGGCAATGCACGCAAATGGATTGGCACCCGACGAGCCGGCAAGGCGCACGGTCGACGTCGAGGCATTCTGTTCATGATCGGCATGCAGGATGAAAATTTTGTCCATCGCATCGACGATGACGGGATCGACTTCATATTCTTCCGCCGGGACCGAGAAGGTCATCCGCAGGAAATTGGCGGTGTAGCTGAGGTCATTGCGCGGATAAACGAAGGGCTGACCCACCGAATATTTATACGCCATCGCCGCGATCGTCGGCATCTTGGCAATCAACCGATGGCTGGCGATGCGGCGCTGTTCCGGATCGTTGATGTCGGTCGAATCGTGATAGAAGGCCGACAGGGCCCCCACCACGCCGCACATGATCGCCATGGGATGGGCGTCCCGGCGGAAGCCGCGATAGAAGGTCGTCAGCTGTTCGTGGATCATTGTGTGACGCGTGATCGTGCGCGTGAACTCGTCCAGTTCCTTGGCCGACGGCAATTCGCCGTTCAGCAACAGGTAGCTCACCTCCATGAAGCTGGATTGTTCGGCGAGCTGGCCAATGGGGTAGCCACGATGCAGCAGCACGCCTTCATCGCCGTCGATATAGGTCAGCCCCGAGTCACAGCTGGCGGTGGACGTGAAACCCGGATCATAGGTGAACATGCCGGTGTTGGCGTAAAGCTTGCGAACGTCGATGACCTGGGGGCCCATCGTGCCATCCATGATGGCATAATCCTGGGCATCGCTCCCGATTGTCAAACTGGCCTTGTTATCCGACATGTTTTTCTCCTTGAGTGCCATCAACCGGCCGCAGCGTGCCCTGCTGCAGTCAGCCGTTCCAAGCTTTCCTCTCTTCCCAAAAGGAAGAGGACGTCAAAAATGCCCGGTGAGACCGTGCGGCCGGTCAGGGCGGCGCGCAGCGGTTGCGCCACCTTGCCAAGCCCCAGGCCAGCATCCTCTGCCACGCGGCGTATCACGTCTTCGATCGCTTCGACTGTCCAGGACGGAGCAGTCCGCAGAGCGTCGGCTGTCTTTGTCAGCAGCGCACGCGCGGGCTCATCTAGCAGAGCGGAGGCCTTCTCGTCAAAGTCGAGCGGGCAAGATTTGAACAGGAACTCCGCGCCCTCCGCAATGTCATCGAGCGTTTTGGCACGCGGCTTGAGCGGGGTCATCGCCAGGCGCAGAATATCGGTCTGCGCAGGGGTGAGTTGCGTATTGAGACGCGACTCGACGCGGGGCGCGACGAGGGCAGCGAGGCGCGCATCGTCAGCTTCGCGCAGATAATGACCGTTGAGATTTTCCAGTTTCTTGATGTCGAACCGTGAAGGAGAGCGGCCGACGCCGTCGATGTCGAATAGTTCAATCGCGCGATCGATCGAGATGATCTCCTCGTCGCCATGCCCCCAGCCAAGCCGCAAAAGATAATTCAGCACCGCTTCGGGCAGCATTCCCATATCGTCGCGATAGGCATCGACGCCGAGCGCGCCATGACGCTTGGACAGTTTCGCCCCGTCCGAGCCGTGGATCAGCGGAATGTGTGCATAGACGGGTTCGCCCCAGCCATCCTCGATCCTGGCCATGGCCTTGATGATCGTCAGCTGGCGGAAGGCGTTGTTGAGGTGATCATCGCCACGGATGACGTGCGTGACGCCCATGTCGCGATCATCGACAACGACAGCCAGCATATAGGTAGGGGTGCCGTCAGACCGCAGCAGGATCATGTCGTCAAGCTCGGCATTCTGGACGACAACGCGACCCTGAACCGCATCCTGGATGACGGTTTCGCCCTCTCGCGGCGCCTTGATGCGGATTACATAGGGCGCGCCTTCGGGGGCTTCGGCTGGATCGCGGTCGCGCCAGCGGCCATCATAGCGCATGGGCTGCTTTGCGGCGCGCTGCTGTTCGCGCAGCTCGGCCAGTTCTTCGGGCGTCGCGAAACATTTATAGGCATGCCCGGCCGCAAGCAGTTGGGCGGCGACTTCGGCATGGCGTGGCGTGCGTTCAAACTGAAAGACCGCCGGTTCGTCGCCGCCGAGGCCCAACCACTCCAATCCGTCGAAAATGGCGGCAACAGCATCGTCGGTGGAACGGGTCCGATCGGTATCCTCAATCCGCAAAAGGAACTTGCCACCATGGTGGCGCGCGAACAGCCAATTGAAGAGCGCGGTCCGTGCGCCGCCAATATGCAGATAGCCAGTGGGGGACGGGGCGAAACGGGTCACCACCTGCTTGTTCTTTCCCGTTGCGCTCGCCGTCATATTCTTTGACATTCGCCTTATCTGATCCATGAATCCGACGCCCCCTAGCATGGCTTTTGAGCCACGACAAACCTCCTATCGCGGGCGGATCGTGACGCATGCGGCGCGAATTTTTCCAAAGCTGGAAACCTGGCTGGAAACAGAGCGTGAGCAGGTCGCGCTGTGGGCGCCGGTCGGGCTTGGCGCGGGCATCGTTGCTTGGTTTCTGCTGCTCAATCCCGCGCAGTGGCTGGCCTTTTGCTGTTTTGCGCTGGGCGTCGCCGCGCTCGGGGCATTGTCGCCGACATCTGGCCGTCTGCGCCATATCCTGATCGCCGGCGCCGTGCTGGCGACCATCGGGTGCCTGTTGATATGGGGGAAGGCCGCGCTGCTGGGGCAACCTCCCCTGGCGCGCGTGGCGTTCGTGGATATGACCGCCAGGGTGCAGTCGGTTCGCGCCGTGCCCGCGCAAGATATGGTCCGCGCCATGCTCCGGCCAATCGATGCACCTGCGCTGCCGGCCATAGTGCGGGTCAATATTCCGGTCGAAGATGTGCCCGATGGGTTGGGCAAAGGTGCTGTCATCCGGTTTCGCACGCGGCTGATGCCCCCGGCTCCCCCAGCCGTGCCCGGCGCCTATGACTTTGCAGCGCGGGCCTATTTTCAGGGCATAGGGGCGACGGGAAAGGCGCTGAAGCCGATTACCGTTCTGGAGCCGACACGCGAAGCGCCCCCTCTGCGCGCGCGATTGTTCGCGCATATATTGGAGCAGGTGGAAGGACCGGCGGAAGGCATTGCCGCCGCGCTGGCCACCGGCGACCAGGGCGCGATCAGCGAAGCCGACGCCGAGGCGATGCGGCGCAGCGGCCTCGCGCATCTGTTGTCGATCAGCGGCCTGCATGTGACGGCCCTGATCGGCGCGACGATTTTTCTGTTGATGCGCGTCATGGCCATCAGCCGCAGGGCCGCGCTCGATTGGCCCCTGATGCTGATCGCTGCCGGGGGCGGGGCGCTGGTCGGCATCGGCTATACCTGGCTGACCGGGGCAGAGGTGCCGACTGTGCGATCCTGTATCGCGGCGCTTCTGGTTCTGGGAGGGCTGGCGCTGGGGCGCGACGCCATCACCTTGCGGCTGGTCGCCACCGGAGCGCTGATAGTCCTGTTGCTCTGGCCGGAATCTCTGGTCGGGCCGAGTTTCCAGATGAGCTTCGCGGCCGTGACCGCGATCGTCGCCTTGGCGGAGCATCGCCGCTTTCGTGCCTTTGCCGCGGCACGGGAAGAGCATTGGCTTCGCAAATGTGCGCGCGCCCTCGCAGTGACGCTGGCGACCGGGCTGGTCGTCGAACTGGTGCTGATGCCGATTGCCCTGTTTCACTTTCACAAGGCCGGCCTGCTCGGGGCCTTTGCCAACCTGATCGCCATTCCGCTCACGACCTTTGTCGTCATGCCTCTGGAGGTGTTGGCGCTGCTGTTCGATCTGGCCGGTCTTGGCGCGCCCTTCTGGTGGATGACGGGTCATGCGCTCGATCTGCTTCTTGCCCTCGCTCATGGCGTGGCAGCAAGTCCGCTGGCGACGCTGCTGGCGCCGGCCATGCGCCCGGGCCTGTTTGGCATGGTGATCGCTGGCCTGCTCTGGTGCCTCCTCTGGCGCACGCGGTGGCGGTGGCTTGGCCTGCCGCCGGTTGTCGTCGGCGTGGCGCTGGTTATTTCGGCGCCTTCGCCCGACCTGCTGGTGACGGGCGATGGGCGGCATGTGGCGATCCGTTCGGGGGGCGGCATGGCGATATTGCGCGATCGGGCCGGGGACTATGTAAGAGATACGCTGTCGGAGAGCGCTGGATATGAAGGGGACCTCAGCGCCATCGCGGACCTCCCGGCGGCCCGTTGCTCGACCGATCTTTGCGCTCTCAACATGAGCGATGCGGCCGGGAGGACATGGCGTTTGCTGATGACGCGCAGCGATATGCTGATCGAGCGGCCGGTCTTCGAACAAGCCTGTGCGCAGTCGGACATCGTCATCAGCGATCGTCGCCTGCCGCGCTGGTGCCGACCCCGCTGGTTACGCATTGATCGCTGGCTGCTGGCGCGAACGGGCGGCCTGTCAATCAGCCTGGCACAAGGCGAAGTTCACACCGTTCATCGCCCGGGCGACGAACATCCCTGGATTGCGACGCCGCAGACTAGAAAACGACGCCTTTCCCGTCAGTTATAGCGACGCAACAGACCCGCAAGCTTGCCCTGGATACGCACCTGGCGGGGATCATAGACTTGCGGTTCATAGGCCGGGTTTGCAGGATCGAGCCGCACCCGGCCACCATCGCGCCGGAAATATTTGAGCGTGGCTTCATTATCGTCGATCAATGCGACCACAATCTGTCCCTCGCGCGCGACATCGGTGCGCTGGATGAGCGCAAAATCGCCGTCCAGTATCCCGGCGTCGACCATGGAATCGCCCGACACCTCCAACGCATAATGATCGCCCGAACCCAGCAACGCTGCTGGCACGGACAACATGGTCTGCCCCTCCATCGCCTCAATGGGAACGCCGGCCGCGATCCGTCCATGCAAGGGAATTTCGAGCACATCATTGGCGGCAATCGGGATCGGGGCCGCAGCCTTTGGCGGCAGAGCGATAGGCGCGGCCGGCGTGCGGTGCATCGCGTCGGGCAACTTCAAAACTTCAAGCGCGCGGGCCCGGTTGGGCAGGCGGCGAATGAAGCCGCGCTCCTCCAGCGCGTTGATCAGGCGATGGATGCCGGACTTGGATCGCAGGTCGAGCGCGTCCTTCATTTCCTCGAAAGAAGGCGAAACGCCGCCTTCCTCCAGCCGGTTATGAATGAAGCTCAGCAATTCCTGCTGCTTGGGCGTCAACATCGCTGCGATCCTTCTCTGGAACGAATAAGGAACGCATAGGAAACACAAAGAGATTAGTCAAGCGCGGCAAACTACGCAGGTGGCGATGCGCGCGGCTTTCGTTAGAGCGGCAGGATGATGACGCGATCGCCCGGCCGTGCGGGCGGGGCGTGCGCCGGGCGCAGGATCAGGCAATCCGCCTTCGCCATGGCGGCGGTGGCGGCACTGTCCTGCGACGTGACCGACACGATTCCATCGGCCGATCGCCAAGCGCGCAGATAGTCGTCGCGATCACCGGTGGCGGGCAGCGGGGAGGCGAGCGCCGCGTCGGTCAGGAAGGGCAGGGGATGCGCGGCGCCGGACAAATGGCGCACGAGCGGAAGCAGGAACAGGATGCCTGTGACGAAGGCCGAGACGGGATTGCCAGGCAGGCCGAGGAACTGCGCCTGCCCCAGCGTCCCGGCCATCAGCGGTTTGCCGGGACGCATCCGGATTTTCCAGAAGTCGAGCGTGCCGCCCGCCGCCGCGAAAGCGGGGCGAACCAGATCATGATCACCCACCGACGCGCCGCCCGTCGACACGATTATGTCCGCCTGAGCGGCTTGATGAAAGGCCGCGGTCATGGCGTCAAGATCGTCCGCGACGATGCCAAGATCCATCACCTCGCACGGCACATCGGCGAGCAAGGCGGCCAGCATCGGGGCGTTGGACGAGGGCAGCATGCCGGGCGGGGTATCGGAGCCGGGCGGGACCAGTTCGTTGCCGGTTGAGAGCAGAGCCACGCGCGGACGGCGGCGCACCGGGACGCAGCCATGGCCGCCAAGTACTGCAAGGGCGACCTGCGCCGCACCCAAGCGCGAACCCCGTTCCAGCAATATGGCCCCGCGCGCGAAATCGGATGCCTGCGCCCGCATATGGCGCCCGGCGGGCAAGGGATCGGCGCTGGCCGTCAGCATGCCAGCATCCCGCGTCGCATTTTCCTGAATGAGGATGGCGTCGGCGCCCGGCGGGACGGGCGCGCCGGTGAAGATGCGCAGCGCTTCGCCCGGCGCGAGCGGTGAAGGCGTGGCAGCGCCGGCGGCGCTTTCGCCCGTCACGCGCCAAGGCCCCGGATATTCGATCGCGCGCACCGCATAGCCATCCATCGCCGACAGGTCGGCCCAAGGCTGGTCACGCAGGGCGAGCAGGTCCTCTGCCAGCCAGCGGCCCACCGCCTCGCCAACAGGCAGCGTCTGTGTCGGCAATGGCTCTGCAAGTCCGAACAGGCGCGCCTGCGCCTCTGCGACCGGCAGGAGGCTCATTCCGGCCGCCGCCAGTCGCCCGACTTGCCGCCTGTCTTTGTGATCAACCGGACGTCGCGAATGACCATGGTCTTGTCCAGCGCCTTGGCCATGTCATAGATGGTGAGAAGCGCGACTGACGCGGCCGTCAGCGCCTCCATCTCCACGCCGGTCTGGCCCGCTGTTCGCGCGGTTGCTTCGACCGCGACGCCATGATCGTCGAGGGCGAAGTCCACCGTCACCGCGCTGAGCGCGATTGGATGGCAGAGCGGGATGAGGTCTGCAGTGCGTTTGGCCGCCATGATGCCGGCGACGCGCGCAACCGCCAGCACATCGCCCTTTTTTACCAGCCCCTCCGCGATGGCTCGGGCCGCTTGACTGCTCATGTCGATCCGGCCTGCGGCAATGGCTTCGCGCACGGTGACGGCCTTGGCCGACACATCGACCATGCGGGCCGAGCCTTCGGCGTCGAGATGCGTGAGGCCGCTCATGCGCCGGTCAGCAACGTGCGCGTGGCGGCTTCGACATCGGCCTGCCGCATCAGCGTTTCGCCGACCAGGAAACAGCGGACGCCATGGGCGGACATGGCGACAAGATCGTCATGACTGCCAAGCCCGCTTTCGGCAACGAAGGTGCAGCCTGCCGGTGCCTTGCCGACCAGTTCATAAGTGCGCGCGAAATCGACGCTGAAATCGCGCAGGTCGCGATTGTTGACGCCGATGAGGCGCGAGCGCAGCGCAAGGGCGCGGTCCAGTTCGCCTTCGTCATGCACCTCGATCAGCGCGTCCATGCCGAGGCCTAGCGCGGCATCCTCTATTTCGCGCATCTGGCCATCATCCAATGCGGCGACGATGATGAGGATGGCGTCGGCGCCCAGCGCCCGGCTTTCCAGCACCTGCCAGGGATCGACCATGAAATCCTTGCGCAGCACCGGCAGCGGGCAAGCGGCGCGAGCGGCGACTAGATAGTCATCCGATCCTTGAAAATAGGGTTCGTCGGTCAGGACCGACAGGCAGGCCGCGCCGCCCGCGGCATAGGCGGCGGCATGGGCCGGCGGATCGAAATCGGCGCGGATCAGCCCCTTGGACGGGCTGGCCTTCTTGACCTCTGCGATCAGGCCGAAGCCCGACGCGGATGCAGCGTCCAGCGCGCGCCGGAATCCGCGTGGGGGCGTCTGTTCGGCGGCGCGCGCTTGCAGGCTTGCGATGCTGGTTGTCGCCTTTCGCCGCGCAACCTCCTGGCGCTTGACGTCGCAGATTTCGATCAACTTGTTGGTCATGTATAGGCAATCCAGCAATTCAAAAGCGCGTTGGCAAGGCCGCGATCGAGCGTTTCGGCCGCTTCCTCCAGCCCTTCGCGCAGGTCGATGGCGGCATCCGCCACCACCAGCGCGACGGCGGCGTTAAGCAGCACGGCATCGCGATAGGCCCCCGGCTCGCCCTTTAGCAAGGCGCGCAGAGCCGCCGCATTATAGGCCGCGTCACCGCCCCGGATTGCCGAGACGGGGCGGTTGGGCAGGCCAAGGTCAGCCGCATTCAGGCGGTGCATGGCGACCAGCGTGTGATCCTTGACTTCCGCCATAGCGTTGCCGCCCGCCAGCGACAGCTCGTCCAGTCCTTCGTCGCCCGATACGATCATCGCCCGGTCGACGCCCAGTTCTGCCAGCGCCTGCGCATAGATGGGCACGTAATCCGGCCGGGCGATGCCGACCAGCTGGCGACGGACATTGGCCGGGTTGGCGAGCGGCCCCATGAGGTTGAAGATGGTGCGCTCGCCAATGGCACGGCGGATGGGGCCGAGCCGTTTGAGCGCGGGATGATAATTTTGTGCGAAAAGGAAGCCTATGCCCAGGTCCGCCAGCGTCGCTTCGGCGGTGGCGGCGGCGCGATCGAGGTCGAGACCCAGCGCTTCGAGCGTATCGGCCGCACCCGCCTTTGACGAGGCCGCGCGATTGCCATGTTTAGCGACGGGCACGCCGGCGGCTGCCACGACCAGGCTGACGGCGGTCGAGACGTTGAGCGTATGGTGGCCATCGCCGCCGGTTCCGCACACGTCGATGGCGCCAGGCGGCGCGCTGACGGCGATCATGCGCGCGCGCATGGCGCGGGCGGCAGCGGCGATTTCGGTCGCCGTTTCACCGCGCCGCGCCATCGTCACCAGAAACGCTTTGATATCCTCGTCAGGCAGGTCGGCGTCGAACAGCAGGTCGAAGGCGACCGTTGCGGCTTCGCCGGACAGTGGCGTGGAAGGATCGGGCAGACGGGTCATGACGGCTCGCCTTAATCAGCGCAGGCACGGTAAGTCGAGGGGCAAGGCGGGCGAGCGATGTTTTTTGCGGTGCCCCTCGGTTCGATCAGGCGGCTTCGCGTCGGCGTACGGGCAGCCCCGCCAGCGTCAGGAAATTGGCCAGCATTGCATGGCCATGTTCGGTGGCGATGCTTTCGGGATGAAACTGCACCGAATGGATCGGCAGGCTGGCGTGGCGGAAGCCCATGACCGACCCATCCTCGCTCGTCGCGTTGACGATCAGGCTGTCGGGAATGTCCTCCACGATCAGCGAGTGATAGCGCGTGGCGGTGAAGGGGGAGGGCAGGTCCCGAAACAGGCCGGTGCCGTCATGGCTGACCGGCGATGTCTTGCCGTGCATCAGCCCGCCGCGCACGACCTTGCCACCGAAATGCTGGCCGATGGCCTGATGGCCCAGGCACACGCCCAGTAACGGCGCGCCCGCGTGCGCGCAGGCCGCGACCAGGTCCAGGCTGACACCGGCCTCATTGGGGGTGCAGGGACCGGGCGACAGGAGAAACGCCTTGGCGCCGCTCGATAGCGCCTGGCCGGCCGAAATGGCGTCGTTACGGACGACCTCCACCTTGGCGCCCAGTTCCATGAGATAATGGACCAGGTTCCAGGTGAAGCTGTCATAATTGTCGATGACGAGGATCATGGGCAGCTTCTAGCGGCTAAGCGTCGTGCTGGAAAGATGCCGGAAGCGAACACCGCATCCCGCGGCGCTTGAAGAATCATTTGCTTGCGCCCATATGCTGCTGTGCCGGGTTCGCCCGGCTATGGTGATAAAGTGTGTCGTATAATAGACGCAGCGGACCCGGGGGCAGTACCCGGCGGCTCCACCACCTCTCTCGCGCAGCGGGGAAGATGACGGGGCCGAACTAGGATCGACGTGTGTTGAAAGGCGATGTTTTCACCCGGCCCGTGTAAGCCGTTAAACTGTGCAAAACTCACAAGTGCCAACGATAACGAAGCACTCGCCATTGCAGCGTAATTGAGGGCCTCACGGCCTGACATTACTCTAAAATAGCGCGGTTGAACCCACCGGGCAACAGAAGGGAATTCAGCGGCCCCCGGAGGCGCCGGGCAACAGAAGCCTCCGGACTTTTCCCGCACATCGACGCTATCGAGAGCGCAGGCTTTTTGGCCGGCGGGCGGCATCGTCCGCTCCGTGGAAAAGTGATTCGTAACGCGTCGGATTCGCGCAATTATTTAGATTACGCTTTTATGACATTATGGCGTAAAATATCTAACGTATTGACTTTAAGTGAAAGAAAGTTCTTGTCGCGCGCTCGTCGCCCGCTTGCGCGCTTGTCATCTAAATGAAATACTCTTGGCTATATTGGAAAGTTTTTTTCGGGAGATGAGAGATGTTAAAGGCCGCTATGATGATCGGGGTTTCGCTGGCTATTGCCGCGCCTGCCATGGCGCAATCTGCTCCCGACAGCCTTGTGGTCCTTGGCGTACAGGATGGCAATCTGGCCGCGAATGCAATAGCTTCGGGCCAGTTTGACGCCGCGATCGAGCGGCTGGAGCCGATGCAGCCTTTCAGCGCGAACGACCCGGCGCGCCTGATAAACTTGGGCAATGCCTATGCCGGTGCCGGCCGGATGAAACAGGCGAGGGAGGCCTATCGGTCCGCGCGCTTCGCGCCGGAGATGACGCTGGTGCTGGCCAATGGCGAAGAAGAATCGTCGCGCGTGATCGCCCGCCGCGCGATGAGCCGCCTCAATCCCAGTTTTGCCGCGCGCTGACCGCTTCATTGCGTTCATGAGGGGGAGGGCGTCATCCTGGGGGATGGCGCCCATTTATCATGCCCCACCGCCATTGTCATTTGCCTGACATGAGTGTCACGCGACCGTCATTTTAAAGACGCCAGACCGTCACAGAAGCGGAATGAGCCTGTCACCTGCGCCCCTTAGTGGCCCGTCGGGAGGGCGACAGGGGGCGTTGTCCGATTCGTAAATTCCCCTGCGCTCCGCAGTTCCACAACGCCGGCAAAGCCGGAGCGGAGATGACATGGCCAAGATTAACCGTATTCACACGATCCTGATGGCGAGCTGCGCCTGCGTAGGTCTGAGCGCCTGCGGCGCGGATGATATCGCTTCCCCGGGTGAGGGCACCATCGTCATCCCGGCCCCGACGCCCACCCCGACACCGACGCCAACACCCACGCCGACGCCGACCCCGACCGCAGTGACGCCCGCAGCGAGCTGCCCGTCCATCGCCGGTCCCAACCAGCTCAGCGACCTGGGCACCATCACCGACGGCACCAACACCTGGCGCAATTGCGGCTTCCCGTCGCGCTTCACCGCGACGACGGCGATCGCCAAGGCCGCAGGCGTGATCTACTCGCTGCCCGGCCGCGTCGATGTTGGCACCGATCAAGGCGCTGCCACGACCAACACCGACGTCACGCTGAACATCGATCCGGGCGTCGTCGTGTTCGCCAGCACGGGTAACGCCTATCTGGCGGTCAATCGCGGCAACAAGATCAATGCCGTGGGCAGCGCCAGCGCGCCGATCATCTTCACCAGCCGCGAAAACGTCACCGGTGCCGCGACCGACCAGTCGTCAGGCCAGTGGGGTGGCATCGTGCTGCTGGGTCGCGGCAAGATCACCGATTGCCAGGCACCCGCTGCCGCGCCCGGCACGACGGCGTGCGAACGCGACACCGAAGGCACCAGCAACGCCCTATATGGCGGCGCGAATGACGCCGACAGCTCGGGCCGCCTTTCCTATGTGCAGATCCGTTATTCGGGCTTCGTTTTGGCCGATGGCAAGGAATTGCAGGGGCTGACCCCCTCGGGCGTGGGCACCGGCACCGTCATCGACCATATCCAGGTCCACAACAGCTCGGACGACGGCATCGAAGCCTTTGGCGGTTCGGCCAACATGAAATATCTGGTGCTGACGGGTAACGAAGACGACAATCTGGACACCGACGTCGGTTTCCGTGGCACCGCGCAGTTCCTGATCTCGGTCCAGCGCGCAAACAACAATATCGGCGACACGTTCCTGGAAACCGACTCGAACGGTTCGACCAGCAACAGCAACGCCAGCGAAGACGCGCTGCCCCGCCAGTATCTGAAGGTCGCCAACTTCACGCATATCCAGCGGTCGAACACCGGCGATGACGGCGCTTCGATGCTGCTGCGTGGCGGCGCGGACCTGGCGCTGGTCAACGGCATCATCGTCAGCCCCGATCAGAGCTGCCTGCGCATCAACAGCGCCGCGACCGTTCGCGACGCCGACACGACGCTGCAGGACGCCGGCAAGCCACGCTACATCTCGGTGGTCATGCAGTGCAACAGCACGCCCTACAAGGGCACCGGTGGTGTCGACGTCGCTGTCGTGAAGTCGATCTTCGAAGCCGGCCCGAACAGCAGCATCAACTACACGCCGTCGCTGACCAGCCTGTTCATCAACGGCGCGACCGAAACCGCCGTGACCGCGACCGATCCCAAGACGATCGACAGCGCTTTCACGACCACCAACTATGTCGGCGCGGTCATGGACAGCAGCGACACCTGGTACGCCGGCTGGACCTGCAATTCCGTGACCGCCAGCTTCGGCAGCGCCAGCGGCAACTGCACGGCCATCCCGACCGCCTGATCGGCACCTGACCTCAATAGGGGCGGGGGAGCGTGAACCGACGCTTCCCCGCCTTTCTTGCACTGTATATTCCCAAAGGGGGACCCCTAGCATGTCGAAGCCGCTGACCTTGGCGCGCCTGCTCCTGATTTCCACCGCGCTGGTCGCTCCCGTGGCGATGGCGCAGACCGACACCAGTTCCTCGTCCGCCGGCGACGCGGGCCTGTCGACGACGCCCAGCACTGCCGACGAAGCAGCCGCCCAGTCGGGCGATGTCGACGTTTCCATTCCCGGATCCGACATTGTCGTCACGGGCCGCCGGACGAGCAACATCTCGCAGGCCGCGCCGCAGGTGGTGAATGTCCTCTCGGCTGCCGACATCAAGCGGACGGGCGAAGGCGACATTGCCGGATCGCTTCAGCGCGTCACCGGCCTGTCGGTCGTGTCGGGCGGTTATGTCTATGTCCGCGGCCTTGGCGATCGCTATTCGCTGGCGCTGCTCAACGGATCGCCGTTGCCCAGCCCGGAACCACTCAAGCGCGTCGTCCCCCTCGACATCTTCCCGACCAGCGTGATCGCATCGACCCTGGTGCAGAAGAGCTTTTCGGCCAACTTTCCGGGTGAGTTTGGCGGCGGTGTCATCAACCTGACGACCAAGGCGATTCCCACTGAATCCTATCTGGAAATCGGCGTGGGCAGCTCCGCCAATACCGAAACCTCGGGACAGCTTGGCTATACCTATTATGGCAGCAAGTCCGACTGGACCGGCTTTGACGATAGTTCGCGCGACGTGCCGCCGCTGCTCAAGGATGCCTTTGGCGCGGGCGTGCCCTTCGCGAATATCGATCGCTCCGACCAGCAAGCGATCGCCATGCAGTTTTTGAACAGCAAGACGTCGGTGCTTCAGCGCACCAACAGCCTGCCGTTCAATTTCTCCGGCTCGATCAACGGCGGCACGGCGTTCGACGTCGGCAGCGACGCGCGCGTCGGCATCATTGCCACGGCCGGCTACAGCAACAAATGGCGCACGCGCGACAATTTGCAGCAGGCGTCGCTGACGGTCGAGGAAGGCGCTGGCAAAAGTTATAATCAGGTCGTCACCGACAATCAGATCACCGTCAACGGCCTGCTGGGCGTCGGGGTCGAGTGGGGCGAGCAGAAGCTGCGCTGGACCAACCTCTATATCCGCGACACGCTGAAGCGCGCGTCACTGGCGATCGGTCAAAATGACGGGCTTATCCAGGGTGCGGACTATCTGACGCAGCAGACCGCGTGGTATGAGCGGCAGCTGATCGACACGCAGTTCGTGGGCGAGTTCAAGTTCGACGATGCGCTGAGCCTTGACGTGCGGGGTGGCTATGCCAATTCGCAGCGCGAAGCCCCGTATGAACGGGAGTTCGTCTATGTCCGGTCCAACCGCGATCTCGATATCGACCCGGTTGGCGACCGCTTCATCAATGCGCTCAACCGTCAGCGCGGCGATGCTTCGGTAACGTTCAGCGACCTGAACGAAGATTTGTGGTCGGGCGGCGCGGACCTCAGCTACAAGATCGCGCCAAGCTTCACCGTGACGGCAGGCTATGCCTATACCGACACGAAGCGCACCTCGTCACGCTATGAGCTGCATTTCGATGCGGTGAACCTGCCGGTGCCGGTGCAGCAGCTGCGCCCCGACTATCTCCTGTCGGATGCGACCATCCAGCTTTACGACCTTGGTCTGCTCGACTTTTCGGGTCTTTACCCCGTCTATGACGCGGCGCTGCGCGTTCATGCCGGGTACGGGCAGGTGAAGGCAGAGCTGTTCCCGGGCCTCAGCATCGACGCTGGCGTGCGCTACGAAAATGGTCGCCAGTCAGTGACAGGCGTCGATGTCTATTCGACCGGCGAAACCCCGTTCAATCAGGTGAAGAACGACTACTGGCTGCCGGCCGTTACGCTGACCTATGATGCGGGAGGCGGTTTGCAGTTCCGCGCATCGGGGTCGAAGACCATCGCCCGTCCACAGTTCCGCGAACTGATCGCGCAGCCCTTCATCGACACGGAGTCCAACCGCTTCTATCGCGGCAACCCGTTCCTGCAGGATAGCGAGTTGTGGAATGCCGATATTCGCGCGGAATGGTATATGGGCCGTGACGAGCGGCTGACGGCCTCGGCCTTCTACAAGAAGATCGACAATCCGATCGAAACCTTCACGACCATCACCGATACCTATGCGGTGACGACCAGCTTCGCCAATGCGCCCGAAGCGACGCTGTACGGCTTTGAAGTGGAAGCGCAGAAATATATTCCGCTCGATGGGATGGACTCCAATTTCTTCCAGACCCGCCGCGTGGTGCTGATCGGCAACTATACCTATACCCAGTCGGAACTGAAGGTGAGCGATGGCGACACGACCATCCCCTACACCTACACGACGGGCGACCTGCCGGCCGCGTCGGACTATTTCGTCGATGGCGCACCGCTGACGGGACAGTCGGATCATCTGGTCAACGTCCAGATCGGCCTGGAAGATACCGACAAGCTATCGCAGCAGACGCTGTTGCTGACCTATGCCAGCCCCCGCGTCACCAGCCGTGGCCCGAACCTGCAACCCGACATCAAGGAAAAGCCAGGCCTGACGCTCGATTTCGTCGCGCGTCAGGGCGTGACCCTTCCAGGCGGCATCAACAGCGAGTTCAAGTTCGAGGCCCGCAACATTACCGGTCGTAAATATCAGGAGTTCCAGGAAGCTGGTGGCACCAAGATATTCTACAATCGCTACAAGATCGGCACGACGATCGCTGCGTCGCTGACGGTAGCCTTCTGAACTTGGTCCGGTGGGGGCCTGATCGCCCCCTGATCGCGCGGCCGGCTCGTCCTTCGACGGGCCGGCCGTTGCGATTCTGGAACGAGGGAGGGCAACCGTGCGTCCTGCTTTGCATCCGCCCCTTTCGGCGCGTGACGGAGGATGCATGGGACGCGAAATCGAACTCAAGCTTGACCTGACGGAGGACGCCGCCAGCCGCCTGTGCCAGTGGGACGGCTTGCCAGAGCGCGAGGATGTCACGCGCCTCCGCGCCACCTATTTCGACACGCCCGATGCGCAACTTGCAAACAAAGGCCTCAGCCTGCGCATTCGCCAATCCGGGCGGCGCAAGGTGCAGACCGTCAAGGGCGATGGCTCATCCGCCGCCGGGCTATTCGCGCGTCAGGAATGGGAACGGCCCGTCCGCTCATATTCGCCCGTGCTGGATGGGGATACCCCAGTCCAAGACGCGCTGGGTGACGCGGTCAGCCAGATTGAGCCTTTGTTTGAAACCGATGTCGAACGCACGCGCTGGCTGATCCAAGAAGGGGACGCGCGGGTGGAGATGGTGATCGACCGGGGGGTGGTGCGGGCAGGCGCACGCGAAGCGCCGCTGTGCGAGGTGGAACTGGAACTGGTCGATGGCGCACCAGCCGCACTCTTCGCGATCGCGCGCCGCATTGATGGCGAAGTGCCGGTGCGTCCGGCGGTGCTGAGCAAGGCCGAGCGCGGCTATGCGCTGCGCGGTCCGGTGGCAGAAGCCGTCAAGGCGGAGCCGGTGTTGGTGAACGCCAGCATGAAGATCCGTGAGGCCTTTCTGACGATTGCGGGCGCGTGCCTGCGTCATTATCGCCGGAACGAAGCGCTCTTGCTGATCGAATATCGTGAGCGCGCCCTGCATCAGGCGCGGGTGGCCGTGCGCCGGATGCGCAGTGCGCTCACTCTGTTCAAGCCGGTTTTGCTGGAAGCCGATGTGGCGCGCTTTCAACGGGAGTTGCGCTGGCTGGCCGGGATGCTGGGCGAGGCGCGCGATCTGGACGTGTTGCACGGGCGGTTGGCGCCGGGCGCGCAGGCCGAAATTGCCGGGGTTCGCGCCGAAAGCCAGGCGCGGGTCCGCGCGTGGCTCGAATCAGCGCGGGTGCGCGGTCTTCTGCTGGATATCGCGGAATGGCTGGCGCTGGAGGCAGGATGCAGCGGCGCTGCGGATGCACCAATTTCCGACTTCGCGGGCAGTCGCCTGAAAAAGCTCCACAAGCGCGTCGCCAAGGGCGGCGATGGCCTCAAGAAACTGCCACCGGACAAGCGACACAGAGTGCGCAAGGACGCCAAGAAGCTGCGCTATGGCGCTGAATTCTTTGCCGGCGTCTATGCGGACAAGGGGGCGCGCAAGGCCCATGGCGCTTACGTCAAGGCCTTGGCCAAAGTGCAGGATCGGCTGGGCGATCTCAATGATCTGGCGACCGCGCCCGCCCTGTTCGCGCGCTACCATCTGGCTGACGATACCGGCTTGGTCATCAAATCGGAGGAGACATTGCTGCGCAAGGCCGGGAAAGCGCATGACCGCTTCGCATCGGCTTCGCGTTTCTGGCGATAGTGATCAGCCCCAGGGACGTTCGCGATACCATTTGGTGATGACATGCTTGACGCCGCTGCGCACCTTCATGCCGTGGTGGATGCTGGCGGGGTTGGGGGTGCCTGATAACAAGCGATTATTCCATGCCAGCAGCTTGCCGGTTTCAGGCTGGACCGTCTTGCCGATGCGAGTGAAGCGCGTGGCGCCGCCGGCAGTGGGCTGGTCCAGATAGATCATCACCGTCCATGTGCGATTGCCCGCGACGGCGCAGTAGCGATCAAAGTCAGCGCCTTTGGGATCGAAATAGTCGGTGTGCGCCTTGAATTCCTGGCCCACGGCATAGCGCTGGCCCTGGATCGGTTCTCCATATTCGGTCGATATGCCCGTGAAGGCGTCGAGACGCGCGTTGATGCCCGCAACAAAGGGATCGTCATGATCCAGGTCGCACGTTTCGCTCGTGCGGAAATAGCCGTCGCCATTATGATCGGCGATGGTCGACGGGCGGCGCTGCGCGTCGATTCGGTCGATCAGCTGCGTGCATTCCTCAGCGCTCAAGAAGCCCTTCAAGATGAAGAGCGCTAGCTCCTTGCTGGGGACGCGCTGAACGCGGGGGCGCGTCGCGATCCATGCCGGATCGGCGTCGAGACCGGCGGGCGCGGACGGTTGAAGGGCTTTCGACGTCATAGGTCCTCTATAGAGCGACGATTTGGGAATCGTGGAAATGCTGCTTTTCAGCGCAAGACAGGCTCCGCGCGCAAGTCTGTCATATCACCGCAACATTAGCGTCATTTTGCTGTAAAGCGCCGCGCCTAGCAGGCTCGCAGAATTCGGGGGCTTGTCGAACATCATGCGCGTGCCGATTGGGGACAGGATTGACCGGTGGCGTCGCGCCCGGCCTGCCGTGCGGGGCGTCGACTGGCTGAGCCTTCTGGAAAAGGCGTTGCTGGTCGTCCTGGCGCTGCTGCTCGTCCGTTTGATCTGGGCCGTGGTGACGCCCGTCGGCAGCTTCGGCCCATGGGAAGGACGCCAGGCGCAGCTCTTGTCTCCTCAGGCGCGCGCGCTGTTGTTCGGCAGCTTCGACCCGTTTTTCCGGGCTGAAGCGCCGCAGCAGTCGGGCGGCGTCGTTACCTCCCTGGCGCTGACAGTCTATGGCATCCGCCTGAATGAAGGGTCGGGCCTTGGGTCGGCCATCATTGCAACCCCCGACGGCGTGCAGAACAGCTATGCCGTGGGGGATGAGATCATGCCCGGCGTGGTCCTGAAGGCCGTCGCCTTCGATCATGTCACGATCGATCGCGGCGGGGCCGAGGAACAGGCGTTTCTCGATCAGTCGACGCCCGCAGCCGACGCCGAAACTCCACCGGCGGGCGAAGGATGGACAAGCGCCGCGCCGCCTCCTCCTGCCGCGCCCGGTGGCGGGGGCGGCGTGACCGCCGATATGCTGAAGCGGGATGTCGGTTTCGCCCCCCGTATGGACAATGGCCGGATGACGGGGCTGGTGGTCGCGGCCAAGGGGCCGGGCTTCGCCACGGCAGGCTTTCGCCCGGGCGACATCGTGACACAGGTCAACGGCCAGCCGGTCGGCGACCTGCAAAGCCTTCAGAACCAGATCGCGCCCGGAGCGCGCCTATCCCTGACTGTCGAGCGCGGCGCGGCCGTCGCGTCGGTCAACCTCATAGTGCAAGGCCAATGACCCGCAAATTCCTCTTTTCCGCCGCCATGGCCCTCGCTCTGGCGACGCCGATCGCTTCGGTCCAGGCGCAGCAGACGCTCAATGTGCGTGACGCCGACATTCGCGCCTTCATCCAGGACGCGGCGCGGGTCACGGGCCGCACCTTCATCATCGACAACAAGGTGCAAGGGAAAGTGTCGGTCGTCACCGACCGGCCGCTCAGCCGATCGGAATATTTCGAGATTTTCCTGTCGACCCTGCGCGCCAACGGACTGGTGGCGGTGCCGGCGCCGGGCGGCGCCTATCGCATCCAGCCGGTCGATGGCGCGGCGGGCCAGCCCAGCGGCGTCGGCCGCGCGGCCAACCGCAACAGTTTCGTGACCGAGGTATTCCGCCTGCGGTCGATCGACGCGGCAAGCGCATTGGAAACATTGCGCCCGCTCGTCAGCAAGGAAGGGTCCGTGACCGCAAATCGCGCGGGCAATAGCGTTGTCGTCGCCGATTATGCCGACAATGTCGCGCGCATCCGGCAGGTGATCGCCCGCATCGACCGGGATACGGCGGCAACGCAGATGGTCGCGCTGAAAAATGCCGGCGCGCGCGAGATCGCAACCTCGCTTCAGGCGCTGGTGACCAATGGCGGCGGGGGCGAGAATGCCGCGCCGTCTGCCGCAACCGTGGTGCCGATCGACAGCAGCAATTCGGTGGCCATCCGAGGGGATGCCGGAACGGTTGCGCGACTTGCCAATATGGCGCGCGAACTCGATCGGCAGGCGGCCAGCGGCACGGAAATCCGGGTCTACTGGCTGGAACATGCGGACGCCGAGAAATTGTTGCCGGTCTTGCAGCAACTGGTGGGCCAATCGACCAGCGAGCCGATTACGTCTTCGACGCCTGCGTCGGGTGGCGGGCAAGGCGCTGCGCCTGCGTCGCAGGCGGCCGCTCCAGCCGCGTCGGCGGCGTCCTCCTCATCTGGCGGCGGGATCAACACTCGGGGTCCGGCGATCGTGACCCGCTATGAGGGCGCGAATGCCATCATCGTTGCCGCCAACAGCGATGTGCAGCGCATGCTGGGCGAAACCATCCGCCAGATCGACACCCGCCGCGAACAGGTGCTGGTGGAGGCGATCATCGTCGAAATCAGTGATGCCGCCGCCAAGAAGCTGGGCGTTCAGTTCCTGATCGGCAGCACAAAGACCGGCTTTGCCGCCACCAACTATAGCAATGCGTCACCCAACCTGCTGACGCTGGCTGGAGCCTATGGCGCGGACCAACTGGGCACGACGACGACCACGGTGGTGGCGCCTGATGGCACGCGCACAACGACCGAGGTGCGCGAGAACAGCGACCTTGCCAGCACGCTGCAACAGGCTGCGATCAACAGCCTGCAAAGCGCGACCGGGGCGATCGCCGGCTTGGGCGGCAGCATCGGCAGCAACGGCATTTTCGGCGCGATCATCAACGCGGTGAAATCCGATACCGAAAGCAATCTACTGTCGACCCCTTCGGTCATGACGCTGGACAATCAGAAGGCGTCGATCCTGGTCGGTCAGCAAGTGCCGGTGACGACCGGCGAGGCGCTCAGCCAGAATTTCGACAATCAGTTCCGCACGGTGCAGCGCCAGGATGTCGGCATCAAGCTGGAGGTGAAGCCGCAGATCAATACCGGCGGTGCGATCAAGCTGTTCCTGCGTCAGGAAGTGTCGAGCGTGGCGGGGCCGGTCAGCAATGACAATAGCGACCTTATCATCAACAAGCGCGAGATCGAAACGACCGTTACCGTCGACGATGGCGAGATATTGGCATTGGGCGGGTTGCTTGACGACAATGAGCGCAAGACGATCGAGCGCATCCCGCTGCTGTCCGAAATTCCGGGCATCGGCGAACTCTTCAAGTCCCGCAGCCGTAGCCGCACCAAGACCAACCTGATGGTTTTCATCCGCCCGACGATCCTGCGATCCAAGGAAGACGCGCAGAAGCTGACGCAGCAGCGCTACGGCTATATTCGCGGCATGCAGTTGCAGCGCGATCCGGACTCCGAGCCGACGATCGACGAGCTGGTGCGCGACTATATGGGTGCGGCGCCGCCGATTGCGCCGCCGCAGCCAGGCGACATGGTGGTGCAGCCGCAGGCAAGCGCGCAGCCCGACGTCATCGAACCCACCGTCCGCCAGTCCAGCGGCGTGGTGCGCCCGGTTGATATCCCCGCGAGCGGAGAGCAGCGATGAGCGACGAAGCCGCGCCCCCACCGCCATCTCGACCGATTGACATTCCCTATGTTTTCGCTCGCAAGCATGGCGTCGTTCTGTTGCCGCAGGAAGGCGACCGGATCATGATTGCCGTGCGGGCGGGCAGCGATCCGCGCGTGCTGCTGGAGGTGCGCCGTCATCTTGCGCGCAGTTTCGACGTGCGCTTCGTCGAACCGGCCGAGTTCGACCGGCATCTGTCCAATCATTATGCAATGCAGGGCAGCGCGGCGGCGATGGCGGGCTCGCTCGAAGTCGGCGCGGATGAGCTGGACATATTGGCGGCCGACATTCCCACCGCCGACGATTTGCTCGACAGCGCCGATGACGCGCCGGCGATCCGCCTGATCAACGGCATCATCGCCGAAGCCGCGCGGCAGGGCGTGTCGGATATTCATATCGAGCCATATGAAACCGGGCTGATTGTACGGATGCGCGTCGACGGCGTGCTGCGCGAAACGCTGCGGATGCCGCCGCACGTTGCCCCGGTGGTGGTCAGCCGCATCAAGGTGATGGCGCGGCTCGACATTGCCGAGCGCCGCGTGCCGCAGGATGGGCGCATCGGCCTGACCCTTGGCGGCAAGTTGCTCGACGTCCGTGTATCCACGTTGCCGAGCCGGGCAGGCGAGCGGGTGGTGCTGCGTATTCTCGACAAGGAGAATGCGGGCATGAACCTGGACCTGCTGGGCATGACGGGCGCACCCGATCGCATCTTTCGCGAAGGGCTTTCCGAACCCAATGGCATCATCCTTGTCACCGGCCCGACCGGGTCGGGCAAGACGACCACGCTTTATGCCGGTTTGCGGCAGCTCAACGATGGCAGCCGCAATATCCTGACGGTCGAGGACCCGGTCGAATATGCGATCGAGGGCGTCGGCCAGACGCAGGTCAATGCCAAGGTCGGGCTGACCTTTGCGGCGGGTTTGCGCGCGATCCTGCGCCAGGACCCCGATGTCGTCATGGTCGGCGAAATCCGCGACCGCGAGACAGCCGAGATTGCGGTTCAGGCGTCGCTGACCGGGCATCTGGTGCTGTCGACCGTCCACACCAATGACGCGGTGGGGGCGATCACCCGGATGCGGGACATGCGGGTCGAACCCTTCCTGCTCGCCTCCACCCTGCGCGGCGTCGTCGCTCAGCGGCTCGTCCGCCGCCTTTGCCAGCATTGCCGCGAGCCGGTGCAGGCGGACAAGTCGGCAAGCGCGCTACTGGGTTTCGACCCCGGCACTATCATCTACAAGGCGCGCGGGTGCGAGGAGTGTGGCGGTTCGGGCTATAAGGGCCGCATTGGCGTTTTCGAGGCGATTCGCGTGGACGACACGATCCGTCGCCTGATCAACGATGGCGGGGACGAGTCGATGATTGCGCGCCATGCTTTCCTCAATGCGCCCAATCTGGGGTCGGCGGCGCGCGCACTGGTGCGCGACGGACAGACGACGGCCGAAGAAGCGATCCGCGTGTCGCGCCGCGACGCGACCGAGGTGGAAACCATCGCCGATGGCTGATTTCGACTATGTGGCGATCGACCCGGCGGGGCGCGAGCGGTCGGGCAAGGTCAAGGCCGATACGGTCGATGACGCCCGTGCCCGGCTGGACGCGCGCAAGCTGTTCATCGTGCGGCTGGAACCCGGAGCGGCCACCAAGGCGCGGCAACGGGCGGGGCTTTCGCTGCGTGCGCCACGGCTCAGCGCCAAGGAACTGACGCTGTTCACTCGCCAGCTTTCGACGCTGATCCAGGTCAGTCCGTTGGAGGAATCGCTGCGGACCATTGGCCGCCAGAGCGAGCAGGACCATGTCCGCGCCATCGTGGGCACGGTACATGGCGGCGTGCTGGAAGGGCGGCGGCTGGCCGATGCGCTGGGCGCCGAGCCGCGCAGTTTTCCGCCGCTCTATCGCGCCATGATCTCCGCCGGCGAAAGCTCGGGCAGTCTGCCGACCATCATGGAGCGACTGTCGGACCTGATGGAGCGGCAGGCGCTGATGCGATCGAAAGTGCTGACCGCCATCGCTTATCCATCGGTCCTCGCGACATTCGCCGTCTGCGTCGTCGCCGCGCTCATGATCTTCGTCGTGCCCAAGGTTGTGGAGCAATTCGACACCGTGGGACAGGAATTGCCGCTGCTGACCCGCATGGTCATGGGCCTGTCCGCGTTCCTGGCGGATTATTGGTGGTTGTTGCTGCTGTTGCTGGGCATCTCGGCTTTTGCGTTCTGGCGCGCGTTGAAGGTCGACGGTTTCCGCTACCGGTTTGACGCGACATTGCTGAGCCTCCCGCTGCTCGGCCGGCTGATTCGCGACCTGCATGCGGCTCGAATGGCGCGGACGCTGTCGACGATGGTGGCGAGTCGCCTGCCATTGATGGAGGGATTGTCACTGACCGCGAACACGGTCCACAATCGCGTGCTGCGCCGCGCATCCGACGATATTGTCGAGGCGATACGGGGCGGCGGCAGCCTGTCGGCGGCACTGCGCCGGGCCGGCGTATTTCCGCCGCTGCTCGTCTATCTCGCGGCTAGCGGTGAAAGCGCGGGTCGGCTTGACACGATGCTGGAACGCGCCGCCGACTATCTGGAGCGTGAATTTGACAGCTTCACCTCTGCTGCCCTGGCCATGCTGGAGCCGGTGATCATCATAGCGATGGGCGGCATCGTCGCCGTCATCATTCTGTCCATCCTGCTGCCGATCCTGCAGCTGCAAAGCCTGACCGGGGCTTGAAGGAGTGAATATGCTGAATTTGAACAAGATCCGGCTCGCGCTGGCCGAGAGGCAAGCGCAGCTTGCCGCCCGCCGTCCGGTGGAAAATGGCTTCACGCTGGTCGAGTTGATGGTGGTTATCGTCATCATCGGACTGTTGGCAACCATCGTGGCAATCAACGTCATTCCCGCCACCGACACGGCGCGCATTGAGAAGGCCAAGGCGGATATCGCGACGATCGAGCAGGCGCTGGAGCAATATCGGCTCGACAATCTGACCTATCCGTCGGCATCGGATGGACTTCAGGCACTGATCAGTCCGCCCGCCTCTCTGGCGCAGCCGCAGCGCTATCGTCGCGGCGGCTATATCAAGAAGCTGCCCGATGACCCCTGGGGCCGCGCCTATGTCTATACCGTACCGGGTCGCCGGGGCGCGTTCGACATCAGTTCGCTGGGCGCCGACGGCCAGCCGGGCGGGGAACAGGAAAATGCGGACATCTATTCCAGCGAACTGTGAAGGGACATGCCGGGCGGAACGCGCTCCAAAGGCGCGTTCCGCCCAACAGGGCTTCACGTCATGTGAGCGTTCCGCCCAACAGGGCTTCACGCTGTTGGAACTGATGGTCGTGCTGACGATCATCGGCTTCATTTCAGCGGCCGTCGTACTGGCCATCCCCGATCCGCGCGGCCGCGTGGTCGAGGATGCCGATCGCTTTGCCGCGCGCGTCGCCGCTGCGCGCGACGAAGCGGTCGTGACCGCGCGTCCCATGGGCCTTTGGGTGTCCGCATCCGGCTATGGCTTCCAGCGTCGCGATGACGGCCAATGGACGCCGCTGGAGCAAAAGCCCTTCGTCACGACCAACTGGAAGCCGGGCACGCGCGCACAGGTCGGGCGAGATGGCCGCTTGCAGATCGGCTTCGACGGCACCGGACTGCCCACCGACGCCATGACTGTGACCCTGGCGCGCGAAGGCGAGCGCGTATCCGTCCGCATCGACATGGCGGGCAAGGTGGTGGTCGATGGCTGAGCGCGCGCGGCAAGGCGAAGGGGGCTTCACCCTGCTGGAAATGCTGGTGGCGCTGGCCGTATTCAGCCTGGCCGCGCTGGCGCTCGTGCGGTTGCAGGGCGTGACGCTACGCACGGCGGCGGACCTGGACAGCAAGGCGATGGGCCAGATCGTCGCGCGTAACCTGATGGTGGAGGTGCAGACCGATCCCGTGCCGCCCTCGATCGGGGAAGAATATGGCGAGGCGGTCAATGGTGGGCGCCGCTGGCGCTGGACCCGCGTGGTGAAACCGACAGACGATCGCCGCCTGCTTCAGGTCGACCTCACCGTCGATGGCCAGCCGGGCGCATCGCCGGTCGCGCTCAGCTTCGTGCGGGTGGTGGAATGAAGCACAGCAATATTTCTGGCCAGCAATCCGCCGAACACGGCTTCAACCTTTGTGAGCGTTCCGCCGAACACGGTTTCACGCTGATCGAACTGCTGGTCGCATTGATGATCTTCGCGATGCTGGCGAGCGCGGGCGTGCTGCTGCTGGGAAACAGCGTATCAGCACAGGCGCAGGTCAAGGCGCGGCTGGATGATATGGCCGCGGTGCAACGGGCTGGCGGCGCGCTGGCGAGCGACCTCGGCCAAGCCGTGCCGCGCATCACCCGGACGGAGGCAGGCACGCTGGCCCCGGCCTTTTGGGCGCATGACGATGGGGACGCGCAGCCGGTGCTGCAATTTGTGCGCGGCGGCTGGGACAATCTGGGCGATCTGCCGCGTCCATCGTTGCAGAAGGTTGAATATTGGGTCCGGCAGGGGCGGCTGGAGCGGCGCACCTATGCGCAGATCGATGGTGCGGCCGGCGATGATCCCGCCGCGTTGCTCGACAATGTCGAGACCGTCGTGCTGCGCTTTCGCGATGCGCAGGGGCAGTGGCAGGATGATTGGACACCAAGCCAGCCCGACCTGCTCCCCAAGGCCGTCGAAATGACGGTAACGCGTACTGGCGAGCCGCCTGTCACGATGCGCTTCCTGGTCGCGCCCGGGCCGGTCGAAAAGCTGGAAGGCGTGGAGGCGGCAGCCGATGCATGATCCCGGCAAGCAGAGCGAACGTGGCGCGGCGCTGCTGACGGTGTTGTTGCTGGTTGCGGTCATGGCGGTGGTCGCCTCCACCGCGCTGGAGCGCGTTGCGCTCGCCACCCGCATGACCGGCAATGGCGGCGCGGTCGATCAGGCGCGCGCCTTCGCCGACGCGGGCACGGACATGGCGCGATTGCGGATCAACGATCTGGTCCAGTCCAACCCCGCGAAAATCACGCTGGCGGGCGGATGGATGGGCACGCCGCAGACAATTCCCGTGCCCGGCGGTATCGCGACCGCGCAAGTGACCGATGGCGGCAATTGCTTCAACCTCAACAGCGTGGTGAGCGGGCAAAGCGACGCCGCGCTTAAGGTCCGTCGGGTCGGCGTCTCGCAGTTTCAGGCGCTGCTGGAGGCATTGGGCGTTGATGCGCGGCAGGCAGCGACGGCGGCGGCCGGCCTTGCTGACTGGATCGACAGCGATACCGTGCCGCAACCGGGGGGCGCGGAGGACGAGACCTATGCCGGCATGGCGCGGCCCTATCGCGCGGCCAACCGCATGATGATCGACCCCAGCGAACTGCGCGCCGTGGCGGGGGTGACGCCCGCGATCTATGATCTGGTGAAACCGTGGATTTGCGCCTTGCCTGTCACGGACCTGTCGCCGATCAACATCAATACGCTGCTGCCCGCGCAAGCGCCCCTTTTCGCGATGTTGCTTCCTGGGCAATTGAGCGTAGCGCAAGCGCGGCAATTGCTGGCGCAGCGACCGGCGGACGGCTACGGCAGCACGGTGCGCTTCTGGATGCTGCCCTCCCTTGCCGGCCTGTCGCCGGCGACCGAGGTTGCCGAGCAGGTGAAGTTGAAGACGGGGTTTTTTGGAGTGACGGTTTCGGTGGATGTCGGGGGAACGCAGGTGGTGGAGCGCGCGCTGATCGATGCGCGGGAAAGCCCGGCAAAACTGGTCCGGCGCGATTGGGGCGCGGGCGCGTGAGCAGTCGCGATGCCCTGATCCTGTTTCTGCCAGAAACCGCGGAACGGCCAGTGCGCTGGATGCGGGTGATAGATAGCGCGCTGGTCCAGTCGGGTGAGGGTGCCAACTGGCTTGCCGCTTGCGGGATAGCCGCCTTGCCAGATCAGGCACGCGTGCTGCTGGTTCCACCGGCCGCGCTGGTGACATTGCACTGGTTGGCCTATCCCGATCTTCCTGCGCGCCAAGGCCGGGCGGCCGCGCGCCTGGCGGTACTGGCAAGCGGTCTGGTCCCGGCCGACCAGCTGTTCGCCGCAACCGATGAAAATGACGATCCGTCCGTGCCGCATCTGATCGCCTTGGCCAGCCGAAGCGATATGCAGCATTGGCTGCTTTGGGCGCAGCATCACGGGCTCGACCCGGATTTGATCGTGCCCGCACCCTTGTTGATCGAAGCGCCCAAAAAGGGGTTCGGTCGCGCGATCATTGGCGGCGCGTCGGTTTTGCGGGCGCAGGACATGGCCATGCCCGAAGACATGGCGCTGCCCGAACTGATCGCCGATGCGCCCATCGTCGATGTCGCGCCGGGGGTGGTCGAGGGACGCGCCATCGCGGCGTTGGACACGCCGCCCCTCGACATGCGGCAGGGCGATTTCGCCAAACGCGTGCGTCCGTCCCTGGATCGTCGCGCGCTGCAACGAATAGCGCTGTGGAGCGGCATGATCCTGTTGCTGCTGCTGGCGACCTCGCTGATCGGGCTCGCGCGCCAGCATAGCGAGGCGAGCCGGCTGGATCGCGACAGCCTGGCGCTGGCGCAGCAGATTCTGCCCGACGCGTCGGATGCGGCGCAAGCGCAAATCGAACTGGAAGGCCGCTTGGCCGCCCGAGGTGCGGGCGGCCGCGCCTTCACCGCGCCAGTCGCTGCCTTGCTGTCGGCCATGCAGGACGCGCCTGGCGTCGCTCTGACGACCCTGTCGCGGGACGCCGACGGCATGGTGCGCGCCACATTGGCATCCGCCAAGGCCGAAGACATCAACATCGTGCTGCTCGCGCTTCAGGCGGCGGGCTTCACGATCACGGCCACGCCCTCCCAGGATCCGGGCGGTCGGACGCTGGCGGAAATCACGGTGCACGCATGATGGACAGGTTGGAAAGCTACTGGGCGGAGCGTTCGACCCGGGAACGCTGGCTGCTGGGGGTGATGTTCGCGCTGCTGGCGATCGTCATCCTCTGGTTTGGCGTTGCCCTGCCGCTAGACCGGGCCCAGCGCGACGCGCGCAACCGGCTGGTGGAGGCGACCGAGCGCAATGCCGCGGTCCGCGCCACCGTCGCCCAGCTGAAGACGTTGCCGCGCGCATCCGCCAATGCCGGATCCGCCGTGCCGCTCGACCAATTTGTCGGGCAAAGCGCCGGGGAGGCCGGCCTGACGCTGGAACGCGCGCAGGCGCAGGGGAATGACCGGATGGACATCGCCATAGCATCGGTGCGCCCGATCGCGCTATTTTCCTGGCTGTCGGGTCTGGAAGCGCAGGGCGTGCGGGTCGTCACCATGAATGCGCGGCCGTCGCCCACGGCCGGGAGCATTTCGGTACAGGCCGTGCTGGAACGGGGGGAAGGGCAATGATGGGCCTTACCCTCTCGCGCCGCATGCGCGTCATCCTCATTCTTGCGCTGCTGCTTGGGCTTTTGATTTTCCTGCCGATGCGGGTCGCGCTGGGACTGGCCGGGCTGGAGCGGCTGGGCGTGTCCGCCCGGGCAATAAGCGGGACGGTGTGGAGCGGACGGATCGACCAATTGATGCTCGGCAATATGCCGCTCGGGTCCGTCCGCGCCGGATTGTCGCCGATCAGCCTGTTCCTGGCCCGCGCACGGTTCGACATCGCCCGGCAGAAGGGGCTGCCCGACGATATCGCCGGGGCCATCACGGTGGGGTTCGGACGGATCGGCGTCGATGATGTGACCGGCGCCGTGCCGCTGGGACGGACGTTCGCGCCGCTGCCGGTCAGCAGCCTGATCTTGGAGGATGTCAGCGGCTATTTCTCCGGCGAACGATGTGGCCATGCCGAAGGTCGCGTGCGCGCGCGGCTGGCCGGGCAGTTTCCGGGCCTCAATTTGTCGCAAGGGCTGTCGGGTGTCGCGGCCTGTGACGGCGACGCGCTGCTCCTGCCTCTGGTGAGCCAGTCGGGGCTGGAGAAAATCACGCTGCGCCTGTGGCGATCGGGCCGCTATGTCGCCGACATGCGGATCGAAACGACGGACGCAACCTTGGCGACGACGTTGGGGCAAGCTGGCTTTGCCGCAGAGGGGAACGCCAGGACGTTGAAGGTCGAAGGCACATTGTGATTGATCCGCTGGCGGCGTTGATCGGCGCGCTGGCCGGCGCGATCCTTGGAAGTTTCCTTGCAACGGTGATAGTGCGCTGGCCGCTGGGCAGGGGGGTGTTGCGCGGCCGGTCCATGTGCGACAGCTGTGGCCGCACGCTCGGCCCTCGCGACCTCATCCCTCTGGTCAGTGCCCTGCTGAGCCGCGGACGCTGCCGGTCCTGTGGCAATCGCATCGATCCGCTCCATGGTCGGGTGGAAGCTGGCTGCGCGATCATCGGAGGCATGGCGCTGGGTTTCGCGCCGGGAATGGGTGGCGTTGCGTGGGCGTGTCTTGGCTGGATACTGCTGACACTGGCGATCTTGGACTGGCGTCATTTCTGGCTGCCCGATGCGCTCACCTTTCCGCTGGCGTTCCTGGGATTTGCGCTCGGCCCCTTCGCGACCAATGTCGGCTTGTTGGATAGAGGCATTGGCGCAGCGCTGGGCTATGCAGTGCTGTTGATCATCGCCCTGTCCTATCGCGCGATAAGGGGCAGGGATGGGCTGGGGCTGGGGGATGCCAAGCTGCTCGGCGCGCTGGGCGCGTGGTTCGGATGGCAGGCATTGCCGCTCATCCTGTTTTGTGCTGCCGGATCGGGGCTTTCGATCATGCTGCTGATGGGCAAGGCGAAATCTGCAACCGCACGCGCACCGCTCGGCACATTTCTGGCGATTGCGGCCTTGCCGGCCTGGATGCTGAAAACCTACCTGATGCCAGGATAGGACAGTGGGCCGACGAGACTGGCGGAGCGCTCATTTCAAGCGGAGGGGTAGGCCCGCGACGATGAGCGTCACTTCATCACAGGCGGCGGCAACCGCTTGATTGAGGTGTCCGGCGTCGTCGCGGAATTGCCTGGCGAGCGCATTGTCGGGAACGATGCCCCACCCCACTTCATTCGCGACCAGGATGATGGTGCCGTCAAAGCGGACGACGGCCTGCGTCAGGGTGGCCGTTTCCTCCTCGATCGGCTTGCCGGCCAGCAAGAGGTTGGACAGCCAGAGCGTCAGGCAATCGACGAGGACGATCTTGCCCTGACCCGAAAGCGCGTCGATCGCCGGTGCCAGGTCGAGCGGGGCTTCGATACAGTGCCAGCGCTCGTCCCGGTCCGCGCGATGGCAAGCGATCCGCGCGCGCATTTCGTCGTCGAATGGCTGGGCAGTGGCGATGAAGACCGGCGCGCCCTCCGCCGCTTCTGCGCGTTTCTGGGCGTAGCGACTCTTGCCCGAGCGCGCGCCACCCAGGCAGAGGAGACGATGGCTGGTCATAACGAACAGTCCTTGTTTGCGGTTAAGATGCCAAGATGGCCGCGGCGGTGATCACCCATAAAAGCATGCAGGCGGTGATATAGATACGGAGCGCACGATCGATATCCCGCCCGTCGGCCGATCGCCCTTCGGCGTTGATCCATGGTTTGTCGTACAACTCGCCATCATAGGCCACAGGCCCCGCCAGTCTTAGTCCCAATGCGCCCGCCATCGCTGCTTCGGGCCAACCGGCATTGGGCGATGCATGTTTGCCCGCATCCCGCCACAGGACGCGCCAGCCGCCTCCGCCGGCAAGGCAGAGCAGAAGAGCGGACAGGCGCGCCGGGATCAGATTGGCTACGTCATCGATTCGCGCGGCCGCCCAGCCGAACGCGCGCCAGCGTTCCTCGCGATGGCCGATCAGGCTGTCCGCCGTGTTGATCGCCTTATACGCCCAGACGCCGGGAAGCCCCAGGAGCAACAGCCAGAAAAGCGGCGCGACGACGCCGTCGCAGAAGCTTTCCGCCAAGCTCTCGATCGCCGCGCGCGAAATCCCGGCTTCGTCCAGCCTGTCGGTGTCGCGTCCGACGATCGCGCTCAAGGCCTCTCGCGCTTTTGGCACGGAGTTGGCGTGGAGGGCAGCGGTGACGGCGCGGACATGCTGGAACAGGCTGCGCTGGGCCAGAGCGGGCCATGCCAGGATGCCGAGGCCAATCCATGCCGCTTTGCCCGTCAGTTGTTCGACAATCAGCGTCAGTGCGACGGTAACGCCGATCACCGCACCGAGCAGCAGGATCAAGGTCGCAACACCCCATGCGCGGCGCGTGCCAAAAGCGAAGGACGGGAGGTTCCACCGTCTTTCGCACCCCTCGATGACATGGGCGAACAGACCGATCGGGTGGCCGACGCCGCGATAGAGGCGTTCCGGCCAGCCGAAACCTGCGTCGAGTATCAGGGCAATCATCGCCGCTGGCTCAACCATCACGCAAGGCTCGGTCCAGCCGGTCAAGGTCCGCCGCGACGCGCGGCAATCCGATACGCAGCCATTGCGGCTGATCGGTGAAGGGCCGCGTCAATATACCCTGCCGGGCGAGACGGTTGAACAGTGCACGGGCGTCTTCCGTTTCAATCAGGCGGAACAGCGGGCAGGCGCCGACCGCGCTATAGCCATGGTCGTTCAACAGCGCGTCAAGTCTGGCAGCGGCGCGGGGCAGTGCCAGCCGTGTCTGCGCAATCCACTGCTGGTCCTGATAAGCAGCGGCGCCGATCGCCAGCGCAGCGGAAGACAATGGCCAAGCGCCGAGCAGTCGGCGGAGCGGCTCGACCATCGTCCGGGGTCCCAGGACGAAACCCAGGCGAACGCCCGCCAGCCCGAAAAATTTTCCGAAGGACCGGAAGATGATGAGCCGCTCTGCATCGTCAACCGCGCTGGCTAGGCTGATGCGTGGATCGACGTCGGCAAAGGCTTCGTCCAGTAACAGCCAGCGGTGATCGGACCGCCCGTGCAGCAGCGGTTGCAGGTCTGTGCGGCTCATCGTCCGCCCGTCCGGGTTGTTGGGATTGGCCACTATCAGGGTAGCCGACGTTCCTGCGGCATCCTGCGCTGCTATCGGCATGCTGCCTGGGATCATCTCGGCATGTGTGCGATAGGCGGGCGTGACATGATAAGCCGGCCCGCCTAGCATCTGTCCGACCAGCCGCATCCCGATTTCCGTGCCCGGAACCGCGCAGATATGAGCAGGCTCGACGCCGAAATAGGCTGCGGCGGCCCGCTCCAATTCCTGCAGCGCCGATGCTTCGGGGAGGCGATGCCAGTCGAGAATCAGGCCGGCCGCGCCGGGCCACGGATCAGGATTGATCCCGGTCGACAGGTCGAGCCACGGCCCATTATCGCCAAATGCCTGCCTGGCCGCTTCCAAAGCGCCGCCATGCCAGACAAAGGGGCTAGTCATGCCAGGTCAGCCATGACGGACGCGGCCACCAGCAGGGTCGTTTCGGTGAGTTCAATGCCAGCGCCATGGCCATCGCCCGAGATGCCGCCGATGTGCCGCCTGATCCACCGTCCCCAAAGGAGTACCGCCAAGGGCAGGGATAGCAGCGAAGGCGACACCATCATGGCAGCCGCGATGAGCGCCAAAGCCCAGAGGATGAGGTCGACCGCGCGCACGGCATGACGAAAGCGTGATCCCAGCCCCTCATGAAGCGGCGGCAACCAGCGCGCCCAGCATAGGGGCGCGATGCGGGCGGCAAAGGGGATGGGGGCCAGGGCGATAAAGGCATTCACATCGATCAGATAGTGCAACAGAATGAGTTTCGCGATCAGTTGCATTGCGATTGCAACGATGGCGAAGCTGCCGGCATGCGGATCACGCAGCACGGCGACGAGCCTGTCCTTGCCTTTGTGCGCTGCGCCGGCGGCGTCGGCGATATCGCCCAGACCATCGAGATGCAGCGCGCCTGTGATCCAGGTCCAGGCCGCCAGCGCCGCCAGCGCGCCGATCCAACTGTCTATCTGCGCACCAGCCCAGGCCGCTGCCATCACCAGCACGCCGATGATGATGCCGGCGGCCGGGAACCACCGGATCGAGGTTGCAAAATCATCGGTATCGGCCGTTACGGTGGGCAGGGGCAGGCGGGTCAGAAATTGGAGCGCAAGAACAAAACGCTTCATCGCGCCAGCCCGACAATCTGCGCCGATGGCCGATCCCCCGGCCAGACCTGCAACGACAGCAAGGCGCCATAGGGGAGGTCGAACGACCAAAGCTGCGGCCAATCAAAACCGCACAGCAGGTGAAGAGTGGCCCGCATCGGCCCGCCATGAGTAAGCACCAGGGTAGAACGCGGCGTAAGCCCCGTAAGCGCGGCCGACACGCGATCGCGCAGATCGGACCAGCGCTCGCCGCCGGGGGGCGGATAAGCGTCCGGGTCGGCCCAGAATAAGCTGAGCGCCTGCGCATCCAGATCGGCAGCGGCGCGCCCGTCCCATTCCCCGAAATCCAGTTCGCACCAGCGCGGGTCCAGTGCCGGGGTCAGATCCTGCTCCGCACCAATGGCCGCGGCTGGCAAGCGACAGCGCATCCTATGGGATGCGATCAATTGATCGAGATGCAAACCGCGCGCCTGCCGCACGCAATGGTCGATACCCTCTTGCGTGGGTGCCATGTCCGTGCGGCCCAGCATCAGGCCGGGTATGACGGGTTCGCCATGGCGGAGCAAGTGCAGGCGATAGCTGGTCATTTCCCTTCCGAAACAGAGGCTTCGGCAAAGGTCGCCATCTCGGCATGGGCGGCGAGCGCAGACCGCACGATATTGGTTGCCACCGCGGCGCCACTGCCTTCGCCCAGACGCATGGTCAGCGACAGCAACGGATCGAGCCCCAGACGGTCGAGCAACCGCGTGTGGCCCGGTTCGGCTGAACAATGGCCCGCGATACAATGATCGGTGATCGCCGGATTGTCGCGCGCCAAGGGAGCCAGCGCCGCGCAGCAGATGAACCCGTCAAGCAGGACCGGCACGCGAAGCTGGCGCGCGCGCAGCATCGCCCCGGCCATGGCGGCGATTTCCCGGCCACCAACGTGGCGCAACGTTTCAAAGGCGGAACGCGGTGCCGCGCGATGGAGGGCGAGCGCGCGGTCGATGACGTCAATCTTGCGCTGCACGCCGGCGTCATCCACGCCGGTGCCTGGGCCGGTCCATGCCGCAGCGCCCTCCCCGAAACTACGGGCGCACAAAGCCGCCGCCGCCGTAGAATTGCCTATCCCCATTTCGCCGAGCACGATCATGTCGAGATCGGCGTCAACCTGTGCTGCACCGATGCTGAGCGCTGTCAGGCATTCGTCAGCGGACATGGCAGGTGCGATCGAGAAGTCCTGCGTCGGGCGATCAAGGTCGATGGGGACGACGCGAAGGTCAAGACCGGCCGCGCGGGTGAGGGCGTTGATGGCCGCGCCGCCGCGTTTGAAATTATCGACCATCTGCGCGGTGACGCTGGCGGGAAAGGCGCTGACGCCCTGCGCCGTGACGCCATGATTGCCGGCGAAGACGACCGCGCGCCCCTTGTCGATCCTGGGGCGGACCCGCTTCTGCCAGCCGGCGAAGAAGATCGCGATGTCCTCCAGCCTGCCCAGCGATCCGGCCGGCTTGGTCAGGTGCGCCTGTCGATCGCGCGCCGCCGCCTGTGCCTGCCGGTAGGGAACGGGCAGGTCGGCAAGAGCAGCCTCAAAGGCAGCAATGGTCGAAAAGCCGGTCATGTCGCGACATATCCTGCTGGAGGCACGCGGACCAGGAAATGGCCCTTCACACCCTGCGGCCAGAGGGCATAGGGCACCTGGCCTTCCGCACTGGCCGCATGATGCAGCGCATAATCCAGGATCGCGCGCGCTGCGTCCTCATCCGGGTCGAAGCGGCCCAGGACATAGCCGATCTTGGCCGGCGCCCGCAGGTGAACCGTGCATCCGTCGCCACAGGCGAACAGGCAGGGCATCGATTGAAGGGCGATGCCCTGATAGGCCGGATCGCTTGCCTGCACCCGTTCCAGCGCCGCCAGGAGCCGCGCGCCATCGCGCGGCTCCCTCGACGCCGGACCGTCGGGACGACGGCAACTGCTGCACGCCACCACGGACGGGCCGGGGTCGACCGGGGTCAGCATGTCAGAAACGACCCCTGATCCCGGCATAGATGCTGCGGCCCAGCGTGCCGTAGCGATAGGCAGTCATATATTGTTCGTCGAAGACATTTTCCGCCCGCGCGAACAGCCGAACGCTCTCGTTCAGCCGATATTCCGCCCGCAGGTCGACCAGCGTATAATCGTCAAGCCGCGTGGCGTTGGACGCATTATCATAGCTATTGCCTGCCCAGCGAACCGCTGATCCCAGGGTGAGGCCGAAGGCGAAATCATAGGAGACAGACGCATTGGCCATATGGCGCGGGCGGCGGGGCAGCCAGTTTCCTTCATTGGCGGTTCCGGCGGAGCGGTCCTTCGCCACGGTCCAGCTATAATTGCCGTCCAGCGTCCATCCGCCAAGGCGCAGCGCGGCGTCCGCTTCGATGCCGTGAGCCTCCGCGCGCGCGACGTTCAGATAATAGCCCCAGCGCGGCGTGTCGGTGCCCGGCACGACGCAAAGAGGATCGGTGCTGCCAAAGTCGCAGCCATTATAGATGATCTGCCCGGTCGTCGTCCGTTCGAAATAGGTCGCGCCAATCGTCAGGCTATCGCCGAAAAAGGCTTGCTGCACACCCGCTTCCCATCCATGGGCGCGTTCGGGGTCGAGGTTCACATTCCCATATTCGCTGAACAGCTGGTAGAGGGAAGGGGCCTTGAACCCTTCGCCATAGCTGGCGCGCAAGGTCGTTCCGCTGGGCAGGACCCAGATGCCGCCCGCCGAAAACAGCGTGCGCCCGCCATAGCGATTATGATCGTCATGCCGCACGCCGCCATTGATGGTGAGGCCATCGAGCGGCCGGACGGTCAGTTGGCCATAGACGCTGGTTATTTCCGCCTTGCCCCGGACAAAGTCGGGCAGGGGATCGGACAGCGATCCGGATGGCGAACGGCTTTTGAAGCGCGACCGCTCATTTTCAACGCCGAAGGTGGCGGAGATGCGATCGGACAGGTCGAAAATGCCCTGATATTCGAACCGGCGGTTCTTCCCGGCCGCTTCGAAGCTCAAAGGCTGTTCAAGTTCGGGGCTGTAGCTGTCGCGATCGGTGTCGGTATAGCTATAGGCGATGCGATTGCGCAATCGTCCGTCGAGCATCGCAAAGTTGAGGCCGGCATAGCCGACAAATTCGCGGTTATGGCTGTAATCAGACGCGTCGCCGCTAAACCCGTCAATTTCCACCCGGCCTGTCGAATAATAGCCCCGCAGGTCGATGCTGGCATTTGCACCGAGCGCCAGTTCCGCGCGTCCGGCGACATTGCGATTGGTATAGCCATCCCGCTCGCCACCGCCAAAGGCCGGCGCGATCGCTGAAATGCCGTCGGTTGTGAAGGACTGGCCGCCGATCCGCCAGCTCAGCGGCCCGGACACACCGCCCAGCGCGGCGCGGGCGCTGACGGTATCGCGCGATCCGGCTTCTATGTCGAAACTGCCTTCCAGTGGCGCCTGCGGGCTGGCGGTGACGATGTTGACCACGCCGCCGATCGCCTGGCTTCCCCAGAGCGTCGATTGGGGGCCACGCAGCACCTCAATTCGCTGCGCATCCCCGATGAGCAGATTGGCGAAATTATAGCCGCCGCCGGTCGAGGACGGATCGTTGAGCTTCACCCCGTCGATGACCACGACGGTCTGTTCGGATTCCGCACCGCGGATGCGCAGCGATGTGGCGGTGCCATAGCCGCCGTTGCGGGACAGGCTGATGCCCGGCGTGCGCAGCAGCAATTCGGCTGCGCCGATATCCTGCGCCCGGTCGATTGCGGCCTTGTCCAGAACCGTGATGGAGGCGGGCACTTGGTCCAGTGGCGTGGGCGCGCGGGTGGCGGTGACGACAATGCCGTCTGCATCGCTCATCTCGTCAGGCGACTGCGCCAATGCCGGGCAGGCAAGAGTGAACGCGATGACGGCGGTGGAAGTCTTGAGCAACAGGCTCTGCATGGTAACCCCTTTTGACACGAGCCACGCGCACGCGGGCCATGCCGTCCCCTTGTGAAAAGGACAAACGACATCGCCCGCGCAAAGCACGGCGCTTCCTGTCGTCATGCGGGTTTACCCCCGTCCGCCCGGCTCACCCTGTCCGCGCGAAAGACGACGGCGACGGGCAGGTCTCCTGGCTTGCGGGTCAGCGCCGGTCGGCCGCCTTCTCGGAAGCTGCGCTTCCAATGGCATATGGCCGATGACTCACCGCATACAGTTGCAGGGGCAGCCGGGTGTTATCCGTTCCCATTTTCATCCCCGTCACCGGGGAACCTGTCGCTGCGCGGCCGTTACATCGGAAGGTGGCAAGCCGTCAATCGTTTCGCGCGGGCAAAAATCATCGGCGACGGCGGCCCGTCGGAAGGATGCTGGGCCAATCTCCATCCATATCCACCCGCACGTCTATGCCATAGACCATGGCGAGATGATCCGGTGTCAGTACCTGTCGAGGACTGCCGTCAGCAATGAGGCGTCCCTCATCGATCAGGATCAGGCGATCACAATAGCGCGCCGCCATGGTGAGGTCATGCAGAACCGCGATGACCAGCGCCCCGTGACGGGCCTGATCGTGCAGCAGGTCCATGACGTCGATCTGATGTCCCGGATCGAGGCTGGCGAGCGGTTCGTCCGCGATGAGGGCGGGAGCTTCGACGGCGAGCGCGCGCGCGAGCAGGACGCGAGCGCGCTCACCCCCGGACAATTGCGTGGCAATGCGGTGGCGAAGGTCGATGACGTCCGCTCGCTCCATCGCCTTTTCGATCGCGGCGGCGTCGGTTTCGGCCAGGCGCGACATCGGGCCGAGATGGGGCAGCCGGCCGAGGCCCACAAGACGCTCGACGGTGAGGGGCCAGTGCAATGTCTGCCCCTGCGGCAGATACGCGATCTGTCTGGCAAGGTCCGCCCGCCGGAGTGCGCCGACAGGCTGCTCGTCGAGGGCAACCCTTCCCCGCGCAGGGACCAGCGCCATGATCGCGCGGGCGAGCGTGGATTTGCCCGCGCCATTGGGGCCGACAATGCCGACCAGTGTTCCTGCCGTCAGATTGGCATGAACGTCATGCAGGACCGTGCGGCGGCCAAGCGTAACGCAGACCCCTTCGAGCGTGAGCATCACCATAGCCGCCGCTCCCGCAAAAGATGGAGGAGAAAGATGGGAATACCAAGAAATGCCGTCACGACGCCCAGCTTCAATTCATTGGTGGTGGGGATCAGGCGCACGGCAATATCGGACAGGGTCAGCAGCGCCGCGCCCCCCAATGCGGCGGGCAGCAGGATGGCGGAGGGGCTGCGATCGGTCAGCGGACGTATGAGGTGAGGCACGATCAGACCGATAAAGCCGATGGTTCCGGACACGGCCACCGCCCCGCCGACGCCGATGGCCGTGCCCAGCATCAGCCGCAGGCGGGTGCGGCGAAGGTCCACGCCCAGCGCCATCGCGCCGTCCTCCCCCAGCGTCAGCGCATCGAGCGCGCGACCGTCCCAGATCAGCAGCAGCATGCCAAGGACAATGCAGGGCAGGGCGATCCAGAGATGATCGAACGACCGGTTCTCCAGACTGCCGAGCAACCAGGTCATGATCTCCATGGCAGCGAAGGGGTTGGGTGACAGGTTGAGCGCCAGGCTGATGCCGGCCTGCGCCAGCGTCGCGACGGCGATCCCTGCCAGGATAAGGGTCAATGAACTTTCCGATCGTCCGGCAAGGAAGAAGAGCAGGACCAGCGACAGGCAGGCGCTGCCAATCGCCATCGCCGGCAGCATCAGCGGATGGAGTTGCGCAAAGCCGAAATAGAGCGCGCCGACCGCGCCCAGCGCCGCTGCGCTCGACGTGCCCAGCACCGAAGGCTCGGCCAGCGGGTTGCGGAGATAGCCCTGGAGAGACGCGCCCGACAGCCCCAGCATTGCGCCCACTGCAAGACCCAGCAGTGTACGCGGAATGCGCAGATCGAACAGGATCGTGTGGGTGATGGCGTCGCCATGACCGGTCAGCGCCGCCACGATGCGGGCTAGGGGCAGGGCGACGGCGCCTAGTAACAGGGACCCGAATGCTGCGATCAGAGCCAGCGAAAACAGCCCGGCTAGCAGCAGAGTGCGACCGCGCCCATAAAGCCTCGTCATCGCCATTGGCTCGCCAGTGTCCAAGAGCTATGGGGCGTGGCATGACGCGCAAGGCCCTCATACCGATTTTCGCATCTTGCCTGATGGTCGCCGCCCTTGGCTCTGGCCTTTGGGCAAAGGACGCGCTTTCCGGCCGGTCGACGGGTTTCGCGCCCAGGCGGATCGTGTCGGTCAATCTGTGCGCGGATCAACTGGTGCTGGCGCTGGCGGATAGAAGCCAGATTGCCGGCCTCACCCGCAATGCGGCCGATCGCGAAATGTCTGCGGAGGCCGACCGGGCGCGGGGATTGCCTCTGCTCAGCAGTTCGGCCGAGCATATCCTCGGGATCGATCCCGACTTGGTCGTCGGGATGCCCGCCAGCCGCAGTGCAGCGCTCTCGGCGCTCAAGGGGCATCACAATCGGACGCTTGACCTTAAAAGCACGGACCGACTGGCCGATATTTACGACGCGATCAGAGAAGTCGGCAGGGCCGTTGGCCATCCAGAGCGTGGCCGGGCCATGATCGCGGCCATGGAGCGCAATCTTGTCGGCTTGCAGAAAAGCGGGCGAGGGCGGGTTGCCGCTTATTATCAGCGGCGCGGCTATATGACCGGCACCGGCACGCTGGTGGATGACCTGATGCAGCGCGTGGGCCTTACCAATCTGGCGGCAAAATTGGGGAAGCCGGCGCTGGCCCAGGTGAGCCTGGAGGAGATGGTGGCGGCGCGCCCGGATTTCCTGATCGTGGAAAGCGCGACGGATGCGGTCACGGACCAGGGGAGCGAAATGCTGCACCACCCCGCGCTGCGCAACATTCCGCGCATCAGCATTCCACAGGCCTGGACGGTGTGCGGCAGCGCTGCCTATGCCCGCGCCGCGCACAGTATGTCGGCGCAAATCGCCCGCTTCGACGCGCAACAACATTAAAATTCGATCCCCCGCTGCGCCTTCACATTCTGTTCGCGAAAGGGGTGTTTGACCTGCGTCATGTCAGTGACGAGGTCCGCCGCGTCGATCAGGGCCTGCGGCGCATTGCGACCGGTGATGATGACATGCGTCATGGCCGGCTTGTCCGCCAGCACGGCCAGAACCTCATCGACCGGCAGATAGTCGTAACGCAGCACGATGTTGAGTTCGTCGGCAACCACCATGTGATAGGAGGAATCAGCGATCATTCGCTTCACTTCGTCCCACGCCGCGCGCGCAACGGCGATGTCGCGGCTGCGGTCCTGCGTGTCCCACGTGAAGCCTTCGCCCATGGGCTTGAATTCGACGAGGTCGGGAAAGCGATCGAACGCCGCCTTTTCGCCGGTCTGCATCGCTCCCTTGACGAACTGGATGACGCCAACCTTCATGCCATGGCCGATGGCGCGGACCACCATGCCGAGCGCGGCCGACGTCTTGCCCTTGCCGGTGCCGGTATGGACGATGATCAGCCCTTTTTCGATCGTCTTCGACGCCACCTTCCTGTCCTGCGCGACCTTGAGCTTGCGCATCCGTTCCTGATGCTCGGCGTCGGTGCGCGGCTTCACTGGCCAAAGCCCGTGATGATGGCATAGTAGATGATGATTGACTTCACTTCCCTGACTCTCCGACGCGGGTGCAACGAAGGCTAAGGGTCTGCCGATCCGCGGCGTGCGATCGACCGGTGGGCGGGCCGGGCGTCTGCGTCCTGACACCGGTCGACCTGCCTGCCGTGGCGACCCCTGCCGCCTGGTCGTCGCTCGCCGGACATGCCGCGCCCCGGCCATCCCCTGGACCAAGGACAAGAGCGACCCACGCCGGCAGGTCTCCTGGCTCGCAGGTCGTCGCCCGCCGCACGCCTTCCCGGACAGTCATGCCCAGTGGCCGCTCCGGCTATCAAGGCCGGAACCCGTGCGACGCGCTCACCGCTTACAGTTGCAGGGACAGCCATGGCATTGGCCGCCCGAAGCGCAGCCGCACCATATTCCCTATTAAGCCCGATATGGGCACCAGCGCGATCTTTGACGGACATCTTTGCGAGTCCGCGATCGCGCCATAGCGCGGGCGGCGCAGCCTTGGCAATCGCAAGCCTGACTGCGCCGCGCCTCCCGCGATCAATCCTTGACGAAGCTGGTCGTCGTCATGTGATAGATGGTGGCAACCGGCGTGCCGCGCAGCGCCAGATTGCCGCTTTCTTCCTGCGTGGCGCTCAAAATATAGCGTCCCTTGGCAGAAATGGGCAGGGATACGCGACCCTGATCGTCCGTGACGAAATTCTTTGACCATTTGTCGGGAGAGATCGCCAGTATCTTAGCGGCCGGAACAGGCTTGCCATTCCGCATCAGCGTGAAGCTTTCCGCCCCTGCCGCCGTCGGCACGATTTCCAGCGGCAATATAGCCTTGGGCTCGGCGCGGCCTGCGCGGGCATAATAGATGACGCCCTGCTTCTTGCCATCCTCGCCCCAGGGGTCGAACACGCTGTCATCCGTGACCCGCACGTCACCCGCCGGCGCGGCGACTTCGATATAGCCCGTCTTGCGGACCCGAGCCGCGTCACTTGCCCCGACGAGCTTGGGGGCCTTGAGCTTCTCAAATTCCGGATCGCCGCCTTCGGGCAGGACTTCGCCCGGTTCGCCGAGGTAAATGCGCGCCGGTCCATTGCCATCGCGCTCGACCCAGATTTCATGGGCCTGCGCCGCCATGGGCAGGGTCATCAGCGCCAGAAGCGCGAGCGGCCATCTCTTCATTGTCTCTCTCCTCATCACTCGTCAGAAGCGGAAGCCGACCGTGCCCATCACGTTGCGCGGCGCGCCCATGAAGCAGTCGCCCCGCGCCAAGCAGGACGCATAATAGTGATTGTTGAGCAAATTTGTCGCGTTGATCGCAAAGCGCCAGCTGTTCCAATTGATTTCCGCTAGAGCGTCCACGGTCGTGCGCGACGGCGTTACGATGGTGTAGAGCGTGCCTGCGGGGATAGTGGGGTCAAGCCCGTAGGGATCGATCGCCCCGGTTGATTTGCTCTTGCCGCTATAGACCACGCCTGCGCCCAGGCGCAGTTGCGCCGATTCGGTCATGCCGAACGTCTTGGTCGACCAGACCGACGCCGTGTGCCGCGGCATGTAATTGAGGCTGCTATTCACTTCGGATTTCAGCTTGTTATAGCCATAGTTGACCACCAATTCGAAATCGCCCGGCAAGCGATGGCTCGCCTCGACCTCGATACCCTTGGTCGTCAGTTCGCCCGACTGCGTCGTCACATTGTTGGGAAGATAGAGTACGCGGTTGCGCTCCTTGATATGGAACGCCGTCACCGTCACCAACGTGGCGAGCTGCGGCTGCCATTTCACACCCGCTTCATATTGCGTGCCGGTCTGTGGGCGGAACCCTTCGCCATCACTGTTGACGCCGGCGATCGGCAGGAAGCTTTCCGTATAGCTGAAGAAAGGCGAGAAACCCGCGCCGATTTCCCCGATTATCCCCGCGCGAAAGGTCGTGGCATTGTCTTTCGTGCCCGCTGTGCTGGTGACATGGTCCCGCCGCGCGCCGAGCACAACGGATATGCGGTCAAAAAACCGGATCTGGTCTTGGACATATACGCCAAGCTGTTTCTGGGAATCGTAGCTGAACGGGCCGGTCGGGTCATAGGTCTGCAAGGCATCATAATCGATGTCGTAAAGATCGATGATCTCGGTGCCGCTGGCATAGCGCTTGCCGACCTTGTTCCAGCTGTAGTCGATACCTGCGAGCAGCACATGCTCGATCGCGGCGCCGGTGCTGAACTTGACCTGCAGATTATTGTCCGTTGAAAACACGTTCATCCGCGCGTCGCTGGCGTCGGCATAAAGACCGATGGTGCGACCATCCGTGCCGTACACCGCATAGGGATTGGTCGGGTTGGTGTAACTGTCGGCATAATGGGTGAAATATTCCAGGTCGCTGTCGATATAGCGCGCCTTGAGGCTCAACCGGATATTGTCCGAAAAATCATGAGTGATCGACCCGCCGCCTTGCAGCGAGCGTCCCGAATAGCGGTCCCACCCCGGCTTGCCGACAAAGGTGAAGCGGTCGAGCTTGCCGGAATAGGTGGGATTGGGGCGGAATGTCCCCACGATCGGCAGAAACTGCGACGTCGATCCGCTATCATCCTCCTGGTAAAGACCTGTCAGGACAATGTCGGTATCGGGCGTCGGCTGCCAGCGAATGGACGGCGCGAACATTACGCGATCGTCGGCCACATTATCGACAAATGTATCGGCGTCGCGAACCCTGGCTACGCCACGAACCGCAAGCGTATCGCTCAATGCCAGATTGACGTCCGCCATCGCTTCCTTGCGATCATAGCTGCCATAGACCAGGTTGACCTCGCCCCCGGTCTGGAATTGCGGGGTCTTGGACACGAGATTGACGAGGCCACCAATCGAGCCTTGGCCGAACAGCACCGACGCTGGACCGCGCACGATTTCGACGCGGGAGAAATTATAGGGGTCGGACGTAATGCTGGCGTAATAGCTGAAAATGTCCCGCATCCCGTCCCGAAACTGAAGCGCGCTGATGCCGCGGATCGTGAAGCCATCGACGCGCGTATCCCGACCATAGGGATTGGCCAGCACGCCAGCGGCATATTTGACGGTATCGCTGATGCTGACCGCACCCTGCGACAGATATTGATCTGCGTCGATGACGGTGATGGGCTGGGGCGTTTCAATGAGAGGCGTATCGGTTTTCGTGCCCGCATATTGGATGGCGGTCACGACAATCGAATCTCCGTAATCGGAACCGACATCTGAGGCTTGCGCATAGGCGGTCATCGGCCATGCTAGTGCGAAGGCCGACGCAGTATAAAGCGCGGAAGAGCGAACGAAATGCATGATATCCCCTTTGCCAAGGACGGCAGGCCTATAGCTATTGAGAGTATGTTGCAATAGCTATAACGAGGAGCGTTCGCTTCTGGCTGATGCTTATGGTTGCTGGCACAGGTGACGGTGGCCAGCAATAGCCCGCAAAGGAAGTTCGGCTGGCAGAAATGTGATCAGCCGCCCGCACATTGGTCAATCGCCGATGGAATTGCTTCTACCGGTGGTTGGTCGCACCATGCAAATATGGCGAGTGGGCGCGCCGTCGACTATCGGTTACTGCACCCGCGTCACCGTGAACCCGCGGTCCTTCAGCAGGTCGATCAGATTGTCCTTGCCCGTCAGATGCCCCGCGCCCACCGCGATGAAGGGGCGGCCGGTCATCGGCTCGATGGCTTTGACCCAGTCGCGGTTGCGTGCGGTCAGGATCGCTTCCTCGACGACCGGGTCGGGCTGCTCGCCAATCTGGTCCTCCTTCGCGATCGCTTCCATGTCGCCCTTCAGCCAGGCAGCCAGAATACGGTCGTAGAGCGCCTTCATGCCCTTGGCCTCGTGCACGGTCTGCACCAGCAATTTGGATTGCGCGTCCGGAGGCAATGTGTCGAAAGCCTGGAACTGGCGCTCGACGGTTTCCAGGCCGCCGATTGGCTTGCCAGCCTTTTTGAAGGCGGCGATCAGGACAGGTTCGACGCCATTGTCCTGACTGACGTGAAGCGCTTGCTGGCTGGCGGCAGACAGCAGCATCGCGGCGGCCCAGCTTTCATAGCCCGACAGGAGTTGGGAGGATGTGCCGCCATCGCTGATGGCTTTGAGCAGCGCAGGTCGTTCCTTGGCGGGGACGCGCTGTTCCAGCGGGGGCAGGTTCGGGCTGCGGCCCATATCCTCGAATATGCCGAGCGTCTTTTGCTCATCTTGCAGGTCGGCCGCTTCCAGCACCAGCCGGTCCGCCTTCGCCATGGCGTCGCGGATCGGCGGCGTGTCCCATGCCACGTCCTTTGGAAGAACGTGGATGGTGCCAAACAGCCAGCCTTTGAGCGCACCGCGCTCCACCTGCCACAAGGCCGGTCCGCCCTGCTCCTGCGCGGGGGGCGGCGGCGCCTTGTCGCAGGCGACAGCGAGCGTCAGCGAACAGAGCGCGAGGAAGCGGAGGAAAAGGCTGGTCATGTTCTCAATCCTTCACCCGGCTGACCGTGATGTCGAGCGCGCGCAGTTGCTCCTGCACGCTGCCCTTGCCGGCCAGATGACCAGCACCGACCGCGACGAAGACCGTGCCGGGGCGGTCGAGGCGCGCCTTGATCCAGCGCGCCCAATTGGCGTTGCGGTCGGTCAACAACACGCGCGCCAATTCCGGCGTGGCCTCCAGGGACTCATTCATCTCCCGCGCCAACTTGTCGGGCTGTCCGGCCTTCCAGTAGCGCAGCAGGGAATCGAAACTCTTGTCCAGATCCGGCAGGCCATCGACGGTAGCGTTGAGGAAGCTGACCTGCTGGTCCATCGGCAGGCCCGCGAAGAAGCCGATCTGCTGCTCGATGGTTTCGAGCGCATCCACGCGCTTGCCTGCGTCGGTGGCGGCCGCGCGCAAAATCTTTTCCGCGCCAAGGTCGGTGCGGAAGCCTGCGCGGGCCAGGGGTGCGACCGACAGGGCCATGCCGGGCATCCACGGATTGAAGATCTCGAAGCCCTGCCAGGGCATGCCATTGGCCTTCATCGCGGCCTGATAGGCGGCGCGCGCGGACGGTGACAGGCGATCGGACAGTTTCACCCCGTCCTTGGCCAGCGCCATGCCCGCCATGGTCGTGCCGAGCGCGCGGGGATCGTCCGGTTCGATAATCTCCAGCACCAATTCGTCCGATAAGTCGAAGGCGCGCTTCACCTTGCCATCAAACCAGCTGACGCCCGGCTTCATCACATGCACCGTTCCGAACAGATAGATGCTGGTGTCCGCATCGCTGACGCGCCAGAGGGCGGGGGTGGCCACATCATCGGAGCGGGCCTGCGCTTGTCCGCCGACCAGCAGCAAGGCAACGGCCGAGGCGCGCAGCAGGGTGGAGAAAATCGTCATGCGCCATCCATGCGCAGCACGGGCGCGCAGGGCAAGCGCCTTAACCCTGTTTGCCGCCGCTTCCCCTTGACCCTGTTCCTGCCATGCGCCAAGGCGCGAGGCCAAGTTTCGAGCGAAAAGGACCATCGGTGGCGACGACCAAGGCGCTTTCCTTTCAGGACCTGATCCTGACCCTCCATGCCTATTGGGGGAAGCAGGGCTGCGTCATCCTGCAGCCCTATGACATGGAAGTGGGGGCTGGCACATTCCACCCGGCCACCACGCTGCGCAGCCTGGGGCCGGACGCCTGGAACGCCGCCTATGTGCAGCCCAGCCGTCGCCCGACCGATGGCCGCTACGGGGAAAATCCCAACCGGCTCCAGCATTATTACCAATATCAGGTCATCATGAAGCCCAGCCCCGCGAATTTGCAGGAGCTGTATCTGGGAAGCCTGGTCGAAATCGGCATCGATCCGCTGGTCCACGACATACGCTTTGTCGAAGATGACTGGGAAAGCCCGACGCTGGGTGCCTGGGGTCTGGGCTGGGAAGTCTGGTGCGACGGCATGGAGGTGACGCAGTTCACCTATTTCCAGCAGATGGGCGGCTTCGACTGCAAGCCGGTCGCGGGGGAACTGACCTACGGGCTTGAACGGCTCGCCATGTATATTCAGGGGGTGGACAGCGTCTACGACCTCAAATTCAACGACGCCGGCGTCACCTATGGCGACGTGTTCCTCGAAAATGAGCGGCAGATGTCGAAATGGAATTTCGAGGTCGCGGACACGGACAAGCTGCTGCGCTGGTTCAAGGACTGCCGCGCGGAATATGACCAGTGCATCGACAGCGGCGTGCCGCTCGCAGCCTTTGAACAGGCGATCAAGGCCAGCCACACCTTCAACCTGTTGCAGGCGCGCGGCGTCATTTCGGTGCAGGAACGCGCGAGCTATATGGGGCAGGTGCGCGACATGGCGCGCGGCAGTTGCGAAGCCTGGATGAAGCATAATGGGTGGGCAGCGTGATGCGCCTGTTTATCATCCTCCCCTCGCAGGGGAGGTGGCATCGCAAGGCGATGACGGAGGGGTGTCACCCTCTCGATAGCGGGACACCCCCCCCCCCC
>NZ_BCYT01000009.1 GCF_001598335.1 Sphingobium abikonense NBRC 16140
CTGATCAGCGGGCAGAGCAGCGAGGGCCCTAACTAGGGCCACTTCGATCGCCGTGGGCAGTTCCTCATTCCAGCCTGCGGGAAAGCCGAATATCTCGGCATGTCCTCTGGCGGCGTGATCAACGGACCAGTAGACCGGCTTCCGAAATTTCCTGATCACAAATGACGCAATAGGCGGGAGCGCAGCTCCAGAGAGGATGGCGACCGCCTCCGCCGCGGCCTCCGCACCCAGCGTCAGAGCACCGATGACAAGCGGGCGTGTCGGATCGACGTCTTCGCCGTGGCCTAGAGCGTCACGAAGGTGCATGCCTCAAAGCATACTCGCCGACTGCGCCCAGCAATCCCGCATGCTGCTGGTGCCGTCCTGCATGATATACTCGCGAACCGCTCGGAACACGAGTCCACGGGTCGCTTCGCCGACGTTGCTACGTTTAGTGTCGATCGTCTTGCGGACCTGTTCGAATATTTCGACGCCAAGTGCTTCAACCGGGTTCTTCCTGGCTTCTTCGATCAGCTTTGCCATCGCGCCCGGTAAACGATCCTTTAGCGTATCGTTCTTGTGAGCGAAGCCGATGGCTGCGGCGAAGCCGAGAACAACGGTGTCGTTGCCGAAAAATCGGTTGTGCTGCTCGCCGAGCGTCTGATCCAGCGCGACTACCCACTCTATAAACTGGCGAAAGCCATCTCGCTGGTTACCGTCTTCCGAGGTCAGGTCGATGCCGAGCGATTCTAGAGCCTCGTCAACCACCATGGTTTCCACGACGAGGTTGGTTCGGTCGACGTTCGGGCTCCTCTGCATCCATGCTTGGAAGGCCTGAGCTAGCGTCGAGAGATGGTACTGGCCCGCCCGAACTCGCCGCTTATGGTCCTTAAGTCGAAAAATCTCGATGCCCTCGAGATCCTGAAGATCCTCCGCGAGTCCACCAGAAAGGATATCAATTTGATGCTTCATCGACATCGGACGCTGGCCTGCGTTGAGTAGGAGCATTCGATACGCGAGCGGGAAGAAAGCGATGTTGACCCAGATCTCGAGCCTGAGGGAGCGACGGAGGAACTCCTCTCGCTCCTCCTCCTGAAGGTCATCGAAAGTCTGGCGGAGTGCGTTCGTGCGCTGGAGGCCGTCGATAATATCGAAGTGTGCGGGGGTACTCTTCGCGATGGCGCCCTGGAGCGCGTCGAGATCCTCGCGCGATGCTTTGATGAACCCATCGGCAGTGTCGTAGTTTGCCAAGGCGGTCTGGTCGATGTCCCGAACCGCCAGCACGATGGTCGGCAGTATACACCCGAGCTTCAGGTCCGCGCGAAGGTTCTTGTAGGGCTTGGATCCCCGGATGATATCCCGCTGGATCGCGAGATTCTCTTCGGAACCTTGGGTTTTCGCAAGGTACCACTCATAGTCCGCGCGTGCGCTCACCATGAAGTTTTGGATCCGGTTGTCGTAATCGATACCGACCACTTCGAACTGCATGAAGTCTCCTGAAGATGGCAACGGGTAGCAGATAGCCCCAAAACGATCGAACTTAAATCATGCACTCGGATCACCGCCCAGTCCAGCCACTTCGCCGACCCGTTGGTGCGCTTTCGGAAACGGCTGTCGACCATCGTTGAGCCGACGAATGGGCACTGGCGATTATCCGCCTGAAGCAGGGCGGAATGGCCGCTTTCTCGCTGTTTCCTCCCGAACCTGCAATTCCGCAATCGGCCAAAATGGAACGGGAAGAGAGCGACCAGCTGCCCCACCAAATCATTGGCGGGCAGCTGAATCAGGCTAAACGATGCCAAGCAGCGTCATTTGGGGAAGTGGATGCCGCATAGCTTGTTTCCATCTGGATCGCGGAAGTACGCGAGTACGATCGTACCCATAGACGCTGTTTCGCGAGGACCGGGCGCAACCTCGATCGACATGCCACCATTGGCAACTGCAGCATCATGAAACTGCTTCACCTGCTCTGACGAATTGCATGAAAAAGCAATGGTGCTGCCGTTCGCGACAGTTGCCGGTTCGTCATTGATCGGCTGGGTGACAATGAAATTGGCCCCATTCCCGCTGTTGTAGATCAGGCGCGTGTGGCCACTGTCGGCCACGTTGATCGTCGCCTCCGCAACTCCGAGGGTACCAAGCACCGTGTCGTAAAAGCGCTTCGCCCGGTCGATGTCGTTCGACCCCACCATCGTGTGAAAAAGCATGCATCTTCTCCTACTAGGGCTACGCCATGATTGAACACTGCCCGCGCTCGGCCATAGCAGGATCAAACGCGCGGTCACGCTTGGATCGTTGGGCTGACGTTGGCATGCTTGAATCGATAGGGACAGAAGTCTCACCTTGGTCGATGGGCGACAGGCAGCCACTTCCGTTCATGATCTTGTCGCCTGCCCCAAGGGGGACCGGCGGCTATCCCTTCCTACCCGCCGGTAAGGCGACATTCCGAAATCGGCCATCCTCCCCCTGTCCTACATCCCGACCTCATGCCATAATCCACCCCGGCTCTTTCCAACCGTCCGTCTCCACCCCGCGCGCCGTCCGCACAGGGACACGCATTAACTTCGCAAAAAATCTCCTATTGCGAAATTCGCGCCACCATTCCGCATCCACGCAAATGCGTAGCCCACGACGGTGTGAACTTCGCACCTTTTACAAACGCGCGTGTCAGCCCAGATCGCCGCTGGCCCGCAACGCCGCGACAACCTCCGCGCTCAAGCCCAGCCCGGCCAGCACCGTCGCGCCATCCTCGCCCAGTCGCGCGACATGATGCCGTGCCTCGACCCGCGATCCGCTCATGCGGAAAGGCGGATTGGGCACTTTGAACGTACCCGCGCCGTCACGCACCTGCGCGAACGCGCCGCGCGCCGCGAGTTGCGGGTCGTCCAGCAACTCGCCAATCTCGCGATAGCGGGCGCATGGCACGCCATGGCGCGACAGGATCGCCTCGGCCTCCGCCGCGCTGCGCTCTATCGTCCACGCCTCGGTCAGCGCCAGCAACGTCGCCCAATTGGCATTGCGATCCGCATTGGTCAGGAAGCGCGGATCGTCGCGCCATTCGGGATGACCTACGGCGTCCGACAATTGCTCGAAATTGCGCGGACTGGTCGGCGCGACCATGATGAAACCGTCATTGGTCTTGAGCGGCGTATAGAGCGGCCGCCGCGCGTCGCCCGGAAATTGCGCCTCCTGCGTCTCGAACACGAGCATGCCGACCATCGCTTCCAGCATCGACAGGTCGATATGCTGCCCCTGCCCCGTTCGCTCCCGCTGATAGAGCGCGGCCTGTATCGCGCCGAACGCATGGGTGCCGCCCAGCACGTCAGCGATGAAAATGCCGCTGGTCGCGGGCCGATCCGCCCCGTCCTGATAGCGCAGGTTCACCATGTCGAAACCGCTGGCCGCATGGATGACCGGCGCATAGGCCGGGAACAGCGCCTTTGGCCCGGTCTGGCCATAGCCGGAGATGGAGCAATAGATGAGCCGCGGATTGATCGCCGCCAGCGTCGCAAAGTCGAGGCCGAAGCGCGCCATGACGCCGGGCCGGAAGTTCTCCACCAGCACGTCGCAGGTGGCGACGAGCTGCTTCATGAGCGCGATGATCTCGGGCGATTTGAGGTTGCAGGCGATCGACTGCTTGCCCGCGTTCAGATTGCCGAAATAGGCGCTATGCCCGTCTCGCTTGGGCGGCCGCGCACGGACCTGATCGCCCTCAAGCGATTCCACCTTGATGACGTCCGCGCCAAGGTCTGCGAGCATCCGGGTGGCGAAAGGCCCGGCCATGACGCTGGTGAAATCCAGTACCCGCACGCCGTCCAGCGCGCCCGCCATCACAATCTTGCCATCATCCGCCATGCCGCACCTACCTATGGATCCATATATTCAATGGTCCTACCTATTGCATGGCAAAGATGGCGCGGTCAATCAGCCCTTGGCGGCAGCCTTGCTGTTCTTGCGGACATGGCGATGCACCCGTTCCAGATGCTTGCGCATTTCCGCAACGGCCGCTTCCTCATCCTTCGCCCGCAAATGCCGTACCAGCTTGAACCGGGATTCGATCAGCGATTGCTGCAACGTCTCATAGTCCGGCCCCCGCACAAATTCGTGCAGGATCGTCGATAGCGAATCGACGAAGATGCCGAAAATGCGATTCTTGGTCGCCCGCGCCAGCACCGCATAATATTCCACCGCACAGGCATAGCGCGCCTCCACGCTGCTTTCCCGCTTGGTCCGCTCGGCAATCGCCTCCAGTTCCGCGAGGTCGGTTTCCGTGGCGCGCGCGCACGCCAGGCGGACGATGATATCCTGCAATGCCAGCCGCGCCTCGGTCAGTTCGCCAAGCGAAATATCGCCCAGATGGACATAATCCTGCATCGCCTGCACGATCCGGTCCGGCTCAGCCGTTTGCACGAACGCCCCGCCCTTCGCGCCCTTCACATTGCGGATGATTCCTGCGACCTCCAGACTGCGTAGCGCTTCCCGCAACGCGCTGCGACTGACCTGAAACTCGACCGCCAATTCCCGTTCGGCAGGCAGCTTGTCCCCCGCCTTGAGCGTCCCCGCCGCCAATTGCTCCCGTATCTGTTCACAGATCACCTCGAACGCGCGGCGCGTCTTGATGGGAGCGAAACTGGGCTTGGGGGACGGGGACGATGCCATAGAGTGCGCTCCGATAGAGATGCGCAAATCTATAGCCGACGCCGAGAAAGGCGCAATGGCCGGACCGAACGGGATTGACAGACGCCTATCACTCTTTAATGGTCAGACCATTATGAAAATGGAGCGAGCCATGAAGATCCTTGTGCCCGTGAAGCGGGTGATTGATTATAATGCAAAGCCGCGCGTGAAGGCGGACGGTACGGGCGTCGATCTGGCGAACGTCAAGATGAGCATGAACCCGTTTGACGAGATCGCGGTGGAGGAAGCCATCCGCCTGAAGGAAAAGGGCGTGGCGACCGAGGTGATCGCCGTGTCGATCGGCGTCGCCAAGGCGCAGGAAACGCTGCGGACGAGCCTTGCGATGGGCGCGGATCGCGCGATCCTGATCCAGACCGATGAAGAGGTCGAGCCGCTGGCCTTGGCCAAGCTGCTCGCCAAGGTCCAGGAAGAGGAAGGCGCTGGCCTGATCATCCTGGGCAAGCAGGCGATCGACGATGACAGCAACCAGACCGGCCAGATGCTGGCGGCGCTGCTGAACCTGCCGCAGGGCACGTTCGCGTCGAAGGTCGAGGTCGAAGGCGACAGCGTGTCGGTGACGCGCGAAGTCGATGGCGGGCTGGAGACGGTGAAGCTGTCGACGCCGGCGATCATCACCACTGACCTGCGTCTCAACGAGCCGCGCTATGCGTCGCTGCCCAACATCATGAAGGCGAAATCCAAGCCGCTCGCGCAGAAGACGCCTGCCGATTATGGCGTAGATATCGGCGCACGGCTGGAGACGCTCAAGGTGGTCGAACCGCCCAAGCGCACCGCCGGCGTCAAGGTCGCCGATGTCGATGAATTGGTTGCCAAGCTCAAGGCCATGGGAGTTGCCGCATGAAGACGCTTGTATGGGTTGAACATGAGGGCGGCGTGGTCAAGGACGCGACGCTTTCCGCCATCACCGCTGCTGCGAAGCTGGGCGAAGTGCATCTGCTGGTTGCTGGCGAAGGCGTCGATGGCGTTGCCGCTGCCGCCGCGCAGATTGCGGGCGTGGGCAAGGTGCATGTCGCTGACGACGCCGTCTATGGTCATGCGCTTGCCGAGAATATCGCGCCGCTGGTCGTGGAACTGATGGGGCATCATGATGCTTTCATCGCGCCCGCCACCAGCAACGGCAAGAATATCGCGCCGCGCGTTGCGGCTCTGCTCGACGTGATGCAGATCAGCGATATCCTGTCGGTCGAAGGCGAGGACACGTTCACGCGGCCGATCTATGCGGGCAATGCGATCGCCACGGTCAAGAGCAAGGATGCCAAGAAGGTCATCACCGTTCGCGGTACGGCGTTCGAGAAGGCGGCTCGTGAGGGTGGTTCGGGCACGGTGGAAGCGGTGGCCTCGACTGGGGACAAGGGGCTGTCGTCCTTTGTCGGGGCGGAGATCGCCAAGCTTGAGCGGCCGGAACTGACCAGCGCCAAGATCATCGTGTCGGGTGGTCGGGCGCTCAAGGATGGGCCGACGTTCGAGGAAGTCATCTATCCGCTGGCCGACAAGCTCGGCGCTGCGGTCGGAGCCAGCCGGGCGGCGGTCGATGCGGGTTATGTGCCCAACGACTATCAGGTCGGACAGACCGGCAAGATCGTGGCGCCGGAAGTCTATGTTGCGGTTGGCATTTCCGGGGCGATCCAGCATTTGGCGGGGATGAAGGACAGCAAGACCATCATCGCCATCAACAAGGATGAGGATGCGCCGATTTTCCAGGTAGCCGACATCGGCGTGGTGGGTGATCTGTTCAAGATCGTGCCGGAATTGACCGATAAGCTGTAAGCGCGACGCCATCGCATAGGAAAGGGCGCGGGATAAAGATGCCGCGTCCTTTTTACGTCTGTCGTCGGCTGCATTGTCGTAAAGAAGATGATCTGTCGTGCGACGATGAGTGGCGGGCATTCACTGCTACCTCGCTCCATTCATGGTCCGTTCCCTTGTGCCTAGCCTTGCGGTAAGTAATTGGGAACCAAATGTGATTCCTGATTCCAGCAAGAACGAACTGGGGCCTTTTTGGGGGCCTTATTAACCGTCTCATTTTCATTACATATTTGAAAATAAAAACAGAAACATCGTGGATTGGATTCCAGCTCGGCTCGCAATGAGATTTCCCCCTGTATTGACAGGCAGGTCGGCCCATCTAAGGGGAAAGCGCGGCCACATGTGCCGCGCGAACGGTTCCTTCAACAGAAAGACATACTCGTGTCCGCCATGCTCAAAATCACTCTGCCCGATGGTTCCGTGCGTGAAGTCGCGCCCGGCACTACCCCGGCGGATATTGCGGCGGCGATCGGTCCGGGTCTTGCCAAGGCGGCGATCGCGGCGCGGGTGGATGGCGAATTGCGCGATATTGGGCGGCCGCTGGAACAGGATGCCCAGCTTGCGCTCGTCACTGCGAAGGACGAAGCAGACGCGCTGGAACTTGCCCGTCATGATTTCGCGCATGTTCTGGCCGAAGCGGTGCAGGCCCTGTTTCCCGGCACGCAGATCACCTTCGGCCCCGCGACCGAGGATGGTTTCTATTACGATTTCGCGCCCAAGGATCGGCCATTTACCGAGGAGGATCTGCCGGCGATCGAGGCGGAAATGCGCCGGATTATCGCCGAAGACAAGCCGCTCATGCGCGAAGTGATCGACCGCGATACGCTGATCGCGCAATGGGAAGCGGCCGGCGAGACGTTCAAGGCGCAATGGGCAGCCGAGTTGCCGCAGGGTGAGGAACTGACCGTTTATCATTCGGGCGCACCCGGTTCCAAAGGATCCTGGTACGACATGTGCCGCGGCCCCCACCTTGCCTCGACGGGCAAGCTCGATCCCCAGGCCTTCAAATTGACGCGCGTTTCCGGCGCTTATTGGCGCGGCGACCAGAAGAATGCGATGCTCAGCCGCATCTACGGCACCGGCTGGCTGAACAAGAAACAGCTGAACGCGCATCTGACCCGGCTGGAGGAAGCGGCCAAGCGCGACCATCGCAAGCTGGGCGCGGAGATGGACCTGTTCCACCTCCAGCAGGAAGCGCATGGGTCGGTCTTCTGGCACCCCAAGGGCTATCTCATCTGGCGCGAGCTGGAAGCCTATATGCGCCGCGCGATTGATGCGGCGGGCTATCGCGAGGTCAAGACGCCGCAGGTGATGGACGCGCGCCAGTGGGAACAGTCGGGCCACTGGGGCAAATATCGCGAAAATATGTTCGTGATCCCCGACGAAGTGCCCAACGTGGCGGATGAAGGCCCGCTGGTGTCGGACGATGCCGACTGGATGGCCTTGAAGCCCATGAACTGCCCCGCGCATGTCTTGATCTTCCGTCAGGGGATCAAGAGCTATCGCGACCTGCCCTTACGCTTCTACGAAAATGGCTGCTGCCACCGCAACGAGCCGCACGGCGCGCTGCACGGTCTGATGCGCGTGCGCCAGTTCACGCAGGACGACGCCCATATTTTCTGCCGCGAAGACCAGATCGTCGAGGAAGTGCGCGCCTTCTGCTCGCTGGCCGATCGCATCTACAAGGATTTCGGTTTCCGATATTCGATCAAGCTCGCGCTGCGCCCTGAAAAGCGGTTTGGCAGCGAGGACATGTGGGACAAGGCGGAAAATGAGCTGCGCGACGCCGTCGTCGCGGCCGGCCTGGCGACCGAAGACTATGGCTGGGAGGAATTGCCCGGCGAAGGCGCTTTCTACGCGCCCAAGCTGGAATGGCATCTGACCGACGCGATCGGCCGTACCTGGCAAGTCGGCACGCTCCAGTCGGACCGCGTGCTGCCCGAACGACTCGACGCCGCCTATATTGGCGAGGATGGCGAACGGCATCGGCCGGTCATGCTCCACCGTGCGATCTTTGGCAGCTATGAGCGTTTCATCGGCATATTGATCGAACATTATGCGGGCAAATTCCCGCTGTGGCTGGCGCCGGTGCAGGCGGTGGTCGCGACCATCGTTTCGGATGCGGACGACTATGCCCGAGTGGCGGTCGACAGGCTGCGCGCCGCAGGGATCCGGGCCGAACTCGATACCCGCAACGAGAAGATCAACTACAAGGTGCGCGAGCATAGCCTGGCCAAAGTGCCCAATTTGCTGGTCGTCGGCCGACGCGAGGCGGATGAAGGCACGGTGGCGCTGCGTGAACTGGGCAAGGAAGGCCAGAGCGTCCTGTCGCTCGACGAGGTGATCGCCCGCCTTGAAAAAGAGGCGCTGGCCCCCGATATGCAGTGAGGCAGAAATGCCGCAAAGGTGCGCGATTTCGTTACGGCGGAACCGCGCACCCCTTCCCGCATTGGTAAAATGCCGCTAAAAGCCGTCCGTTTTCGTAACGACCATAGGAGATATTGCTATACGTCCCCCGATGATGCGCCGCCCGATGGCGCCGCCGCCGAAATCCGGCCCCCGTTATAACGAGTTCATCAACGTGCCCAAGGTGCGCGTGATTGATGATGAAGGCGAAAATCTGGGTGTGATGTTTACGCAGGAGGCGATCGAGCAGGCCTATGAGGTCGGCCTTGACCTCGTCGAAGTCTCGCCGAACGCCGATCCGCCGGTCTGCAAGTTCCTGGATATCGGCAAGTTCAAATATGAAGCGCAGAAGAAGGCGAATATCGCCCGCAAGACGCAGAAGACCCAGGAACTTAAAGAAATCAAGATGCGCCCCAACATCGACGATCATGATTATGAGACGAAGATGAAGAAGGTGCATGACTTTATCGGCGATGGCGACAAGGTGAAGATCACGCTGCGCTTCCGCGGACGCGAACTCAGCCACCAGCAGCTGGGCATGAACCTGCTCCAGCGCGTGGCCGAGAATGTGCAGGAAATCGCCAAGGTGGAGGCCTATCCGCGCATGGAAGGCCGCCAGATGCTGATGGTGCTGGCGCCGAAATAAGCGCGAACGATAGCGATTGGCAAAAAGGGCGGGGTCTTACGGGACCCCGCCTTTTTTGTTCGTGAGGTTTCATTTCCTCTAGCACGCCCGGAGAAGCCATCAGGCAGCGTGATGACAGGTTCTTGCGGAAGTGGCTGGCGCTCAGCAGAACAATAACGCGCCTCTGTGTCTAATGACTGCAACGGCCCGTCCGGCTTCCCCTCATCCGTTGGGCAGCAGCAGATATTTTTCGCCGGTCCGCCTTGCATTATAGGCCATCACCGCGTCGCGCTTGAGCGCGTCGTCCAGCGAAGTGCGCGCTTGGTAATGGCTGGCGAAGGTCGTCGTCAGATTAGCGCGCACCCGCGCCCGCAAGCCTTCCAATGTCTTGGCATCAAGACTTTGCAGGAAGGGGAAGAGCAGCCAGCCGCCGACCGACCAGCTGAAACCGAAGCTGCGATTGAGAATGGTAGGCCCGGTATCGAGCGCGCCGTAAATATAGGCCTGCTTGCGGCTGCTTGAGCCGTAGCGGCTATAGTCTTGCCCTTCCGACGCGACTTGCTCCATGGCGTGCAAAATATGCCCGACCATCTTGCCGCCGCCGATCGCGTCGAAGGCCAAGGTCGCGCCCGTTGCCTTGAGCGCGGCGATGAGATCAGTCCGGAAGTCATCGCTGCTGCTGTCGAGCACATGCTCGGCGCCCATGTCCTTCAGCAGCGCGACCTGAGCCGGGCTGCGCACGATATTGACCAGCGGAATGCCATCTGCCTGGGTAATGCGCAGCAGCATCTGACCCAAATTCGACGCGGCGGCCGTGTGAACGATGGCGCTATGGCCATCGCGTTTCATGGTTTCGACGAAGCCCAGCGCGGTCAACGGATTGACGAAGGCGGATGCCCCCTGCTCCGCCGTGGCATCGTCAGGCAGGACGATGACGGAGCGGGCATCGACCGTCCGATATTGGGCGAACATGCCGCCTGCGACGCAGGCGACCGTCTTGCCCAGCAGGGCCTGTGCCTCCGTGGCCTCGCCCGCCGCGACGACGGTGCCTGCCCCTTCGTTTCCGACCGGCATCGCCTGCCCGACCCGCGCAGCCATCGCCCGGCGCGCGCCGTCCGGCATCGTCGCGATAATGCGCCCCTCGCCATAGTCGGCCGTATCCATGTCGGCCGGACCGAAAAGCAGGCCAAGGTCGGATGGATTGATCGGCGCGGCATCGACCCGGACGACGACTTCGTGCCCGGTCGGCTGGGGCAGCTTTTCCTCTGCCAGCTCAACGACCAGCCGGCCATCCTCCTGCAACGTCGTCAAAATCTTGCGACCGCGCAATTCACTCATCCTGTCCTCCTGCATCGTTCGGCCAAGAGGTAGTCATGGGTGCGGACGGAACAAGGGCCGGCGGCGAACCAGCCGTTCAGGCCGAAGGCTGATCGCGATAAAGCCCCGGATACAGGGATTGGAACGCCGCCAGCTTGGGCGCGTCCCAGCGCAGGATATAGGGGTGGCGCGGATTCTTGCGCATGAAATCCTGATGATAGCTACCGGCGTCCTGGAATCCCGTGAAAGGCTCGACCTTCGTCACAATCGGATCATTCCACAGGCCGCTTTTCCCTAGCTGCGCCAAGTAGGCGCGCGCCGCCCGATCCTGTTCGCTGTTCAACGGGAAAAGGGCACTGCGATATTGCGTTCCCCGGTCAGGTCCCTGCCGGTTCAGCAGCGTCGGGTCGGCGACAACCGAGAAAAAGATGCGCAGCAGCGTGCCGTAGCTGACGACCTTGGGATCATAGGTCACGCGCACGGCTTCGGCATAGCCGGTGTCGCCCGCGCTGACCTTGTCATAATCGACACGAACATCGCGCGGCCCACCGGCAAAGCCGGATACGACCAGCTTCACCCCTTTGACGTGGGAAAAAACGCCTTCGACGCCCCAATAGCAGCCGCCGGCGAAAACTGCGGTTTCCAGCTTGCGCGTCGGCGCGGCATCGACGGCGGGGAAAGGCGCGGTGACAACGCGCTCAGCATGTGCGGGCACAGCGGCGGCCAAGGCCACCGCCATCAAGGGGACGATGCGTTTAAAGAGCCGAGCCATCGGTCGAGGTCGCGGCGACGGCGGTGCTGCTGAACATCGGCGGCTCTTCGGGTTGCAGCATGACCATGCCCACAGCGCCGATCGCGAACCCGCCCAGGAAGCGCAGGAACAAGTCGGATTTGAGGAACGCCTTCATGGCAAACGCCTTTCTACCAAAGTCTGCCGATCTCATCGGCTTTCCCGCTACCTTCATGCGCCTTGCCCCTGACTGAACGGCCGGTTCTGCAGCAGCAGCTTTCGACCAATGCCAGGATAAGGACGACGAACGCCGCCGGATATTTAAGTTTCTGTTCGCAACCGGCATATAAGCCGGCCGGCGCCGAACACAAGACGGCGCAGGGGGAAAAGGACCGTTTCCAGATTGCGCAAAAAAGTTCCCGCCGCCTGGACTTTTACCGAGCGGCGGGCAACGGCCGCGCCTATTTCAGCGCCGCGCAGGCTTCCTGAATGCGGGTGCAGGCCTTGCGCAGCACATCGTCCGATGTCGCGTAGCTGATGCGGAAGGCCGGCGACAAGCCGAAGGCTGCACCATGGACGGCCGCCACCTTGGCCTCATCCAGAAAATAGCCGATCAGGGCTTCGTCGCTGTCGATCACCGCGCCCTTGGGCGTCGTCTTGCCGATGACGCCGCTGGCGTCGGGATAGACATAGAAAGCGCCTTCGGGCGTCGGGCAATCCAGGCCCGGCGCATCGTTCAGCATGGCGACGACCATGTCGCGACGCTTCTTGAACACCGCGTTGCGATCCTCCAGAAAATCCTGCGGGCCGGTCAGCGCGGCGACGGCGGCGGCCTGGCTGATCGAGCAGGGATTGCTGGTCGACTGCGACTGGAGCTTGCCCATCGCCTTGATGATCCATTCAGGCCCGCCGGCAAAACCGATGCGCCATCCGGTCATGGAAAAGGCCTTGGAACATCCATTGACCGTCAGCGTGCGGTCATACAATTCCGGGCAGACCTGCGCGATGGTGGCGAAGGGCGTGGACGCATACCAGACATGCTCATACATATCGTCGGTCATCACCAGCACATGGGGATGGCGCAGCAGAACCTCGGCCAAGGCCTTGAGTTCCTCCGCCGAATAGGCCGCGCCCGACGGGTTGGACGGGGAATTGAGCATCACCCATTTGGTGCGCGGCGTAATCGCGGCGTCCAGTTGTGCCGGCGTGATCTTGTACCCCTGGGCGGCGGGCGCTTCGATGAAGACCGGCGTGCCGCCCGCAAAGTTCACGATGTCGGGATAGCTCACCCAATAGGGCGCGGGAATGACGACTTCATCGCCCGCATCGACCGTGGCAATCAAGGCGTTGAACAGCGTGTGCTTGCCGCCCGAATTGACGCTGATCTGGCTGCGCTTGTAGACAAGGCCATTGTCGCGCTTGAATTTGAAGGCGACGGCTTCCTTGACATCGGCGGTGCCGTCCACGTCCGTGTAGCGGGTCTGGTTGTTGCGGATCGCCGCGATGCCGGCTTCCTTGACGAAGTCGGGCGTGTCGAAATCCGGCTCGCCGGCCGACAGGCCAATAACGTCCACGCCGTCGGCTTTGAGCGCGTTGACGCGCGCGCTCATGGCGAGCGTGGCGGACGGCTGGATGCGACCGAGGGCAGCGGAAGTCTGGCTCATGGCAATCTTCTTTCTCAAATATCCTCTTGTCCGCACATTTAGCGGACGCCGCGGTCCTTAGTGCGCAACGCAGGCAGGGGCAACCGCCAGATGGGCGGCAAAGGCTTTGCCCTTCAAAAGCCCGGCTATCGACGGCTGCCTAATGAGCGAGCGTCGCCGCCACCATCCCGCGCGCGGCGTTGCCGATGAAGAAGCCGCCTTCCAGATCATGGACCTTGAGGTCCGCCTCCACAGCCTCGCCCATGTCGATCAGGCTTTGGCGCAAAACGCCGGGTAGTAGCCCGCGCGCCAGCGGCGGGGTGAGCAGCTTGTCGCCGCGTTCGACGAAGAGGGTGGAAAAACAGCCCTCGGTCAGATAGCCGTCCGCATCGGTCAGCAGCACTTCATAGGTGCCGCCCCGGCGCAGCGCGGCGCGATAGAGGCTGCGATCGGTAGTCTTGTGGCGCAGCCGCAGGTCGTCAGCCGGTGCCTGGCGAGGCACGACGGCCACCGGGACGATCGCCTGCGGCCAGGTGCGATGATCGCGCACCTCGATCGCCAGCGCGCCGCCGCGCGACACCAGCAGCCGCACGCGGCTGCGTTCGCGCAGGCGGAAGGTCGCGGCCTGAAGCTCGTTCCGGACATTGTGCCGGTCAAAGGTAAAGCCCAGCGCATCGGCGCTGTCCTTCATCCGCGCCAGATGCAGGTCCAGCAGCCTGACCCCTTCGTGCGGGTCGAAGGCCATGGTTTCCAGCAGGTCATAATGTCCGTCGGTCAATGACATTGCGGTTATTTCAAGCCCCTGCTCTTATCCAAGTCAAGCCGTGCCAAGAAAACGCGCCTTCGCCAGACATTCCGCCCATTCGGACGCGCCATCGGAATCCGCGACAATACCCGATCCCAGGCCAAGCCGGCCCGCGTCAGCGCCGTTGTCGATGCAAATCGTGCGAATGGCAACGTTGAAGGCCGCATCGCCATCCGGGTCGATCCAGCCCAGCGCGCCGGTATAGACGCCGCGCGGATGCGGTTCGACCGCTTCTATGATCTCCATCGCCCGCAGCTTGGGCGCGCCGGTGATCGACCCGCAGGGAAACAGCACGCGCAGCACATCGACCGGCGACAGGCCCGGCAGCACGCGCGCGCGGACGGTGGATACCAGTTGGTGCACGGTGGGATAGCTTTCCACCCGGAACAGGTCGGGCACGATGACGCTGCCCGCCCGCGACACGCGCGACAGGTCATTGCGCAGCAGGTCGACGATCATCAGATTTTCGGCGCGCTGCTTCTCATCCTCCTCCAACCAGCGGGCTTGGGCGGCATCGCTGGCCGGATCGCCCCCGCGCGTCGCGGTGCCCTTCATCGGCCGTGCGGTCAACTGGCCGCGCACCTGGCTGAAAAAGAGTTCGGGCGAAAAGGACAGGATATTGTGATCGCCGGTCTGGATGATGCCGCCATAGCCGGCGGCCGCGCGCGAACGGACAGCGGCATAGAGCGCCAACGGGTCGCCCTCCATTGGCACATCGCAGGGGAACGTCAGATTGACCTGATAAACGTCGCCGGCGCGGATATAGTCCTGCACCCTATCGAAGGCCCGGCGATAGCCCATCTCGTCGATCAGGGGGCGCATAGGGCCGATCCTTGCGCGCATCCGGTCCGGCAGCAGGTCGGGCACGGCGGTGGAGGGGATGCGCCGCGACCCTTCGAACAGGCCGAACCACAGCAGGGGCGCGCCGCCCCCTGCCCTTTGCGCCGCGATCGGCGCCAGCCTGTCTTCCAAAGCCAGCCCCGCCTCATAGCTGAGGAAGCCGGCCGCATGCAGGCCTGCGTCACTGGCCTGCGCCACGCGGTCGAGCGCTGGCTGCACTTCATCCATGCGCCTAGCCGCGATGGTGGCGACAGGATCGCGATAGAGACGGGCGGGCGCGGGGCCGCGCAGACGCGCGTCGTCGAACAGGCAGAATATCTCGGTCGGACCCGGCAGGCGCATGGCGTTTCCTAGCAGGCTTTGCCGCGGACGGAAGCGCCATTGGCGTGGCGATGCTGTTGCGCCCGTCGAGCCATCGCCCTAGCGATGAGAGCATGACCGAGCCAACAGCCCCGCAAACACCGGACCGCGCGGCCTGGCCCGCCATCGCGCGCGGGCTGCGGGGACGCTGCCCTGCCTGTGGCGCGCCGGGCCTGTTCGCGCGTTTTCTGAAGGCGTCGCACCGCTGCACGGGATGCGGCCTGCGGCTCGACGCGCATCAGGCGGATGATTTCCCGGCCTATATCGTGATCCTGCTGCTCGGCCATATCCTGGTGCCGCTGATGATCGAAACGAACAGCGTGCTGGCCATCCCTCTGGCATGGCAATCGCTGATCTGGCCAGCCCTTGCCGCCATGCTGGCGATCGCCCTGATCCAGCCGGTCAAGGGCGCGGTCATCGCATTTCAGTGGAGCCGCCATATAGCGGGGTTTCGCTGACGCGCGATCAGTCGGGTTTGCGCAGGAAATTCCGCTCCATCGCCTCGCGCAGCGTGTCATCAATGAGGCGACGGCCCTCGGCGCCATGGGTGACGACGGTCGTGTCGCAGGTCGCGACGCATACGCCCTTCTGGAAACCCGCCGAACTGATGGTCCAGCTGGTGCGGCCGATATGGCCGATCGCGCAATGGACTTCGAACGGATAGGGAAAGTGCGATTCCTCCAGAAAATTGAGGTTCACATTGGCCACCAGCCAGCGCACCCCCTGTTCCTGCGGATGCCGGCCCAGATGGTGGTGGAACCGGATACGCGCGGTTTCGAAAATGCCCGAAATCGCCACATTGTTGATGTGGCCCATCGTATCGAGATCCTGAAATCGCGTGTCGATGCTCGTGATGAAACGATAGGCATCGGGACTGAACCGCCAGCTATCAGGTTTGGCCATGTTCTGCTTTCCCTCGGAAATCTATAGTGGTTGCCATAGCCATCGCAGCCATTGATGCAATAACGTCATGCAAAATGATGAAGCTGCGGCTTTTTTGACACAGGCCGAAACAGACCATTCATGACGCGCCTGTCACGGCCATGACGCCGATCCGTCAACGATCCCTCACCACGGTGCAACATGCCGACGATACTGGCCGCTCGCGACCCGGCGATCAGACCGGAGTCCAGGGGGACTATCATCATGCGGCCACTTCACGCTTTCTTGCTTGCATCGACTTTCCTGGCGGCGACGCCGGCTTTCGCGCAGGAGGCCCTGCCCGCGGCGGACACGCCGGCCGATGGCGGGGAAATCATTGTCTTTGGTCGTGGCGAAACGCGCCAGGTGCAGGAAATCACCAACAAGGAACTCGTCACACTGACGCCGGGCACCAATGCGCTGAAAGCCATTGAAAAGCTGCCCAGCGTCAATTTCCAGTCCGCCGATCCGTTCGGCAATTATGAATGGTCGCAGCGCGTCACCATCCGCAGCTTCAACCAGAACCAGCTGGGCTTCACCTTCGACGGCATTCCGCTCGGCGACATGAGCTATGGCAATCATAACGGCCTGCACATCACCCGCGCCATCAGCTCCGAAAATATCGGCAGCGTGCGGGTGAGCCAGGGCGCGGGTTCGCTGGGCACCCAGTCGACCGGCAATCTGGGCGGCACAGTCGAGACATTCTCCGCCGATCCGGCCGACTATCTGAGCGGCGGATCGCTCGCGGGCCAAGGCAACCTCACCTATGGCAGCGACGAAACATGGCGCGCTTTTGCGCGGCTGGCGCTGGGCACGCGCGATGGCATTCGCGGCTATGTCTCCTATGGCTATGGCACCACCGACAAGTGGAAGGGCCAGGGCACGCAGGACCAGCATATGGGCAATGCCAAGGTCGTGATTCCGGCCGGCGACGCGACCATCGACGGATGGCTGAGCTATTCCGACCGGCGCGAGCAGGACTATCAGGACATGTCGATGAACATGATCCGGCGCCTGGGCTGGGACTGGGACAATACATTTCCCGACTATGCCCGCGCGATCGACTATGCCGACCGCCTGAACGACGTCGACCGGATCAGCAACAGCGGCGGATCGCCCTTCCCCGACGGCCTGTTCGATTATAGCGGCGCGCCGGTCGCGGGCGGGCAGGTTTATCCCGGCAACGTCACAAGCGCCGACGACGCCTATTATGACGCGGCGGGACTGCGCAAGGACTGGCTGGGCGCGCTTGGCCTCACGACCCCGATCGGGGAGGCGGCGACCGCCCGCATCAAGGGCTATTATCACAATAACAGCGGCATGGGCCTGTGGGCGACGCCCTACACGCCCAGCCCCAATGGCGTGCCGATGTCGGTGCGCACGACGGAATATGACATGGACCGGATCGGCGTGTTCGGCAGCGTCGACTATAGCCTTGGCATCCAGACGCTGAGCGCGGGGGCCTGGTATGAGAATAACAAATTCCATCAGGCGCGCCGCTTCTATGCTTTCGCCAGCCGGACGCAGCCGGGCCTGAGCTTCCGCGACTATCCCGAAAACCCCTTCTTCACCCAATGGGAGTTCGATTTCACGACGAACACCTTCCAATATCATGTTCAGGACAAGATCGACCTGGGCATGGTGACGATCAACCTGGGGTGGAAGGGGTTCAAGGTCACCAACAAAGCCGACGCCATCGTCCAGGCGAGCTTTCCCGAAGGAAGGATCAAGGTCGAGGACTGGTTCCAGCCCCATGCCGGCTTTGCCGTCGAACTGAGCCCGGAGGCGGAAATCTTTGGGGGGTTCACCCAGGTGACGCGCGCCTTCTCCTCCGCCACCACGACCGGCCCCTTTTCGACGAACCAGGTCGGCTTCGACGCTATCCGGGATGATTTGAAGCCCGAACAGTCCGACACCTATGAACTGGGCCTGCGCTACAACACGCCGATGTTCAACGGCGTGCTGGGGGCCTATCTGGTCAATTTCCGCAACCGGCTGCTGGCGGTGACGGTGGGCAGCCCGATCCAGGGCCTGGCGTCCGCGCTCCAGAATGTCGGCGGCGTGCGCGCACTCGGCTTTGAAGCAGCGGGCGACCTGAAACTGGGGTCCGGCTTTGGCGTCTATGCCTCCTACAGCTACACCGACGCCACCTACCGCGACGATGTGCTCAACAGTTCGGACGGCACGCTGGTCGCCGCGATCAAGGGCAAGACCGTGGTCGACAGCCCCAAGCATATGGCGCGCGGCGAATTCAATTATGATGATGGCCGCGCGTTCGGACGGGTCGGCGTCAATTATATGTCGCGCCGCTATTACAGCTACACCAACGATGCCTCGGTCCCCGGCCGGGTCATCGTGGACGCATCGGTCGGCTATCGCCTGACCGACCGGATCGAGGTGCAGCTCAACGCCACCAACCTGTTTGACAAGAAATATGTCGGAACGATCGGGTCGGGCGGGTTCGTCAACAGCGGCGATGCGCAAACATTGCTGGTGGGCGCGCCCCAGCAATTCTTCGCCACGCTCAAGACCGGCTTCTGAGCCAGATCGCGGAGACAGACGCATGAAGACACTCGCGCTTGCCGTTTCGGCCCTGGCGATGGCCATTCCGGTCATAGCCTCAGCAGAACCCGTCCTCCTCATTTCGATCGACGGGTTGCGCCCCGGCGATGTGCTGGAGGCCGACAAGCGCGGGCTGTCCATTCCCAATCTGCGCCGCTTCGTGACGGAGGGCGCGCATGCGACCGGCGTCACCGGCGTGCTGCCCACCCTGACCTATCCCAGCCACACCACGCTGATGACGGGCGTGTCGCCGGCCAGGCATGGCATCGTCGCCAATAACAGCTTCGACCCCATGGGCATCAATCAGGGCGGCTGGTATTGGTATGCACAGGATGTAAAGACGCCCATGCTGTGGGAAGCGGCGACGAAGGCCGGCCTGTCCACCGGCAATATCCACTGGCCGGTCAGCGTCGCGGCCAAGGGGGTGACGTGGAACCTGCCGCAGATATGGCGCACGGGCCATGCCGATGATGCGCAATTGCTCGACGCGCTGGCGACGCCGGGCCTCAAAGCGCAATTGGAAGCGCGGGTCGGCGCGCCCTATGCCATGGGGATCGACGAAAGCCTGGCGGCGGACCAGAATCGCGCGCGCTTCGCTCGCGCCCTGATCGATGCGTACCGGCCGGATTTCCTGACCGTCTATTTTGCAGCTTTAGACCATGAGGAACATGCCAGCGCGCCGGGATCGCCCTCGGCAAAATCCGTGCTGGAAAATATCGACGCGCTGGTCGGCGATCTGGTCGCGGCGGAGCGGCAGGCGCATCCCGACGCGGTGATTGCGCTGGTCAGCGACCATGGGTTCGAAGCGACCCATAGCGCGATCAACCTCTATCGACCCTTCATTGACGCGGGCCACATCACGCTGGGGTCCGACGGCAAGGTCGCGTCCTGGCTGGCGATGCCGTGGATCGCGGGCGGATCGGCCGCGATCATGCTCTCGCGGCCGGACGATGCAGCGCTCAAGGCGCGGGTGCGGACGCTACTCGACCGGCTGGCGACCAATCCCGCCAACGGCATCGATCAGATCGTCGATCATGACCGGCTTGTGTCGATGGGCGGCAATCCGCAGGCCAGCTTTGCCGTGAATCTGAAACCCGGATTTGTGACCGATATCTTCCGGGGCGCGGCAGTTCCCATGATCGGTCCAAGCCCGGTCAAGGGCATGCACGGCTATTTCCCCGGCCCCGCCAGCCTGGACGCGACATTGCTGCTGATGGGACAAGGTATTCCAGCCGGCAAGGATCTGGGCCGGATCGACATGCGCGCCATTGCGCCCACGCTCGCGAAAATCATGGGCGCCGACCTGCCGACCGCGCAGGTGGAAGCGCTTCATATCGGCGACTAGCATGTGCCCGCTTTTGGCGGGGTCATCGCCATGCCTTGGGCATCTGTTAGCAAGATGATGGACTTGCATGTCGGTCCGCCCTAATTTGGCGGCACGCCTTATCGGGGAGCATCCATGCCGCAACGCTACAGCATAGCCGCCATCATCCTGCACTGGGCGATCGCCGCCCTGCTGGCCTTCCAGATTGCGGTCGGATGGGCGCTGGAGGATCTGGGCGCGCGCGGCTTTGACCTGTTCCAGCTGCACAAGTCGGTTGGCATCACCATATTGGCGCTGACCCTGCTGCGCATCGCGGTGCGGTACTGGAAGCCCCGTCCGCCGGCGAAGGAAGGCGGATGGCAGGGCGGCCTGGCCTCGGCCGTGCATTTCGGGCTCTATGCCTTCATGCTGGCCGCGCCGCTGACCGGCTGGGCACTGGTGTCCACCGCGAAGGTCAAGGTGCCGACTTTGATCTTCGGCGTCATCCCCCTGCCCCATCTGCCGGTGCCGGCGAGCGCGCATGAATTGGCCGAGGGTAGCCATGGCCTGATCGCGTGGATCGGCATCGCCTTGTTCCTGCTGCATGTCGCAGGCGCGCTGCGCCATCATCTGCTGCTGCGCGACGGATTGCTCTGGCGCATGGCGCCGGGCCGGTCACAGCTGTGGCTGGTGGCATTGCCGGCGCTGATCCTGATCGGCTTCCTTGCCGGACGCGCGATCGTGCCGACCGGCGCGCCGCCCGCCCCGGCTCCCGTGGGGCAGGACATGGACATGGGCAATGACGCCGCCAATATGGCAGAGGCGCAGAACGCTGCCGTGGCGGCGGATGCCGACAATGCGGCCGCCAACGCCAGCGCGGTTGCCGACGAGGAACCGGGCGAACCGCCGGCATGGGCCGTGCAGCCGGGCGGCGCCATCCGCTTTTCGGTGGGCAATGACGGCGAGACGATCAGCGGCGCCTTTTCCAAATGGACCGCGCAGATCGTCATGGACCCCGCCCGGCCTGAAAGCGCAGACTTGAGCGTCACGATCGACATGACGTCGGCAAGCGTCGGTGACGCCTATAAGGACGGGATGCTGCCGGGCGACGAATTTTTCGCGACCGCCGCGCACCCGACCGCAACCTTCACCGCCAAGGGCGCGCAGGAAACCAGCCCCGGCCGCTACAGCGCCGATGGCACCTTGACGCTGAAAGGCGTATCCAAGCCGCAGTCCATCCGGTTCAGCCTGTCGGGCGACGGGGCGACGCGGCGGGTGCGCGGCATCGCCAGCATCACGCGAGCGGCCTTTGGCGTGGGCAATGGGGACAGCAGCGGCAGCCTGGCCCCGCAAGTGGCGGTGACGTTCGACTTCACTGCCAGGCGGAAGGACTGACGACCCGGTCGATCAGCATGATCGAGACAAATCATTGCGCGGCGGACGGGCAGGACCGCTATAAACTTGCCTTGACCCGCGTGGCGGCGTAGGTGCGGCGCCTATTTTGATGCATGCGAAGGAGAAGAGACGTGGCGGCGAAGTGGACGCCGGAAAGCTGGCGGAGCCAAAAGGGCATTCAGATGCCCGTCTATCGGGACCAGGCGGCGCTCGCCGCGGTCGAGGCTCAGCTTGGCCAGTTTCCGCCGCTCGTCTTTGCGGGCGAGGCGCGCAACCTGAAGGCGGACCTTGCCAATGTGACGACCGGCGAGGCGTTCCTGTTGCAGGGCGGCGATTGCGCTGAAAGCTTTGCCGAGTTCCACCCGAACAATATCCGCGACACGTTCCGCGTGCTGCTCCAGATGGCAGTGGTGCTGACCTTCGCGTCGAAACTGCCGGTGGTGAAGGTCGGCCGCATGGCTGGCCAGTTCGCCAAGCCGCGATCGGCCGATACCGAGACGATCGGCGGCGTGGAGTTGCCCAGCTATCGCGGCGACAATGTCAACGACATCGCCTTCACGGCGGAATCACGCGAGCCGGACCCGGCGCGAATGGTGCGCGCCTATAACCAGTCGGCCGCGACGCTCAATCTGCTGCGCGCCTTTTCGACCGGCGGCTATGCTTCGCTCGACCGGGTGCATGGCTGGATGCTCGATTTCATGGGCCGGTCCCCCTGGGCCGCGAAGTTCGAGGCGATGGCCGACCAGATCGGTCAAGCGCTCGACTTCATGCGCGCGTGCGGGCTGGACGCGGAAAGCGTGCCGCAGCTGGGCGGGACCAGCTTCTATACCAGCCATGAGGCTTTGCTGCTGCCGTTCGAACAGGCGTTGACCCGGCAGGATTCGATCACCGGCGAATGGTATGACACGTCGGCGCACATGCTGTGGATCGGCGACCGCACTCGCTTTGAGGGGTCGGCCCATGTCGAATATCTGCGCGGCATCGGCAATCCCATCGGCATGAAGTGCGGGCCGAGCCTGGAGCCGGACGCGCTGCTGCGCCTGCTCGATGTGCTGAACCCCGCGCGCGAGGCGGGGCGGATCACGCTCATCACCCGCTATGGCCATGACAAGATCGAGGCGGGGCTGCCCAAGCTGGTGCGCGCGGTGCTGCGCGAAGGGCATCCGGTGGTCTGGTCGTGCGACCCGATGCACGGCAATGTCATCAAGGCGCCCAATGGCTACAAGACGCGGCCGTTCGACCGCATCCTGGCCGAAGTGCGCGGCTTCTTTGCCGTGCATCGCGCCGAGGGCAGCTTCGGCGGGGGCATCCATGCCGAAATGACCGGGCAGAATGTGACCGAGTGCACCGGCGGCGCCATCGCCATCACCGACGAGGGGCTGGCCGACCGCTACCACACCCATTGCGACCCGCGCCTCAACGCGGCGCAGAGCCTGGAGCTGGCCTTCCTGCTGGCGGAAATGCTGAACGAGGAACTGAAGGAACGTCGCGCGGCGGCGTGATGTCCTGAGCCATCGCGAAAGGGCGTCGCTGCCGAAGCGGCGCCCTTTTTCGTGCGCTTATCGCGACGGCAAAAGCGACGGCTGCAAGGCGTCACGCATTTCCGCGCCGTCTGGATCAAAGATTGTCGTCGTAAATCAGATACTTAGACGTTCGCAATAAGGCGTGTTATTGCGAATCCGGCCATATTGTAAAAACCACTCTGCACCTGTCGCCTTTGCAGGGCGGTCAGTTGTTCCGCTGCGGCACGGAGAATGTGCCCGATACGCGGCCGCTGGGGCTGGTCGATGTGCCCGCGCCGCCGCCGCTGGAGCGGCCGTCGACGGTGGATCGCCCACTGTTCAAATCCATTACCAGCCGCCCGCCGGTCAGCCGGTTCGCGCCTTGCGTCAGCGCGACATTGCCCAGCATCGTGATGAGCTTGGCATTGAGGTCATAGATGGCGACATTGCCGCGCGCGGTCTGATCGCCCTTGGTCACCACGACATTGCCCGATGCGTCGATGCGGTCGATTTCCACGCCGCTGGCGCCGCTGCCCGGCTGGTTGCGATAGGCGACGGTCATGCGCGCGGCGTTGAGCGTCATGCCCGCCTGCGTCACCACGACATTGCCCGACACGACAACGCGGTCGGCGCGGTCCTGCACCTCGATCCGGTCGGCGGTGAAATTGACCGGGGCGTTGCTGTCATGGTTGCGGAACACCTGCGCGAACAGGGGGCCGCCCGGGCCGGCGATCATCACGCCGGTGGTCGCTAGAAAGCCGGTCGCAAGCAGGATGAGGGAGCGTTTCATCACTTCTGCCCTTTGAGGCCATTTTGTTCGATACGCAAGCGGGCGCGACCGTTCAGCGTAACGGTGCGCGCGCCCATGTCGGCTTCCAGATGATCGGCGCTGAACGTGCCGATGGGGATGCGCCCGTCGACGCGCCCGGCGCTGCGCATCCGCCGCGTGGTGAGGTCGACGCCCACGTCGCGCGTGGTCAGGCGATAGCCGCCCGCCGCCTGGAACTGCACCGGCCCCTCGATCGCGACGCGCTCGCTTTCCATGTCGTAGCGGCCCTTCTGCGCGGTCAGCACGGCGGGGCCATCCGACAGCAGGATGCGCGCGGACATATCGTTCAAGTCCACGATCGGTTCGCGCGAGCTTTTCTGCACCGCCGATCCCGCGCGCAGCGAGAAGGGCTGCCCCTTGCTGTCTTCGCCACGATAGAGGGCTTCGGTGACGCGCATGCGTTCCTTGGCCACTTCCACCTTGTTCTTGTCGAGCACGAAGCTGAGCTTGTCGCCGCTGGTGAAGGGCGCGGTGGCGAGCAAAGCGGCGAGCACGCCGACCGACACGGGCAGCCAGTTCTTGAGCAGCCTGACCAGCCGGTCATGGCTGCCGCCCGGCCGCGCCCAGTGGCGGCGCACATTGCGTTGCTGTTCGGCCTGAACGGACATGGCGGCGCTTACCCGTCCCCCTTACATATGCGCGAAAATGTCGATTTCCGGCCAGCCCGCCAAGTCCAGCTCGGCCCGGTGCGGCAGGAAATCGAAACAGGCCTGGGCGAGCGCCATGCGCCCTTCCCGCTCCAGCCTTTTGTCCAGTTCGGCCTTGAGCTGATGGAGGAAGCGCACGTCGGACGCCGCATAATCCTTTTGCGCGTCGGACAGGACCGGGCCGCCCCAGTCGCTCGACTGCTGCTGCTTGCTGATGTCCTGCCCCAGCAATTCGCGCACCAGTTCTTTCAGGCCATGGCGGTCGGTATAGGTGCGCACCAGGCGCGAGGCGATCTTCGTGCAATAGACGGGCGCCGCGACGACGCCCAGATAATGGCGCAGCGCGGCAATGTCGAAGCGGCCGAAATGATAGAGTTTGAGCCGCGCCGGATCGGCCAGCACGGCCTTCAGGTTCGGCGCGGCATAATCACTGCCGGGGTTGAAGCGCACCAGATGCTCGTCCCCCTTGCCGTCGCTGATCTGGACCACGCACAGGCGGTCGCGCGGGGTGATGAGCCCCATGGTTTCGGTATCGACGGCGATCGGGCCGGGCGCGAGCACGCCGGCGGGCAGATCTTCTTCATGGAAATGCACGGTCATGCCACCCCCTCTATGGCGAAACCGCCCGCACCGCAATCGAGGCAATGCATGGCTCTCGCGGAGCGACGAGCCGAGAGACGCGCGCGACAGGATGCTTACAATGGCGATAATAGCGCGAAAAGGAACGGATCGGGACCGGAAAGGTGAAAATCATTCGCGTGGGCCTGAAAAGTTGATATAGTGATTCCCAAACCCGCCTTTGCGGTGGATTTTGCATGTCATTCGCCCGACATGTTTGTCCGATTGGTCTTGGGGCGAAGCGAAAGTGACTAACAGGGCATGAGTTTTGATAGAGGTCGCCGCGGCGGGCGCGGCAGGGATAAGCGCGACGGTTTCGGCGACGACAATTTCTACGATCAGGGCCGCGGCGGTTTTGGCGGTGGTGGTTTCGGCGGTGATCGCGGCGGCTTTGGCGGCGGCGGCGGTTTCGGCGGCGATCGTGGCGGTTTTGGCGGCGGTGACCGCAGCGGCTTCGGCGGCGGCGGCTTTGGCGGCGGCGGTGGTCGCGGCTTTGGCGGCGGCGGCGGCGGTGGTCGCGGCATGCCCGCGCAGGTCGTCGGCGAAGGCAAGGGCGTCGTCAAATTCTTCAACGGGCAAAAGGGCTTCGGCTTCATCGTTCGTGACGATGGCGGCGAAGACGTGTTCGTCCATATCAGCGCGGTGGAACAGGCCGGCCTCACGGGCCTGGCCGAAGGCCAGCCGCTCGGCTTCACGCTGGTCGATCGCGGCGGCAAGGTGTCGGCCACCGATCTGGTGATCGATGGCGAGCCTTTGCCGGTGACCGATCGCGCCCCCCCGCGCGAACCCCGCGCCGGCGGCTTCGGCAATGATCGCGGCGGCTTTGGCGGCGGCGATCGTGGCGGCCCCCAGCGCCAGCTGACCGGTGAACGCGCCAGCGGTACGGTGAAATTCTTCAACGCGATGAAGGGCTTTGGCTTCATTCAGCGCGATGACGGCCAGCCCGACGCCTTCGTCCACATCAGCGCCGTCGAACGCGCCGGCATGGCCGCCCTCAACGAAGGCGACCGCCTCGACTTCGAACTGGAAGTCGACCGTCGCGGCAAATATGCCGCGGTGAACCTCCAGTCGAAGGCCGACTGAGCCAGCGCGAAAGACACATCCCTGTCACAAGGGAGAGGATGCGAAAGGGGCCGCTTGGAAGAGCGGCCCCTTTTTTGTAAGTGGACGGTGAGACGGGATGCCGCGGCCCTATGGGCCGTCCTCCAGGGCGTGCATCAGCTGCCAAGGATCATAAACCGTCAGCGATAGCGATAGAGGCGGACGCGATAGACCTTGTTTTCGGCGGCGTCCGATGACGAGAGCCGCAGGGATTGACCCTGGCCATTTTCGTCACCGTTCAGTCTTCTCCCGGCGGACATTTCTCCGTTCTTCAAGATTTGTTCGTCAATACTTTCAATCCCGACGATCGGCGGCCCGGGACGGTCCGTGGTGAAGCTGATCTGCATGTCGCCGGCCCCCAAGACGATAAACTCGTCCGGACCAGTCTGGAGGAACATAGCTGCGACGCGACTATCGGGATCGACATTACCATCAGGTCCGTTCGCACGGACCATATTGACCATATAATCGCCGATCCGGCCCCGGCCCGTTCGTTGCGCCGACCCCTCCATGATGACAGTCGAAATTTTTCCTTCCGCCTGGCTTTTAAGCACCAATGGCGCGAGTTGTTCGAGCTGGCCATAGAGCGCGCCGATCACAGGGTCGCCATCCCCACCAGTCCCCAGCCCGACGCTCGGATCTCCAGCCAGTTGCACGCCGCGCTCGTCAATGCCGAAGGGCGAGAAGCCGAAGCCGTTGAGCGCGCCGAAAGTGTAGAGGGCGTTGGCCGCACCGATCGCACCGCCCCGCGCTTCAGGCACAAACAATACATTGTCGGGCCGTCGATATTGCGAGGCCCAATAGGCATAATTGTCGAAATAAATGTCGGGCGCGAGGAAATCGAGCGCGGGCGCCCCTGCTTTCCATAGATCAATGGCGAAAGGCAGCGGGCCGCCCGAATTATACTGACCTGGCTCGTAATTGGGGCGAATCAGCGCCGCATTGGTGAACATAGGCAGCGGGTATTCCGCTTTCCCAGCGGCAGCGACTTGGTCGATATAGCGCGCATAGGACCAAGACATGAAGAGGGAGTCCGTCATTCCGTCGTCACCAAAAACTTCAGTCCAGCTTCCCCTGCTTTGCCCTCCATTGGCTTCCCATGCGGCGCGCAATTCTGGGTTCAGGCTTGCGCGGTGCTCGGTCAGGTAGGTCATCAACTCTGGGGGGACAGGCCCGGCGAAAGCCGCTTCGGCGTCGGGCGCGTGATCGCGCGATTCGGGAATGACGCCAACCTCATTTTCGACCTGCACCATCAGCACGGTCTGGCGGGCGCCATCGACAGACTTCAAATGGCGCATCAGTTGCGCAAAAGCGCGCGCGTCAGCATCGCGAGCATTGGTGGAAAGAGTGGAAATACGTTCCGTCCCGCGTCCATCTGCAGTTTGCATCCGGGGGAAACGCTGCGTGTCGCGTTTCACCCATGATGGGACGTAGCTGGAAAAAGTGTTCTTCCAAGTCCCGAACCAAAGAAACACCAAGCGCAGGTCATGGTCGCGCGCACCTTGTATCAGGCCATCGACGTTGCTGAAATCAAATCGGCCTTCGACCGGTTCGATTGTTTCCCAGGCGATAGGAACCAGCACGGTGTTGAGGTTGTCACGGACAAGCAGCGGCCACTTCCGGCTGAAATGATCAAGACTGCTAGTGCTGCTGTTCTTGACCTCGCCACCCAGGACCAGGAAGGGCTTGTCATCCACGATCAGTTGGGTCGCAGCGCCCCGTCGCTCGAAATGCGGAAGACTTGATGGCTGGGGCGTGGCTGCCATACCGTGTGGAGCCGAACCCCATAGGCTGGCCAGCATGAACAGCGCGATCATCTTTCGCATGAAGCCCCTCTCCGGATCATTTGTGTTATCGTTACCATTACACGGAGCGTTAGATGATTCCAATATGTAATCGGGTGAAGTTATGCGGGAACCGGACCCTGAAGTTCAGGGGAATACGCAGGGCGGCATGTCCCCCAACCCCTACCCCTCACGACCCCGGCGGGATTGGGCTTCGCGTTGGTTGACGGCGCGGATTTTGGCGTGGGCGCGGCTCAAGTCGCTGTCGTGTGCGCGGCGGGCCGGGGTGGGCTGGGTCGCGGGCAGCGATGCGCCGGGCGTGCGGCGGGCCGGTTGCTGGCGGTCGGTCATCGCCGGGATGTCGCCGGCGGCAACTGGCGCGCGACGTGCGAGGCGGAGCGGACGACTTCGCCCTGGATGAGTTTGCCCTTCATCAATCCGCGCAGCGTGTCGGCGTCGCGCGGGTCCAGCATCACGACGCGCACGCCGCCCGATTGCAGCGGTTCGATCACCGAAATGCGCAGCGCATGGCTGGCGCACAGGGCCGTGACCGCTTCGGGCGTGCCATTGACGTTGATCGCGCGGCTCATGCCCGCACCTCCACATGCGCGGCGAGCGTGAAGGTCGCCGTGCCATCGGCCCGTTCCGACCTGTAGGGATGAGGATGCTGGCGAATGCGCTGATTAAAATCAGCGGCCGAGCGACGATGGGCGGAAGATATTTCGGGCGTGGGCGCGCTCTGGTAGCGGATCAGTTCTTCCTGTTCGCGCTTCAATAGATAATTGAGATCGTCCAATATTTGGCTCCTCAGCTGGCAAGCGGGAGCACTATGGTCTCTCTGTCACGGCGAATGCTTGCGGCATGGGTCGCGCGATGGCGATGATATAGCATAATAGTGGGGATATGTCGCCCTTTTAAATCGGGCGACGTCAGGCGGGCAGCACCAGGCTGGCCTCCAGCCCCCCTTCCGCGCGGTTGGCAAGGCGCAGTTCGCCATGATGTTCGGTCATGATCGCACGGACGAGGGCGAGGCCGAGGCCCGCGCCGCCCGTCTCGCGGTTGCGCGAGCCTTCCAGCCGGGTGAAGGGTTCGAGCATTTCGGCCATGCGGTCCTGCGCGATGCCGGGGCCTTCGTCCGCGACGGTGATGCGCACCTGGCCGGGCTCATGGGCCACGCTGACATGGGCGCGGTCGCCATAGACGATGGCGTTTTCGATGAGGTTGCGCAGCGCGCGGCGGATCTGTTGCGGGCGGACCAAGGCGACGGCGCGGGCGCTGTCGGCCAGGGTGACGGGCGATCCCAGCTCGATAAAATCCTCCACCACCGCGTCCGCCAGCGCCGACAGGTCGACCTTTTGCGGGCTTTCGGCGCTGCGGCCGGCGCGGGCGAGCGAGAGGATATCCTCCAGCATGCGGTTCATTTCCTCGATCGTGTCGGACATGCGCGCGCGCTCGGCGTCGTCCTCCACCGATTCGGTGCGCACGCGCAGCGAGGCGAGCGGGGTGCGCAAATCATGGCCGATCGCGCCCAGCATCCGGTCCTTTTCATCCAGCATCGCGATGATGCGCGCGCGCATGGCGTTGAAGGCCATGGTGAGATCGCGCACGTCGCCCGGCCCGCGTTCGTCCACGGGGTCGGCCGCGCCGGTGCGGGCGAATTGCTGGGCCGAGGCGGTCAGCTGGCGCAGCGGACGCGCGAGGCGGCGGCCGATCCAGAGCAAGGGCGCGAGCACGATGATGTAGAGGATGAGCGTCTGCCCCGCCAGCCAGCCGCCAAAGCGCGGCGGGCGGTTGCCGATGCGCCCTTCGACCAGCAGCCACCGGCCCGCATCATATTCCACGGCCAGTTGCAGCCGGCCGACGCGGCGGTCATCGGGCGCCTCCCCCTGGCGCAGGCGCAGCCTTTCCCAGCGGCGCAGCGGCATGACGCGGCTGTCCTCCGCCGCGATCACCTGGCGCACGGTGAGGCCCATATCCGCCAGCATGTCGCGCGCGCGGTCCGCGACATCGGGCCGGGGCTTGCCGCCGAGCGTGGGCTGAGTGGAGAGGAAACGGGCCGCGCGCGTCTGGCGCCGGTCGGGGCGGCCATCTCGCGCGGTGGCGCGCTCGGGCGTGCGATCGGCGCGCTGATCGAGCGCGGTCACGACGCGATAGGCGAGCGGCGCGGTCTGGCCCGTCAGTGTCAGCCGGTTGCGTTCGCGCAGCAGCAGGCCGAAATTGATCGCCTGCGCGACGAACAGCGCCAGCGCGACCAGCAGGATGACCTGCCCGACCAGGCTTTGCGGCCAGAGGCGGCGTATCGTCATGCCCGGCGCATCACAATTTACGCACTTCGGCCGACAGGGTGTAGCCGCCGCCCCAGACGGTCTTGATCAGGGTGGGATTCTTGGGATCCGGCTCGATCTTCTTGCGCAGGCGGCTGATCTGGTTGTCGATCGCGCGGTCGAAGGCGTTGGCCTCCCGCCCCTGGGTGATGTCGAGCAGCTGGTCGCGGCTCAGCACCTGATTGGGGCGCGTGGCAAAGGCGAGCATCAGATTATATTCGGCGGTCGACAGCGGCAGCGACACGCCTTCGCTGTCGACCAGCGTGCGTTCCTGCGATTTGAGCAGCCAGCCGGCAAAGGCGTAGGTCGCGCCATCGGGCGCGGTGACGCGCTGGCCGCCGCTGGCGACCCGGCGAAAGATCACCTTGATGCGGGCGACCAGCTCGCGCGGCGAAAAGGGTTTGAGGACATAATCGTCCGCGCCCATTTCCAGGCCGACGATGCGGTCCGTCTCCTCCGATTTCGCGGTAAGCAGGATGACCGGTATCTCGCTGGTTTCGCGGATATGGCGGCAGAGCGACAGGCCGTCCTCGCCCGGCATCATGATGTCGAGGATGACAAGGTCGATGGCGTTGGCGTTGAGCCGCACCCGCGCCTCCGCCGCGCTGTCGACGGCGGTGACGCGAAAGCCGTTGCGCGACAGATATTGCGCCAGCGGTTCGCGGATCGAACGCTCGTCATCGACGAGCAGGAGATGGGGACGGTCGCTCATCATGCCTGTCTGTCACGGGTTGGTCATGGTTGGAAGGGCGAAGGGAGTGCCTTCGCCCTTCCGGGGCGGGGTGGCGCGCGCTGCCGGGGGAGAGGAGCCCGGCAAGGCAGCGCCGCCCGCCATCACGGCGATCAATTCTGGGCGGATGCCTTGCGGTCCTTCCACGCGGCGCGCATCGCCTGGCGGCCCGCCTTCATTTCGTCGGCGGTGACATAGCCATCCTTGTTGCTGTCTGCCCGATCGAACATGGCGAGCGCGCCGGCCGTGAATTCGGCCTTGGTGACGGTGCCGTCCTTGTTGGCGTCACTCATGGCGCCGCCGTGGCGCATCATGCCGCGATGATGGCGCTTGCCCATGTGACGGCGGCCTTCGCCCTTGCCCATTTCGGCGCGCTTGTCGGCGCGGGCCTGCTGGCCGGCGGCGAGTTCGGCCTTGCTGAGCTGGCCATTCTTGTCGGTGTCGAGCCGGGCGAAGCGTTCGTCCATGCGCTGCTGGCGCTTGAGATCGCGATCCTTTGAGGTCAGCTGCCCGTCCTTGTCGACGTCCATTTTGGCAAAGCGGGCATCGAGCGCGGTGGTGAGTTCAGCCTTGCTGATCTTGCCATCCTTGTTCGCGTCGGCCTGCATCATCATGCCGCCGCGCGGTCCACGGGGGCCGTCTGCGCCGGGCTGGGCCGATGCGACATGGGTGGCGGCGAGTCCGCCGACGAAGAGTGATCCGACCGCGACGGTGGTGAAAAATTGGCGAAGCATATCTGTTTCCTTGGCTTGGTTCATCCGAACGAGGCCGATGCCGCGTCCTTGATGACCCTTATGGAAACAATGTGTCCCGCAACTTTGTCAGTCCAGCGGCGAATTTGTCGCGAAATGTAACGGGTAAGCGGCTTCGGGGAGCGCCATTATGTCGGGTGGGTCGAGGGGGGCCGCGATGAGGCTGCCCCTCCCCCCTTGCACGATCAGCGGTCGCGGCGTCCGAGCAGGCGAAGCCGCAGCGCGTTCAGCTTGATGAAGCCCGCTGCGTCACGCTGGTCATAGGCGCCCGCATCATCCTCGAACGTCACGACCTTTTCACTGTAGAGCGAATAAGGCGATTTGCGGCCGACGACATACACGCCGCCCTTGTAGAGCTTGAGGCGAACGGTGCCCGTCACCTTTTCCTGGCTATGGTCGATCGCGGCCTGCAGCATCTCGCGCTCAGGGCTGAACCAGAAGCCGTTATAGATGAGCTCGGCGTAGCGCGGCGCGAGTTCGTCCTTCAGATGCGCAGCGCCCCGGTCGAGCGTCAACTGCTCGATGCCGCGATGGGCGAGATGATAGATGGTGCCGCCCGGCGTTTCGTACATGCCGCGCGACTTCATGCCGACGAAGCGGTTTTCGACGAGATCGAGGCGGCCGATGCCATGTTTGCGGCCATAGTCGTTCAATGTTTCGAGCAATGTGGCTGGCGACATGCCGACGCCGTTGATCGCGACGCCATCGCCACGTTCGAAGTCGATGGTGATATATTCCGGCGCGTCGGGCGCATCCTCCGGGTTCACCGTGCGCGAATAGACATAGTCCGGGGTTTCCTCCCACGGGTCCTCCAGCACTTTGCCTTCCGACGAGGTATGCAGCATGTTGGCGTCGGTCGAAAACGGACTTTCGCCGCGCTTGTCACGGGGAATGGGAATCTGGTGCTTTTCGGCGAACTCGATGAGTTTGGTGCGGCTGGTCAGATCCCATTCGCGCCAGGGCGCGATCACCTTGATGTCGGGCGACAGGGCATAATAGCCCAGTTCGAAGCGGACCTGGTCATTGCCCTTGCCGGTCGCGCCGTGGGAAACGGCATCCGCGCCGACCTGTCTCGCGATCTCGATCTGCCGCTTGGCGATCAGCGGGCGGGCGATCGACGTGCCGAGCAGATACAGCCCCTCATAGAGCGCGTTGGAGCGCATCATCGGGAAGACATAGTCCTTCACGAACTCTTCGCGCAGGTCGTCGATGAAGATATGCTCTTCCTTGACGCCCATCAGCCGGGCCTTGGCGCGCGCTGGCTCAAGCTCTTCGCCCTGCCCCAGATCTGCGGTGAAGGTCACGACTTCGCAGCCATAGGTCTGTTGCAACCATTTCAAAATCACGCTGGTGTCGAGGCCGCCGGAAAAGGCGAGGACGATGCGATTGATCTTTTCGGTCATGGAGCGGCGACTCTTTCTGATGGAAATGGCGCGTCAAGGGATGCGCGCGCCCGGTATCAGCCATGCTGGAAAAGCGCAACCGGACTGGCGGAAACGCACGGCAAAAAGGCCGGGCATGCGGCCCGGCCTTTGTTGTTCTCTTCGTCTAGTGTGATGGAAAGCCGCCGGTCAGTTGGTGCGCGGCTTCAGGAAAGACGCGCGGCGATTGTCCTTGTCGAAACGATAGACCATCTGGCTGCGATCCTGCACGGCCGGACTTGGCGCGGCGGCAGGTTCGGCATGGACGGTCTGCGGCGCATCGGGGATGCGGGTCGCGCCGTCGCGCTGGGCCAGCAGGAAGCGCGCGCGACGCATGCGCTTTGCCCGGGTGGTGAAGGGATTTTCCGGGCTGGGCGGCGCCGCGACCATGGCGGCGAGCGTCGCGTCGGATGCCGTCACCATCGCCGGGCGCGGCTGGAGCGCAGGCCGGGTAGTTGGCGCTGTGTCGACAGGTTCGGGAGCAATTGGGCTGGCCGTTGCTGTCGATACCATCGCCGGGGGTGAAACCGCGCTCTCATAGGTCGGGACGGCCATCGCCTCCCCCTCTTCCGGACGGCGACGACGCATCAGTGCCGCGCCACCCAGGCCCAGCAGCAGCAGCGCACCGCCACCCATCGCCCAGAGGATCGCCTGATCGGTGCGGTCTGCCTGCGCTGTCGGTGCTGGGGGCATCAAGGGTTCAGCCGAACCGGGTGCCGCCTCTGCGGTCGCGCGATTGGCCGTCGGGCTTTCCGGCGCGGCAACGGGCGCGGCCGGTCTGTTGGCGGGCGATGTCACAGGCTGCGAGTCTGTGCTCGCAGCGGCAGTCTCCCGCGTCACGGTCGCCTGCTGTGTCACGCTGCGCTCGGCGGGGCGCCTCTCGGCCTGCTCGGCTTCGGCAGCGGCGCGTGCTTCGGCAATCCGCTGCTCGATCGGGGCGGTCTGCTGCACGACGGGCGCGCTTGGCTGGAAGACCGGGGTGGTTGGCGAGTCAGCGCTGATTGCGGGCGACGTTGTCGCCGTCGGCGCCTGCGTCATGGCGGGCGGGGTGATGATGGTGGCGTCTGGCGTCATCGTGGGGGTCGATGCTGCCGGACCCATATCCTGTGCCAGCACAGGGGTTGCGGTGAAGGCCAGAACAGCGGCAATCGCGGCCCTGGCGGGGCGGGGGGTGCGAATATGTCCAGTCATAGTGCATCATCAACCCGCCACCGGCCCGAATCTTTGCGTGCCATGGTCATTTCACGGATGAATCGAAATCACGACGCGACGAACGGAGAATCCTGAACAGATGTTCATAGTCAAACAGCCAAATAGCCTTCGTTAAATGAACCAATATTCATCTAAACGGAGTTATTTACTCGACGTTGTCTTTGGATGACTCCCGAAACGCTCCCTTCAACACGGCACTCTGTCGATCGTCTTCCTTCGCTTGCGTTGCGCGCTCGGCCTTTGTGCGGCCAAAGCGCGCGCGATTTTCGGCGGCCTGCGCCGCCTTGTCGGCGCGTTGCTTGCGCTTGCGCGCCTGCCGCAGATTGATGACAGTGCCCATCGCCCCACCATAGGGCCACGCGCCATGGCTTGCCAAGCGCGCCGGCAAGGGGGCATGACAGTCCCTCACCGCGCCACGAGCCAGGACCCCATGACCAGCATTCACGACGTCGCCGCCCTCGCCAAAGTCTCGATCAAGACGGTGTCCCGCGTTGTCAACAAGGCGCCCAATGTCAGCGACGCGTTGCGGGACCGGGTGCAGGCAGCGATCGCGCAGCTGGGATATCGCCCCAATCAGTCGGCGCGGCGGCTGGCTGGCGGGCGGTCTTTCATGATCGCATTCCTCTATAATAATCCCGCACCCGGCTATGTCAGCCGCATCCAGATGGGCGCGGCGTGGCGGTGCCGGGACTTGGGCTATCATCTGGTGGTCGAACCGCTGTCGCCCGGCGGAGAGGAACGGTTCGACGTGCTCGACCGGCTGGTCGCGGCGCTGCGGCCCGATGGCGTGCTGCTGGTGCCACCACTGGCCGACGATCAGGCATTGCTCGACAAGCTGACGCAGATGCAGCTGCCCTGCGCGCGCATTGCCGGTTCCGCGCCCTCGCCCAGCTTCACCATATCGACGCCCGAACAGGCGGCTGGCCGGATGGTCGCGGATCATCTGACCGGGCTTGGCCATCGCCGCATCGGCGTCATCACCCCGCCCCCGAGCCACCATGCCGCGCTGCGCCGCGTGGATGGCTTTCGCGAGGGACTGGAAGCGGCGGGCATCGCGGCGGAGGAGGCGTTATTCGTGCCCGGTCGCTTCGATTTCGCGTCCGGCATCGCGGCGGGCGAAACCTTGCTGGCGCTTCCCGATCCGCCGAGCGCCATCTTCGCCACCAATGACGACATGGCGCTGGGCGTGCTGACGCTGGCGCACCGGATCGGATTGCGCGTGCCAGAGGATCTGTCCGTCACCGGCTTTGACGATACATCGGCGAGCCTCACATCCTGGCCCCCGCTCACCACCGTGCGCCAGCCGCTGGAAGATATGGGCCGCGCCGTCATCGACGCGCTGGCCCAAGGCGCGCAGGGCACGCCTGAATTCACCTTCACCCTGATCGAACGCGGCAGTTCCGGCCCGCCGGCAGCGTGAGGAATGATGCGCGGAAATGCGTGGAGCGGGTAGCGGGGATCGAACCCGCATCACAAGCTTGGAAGGCTAGTGCTCTACCATTGAGCTATACCCGCCCGGCAGAGGAGCGCCCTGCCATCATCGCGGGGGATTCGTCAAGCGGGCTTAACGCGATGGGCGCGAGAAGATGGCGCTTACGCACCGACGCCATTTCCTCTATCACCGGCGCATGAGCAGCCCATCCCTGCGCCAACTCGACATTTTCGCGCAGATGGCGGCGGCGGGCAGCGTGGCGCGCTGTGCCGAGGATATGGGCCTGACGCCGGCGCAGGTGCTGGATGGGATCGCGGCGCTGGAGATGCGGCTGGGCTATCGGCTGTTCGACGATCCGGGCGGCGCGGCGCGGCTGACGCCGGCAGGGCGCAAGACCGCGCAGGCGATGATGCAACTGGGCGGCGACGACGCGCCAGCCGTCGTCAATGCAGCGGATACCGATATTGCGCCGGCGCAGGCGGCGCCATCCGCACCGCCGCGCGACGCGATCATGCTGGCCGCGCCGGCGCCGATCTTCGGCCATTTCCAGGATGCGCTCGCCGCGTTCGAGGCGGCCAATGACGATATCGCCATCAGCATCGACCTGCATATGCATAGCGCGGACGATGCGGCGGCGGCGCTGGCGGCCGGACGGGCCGACATCGCCTATTTCTACGCGCTCGAGGCCCCTGCCTCGCCCCCGTCGCGCTATGGCTGGTCCGAGCCGCTCAACCTCTATGCCGGGAGCGGCCATCCTCTCTCGCGCGCGGACATGGTGGGCCGCAGCGACCTCGCCGCAACGCCGCTGCTGGCGATGGAGCGTCATAACGGGATGCGCATCATCGCCGAGGCGGCGCTCGCGCGCGGGCGCGCTTCTTTTCCGATGACGGCGCTGGAAAGCGATAATATGCTGGAGATCGTCGACGCGCTGCGCGACGGCGTCGGCTGCTTTGCCGCCTTTGGCCCTCTGGCGCGTGACCTGGGCCGGATGAGCGGCATCCGGCGGCTGGCGCTGGATGTGCCCCTGCCCGCCATCGAAATCCGTCAGGCGACCGCCCCGCACCTAGAGAATAAACCGGCGGCGCAGGCGCTGGCCGACTATCTGTTCCTGTAGCGCCTTTGCCCGATTTCGCCGCGCCGCAACATATTTGCGACAAATGCACTTGATACGATGTATCATCCCGGATAGAGGGTCGGCTTCAGACCATAATCAAAGGGTTGATCCTGCATGTCCCGCCTTTCGATGCTGCGCGCCGGTTGCGCTCTCCCGCTGCTGTGCCTTTCCATCCCCGGCCTTGCCCAGAGCGCGCCAGCGGCCGATGCGCCGCAGGATGGCAGTTATCATGACCAGCGCGCCGACATCGTCGTCACCGCGCTGATCCCGCGCCGTCAGGGCGACATATTGTCTGGCACCAGCGTGCTGACCGGGGAAAAGCTGACCCGCGAACTGCGCCCCAGCATCGGCGAAACGCTGGCGCGGCAGCCCGGCGTGTCGGCGACATCCTTTGGCCCCAGCGCGTCGCGCCCCATCCTGCGCGGTTTTCAGGGCGAGCGCGTGCGCATCCTGACCGACGGGATCGGCAGCTTCGACGTGTCGAACACATCAGTCGACCATGCCGTTGCGATCAATCCGCTGACCGCCGATCGCATCGAAATCCTGCGCGGCCCCTCTGCGCTGCTCTACGGATCGTCGGCGATCGGCGGCGTCGTCAATGTGATCGACAGCCGCATCCCGCGCCGGGTGCCCGACGAACCGGTGCATATCGACGCGATCGGCACCTATGGCAGCGCCGCCAATGAACGCACGGGCGCGGGCGAAATCGAAGTGCCACTGGCCGACAAGTTCGTGGTTCACCTGGACGGCACCTATAGCAAGACCGGCGATCTCGACACCGGCAGCTATATCCTGACGCCCGCGCTGCGCGCGCAGGCGGCGGCGAGCGGAGACGCGGAGATTGCCGACCTTGCGAACCTCAAAGGCAAGCTGCCCAACAGCGCGGGGCGCGTCTGGGAAGTGGCCGGCGGCGCGGCCTATATCGACGATGGCGGCAATCTGGGCGTGTCCTTTGCCCATAGCGACAATTTCTATGGCGTGCCGGTACGCTATGCGCTCAACCCCGATGGCGAAGCGGAGGAAGTGCGGCTCCGCATGAAGCAGGATCGCGTCGACCTGCGCGGCGAGGTCGCGGTCAATGGCGGCTTCCTCGACAGCATCCGCCTGCGCGCGGGCTATGCCGATTATCAGCATCAGGAAATCGAGGATACGGGCGAGGTCGGCACGACCTTCTACAACCAGTCGATGGAAAGCCGGCTGGAGTTCGTGCAGTCCAAGCGCGGCGGATGGGACGGCGCGTTTGGCGCGCAATTCTTCACCCGCCGATTCGAGGTAGAGGGCGAGGAGAAGTTCCTGCCCAAGAATGAAACCAACCAGATTGGCTTCTTCACGCTGCAATCGTTGGACCTGGGCAACACCCGGCTGGAGGGCGGCGCGCGTTTCGAACATACCGATGTCAGCGCCGATGCCGACGATACGCTGTTTTTCGACGGCCGCCGTCGCAGCTTTGATGCGCTGTCCGGCTCGATCGGCATCAGCCAGGCGATCATGTCCGGCTGGCGCATCGGCCTCAACGCATCGCGCAGCGAACGCGCGCCGTCGGCCGAAGAATTGTTTGCGCGCGGCAATCATGCCGGTACACAGGCATTCGAACTGGGCGATCCTGATTTCGGCAAGGAAAAAAGCTGGGGCCTGGAAGGCACTCTGCGCGGATCGGGCGAAGGCTACAGCTTCAGCCTGGCGGCCTATCATAACTGGTTCAGTGGCTATATCTATGAAAGCGTCGCCGCCGACAGCGTCTGCCAGGCGGTCAATGGCGGCGAGGATCTGGAATTTCCCTGCTACGCCTTCAACCAGGCCGACGCCCGCTATTACGGGTTCGAGGCCGAAGCGTCGGTCAAGCTGGCGCAACTGGGCGGCTATGCGATCAATGTCGATGGCGTTGCCGACTATGTCCGCGCCACCATCAAGGGCAATGGCCCCGCGCCGCGCATTCCCCCGCTCCGTCTGCTGGGCGGGCTGGAAGCGCAGGGCGATCGGCTGTCCGCCCGCGCCGAAGTCGAGCATGTGTTCGATCAGGACCGGGTCACGACGTTCGAAACCCCGACCGACGGCTATACGATGGTCAACGCATCGCTGTCATTCAAGCCGCTGCCGGGCAATGACCGCACCACGCTGATGCTGTCGGCCAACAATATCTTTGACGTGGAGGCCCGGCGCCACGCCAGCTTCCTCAAAGATTACGCGCCGCTGGCCGGCCGCGACATCCGCGTGACGGCGCGCTTCTCGCTGTAAGGCACTGACATAGGGAGCCGGGGCAGACGTCCCGGCTCCGCCGGCCGATTGCGCATTATGACGTTTATGTTACATGCGTTTAATGCGCCAGATCGCCGCCCTGCCCTATACGACCGCCGCCGACGGGTCGATGCAGATCCTGCTCATCACCTCGCGCGACACCGGCCGTTGGGTGATTCCCAAGGGCAACCGGATGAAGGGGCTGGCCGGCCATCGCGCCGCCGAACTGGAGGCTTTCGAGGAAGCGGGGATTCAGGGCATCGCCTGCCCTGCCCGCATCGGTCGCTATCGCTATGACAAGCGCCGCCGCAAGGGCGGATCGCGCGAGGCTATGGTCGATGTATTCCCCCTCGCCGTCACGCGCCACCTGCCGCAATGGCCCGAACAGGGACAGCGCGAACTGCGATGGTTCCCGCTTGCCGAGGCGGCGAAAGCGGTGGACGAGCCGGACCTGCAATCGATCATCGCGCGCTTCCGCGAACCACCCGCCGATCCGGGCTGGTTCTTTCGCATCCTGATCGCTATGCGCGACCGGCAGAATGAAAGGACAGGTCTATTGCGCTGGTTCCACGCGCTGATGCCCAAGCAGGGTCGCTTCTTCGAACAGTTTGAGGATCATGCCACGACATTGGTCGCGGGCGCGGACGCGCTCGCCCGGCTGATGCAGGGGGGCCCGGACATGGCCACCCATATCCGCACCATCTCCGATCAGGAGCATGTCGCCGACGACATCATCCGCGACGTGCTGAAGGATGTGCGCCGCATCTTCGTCACCCCCTTTGACCGGAGCGCGATCACCGACCTCATCGGTGTGATGGACGACGCGATCGACCAGATGAACCAGACCGCCAAGGCGGTCGCGCTGTATGAGGTAACGACATTTCCGCCGCAGATGCAGGATATGAGCGCGCTGATCGTCGAATGCGCGCGCATCACGGAAGAAGCGATTCCGCTGCTGCGATCGCTCAACCTCAATGCCGCGCGGCTGCATGACCTGACCGAGAGGCTGGTCAAGCTGGAAGGCCATGCCGACATATTGCATGAAGACGGGCTGAAACTGCTCTATGCGCAGGCCCGCGAAGGCAATCCGATGGACTTCATCGTCGGCCGGGAAATCTACAGCCATCTGGAAAAGGTGACCGACCGGTTCGAGGATGTCGCCAATGAGATTTCCGGCCTGGTCATCGACCACGCCTGATCCCGCGCCCCCGTCATGGACCCCATCGCCCTTCCCCTGCTGATCGCGCTGGTCGGCGTCGCCCTGCTGTTCGATTTCCTGAACGGGCTGCACGACGCCGCCAACTCGATCGCGACCATCGTGTCGACCCGCGTTCTCAAGCCGCAATATGCAGTCGCCTGGGCGGCCTTCTTCAACTTCATCGCCTTCCTCTTTTTCGGCCTGCATGTCGCGACCACGGTGGGCAAGGGCATTGTCGACGCCAGCATCATCGACCCGCAGGTGATTTTCGGTGCGCTGATGGGGGCGATCAGCTGGAACCTTATCACCTGGGGGCTGGGCATTCCGTCCTCGTCCAGCCATGCGCTGATCGGTGGATTGCTGGGCGCGGGCGTATCCAAGGCGGGCCTGCCCGCCGTGGTGTGGAGCGGCGTGTTCAAGACCAGCGTCGCCATCGTCCTGTCGCCGGCGGTCGGCCTGTTCCTGGCGCTGATGCTGGTGCTGGTGGTGAGCTGGATATTCCGCCGCTTCACGCCGCAGGGCGCGGACCGGGTCTTCCGCAAGCTGCAACTGGTGTCCGCCTCGCTCTATTCGCTGGGCCATGGCGGCAATGACGCGCAGAAGACGATGGGGATCATCGCGGTGCTGCTCTATTCGCAGGGTATGCTGGGCGGCACCTTCTATGTGCCCTTCTGGGTGATCCTGTCCTGCCAGGCGGCGATGGGCCTGGGCACATTGCTCGGCGGGTGGAAGATCGTCCACACCATGGGGTCGAAGATCACGCGCCTGACGCCGGCGCAGGGTTTCTGCGCGGAAACCGGCGGGGCGATCACCCTGTTCATGGCGACCCATCTGGGCGTTCCGGTGTCGACCACCCATACCATCACCGGCGCGATCGTCGGGGTGGGCGCGTCGCGCCGCTTGTCGGCCGTGCGCTGGAACATCGCATCGCGCATCGTCGTCGCCTGGGTCGTCACCCTGCCCGCCGCCGCGGCGATCGGCGCGCTGTTCTACGGGCTGACGCAGCTGTTCTAAAAATGTTGAGGGCGCGGTCGGTTGCCCGCCGCGCCCTTCCCTCTCCTGTGGCGATAAGTCAGGCAACACGGCCCAGCCGGTGATAGAGATTGGCATATTTGACCGATTCCGGCTGGTCCTGCACTTCGCGCAGATAATGGGCGATCGCGGTGCGGATGAGGCTGAAATCCTCCTGGCTGAACACCGCGCGCGAACGGGCGGGCTGGGGATGGCCGTGGGTCGGTTCGATCGTCTGCGCCTGCATGAGCCTGTTTCCTTGTGTGACACCCCGAAGCAGCGGGGCCATGGACAGCGATGTAGACAGGAGCGCGAGCGCGAAACAGGCCGATGAGTGGCCGGAAGTCACAATCCATATTGGTCATATTGTCAAGTCATGACATAGTGACTGCATGGCAGACTCGGGCGATCGCAAACTCTATCTTGGCCCCAAGTTGCGGGTGCTGCGCCGCGAACTCGGCCTCAACCAGACGCAGATGGCCGAGGAACTGGGCGTGTCGCCAAGCTACCTCAACCATCTGGAGCGCAACCAGCGCCCGTTGACGGCGCAGATGATGCTGCGGCTGGCCAATACCTATGATATCGACATTCGCGATTTCGCCGCGCCCTCGACCGATGGCGGGCCGCGCGAATTGGGCGAGATATTGTCCGACGCGCTGGTGCGCGACATCGGCATATCGCGCGACGAGGTGCTGGAAGTCGCGGAAAATTATCCGGGCGTGACCGAGGCGGTGGCGCGATTCTATCGGGCGCTGACCGACCTGCGCCGGGTGCCGGGGGAAGCGCTTGCGGGCGCAGCGGAGCGGGTGCCGATGATCGCCCCGATCGACTGGCTGCGCGAGATGATCGCAAGGGCGGGCAATTATTTTGCCGAGATTGACGCCGGCGCGGAAGCGATTGCGGCGGACCTGCCCGAGGACCCGGCGCTGCTTCAGGCGGCGTTGCGCGCGCGGCTCAAGGACCAGCACGGGATCAGCGTGCAGGCGGTGCGGGCGGACCTGATCGCGGGTCGGCTGCGCCATTTCGACATGCACCGCCGTCGCCTGATGCTGAGCGAGCGATTGCCGCCGTCCGGCCGCCTGTTTGGTGCCGCCTGGCATCTGGTGGCGCAGGAACTGGCCGACGCCATCGCCGCGCAAGTGGCGCGCGCCGCGCCGCCGGATGAGGACAGCCGCCGCCTGACGACGATTGCGCTCACCAACCATGCCGCCGCCGCGCTCATCATGCCCTACGAGCGGTTCCGCCAAGCGGCCGAGCAGAGCCGGCACGACCTGCCCTTGCTGTGCGACCGGTTCGGCGTGTCGCTGGAGCAGCTGGCGCATCGGCTGACCAGCCTCAACAGCACCGGTGCGCGCGGCATCCCCTTCTTCATGGCGAAGATCGACGGGGCCGGGCAGATCGCCAAGCGGTTCGATGGCGAGGCCTGGCCCTTCGCCCGCTATGGCGGCACCTGCCCGCGCTGGGACGCGCATGACGCGCCAGCATCCGGGGCAATCGCCGCGCAACTGATCGAGACAATGGAGGGCAAAAGGTTTGTCACCCTGGCGGCCAGCCTGCCGCGCGGGGCGGCGGGTGGGCGCGCGCGAACCGTGATCGCGCTGGGATGCGAAGCCAAACATGCCGGCCGCATCATTCACGCCGATGGCCTGGACGCAGAGCGGGGCGAGGCTACCGAGGTGGGACCGGGCTGCCCGCTATGCGAACGCCGCGCCTGCCCGGACCGGGCCTTGCCGCCGGTCACGCGCGCGCTGGACCTGCACAGCTATGAACGGACGACCGCGCCTTACCCGTTCCGCCGGGTCTGATCAGGCGGCGGCTTCTTCTGCGTCCTCCGTATCCGCCTTCTTGCGGTCGGTGAACCAGATGGCGATAATCGTGACTTCGTAGAGCAGCAGCAGCGGGATAGCGAGCATCAGCTGCGACACGACATCGGGCGGGGTGAGCACGGCAGCCAGCACGAAGGCGGCGACGATCATATAGCGGCGCAGGCCGATCAATTGCGCACGCGAGACAAAACCCGCGCGATTGAGCAGCATCAGCAGCACCGGCATCAGGAAGCTGATGCCAAAGGCGAGGATGAATTGCATGACAAGTCCGAGATAGGCGTCCGCGCTGGGCAATGCCTCGACCGACAGGCCGCTGCTGTCGCCCTGAAACTCAAGAAAGAAGTGGAAGGCGGTGGGCATCACCACGAAATAGGCGAGGCTGGCGCCCATGGCGAAGAGGAAGGGCGTTGCCAGGATGAAGGGCAGCAGCGCCTTTTTCTCGCGCGCGTACAGGCCGGGCGCGACAAAGGCCCAGAGCTGGTTGGCGATGATCGGGAAGGAGAGGCAGAAGGCACCGAAAAAGGCGATCTTCACCTGCACGAAAAAGGCTTCATAGAGCTTGGTATAGACCAGGCGCCCGCCGCCATCGCCAAAGGCTTCCTTGAGCGGGTGGACGAGGATGGCGAACAATTGCTCGGAAAAATAGAAGCAGATCGCGCCAGTGATGGCGAGCGCATAGACGCATTTGAGCAGCCGACCACGCAGCTCGATCAAATGGTCGAGCAAGGGCGCCTTGCTGTCGTCAATATCGTTGATCATGCCGCCGCATCGCCCTTGTGCGCGGGCATGGCATCGTCGTCCCTGGCGGGGGCTTGCGCCACATAGGGCGGGCGATCGCTCGCCGGTTCGGCCGCAGGCGCGGGACGCGATTCGGCGACGAAGGGCGGCTTGGGCGCGGGTGGCGCGGGATCGGCCACATAGGGCGGCGCTTCTGCATCACCTGCCCCATCAGCGACCGACGCGGCCGCTTCCGTCCCGGCATCGGGTGCTGGCAGCGCATCCACAGCCGGCGCGGGCGGATGATCGTCCATGATCCGCTTGTTCTGCGCGGCCCATTTCTTTTCCAGCTCTTCCAGCTCGACTTCGCGCACCATCGCATCGATTCCGGTGCGGAAGTGGCGAGCCATGCCCTGCGCCTTGCCCACGATCTGCCCGACCTTGTAGAGCGCGCGCGGCAGGTCCTTGGGACCGATCACGATCACCGCAATGATCACGATCACCAGAAATTCGGTCGAATCGATGCCAAACATGCGCGACTACCGGCCCGGAGGTTGAAGGATCAGGCCTTGGTCTTTTCTTCGGTGGTCGCGCTCGGCGCGTCCTGTTCGGGCACGCGATGACCCTCGATCCGGGTCGCGGGCTTGGCCGGCGTCACGTCGTCATCGTCGTCGGCCATGCCCTTCTTGAAGCTCTTGATGCCCTTGGCAACGTCACCCATCAGGCCGGAAATACGGCCGCCGCCGAACAGCAGCATGACGACCAGGAGCACGATCACCCAGTGCATCAGCGAGAAGGAACCCATAATATCTACTCCTGTCAGAGGGCCTTACTAGGCCTCTTCCTCATCATTTTCCAGAACGGATTGGCCGCCCATAGCCTCCAGTGCCAGATCGACAGGATCCAGCAGCCCGGCGGCGCGCAGATCCTCCAGCCCCGGCAGGTCCCGGCGGCTGCTAAGCCCGAAATGTGACAGGAAGTCTACGCTGGTCGCATAGATGAGCGGCCGTCCCGGCACTTCGCGGCGACCGGCCGGCCGCACCCAGCCCGCTTCCATCAGCACGTCCAGCGTGCCCTTGGCCACCTGAACCCCGCGGATCGCCTCGATCTCCGCGCGGCTGACCGGCTCATGATAGGCGATGATCGCCAGCGTCTCCATCGCCGCGCGCGACAATTTGCGCGGCTCGTCCTTTTCACGGCGCAGGATATGGGCAAGGTCGGGCGCGGTCTGGAAGTGCCAGCGACCACCGCGCTCGACCAGATTAATGCCGCGCCCGGCATAGGCGTCGGCCAGGCCCTCAAGCGCTGCCGCCATATCGCCATCGCCGACATGAAGTTTGAGTTCAGCGGGCGTCATCGGCGCTTCGGCGACGAACAGGGCCGCTTCTATCGCGCGCATATAATCATCGGGTTCTGATTTCATGGCCCGGCATGCCCCGATGCGGCAGCGCGCAGATAGATGGGCTGAAAAATCCCGTCCTGCTGGATATCCAGCCGCCCCTGCCGCGCCAGTTCCAGCGCCGCGACAAAGCTGCTCGCGAGCGCCGACTTCGCCTTGGGCTGGTCCAGATCAGCCGGCAGGAATGCCTCCAGCCGGGTCCAGTCCAGCGCCGCGCCGACCAGCGCACCGACCCGCTGGATCGCCTCGTCCAGCGTCATGACCGGGCGCACTTCGATGGTGTGCACCACCGGCTGCGTGCGCGCGCGAATCTGGCCATAGGCCTGGATCAGGTCATAGAGGCTGGCCTGCCACTGCGCCTTCTTGACAAGGCGCAGCCCTTCGGGCCGGCGGCGGCGGAACACGTCGCGGCCGATGCGATCGCGCGCCATTAGCCGCGCCGACGCATCGCGCATCGCGTGCAGCCGCTGCAACCGCAATTGCAGCCGCAGCGCCAGTTCTTCCGGGCTGGGGTCGGGCTGTTCCGCGCGGGGCAACAACAGCGAGGATTTGAGATAGGCGAGCCAGGCCGCCATCACCAGATAATCGGCGGCCAGTTCGAGCTTGAGCTGCCGCGCCCCTTCGATGAAGGCAAGATATTGCTGCGTCAGGGCGAGAATGGAAATTTCGCGCAGGTCGACCTTCTGGTTGCGCGCCAGCGTCAGCAGAAGATCGAGCGGCCCCTCCCAATGGTCGAAGCTGACGGTCAGCATCTCCGGCCGCGCCGCGCGGCTGTCGTCATCCTGTCCGAACAGGTCCGCGCTCACTCCACCGTCACCGACTTGGCGAGGTTGCGGGGCTGGTCGACATCCGTGCCCTTGGCGACGGCGACATGATAAGCGAGCAGCTGCACGGGCACGGCATAGACCAGCGGCGCGATCAGCGGATGAACCTGCGGCATTTCGATCGTCGCCATGCAGCCTTCGCCGGCGATGGCGATGCCGTCCGCATCGGAAATCAGCACCACCTTGCCCCCGCGCGCCTGCACTTCGGCCATGTTGCTGACGGTCTTTTCGAACAGTGGCCCGCTCGGCGCGATCACGATGACGGGCACGGCATCGTCGATCAGGGCGATCGGGCCATGCTTCATTTCCCCCGCGGCATAGCCTTCGGCGTGGATATAGCTGATTTCCTTGAGTTTCAGCGCGCCTTCCAGCGCCATCGGATAATCCGGCCCGCGCCCCAGATACAGGACGTCGCGCGCAGGCGCGATGAGGTGCGCCATCGCCTCGATCTGGCCGTCGCGGGCCAGGGCCTGGTTGAGCGCGGCGGGCGCTTCGGACAGGTGCCAGACGATGTCGGCCTCCTCTTGCGGCGTCAGCTTGCCCTTGGCGCGTGCCAGATTGGCCGCCAAGGCCGCCAGCACGGCCAGCTGGCAGGTAAAGGCCTTGGTCGATGCGACGCCGATTTCCGGCCCGGCATGGGTGGGCAACAGCAGGTCCGCCTCGCGCGCCATCGAACTGGTCGGCACGTTGACGACAACAGCGATGATCTGCCCTTCGGCGCGGGCATGGCGCAGCGCGGCCAGCGTGTCGGCGGTTTCGCCCGACTGGCTGATGAACAGGGCAAGGCCGCCCGATTCCAGCACCGGCTCGCGATAGCGGAACTCGCTCGCCACATCGATGTCGACGGGAACGCGGGCGAATTTTTCGATCCAATATTTGGCGACCAGACCCGCATAGAAGCTGGTGCCGCAGGCGACGATGGTGATGCGCTTCACCTGAGCCAGGTCAAAATCCATGTCGGGCATGGCGATCTGGTTTTCCATGCGGCGCAGATAGGATCGCAGCGTCTGGGCGACGACGACCGGCTGCTCGTAAATTTCCTTCTGCATGAAGTGGCGATGATTGCCCTTGTCGATCATCGCGCCGGACACGCCGGAAATGGTGACGGGGCGATCGACGGGATTGTTGTCCTTGTCAAAAATATCCGCGCCGTCGCGGGTGATGACGACCCAGTCGCCTTCCTCCAGATAGGCGATGCGCTGGGTGAGTGGCGCAAGCGCCAGCGCGTCTGACCCGAGATAGGTTTCCCCGTCGCCATAGCCCACCACCAGCGGCGACCCCAGCCGCGCGCCGATCAGCAGGTCGGGATGCTCGCGAAAGGCGATGGCGAGCGCGAAAGCGCCGTGCAGGCGCGGCAATATCGCCCGCACGGCGTCGGTCGGGGACGCGCCCTGCTCCACCTGCTCGCTCACCAGATGGGCGACGACTTCGGTGTCGGTCTGGCTGTCGAAATGACGGCCGCGCCCAACCAGTTCCTCGCGCAGCGACTTGAAATTTTCGATGATGCCATTGTGGACCAGCGCCACCTGCGCCGTCGCATGGGGATGCGCGTTGCTGGTGGTCGGCGCGCCATGGGTGGCCCAGCGTGTATGGGCGATGCCGGTGGTGCCGGGCAGCGGTTCCGCGACCAGTTCCTTCACCAGATTGTTGAGCTTGCCCTCCGCGCGGCGACGTTCGATCGCGCCGTCATGGATGGTGGCGACGCCCGCGCTGTCATAGCCGCGATATTCCAGGCGCTTCAAACCATCGACCAGCCGCTCCGCCACGTCGTCCCTGCCGATGATCCCGATGATGCCGCACATGAAGGAAAAGCCCCGATCGACCCAGATTGAACCCGATGCCCCTTTATAAGGGCAAGTCATGGTCAAGCCATTAAAGGCTCCGCGCCGCTGCGCCAACAGCGCGAGCCAACTATTTGCGCGCGGCGGGCCGGATGGTGAGGAACCAGATGTCGGGCGGGGCGAGCATGCGGAAAGGCAGGCCGCTGGTGCCCACGCCCGCCGCGACGATCATCTGCCGCTCACCCTCGCGGTAGCGGCCGCAGGCATAGCGCGTGCCATATTTCGACGGCACATAGACGATGCCGGCGAAGGGGAAGGCGACCTGCCCGCAATGGGTGTGCCCCACCAGCGTCAGTGATGGCGTGTCGGGCAGGCGCGGAAAAACGTCGGGCCCGTGCGACAGGATGACGGGCGCGCCGCCGATCCGCGCCATCGCCGCCAGCGTGCCGTCGATCGCGGGCTTGCGGGTGTAGATATCCTTCAGCCCGCCGATCGCCAGCGGCCCGCGCCGCACCGCGCCATCCTGCAACAGGGTGATGCCGACCGCGTGGAACGCCGCCTGCCAGTCTTTCGCGCTCAAGGCCCGGCGGTTCTTCTTGCTGCGGCTGTCATGATTGCCCAGCACCGCCACCACGCCCATCGGCGCGCGCAGGGCGGCAAAGGGCGCGATGCTGGCGCGCGCGTCATAAATGGCCGCGCCCTTGTCATCGCCGATATAATCGCCGCCCAGCAGGATAAGGTCGGGGCGCAGCGCGTTGATCTGCGCGACGATCCGCGCCATCCGCTGCGGGCTGTTATCCGGGCCGGACAGATGCGTGTCGGTCAGCAGCGCGACGGTGACGGGCCGTTGCGCCGCGCCGGCCGGATAGGGCAATATCACCTCCGCCCGCCGCACCACCGGCATCGCGCGCGCATTGTGGATCAGCCACAGGGCAAAGCCGACGCCCAGCACCAGCAGCGCCGCCAGCCCCAGGAACAATTTGCGGATCACGGACAATGCGCGGTCATGTGCGCTGCTTCCTGGCCTGCATCCTCTCGCGGAAGCGCGCGGCCCAGCCGGTCTTGCCGACCTGTTCGGGGCGGACGAGGCAAAGCGAATCCGGCTCGACCGGGCGGGTCACGACGCTGCCCGCCGCGACGATCGCGCCCGCGCCGATGCTGACCGGGGCGACCAGCGCGCTGTTGGAGCCGATGAACGCGCCCGCGCCGATGTCCGTCCGATATTTGAAATATCCGTCATAATTGCAGGTGATGGTCCCCGCGCCGATATTGGCCCCCGCCCCCACGCTGGCGTCGCCGATATAGGACAGGTGATTGGCCTTGGCCCCTTCGCCCAGCGTCGCCTTCTTGATTTCCACGAAATTGCCGACCTTGGCCTTTGCCCCAATCTGCGCCCCCGGCCGCAGCCGCGCATAGGGGCCGATTTCCGCGCCGCTGTCGACGCTGGCCCCTTCCAGATGGGAAAAGGCGTGGATGGTGACGTTGTCCGCGACGGTGACGCCGGGGCCGAAGACAACGTTGGGCTGGACCACCACATCGCGGCCGAGCTGCGTGTCGTGCGAGAAGAAGACCGTCTCCGGCGCGACCAGCGTTATGCCGTCGCGCATCGCATCGGCCCGGCGGCGCGCCTGCCACAGCGCCTCCACCCCGGCCAGTTCGGCGCGGCTGTTGACGCCCGCCACTTCCCATGCGTCGGTTTCGATAACCGCACTCTGGCCGCCGGGCAGCATGACGATGTCGGGCAGATAATATTCGCCCGCCGCATTATTATTGCCGATCGCATCGAGCAGGACGAACAGGTCGGTCGATCGCACCGCCATCAAGCCGCTGTTGCACAAGGTCACGGCGCGCTCGGCATCGTCCGCGTCCTTATATTCGACCATTTTTTCGATAATGCCCTGCCCGTCGGCGATGATGCGGCCATAGGCCGCCGCATCGTCGGGACGAAAGCCCAGCACCACGGCGCGCGGTTCGTCCCCGCGATTGAGCCGGTCCAGCATCGCGCGCATCGTGTCGGCGCGCACCAGCGGCACGTCGCCATAGAGGATCAGCACGTCGCCCGCGAACCCTGCCAGCGCGCCATGCGCCTGCGCGACGGCATGGCCGGTGCCAAGCTGTTGATCTTGCACCGCGATTACCGCGCCGGTGCCTTCGACCGCACGCTCCACCTGGTCCCGGCCCGCGCCCACGACCACCACCTGCCGCTGCGGCGACAGCTGCGCCGCGCTCGCCAGCAGATGCAGCAGCATCGGCCGCCCGGCGACCGGGTGCAGCACCTTGTGCAGCGACGATTTCATCCGCGTCCCCTGCCCGGCGGCAAGGATGATGACGGCAAGCGGGCGAGCGGCGGAACTGGTCACGATGATTTCCCGATGATTGGCCTGTGCTGGGCGCTCTGTGCCATGTTTGCCTTGCCTTTGCCACCGCGCACGCGGCATGGAACGCGGCCATGAACAGCATCCCCTTCGATATTGTCGGCTTTGACCTCGACGGCACGTTGATCGACACCAGCGGCGACCTGGCTGCCGCGGTCAACCATGCGATCGGCACCATCGGCCGTGATCCCTTCCCCGCCGCCGACATTCATCCCTTCGTCGGCAAGGGCGCGCGGGTGATGCTGCAACGCGCACTCGACGCGTCGGGCGGTTATGACGACGCGATGCTGAGCGCGCTGCTGCCGATCCTGCTGGATCATTATGCGCACAATCTGGCGATCCATTCGACGCCCTATCCGGGCGCGGTGCAGGCGCTCGACGCGCTGGCGGCGCGCGGCGTGCGGATTGCCCTGTGCACCAACAAGGCGGAGCGGTTCACCATCCCCTTGATGCAGCAGATCGGCCTGCATGACCGGTTCGCTTCCATCGTCAGCGGCGACACGGTGGGCGTGTCCAAACCCGACCCCGCGCCCATCCGGGCGATGATCGAGCGCGCGGGCGGCGGCCGCGCGATCTTCGTGGGCGACACGATCAACGACATTGCCGGCGCGCGCAACGCGGGCATCGCCAATATCGCGGTCGGCTTCGGTTTTCTGGACGGGCCGGTCGAACAGTTGCAGGCGGACGCGGTGATCGCGCATTTCGACGAGTTGGTGCCGCTGCTGGAACGCTGGCCAGGATGAGGGCGCGCGCATGACGCTGCGGCTGGAGCGCGACGGGCCGATCGCCCGGCTGCTGATCGACCGGCCCGCGCGCCGCAACGCGATGACGCAGGCGATGTGGGAGGATGCGCCGCGCCTCGTCGGCCAAGCGATGGCGGACGATGCAGTGCGCGTGCTGATCCTCGCCTCCGCCACGCCCGGCCTGTTCTGCGCCGGGGCGGATATCGACGAATTTGCCCGCTACGCCGCCGATCCCGACTGGCGCATCGCCAATCAGGCCGCGATCCGCTCCACCCAATATGCGCTGGCCCATGCCGACAAGCCGGTGATCGCCGCGATCGACGGGGATTGCGTGGGCGGCGGCTGCGGCATGGCGATCGCCTGCGACCTGCGCGTCGCCGCGCCCGCCGCGCGGCTGGGCATCACGCCGGCCAAACTGGGCATCGTCTATTCGCTGTTCGACACGAAATTGCTGGTCGATCTGGTGGGCCCAGCGCGAGCCAAGCGCATCCTTTTCACCGGCGCGCTGCACGATGCGCAGACGGCGCTGACGATCGGCTTGGTCGACGAGATCGCGCCCGATCCCCTTGCCGCCGCCAAAACGCTCGCCCGCGCCATCGCCGCCAACGCCCAGCACAGCGTCCGATCGGCCAAGGCAATTATCCGCCGCATCCTCGACGGCCAGGCCGACGACGACGATGCCACCCTAGCCCTGTTCCGCGACGCCTTCACCCTGCCCGACTTCACCGAAGGCGCCGCCGCCTTCCGCGAAAAACGCCACCCGGATTTTTGAGCGTCCAAGAAAAAGGGGCGGATAAATCGCCCCTTTCCTTCCTGTCACTACAGGGCCAGCCCCATCACATCGTGATCTTGGCGCCTGCATACATATAGCGGCCGACATAGCTGATCGGATAGTTGCTCGACGCGATCGAAGGCTGCTGGTCGAACAGGTTGTTGGCGCCGACATAGAAGCGGAACCGTTCGTCCACGTCATAGGCGACATAGAGGTCGTGCTGCCACTTTTCCTTATACCAAAGATATTTGGACTCCGCGATGTCGGGGTTGGCGTTGGTCTGCTCGATTTCGTAGCGGCGCGTCTTGCTAAACCAGCTGATGCCATAGTTGACGGTCAGCTTGTCCAGTTTCCAGGTGATGTCGCCTGTTGCATTCCACTTGGGATAATAGGGTTCTTCACGATCGACATCGACTGTCGCGCCCGGGGTCGGGATGAATTCCAGCTTGTTGAGGTAGCCGCCAACCAGCGACAGGGCGAAATTGCCGGCGCTGGCAGTCTCGAACTGATAGTTCAGCTTGAAATCCGCACCGGAGGTACGGAAATTGGCCACATTCTGAGGCTGCACGAACCAGCCGTTGATATAGCCGGTCGTGGGATCGCGCGAAATGTTGCCGCAGAAGACATTATCCAGCGAAGGCTGGTCGACGCATAGTTCGGCGACTTCCTCGGCCGTGGCGGTGTTGATCGCATTCTTCAGCTTGATGTCATACCAGTCGAAGGATGCCACCAGCCCGCGAATGAAGCTGGGGCGCACCACGACGCCCGCCGTCCAGGTCCGTGCGGTTTCTTCTCGCAGATTGCGATTGCCGCCACTGTTTCCAGGCAGGCTGACCGTCGCCGTCGGATCATTTTCCGGGTTGAAGACGGCAATCTGGTCGGGCGTCAGGCCCAGGGCAGACAAGGCTGCCTGGCAATTGGCGGCGCGATACTGCGTGCCTTCGTTGATATAGACCGGATCGCACGGATCGCCGATGAACGAGAAGCCCCCGTTCAGCGGAGCGAACAGTTCCGTGATGTTGGGGGCACGCACGGCTTCCGACCAGGTGCCACGGAAAGTGATGTCAGGGATCGGCGCGTAGGTGCCGTCGACCTTCCACGTCGTCGTCTTGCCGATGGTCGAATAATCCGACAGGCGCAGCGCGGCGCCAAAGCTCAGATTATAAGCGAAGGGCACTTCCTTAAGCACAGGCACCGACAATTCGCCGAAGACTTCCTTGACGTCGAAGCTGCCGCGTTCGGGAAGCTGGAGCGAGAAATCCGCAAGCGCGCCTTGCTGGAGCAGATCGTCAGGCACAAAGCTGCTCTTTTCCTTGCGATATTCGGCGCCAAGGGCAAAGCCCACCGGACCACCGGGCAATTCGAAGAACTGACCGAAATCACCCGAGATGGATCCCGACACGACATGCTGCTGAACCTTGGCGCGGTTCATGATGTCCGCATTGACCCAGTCGAGCGCGGCCTGGCTGGGCGATCCGTTGCCCAGCAGGTTGAGCGGCTGGCACCCACTGCCAGCACCCGGCGTGAAAGTGGTGGCTGGCGCGTCATAATTATCGGGATTGATATTGCCCGTCGGGTCGAGGGTCGAACGACAGACGATCTGGCCGGTCGCCGGATCGCGCACCGCGTCGATCGCCGCCCAGTAGCGATCGCCGATGCGATAGTCGGTCAACAGCACCTTCGACTTGGTCTGACCGAACGTGTAGGACAGTTCGTAGCGGGCATGATCGGAAATCACGCCCTCGAAACCGCCAACGAAGCGCATCGTTTCGCGTTCATTCTCTTCGCCGCGCACGCCCATATCGAAATTGTCGCGAGAAATCAGCGCGCCATCGGGTGCCAGCGCACCAAACTGATCCTGCAAATAGGCATTGTCGGGCGACAGATAGGTGAAGAAGTCGAAGGATGGCTGCGCCAGCGTCTTCGTCTTGTTTTTCACATATTTGGCTTCAAAGAAGAATTTGACCGCGTCGCTGAAATCATAATGCGACAGCAGATTGATGTTATGGACGCGATTATAGGCTTGCAAATCGCCCTGATAGCCCGCCAGCGGCGTGCTGTCGCCTCCCTGCGTCAGGCCGCCCGACGACGGCAGCAATGTGCCGCGATCATAGACTTTGCCTTCGCCGGTATAGTCGGGAATGCCGTCGAAATCGACGTCGATCGCACCGCCCAGCGAACTGTCCGCATAGCGCAGATTGTTGGTCGGCACGCGATCGGGGATGTTCGGATCGTCAGGGAAGTCGAGAGGATTGCGCACGATGCCATAGGTGTCGAGCGGATTGCCGGTGCGCGCCCGGTTGAAGCTGCTCAGACGATCCTGTTCGCGAAATTCGTAGGACAGGGCGATATTGCCACGCCCGTCGCTGAAATTGCGGCCATAGGTCACCGATCCATAACGCTGCCCGGCGTCGCCCCGGCTGGAAATGCCCACCTGGCCGCTCGCCTTGAACCCTTCGAAATCGCGCTTCAGGCGGAAATTGACCACGCCCGACACGCCGTCCGCGCCATAAATGGCCGACGCGCCGCCGGTCAGGACGTCGACCGCCTCCACCAGATCGTTGGGAATGGTGCTGATGTCGACCGCAGCCGACCCGGACAGGCTGGCCACATGGCGACGACCATTGACCAGAACCAGCGTGCGGTTTTCGCCCAGGCCGCGCAGATCGAGCAACTGAACCCCGACCGCACCGAAGTCCGCGTTCGATCCCGATGTCCGCGCGCCGTTCAGAGAATTGATCAGCGCGGGGTTCTGCGCCAGCGTATCGACCAGTTGCACGTTACCAGCCTGCTCCAGCGCTTCGGCGGTGACCGTGACCAGCGGATTGGCGAGATTATAATCGCTGCGTTGAATACGGCTGCCGGTAACGACGATTGTGTCGCCGGCGTCGGCGGGCGCGGCATCCTGCGCGAAGGCGGGCGCGACGATCAGGGTGGACAGGGCGCTGGCCGCAAGCAGCCGACGCGCCGCAACAGCGGTGCGATGCATATATTTTCCCTCTGTTTTTTGAGAGTTCGGGGCGAACTCAATCCATTGAAAGACGCCAAAAGCGACCCGGCGGATCAACCCCGGTGCGACGAACAGAGAGCAATTGTAACGTTTTTGTTGCGGCGTGTAGCATCATTGCAACACAGCTAGAAGCGGTCCGTCCTTCGCCTGAAAAGCATCGGTCGCATTTATTCCCCTACGGCTTCGGCGCGCGCGACAAGTGCCTTGGCCTGTTCGACGTGCATGGTTTCGATCATGCGGCCTTCAAAGCGTTCGGCGCCGCCGGTGGCGGCTTCGATCAGGCGGCGGGCGTCGGCCAGGGCTTGGGCGTCGGGGCCGAACACTTGATTGGCGACGGGAACCTGCGCCGGGTGGATCAGCGTCTTGCCATCAAAACCCAGCGCATGACCCTCGGCGCATTCCGCCTCCAGTCCTGCTTCATCGTCCAGCCGGTTAAAGACGCCGTCAAATACCGCGATGCCCGCCGCACGGGCGGCCAGCACCACTGTCTGCATCGCAAGGCCCAGGCCCGCGCGCCCGGCATTGTCGGGAAGGCCAAGGTCGCGGCGCAGGTCGTTATTACCCATGAACAGCCCGGCGCAACCTTCGCCCGCCGCGATCGCATTGGCAGCCAGCACGCCGCGCGCGCTTTCGATCATCGCGATCACCGGTTTCTGACTGACCGAAAATACGTCCTTCACCTGTTTGGGATGCTCCACCTTGGGCAGCACCACATAGTCGGCCGCCGTGCCCTTGAGGGCGATCATCTCGCGCCCATGGGTGGCCGCGCCTTCGACATTGATGCGCACAGCGGCAAGCCTTGAGCCAAAGCCCTCGCCCAGGGCTTCGAGCGCGCGGTCCAGCGCCTCCGCCTTGCGGTCGTCGGCAACCGCGTCCTCCAGGTCCAGGATCACCATGTCGCACGGCGATGTCCGCGCCTTGGCAATGGCGCGCGGGTTGGAGGCGGGGAGGAACAGCAGCGAACGGGCGTGACGCAGCAACATGGGGCTTACTCTCCTTTGCGGTTTGACTTTCCTCGTTAACGAAACGGGCGCATGATCCAAGCCCGACATGCCCTTCATGGAAAATGGAAACGCCATGCTGACCACCTTTGCCCTGACGCTGACCGGCCTCGTGCTCTTCTACCTCGCCGTCAGCGTGAAGGTGGTGCGGCAGGGCTATCAATATACGATCGAACGCTTCGGCCGGTTCACCGAAGTTGCCCGGCCCGGCCTCAATTTCTACCCCGCCTTCTTTTACGCGGTGGGCCGCAAGATCAACATGATGGAGCAGGTGGTCGATATTCCGGGGCAGGAAATCATCACCAAGGACAATGCCATGGTGTCGGTCGACGGCGTGGTCTTCTTCCAGGTGCTGGACGCGGCGAAGGCGGCCTATGAGGTGAGCGAGCTTTATGTCGCGATCATGCAGCTGGCGACGACCAACCTGCGCACGGTGATGGGGTCGATGGATCTGGATGAAACATTGTCCAAGCGCGACGAGATCAATGCGCGGCTGTTGTCGGTGGTCGATCATGCCACCAACAGCTGGGGCATCAAGATCACGCGCGTCGAACTGAAAGACATTCGCCCGCCCGCCGATATCGTCAATGCGATGGGCCGGCAGATGAAGGCCGAGCGCGAGAAGCGCGCGCTCATCCTGGAATCCGAAGGCCTGCGCGCGTCGGAAATATTGAAGGCCGAGGGCGCGAAGCAAAGCCAGATCCTGGAAGCCGAGGGCCGGCGCGAGGCCGCCTTCCGCGACGCCGAGGCGCGCGAGCGCGAAGCCGAGGCGGAGGCCAAGGCGACGCAGATGGTGTCGGACGCGATTTCGTCGGGCAATCCGCAGGCGCTCAACTATTTCATCGCCCAGAAATATACCGAGGCGGTGCAGCAATTCGCGACGTCGCCCAATGCCAAGACCATCCTGTTCCCGGTGGAGGCGACGCAGCTGATCGGGACGCTGGGCGGCATCGGCCAGCTCGCCAAGGATGCGCTGGGCGTCGATGGCCAGCCCACCCCCACCCCGCCCGCGCCGCCACGCCGCGGCCCGTTCGGCCAGAGCCAGGGGTAAGGGCGATGGCGCGTGAAGGTGGCAGGAGGATGCGGGCATGACCGACTGGATCGCCCTGATGGAGGATCATTGGGCCTGGCTGGTATTCGCCGCGCTGTTGGGCATCGGCGAAGTGCTGATCCCCGGCGTGTTCTTGATCTGGATCGCGATCGCCGCCGCGATCACCGGGCTTGCCGCGCTGGCGCTGCCGATCGGCCTGCCGCTGCAATTGCTGCTGTTCGCCGCGCTCAGCATCGTGGCGGTCTATGCCGGGCGGCGCTGGTATGTCGACCATCCCGTCGCCTCCACCGACCCCCTGCTCAATGACCGCGCCGCCCGGCTGATCGGCGAGACGGTCAGCGTGGTGGAACCGATCAGCGGCGGCGAGGGCCGGGTGCGCGTGGGCGACAGCGTCTGGACCGCGCGCGGCCCCGACACGCCCGCCGGCGCGCGCGTCCGCATCATCCGCGCGGAAGGCGCAACCTTGTGGGTAGAGGGGGCTGAATAAAGTTATGATTTCGACGTCATCCCCCGGTTGATCTTGAGCACTCTGTCCGTATCCGCCTGCGACCGAGCATAATCACCGAGGGATTCATATATGTCGCCGCGCAGGCGGAGCGCCCATAAGTCATCAGGATCATGCCCGATGGCTGCGGAAAGTTGCTCTATGGCAGCATGGGGATTTCCACCATGAAGGCTTAGCAGCGCGCGGCCGTGCAGAACAATGACATTAGACCGGTCAATTGCATCGACTTTCCGAAAATCAGCAAGTGCTTTTTGGGTGTCCCTTTTCCAAACATAGGCGATACCCCTGTTTGCCAACGCCGTAGCGTTTTTGGGTTCCAAGTTAGCGGCCTTGGTGAAATCCGCTATGGCCCTGTCCAACTGGCCATCGTCGAGAAACAGCAGTCCGCGATTGAGGAACGCTTCCCCATTCCTATTGTCTTTTGTGATGGCCCGACCATAGTGACGAATACTGGCGCTGCGATTGCCGAGTTCGGTTGAAACGAGACCCAGATTGTACCAAACTGCCGAACTTTCGGGATCGAGATTTGCCGACGCGGCATAGTCTCGTTCCGCCGATATATAATGTTTCTGGGCATAGTAGCCGTTACCCCGGGCCAGCAATATGTCCGACCTCTGCGCCCGACCATTGGCCACTTTTAGCAAAGCATTGCACGCTTCGATGGCCTCTATGGCCGAAAAGCGATCCTGATAATTATGACATTTTTCCCGCTCTTGCTGGACTGGCGCATCACGAACACCAATCGCGCCCGCGTAAATGCATAGCCCAGCGAGCGCGCCGTTCCACATGAGAGCGCCCCAAAAGCGCTTGGGTTGAGATGCACGCTCAAATGTCCAATCCGCACCCCTTACGATGGGTTGAATTCGACCCTTGCGAAAACCTGACACAACCGTGAACGCCGCCCATAGCCCCATCAGGGCGATGAGCAAGGGCCAAAAGGATGGCGATCTGGCGAACGCTTCTGCAAACGGTGTGAAAATGAAGAAACCGAACGAAATCAAACCGGCGAGAATGAAAAAGTTGCGTCTAAACAGCGCCACCGATCGCCGACCATAGTCTTTAGGAGCGGAGGTAATGTCCCGTCGACGCGGCGTGTCAGTGAGGTATCTGAAGATATAACGTGCAGGCGCGTAGGCAGCGATTGCAATCGCAAGCCATATCCAGACCCGAACCGGCACATCATCGAACATGACTATTGATTGGAACATCCGCTCGCAGCGAGCAAGATATCGCTGAAGCCCCTTGGCTATTCGATCGTCACGCCCACGACCTGCCAGCCAGCCTTGCCCTGTTCCAGGGTCACGGTTTCGACGGCGTTCGGCTTGGCGGCGAAGTCGGTGCGGAATTTGATAACGGTGTAGCCGGCCGGCGGGGCGGGAAGCTCCTGTTGGCTGAGGAACTGGCGGGAGGAGACGGCCCCCAGCGGCAGGCGCACCTTTTCCGACACCGACGCCCAGACCTGCGGCGTGTTGAGCTTGCGGAAGGCGGGACCGAAGAGGCGATAGCTGTCGTCCCAGCGGCCGGCGTCGACCAGCGTCAGGAAGGCGCGCGCCTTTTGCACCAGCTCTGCGTCCTGCGGAACCTGCGCCTGGGTCGTGGCCGGCTGCGTGTTCGCGCCATCGGGGCTGAGCGTCGCCATGGCGAGCAATCCAAGGATAAGGGTCATGAGCATCACTCCTGTCAGGATCAGGGGCCGGCGGCTGGCCTGCCCCGCGCCGTCCATCGGCGCTGTCTGCTCATCCCCCGGCGCGGCCGCCCTGTCCGCCCCGATTTCGCTGTCCCCCAGATTTTCGGGGGGGCGCGACGTTACATCGGCCCCTTCCGCGTCCAGCAGCATCCGCGCCGCTTCCCGGCTGCTCGACACGGCCAGCTTGCGCCGGGCGTCGCGCAGCCGTTCGTTGATGGTATGGACCGACAGGCCAAGGCTGCGCGCGATCGACTTGGCGTCATGCCCGCGCACCATCAGGCGCAACGTCTGCTTCTCCTTTTCAGTGAGCGCAAGAACGGCCTCTTCCACGGATATGCTCATGGGCATCATGCGTAAGCCCCCCACCCGATCGCAGCCACCCCAAAAAATTGGGGTCTGCTTGTCGCCCGCGCCAGGGACTGCCTCCATTCGCCTCGCCCTGCGCTCGCATGACCGGCAGAGCAATGCGCCTTGCGCCTGCCATTCATCTGCGCGCAATATTCGCCGGAACAGGCAGGACCGGCTTATTCAAGAGGATGGAGGATCACCCATGTCTAAACTGTCAAAGGGAGGCGCCGCGCTGCTGGCCTGCGCGCTGCTGAGCGGGCCGATGGCGAGCCCGCTGGCCGCTCAGGACGCGCCGCCGGCGGACCTGTCGGCCACGATTACCGAACCCGAGCCGGCACCCGCCGAAGCGGTCAAGGGACCCACGATCGAAGGGTTCATCTCCGCACGCAGCGGCGACCAGATGCAGGTCACGGGTGAGGATGGCGCGAACAACGTCGTCGCCATCGGCGAGGCAACCGTGGTGCGGGCTAGCGGCGGCTTTCTGGGCCTTGGCCGCGAGACGCTGGGGCCGGACGCGCTGCTGAACGGCCTGCCCGTCAGCGTCGAGACGGTGCAGGGCGCGCAGGGGCTGGTCGCGACGCGCATCGCGCTCAAGAACAAGGACCTCAAGACCGCGTCGATGATCCGCAACGGCACGGCGCAGGGCTTTGCCGAACAGAGCGCCGCGACCGAGGCGCTGCGCGGCCGGGTCGCCGACATCGATCAATATAATGTGAAGGCAACCACCAACGTCAATTTCGACACCGGCAAGGCCGTGCTGTCGCCCCAGGCCAAGAGCGACCTGTGCGCCACGGCGGCCAGCGCCGAACAGATGGACAATGCGCTACTGCTGGTCGTGGGCTATACCGATTCGACCGGGTCGGAAGAATATAACCAGATGCTGAGCGAGAAGCGCGCGGGCCGGGTGGTCAATTATCTGCAACAGCATTGCAACTGGAAACCCTATCGCATGCTGACGCCGACCGGCATGTCGGAAGCCCAGCCGATCGCCAGCAACGACACCGCCCAGGGCAAGGCCGAAAATCGCCGCGTGTCCGTCAACATCCTGGTCAGCAAGGGGCTGGACGGGATGTAAATCCCATCCGGCCCTGGGCCTCAAGGGGCGCGGGGCGGGGGTTCAGGCCCCGCCGCGTCCCTTCACCCAGGCGTCGACATTGGCGGCGAGCACGGTCATCGGCACGCCGCCCCCCTTCACCACCATGTCGTTGAACAGGCGAAAGTCGAACCGGTCGCCCAGCGCCCGTTGCGCGTCCCCGCGCAGCCGCACGATTTCGCCATGGCCGACCTTGTAGCCGCAGGCCTGTCCCGGCCAGGCGCAATAGCGGTCGACTTCGCCCTGTACATCCTCCAGCGTCGATCCGTTGGTGCTGGCGAACCACTGGATCGCCTGATCGCGGGTCCAGCGCTTGGCGTGCAGGCCGGTGTCGACCACCAGCCGGCAACAGCGATAGGCGATCGACTGGAGATAGCCGAGCCGCCCGGCGACATCGCCATCATAGACGCCCAGTTCATCGCCCAGCTGCTCTGCATAGAGCGCCCAGCCCTCGCTATAGGCGTTGAACGCCAGCAACGACCGGATCAGCGGCAGTTTATAGGTATATTCGCCCTGCCAGATATGGCCCGGTATCCCTTCATGATAGCAGAGCGTAGGCAGGCTGTAGCGCGGCCAGATGCCGGTATCGCGCAGGTTGATATAATAATTTCCCGGCACGCTGCCGTCGATGGAGCCGGCCCCGGCATAGGCGCCCGGCGCGCCCGCCTCTATCTCCACCGGCACGCGCTTCACGATCAGCCTGGCCGGCACCAGCGTCGCAAAGGCGCGTGGCAGGCGGGTGCGAATGTCAGCCAGCCGCCCGTCGATATAAGACAATATCTGGGCCCGGCCTGTATCGTCGTTTGGGAAAAGGTAGCGCGGGTCCTTCCCCATGGCGGTCATGCGCTGCCCGACCGTGCCCTTGGTCATGCCCAGCCCCTTGAGCAGGCCGTCCATCTGCCCTTGCAGCGCGGCAAGCTGGTCAAGGCCCAGCTTATGCACCTCGTCCGGGGTCATGCGCGTCGTCGTGCCGGCACGCAGCGCCCAGCGATAATAGTCCTCACCTTGCGGCAGTTTCCATACTCCCGCTTCCATCGTCGCGCCCCGACGCTGGCGCTGAAGTTCAGCGCACTGGCGGGCGAGCGCAGGCGCGACCTTGTCCCGCACGATCGCCTGCGCGCGCGCGGCATGATCGCCCGGCATGTCCTGCGTGCGCCGGGCCAGCGAGGCGACGGGCACCCATTGGTCGATCGGCTGCGCCTCCACCCGCGCCATCTGCCCCAGCGTCTTGTCGAGCAAGAAGGCGGGCGCGATGACGCCGATGCCCGCGTCGTGGCGCAATCGCTGCGTTTCGCCGTCCAGATTGGCGGCATAGGCCTCCAGCCGGGACAGATAGGCGTCCGCGTCGGCGGGATTGTCGATCTTGTGGTTGGAATCGAGGAAGTCGGGCGTTTCGACGAAGCTGCCGGTATTCTGCGCGACCGCATAGGGGCTGTTGCGGTAGGACCAGTTGCTGTTCATCATCGCCATGTCGCCGAACGGGAAGGCAAAACCGTCAGCCGCCAGTTCGTGGGACGTGCATACCACCTCCACGTCGGTACGGGTCGCGGGCGACAGCGCATCGAGGTCGATTGCGCGCAGCCGCACCAGCCGGTCGCGCACATGGGCGGCGATGCGCGCTTGGCCTGCCGGGCTTTTGTCGCCCAGCTGCGATTTGAGCGCCGCGCGCGCGCGGGTGTCGATGCCAAGCCCGCTGGCGGTTTCGGGCGCGTCGACCAGCATTTCCTCGGCCATCTGCGCCAGCAGCGCCTCCGCCTGCGCATCCGCGGCGGTGGCGGCGCGCGCGCCGCGCGACAAAGCGGACAGGGTGAGCGCGCAGGCGCCGGAGGCTAGCAGGTCGCGGCGGGTAATAGGCATGCGTTTGTCTCCGGCAGGGCTGGGCATTGCCCGCTTTGGCATGATTTCAACGGATTTCGATAGCGTAATTGACCGTCAGGATGAGCGCGCATCGTCGGGATCGCCCTGCCCCGTCAATTTCCAGCGTCGCAGCAGCGGTGGCATGGTCAGCCCCTGAAGGAAGATCGAAAAGGCGACGACGCCGAACGCCAGCACGATGATCTGTCCACGCTCCGGCACGCTAGCCGGCACCGCCAGCGCCAGCGCCAGCCCCACCGCGCCGCGCAGCCCGCCCCACAGCAGCACATGCTGATAGGGAGCGGGCAGGCGCAGGCGGGTTGGACGAAACAGCAGGGCAATGGGATAGACCGCCGCCGCCCGGCCGATCAGCGTCAGTGCGATCACCACGGCCAGTGCGCCCGACACCAGCGCGAGCGGCTGATGCGCCTCATGACTGCCGATCATCAGGAACAGCAGCGAATTGGCGAGGAAGGCGGCATATTCCCAAAAGCCCAGCACATGGCCGCGCCCGTTATCGGAAATGGCCCGCCGCCAGCCCAGATTGCCGACGATGACCCCGGCGACCAGCGCGGCGAACACGCCCGATGCGCCCAGATGTTCGGCCAGCAGGAAACTGCCCCAGGCAATGACGGTGGTCAGCGTGATTTCGACAAGATGATCCTCCGTGCGCCCGGCCAGTTTCAGGAGGACGAAGGCGACGACGCCGCCCGACGCGATCCCGCCCAGCACCGTCCAGGCGAGCGCACCTGCCGCCGCGACCGGAGTCAACGCGCCGCCGCCCGCCAGCCCCAGCAGGATCGAAAAGCCCACGGCGGCGACACCGTCATTGAGCAGGCTTTCGGATTCGACCACCATGCACAGGCGCGGCTCGGCGCGCATTTCCTTAAAGGCGGCGATGACGGACACCGGGTCGGTCGCCGCGATCAGCACGCCGAAAAAGGCCGCGCCCAGCCAGCTCCATCCGAGCAGCCAGTGAATCCCGCCCGCCACGACCCCGGCGGAAATAGCCACGCCCAGAAAGGCGAGCGTGACCGTCAGCGGCAATTGATCGCGCAGCCGCTTCCAGGGCATTTGCAACGCCGCCTCGAAGATCAGCGGCGGCAGGAAGATGTTGAAGATCAGTTCGCGCGACAGTGGCAGGTCGACGCCGATCGGCAGCAGCGCCAGCGCGATGCCCGCCGCGACCAGCCCTGCCGTATAGGGCAGGCCGATGCGCCGCGACACGATCGCCACCAGCGACGTAACGACCAGCAACATGCCAAAGTCGATCAGTTGCAGTTCCGCCATGCCCGTCCCGCCCTCGCCTGCTGCGACCGGTCAGCGCGCGACCGATCGCAGCACCGTATAGGCACCGTCCGATCGTTCAAGCACACTCATGCTGCCATCGCTTTCCAGCACGACCGCGCCCACATCCTCGATCCGCCCGATGCCGCTCTTGCGGATCGACGCTTCCACCTCCGCGCGGGTGACGCGTTCGTCGCGCATCGCCGAGTCGCGAAAATCGCCATCCTCCACGAGCAATCGCGGACGGGATCGGACCAGGTCGCTGAACCAGGACGATCGGATCGACGCTTGCGCCACGATCCATTGCAACAGCGCCAGCATACAGAAGGCCAGGGCGCCTTCGGCAAAGGCGACATCCTTGGTCAGCAGCACTGTCGCCAGCGTGGAGCCGAGCGCCACAGTCACCACCAGATCGAACGCATTGAGCTTGGCGAGCGAGCGCTTGCCCGACAGGCGCAGGACGAAGACCAGCCAGGCATAAGCGAGCAGGGAAATGATGAGGACCCGCAAGAGGCCGTGCACATTATCGAAGAACATGAGCATGGAAGTGTCGGGAGTGCCGCGCGGTTCCGCGCCCGCCCAACCTGCATCAGCCAATGGCACCCCCCCCTGCTGCTTCTCGCCTGCCTCCCGCTTGTCAGCGACGGCCGCGACGGGCAAAGCCGTCACACCTGTCCCCGTCCGCGAGCATCCATGTTTCCTTCCTTCGACGCTGAAGCCTTCCTGCGCGATCATTGGCAAAAGCGGCCGCTCCTGATCCGCAATCCCTGGGGCGCGTGGGTAAATCCGCTGGAGCCGGACGAACTGGCGGGCCTCGCCTGCGAGGAGGGGATCGAATCGCGTATCGTGGTTCAGAGGGACGGTGACTGGGCGCTGGAACATGGCCCCTTTGGGGAAGATCGTTTCGCGACATTGGGCGGGTCGCCCTGGACCCTGCTGGTGCAGGCGGTCGATCATCACGCCCCCGATGTCGCGGCGCTGATCGCGCCTTTCCGCTTCATCCCCGACTGGCGGATCGACGACGTGATGGTGAGCTATGCCAGCGACGGCGGCGGGGTCGGGCCGCATTTCGACCAATATGACGTGTTCCTGGTGCAGGGGCTGGGCCGGCGGCGCTGGCGCGTGGGGCCGCGTTGCGACCGCGACACCCTGCTGCGTCCGCATGGCGACCTGCGCCTGCTGCCCGATTTCACCGCGACGGACGAATGGGTGCTGGAACCGGGCGATATCCTGTATGTCCCGCCCGGTTTCGCGCATGACGGCGTGGCGGTGGGCGATGATTGCATGACCTATTCGATCGGCTTTCGCGCGCCATCACGGCCCGACATGCTGATCGAATGGGCCGAACATCTGGCCGCCGCCATGCCCGACGATGATCTTTATGCCGACCCCGACCTTAAGCCCGTCGCCAATCCCGGCGAAGTCGCGCCCGACGCGATCGCGCGGCTGCACGCCATGACGATCGCGGCAATGGCCGACCGGTCCGCCTTCGCCGACTGGTTCGGGCAGCATGTGACGACGCCCAAATATCCCGACGCGGACTGGCGGCCGAAGGAACCCGTCACGACCGAGGATATGCTGGCCCTGATCGACGCGGGCGCGGCCCTGATGCGCAATCCGGCAAGCCGCTTCGCCTTCTTTCGGAGCGAGAATGGCGTGACGCTGTTCGTCGATGGCAGCGCTTATCCTTGCGCCGGCGATCTGGCGCTACTGGCGCAGCAGCTGTGCGCGCATCCTGCCGTCACGCTCGACCGGTCGATGGCTGCGGGGATCGACTTGCTGGTGACGCTCGTCAATCAGGGTAGCCTGATGATCGACGACGGGCATGAGGACTGACTCGCCATGGCCCGGCTGATCCTGTTCAACAAACCCTATGACGTGCTGTCCCAATTCACCGATTCCAGCATCGGCGCGGACCGGCGCACCTTGTCGGACTTTATCCACGTGCCGCGCGTTTACCCGGCCGGGCGGCTCGACCGCGACAGCGAAGGGTTGCTTTTGCTGACCGACGACGGCCGGTTGCAGGCGCGCATTTCCAATCCGCGCTTCAAGACGCCCAAAACCTATCTGGTGCAGGTGGAAGGCGATGTGACGCCCGATGCACTGGCCCGCTTGCGCGCTGGCGTGATGCTGAAGGACGGGCCGACGCTGCCGGCGCAGGCGGAGCGGATCGAGCCGCCCGCGCTGTGGCCGCGTGACCCGCCGGTGCGTTTTCGCAAGACCGTGCCCGATTGCTGGATCAGCCTCACCATCCGCGAAGGGCGCAATCGGCAGGTGCGCCGGATGACCGCCGCCGTGGGGCACCCCACGCTGCGGCTGGTACGCTGGCGGATCGGCGACTGGACGCTGGACGGGGTAGCGCCGGGAACATGGCGCGACCTCCCTCTCTGACGCGCGATTGCGATCAGGGCCGGAACAGAACGCCGCCGGTCATCGGCGCGGGCGCGCCGGTCGTGCCGGGAAAGCTGATCGGCAGGCCTTTAAGGTGCCGCACCGCCATATAGGCAAAGCCCTGCGCCTCCAGCGCGTCGCCGTCCCAGCCCAGATGATCGACGCTGCGCACACTTGCCCCCGTCCGCTCGGCGATCATCGCCATCAGCGTGGCATTGTGCCGGCCGCCACCCGCGACATGGATTTCGGCCGGGCGCTGGGGCAGATGGTCGATCGCACGCGCCACCGCCGCGGCGGTGAAGGCCGTCAGTGTCGCCGCGCCATCCTCCAGAGATAGGCCCCGCACCGCCTCGATCGAAAAGGCTTCCCGGTCGATGCTCTTGGGCGGCGGCAGATCGAACCACGGGTCGGCCAGCATCGTCGACAAGATTGCCGCATCCACCTGCCCCCGCGCCGCGCAGGCACCGCCTTCGTCATAAGGGGCATGGCCCTGCGTCTGCATCCAATTGTCAATGAGGCCGCTCGCCATGCCGGTGTCAAAGGCGATCAGCGCGCCGTCCGACCCGATGAAGGTGATGTTGGCAACCCCGCCCAGGTTGAGGATCGCGGCGGGCTTGGCCAGCGCGTCGGCCAGCGCGCGATGATAGACGGGCAGCAACGGCGCGCCCTGCCCGCCCGCCACGACATCCGCCTGGCGCAAATCGGCGACCACCGGGATGCCGAACGCCCCGGCCAGCCCCGCGCCATCGCCAATCTGCCAGGTCCAGCCGCGCTCCGGCCGGTGGGCGAGCGTGTGGCCATGAAAGCCGATCACCCCGATATCCTGCGCGACATGGCCACTGCGCCCCAGCAGGTCGGCCACCGCCTGCACATGGCGTTCGGTCAATTCCGCCTCGACCGATGCGATCAGCGGTTCGAAGCCCGGCCGTTCCATCGCCATCGCGCGCTGGCATGCTTCAGCAAGGCGCAGGCGAAAGCCCTCGTCATAGGCCATGGCGTGAAATTCCAGCGCCGCGACCGCGCCCTCCCCATCCGTTTCGATGAGCGCGGCGTCGATGCCGTCGCGCGACGTGCCGGACATGAGGCCGATGGCCAGGGTCGATTGGGGCATAAGGGAAAAATCCGTTCGCGGCTGGACCTGTGCAAGCGCCATCCTTGAAACAAGTCGCGCCCTTCGACAAGCGCCGGGCGAACGGCATCTTTCCGTCGACCGCCCGCGATGCTAAAGGCGCGCGCCATGAGCCAATATCAGTCCGATCTCCTCCGCCTGCTCGACGAGCGGGGCTATATCCACCAACTGACCGATGCGCAGGGCCTTGATGCCCTGGCCGCGCGCGACGTGGTGCCAGGCTATATCGGCTTCGACCCTACCGCCCCCTCGCTCCATGTCGGCAGCCTGGTGCAGATCATGATGCTGCGCCGGATGCAGCAGGCCGGGCACAAGCCGATCGTCCTGATGGGCGGCGGCACCGGCAAGATCGGCGACCCCTCCCTGCGCGACGAGGCGCGCTCGCTGATGACGGTCGAGAAGATCAACGAGAATGTCGCCAGCATCAAGCGGGTGTTCGAGCGCTTCCTGACATTCGGCGACGGTCCGAGCGACGCCATCATGGTCGACAATGCCGAATGGCTCGACGCCCTCGAATATATCCCCTTCCTGCGCGACATCGGCCAGCATTTCTCGGTCAACCGGATGCTGAGCTTCGACAGCGTGAAGCTGCGACTGGACCGCGAACAATCGCTCAGCTTCCTTGAATTCAACTATATGATCCTGCAGGCCTATGACTTTCTGGAACTGTCGCGGCGGGCGGGCTGCCGGCTCCAGATGGGCGGGTCCGACCAGTGGGGCAATATCGTCAACGGCATCGAATTGTCGCGGCGGGTCGATGGCACGCAGGTGTTCGGTCTTACCTCCCCGCTCATCACCACGGCCGACGGCGGCAAGATGGGCAAGACCGCCAAGGGCGCGGTGTGGCTGAACGCCGATGCGCTGTCGCCCTATGATTATTGGCAATTCTGGCGCAACACGCAGGACGCCGATGTCGGGCGCTTCATGCGGCTGTTTACCGACCTGCCGCTGGACGAGATCGCCCGGCTGGAAAAGCTGGACGGGGCGGAGATCAACGACGCCAAGAAGATACTGGCCGACGCCGCCACCGCCATGGCCCATGGTGCGGACGCCGCCGCCGCCGCCGCCGAAACCGCCCGCCGCACGTTCGAGGAAGGCGCGTCCGACGCCAATCTGCCGACCGTCAGCCTGGGCCAGCAAGGCCTGACCGTTGTTCGAGCGACCACGGCCCTTGGCTTTGCGACGTCGAACAAGGAAGTGCGCCGCAAACTGAGCGAAGGCGCGATCAGGGTGAATGGCACGGTCGTCACCGACCCCGCCGTCATGCTGAAAGCCGGCGACAAGCTGAGTTTCGGAGCCAAGAAGCACGGGCTGGTCATCGACTGACCCGGAACGCGGCGAAAAATCCCGTTACCTCAAAGGGATCGGCTAGACGGGATAAACAGGCTTAACGCCTTGCTAAGCCTGTTTTTGCACATCTCGTTCATGATCGGCTGCTTAGGCTCGCGGTCATGCCCAACTCGGTTCTCGCCAGTCTCGACCATGTGATGCGATCGCGCGACCCGTCGGTCGAACAGCGTCGGGCGAAACGCGACCTGGTGGATCTGGTCAGCCATGTCACCGTGCGCGGCCGCACCCAGGGCGTGCGGATCATCAACATCTCCCCCCTTGGCCTCATGTGCCGATCGGACGATTCGCTGCTGACAGGCGAGCGCATCACTGTCTGGCTGCCAGTCGTAAAGGATTATCCCGCCGAAATTCGCTGGGCAGAGGATGGGCGCGTCGGCATGGAATTTCTGACGCCCGTCAATCCGCGCCTCTATGACGCGATGATGGCGCTTATTCCGCCGCGTCAGACGATCTGGTAGGGGCCAGCCTCTCAAACCCTTCGCCCGGCTCCAGCCGCTGACGGCTACGCACCAGCGCATCGGGCATCTCGGTGCGCAGAAAGTCCATCACCGCTTCCCGCACTTCGCAGCGTAGGTCGAAAGCGATGCCGGCATTGCGCGCCGACAGGAGACCGCGCAGTTCCAGCGCATCGGCGCGATGGTCGGTCACCTGCAATATCGCCACGCGCCCGTCCCACCGGCTGTTGGCTTTCACCGCATCGACGAAAGCATCGCGGATACGCGCCACGTCAGCGGCGGGATCGACATAGAAAAATACCGTGCCCAGCAGGTCCGACGTTTTCGTCGTCCAGTTCTGAAACGGCTTTTCCAGAAAATAGGACACCGGCACCACCATGCGCCGATCGTCCCAGATGCGCACCACGACGAAAGTCAGGGTGATATCCTCGATCCGGCCCCATTCCCCCTCCACAATCACCACATCGTCCAGGCGAATGGGCTCGGAAAAGGCCATTTGGACGCCGGCGATCAGATTCTTGAGCGCGGGCTGCGCCGCCGCGCCCACCGCCAGGCCGACCAGGCCCGCAGACGCCGCCAGCGTGACCCCGATCGATCGGACGCCGGGAATGGCGATCAGCGCCATCGCGATCACCAGCACCGCGATCATGCTCTGGGCGATGCGGTAGAGGATGCGCACGCGCGTATGCCGCTGCCGCGCCTTCAAATTATCCTCGGCGCTGATGTCGCTATGGCTTTCGATCATCTGCCGTACCGCCCGCAGCACCCGAAGCAACAGCCAGCCGGCAAGCAGCGCGAAAAGCATCTTCGACCCGATCGACCAGAGCGACTCCACCCGTGGCCCAAGCTCCAATGGCTGGACGCCCGCGCCAAGCGCGAACAGCACAACCAGCCAGCGCGTCGGCTGGAATATGGCAGGCAGCAGGATCGGCGTCATGCGCGCGCGCACCACGCGCACGGCGATGGCGTACAGCACCCAATGGATCAGGAAGGCCGCGACGACCGACAGCGCGATGGAAACCGCGGCCAGCGACGTGATGTTGGTCAGGCTGATGTCCGGCATGAAGGGAGCAACGCCATTGCCTGCAAATTGTTTCGCAGGCGCAGCATGAACGGAATCACGATGACTTTATTGCGCGCAGATCCGGGTCCGCACATTCACCCAGCATCCGTTGCGCTTCGTGACGACGCCCAGCGGGTCATAGGCCCGGCTGTCATCCGGGTCCTTGTTCCAGGTCGCGGTGGTGCGACCGTCGCTCTGTGTCGTGACGACCGCGAAATGCGACTGACGCGGTTTGCCGCCGTCCCATGTGTTGAGCGTATATTGGTCCTTCCCCATCGGAAAGACACGACAAGGCCCGTCGACCAGCCGCTTGCCGTCCACCTCGAAATGGCAGTCGCGCACGGAGGGTGTCATCCCCGCACCGGCCTGATCGCCCGCCTCTGCCATGGTGCCGCGGATCGTATTTGGCGCTTGTGCGGGCAGGCCGGCATTGCTGGCAGCGGCCTCCGCCTCGGCGCCGGCAGTGCCCGCATCGGCCTGTTCCGTCTGCGGCGCCGAATGGCACGCCGCCAGCGCCAGCACGGCCATCAGAAACCCACATTCTCGCACCGCATGCTCCTTTACAGATGCCGACATGGAACGATCAGGGACGGCATTTCTATCCGCCTTGCCGGTTCGATTGGCGTGCTCATCACCCGCCGCGCAGCAACCCTACGGCCGCATCCTTTTCGAACAGATAGAGGCAGGTACGCGCGGCCTGCCCCCGCGCGCTGTCCAGCCCGCCATCGCGTTCGATCAGCAGATGCGCGTCATCGCGCGCCGCGTCCACCAGCGCCGCAACATGCTCCGGACTGGCCAGTTTCATCACAGCCTCGCCCGACTGGCGCGTGCCCAGCACCTCGCCCGCGCCCCGCAGCTTCAGATCCTCCTCGGCGATGCGAAAGCCGTCATTGGTTTCGCGCATCAGCGCCAGCCGCGCGCGCGATGTTTCGCCCAGCGCGTTGCCGCGCAGCAGCAGGCAGGTGGACGGTTTGTCCCCGCGCCCCACTCGCCCGCGCAGCTGGTGCAGCTGCGCCAGGCCGAACCGGTCCGCGCCCTCTATGATGATAAGGCTGGAGTTTGGCACATCGACGCCCACCTCGATCACCGTAGTCGCCACCAATATCTGCGTGCGGTTGCCGGCAAAGGCTTCCATCGCCGCGTCTTTTTCCGGCCCCTTCATCCGGCCATGGACCAGGCCGACGCGATCGCCGAACCGCAGCCGCAGCGATTCCGCGCGCGCCTCGGCCGCCGCCTGGTCGCTGGTTTCGCTTTCCTCCACCAGCGGGCACACCCAATAGGCCTGCCCGCCGCTTTCGACATGGCGGGCGAGCGCGTCGACCACCTCGTCCAGCCGGCTCGCCGCCATCACCAATGTCTGGATCGGCTGGCGGCCGGGCGGCATTTCGTCGAGCCGCGACACATCCATTTCGCCATAATAGGTCAGCGTCAGCGTGCGCGGGATCGGCGTCGCGGTCATCACCAGCAAATGCGGCGCGCGTTCCGCCTTGTTCGCCAGCATCATCCGCTGCGCGACGCCGAAGCGATGCTGTTCGTCGATCACGGCAAGGCCCAGCGCCTTGTAACGCACCGCCTCCTGAAAAATGGCATGCGTGCCGACCAATATGTCGATGCTGCCATCGGCCAGCCCCATCAGCGTGGCTTCGCGCACCTTGCCCTTTTCGCGCCCGGTCAGGATCGCGATTTCGATGGGCATGCCCGACGTCATCTTGCGCAGCGTTTCATGATGCTGCCGCGCCAATATCTCGGTCGGGGCCAGCATTGCCCCCTGCATCCCCGCCTCGACCGCATTCAGCAGCGCCATCAGCGCGACCAGCGTCTTGCCTGATCCCACATCGCCTTGCAGCAGCCGCAGCATCGGCGTTGTTTGCGCCATGTCGCCCTCAATCTCGCCGATCGCCCGGCGCTGCGCGCCCGTCGGCGCGAAGGGCAGTTTCAGCATCGCGCGCAGCCGCCCGTCGCCCTCTATCGACACGCCGCGTCGGCGGCGCGACGATTGCCGCACCAGCATCAGCGCCAGTTGACCGGCAAAAATCTCGTCATAGGCGAGCCGCTCGCGCGCGGGGCCATCGCCCGGATCGGCATGAGCGCGGGCCAGCGCCTCTCGCCAGGCGGGCCACCCCTTGCGCGCCAGCAGGCTGGGTTCGATCCATTCCGGCAGGTCGGGCGCGCGCGCCAGCGCCTGCGCCGCCAGGTCGCGCATCCGGTTGTTGGTCAGCCCTTCGGACAGGCCATAGACCGATTCGCGGGCGGGCACCGTGTCCGCTTCCTCGGGCGGCAGCACATGGTCGGGATGGACGATCTGGAGGTTTTCGCCATAGGCCTCCAGCTTGCCCGACACGAATTTGGGTTCATTGAGCGGCAACAGCTTGCGCGGCCAGCCGCTATTCTTCCCAAAATAGACGAGGGCGACGCCATTGCCCTGCCCGTCCACCGCCAGCACGCGGAACGGCGCGCGCGCGCTGCCGCCGGCGCGATAGTCGATGGGCGTCAGCACCGTGCCGATGATCCGCCCGGCGTCGGCCATGTCCAGCCGGTCAGTCAGGTGGCGATCGACCCAGCTGACCGGCAGATGGAAGGCGACATCGACCGCCCGCTTGAGGTCCAGTCGCTCCAGCGGACGGGCCAGCGCCGGTCCTACCCCTTTGAACAGGGAAATTTCGGCAAAGATCGGATTGAGAATATCGGGTCGCATGGCTATCTCACGCGCTCTAGCCCAGCCGGGACGGTGGCACAAATGGCGGCTCGCACCTCGATACAGCCGTTCGTGCTGAGTGGGTCTGAGCAAAGTCGAAGACCCGTATCGAAGCATCCTGCGTCGAACGATCCTTCGATACGCCGCTTCGACTTCGCTCAGCGGCTACTCAGGACGAACGGATGAAGTGAATGAACATGAACGACACTCCCCATCTGCGCCGCATGAAGTTTCGCGCCTGGCATCGCGGCACGCGCGAATCGGACTATACCGTGGGCGGCTTCTTCGACCGTTATCACGCGACCTGGAACGAAGAGGAAATCGCGTGGTTTGAACGCTTCATGGAAGAGCAGGATGCCGACATCATGGGCTGGGCGGTGGGGACGATCCCCGTGCCCGATGAATGGAAGGGTCCGATGATGGACCGGTTCCTGAAACTCGATTTCGTGAAGATCGTCTGAAATCATCCTCCCCTGCACGGGGAGGTGGCAGGCCGAAGGCTGACGGAGGGGTGTAACCCTCTCAATAATGTGACACCCCTCCACCGGCTTCGCCGGTCCCCCTCCCCCTAAGGGGGAGGATGAAAGAGCAGAATGACCGATCTTCAAAAAATCCTCAGCGCCAAGGCGCCGATCACCCTGGCGGGCGTGCCGGCCGGGTTCCTGCCCTGGCTGCTCGCGGATCTGGCGCGCGCGGCCGGCGGAGCGGCGCCGGGCCGCGCCGTCTTCATCGCCGCCGACGAACAGCAGGCGCGCGCCATCGCCGACACCGCGCCAACCTTCGCCCCGGAACTGGAGCTGATCGACATTCCCGCGTGGGACTGCCTGCCCTATGATCGCGCCAGCCCGTCGCTGCGCGCGGCGTCTGCGCGTCTGGCGGGACTTCACGCCTTGCAGGTCAAGCCTAAGGGACCGCAGCTTGTCGTCACCACGCTGGCGGCGATGACGCAGCGCACGCTGACCCCCTTTCGCGTGCGGCAATTGGTGGCGAAACTCGCGCCCAAGGAACGGATCGCGATCCAGCGGCTGGCCGAGATGTTACAGGCCAATGGCTATGTCCGCACCGATACCGTTCATGACCGGGGCGAATTCGCCATCCGCGGCGGCATTGTCGATCTGTTCCCCGGCGGCGAGGAACAACCGCTGCGGCTCGACTTTTTCGGCGACGAGATAGAGACGGTCCGCCGGTTCGACACGTCCGACCAGCGCACCACGGGCAGCGTCGATGGCTTCACCCTGCTCCCGGCGTCCGAAGCACTGCTGGACGAGGACACGATCAAGCGGTTCCGGCTGCGCTATCGCGAGACATTTGGCGCAACCGCGACCGGCGACCCGCTCTATCAGGCGGTCAGTGACGGCCGCCGCCTGGCCGGCATGGAACATTGGCTGCCATTGTTCGAAGAAAAGCTGGTGCCGCTGACCGATCATCTGGGCGATGCCGTGATCGTGCGCGATTCCGGGGTGGCGGGCGCAGCGGAAAACCGGTTCGAGGCGATCCGCGATTATCACGCCAACCGGGTGCAGGCGAAATCATCCGATCCCGGTTCCTATCGTCCGCTCAAACCCGACGCCCTTTACCTGAACGCGGCCGAATGGGACGCGGCGGTGGCGTCGCTGCCGATGCATGCCACCACGCCTTTCCACGAGCCGGAAAGCGCGACGGTGCTGGATTTCGCGGTCGACGGGCCGCGCGATTTCACCCCCGAACGCGCACAGAACAGCAATATCTACGACGCTGTCAGCGCCCATATCGACGGCCTGCGCCGCAAGAAGAAGAAGGTGGTGATCGCCAGCTATTCGGCGGGCGCGCGCGAACGCCTGTCCGGGTTGCTCGCCGATCATGGCGTGGCGCGGATCGCTGCGGCCGATGACTGGCAGGAAGCGCTGGGCCTTGCCGCCGACGGGCGCGTCGCGCTGATCGTGCTTGGCCTAGACCATGGCTTTACCGCACCCGATGTCGCGGTGCTCACCGAACAGGATATGCTGGGCGACCGGCTGGTGCGCCGCGCCAAGCGCAAGAAGAATGCGGACGCCTTCCTGCAGGAACTCGCCACGCTGACGCCCGGCGATCTGGTCGTGCATCGCGACCATGGCATTGGCCGCTATGATGGGCTGACGCAAATTCCGGTGTCGAAGGCCGCGCATGATTGCGTCGCGCTGGAATATGCCGGCGGCGACAAACTCTATGTGCCGGTCGAAAATCTCGAAGTCCTCTCGCGCTATGGCTCCGAAACCGATGGCGTAAGCCTCGACAAGCTGGGCGGCGAGGCCTGGCAGCGGCGCAAGGCGAAGATGAAGGAGCGCATCCGCGAAATTGCGGGCGAGCTGCTCAAGACCGCCGCCGCCCGCGCGCTGCGCCCCGCCACCGTCGCCGAACCCGACGTCGCGGGCTACCCCGCCTTCGTTGACCGCTTCCCCTATCAGGAAACCGACGATCAGGATCGCGCGATCAGCGACGTGATCGATGATCTTGGCGCGGGCAAGCCGATGGACCGGCTCGTGTGCGGCGACGTGGGTTTCGGCAAGACAGAGGTCGCGCTGCGTGCTGCCTTCGTCGCTGCGATGGCCGGGATGCAGGTCGTCGTCATCTGCCCCACCACCCTGCTCGCGCGCCAGCATCACATGAATTTCGTCGATCGCTTCCGTGGTTTCCCGATCGAGATCGGCCGCCTGTCCCGCCTGGTCCCCGACAAGGAAGCAAAAGCGGTAAAGGCGGGCCTCGCCGATGGCAGCATCGACATCGTGGTTGGCACGCACGCCCTGCTCGCCAAGGGGATTGAGTTCAAGCGGCTGGGCCTCGTCATCGTGGATGAGGAACAGAGGTTCGGCGTCACCCACAAGGAACGGTTGAAGGGCCTCAAGACCGACGTGCATGTGCTGACGCTGACGGCGACGCCGATCCCGCGCACGCTGCAAATGGCGATGTCGGGCCTGCGCGAATTGTCGGTCATCCAGACGCCGCCGGTCGATCGGCTCGCCGTGCGCACCTATGTCATGCCGTGGGATGGGGTGGTCATTCGCGAGGCGTTGCTGCGCGAACATTATCGCGGCGGGCAGAGCTTCTTCGTCGTGCCGCGCATCGCCGACCTTACGGAAGTCGAGGAGTTTCTGCGCAACGAGGTGCCCGAGGTCAAACCCATCGTCGCCCACGGCCAGATGTCGGCGACCGAGGTGGAGGAGCGCATGTCCGCCTTTTACGACAAACGCTATGACGTGCTGCTGTCGACCACCATCGTCGAATCCGGCCTCGATATTCCGAGCGCCAATACGCTCATCATCCATCGCGCCGACCGCTTCGGCCTTGCCCAGCTCTACCAGCTGCGCGGGCGCGTCGGCCGGTCCAAGACGCGCGCCTATGCCTATATGACGACGCCCGCCAACCGCATCATCACCGACACGGCGGAAAAGCGGCTGAAGGTGTTGTCGGACCTCGACACGCTGGGCGCGGGCTTCCAGCTTGCCTCGCATGATCTCGACATTCGCGGCGCGGGCAATCTGGTCGGCGACGAACAGTCGGGCCATATCAAGGAAGTGGGCTTCGAACTCTACCAGTCGATGCTGGAAGACGCGATCCTGGACGCCAAGGCCGGCGGCATCGCCGAAGAACGGCGCAGCGAGGAATTTTCGCCACAGATCAGCGTCGACGCGCCGATCCTCATTCCAGAAGAATTCGTGCCCGACCTCGACCTGCGCATGGGGCTATATCGCCGCATCAACGAACTGGAGGATCGCCAGGGCCTCGAATCCTTCGCCGCCGAACTGATCGACCGTTTCGGCAAGCTGCCGCTGCCAACGCAAAACCTGCTCAAGATCATCGAGATCAAGCAGAATTGCCTGGCCGCTAATATCGCCAAGATCGATGTCGGCCCCAAGGGCGCGCTCGTTACCTTCTTCGAGGATCGCTTCCCCAAGCCGGAAAATCTGGTCGCCTATGTCCAGCGATTGAATGGTGTCGCCCGGTTGCGCCCTGACAGCAAGATCGTGCTGGATCGCGCCTGGGGCGATCCGCAGGCGCGCCTCAATGGCGTGCTGCAATTGTCCAAGGGGCTGGCGAAGGCCGCAGGGTAAGACGACGGGCGGCGCGCGTCATACGCGCCCGCCCATTGCTCCTATCGTCAGCCGACGAAGGCGCGCTCGATCACGAACTGGCCGGGCGCCGCGTTGGAGCCTTCGGTAAAGCCCGCGCCTTCGAAATAGGCGGCGAACTGCTTGATCATCTCCATGCTGCCGCACATCATGATCCGGTCGGTTTCCGGGTCGAACTTCTTCGCGCCGGGGATCCCGGCGAACAGCGCGCCGCTCTCGACCAGCGCGTCGATGCGCTGCGTATGGCCGTCAAACGGCTCGCGCGTGACGGTGGGCACATAATGGAATTGCCCGGGTGCCTGTTCGGACACCAGCGGATCTTCGGACCATTTGGCCTCCAGATCGTCGCGGAAGGCAAGGTCGGACACGCGGCGCACCGAATGGACGATCATCACCTGCTCGTAAAATTCATAGACGTCCGGGTCGCGCGACAGGCTGAGGAAGGGGGCCAAGCCCGTGCCGGTCGACAGCATGAACAACCGCTTGCCCGGCAGCAAAGCGTCGGTGACGAGCGTGCCGGTGGGCTTGCGGCCCAGATAAATCTGGTCGCCCGGCTGGATCAGCTGAAGCTTCGACGTCAGCGGGCCATCCTGCACCTTGATCGACAGAAACTCGATTTCCTCGTCCCAGCTGGGGCTGGCGACCGAATAGGCGCGCAGCAGCGGCTTGCCATTGTCGCCCTTGAGGCCGATCATCACGAACTCGCCCGAACGGAAGCGGAAGCTGGCTGGCCGCGTGATGCGGAAGCTGAACAGATGTTCGTTCCAATGCTTCACCGACAGCACGGTTTCCACGGAAAGCGCGCCGGTGGGTTCCAATGCCGGCTTTTCGGTCGTTACGTCGGTCAACTAACTTCGTCCTTGCTTGCGTTGGCGCGGCCCGCGCCGCCTCAATTGCGGATCGTTCGCAACAGATCAGATGCGCGCGAATTGGCCCTTCCGCGCCGCGAAGGCAAGGCCAAAAAAACTTGGGGGTGGCAAAGCGCCGGCTTCCGCCGCGCGGCGGGTCGTCAGCCAAACAGGCCCTTGGCGATGCCGCTCAATTCATTGGCGGGGTTGCCGTCGCCGTCCCGGTCGAACATGCTGCCCAATTGGCTCATGATCGCTTCGGGCCCGCCAAAACTGCCCATCAATTGCTGCAACTTGTCGGCCGACACGCCATGTTCGGCCGCCGTTTCGGCAAGCGCCGCCACGCTGGTTTCGCCCGATCCGATCTTCGCCGCGATCTCGCGCATCAGCGCCTGCATCTGTTCAGGCGTGACGCCGATCTGCGCGGCGACCGCCTCCAGCCCGCCCAGTTTGCCGATGATGCTGTCGAACATGCGCTTACGCTCCTTTTCACTATCCACGCAGATTAGCAGGAGCGCCGGGTCAACGCAAAAAGCCCCTTCGCTTAAAAGGCGGAGAAAACCAGACTTCGCGAAAAAGGGGCGGGAAACCATGGCCCCCACCCCTTTTTGTCATACTGTCGCTCGCGTCAGGCGGCAGTCAGCGCCGCGCCGCGCACGCCATCGTCGACATGCTCTTCAAACTGCGCGAAATTGTCGACGAAGGCCTTGACCAGCGTTGCCGCCGTTTCGTCATAGGCCTCGCCGTCCGCCCAGGATGCGCGCGGATCGAGGATGGTCGAATCCACGCCCTCCACCGCCACGGGCACTTGGAACCCGAAATTGGGATCGGTGCGGAACTGCGCATTGTTGAGGCTACCGTCGAGCGCCGCGTTCAGCAGCGCGCGCGTGACCTTGATCGGCATGCGCTTGATGCCCGGCATCGTCGCCTTGCCGCCCGACCAGCCGGTGTTGACCAGCCAGCAGGTGACGCCGCCCTTGTTGATCCGTTCTTTCAGCAAATTGCCATAGACCGAGGGGTGGCGCGGCATGAAGGGCGCGCCAAAGCAGGTCGAGAAGGTCGCGGTCGGTTCGGTCACGCCGATTTCGGTGCCTGCGACGCGCGCGGTGTAGCCGGACAGGAAATGATACATTGCCTGTTCGGGCGTCAACCGCGCGATCGGCGGCAGCACGCCATAGGCGTCGGCGGTCAGGAAGATGATGTTCTTGGGAACCGGCCCCAGATTCTTCTCCGAAGTGTTGGGGATGAAATCGATCGGGTAGGAGCCGCGGCTGTTTTCGGCGAGGCTGTTGTCATCCAGGTCGATGGCGCGGGTTTCCTCGTCCATCACGACATTTTCCAGCACCGTGCCGAACCGCTTGGTGGTGGCGAAGATTTCCGGTTCGGCCTCAGCCGACAGGTTGATCATCTTGGCATAGCAGCCGCCTTCGAAGTTGAAGACGGCCGTGTCCGACCAGCCATGTTCATCGTCACCGATGAGCGTGCGGCTGGCGTCGGCCGACAGCGTCGTTTTGCCGGTGCCGCTGAGGCCGAAGAAGACCGCCGTATCGCCGTTCGCGCCGATATTTGCCGAACAATGCATCGGCATCACGCCCTTGGCCGGCAGCAGATAGTTGAGGATGCCGAACACGCTCTTCTTCATCTCGCCGGCATAGGCGGTGCCGCCGATCAGGATCAGCTTTTCGGTCAGGTTAACCGCGATCACCGTTTCGCTGCGGCAGCCATGGCGCGCGGGATCGGCGCGGAAGCTGGGCAGGTCAATGATCGTATATTCGGGCGCAAATCCGGCCAGTTCCTCGGCGGTCGGCCGCACCAGCAGCGTGCGGATGAACAGATTGTGCCAGGCAAATTCGTTGATGACGCGTACATTGACGCGATGCTCAGGCTGCGATCCGCCGAACAGGTCGGCGACGTAGAGCGTGTCCTTTTCGCCCAGCGCCTTGAAGAAATCGTCCTTCAATGCCGCAAAATGCTCCGGCGTCATCGCGACATTGGTGTTGCCCCACCAGACCGTGTTTTCGGTTTCGGCGTCGCGGACGATGAACTTGTCCTTGGCGCTGCGGCCGGTGTGCTTGCCGGTCTTGACGACCAGCGGGCCGTCCTTCGACAGCTTGCCCTCGCCATTGCGCACGGCCGCCTCGACCAGCGGCGCGGTGCCGAGATTCCAATGCTGGGTGGCATGGGTAGTGATGCCCTGGTTCGCCAGGGTGATAGAGGATTTGGCCTGCACGCCTTTGCTCCTGTCTATGTTGTCGTCCCGCGCATGCCATCATGGTCGGGGTCGATCCGCCTCCCCGTCGCCCTTTCGTAAGGCGTCCGGCTTGCTGACATATTTCGCATAGGACGTGATGCGAGCAGCGTCAAATTGAGTCGATGCTGCGCCGCAACCATCGGGACGGCGCTTCGCGGCCCGGCATCGTCAGCCTTTCTTGCAGCCCCGCGTGCCATGGTCTAACGCTGCTGCGCTCTGCAACCTGATCAGCCGGGACGCCGCATGACCGCAACCATCGCACTGGTGGACGACGACAAGAATATCCTGACCTCCGTGTCGATCGCGCTACAGGCCGAAGGCTTCGTGACGCGCATCTATCCCGATCCCGAAGGCGCGCTGAAGGCGCTGCTCGACAATCCCGCCGACCTTGCCGTCTTCGACATCAAGATGCCGCGCATGGACGGACTGGAACTGCTGCGGCGACTGCGCGAAAAAAGCGCGATGCCCGTGATCTTCCTCACCTCCAAGGCCGATGAGCTGGACGAGGCGCTGGGCCTGGCCATGGGGGCGGACGATTATATCTCCAAACCCTTCTCGCAGCGGCTGCTGATCGCGCGCATCCGCGCCATATTGCGCCGCGCCGAAGCCAATCGCACGCCCGAAGCCAGCGACGAGCCGGTTGCCGAGCCGATCGTGCGCGGGCGGCTGGAAATGGACCCGGCCCGGCACCGAGTCAAATGGGATGGCAAGGACGTGACGCTGACCGTCACCGAGTTCCTGATCCTGGAAACGCTTGCCCAGCGCCCCGGCGTGGTCAAGAACCGCAACCAGTTGATGGACGCCGCCTATCAGGACGACGTCTATGTCGATGACCGCACCATCGACAGCCATATCAAGCGCCTGCGCCGCAAATTCCGTGAGGTAGACAGCCAGTTCAATGCAATCGACACGCTCTATGGCGCCGGATACCGATTCTCCGAGGAATGACCGCCTGCCCGCACCGATGCGCTGGTCGGGGCGGGTCAGCCTCACGCCGCGCATCCTGGCGGTCAATGTGTTCGCGCTGGCGCTGCTGGCGGGTGGGTTTTTCTATCTCGACAGCTATCGCACCCGCATCGTCGATGATCGGCTGGCCCAGTCCGCGCGGGAATTGAAGCTGCTCGCCATCGGGCTGGACACCGCACCGGCCAATCGGCAGGACCGGTTGATCGCCGCCTATGCACGGCAGACCGGCGACCGGGTGCGCCGCTATGGCGCCAATGGCGCGCTGATCGCCGACAGCTTCGCCATGGATGCGCCGCGCTATGAATTGCGCTCGCCCGAAGACGAAGCCTTGCGGCGCCATGTCGCGCGCTTCCTCGACAAGATGGTCGATCGAGTGGTGTCCGCCGATCGCCCGCCCGATTTTGAGGAGCCAACGGTCGATCGCGCCAGCGCCTGGCCCGAACTGGTCGCCGCGCGCCGTTCCGGTCGGCCCGAAGCGATGAACCGCTACGCCCCCGACCGCACCTTCATGATTTCGGCCGCCGTGGCGATGAGGGACGGGACCAGCCTGCTCGCGACCGAAAATGCGCGCGACATCACTCGCACAGTGCGCGCCGAACGCTTCCGCCTGGGGCTGGTGCTGGGCGCGGCGGTGCTCGCCTCGGTGCTGCTCTCGCTGTTCCTCGCCCGCACCATCGTACAGCCGCTCCAGCGCCTCGCGCGCGCCGCCGTGCGCGTGCGACTGGGCCGCGCGCGCGAGGTGACGGTGCCGCGGCTGCCCGAACGGCGCGACGAAATCGGCATGCTGGCCCGCGCCCTGTCGGACATGAGCCATGCGCTGCGCCAGCGGATCGACGCGACCGACGCCTTCGCGGCGGACGTCAGCCATGAACTCAAGAACCCCATCGCCTCGCTGCGCTCCGCGCTCGATTCGCTTGAGCGAGTGGACCGCCCGGACCTGCGCGCGCAGTTGATGGCGATCGCGCAGGATGATGTACGCCGGCTCGACCGGCTCGTCACCGACATTGCCGAAGCCTCGCGCGTCGACGCGGAACTGTCGCGCACCCGCTTTGAACCCATCGACCTTGGCCTGCTGATCGAAAAAATGGTGATCGCCCGCGAAGCGCGCGGCGTGCCGCGTGGCGTGCGGCTGGCCTTCGCCCGCCCGCGCAAGGATGTCGCCGTCGTGCTGGGCGAAGAAGGCCGGCTGGTGCGCGTGCTCGACAATCTCATCGACAATGCCGTGTCCTTTTCACCCGACGGCGGCCTTGTCCGCATCATCGCCACGGTGGCCCACGACCAGGTGCTGGTCAGCGTCGAGGATGAAGGGCCGGGCGTCCCCGAATCCGAGCGCGAACATATTTTCCGCCGCTTCCACAGCGTCCGGCCCGAAGGCGAAAGTTTCGGCAAGCATTCGGGCCTGGGCCTCGCCATCGCCCGCTCCATCGTCGAAGGGCATCAGGGCCGCATCAGCATCGGCGACCGCGAGGATGCGCAGCGCGGCGCCAGCTTCGTCGTGCGCCTGCCGATGGCGGTGGCGCGCGACCCCGGCATTGTTTCGGAATAAGACGCCGACGCGACGCTCGCCCATTTTCATTGATGCCGACAGGCGTTAGAAGAGGCGGGATAATGGCGCGCGCCCTTTCCTCCGAAACGCTGCATGCGACCAGCGTGGCCATTGATGGCCGGGCCGTCCTGCTGTGCGGTCCCAGCGGCGTAGGCAAGTCCGACCTGGCGCTGCGCCTGATCGACCGTGGCGCCACGCTGGTCAGCGATGATTACACGCTGGTCCAGCGCATCGACGGTTCTCTGCGCGCCACCGCGCCCGACACCATCGCGGGCAAGATGGAGGTGCGCGGCCTTGGCATCCTGCCCATGTCCCATGGCGACGCGCCCGTCGCGCTGCTGTGCGACCTGTTCGACCAGGTCGACCGGATGCCGCCCGAGGGCCTGTCCCGCGCCGTCGCCGGATTGCAGGTGCCGGTCGTCAAGATCGCCCCGTTCGAAGTCTCTGCCGCGATCAAGGTCGAATTGGCGCTCAGGGCGCTGGCGCCGCGATGAGCGCATCCCACCCCAAATCGATCCTGCTGCTGTCGGGCCTGTCGGGCGCGGGCAAGACCACCGCGCTCAAGACGCTGGAGGATATGGGCTGGGAAGTCGTCGACAATCTGCCGCTGATGCTGCTCGACCGGCTGCTCGACACACCACTGCCCGTCGGCCATGGCGCGGGTGCCGACCGGCCGCTGGCGCTGGGCATCGACGCGCGCACGCGCGGCTTTGACGCCGGCGCCATCGTGCGCCGTATCAAGGGCCTGCGCGAACGCCACGGCCATGACATCGAAACCCTGTTCCTCGACTGTTCCGACGCCGAACTGGAACGGCGTTTTGCCGAAACCCGCCGCCGCCACCCGCTGGCGGCCGATCGCCCCGCCGCCGACGGCATCGCGCGCGAACGCGAACTCACAGAACCGCTGCGCCGCTGGGCCAGCCAGGTGATCGACACCACCAGTTTCACCAGCAACGCCCTGCAACAGGAAATGCGCGACCGCTTTTCGCGGCCCGGCCTGTCGGAACCGGTGCTGACCATCCTGTCCTTCGGCTTTTCGCGCGGGGTGCCGCGCAACGCCGACCTGATGTTCGACATGCGCTATCTGCGCAATCCGCACTGGGACGATGCGCTGCGACCCAAAACCGGGCTGGAGGCCGACGTCGCCGCCTATATCGCGCAGGACCCCGCCTATGACGACAGCGTGAGCCGGATCGAGGATCTGCTCGTCACGCTGCTGCCGCGTTATGCCGAAGGCGGCAAGACCTACATTACCGTAGCGTTCGGCTGCACCGGCGGGCGGCATCGGTCCGTCCATGTCGCAGATCGGGTCGCGAGGCACTTGCAAGCAGCGGGCTTTTCGCCCACGGTTCTGCACCGCAATATAGAATCAGCGCCCCAGGACAGCCTGGAGAAGCGCCGACCGGGAGGCCCGAAAGCAGAATCATGATACAGGTGGGCCGCACAAGCACATGATCGGACTCGTACTCGTCACCCATGGGTCGCTGGCGACCGAATTCGTCGTCGCCATGGAACATGTCGTTGGGCCGCAACAGCAGATCGCCACGATCTGCATCGGCCCCGAAGACGATATGGAATTGCGCCGCGCGGATATCGCTGCGGCGGTCGCGCGCGTCAATGATGGCGCGGGCGTCATCCTTCTCACCGACCTGTTCGGCGGCACCCCGTCGAACCTCGCCATCTCGCTGCTCAAGGCCGGCGAGATCGAGGTGATCGCAGGCATCAACCTGCCCATGCTCATCCGCCTGGAAAGCGCGCGCAAGGTGATGGACGTACGCGCCGCCGTCGCCGCCGCGCGCGAGGCAGGCCAGAAATATATCAGCGTCGCATCGGAATTGTTGGGCAGCACTGCATGAACGAAATCAGCCAGGACGTCCGTATCACCAACAAGCGCGGCCTTCACGCCCGCGCCAGCGCCAAATTCGTGACCCTGGCCAGCGGCCTGCCCGCTGAAGTCACCGTCAGCAAGGACGGCCATCACGTCACTGGCACGTCGATCATGGGGCTGATGATGCTGGGCGCGGCGATGGGCGACCAGATCACGATCAAGGCGACCGGCCCGGACGCCGCGCAGGCGCTCAGCCAGCTCGTCACCCTGGTCGAGGACAAGTTCGGAGAAGAGTGACGCCCGTCCGTGGCCACTAATATATGACTAGCGGACATAACCATATTCATCCCTACAAAGCGGGAATCCGTCCCTCATCACCGCGCCCGTTAAGACGTCGGGAGATAGGTTCCCGCGTTGACCTGCGGTCACTCTTCGGATCGCGGGAATGACGGCAGGGCGCCTGAGATATCTAAACCTACCTTCCGACCCGCAAAGGATGTCCAAGGTTTCGGCCAACAAAATCGTCAACGTCACGCAACCGGTTAGGCAATGCCTCTGCTTTTATTCTCCGCGTATGGTTGATGAATCGAAATCCTGCGTTCCAAAGCGCCCGCACTTTCTCCCATTGCTCATCGTCTGATTTGCGAGGCACCTTAAACGCGCGCCCCATCCAGTGAAGACTTCTATGGCATTCAGGGCATACAGCAGAGGCCGCTTCCGATAGCTTCCATGATTTCCGGCAATCGAAACAGGCATGTGGCCACAGGCACTCTGGGCCACGATGGTAGGGAGGAACATTTGGGGCGCTTACAGTCCGATTGCCGGCCGCCCGCCTCAACTCCATTCGGTCGAATTTGGAGAGGTCAGCCATTTTTCGAGACTAAACCTTCTCATGTTCGCAATCAAGACCAGGAACAGGCTCCGAGATCACCAACGATTGGGTGCTATTTGCCCGCGCCTACGGCCCCTGCACCCATTTCCGGCCCTCCTGCCGCCAGAAGCGCGGCTCCACGCCTTCCGCTTTGCTAAGCGTGCGCCAGCTTGTCCGGGCGCCGTCGATGGTTTCGGCGTCGAAGAAATAGAAGGCGCGATCGAAGCCGAGCGCCTCCTCGCGCCACAGGCCGTCGGCCAGCGCGACGTGGCGCGCGCCATTGCCCGCATTGCAGGTATCGCTCAGCAGAATCGGCTGGTGCGCCTCCCCGCCTTCGCCGACGCGACCATGGGCGAGGAAGCTTTCGGGCGGCCCCGCCCACAGGCCCTTCGAAATGCGGTCGAGCCGGTCGTCCTCCCCCGCCACCACCAGCAGCCGCGCGCCCATCGCCAGGATGCGCCCGGCGATCGCGGGCAACACCTGTTCGACAGGATCGCGGCTCAACTGGTAGAAATCGACCTGCATCGCCGGCGCGTCAGCGTTCGAACCGGTCCGTCACGAAGCGGTCGAGCAGGCGCACGCCATAGCCGGTCGCGCCCTTGTCCCATGTCGCGCCGGGCTTGTCCGACCAGACCATGCCGGCAATGTCGAGATGCGCCCACTTGACGCCTTCGTCGACGAACCGCTGGATGAACTGGGCGGCGGTGATCGACCCGGCATAGCGCGGGCCGATATTCTTCATGTCGGCGATCGGGCTGTCGAGCAGCTTGTCATAAGCGTCGGACAGCGGGAAGCGCCACAGCTTTTCCCCCACGCTCCGCCCGGCCTTCGCCAGCGCGTCGGCGAGCGCGTCGTCATTGGCGAAGAGGCCGCCATGTTCATGGCCCAACGCGACGATCATCGCGCCGGTCAGCGTCGCCAGATCGACGATCATGTCGGGACTGTAGGTTTTCTGCGCCCAGGTGACGGCATCGCACAGCACCAGCCGCCCTTCGGCATCGGTGTTGAGCACTTCGATCGTCTGGCCCGACATGGAGGTGACGACATCGCCCGGCCGCTGCGCATTGCCGTCGGGCATATTTTCAACAAGGCCGCAAATGCCCACGACCCGCGCCTTCGCCTTGCGCCCGGCCAGCGCCTTCATCGCGCCCGCGACAGCGCCCGCGCCGCCCATGTCCCACTTCATGTCCTCCATGCCCGCGCCGGGCTTGAGCGAGATGCCGCCGGTGTCGAAGGTCACGCCCTTGCCGATGAAGACCAGCGGCTTGTCCTGCGCGCCGCCGGTGCCGTCCCATTCCATCGCCAGCAGGCGCGGTTCGCGCACCGAACCCTGCGCAACGCCCAGCAAGGCGCCCATGCCAAGCTGCGTCATCGCATCCTTGTCAAGCACGGTGATCTTGACGCCCAGCTGTTCCAGATGACGGCAGCGTTCGACGAAGCTTTCGGGATAAAGGATGTTGGCCGGTTCAGCGACCAGTTCGCGCGTGAAGGCGACGCCATCGGCAAGCGCGGCCTGCCGTTCCCAGTCGGCGTCGGCATCGCCGGCAACGATGGTGATGGTCTTGAGCGTGGGCTTGGCCTTTTCACTCTGGCGCGTGCGGTACGTGTCGAAGCGCCAGCTGCGCAGGCGTGCGCCAAAGGCCAGCGTGGCGGCGGCCTCGCCATTCAGACCTTCAACCACTGCATGGATCGCGCCGCTGCTCGCCAGTCTCGCGACCAGCGTGCCGCCGGCCTTTTCCAGATCCTGGTCGCCTCCGGCCCCGGTGCCGATCAGCAGGATACGAATGGTCCGGCCGCCTTCTTCGGCGAAACTTTCAAAGCTGCTGCCTGCTTCACCGGTAAAGCGCGAGGCCGCCGCGCCCGCTGACAGAGTCGAGGCGGCCGACAGCGGCAGGGCATCAAGCCCGCCCTTGGCAACGGCCAGGACCAGGGTGTCGGCGGCTTCGGGGCGGGTCGGGCTGAATTGGATATCCATCGGGGCGCTTTTCCTCTTGTCGATGTCTTGGCGGCGGCCGCTGGGCCGCGCTGTCTGTTCCGCAGATAGTGCCGCCCGGCGCGTCTGGCAAAGGCGTTCGACCGATTTTGCATGATTCGATCCACGGCTGGCGATTGCGGAGCGCGCGGCAGTGCGATAGGCGGGAAGGCCAGACGCGCCGTCCATAGAGGCCCATTGCTTGCAGACCGCCTTGCCTTCCCCATTTTCTTGCGCTTCCCTCCGTGCCGTCCTGCTGGGCGGCGCGGCGCTGATTGCATGCCAGCCCGCGCTGGCGCAGCAACTGAACGAACCGCAGACGCCGATCAGCGCGCCCGACGCGCCCGTACCGACCAGCGACGATCAGATCGGCTTTGCCGCTGATACGCTGGAATATAATAGCGAGACGGAGATCGTCACGGCGAGCGGCAATGTGCAATTGCTACGCGAAGGCAATCGCCTGCGCGCCGACAAGGTCGTGTGGGACCGGAACAGCGGCAAGGTGGAGGCACAGGGGAATGTGTCCGTTACCGATCCCGACGGCAATGTCGCCTATGGCGACCGCTTCGATGTCACCGACAGCCTGAAGGACGGCGCGGTCGACAATATGCTGCTGGTGCTGCAATCGGGCGGGCGGCTGGCCGCGGTCAAGGGCACCCGCACCAATGGCGTCTACACGCTGGAACGTGCTGCCTATACCGGCTGTTCGGTCGAGGACAGCGACGGTTGCCCCAAGGAGCCGACCTGGCAGATCAACGCCGTGCGGGTGGTCTATGACCCGACCCGCGAGCGCGTCACCTATCGCAACGCCAATATCGAGCTGTTTGGCCTGCCGCTCATTCCGCTGCCCGGTTTCAGCCATCCCGTGGGCGATAATGGCGGCAGCGGTCTGCTGGTGCCCAATTTGCGCTACGATCGCAACAATGGCTTTGAAGTCGCGCTGCCCTATTATTTTAAGCTGGCGCCCAATCGCGACCTGACGATCACGCCGCACGTCTATACCGACACCTTGCCGATGCTGGAGACGAATTTCCGGCACCTCTACGACCGCGGCGCCTATCAGATTACTGGCTACGTCACACACGGCCGCCGCGTCGCCACAGGCGAAAGCCCGGCGGGAACGACGGCGGCCGACAGCGAAAAAGATCTTCGCGGCTATCTCGACGCGTCGGGCGCGATGCAATTGTCGCCCGAATGGAGCCTGGACGGGTCGATCCGGGTAGCCACCGATCGCACGTTCCTGCGCCGCTACGACATCAGTCGCGAAGACCGGCTACGATCGACCATCGGCGCGCAGCGTATCGGCGAAAACAGCTATTTCTCGATTCGCGGCTGGGCGGTGCAGACGCTGCGCCAAGGCGATTCGCAGGGGCAGACGCCGATCGCGCTGCCGGTTATCGACTATCGGCTGCGGATGAAGGACCCATGGTTGGGCGGCGTGTTGCAGTTGCAGGCGAACACGCTGGCGATCACCCGCACCGCCGGCCAGGATACGCAGCGCGCCTTTGCTGGCGCGGAATGGAATTTGCGCACGCTGACGGGCCTGGGGCAGGAAGTGACCTTCACGGGCTATCTGCGCGGCGACGTCTATCATAGCAGCGACAATGCGCTGACATCGGTCGCCAGCTATGCGGGCGATCCGGGCTGGCAGGCGCGCGGTATCGCGGCGGCGGCGGTAGACATGCGCTGGCCGTTCGTGGGCGAAGCCTTTGGCGGCGTGCAGCGGATCGCGCCGCGCGTCCAGATCGTCGCGTCCCCGCATCTTGCCAACCTGTCGCTGCCCAATGAGGATGCGCGCGCGGTGGACCTGGAGGACAGCAACCTCTTCGCGCTCAACCGCTTTGCCGGCTATGACCGGTTCGAGGATAGCTCGCGCGTCACCTACGGTCTGGAATATGGGCTGGACCTGCCCAATTTTTCGCTGAGCGCGATCATCGGCCAAAGCTATCGGCTGGATCGGCAGGAAAGCATTTTGCCCGACGGCACCGGCCTGTCGGATCGCACGTCTGATATCGTCGGGCGCACCACCATTCGCTACAAGAATTTCGTCAGCCTGATCCACCGCTATCGGCTGGACAAGGACAATCTGTCGGTGCGCCGCAACGAGATCGACGCGACCGTGGGCAGCAAGAAAACCTATGCGATGGTCGGCTATCTGCGGCTCAACCGCAATGCGCTCACCGGGCTGGAGGATTTGCAGGATCGCGAGGAACTGCGCCTCGGCGGCCGGGTGCAGTTCGCGCGCTTCTGGTCGGTGTTCGGATCGACCGTCGTCGACCTTACTGACGCGAAGGAAGATCCGGTCAGCATATCGGACGGTTATGAACCAGTCCGCCACCGGCTGGGCGTTGCTTATGAGGATGACTGCCTGACGCTGGGCTTCACATGGCGACGCGATTACCAGACCAATGGCGACGCGCGAAAGGGCAATGGTTTCCAGCTACGGCTAGCTTTCCGCAATATTGGCATATAAGGAACGGGCTTCGTCCTCTCGTCAGGGCCGGTTAAGGCGGGGCTGTGCATCAGGCGCGGACCCGCATTGGAGTTTATTGCCGACGATGCTGCCTGCCGTTTCCTCGTCCAGCCGCCTGACCCGCGGCGCCTGTGTCCGCTTGCGCACCCTTGTCCTGTCATCGGCCCTGATCGCCGCGGGTGTTCAGCCCGTCGCCGCGCAGACGGTCGACGACGATGACGCCAGCATGGCCACGCAGCAGCTGAACCTGCCCAAGGACGTCACCGTCTTTGGCAAGAGCGATCCCAATGTTCGCAAGGCGACCGCCATCGTCAACGGCCGCATCATCACCGGCACCGATGTCGACCAGCGCCTGGCGCTGATCATCACCGCCAATGGCGGCAAGGTGTCGGATGAGGAAAAGGAGCGGCTGCGAGTGCAGGTGCTGCGCAACCTGATCGATGAGACGCTCCAGATTCAGGAAGCGGCCGCCAACGACATCAAAATCGCGCCGGAAGAAATCGAGCAGAGCTATCAGCGGGTCGCGGCCAATTTTCGGAAATCCCCCGCCGAATTCGACGCCTATTTGCGCAGCCAGGGCAGTTCGGCCGCCAGCATCAAGCGCCAGATCGAAGGCGAACTGGCGTGGAGCCGCCTGCTCCGTCGCAACATCCAGCCCTTCGTCAATGTGTCAGAGGACGAGGTGAAATCGGTCATCGACCGGCTGAACGCGGCCAAGGGCAGCGACGAATATCGGATCGGCGAAATCTATCTGTCGGCAACGCCTGAAAATCAGGCGCAGATTGTCGCCAATGCACGCAACATCATCCAGCAGATCCAGCAGGGCGGCAGCTTCCAGGCCTATGCCCGGCAGTTTTCCGAAGCCTCCACTGCGGCCGTCGGCGGCGACCTGGGCTGGATTCGTCCCGCGCAATTGCCACCTGAACTGGCGCAAGCTGCCGCCGAGATGCAGGTCGGCCAGATTGCCGGCCCCATCGAAACGGTGGGCGGGGTGTCGATCATCTACGTCATGGACAAGCGCAAGGTGCTGACCGCCGACCCGCGCGATGCATTGCTGAGCCTGAAGCAATTGTCCGTCATGTTCCCCAAGGGCACCACCAAGGAACAGGCAGGCGCCAAGGCCGCGGAATTCGCCGCGGCGGTAAAGGAAATCAAGGGTTGCGGCCAAGCCAATGAGATTGGCGCGCGCATCGGCGCGGATGTGGTCGACAACGATAATGTGAAGGTGCGCGACCTGCCACCGCAATTGCAGGAAATCCTGCTGAACCTGCAAGTCGGTGAAACCACCCCGCCCTTCGGATCGATCACGGACGGCGTGCGGGTTTTGGTGGTGTGCGGACGCGACGATCCGGCATCGGCGAATGCGCCCAATGCTGACCAGATCATGGCGCAGCTGGAAGAGGAACGGGTCAACAAGCGCGCGCGCATCTATTTGCGTGACCTTCGCCGCGATGCGGTCATCGATTATAACTGACGCTGTGCCTCGGCTGGCGCCCTTCGCCGTGTCGCTGGGCGATCCGGCCGGGATTGGCCCGGAAATCGTCGCCAAAAGCTGGGTGATGCGCGAGGCGCGCGGCCTGCCGCCCTTTTTCGCGGTAGGCGACGTAGCATCGCTGCGCGCCGTCTGGCTTGGCCCGGTAGAGCGGATCGACAGCCCGGAAGAGGCCGCCGAGGTGTTCCCGCGCGCGCTGCCCTGCCTTCAGGTCGCAGACGCGGGCGAGATCGTTCCCGGCGTGCCCGGCATCGATGGCGCGCGGGTCGCGTTCCAGTCGCTGGAGGTCGCCGTCGGCCTTGCCCGGTCCGGGTCCGCGGCGGGGATCGTCACCGCGCCGGTCGGCAAGGAACAATTATATGGAGTGGGCTTCACCCATCCAGGCCAGACCGAATTCATTGCCGAACGCTGCGGGGTGGCACCGCACAATGCCGTCATGATGCTGGCCGGCCCAGCGCTCAAGGTCGTGCCGATCACAATCCATATCGCGCTGGCCAACGTATCGGCTGCGCTGACCATCGACCTGATCCGCGCGCGGGCGCTGACCACGGCCAAGGGATTGCAGCGCAATTTTAATATCGGCCGGCCACGGCTGGCAGTGGCGGGGCTCAACCCCCATGCGGGCGAGAATGGCGCGCTGGGTCGCGAAGAGATCGAGGTCATTCGTCCCGCCATTGAGCAATTGCGCGCCGATGGTCTGGATATTGTCGGGCCGCTGGCCGCCGACGGCATGTTCCACGCGCGCGCGCGCGAAACCTATGATGCGGCGCTGTGCATGTATCATGACCAGGCGCTGATCCCGATCAAGACGCTGAATTTCGACGAAGGCGTCAACATCACGCTGGGCCTGCCGATCGTGCGCACGTCGCCCGACCATGGCACGGCCTTTGGTATTGCCGGCACGGACAGCGCGAATCCCGGCGCAATGATGGCGGCGCTCAAAATGGCGGCCGAAGCGGCGCGCGCGCGCATCCTGCATGGCTGACGAACGACCGGCGCTGCCGCCGTTGCGGGATGTCATTGCGCGACACGGGCTGGCCGCCAGCAAGGCGCTGGGGCAGAATTTCCTGCTGGACGAACAGTTGCTCGATCGTATCGCAGCCATCCCCGGCCCGCTGCGTGACAAACCGGCTTTCGAAGTAGGCCCCGGCCCCGGCGGCCTGACGCGCGCCATCCTGCGCGCAGGCGCGCGGTTGGTAGCGGTGGAGCGCGACGATCGCTGCCTGCCTGCGCTCGCTGAGCTGGCCGATGCCTTTCCGGGTCAGTTGACGGTGATCGCGGGCGACGCGATGCAGGTCGATGCCCAGGCAGAAGCGGGCGATGGCGCGCATATCATCGCGAACCTGCCCTATAATGTGGGCACGCCATTGCTGGTGGGATGGCTGTCAGCGATCTGGACGCCGCTCCCCTGGTGGTCGAGCCTGACGCTGATGTTCCAGATGGAGGTCGCGGAACGCATCGTCGCGAAGCCCGGCACGGATCATTATGGGCGCCTGGCCGTCCTGTCGCAGTGGCGCAGCGATGCGCGGATCGCGATGAAGGTGCATCGCAGCGCCTTCACGCCGCCACCCAAGGTCATGTCCGCCGTCGTCCACATCACGCCCAAGCCTGCGCCCGAAGGCGTGCAGTTGAAGATGCTCGAGCGACTGACCGCGGCAGCCTTTGGTCAGCGGCGCAAGATGATGCGCCAGAGCCTGAAGGCATTGCCCGGCGCGCTGGAGGCGCTGGAGGCCGAAGGCATCGATCCCCAGCGCCGCGCCGAAACCGTCAGGGTCGAGGAATTTGTTGCCGTTGCCCGGCTGTTGAGCCGGGACTGAGCCTCAATAGCCTTCGCCGTCCAGTTCGGCGATATTCTCATCAATATCGCGCAGGGCCTCGGCGCGCGCCTGCGCCGGCAGGCCAGCCGCGGCGATTTGCGCCCGCGCCGCGATCAGGCCACTGCGTGCCGCCACTTTACCCAGATGCTCGGCCTGGCGCGCCTGCGCTTCGATGGCCTTCTGACAGATGCGCACCCGGATATGCCGCCGGCCATTGGCATCGACCGTTTCACGATGACTGGTGAGCCCCCTGCCCTCGCACCCGTCACGCACGTCGACGACGGGCACCATGCGGGCGATCTCCTCCTCCGTCGGGACGCGATGCGTTTCGACGCGGCCATCGGCGTAGGTGACGATGATACGCCCCTTTTCGCTGCGCACCGTGACGGGTGGCGTCGGCGCAACAGGCGGACTGGGCGGCGTCATGTCAGCAGCTGGGAGGACTGGCGCGATCGGCGCCACGGGAGCAGGCGCGGCGATAGCTTCCCTGTAGGGCGCGGCTGGCGCAGCAGGGGTCGACGGCTTGGCTGGGGCGTCCATCACGGCAGGGGTGATGGACGCCTGAGCGGGTTGCGCGACGAGGTCGGTCAATCGCGCTAGGTCGACCTGTTCCACCTTTTGCGTGATGGCCGCCATCTGCTTTGCGGCCCGGCTGCCCGACGCCGTCAGTGCCAGGCCGGCTACGGTGGCCAACCCAACCGTGGCCATGCCCCAACTGATACGGCGCAATGATGCTTCATGACTGGATAACATTTTCAGCCTCCCTTTCAGCGTGGCGAGACGGGTCAGATGGCAGGCAGCAGCATAATGGCGGCCGCCGGCGGCCTTGAGAATGGCGCGACCATAGGCATGGGCCTGATCATGGCCGTAGAGCGAGAGGACGCGCGCGTCGCAGGCGGTTTCCTGGTCGGCGCGGTAGGCCCGATAGGCGATCCAGGCGATCGGATTGCACCAGTGAAATGCCAGCAGAAGCAGGGCGATCATATTCGCGAGAAGATCGCCGCCATGATGGTGCGCGCGTTCGTGGGCGATCGCCATGTCCTGTTCCTGCGCGTCATAACGCAGGGCGAAATCGGGCGGCAGTACGATATGTGGGTGCAGCACACCAAAGGCGAGCGGGCCGGACGCTTGGGGACTGGTGATGACGCGAATGCGGCCTTCCTGCCCCACCGGCGTCGCATCCTTCACGATGAGCCGACGGAACCGCACATAGCCAATAATCTGGACCGCCATGAAAATAGCCGTCCCGGTCAGCCACAAGGCGATCGCTATTTCCAGCCAGGGCAAGGCCGGGCTGGCCACCGTAATTTGCGCGGCAGTGGGCATGGCCAGCATCGCGGGCAAGCCGGACTGATCCATCGCCTGATGCAAAGGCGAAGGATCCGCCACTTGTTCGGGAAGCGCAGGCAGGACCATGCGCGCGAACGGGAGGACCCAGAGCATATAGGCGGCGCCCGCGCCCAGCCACCGCGCCAGAGGTCGCCTTATCATCATGACAAGCGCCATCAGCAGGCTGGAGGCGACCATCGTTTCGACCAGCCAGATGATCATGGCTTGAGCCCTTTCAGAATATCCTCCAGCTCGGCGATATCCTCCGGGCTCAGCTGATCCTGGCTCGCAAGCTGAGCTACGAGCGGCGAGACGCGGCCACCAAATAGGCGGTTGACCAGGCGCCCTGATTCACTTGCGACATAGTCGTCACGCTGGATGAGGGGGCGATAAAGGAAACGACGGCCATCCTGATCGGCAGCGATTACATCCTTCGCCATCAGCCGGGACAGCAAGGTCTTGACCGTTTGAAGGCTCCAGTCACGGGAGGCCGTAACCTGTTCAGCGACATCATTGGCGGTGCGGGGCGAGGTTTCCCATAGCGCCTCCATCACGACCAATTCGGCTTCGCTGATTTTCTCGCTCACGATCCGCCTCGGCTCGATGACTGCAACTACATTTGTAATCGCATCGTTTACATCTGTAGTCAATAGGCACCCGGCGTCACTGAAGAGGCGAGCGGGTCATCCTGATATCAGCCAGTAACCCGCAATCCAAACATGGCACGGCGATCGGCCGGACGAGCGGTCGCGCCACGAGGCGCGCCACGCGCCTGCCCGGGATAATCCGATGTCAGCGCCGAGGCATAAACGGGTCTGTCCGGCGCCTTTTCCGGACCTGTCGCCTTCATCACGTCTTCAACGTTGATCGGCTTGTCGAAGGCGACGCCGAACTGGACATCACCACACCACACGACGCGCGCCGGGATCGTGAAACGCCCGCGCGTCAGGATAATTCGCGTGCCGACATCGAGCACCGGTCCCTGCACCCGGGCACCGCCTTCGGAAATATCGCGTATCCGCACCAGTTCTACATCCGATGCGTCATGTTGGGTCTTCATATTCGCGGCCATGAAGACATTGGAGCGTTTGGGGCGATCCATGATCTTTCTCGCATCGGTAAACGGCGCGGATGAGACGCCCTTGGATCGCTTGCGCCGTCAGTCCCTGCGTGGCGGGACGATGCGACCCGGGTCGGCTGCTACACGGGTAACGAATGGATCAGGCCAAAAGGTTCCCGATCCGATTGCAATGTATAGAATGGACAGCGGCCCGTAAAGGTCGAGGCCCGGTCCTGCTCGCGCAGGCCGGGCCTCTTTCCCTCTCCAAACGGGTTCAGCGATCAGCCGTCGTAATCGCCACCGATATTTTGGTTGCGCGGCGGCGCCGCAGCCGTCAGGCGCAGAGCCTCCGCCGACTGGGCGATCGAGCCGATTTCATCTGGCGTATCATCATCGTCGATCTGGACCTTTTGCAGCGATCCGATCAGGGAATCGTGCAGGTCATCGGGCAGCACGGTTTCTTCCGCGATCTCGCGCAGGGCAACTACGGGATTCTTGTCGCGGTCGCGATCAAGCGTCAGTTCGGCGCCACCGGAAATTTCACGGGCGCGCTGAGCGGCAAGAAGGACGAGGTCAAAACGGTTGGTAACCTTGTCGACGCAATCTTCGACGGTGACGCGGGCCAAACAGGGCCTCCTGAATACAACGAAAGGAAAAGCGTGAACCGGGCAGCTAGCAGCCCCGCCAGCGAGAGTCAATGAAAAGGCCATAAGCCCATGGCCACAGCGAGTGAGAACGGGCATTAAGCCTGAATGGCGACCGTCACGTCCCTTTCCAGCGCAGGCGATGCGCCCGGCATATCGGTCGTGCTGGAGGGCAATCAGCTGCGGCTGATCACGCATGGCCCCGCGCTGCGATCCGCCCTCGTCACCCTGATCGACGGGGCGCGCCACAGCCTGAAACTCTATTATTATATCTTCGCTGCTGACGTGAGCGGCGCGATGGTGCGCGACGCCTTGGCCCGGGCCGCGCGTCGCGGCGTATCGGTGACGCTGATGATCGACGCATTCGGTTCAGCCAAGACGCCCGACAGTTTCTTCGCGTCACTGGTCGATGCAGGCGGGCAATTCGAGCGCTTTGGCGCACGACGCTCCACGCGCTATCTGATCCGCAATCATCAGAAGATGGCGATAGCCGACGACGAACGGTTGCTGATTGGCGGGTTCAATGTGGAAGATGGCTACTTTGGCGTTCCGCAGGAGAATGGCTGGCGTGATCTCGGCCTGTGGATGGAGGGCGAACAAGTTGAGGCCATGACCCGATGGTATGGCGGGTTATGGCGGTGGGTGTCGACGAGAAAGCAGCGTTTCAGGACGCTGCGAGCAATGGTGCGGCAATGGCATCCTGCCCTGCATTATGATGGGGGGTCGGCATTTCGCTGGCTGATCGGCGGTCCGACGCGGCGGCTCAGCCCATGGGCGCAGCTTGTCAAGCATGACCTAGAAAAGGCGCAGCGCGTGGACATGATCGCCGCGTATTTCTCCCCCGGACGCGGCATGTTGAAACGCATTGCGCGCGCGGCCAAGCGCCACGGCGCGCGCATCATCCTGCCCGCCGTCTCGGATAATGGGGCGACAGTTGCAGCGGCGAGGCTGTTATACGGACCCTTGCTGAGGCGCGGCGTCGAAATCGCTGAATATCAGCCGTGTAAGCTGCATACGAAATTGCTGGTCATCGACGACGCTGTGTTCGTCGGGTCCGCCAATTTCGATATGCGCAGCCTCTTCCTTAATCTGGAAGTGATGCTGAGGGTAGAGGACAAGGCGTTCGCCGACCAGGTCAGAGCCTATATCGCGCAGGAAATGCAAGATAGCCGAGCCATCAATTTGCGAGACCATCTTTCGGACCGCAGCATAATGACCCTAGTTACGCAGGCGATCAGCTATCTGCTAGTCGGAATACTAGATTACACCGTCACTCGTCGCCTGAACTTCCGCAATCCCGACGCCGACTGAGGAGGAGGCGCCGAGCCCCCTCCCCATTTGCATCACGCAGCCTCATCGACCGCTTTTGGCGAGGACCCGGACCTGGCCAATGGGATAGCCCTTTTCGGCCATTTCCTTGGCATAATCGCCCCGGGCATCGGCCAGTTCGGCGCGATATTCGTCCCAAGCGTCGCGGTTATCCTCCGCATCGGAGGAGCGGCGCAAATCCTTGGTCAATTCCTTCCGGGCTTCCGCAAGGTCGGTCTGATAATTGAACCAATAATCATTTTCGACGCCGGCAATGGGCGCCTGATAGACCAGTTGGTCTTCAACCTGCGCCAGTTGCTCTTCATAGCTGACCGGGCCTTCTGCTGTTTGCGCCAGTCCGGCAGTCGGGAGAGTGGCGGGAGCAAGGCCCAAGAGGGCGGCGGCGAGAAACGTAGAGCGTGCCATCGGTTCTTCTCCTCTTTGCTGATCTGAACCATGATCGACACAACGCCCGAACAAAGGGATTTTGAGCCTTAACGGATGTGCAGAATGGATGAAGCGAGCCTGGGCAACGATGGACCGCACGGGTGAAAACCACGCAAATCTTGTATTTTTAATCGGTATTACAGCGTCTTATGCCTTATCGAACCAGCAAATAGAAGCTTACCGCCTCCTCTCCGTCATTTTCTATCACAATATGGTAGCGATCGGTGAAAAGCGGCATCCAGGCGCAGTCCGCCTGCGGCCCGCCGACAGGCTTTTCGCACAATGTTTCGCCTTTCGCGCCCTGAACCTTGAGCGACAAATGGCCATCGCCCTCCCCCGTCGGCGCGACCATGATATGCGCGCGTTGACCGCCCAGGAAAAGCTGCCGCATCGTCATGCTGCCGCCCGGCAGGAGCGATCCGCGGCGATAGGCGGGACCCAGAGCGCGCCCGCGATAGGGCGGATCGTCAATAATCGCGCCGCTAGCCTGCGCCTTTTCGCGCCAGAGCGCCGCCAAATCCGCCTGGCCCGGCGCCGGTGCCGCCCCCAGCACCGACAGCACCCGCGCCTTGCGGCCGAGCGAGGCGGTGTCGCCCTGCGCCTGCGCCGCCTCCCCTTCGACCAGCGTGCGCAGGATGGGGTCGGAAGGACGATGATCCGCAGGTGACGCCGCCGCCGCAAACAGCAAAGGCAATAACAGCGCAATCACGATTCATCCTCCGGCTGGACAACGAAGCGCGCGCCGGGCGCTGCATCTTCGACGTGGAGCGTCAGCCCATGGCGCTGCGCGATCGCCAGCGCAAGAGCCAGCCCAAGGCCATGGCCGCCGTCCGCCGCCCCGTCCAGACGGACATAGCGCTCGAAAATTCGTTCGCGGTCCGCCGCAGGGATGCCATCGCCATCATCCTCCACAATGATGCGCGGCCCGGCGGACAGTTGAAGCGACACGCTGCCGCCGCTCGGTACATATTTGAAGCCATTGTCGAGCAGATTCGACATGAGCCGCATCATCTGCACCGCATCGGCGCGCAAGCGTATGCCGGGGGCGATGCGAGCATGGAAGCCGATCCCCAATTCCTCAGCGCTCGCGCCGTAAAGGTCGGCCAGATTTTCCGCGATATCGCTCAAGCTGACTTCCGCAAGCCCACGCATGTCGCCGCGCATCGCTTGTGTGCCGGCAATGTCGAGCAGGGAATCGAGCAAGCGCACGACGCTGCGTATCTCGGCCCGCGACCGCTCCAGCGTTTGCAGCAGCATATCGTCTCGCGTCGCCTCCATAGCCCGCAGGATACGCGTATCCAGATGCATGAGCGGCGTGCGGATTTCGTGCGCCGTTTGATCGGATACGGCGCGCTGCGCTTCAATCAGGCGTTCGACCTGGTCGAGCATGTCGTTGGTGTTGGTCGCCAGTTCCGTCAGTTCGTCGCTATCGCCCGCGCCGGGCACGCGTGCTTCAATATGACCAGCGCGGACGGCGGCAAAGGTGGCGTTCACCGCCTCCACCCGATTGCGCAGGCGCCGGGCGGCAAAATGGCCCGCGACTAGGCTGAGCCCGGCGATCAACGCACCCGCCGTAGCAAAAGCGACAGCCAGGCGGGCGAGCAGCGCCTGACCGCGATAGTCGCTGCGTCCCACCACCAGTCTCATGTCCGGCCCAAGTTGCGTCGCCCGGGCGAACATGCGTTCGCCATCGGCCAAAGTAACGAACCGCGCTTCCGATATGTTCGGGGCGATGCGCGGCCAGCGGGTCAGGTTGCCCGCGATCCGATCGCCATTGTCGCGCGCCAGCAGATACCAGACGCGTTCGCCATCCTGACGCTCCACCTCGAAGCGATCGGCGATCCGCGCCTTCAGATCTTCCCTGCCTGCGCTGACATATATGTCGGCAAGGCCGGCAAGGTCGGTATCAACCTCCCGCGCGAGCATGGCGCGCGCGTCATTGTCGACAATCTGGCGCACGACCAGAAACAGCGCCAGGGTCGACAGCAGGCTGACCAGCAAGGCCGACATCGTGACCCGGCCGAAAATCGACCGGAACAGGCCAGGCCTAGCCACGAGCCGCGTCTGCGTGCGCGATCAGCCGATAGCCGGTTCCCCAGACGGTTTCCAGAACCGGCGTATCGAAACCCTCCTCCAGCTTACGGCGCAAGCGGCCGACATTCACGTCGACCACATTGGTCTGGGGATCAAAGCTCAGCTTCCAGACATGGCGCAACAGCATCTCGCGCGTCACCACTTCGCCGGCATGGTCCATGAGGTAGCGGAAAAGCTCGAATTCCTTGGGCGACAAAGGAAGATGCCGTCCCTGTCGAAAGGCGGTTCGCGCCTTCACATGGCATTCCAGGTCTCCGAACAGCAGCACGGGTTCATGGCTGCGGCGGCTGGCGCGCCGCCAGAGAGCGCGCACGCGGGCGACCAGCTCGTCGGGTTCGAAGGGCTTGGCGAGATAGTCATCCACGCCGCTTTCCAGCCCTTCGACCCGATGTTCGCTGCGGCCCAGCGCCGACAGCATCAGGACCGGCGCGCCGACGCCGGCCGAGCGCATCCGCGTGACGATGTCTATGCCCGACAGATGCGGCAACATGCGGTCGAGGATGACGACGTCATGCCCTCCGCTTCCTGCCCGATGGAGGCCTGCCGGCCCATCGGCAGCCTGTTCCACCGTCATGCCCGCAGCGTTCAGGATCGCCGCGATCGTCGCCCGCGCCGCCTCGTCATCCTCCACCAGCAAAACGGAAATCTGATCAGACTGCCCCATGATCCCCCCGGCTTAGCCTTAACGGCAAAGCCCGCCAGTGACAAAGCCTGTTAGAGGACGCGAAGCCGGGCATCGTTTCGGTTACGGCCTGCCCCTGCCGATGGGAACAGTGAAACCCCGCTGTCTTACCTTTCTCAAACGAAAAACGGCCGCCATGTCCGGCAGCCGTTTCGTGTCATCCATGACCGCGTGGGATTTACATTTTCAAACCGTTGCGCAGCATCAGCATGCCGATGATGAGGAGATAGACGCCGAAAATCTTTTTTAAGGGTCCCGCCGGCAGGCTGTGCGCCGCCGCCACACCGAGCGGCGCGGTCAGCATCGACATGGACGCAATCGCCAATGTCCCGGGGATATTGATGTAGCCCAGCGATCCCCAGGGCAGGCCCGTTTCCTTCAGGCCAATGATGGCAAAGCCGATGGTCGTGGGGATGGCGATCAAGGTGCCGATACCCGATGCGGTCGCAATGGCCCGGTGGATGGTCCGCCCGCAAAGCGTCATCACCATGATCGCGATGGTGCCGCCGCCAATGCCCAGCAGCGAGGAAAAGGTGCCGAGGCCGCCCGCGATACCGACCCGCACGATACCGGACGGCATGGTGTCGCTGATCACCTTCCCGCTGACCTTGGGCAGCAGGAAATTGAGCGACATCAGGACCACGCCACCGCCAAAGATCATCTTGAGCGTACGACCATCGACATGGCTGGCGAGCAAGACGCCCGCACCGCATCCCATGACGATCCACGGCGCCCAGGCCTTGAGCACTTCGAATTCCACCGCGCCGCGTTTGGCATGGGACAGGAGCGACCGGATCGACGTGACGATGATGGTGGCGGCGGACGTGCCGATCGCGACATGGGCAATGGCATCTTTCGTGCCGCCAAGCAGCGGCAAAACAACCAGCAAGGCCGGCACAACGACGAAGCCGCCGCCAATCCCGAAAATGCCCGCGGCAAATCCGGCCAGCAACCCGGCCGCCAGCATGGCCACCAGCGGCACCAGCCATGTCGTGATTTCGGCAGACATCACAGCCCCCCTTTCCGCGCAGGTCCGCCCGCGCGCATGTTTATGCCATCGCCCTGCGGGATCAAGGCGGCGAAAATGGGGTAATCGTCCATGATGTCAGACCATGCCTCTCTTCGGCGGAACCAGGATGCGTGGGGGCATGCGGTGATGTTCCCCTGCCCCGCTCAACGAACAAGAAGGAATAACCCGCAACGTCCGTCGCGCCGTTCGCGTTACAATCTGGAAACAATTGCAGACGGGACGTTGGAAAGAAAAAAAAGAAAGGCGCCAACCCCGGTGAGGAGGTTGGCGCCTGTTTACCGCGCGCTTCTCGAGCGTATCAATGGCCCGAGAGGATTACGGTCGCATCCGGATCAGGCCACGGCCTGTTCCGCCGGCGTATAGGGCAGATTGAGATCGTCGGCCACCGCCTGATAGGTGACCTTGCCGTCCCATATATTCAGGCCCGCACGCAGATGGACATCGCGGCGAAGCGCCTCCTTCCACCCCAGTTCGGCAATGCGCAGCGCATGGGGCAGCGTGACGTTATTCAACGCATAAGTGCTGGTGCGCGCGACCGCGCCGGGCATGTTGGCGACGCAATAGTGCACGACATCATCGACGATATAGGTCGGCTCCGCGTGGGTCGTTGCATGGCTGGTTTCGAAACAGCCGCCCTGGTCGATCGCGACATCGACCAGGACCGCGCCCTTCTTCATGGTCTTGAGCATGTCGGCGGTCACGAGCTTGGGCGCGGCCGCCCCCGGAATAAGCACCGCGCCGATCACCAGGTCAGCGTCCGCGACGCAATCGGCAAGATTGGCCTTGTTTGAAAAGCGCGTCTTGGCCCGCGCTTCGAAATACATGCCCAGCTTCTCCAGAACCTCGGGGCTACGGTCGAGGATGGTGACGTCCGCGCCAAGCCCAGCCGCCATCTGCGCCGCGTTGAAGCCGACAACGCCACCGCCGATGACGGCGACCTTGGCGGGCAGCACGCCCGGCACGCCGCCCAGCAGCACGCCACGTCCGCCATGCGCCTTTTCCAGCGCCGTCGCACCAGCCTGAATAGCCATGCGCCCGGCGACCTGGCTCATCGGCTTGAGCAGCGGCAGGCCGCCGCTGACGTCCGTCACGGTTTCATAGGCGATGCAGGTCGCACCGCTGGCAATAAGGTCGCGGGTCTGGTCCGGATCGGGTGCCAGGTGCAGATAGGTATAGAGAATCTGGCCAGGCCGCAGCATCGCGCGTTCCACGGCTTGCGGCTCCTTCACCTTCACGATCATGTCGGCCGCAGCGAAGATTTCGGCTGCCGTGGCGATGATGTCGGCGCCCGCCTTGACGTAGAGATCGTCGCTCGCGCCGATGCCGTTGCCCGCGCCGGTTTCCACCAGCACGCGATGCCCATGCGCGGTCAGCTCATGCACGCTCTCGGGCGTCAGGCCGACGCGATATTCGTGATTCTTGATTTCCTTGACGGTGCCGACGATCATCATGTCTCTCCAAAGCCGAGGGACGGCGCGCGATTGCACTTCCGTATGGCCTGCGTGATACCGCAAAGGCGACGGCGAATGGTCCTGTATTTGCAGGGTGGAAGCGAAGACCTGCGGATGATATGCCGCGATATTGCCAATCAGCGGGATGATTTCGCGTGGATCGCTTCGACATCGCCATATTGGAAGCGCTGCAAAATGATTCCCGCCGATCCATGGCGGATCTGGGCGATCGGATCGGCCTGTCCTCTTCTGCCTGCCATCGCCGCATCAAGGCGATGGAGGAAGCAGGCCTGATCGCAGGTTATGCCGCACGGCTGGACCCCAAAGCGCTCGGGCTTGACCTCCAGGCCTTTGTCGAAATCTCTCTGACCAGCCAGAGCCGGGAAATTATGGATCGGTTCGAACGCGCGGTGGCCGACTTTCCGGAAATATTGGAATGTCATCTGATGGCGGGCCAGGCCGACTATCTGCTGCGCGTGGCCGCCGCGGACCTGAAAGGGTTCGACGCCATTCACCGCGACTGCCTCGCCCGCTTGCCCGGCGTCTCCGCCATCCGCACCAGCTTTGCGATCCGTCGTATCCGCGATTGGCAGGGCTATCGCCTGCGCGGCCTCAAGGCTTAGCCCGGACCGGGACCGGCGCATTGCACAGATCCACGCCGCCCGCAGGCCTTTCGTAGAAATCATCCTTTCGGTTGGCGCGCAGACGCAGATATTCACTGAAAATCGGTGACGTCGTATCCATTTGCTGGAAATGCGGCTGCTGCGCAGCGGGCAGGTCGCTCGCCAGGCGCACGGACACTATAGGCACCGGGCGCTCCGATCCTGTGTAGAAGCCCAACTCCCCCGATCCGCGCGGCAGGCTGGATAGATGCGCCATGCCGTCGATTACGCGTCCGACAACCGCGATATTGCGGTCAAGCTGGCGCGGCGCCTGGCCGATCACGGCGTAAAGTTCCGCGCCGGTGCCAGCGTCAGGCGACAGGTTGCGGCCGACCCCGACATAGCCATAGCAATGCGGCAGCCAGGCGGCGTCCCCATCCATCGCCACCGGCCAACCCGCGACGAAACCCGTTTTGGGCGCATAGGCGTCAGGATAGGGCAAAGATGTGACCTGCAGTCGCCGGTTGGCGAGCAGCACTGTGTAATCAGCCGCGCTGGTCTGGAGCAGACCGGGCGGCAACGGTTTTTTCTCCGTCACGTCGCCCCATTGCGCGACATAATTGTCCTGAACCCGATTAATGCTGGTTCCATCCCACCAATGCGCCTGGGCAAGCGTGCGGATATTGGCGACGTGGCGGGGCGCCATGCCCGGGGCGAGCTGAACGATAATCTGCGCGCCCCCCTCGACCGTCATCACGATCACATCCTCTCCGGGAATGTCCGTCCATGCGCTCGCCGGCGATGATGCGATGAGTGCGGCTGGCGTGGCCGGCGGCGCGCTGTTTGCCGGGATGGGAGCCAAGGCCAGGGCTGCTGCAAGAATGGAGGAAAGCGAATGAATCATCGGGCCATCAAACAAAAGACGTTTGATAAAGTAAAGCGATGCCGTTGATGCCCCTTGCCACCCCGCCCGCCCCGCGATAGGGAGCCGCCTTCCAGTGCGATTGGATAAAAGAACCCGATTCACGCCGCTTCCAGCGACAACAGGGTTCCGTGCGGAGCGGTGGCCGAGTGGTCGAAGGCGCTCGCCTGGAAAGTGAGTATACGTCAAAAGCGTATCGAGGGTTCGAATCCCTCCCGCTCCGCCACCTACTCTTATATCGTCGTACTGCCCCCGTCTTTGCCCAATGGGCGCAAAGTAGCGTGAACTGACGACGATTACCTGCATAGAGAACCATGCGGCCCCTGCGCCTGCGAGAACCTACGCCGTCTTCCTCTACTCATCCAGTTCGTTCAGAAAGGCGAATGCGGTTTCAAACCACCCAATGTTTAGCAAGGCTTTGATGTCTTGAACGCAATCATGCGAAAATAGAAGCAGGCGAACTGCGCAATAAATCATGAAAAGTGCGGGTTCTGCGCCAGTTTCAGGTGTCTTTTCGGACCGGAATATTACCGAGCGCCCGGACCGCGCTAAAGACCTCCCCACTGCAGTCGTAACACGGGATGCGCCTCCAGCATTCCGGCGTGGACAATCCGACATCGGAAAGAAGGAGAGTCGGCATGAATCATAGCAGGCGATCTGGACACTGAATGCGCCGGAACAAGGTCAGCTTTTGCGTTTGAATGACGTGGCATCGGCTTGGTCCCACCATCTTGCAAGCCGTGCGTCTCGCGCGCCGTCCAGCAACTCACCGGCCTCCACGAACGGATAGAGTTCGTCCATGGACCGCATCTCGACGGCGCTGATCCGCTGCCGCAACCCGTCCGGCGTAAACTCGTCCGGAGAACTCAGGCCACAGGCCACCACGATCTCGTGCAGGGCGTCGAGCGTGCTGCGCTGGAAACGGGCGACCCGCTCCGCCTTTTCCGGGATGACCAGTGCGCGCTGGCGGGCGGGGGACTGGGTCGCGACGCCAGTAGGACAGGTGTCAGTATGGCATCGCATCGACTGTACGCACCCCAAGGAGAACATGAAGGCGCGCGCCGCATTGCACCAGTCAGCGCCCAGTGCCGCATTCATCGCGATACCGGCGCCCGACATGATCTTTCCGGAGGCGGCGAGCCGGATCCGGCCTTTGAGGTTCGTGCCGACCAGTGCGTTGCGGGCGAGCATCAAGCCTTCACGCAATGGCATGCCGACCCGGTCGGACAATTCGGTGGGAGCAGCGCCGGTACCGCCCTCCGCGCCGTCTATGACGATGAAGTCGACCAATATGCCGGTTTCCAGCATCGCCTTCATCACCGCGAACAATTCGTGAGGATAGCCGACGCACAATTTGAGCCCGACCGGCTTGCCACCCGACAAGTCCCGCATCCGAGCGGCGAACTCGACCAGTTCGATAGGCGTCGAAAAGGCACTGTGGCCAGGCGGGGAGAGGCAATCCTGCCCCTGCGGCACGTCGCGGGTCTGCGCTATTTCCGCCGTCACCTTGGGGCCGGGCAGCAGGCCGCCATGGCCGGGCTTAGCGCCCTGGCTTAGCTTGATCTCGGTCATTTTCACGGCGTCGTGTGCGGCACGGTCGGAGAAATGGGCTGGGTCGAAATGGCCGTCCTTGTCGCGGCACCCGAAATAGCCCGAGCCGACTTCCCAGACGATGTCGCCGCCATGCTTCAAATGATAGTGCGAGAGTCCACCCTCGCCGGTGTCGTGATAGAAGCCGCCTTGCTTCGCCCCGAGGTTCAGCGCTTCTATCGCGTGAGCGCCCAGTGCGCCGAAACTCATGGCCGAGATATTGAGCCGCGCCGCGCTGTAAGGACGGCTGCATTGATCCGTGCCCACATGCACCCGCGTGTCTTTCGGCGCGTTGCGGGCAGGAGCGATTGAATGGGCGAGCCATTCATATTCATCGGAATAGACATCCAGTTCGGTGCCAAAGGGATGAGCGTCGACTTCACCCTTGGCCCGTGCGTAGACCAGCGACCGCTCGTCGTGGCTGAAGGGGCGGCCATCGAGATCGCTCTCGACAATATAGGCGCGCAGGAACGGGCGCAGCCACTCGAAGAACCAGCGTGCGCGCGCGGAGACCGGATAATTGCGGCGCAGGGAATGATGTGTCTGGAACAGATCGATCAGCGCCACCAGCAATATTGGCCCGAACAGCAGCAACGCCCACAGGGCATGCGGATGCCGCCCGCAGATGATGAGGGTCGCGATAGTCCCCGCCAGGGCGAGCAGCAGCACGAGGTTGCGCGACAGGGCGTGATCGCGCGTGAGCGCGGCGGTGATGCTCGACTGCGGCCTCATGACAACAGGTTCTGGATAATGCCCTTCACGTCGCCGCCACGTCCATTGAGTATCGCTTTCGCTGAGTAGAGTGCCATGCCGGCGACCTGGTCGACGGCAACCTTGGGGGGCATGACCAGTTCGAACCGGTCGGTCACGACGTCGAGCAGGGCCGGGCCGGGAGCAGCCAGCCAGTCCTGCACGTCCTGTTCCAGCCGCTCCGCCTGCTCCACGCGCCGGCCCCACAGGCCCATCGCTTCCGCCACGCGGGCGAAGTCGGGATTGAGCAGGTCGGTATAGGTGTCGAGCAATCCGTCGACCTTTTGTTCAATCTCCACGAAATCGAGTGCGCCATTATTGAAGATCGCGACCTTGATCGGCAGCTTTTCCTGCACGGCGGTCAGCAGGTCGCCAAGCAGCATCGCGATGCCGCCGTCGCCGGACAGCGAGATGACAGTCCGATCGGGATAGGCCGCCTTGGCGCCCAGAGCCTGTGGCATGGCATTTGCCATGGTGCCGTGGCTCAGGCTGATGACGGTGCGGTTCTGCCCGGTGGACGCGACATGGCGCAGGCACCAGACCATCGGCGATCCGCCGTCCGCCGTGTAGATCGTATCGGGCGGCGCGGCGCGGGAGATGACCTCCGTCAGATATTGGGGATGGATGGCGCCGCCCTTGCCGACCGTCGCATGGCGCCCTTCTTTCTCGACGCTGCGAGCACGGTGATCCAGACACTCGGCAAGAAAATGGCGATCGTCGCGCGATGTCACGCGCGGCAGCAGGGCGTCGAGCGTCGCACCGACATCGCCGACCACGCCGAGGTTGACGGGATGTCGGCGCCCCAGATGCGATCCGTCCAGATCGACCTGGATGATCGTAGCCTTGTCCGGATAGAATTGCCGCCACGCGAAGTCGCAGCCCAGCAGCAGCAGCGTGTCGCAGGTCATCAGCGCATGATAGCCTGCCTCTCCTCCAAAGATGCCGGTCATGCCGACATCGAAGGGATTGTCATGTTCCAGAAAATCCTTGGCGCGAGAGGTATGGGCGACCGGGGCCTGCAGCATATTGGCGAGCGCGACCACCTGGTCATGCGCCCCCTCGCAACCCGACCCGCCATAGATGGCGATCTTCTTGCCCTTCGCGAGCGTCGCGGCGATCTGGTCCAGTTCCACGTCGCTGGGGCGAACCTGTGGCTGGGGACGATGGACCGAGAAAGGCGGCTCGTCCGGCGCCTTGGCACTGGAGATGTCGGCGGGCACGATGAGCACGGCGACCCCGCGTTTTGAAAGAGCCGCCTGCGCGGCCATCGCCGTCTTGCGCCGAGCCTGCGCAGGCGTCCGGATTTCCTCGCAAAAGACGCTGCACGACTGATAGACGGATTTGAAGTCGACCTCCTGCGGGAAATCGAAGCCGAGTTCGTCGCGCACGATCTGGCTGGCGATCAGGACGACCGGCGCGCGGTTGCGATGAGATTCGAACAGGCCGTTGATAAAATGCAGGCTGCCGGGGCCGCAGGATCCAGCGCAGAGCGCAAGCTCGCCAGTCAGCAGGGCGTCCGCACCCGCCGCAAATCCCCCGGCCTCCTCATGCCGCATATGGACCCACCGGATGTCGCTCTGTCGAATGGCGTCCGTCACATGATTGAGCGTGTCGCCTGGAATGCCATAGCATCGGCTGGCACCCGCCGCCTGCAGGGTTTCCACAATCACCGCCGCCACTGTCTTCGCCATCGCATCCTCGCTCGCCTGTGAGACGCAAAGGAAAGCAACGATCGGCCCGCATGTTCCGGAGCAAAGGGCGTTATGGTCCATCGCTGGCCATCGTTTGGACGCAAGACATCCCGAAGTCCGTAATCGTTTTCCCCAAAAAATTCAGGCTATTGCAACGAGGAGCGCTGAGAGGCTGATTGTCACCTTCTTGGATCGATGAGACTGTTGTCGAGTGGTGGCTACGGGTCGATCTCCCCTAAATCGATTTACCTATAGCCATCAAAACCACAGGAGAGGAGGAAGGCGATCATCGAAGTATGATCGCGCCGTTCGCGAGCGGTTATCTTGGGATTGTTCATGTGCGCGGATTGACCGGCCTATGACATCCCGCGCACAACTCAGTCCCAAATCTGTATTCGGGGAATGTTTTGGATCGCTGGCAGGCCATGAAGATATTCGTCCGCGTAGCGGAAGCAGGCGGTTTCGCTGAAGCCGCGCGGCAACTGCATATGAGTCCGCCGGCTGTAACGCGGGCGATCTCGACGTTGGGGAGGGCGAGATTGGCGTGCGTTTGCTGACCCGCACGACGCGCTCGGTCAAACTGACCCAGGCGGGTCGTGGCTATCTCGATGATTGTCGCCGCATCCTGGCCGATATGGCGGACGCAGACGCGGCGGCGGCAGGCGCTCATGGCAATCCCTCCGGCACGCTGATCGTCACAGGATCGTTGATTTTCGGCCAGATATATGTGCTGCCGATCCTGCTCGACTATCTGGATCGCTTTCCCGTGACCGGGCGCAGCCTGTTCGTCGATCGGCTGGTCAATGTCGTCGAGGAAGGCATCGATGTCGCGGTCCGGATCGGGCATCTGCCGGACTCGGGCTTAAGCGCGATCCGTGTCGGGTCGGTGCAGCGGGTCATCTGCGGCGCGCCGGCCTATTTCGAGCAGCATGTCATGCCCCGGACCCCGGCCGACCTTGTCCATCATCGCATCATCGGCCCGACCGGGGCATGGGCCTCGCCCGAATGGCATTTCGGTCCGGAGGGGCGGAGCAGCGTTACGGTCCACCCCCAGCTCTTCTGCAACACCAATGAAGCGGCAATCTCAGCCGCTGAACAGGGCTGGGGCTTGACCCGCGTGCTCTCCTATCAGGTCGAGCCGGCATTGGCCGCCGGGCGGGTGGTCACGGTTCTGGACGATCATATGGAAAAGCCGTTGCCGATCCATGTCATCCACGCCGAAGGGCGGCGGGCGGCAGTGGCTCGTCGGCCCCGACGCCACCAAGTTCCAATATCACGATGGCGTGCGGGACGTGTCGCGTATCAGCCCCGACAACTGGGTCCATGACCAGGCGCTACTCGACCGGCCAGGCAACAAGGACATCCAGCTCGACCTGTTTTACGACTATCGCACCAATGTGCCGCTCTACCCGGCGTTCCAGGCCTTCTTTCGTGAGCGGAAGCCGCCGACGCTGATCCTCTGGGGCAAGAATGACAAGATCTTCCCCGAATCCGGCGCGCACCCGTACAAGCGCGACCTGCCCGACGCGGAGATGCATATTCTAGACACCGGCCATTTTGCTCTGGAAGACAAGCTGGATGAAATGGCGCCGCTGATCCACGACTTCCTCGATCGCAAGGTCGCCGCGCGCTGAACCTCGACGGGGCCATGGTCATGCATGGCCCTGCTGCTGACGGATGATGGGAGACAGACCATGTCCTATGGTTTTCTGGATATCGCTATGACGCCAAGCGTCCAGGCGGCGCAGGCGGAGATGGGCGCGGATGCCCATTGGGCGGCGTTCAGCGGCAATCGCGCCTTTGACCGCTTCACCGACAATGAAGCGCATTTCCTGGCTGCCCGTGACAGTTTCTGCATGGCAACCGTGTCGGAGGATGGCTGGCCCTATGTCCAGCATCGCGGAGGCCCTGCCGGCTTCCTCAAAATGATGGATGACCGAACGCTGACCTTTGCCGATTATCGCGGCAACCGCCAATATATCAGCACCGGCAACCTCGCCGCGAATGACCGAGCCTGCCTGATCCTGATGGACTATCCTCGTCGCGCCCGACTGAAAATTTATGTTCATGTCGAGAAGCTGGCGCTCGATGCCGATCCTGCGCTTACCGAGCTTGTCACGGATAAGGATTACAAGGCGCGGCCCGAGCGCATATTTCGGCTGCGGCTGGAGGCGTTCGACTGGAATTGTCCGCAGCATATCACGCCGCGCTTCACCGAGCGCGAGATTGAGCAGGCGGTCCGGCCGCTGCATGAACGGCTGGCGCACCTGGAAGCCGAGAACAGGGCGTTGCAGGATCGCCTTGCCAAGATGGGAGACGCATGATGGACAATTCAAGACCGCCGTTGCCGCCCTTCACGCTGGAGACCGCTATCGAGAAGGTGCGCTTGGCCGAGGATGGCTGGAACAGCCGCGACCCCGCGAAGGTGGCCATGGCCTATACACCGCTCAGCCAGTGGCGGAATCGGGCGGAGTTCGTCAATGGTCGCTCTGCGATCGTCGCCTTCCTTACCCGCAAGTGGCAGCGCGAACTGGACTATCGGCTGATCAAGGAATTATGGGCTTTTCGCGACAATCGCATCGCCGTGCGCTTTGCCTATGAATGGCATGACGACAGCGGCAATTGGTTCCGGTCCTATGGCAACGAGAATTGGGAATTTGACAAAAGCGGCCTGATGGAGCGTCGGTTCGCCTGCATCAACGATGCGCCTATCGATATGGCAGAGCGGAAATTCCATTGGACGCAGGGACGGCGCCCTGATGATCATCCAGAGTTGAGTGACTTTAGACTGTGAGAGCGATCTGCGATAAAACTCGCCACCCAAAAGCGAGGCGACCGGAGTTGGAGGCGAAAAATGCGCCTCTCAGGGGCAACAAAGGATCGTTTAGGCCTTTTAAAATAAGGGGCTATTAAGTTGCTGGAGGGAAATGGACTGCAGCCCGATCTGGTGACCAGGGCGCCAAACGCACCATCACCGTAGCGAACAATTTTGATGCCATGCTCTTGCCTAACCAGGCCTTTAGAGCCGGGAGCGGGAGAGTGTCGAACCAATTTTGGTCGACTGCAGCGAATTGGCGAATGAACGGCAGTATCGCTGCGTCTGTTAGCCCCCATATGTCCCCGCCGAGATAGGGATGCCTCATCAGCCTGCCTTCCAGCTCATTCAGAAATGCCAGCGCGGCGCTCCGATGAGATAGGGCATCGGATACATAACGTTCGCGATATTTATATCTATCGAGGTCATATTTGAAGGGGCCGTCGTTCATCGCAATCAACTCTGGATCGTCGCCGCGCAACCAGCCGTCTGGATCATTTCCGGCCAATACATGGCGCATGATATCGATGCTTTGGTCGACGACTCTGCCGTCGGGCAGAACAAGCACCGGCACAGTGCCCTTAGGCGAGGCTGCCAGCATAGCCTGCGGCTTCGCGGATAACTTCACCTCGCGCAGTTCGACGAGAGTCCGGCTTACGGCGAGGGCCAAACGCGCGCGAATGGCATAGGGGCAACGACGAAAGCTGTAGAGAATCCCTTGGGTCATCTTTCATTCGATACACTGTTTGCCCTCTCGATCTCCATGGGGGCGTAGAACGGTGTCGATGTGCGGGACAGGCCGATATGATGGTGACGCGCTCCCCGTCGGTGTCGAACTTCTAAACACCGCCCCGCCGGGCCCATCGAGCAAGCCCGGCAAGCATTGAGGCACGGGAGACGGACCTTGCGCGCCTGGCGCGCCGGTCCGGTCAATTTGAATCGGGCGGCGAGCGCCCAGCCCGCCGCCGAGTCCTGCAATTTCTACCTCCCTGCCGTCTTCGCCCTGCCTGCTCGAACAAGCGCGGCCGGCACGGGATCATCGGATGGGTTGTGAACAGTCTCTCGCCATCGTTATCCCGCATCTATCGTCATCTCCGCGAAGGCGGGGATCCGTGTTCCAGCATGGCACGTGGGCTATAGTCGAAATATGGGTTCCCGCTTTCGCGGGAATGACGAAGTTGGGTGAGAGGCGGACTGTCCGTTATCCATCAGAGAAGTGTGGTTAGATGCCTTTCGATAAAACTGGTATGGCACATTGATGAGCGAGGACTACTATCCAGCATCTGACTTCCTGAATGCGGTCATAGCCGAGAGCGTGCCTCTTGCCGGAAGCACGTTCGCCGATAAAAACCTGCGACACCTCATTGAGCTGACAAGGGACGATGACTTAGCCAAACGTGACTGGGCAACAATGCTGCTCTCGCAACAGGAAGTCGACACTCCGCAGGTGCGCGAGGCTTTGCTCGCCGCAGCCGGGGACAAAGAAGAGATTGTCAGAGCAGAGGCTCTCTTGGGGCTTGCGCAGCGCGATCCCAAACTCGCGCTCCCTTATGCAATCTCCGCGCTATGCAGCGACTGCGTGAGCGTGCCGGTATTTGAAGCTGTCGCGCTCATTGCGGATGCTTCTTTGGTCGAGCATATTAGGCCATGGGTCGATGCGTCCGGCGACGATCGGATCGACAAGTTGGCGCAAGATGCATTGGAAGCCTGCACATTGGGCGTATCGAGGCCTTAACCGCAATGTCTGCTATCGGGCAAACGCTAACGGTCACGTTTATGGGAAGAAATGGTCACTTCCAGACCATCCTCCCCTTCCAGGGGAGGATTTAACTGCCGCTCTTAGCTGAGCAGGACATAGCGATTGGACCACCGCTGTGATGCGAATGATGAAGAATGATGGGTCACAGCCATTCTGCCCTTGGAGGGGAGAATAATTTACGCCAGAGCGGCGGCTATTGCCAACTGTCATGCCGGGCTTGACCCGGCATCCCGCTCCCTCCGCACACCATCAGGCACAGGCTCGAACACGGGCGGTCCCGCGTGGACCGCACGGGCCGACGCTCGCCTCAGTGTACGAAGCGCGCCACCACGTCGCGGTAGGAGCGGCTGACCTTCACCTGCGCGCCGCTTTCGAGCACCAGGAAACATTCGCCGTTGGTGTGGGGCTTCACCTGCCGCACTTGGCTCAGATTGACGATGGTGGAGCGGTGGACGCGCTGGAAATTGCGCGGGTCCAGCCGCTTTTCCAGGTCCTTCATGGTCTCGCGCAGGATCAGCGAGTTGTCGGCGGTGTAGATGCACATATAGTCGCCCGCCGCGTCGATGCGCTCGATCGAATCGACGTCGACGCGGAAGATCTGGCCGCGATCCTTGATGTTGATGAGCTTTTCAAAGCGGTTGGACGCAGGCGCGCCATCCTCGCTCACGGCAAAATCGGTCATCGCCTGGGGCGCGACTTCGGCCAGCACCTCGCGCAGCTTTTCGACCTCCTGCACCTGCCGCTTTTCGGTCAGGCGCTGGCGCACGCGGTCGAGCGCGTCAGCGAGGCGCCCTTCCTCCACCGGCTTCATCAGATAGTCGACCGCCTGCGCCTCGAACGCGCGGATCGCATGGTCGCTATAGGCAGTGACGAAGATGAACAGCGGCGGTTCGACCTCCATCATGCCCTGGACTACGGAAAAGCCGTCAAAGCCCGGCATCTGGATATCAAGGAACACAAGGTCGGGTTTGTGCGTCTTGATGGCGCGGATGGCTTCGCGGCCATTGGTGCAGGTTTCGACGATTTCGACATCCTCATGCGCTTGCAGACGCAGCTGAAGGCCCTGAATGGCCAGGCTTTCGTCGTCGACGAGGATTGTTCTGATGGTCATGCGGCGACTTTCGATCTTTCATCCATGTTAAGCGGAATTTCGATGATGACCGAAAATCCGCCCGGCGTGGAACGCGTTTCAAAGCGCTGTCGTTCCCCGAAGGCCTGAATTAACCGGTCCCGGATGTTCGGCAGGCCAACGCCCGTTCCCTCGCTCATGGGAATGTGCGGCTTGATGGCGCCATCGTTCAATCCCGGCCCGGTGTCCGATACGATGATCCGGACATTTTCACCGGCAGGTTGCGCGGTAACCGTGATATCGGCCCCTTCCTCCTTGGGCGTCACCGCATATTTGATCGCGTTTTCCACCAGCGGCTGCAACAGCAGCGATGGCAGGCGCGCATGCGACACGGCGGGATCGATCACGAAGGACGGACGCAGCCGGTCCTCGAACCGCATCTTCTCGATCTCCAGATACAGCTTGAGCGTCTCCACCTCCTGCGCGATCGTCACCTGCGCGGTGGGTTCATTGATCAGCGTGTAGCGCAGGAAGGACGACAGGCGCGACAACATCGCATTGGCCCTGTCGGTTTGCTTGAGCAGCACCAGCGTCGATATGCTGTTGAGCGTGTTGAACAGGAAATGGGGATTGAGCTGATAACGCAGCATCGCCAATTGCGCACTCGACGCCTGGGTTTCCAGCCGCGTGAGCTGGTCCGCCTGCTCCTCCACCGTCAAATAGAAATTGATCGCATAATAAAGCGCGGACCACGCGCCGATCAGCGTCACCGACAGGTAGAAAGCGCCCAGGAAAAGCTGCACGCCCGCCGTGTCGCCGCTCCGGTTCTGGGTGGAAAAGACCCAGGCGTCGATGAACGCCACCAAGCCAGCGGCCAGCACCACGGTCAGGATCGACACGCCCCAGGTAACGATCGGCCGCTGCTTCAGCAAGTAACGGAACGCCACCGCCATCAGCAGCGTCACCGAATAGCCCGTCACCGTGGAAATCAGCACCGGAATCAGGCTGGAAAAGGATTGCCCGTTCGCGATGGTGGAGGATCCGCGCAACAGGAACGCGCCGGCCCATCCGAGCGATTGCAGGTTCCAGAAGGCGCGGTTCTTGTCAGCGAAAAAGGGCTGGGGCTGGATGCGGGTCACGGACATGGGACCCATGCCTATGCCATTATCGCCCGGTCGGGAAGCCGCCTCACGCAGCGGCGGCCGGTTCCTCAGCCATGGGCGTCACTTCATCGGTGCACAGCCATACCAGGTCGGCAAGGTCCAGCGTCCGCCCGTCATGCGCCTGGATGGCGATGGGGCGGATCGGCTGCCCGTCGCGCTTGTCGGCCAGCACCTGGCACGCCTGCGTGCCGCAGCCCCAGCGCTCGCCCCACTGGCGCAGCGCGATCATCGCAGGCGCCAAGTCCTGCCCCTTGGGCGTCAGGCGATATTCCACCTTGCGCCGGTCGCACTGCATCGGCTGGCGCACCAAAATGCCGTTTTCCACCAGCCGGGCGAGCCGGTTGGCCAGGATGTTGCGGGCGATGCCCAGGGTCGACTGGAATTCCTCGAAATGGCGGATGCCCGACAGCGCGCCGCGCAGGATGAGGAAGGACCAGCGCTCTCCCATCATCTCCAGCGCGCTGGGCAGCGCGCATTGTTCCAAATCCTGTGCCAGATTATGTTTCATCTGTCCCACATATAGCGCAAAGCAACACCCGTTGCAAAATCGCCACCTTATTATCGCAACATGGCGTTTTTTTGTTGCACGACAAGAGGGTTCCAACACAATCGGCGGCGATGCTGCGTCAATATGAACTTGTCGAACGGGTAAAACGCTACGATCCGGATGCGGACGAGGCGATGATCAACCGCGCCTATGTCTTTTCGGTCCAGAAACATGGCTCGCAAAAGCGCGCCAGCGGCGACCCCTATTTCAGCCACCCGATCGAAGTCGCGGGCATCCTCACCGACTTCAACCTCGACGATCAGACCATCGTCACCGCCCTCCTCCACGACACGATCGAGGATACGCTCGTCACCTATGACGAGATTGAGAGCGCCTTTGGTCCCGACGTTGCCCGCATGGTCGATGGCGTGACCAAGCTGTCCAAGATCGAGGCCATGTCCGAAAATGAGCGGGCGGCCGAAAATCTGCGCAAGTTCCTGCTCGCCATGTCCGACGACATTCGCGTGCTGCTGGTCAAGCTGGCCGACCGGCTGCACAATATGCGCACGCTGCACTTCATCAAGAATGAGGCCAAGCGCCGCCGCATCGCGCGCGAAACCATGGACATCTACGCCCCGCTGGCCGAGCGGATCGGCATGTACGACTTCATGCGCGAGATGCAGCTGCTCGCCTTTCGCGAGCTGGAGCCGGAGGCCTATGACAGCATCACCCGGCGCCTCGAACATCTGAAGGAAGGCGGCCATGACAAGGTCGACCGCATCGGCGCGGAACTGCAATTGCTGCTGGGCGGCAACGACCTGTCCGTGACCGTCTCGGGCCGCGAGAAACATCCCTATTCCATCTGGCGCAAGATGCAGGAGCGCCACATCAGCTTTGAACAGTTGACCGACGTCATGGCCTTCCGCGTCATCACCGACAGCACGGCCGACTGCTACCGCGCACTCGGCATCATCCACCAGACCTTCAAGATGGTGCCCGGCCGCTTCAAGGATTATATCTCCACACCCAAGCGCAACGGATATCGCTCGCTCCACACCACCGTCATCCATCAGGACAATGCCCGCATAGAGGTGCAGATTCGCAGCCGCGCGATGCACAATGACGCGGAACTGGGCCTTGCCGCCCATTGGGCCTACAAGCAGAAGGGCGACGCGACCGATCATCATGCCGCCTGGCTGCGCGACCTGGTCGAGATCCTCGAACAGAGCCAGGACGCGGAAGAGCTGCTCGAACATACCCGCATGGCGATGTATCAGGACCGCATCTTCGCCTTTACCCCCAAGGGCGAGCTGCACCAGCTGCCCAAAGGCTCCACCCCGGTCGATTTCGCCTATGCCGTTCACACGAGCCTTGGCAACCAGACCGTGGGGGCGAAGGTCAATGGTCGTGTCGTGCCGCTGCGCACCTCCCTCGACAATGGCGACCAGGTCGAAATATTGAAGTCGGAGGGGCAGGAGCCGCAGCCCGGCTGGCTCTCCTTTGCCATCACAGGCAAGGCGCGCGCCGCCATCCGCCGCTTCATCCGCCAGAAACAGCGCGGTGAGGAGATCAAGCTTGGCGAGAAACTCTATGAGGAGATTATCGGCCGCTTCCCGGCCGATCTTGCGAGCGAACTGGGCGACAAGGCGCTGAAGGCGGCGCTCAAGCGGTTGAAGCTGGAGGATCGCGCGGCGCTGATGGTCGCCATCGCCACCCACCGCGTGCTCGACCATGAAGTGATGGAGGCGCTGGTCCCCGGCTCCACCAGCGCGCAGGGGATGGAGGATGTGCATCCGCGCCAGCATGAACCCGTGTCGATCCGCGGCCTCACGCCGGGCATCGCCTATAATCTTGGCGATTGCTGCCATCCCGTGCCCGGCGACCGCATCGTGGGCGTGCGCCGCACCGGCGCGCCGATCGAGGTGCACACCATCGACTGCCGCTCGCTGGAGGTGGAGCAGGATGACGACTGGGTCGATCTGAGCTGGGACAGCAAGTCCAAGGGCGGCACCGCCCGCCTCTCCGTCATTGTCAAGAACCAGCCCGGTGCGCTGGCCGCCGTCGCCAATGTCTTCGGCGCGACCAAGGCGAACATCCTCAACCTCCAGCTGGTCAACCGCGAAGGCCCCTTCCACACCGACATCATCGACCTGGAAGTGGCCGACGCCCAGCATCTGATGCGGATCCTGTCGGCGCTACGGGCGATCGATGTGGTGGTGCAGGCGGATAGGGTTTAGGGAGCCAGAGCGAGTTCTTCGGGCCTTTATACGCCGCTCGACTAAATGCTCATAATGCCGATCGAGCGGCAACACACGCGGGATCAATCATTCCCACTCGATCGTGCCGGGGGGCTTGCTGGTATAGTCGTAGACGACGCGGTTGATGCCCTTCACCTCGTTGATGATGCGGGTGGCGACGCGGCTCAAAAACGCGGCGTCAAAGGGGTAGATATCGGCGGTCATGCCGTCGGTGGAGGTGACGGCGCGCACGGCGCAGACATTGTCATAGGTGCGGTGGTCGCCCATTACGCCCACGGTGCGGACGGGCAGCAGCACGGCGAAGGCCTGCCAGATCGCGTCATAGAGGCCCGCGCCCCGGATTTCCTCCAGATAGATTGCGTCGGCCTTGCGCAATATGTCGCAGCGTTCCTTGGTGACTTCGCCGGGGATGCGGATGGCAAGGCCCGGGCCAGGGAAGGGATGGCGGCCGACGAAAATGTCGGGCAGCCCAAGCTCCTTGCCCAGCACGCGCACTTCGTCCTTGAACAGTTCACGTAAGGGTTCGACCAGCTTCATGTTCATGCGCTCGGGCAGGCCGCCGACATTGTGGTGCGACTTGATCGTTACCGACGGCCCGCCGGTGAAGCTGACGGATTCGATCACGTCAGGATAGAGCGTGCCCTGCGCCAGGAAGTCCGCGCCGCCGATCTTCTTCGCTTCCTCCTCGAACACGGCGATGAATTCGCCGCCGATGAACTTGCGCTTCTTTTCGGGGTCCGTGAGGCCGGCGAGGCCACCGAGGAAGCGATCTTCCGCATTCACATGCACCAACTTGATGCCATAATGTTCGCGGAACAGGCTCACCACCTGTTCCGCTTCACCCAGCCGCATCAGGCCATGGTCGACAAAGACGCAGGTGAGCTGATCGCCGATCGCCTCATGGATCAGCACCGCCGCCACCGCACTGTCGACGCCACCCGACAGGCCGCAGATGACCCGGCCATCGCCGACTTGGCTACGGATTTCGGCAATCTTGACCTGCCGGAACTCGGCCATGGTCCAGTCGCCGGCGAGGCCGCAGACATGGCGGACGAAATTGGCGATCAGCTTGCCGCCGTCCGGCGTGTGCACGACTTCGGGATGGAATTGCGTGCCGTAGAATTTCCGCTCTTCATCGGCGATGACCGCGAAGGGCGCGCCGTCCGACACGGCGACGATTTTGAAGCCCGGGGCGAATTTCGTGACCTTGTCGCCATGGCTCATCCATACCTGATGCCGCTCGCCAACCTCCCACAATCCGTCGAACAGGGCGCAGGGTTCGGTCACGGTCAGGAAGGCGCGACCAAATTCGCCGCCCTCCCCGGTTTCATGGCCGGGACGCACTTCGCCGCCCAGCTGATGGCTCATCACCTGCTGCCCGTAGCAGATGCCGAGGATCGGCACGCCGGCGTCGAACAGCGCCTGCGGCGCGCGCGGGCTACCTTCGTCGGGAACGCCGGCCGGAGAGCCGGACAGGATGATGCCCTTGGGCTTCAGGCGCTCGAACGCTTCGGCGGCGGCGGTAAAGGGGGCGATTTCGGAATAGACCCCGGCTTCGCGCACGCGCCGGGCGATAAGCTGAGTCACCTGGCTGCCGAAATCCACGATGAGGATCGTATCCTGAAGGGGCAGCGTCATCGAATCGCCTTTATGTCGAATGGTGGAAGGGATTCGCGCCCGGTTAGTCGCCCATTCGCGCAATGTCCAGTTGAGCGCGCCACGCCCCCGATGCGAGGGGGACGCCCAATCGCCGGGGCGGCATGATGCCCGTGCGACAAGGCCATGGGCATGGCACAGCCGGTGGCAAAAGCGACAGGGGCGAAGTTCACAGTGTCGTCGGGCTTTCGAGGCCCGAAGCGACCGGAAAGCGACCACAAAGCGACCACGAAGCGACACCTGAGCGACAGAGGTTCGGCAGCGAATGGCCGTGCGAACGGGCGTTGACGAGGCGGGATGGGGCTCGACGTGTGAAGGGAGGCATGGGCCGGCATCTGGCAGGATAGATCAGTTATTTTCCAACATTGGAAGGGTGTTGGATGCGGCCAAGGCGACTCTATGCCAGCCTCGCTCCCGCATCCCGCGCCCTGCCCCCGTTGGTCTGCGGTTTCCCATTCCGGTCAAGGCAGCAGGCCGGCCTGGGGTCCGGCCTATGCCGCCGGACTATCCTCGACCGGCTGTGGGGAGCTGGCAACAGGGGATGGGGACGCCGCCGCGCCCTTCACCATCGCGTCGAGGCTGGTGCCGTCCAAACCCAGCTCCTTCATGAGGCCGTCGATCACCGGCGCCTGGGCCCGATAGCGCAGGGCCGCAGAGACGGCCGCGTTGGCAAGGTTCTGATCCCCGCCCCCAGTGCCGGTGCCAGCCGATCCGTCCACGCCGCCGCCCTGGCCAGTCAAGCCATCGACCTGAACGATGCGGATGGAATCGATTGCCTCCATCGGCTTGGCCGCTTCGCGCACCAGATCCGGGAGTATCTTGAGCAGCGCGATCTTGGTCTGGAGCGACACCTGATCGGACGAAAGGATGTTGGCCGCTTCGTTCACCGCACGCTGGCCCGCTGCCTCCACTTCAAAGCGAACACGATCCGCCTCGGCGCGCAGCTTGGCCGCTTCCGCCTCGCCCTCCGCAGCCAGGCGCATGGCTTCGGCGCGGTCGGCAGCGGCCTGCTTTTCCGCCTCGGCTTCCACCCGGACCTGAATGGCGGCGCGTTCCGCTTCCCGTGCCGCGTCGATAAGTTCGATGCGCTTGGCGCGTTCCGCGACTTCCGTCGCGCGGGAGGTTTGAACCTGTTCCTCGGCGGCGACAGCCTTGGCGCGGGCCTCGTCGGCTTCGGCCTTGGCCTGGCTTTCCTGCCGGCTCTTGTTCTGGACGGCGATCTGCTGTTCCTGGCGGGCCAGTTCGAGCGCCTGTTCCTGCGCGATCCGGGCCTGTTTGACGGTGCGGTCAGCCTCGATCTGCTGGCTATCGACCAGTTTCTTCGCCTCGATCCGCGCCTGTTCCGCCTCCTGCTGACGCAGCGCCTGTTCGCGGGCGACTTCGGCCGCCTGTTCCGCGCGGCGCATTTCGACTTCGCGTTCCTGCTCCAGCCGTGCAAATTCGGTGTCGCGCGCGATGATCATCGACTGACGTTCAGCCTCGAGATTTTTCGTTTCGATCTGGACGCGGGTTTCCTGCTCGATGTCGTTGCGGGTCTTCTTGCGCAGTTCGATCTGTTCGGTCAGTTTGGTAAGGCCTTCGGCATCAAAGGCGTTATTGGCATTAAAATGCTCGATCGAAGTCTGGTCGAGACCGGTGAGCGACACGCTTTCCAGTTCCAGGCCGTTCATGGCAAGATCGACCGACGAAACCTGCTGCACTTTCTGGACAAATTCGCTGCGCTGTTCATGCAGCTGGTTCATCGTCATGCCCGCCGCCACGGAGCGCAAGGCGTCGACAAATTTGCCCTCGACCAATTCCTTGAGCGCTTCGGGGTTCATGGTACGCATGCCGAGCGTCTGGGCAGCGATCGCGATGGATTGCGCGTCCGGCTTCACGCGCACGTAAAATTCCGCCTTCACGTCAATGCGCAGCCGATCTAGCGTGATGAGCGCGTCGGCATTTTTCCGTTCGACCGCCAGGCGCACCGTGTTCATGTTGACCGGCATGGTTTCATGAAAGATCGGCAGCACCAGCGCGCCGCCATTCATCACCACCTTTTCGCCGCCAAAGCCGGTGCGCACGAACCCGATTTCCTTCGACGCCCGCTTGTAGAGGCGCGCGATGATGACGCCCAGTACGATGAGAACGAGGAGGCCGCTACCGGCGATCACCGCATAAGGCAGCACGGATACGCCGTCCTGTGCGACGGGAAGGGTCATGACATTGTCTCCTCAGAGCCGGGGCAAGTAGCGATCGCCATGGGATATGGCGCGAAAGATCTGGCCATCGCGGCGTACGAGCAGGATCGTCTCGCCCTCCTCCAGCCGCTGGCCGTCATTGTCAGGCTCGACCATGACATAATGATGCTGACCATGATGATCCTGAACGCGGGCGCGCGCGGGCGATCCGGCGCAGGCGCAACCGGTCACGATGACGGCATGACTGCCCACCAGATGATCGATGGGAATGGCCGTGCTGTGATCGCGCGGCAGGAGCGGCGCCAGCGCGCGTGCCGCCAGGCCGGTCGCTGGCAGCGCGAGCGCTCCGGCGACAGGCACCGCGATCCACGGGGACAGCATTGCGCCGACAATGTCATGTGCCGCTTGCTGGCCAAGCAGACCGATCACGGAAAAGAGGGTCAGGAACAGTGCAATGAGGGCCAGCAGCGGCAGACGGCCGAATCCGAGCCAGCCGAGCAGGTCAGCATCCGCGTCCAAATCCAGATCGGCGTCGCCGCCCAGACCCAGGGCCTGGACGAGTCCGATCACGAGCATCAATGCAAAGGCCGAAACGAAAATGATGTTGTTCGGCGCAAAGAGAAAGCCCGCCACCCCTAACCCCCTGATTCGGGGCAGATGCTAGCCCAGCTTTGCGTGCGCCGACAGCAAAACCCGCTGCGTGCATCTCTGAGTATCGGTCGGCGCATGGCGGCATGGCAGCGGCCTCATTCCGATCTTCTGCGGCGCGCTGAAAGGCGGATCGTCTCAGGCTGCCAGATGCAGTCGGTTCCTGCCCGCGCGCTTGGCGGAATATAGGGCCTGGTCGGCGCGGCGCAGAAGCGCGTCGGCACTTTCTCCCGGCGTCAGCTCCGCTACGCCTATGCTGATAGTGACAGGGGGACCGCTGTCGGCGGCTTCGATCGTTTCCCTGATCCGTTCGCCCACGCGCAAGGCGGTTTCCTGAGTCGCATCCGGCAGGACGATGACGAATTCCTCCCCGCCATATCTACCAACGAGATCGCCGCTGCGCAGCTGGGCCGCCGCTTCCTGGGCGACGCGCCTGATCACCTCATCGCCGGTCTGATGGCCATAGCTGTCGTTGATCCGCTTGAAATGGTCGATATCGAAAATGGCGATGGAAACGGACTTGCCGGACTGTTCCGCCGCGGCGATCGCCTGATTTAGAACATACTCTGTCCGGCGGCGGTTGGCGATCCCGGTCAGCTGGTCCGTCTGCGCCATGATGAGCGCACGCTGCGCGGCGTCTTCGGCGCTCCGCCGGGCTTGCTCCATGCTTTCTTCATGCGCCACCTGCGCGGAAATATCCTGGATGATGCCGAACAGACCAGAGGCTCCGTTCGATTCGCCCTGATCAATCTCTCCCTTCGAAAAGACATGCCGCACCTCGCCGTCCGGGCGGACGATCCGCGCCTTGAATTCAAAGCCTGTGTGATGTTGCAGCGTTTGTTCGATATGCGCGCGCACCATGGGCCTGTCATCGGGATGATAGGCGTCAATCGCCTTGTCGAGCGCCGGCGGGGCGGAGCCTTCCAATCCGTGAATGTGAAACACTTCCCGCGACCAGCTGATCGTCTGCGATTCCAAGTCGAGCCGCCAATGCCCGATCTGCCCGGCCGATTCGGCGAGTTCGAGCAGCCGCATCCTGCTGGCAAGGCGGCTGTTCAGCTGCTCTCTTGCCACCAGCAGCGTCGCGATCGGAAGCGCGCCGGCAAAGAGCGCGAGCAGGTAGATTTGCAGAAAGAGGCCGCGTGCAAATGGTCCGCCAGCCATTAATGCCAGCGGGCCATGGTCGAACACGGTCGCCACCGTACTGAACCCCGAGACGATGAGGACGCCGCCCGCCGCCCCGAGCGGTCCGAGGCGATACACCGCCATGAGGACGGCCAGCATGGGGAGGAACAGGAGCGGATAGCGCGATTGCCAGAAGCATAGCCCCGTCACCACCGCGACGGCCATGAATATCTTGATCGCCGAAAGGGCGGACGCCCATGACGCCTTTGACCGGCGAGCGAATACGCCCCTTCCCACGATCAGCAGCAAGGGCGAGACGATGAGGATGCCCAGAAGGTCCGTTGCGAACCAGGAGAGAAAAAAGTCGGCAGATGGAGTGGGACCAGTGAACGTTGCAATGGCTGCGCTCAGCAGGGTCGCGATGGCGGCCACTTTTGTAAAGCAAATGAGATCGGTCGGCTCGACGAAAGACACCTGACAGCTGGTGCGATAGCGCAGCAGCCATAGGGCAATGGCCGCCTCACTGATATTCGCGACAGTGAACATCGCGGATATATGGAACGTGTTTCCCGCCAGCAGATTGGCGAGAAGACTGGCGATGGCGGCCGCGACGATATGCCATTTGAGACGCGATCGGGGCGTGGTCAGCACCACCGCCAGCATGATCCCGCTCGCTGGCCACAGGGCGGCAATGCCGTCGCCGCTTCGGGTCAATTCCAGCGACCCGAAGGCGGCCGCGAAATAGGACAAGCCGGTCAGGACAGGCGGGGCTGTCCGACGCACTAGATTGTTGAAAAGGCGGACATGCGGGCTCATTCAGCCATGGTGGCGTCGAATGGTTAACAGCTTCCTCAAAAATGGCTGAAATCGACGCGTTTTAGCCCTCAACTTACGGGCAGGCGCTTGTCCGGTGAAACAACAGTGGAATCGGTCCGGTGTCAGCGCGAAACCAGGTCGCGGCTGAGATAGACCTGCGCCACGCGGCCGTCGCGGTCTATTGCGCAGGTGAAGCGGCGGGTCTGGCCGGTGGCGGCGCGGCTGCTGGCGCGCTGTTCGACCTGGCCGTCGATATTGTAGCCGCCATCGGCTGTGGCGACCGGGCTGGCCATGGTGCGAACATCCGCATAGCCGCCGTCGCGCTCGGCTTCGTCACGGGCCGCGCGGGCGCAGCTGTCGGCCAGCGCATCGTCCTGCGCGCCGATGTCGGCGAAATCGGCTTCGTCGGCGGGGGGCGGCGGCGCATCGCTGCCCAGGTCATCGCCATAATCGGTGCCGGTGCGGGGTGGCGGTGCGTCATATTCGCCGCCAGTGATCGGATCGCGCAGCTTGCGGTCCCTGGACATGGAGTTGGCGACGATCGCGACGGCGCCGACCAGCGCGGCGACGCCAATGGCATCGCCCAGGCCAAAGCCGTTGCCGCGATAGCGGTGATGCCGGTCCCAGCCGCCGTTCCAGCTCCGGTCATGCCCCCGGTCCCAGCGCGGACGCGCTTCGGCGGCGCTGACGCTGCCCAGCAACAGGCCCGCGCTCACCAGCGCTCCGGTCATCCAGCGTGCCTTGGTCCCAATCATGCTCATTGCCCTCCTGCGGCTGAAGGAGCCATAATCGCGGGCGGCTGTCCAGTGGCTGAACGCGGCGCTACGGCGGGGCGTGGTCTGATCGCAAGGCCAGTGAAATGGGCCGCGAAGGCATAGCTGTCGGCATATTCGTCGATCAGCTTGTCGACGGGCTTGCCCGCGCCATGGCCGGCTCGGCTTTCGACGCGCAGCAGGCGGGGGCGCGCGCCAAGGTCAGCAGCCTGAAGCGCGGCGGCATATTTGAAGCTGTGCGCCGGGACGACGCGGTCGTCGGTGTCGGCGGTGGAGACAAGGATGGCGGGATAGTCCTTGTCCACCGCTATGTTGTGATAGGGCGAATAGCCGTAGAGCAGCGGAAAGGCGCGCCTGTCGGCGGGCGATCCATAATCGTCGATCCAGTAGCGGCCGGCGGTGAAGCGATCAAAGCGCAGCATGTCCATGACGCCCACGGCCGGCAGCGCGGCGGCGAACAAGTCGGGCCGCTGGTTCACCACCGCGCCGACCAGCAGCCCGCCATTGGACCGCCCTTCGATCGCCAGGCCGCCGGGCGGGGTGAAGCCATTGGCCTTGAGATATTCGGCCGCCGCGATGAAATCGTCGAACACATTCTGCTTGTTGGGGCCGCGCCCGGCATCGTGCCAGGCTCTGCCAAATTCGCCGCCGCCGCGCAGATTGGCGATGGCATAGACCCCGCCCTGCTCCAGCCAGGCCATGCGGGTGGCGGAATAGCCGGGCGTCAGGCTGATGTTGAAGCCGCCATAGCCATAGAGGATGGTCGGCGCGGCGGTTGCGCTGTCGGCCAGCGCGGTCTTGCGGATAATGGTGAGCGGAATCATCGTGCCGTCCTTCGACGGGTAGAGCCGCTGTTCGATGCCATAATCCTGCGGGTCGAACGGCAGGTCGGGCTGGGCGAAGAGCTGAAACTGGCGGGTCGCGGTGTCGAAACGGTAGATGCTGGCCGGGGTGACGAAGCCGGAAAAGCTGAAAAACGTTTCCGGATCGCCCGACCGGCCGCCAAAGCCCGCCGCCGTGCCAAAGCCGGGCAGGGGCACGTCGCCGACCTTGCGCCCGTCCAGCTCGACCAGTTCGGCGATCGTCTGCGCGCCGTTCATCGAGGCGAGGATCAGCCGATCGCCCACCAGCGCGCCGCCCACCAGCGTTTGGTCGCGTTCCGGCACGATTTCCTGTGCCTTGCGGCCGGGGTTGACGGCGTCCAGCGTCACGATGCGGCGGCGGGGCGCGCGATGATCGGTGAGGAAATAGAGGGTCGCGCCCCGGCTGCCGATCAGCCGCCAGTCCTGCGCGGGACCGCGCACCAGCCGGCGCAGGACGATGGGGCCGCCGGTCAGGGGCGCGACATGGATTTCGCGGCGCGGGTCGATGCCTTCGAACGAACTGACGACCAGCCAGCGCCCGTCCGCCGTCACCTGCGCCTGATGGCTGAGGCGGGGTCGGTCGGGCGTGGCGTAGATCAGCTGATCCTGCGACTGGGGCGTGCCGATGCGGTGATAATAGAGGCTTTGGCCAAGGTTGGCCGAGCGGAAGGCTTCGCCAGGACCGGGCGCGGCGAAGCGGGAGTAGAAGAAGCCTTCGCTGCGCCCGTCCCAGGCGGTTTGCGAGAATTTGACCCATTGCACGGCATCGTCGAGCGTGCGGCCGCTGTCGACGTCGATCAGGCGCAGCGTGCGCCAGTCGCTGCCCGCGTCCTGCACGGCATAGGCAAGCATGCGGCCATCGGGCGAGGGTGTCCATTCAGCGAGCGCGCTGGCGCCATCCTGCGCCCAGCGGTTGGGATCGAGCAGCAGCCGCTGCTTGCCCGTCAGCCCTTCGCGCACATAAAGCGGCGTCTGGTTTTCCAGCCCCCGATTATAGCCGTAGAAATAACGGCCGCCCGCCTTTCGCGGGACGGTATAGCGGCCATGGGCGAAGAGCGCCTGCAAGCGCGTTTTGAGCGCATCGCGCCCCGGCAGTGCATCGAGATAGCGGCGGGTCAGCGCATTTTCCTGCGCCACCCAGTCGCGCACCGCCGGGTCGGCGCGCAGGTCATTTTCCAGCCAGCGATAGGGATCGGCGACCGACACGCCGAAATGATCCTCCACTATGTCCTGCCGCAGCGCGCGCGGATAGCGCAGCGCGGGGTCGCTCGCCGCGATGTTCGCGTCGTCGGGATTGGCGCGCAGCATGGCCGGGGCAGCGGCCAGCCAGAGCGACAGCAGGATCAGGGCAAGGCCGCGCATCCTCTCTTCCATGGTCTTTATATATAACAAAACAGGCCGCGCTTCCCTTAAGGAAACGCGGCCTGTCGGTAAAGCATCCCGTCCCGCGCAGCAGGACCGGCGATTATCAGGCGGCTTCGAATTCGTCCTCGTCAGCGCCCTGGACCGGACCGGAATCCTGCCCCTTGGCATCGACGTCACGGTCGACCAGCTCGATGATCGCCACCGGGGCGGCGTCCGACGCGCGGAAGCCGGCCTTGATGACGCGGGTGTAGCCGCCATTGCGATCCTTGTAGCGCTCGGCCAGAACTTCGAACAGCTTGGTCAGCTGCGCATCGTCCTGCAGGCGCGAGCTGGCCAGACGGCGATTGGACAGGCCACCCTTCTTGGCGAGGGTGATCAGCTTTTCGACGTAGGGACGCAGTTCCTTGGCCTTGGCGGTGCCGGTCAGGATCTGCTCATGCTTGATGAGCGAGGCGGCAAGGTTGCGCAGCAGGGCGGTGCGATGACCGGAGCTGCGCTGAAGCTTACGATGACCGATTTTATGACGCATGTTCGTTTCCTTCGTTCGTTAAGGGCCCGTGTGAGGTAGCCCAGACCAGGCGGTGTGATGGATGCCGCCCTTCATCCCTGACCGTTCGTGCTGAGTAGGGACTGAGCGAAGTCGAAGGCCCGTATCGAAGCCCTTCGCGCCGCGCTCGGTCCTTCGATACGCCGCTTCGACAAGCTCAGCGGCTACTCAGGACGAACGGAGATTTTTCAGCCCAGCAGCTCCTGTTCGAGCTTCTTGGCCATTTCCTCGATATTTTCCGGCGGCCAGCCGGGGATATCCATGCCCAGGCGCAGACCCATAGACGAGAGCACTTCCTTGATTTCGTTCAGCGACTTGCGGCCGAAATTGGGGGTGCGCAGCATCTCGGCTTCGGTCTTCTGGACCAGATCGCCGATATAAATGATGTTGTCGTTCTTGAGGCAGTTGGCCGAGCGGACCGACAGTTCCAGTTCGTCCACTTTCTTGAGCAGATAGCGGTTGATCTGGTTGGCGTCGCTTTCGCTTTCCGAAGCGGCGGCGCCAGCGGCATGGCCGGCGGCGGGCGCAGCGGCGGGCAGCGCGTCTTCGAAGTGGACGAAGAGCTGAAGCTGGTCCTGCAGGATACGGGCGGCATAGGCCACCGCGTCTTCCGGCGTGACGGTGCCGTCGGTTTCGAGCGTCAGCGACAGCTTGTCATAGTCCAGTTCCTGGCCGACGCGGGTGTTGTCCACCTTGTAGGCGACCTGGCGCACGGGCGAATAGAGCGCATCGACCGGGATGAGGCCGATCGGCGCATCGGCCGGACGGTTGGCGACGGCGGGGACATAGCCCTTGCCCACGTCAGCGGTCAGTTCCATGTTGAGCGTCGCGCCCTGGTCGAGGTGACAGATCACCAGGTCCGGGTTCATCACTTCGATATCGCCCACGACGCTGATGTCGCCGGCCTTCACCACGGCGGGGCCGGTGGCGGAAAGCTGAAGCCGCTTAGGGCCTTCGCCTTCCATCTTCAGCGCAACCTGCTTGATGTTGAGGACGATGTCGGTCACGTCTTCGCGCACGCCGGTCAGCGACGAGAATTCATGCAGGACGTTCTCGATCTTGATCGAGGTGACCGCCGCGCCCTGAAGCGAGGACAGAAGAACCCGACGCAGCGCGTTGCCGAGCGTCAGGCCGAAACCGCGCTCCAGCGGTTCGGCAACGAACGTCGCCTTGCGCTTGCCGTCGCCCGACGCCTTGATTTCGAGGCTGTTGGGCTTCTTCAATTCCTGCCAGTTCTTCATGTTGACAGTCATGTATTTCCCCTGGGGATGGGCCGAAACGCTGTATGATCCTGACCCGACAGGAACGTTCCGGCGATGCAAACGGGAAAACGGGCGACGCGTCCGCCGCCCGCATGTCAGGCAACGCTGCGGTTAGACGCGGCGACGCTTGGACGGACGCACGCCATTGTGCGGGATCGGCGTGACGTCACGGATCGAGGTGATGTGGAAGCCCACGGCCTGAAGGGCGCGCAGAGCCGATTCACGGCCGGAACCCGGACCCTTGACTTCGACTTCCAGAGTGCGAACGCCATGTTCGGCCGCCTTGCGGCCGGCGTCTTCGGCGCAGACCTGCGCGGCATAAGGGGTCGACTTGCGGCTACCCTTGAAGCCCATCATGCCGGCCGAGGACCAGCTGATCGCGTTGCCCTGGGCATCGGTGATGGTGACCATGGTGTTGTTGAAGCTGGCGTTGACGTGCGCGACGCCGGCCGAGATATTCTTGCGTTCGCGGCGCTTGATGCGCTGAGGTTCGCGTGCCATTTTGCTCTATCCTACTGAAACTTATGATGCTGGAGGCGTCATCCCGTGGGGAGAGCTGCCTCCGGCGGAGAAGAAGACGAAACAGTCCCCCGGACTGTTTCTTACTTCTTCTTCCCTGCGATCGGCTTCGCCTTGCCCTTGCGGGTGCGCGCATTGGTGTGCGTGCGCTGGCCGCGAACCGGCAGGCCCTTGCGATGACGCAGGCCGCGATAGCAGGCGAGGTCCATCAGGCGCTTGATGTTCATCGCGGTTTCGCGACGAAGATCACCCTCGACCGTCAGGTCGGCGTCGATGGCTTCGCGAATCTGCAGCACTTCGGCGTCGGACAGGTCCTGCACGCGGCGGCTATGGTCGATACCCAGCTTGTCGGCGATCGACACGGCGGTGTGGCGGCCGATGCCGTGAATGTAGGTGAGCGCGATGATCACGCGCTTGTTGGTCGGGATGTTGACACCCGCAATACGTGCCATGGTAATTTATTCTCCTGCTCCACAGGGCCGCTTGCGCAAACCCTATCTCAAAGCGTCCGGGCCATGCCTCCCTGGCAAGGAGAAATGGCCGATTTCCTATTCCCTTAGACGCAAAAAAGACGGCCAGTGCGAAAAGCACTGCCGCTCGCCAGCGTGTTGGGGAGGGTCGCCATTAGCGATTCGGCATGCCCAAGTCAACCGCGTGGCCGGGTTTCCACGCGTATCTCGAACAGTTTGGGCCAATATTTGCCGGTGACGAAAATTCGGTCGCGCGCGGCGTCATAGGCGATGCCATTGGCCACCGCTTCGCTGTCGGTGACGCCCGCTTTGGCGCGCAGGGGCGCTATGTCGATCCAGTCGATCACCGCGCCCGACGCCGGGTCGATGCGGGCGATGCGCGTGTCATACCAGATATTGGCCCATATTTCGCCGCGGACATATTCCAGTTCATTGAGGCGCTGCACCGCGCGGCCGTTCCAGGTGACGGTGATGCGCCGTTGTTCGGCCAGGCTGTCGGGATCAAGGAAGCGCAATTGCGCGGTGCCGTCGCTCATGATGATGTGCCGCCCATCCTGCGTCAGCGCCCACCCCTCCCCTTCATAGCGAAATTCGCCCTGGGGCGCGAAGTCGGCCAGCGACCAGACGAACCCCCGCCGGTGCCGCCAGGTCAGACTGACCAGCCGGTCCTTCCAATTGACGATGCCTTCGCCGAAATAGGGCGGGTCGACGACACGGCGTTGCAGCACCTTGCCGCTCTTGAGCGCCACCTTGCGAATATCGGAATGGCCCTCAAGCCCCGTACTCTCATAGAGGGCGCCGTCATGATAGAAGAGCCCCTCGGTAAAGGCGGTCGGGTCGTGCGGATAGGTTTTGACCAGCGTCCAGGGCGTTTCCGCCCGCGCCGGCGCGATGAGGGCATAGGCGGCGAGGACCGCCAGCAGCGCGCGGATCATACCGCCGCTTCCCCCGCGATCGCGGCGGCCAGCCAGTCGGGCAGCAGCGCGGGGTCCAGCCCCTCCACGCGGCGCAGTTCGATCGAAAGGCCAAGATCGGGCAGCGCGGCACACTGGCGCTTGTCATCGGCCTGGTCGAGCGGGACGGCGACCAGACGGCGGCTCACCTTGTTGCGATAATGCATGCGCGCGGTATTTTCCTGGCCGACATAGCAGCCCTTGTCATAATCGACCCCGCCCAGTTCCTGTGCGTTGGTTTCCAGCCAGAGGATCTGGTCCTGGCCCAGTTCCTCCACGCCTTCGAATATGCCCAGCGAAAGACGATGGGCGCGGAAGGCGGCGGCGGCCTCCGCCCCCGCGTCGGGGCTGGCCGGC